>JAKLKO010000003.1 GCA_023150615.1 Phycisphaerae bacterium
TATGTCACTCTACGGGATCCGACCGGACGGTGCTTCGCAACGCGCAACCCCTCAGCCGGCGAAGCGCCGTGCCCGTCTGGGGGACGAATGAAGTGGATCGTCGACGCCCGTCAACGGAAACGCATCAGGCGAAGTGGCGACAAGTGACCACAAGAAGGACCCGGCGGCTGCACTCCTTTCGGCACCGGCCGCTCGGCGCTTGCGCACTCAATCCCGGAGCAGGCGGCCGTCGCTGTCGCGTAACTTTCCGGCCAGACAGAGGATTCCCTCGATGAAGCCCCACAGGACGCCGAACCCGAAGCAGACGTTCGAGAGGATGATCACGAGCCAAGGTAGAACCGGTGCGCGCCGATGCCGCCGAAGACCAGTCCCAGCACGCCGGCCACGACCTTGCTTTTGGGACCCGGAACCTCCGGGACATAGCCGGCCGGTCCGGTCATCGCCGCCGGAAACGGCGACACGCCCGCGGCCGGTCCGTGCGGACCGGACGCCATCACGTCGCGGCGCGGAGCCCGGAGCGTCTCGGCGGGCGCGGCGGCGTCGTCGGCGCGGACGGTGTAGAGGGCCGCGCGAATCTCGGGAATCGACGAGGCGGCGCACTGCGCGTTGGTTTCGGCGTCGATCAGGATCGTGCCGCCCACGACGCGGCCTTCGGCCGCCCAGCGCGCGATCGTCGCCACGTCGGCCGGGCCGTAGCGCCGACCGTCACTGCCGATGACGACGTAGGTTGTCATGCCAGGATCCGGTGCACGCGGCGCGATTGCGCGGCGTGGAATCGATCGGCGGCGACTAGCGCAGCGTCTGCGACGCGCCCGAATCGCCGGGGGTATCGGCCGCCCCGGGCTCGGCCTGCGGCAGCTCGTCCGTCGGTGCCGATGGCTCGTCGGACTCCGTCTCGGTCGGCGCATCCTCGCCCAGCGGCGGGAGCACGTCGGTCGCCGGCGGCGTCGCCTGCGGCGATGTCTCGGCCGGGGTCGGCGGCTGCGACATGCCCGGACCGGCGCCCGGCGCGGGCAGGATCGCAAGCTCCGACGCCATCGCGATCGGAACACGCGCCGATGGACTGAAGTACTGTCCCGAGACGCGCACGCCGACGTAGCGATTCACGAAGCTCGTCGCGTCGATGCCCCCGGCCGGCGGGATGTCCACGTACGCAATCGTCGTCTGCGAGACGGGGTCGTAAAGCCGGTAGCGATGCGCCCGCCCGCCGAACGCCATGCTGCGCCGCAGCTCGCCCTTGTAGTCCCAGGCCCGCAGTTCCGGCGGAAGCCGCGTGTTGAGGATTTTCTGCCGGTCGCTCTCCAGCTCGACGCGATACGACTCCAGCGACTCGCGCCGCGACGCCGCATCGTTGACGATCTTCTCGAGTTCGACGCGCGCCGACAGTTGATCCACGCGCGTCTTCGCCACGGCCTTCGCGACCGGATCTTCGACCTGGTCCGCCAGCGGCCGGTAGCGCTCCAGCAGCGGCTCGAGCTGACCTGCGCCGGCCTTTGACGCGAGCAGCGACTGCAACTCGGCCTCCACCGCCGACAGCATCGCGCGGTACTTCGACGGCGCGGCCGGTCGCGCCGGCTCGCGCGGCGCAGTCGGCATCGGCGCGCTCGGGATGACGCCGCCGGTCGACGCATCGGTCGACGCGATCGACTCGGCGGGCGCAGCGCTGTCCGTCGCGGTCGCCGCCGTTGCGCCGCCCGGACCGCTCGCCGGTTTGACGTAGAGTTTGCTGATGTAGAGATACGACCCTTCGGGCGGAACAATCTTCGCGAAGCCGTCCTTCTCGCCGAGGATCGTGACCTCGGCGCCCTTCGGCAGGATCTGCTGCGTCGCGATCTTCCGCGGCGAGAGTTCGCTGCCGGCCTTGACGTACACGCCGTCGACCGTCGTCACCGCGGTCTTGCCGTCGGGCGACTTCTGGAGCACGGACGCATCGACGTAGCTGAAGCTCCCGGCGGGCGGCACGATCTTAAGCCAGCCCGACTCCTCGCCGATGGCGCGCACGCGCATGCCGGCGCTCAGCTTCGTCGTCGGGTACCAGTTCGTGCCCGCGCCGCTGCGAACGTACACGTTCGAGCCGGTCACTTCGCCCTCGTACGGGAACTCCGGCTCCGACAGATCGACCACCGGTTGCGTCGTCTGCGCGAAAGCGACCAGCGTGATCCAGAGCGTCAACGCCCCCGCGGCTGCCCCGTGCCGATACATGATCGTTACCTCCCGCAGCGAATGATGTTAGTGCCGCTGATGTCGCACCGAAGAGGATACGGTACGGAATCCCGCGCGTGTTGTCAACGTACGGAGCGCCCCACGCAACTCGCGGCCCGCCCGATGATTGCGGCGATGCACTAGCGACGAAACGCGTCCGGCCGCGCCTGTACGACCTTGCGGACCACGTCGGCCACGTTCCGGGCTTCGAGCTTTCGCATCACCTGGTGCCGGTGCTTGTCGACCGTCTTCGGACTGACGTGAAGCGTCGCGGCGATCCGCTTCGTCGAGTGCCCGGCGACGAGCAGGTCGAGCACGTCGCGCTCGCGCGACGTCAGCGCGGACAGCCGCGAGCTGGTCTCGCCCACCGATGCTTCATGCCGCCGGCGCATCAGATCGCTCGCGACGGCCTCGCGGATCTGCCGGCGAAACTCCGACCGGTCCGGCGGCGCGACCATCACGCAGAACGCCCCGGCGCGCATCAGCGCGACGGCGCCCGTGACGTCGCATTCGCGCGCCACAACGACGACCGGCAACCGGCAATCGTGCGCGCGGATCGACCACAGCAGCGGAACTCCGTCGCGAGACGCTGCCTGAACGCCGACCACGAGGCACCCGTACGGCGCCGGGTCGCAAGTACTCAGAAACTCCTCCGCGGACGCGAACGAGCGAGTGTGCCGTTCGGCCGCAGACGTGCATGACGCCACCGCATCATGCACGAATCCGTCTCCGTCCACGACGAAGACGGTCGGCACCTCGTGCACGATTCCGCCCTCATGTGGACCCCACGACGATCTTATCGTCTCGCACGGCCGCGGTCCATCAGGATTCGCCGCTCGTGATGCGGTAGCATGTCAATCCGCCGGAGAGCCGCTGCATGCTCGCCATCATCGCGCGTCACGCCGAGTCGTTGAACAACCGCGGCGACGTCCAGCACCCCGACACGGACCTCAGCGAGACCGGCTGGCAGCAGACGCAGCGACTCGCCCGTCGCCTCGCGTCGCTGACGATCCGAGCGGTCTACTCCAGCCCCTATCGCCGCGCGCTGCAGACCGCCCTGCCCGTCGCCGCCGCGCACGATCTGCCCGTGCGGCTTCGGGGCGAACTGTGCGAAGCGCACATCGGCACGACGCTCGACCTTGCCAGCTTTCAGCTTCCCGACGCCGCCGCACTGCAACGCGAGTTCACGCGCGCCGTGCCCGATCCCGATGCCCCGGATGCCGCGGCGTGGCCGCCGCTCATCGAGTCGATCGAGCAGGTCGTCGCGCGGCAGCGCGCGCTCATCGCGCACCTTCGCGCCCGCTGGACGGATGAATCCGACCTGGTCGTGCTCATCGGCCACGGACTGCCGGTCGCGCGGTTCATCGAGACGTGGCTCCTCGATGCGCCCGGCCCGGCCTTCCGCTTCATCATGGTCAACGCGGCGATCAACTGCCTGCGCGACGTGGGCGGGGTCCGCTCGCTGCTTTGTCTTAACGAATGCAGCCACCTCGTCGACCTGCCGCCGCCGCACGGCGGCGTCTTCACGCCGACCGGGGCCTTTCGGACCGAGCCGCCGAAGTGGTACTGGTAGCGCCGGCCATGTCGCCGCCGCGACGCCCGCGGTAGAATTCCCCCCGACGGCCGCCGCCGTCGCAAACGTCATGAATCCGTCACCCGTCGACATCAGCGGCGTTCGCATCGGGCCCGGTCAGCCGCTTGTGCTGATCGCCGGCCCGTGCGTGATCGAGTCGACCGAGCATTGCCTGAAGGTCGCCGAGTTCGCCGCGGCCGTCTGCCGGCGGCTCGGCATCGGCTACATCTTCAAGGCGAGCTTCGACAAGGCGAACCGCACGAGCAACGACGCCTTCCGCGGCCCGGGCCTCGAGGCCGGACTGCGAACGCTTGGAGAGGTCCGCGCCAAGCTCGGACTGCCGATCCTCTCCGATATTCACGAGCCATCGCAAGCCGCGCCGGCCGGGCGCGTGCTGGACGCAATCCAGATCCCCGCGTTTCTCTGCCGGCAGACCGACCTGATCGTCGCCGCGGCGCAGACGGGAAAGGCGGTGAACATCAAAAAGGGTCAGTTCATGGCCCCGGCGCAGATGAAGCAGGCGACCGACAAGGTCCGCGCCGCGGGCAATCCGCGCGTGCTGCTCACCGAACGCGGAACGTTCTTCGGCTACGGCGCGCTGGTCAACGACATGACGGCGATCGCGGAGATGCGTCGCTTTGCGCCGGTCGTCTTCGATGCCACGCACAGTTGCCAGGCGCCCGGTTCAGGCGGTACGCACACCGGCGGCCGGCGGGAAATGGCGCCGCTGCTGGCCCGCGCGGCGACGGCCTCGGGGGCCGACGCCCTGTTCCTGGAGATTCACGATCGCCCGGACGAGGCGAAGAGCGACGCCGCAACGGTCCTGCCGCTGGAGATGCTCGAACCGATCCTGACGAGCTGCCTGAAGATCCGCGCCGCGCTATAGCGCGGCCGCCGCGGGCACGCGGTGTTGAGCGTCCCCGCCGAAGCCGCCGCGGGCCTAGGTCTCCAGGGCGGCGTCGATCGCCTCGTGCACCCGCGTCATCAGCTCCATGTAGTCGGCCTGGCAACGAAGCATGGCCTTGATCTTCTCGTTGCCCGCGACCTTCGCCTCCAGGTCGGCCCAGCGCTGCTTCGCGTTCGCATCGGCCGGCCCGCCGCTCTCGTCGAGCGATCCGTAGCGTTCGTGGTGCGCGCGGACGTCGTGCAGGATGCGCTGCGACTCGGCATCGCCCGAGACGGCCCGCGCGGCGTCGATGAACGCGCGGGCGCGCGGATGCGCTGCGATCTGCTTGCCTAACGCCGCCGCTGCGGCAATGATCTCATCCATCGTTTCGCTCCGCGCCGGTTTGCAGCGTGCGAAGATCGTCCCTTCAACGGACCAGGACGGAGCGCGACGCCACGCGATCCACTCCATGAGCGACCGCTTTCACGAACGCATTCTACGCTTCCTCGCCCGGCCCGGCTACCGACCCGTCAAGCTCCGACCCCTCGCGCGACAGATGGGAATCGCCGAAGAGGAGTACGGCGAGTTCCGCGAATCCGTCGACGCCCTGCGACGCGTCGGTCGCGTCGTCTTCGGCGGCGGAAACGCGCTGGTGCTTCCCGAAGCCGGCCGCACCCTCATCGGCGTCTACCGCGCCAATCCGCGCGGCTTCGGCTTCGTCGTGCCCGAGGACCCGGCCAGTCACGCCGACCTCTTCATCCCGCCCGGCGCCGCGCTCGACGCCGTCACCGGCGACACCGTCGAATGCACCATCGAGCGACGCACCGGCCGCGAAGGCAAGATGCTCTCCGGCCGCATCCGCCGCATCATCACCCGCGGGCACAATCGCTTCGTCGGCGCGCTGGTCCACGACGCCGGACGCTGGTTCGTTCGGCCCGACGGCAATCGCCTGCACGTGCCGATCCTCGTCGCCGACGTCGGCGCGAAGCACGCCCGCGACGGCGACCAGGTCGTCGTCGAGATCATCCAGTACCCCGGCGAAGGACGGCCCGCGCGCGGCGTCATCGTCGAGCGGCTCGGCGCGGCCGGCGAGCGCGGCGTCGACGTCCGCGGCATCATCCGGCAGTTCCAGCTCCGCGACGAGATTCCCCCCGCCGCGCTCGAGGAGGCCCGCCGGGTGGTCGACCGCTTCGACCTCCGAAAGGAGCTTGCGCGGCGCGAGGACCTTCGCGACGAGCCGATCATCACCATCGACCCCGACGACGCGCGCGACTTCGACGACGCCATCAGCATTCGGCGCTTCGACGCCCCGGATGCGCAGGGCGTGCTGCATCGCCGTCCCGCCGACGGCCGCGGCCCCCACGCGGTCTGGGAGCTCGGCGTCCACATCGCCGACGTAAGCGCCTTCGTGCGACCCGACGGCGCGCTCGACGAAGAGGCCCGCGAGCGCGGCAACAGCGTCTACTTCCCGCGCTACGTCATCCCCATGCTGCCGGAAATCCTCTCCAACGGCCTGTGCAGCCTCCAGGAGGGCGAGCCGCGGCTATGCAAGAGCGCGTTCATCCGTTACGACGCGCACGGCCGCGTCGTCAGCACGCGCTTCGCCAACACCGTCATCCGGTCGATGAAACGCTTGACCTATCGCCAGGCGCAGGCCGTGCTCGATGGCCGGCGCGGTGGCTGGGCGCCCGAGGTTCTGCGACTCCTCGACGACATGAACGCGCTCGCGCGCACGATCCAGAAGCGGCGCGTCGCCGACGGCATGATCTCGCTCGACCTGCCCGAGATCGAACTCGTGTTTGACGATCACGACCGCGTCATCGACGCCCACCCCGCCGACGACAGCTTCACGCACACCATCATCGAGATGTTCATGGTCGAGGCGAACGAAGCCGTCGCGCGGCTCCTGGCCGGCGCCCGGATTCCGTTCCTGCGGCGCATCCATCCCGAGCCTGATGCCGAGTCGGGCGAGACGCTGAGCCGCTTTCTGCGCGTCGCGGGCCACGAACTGCCGCGGAAGCTCGAACGGCGCGACGTGCAGCGGCTGCTCGCGCGACTCAAGGGCCGCCCGGAGTCCTACGCCGTCAACCTCGCGGTGCTCAAGAGCATGGAACAGGCCGTCTATTCCCCCGAGCACGACGGCCACTACGCCCTCGCCAGCGATTGCTATACGCACTTCACCAGTCCCATCCGCCGCTACACCGACCTGACGATCCACCGGCTGCTCGATCACTACCTCGCCGGCGAACGGTCGGACGACCGCGCCCATCGCCGCGGCGGACGACGCCGACGCGCGGACGTCGATGGCGAGGACCTCGTCTCGCTCGGCAGGCACCTGTCCTTCACCGAACGTCGCGCCGCCGACGCCGAGCGCGAGCTGAAGAACGTGAAGATCCTCCAGTTGCTCTCGCAGCACGTCGGCGAGAGCTTCAGCGGCGTGGTGACCGGCGTCGCCAACTTCGGCGTGTTCGTGCAACACCCCAAGTACCTGCTCGACGGCCTCGTCGGACTCGACGCCCTGCCGGACGACTACTGGAACGTCGATTCCCGCGCCGGGTGTGTCGTCGGAGAGCGCACGCGCCAGCGAATCGCGATCGGCGACGTGGTCGAAGTCGAGATCGCGGACGTCGACATCGGGGCGCGGCAGCTCAACCTGCGGATACGCCGCCTGCGTCACCGCGCCGCTCGAAGCGAGAAACCGGCCGCGCACGATCGCCCGTCGCGCAGTGCCCGCAAGACCACGCCAAAACGCGGCCCCCGGCCGTCCGTGCGGCGCGAACGTCGTCGACGTCGCCGATAAGCCGCATCCCGCACCGGCCCCGTCGAAAATGGTCGTCGTCTCTCGCATCCGAAAAGTCGCTGAAATGCACGTGTACCACGGGAGGAGACGACCCCGACGTTGACAGACTGAACTCGGTGGACGTTCAAACGCCCTCCCATGGGAACTCGCGACGTCGTCGGCCGGTTCAATGGCGGGACGATCGGTTCCGACCGGGCTGCTCGAGCAACTCCGCACCCTCCCCAACGCGCTGCACGACGACGGGCCGGACGCGCTCGAGATGGCCGTGGCCGTGGCGCGGCGCGTCGCCCATCCAGACTCGTCGAAGGCGCAGCTCTGTCAATGCCAGGGCTGGGCCCGCTGCTTCCGGCGAGAAGCGGGGACGCTGCGCCAACGCCGTCGGCCCGGTCGCCGACCTGGCCGAAGTTGTCGTTGGTGTCGGCGAAGCGGAGACAGGCGCGATCCCGTGCGCCCGACGGCCGATCCCGGGCAACGGTACTTCGCACGTCGCATCGCGCCCGATCGCATCCGAGCTTCGGGCGGGGCGGCGGAGGGCGAGCAACCAGAGTTCCGCGGCCGCTTGGGCGTCTCTCGAGTCCCGGCATCGCCGCCACTCCACGCACGCTTTTACTTCTCTCGCGCCACCATGGCCGAACGTCAGAACCCTCCGAAGTGCGCCAACCTACTATTTACTATTCAAGCATCCCCGGTTGCGTCGTCGACTCGCCGATGTAGCCGAGCGATTTGAGGTATTCGAGCCGCTGGCTCTCGTCCCCCTGCGCAGCCTGCGAGATGGCCGCGCGGTCGATGTAGTCCTCGTATGAATCGATGTACGTCACCGGATGCTTCGCGAGAAACTCCGGCTCGATCAGCTCCGTCAGCACGCGCCCCGGCATGTCCCGCGCAACCGGAAGCCCCATCAGCGCCAGGATCGTCGGCGTTACATCGAGCACGGTCGGCTGCGTCGTCGGCACGGCCCCTTTGCGGATCGGCCCACCCGACGCGGCGAAGAACCCGTCGAGATGGTGGATCCCGGTCATGCCGACGTTGACCGGCCGCCCGAGCGACTCCGTCCGCTCGATCCCCACCTCGCGATAGTCAATGCTCGTCGTCTCCGACGGCAGCTTGCCCGATGGCTGGAACCCGTGGTCCGACACGATGATGACGACCGTCTTCGGATCGACCGCCGACAGCAGCGCCGACAGGTACCGGTCGTTGTGTTCGTACATGCCCGGGATCACCCGGCCGAGCCGCCGCGCCGCGTCGGCATCGACGCCCGCGCGGAACGCCGCCGGCTGGAAATAGTGCCAGAACGTGTGCGAGATCGGATCGGTCGCGATGAGGAAGACGAGGCTCAGGTCCGGTTGGCCCTTCGGCAGCAATCGCAATGCGACGTTTTCATACGTGGATTGTTCACAGTAGCCGAACTTCAGCACGCTCGGGCCGTGGAACGGGATCGGATGCCGCGCGGCGAGCATCTCCTTCCGCTCCGATTCGGTCCAGTCCGCCAATGCACCGATCTCATCCATCGGCGGTTTCATCGGATCGACGACCAGCGTCTTGATCTCGTCGATCAGCGACTCGGGGTACGTCAGGTTGCGATCCGTCGGACCCGCCGTCCACGACTGCCACCGGCTGTGCGCCACCCGATCGGACACGACAAACCCGCGAACCGGCTCGGCCGGCCAGGTTACCCACCAACCGATCACGCCGACCGACTTCGCGAACGGACCAACGAGGTTCCAGATCGCCAGCGTCTTGCGATCGGCCGTGGAGGTCAGCACCGGATGCGCCGCGTCGCCGCGCCCCCTCGACAGGAAGTCGTGGATCTGGTGCAGCCGCCGCGGCATGCCCGTCGCGATCGTCGTCCAGATCGCCGGCGACAGCATCGGATTCTCCGACCGCAGGCGCGCGTAGCTGCCACGCTCGATCAGCCGCGCCAGCGTCGGCATGTTCCCGGCCTTGAGCAGCGGATCGGCCACGTCGAACGTCGCGCCGTCGATCCCGATCAAGAGGACCTTCAGATCGCTCGGGCGCGTCCGCTCGAAGATCGAACCGTGCCGCGGCGACGTGGAGTCGCCGCGATCGCACCCGCCGAATGCCAGTCCCACCGCGACGGCGGCGATCGAGAGCGCTGCGGGCGATTCCAGGCGCGGCCGCCGCCGCCTAATCATGTCGATCCTCGTCTTCCGATTTCAGATATCCCAGCGATTGCAGGTGCTCGCGCTGCTCGCGCGTCAGCGACGGCTGCGTACTCGCCTGCCGCGCCGCTTCCGACGCCCGCCGGATCAGGTCAAGCTCGGCCACCATCCGATCGCGCCGCGCGGCTTCGGTCCCGGACAGGTCGCGCTGCTCGCGCGGGTCGTGCCGAAGATCGAACAAGCGCACGCGCGACGCCTTCGCCTCGCGGATCACCTTCCAATCCTCCTTGCGCAGCGCCTCGCCCGACTCGCCCCACAGGTTCCCGAACGCGTACACCGGCCGGTTCAGGTCGTCGCGACCCGTCATGAGCGGCAGCAGGCTGTCGCCCTGAATCTCCTTCGGCGCCGGCACGCCCGCCAACTCGCACAGCGTCGGCGCGACGTCCATCAATCGCACAACCGCCGAGACGCGCCGCGGCGTCAGCGACGTCCCGGACGCCGTCCGCCCCGGCGCGCGGATCATTAGCGGCACGTGCAGCAACTCCTCGTAGAGCGTGTGCCCGTGCTCGAACCCGCCGTGATCGAAGAACTCCTCGCCGTGGTCCGACGTCACCGCGACCACCGTGTACGATGACAACCCGCGCTGTGCCAGGCCGTCGAACAGCCGCCCCACCTGCGAATCCAGGTACGCCACCTCGCCGTCGTAAAGCTTCTCCAGTCGACGCACGATTGGCTCATCCAGCCGCACCTTGCCGCCGCGGAAGTCGAGCATGTCCTCCAGCCTTCCGAAGAGGATCGGCCCGGGACGGCGATCCTGCGGATCCGCGAAGCGCGTGCGGAACTCCGGCGGTGGGTCGTAGAGCAGGTGCGCATCGAAGTAGTGCACGAACAGGAAGAACGGTTCGTCTCGATGGTGGTCGATCCAGTTCAGCGCCGCGTCCGTCGTCGCATCGGCGCGACGTGCACTTTCGTTCGCGCGCGGCACGACCGCGTCAACATGCTCGAAGCCCTGCGTCATGCCGAACGTCTCGGTCACGAACAGCGCATTTACGATCGCGCCCGTTCGGAACCGCGCCGCTCGAAACCTCTCCGCGATCGTCTCGACCCCATCCGGCATTCGCTGAAACGTCCCCAGTCGACCGCCCGCCCCGTGCGACAGCGGATCGCGACCCGAAAACAGCGACGCGATCGACGGCAGCGTCCACGGCGCGTGAGAGTACGCCCGCTCGAAGACCGCCGCCTCCTTCGCGAACGCATCCAGCGCCGGCGTCAGCCCGCGCGTCGAACCCAGCGACCCGAGCCGATCCGCCCGCACCGTGTCCAGCACGATCAGCACGACGTTGCGGCGCAGCGACGGCTCGGATGCCGGCCGGGCGATCAGATAAAGCCCCGCCGTCACCACGGCGATCACGCCGATCGAGATGGCAACGCCGCGCCCCATCAACGCACCCCGGACTCGTCCACGCGCGCCAATCCCATCCCCGTCCCGAATCGCTCGGCGCTTCGCCGCGCCGAACATGGCCGCCGCCTCACTTCGGAACCGGCGCCGTCGTCGACGCTGCCGTCGCCGGCATCGTCGCCGGCTGCGTGGTCGGCAGCGCGAACCGGTACGGCTTGCCCGCCTTGAACAACCCGAGCTGCGCGGAATAGTGCTGCAATCGCGGATCTGACTCACTCGCCGTCTTCGACGAAAGCTGGCGGATCGCCTCCTGCATCGACGTCACCGCATCGTCGAACCGCCCCACTTCCGCATAGGCCGCCGCCAGCGTGGCCAGCACGTGTGGGCGCCGGTCCGCCGGCTGCGTGCACGCACTCTCCGCGAGTCGCACGGCCTCGGCGCCGTCGCGAATCTCATCCATCGGCGACTTCGCAAGCAGCGACGACAAGACGAGCGCCGCCGCCTTGTCGCCCGGCTTTCGCGACAACTGGTCCCGGAGAATCTGCCGCGCTTCGGCGTGCCGACCCGCCTGGATGAGCACCGTCGTCACGTCCTGCAACACAGACGACTCGGGCGGCGCAAGGCGCACCGTCTCGCCGTAGTGCTTCGCCGCCTCAGGCCACTTGCCGATCAGCGCGAGCAACCCGGCGTAGCGCAGATGGATCTCCGCGGCATCCGGCTGCTGCTTCAGCGCCAGCTCGAAGTTCTCCTCGGCCTCCTCCACGCGCCGCAGCCGCGCGAGGATGTCCGCCAGCACCGCGTACGGCCGGTCCTTCTCCTCGAGCTGCGGCATGGTGCGCTTGAGCGTCACCGCCGCCTCCACCAGCGACCTGAACGCGCCCTCTGCGTCGTCGGCGCGAAGTTGCTCCTCGGCCGTCTTCAACAGCGACGACGCCAGCAACCGCAGCGCCGTCGTGTTCCCCGGGTTCAGCGCCAGCGACACGCGGCACTCCAACGCCGCGCCGCGATAGTCCTGCAACACGGCCAGTGCCGCGGCCAGACCCTGGTGCGCCTCGACGCCGTTCCATGCCAGCGCCGCCGAACGCCGCAGCCACACCACCGAGTCGGCGTACTTGCCCGCCTGGTACGCCTTCGCCCCGCTGTCGAAATACTCCTTCGCCTTCGCGACGCCGCCGCCCAGGATCCCGAAATTCAGCAGCCCCGCCAGCACCACGATCCCCGCCAGCGCACCGCCAAGTCGCGGCCAGCGCTTCTCGTGATACGCGTCCCGCAGGCACAGCACCGCGTGAGCCGTCAGCACGATCAGCGGAAACGCCATCGGCAAGCGCATCGAGGAATCGACGTAGTACACCGCGATCGTCGCTCCATAGATCAGCGGGAACGCCCAGAGCGGAAACAGACCGCCGCCGCGACCCGACGCCAGAACGAGCGCGATGCCCACCAGCCCGAACGGCACGATGAACCCGTGATCCAGCGGCAGATGCTTCAGCATCCGTACACCCATCTCGGCCATCAGCGGCAGCGACCGCTCGACCGAGACCTCCGGCCGATCAAAGCACGCCGCGATCTTCGACAGCAACAGCTTCAAGATGTCGGCCGGCACGGCGGAGATCTCCTCCTGCGCCTGCGACCGGTAGTACTTCGCCACCCCGCCCGGGCCGAGCTGCTGACCGACTTCGCGCTCCGCACGCGACAACGCATCCTGGTAAGCCCCTCGCAGATCGAGCCGGAAGCCCGGCACGTACGCATCCACGCCGCTCGCGTCCAGCGAGTTCCCGGCGAACAGCAGCAGCGCTGGCCGCGTCGAAATCAGCACCAGGTCCTGCGACACGCGCGAATTTCGCGCCGCCACGCCGGCGATCGGCACGACAAGCCCGATCAGCATCGCCACGACGGCCGCGCTGCGCCGGCCCGCGCCACCCGATGCCGCGATCGCCCAGACCAGCATCACGATCGCGAATGGCAGCACGCCGACCTGCGCCAGCGCCGCCAGCCCGAGAGACAAACCCGCCAGCAGCCACGAGCCCACGCCCCCGCGCATCGCCCCACGCAGCGCCAGCCAGATCGCCGCGGTCAGCAGCAGCACGACCGGCGTCGTCGGTGTCAGCTCCACGCTGCGAAAGACCGCGACCCAGTACGTCGCCGCGCCCAGCCCGGCCAGAATGCCGGTCAGCCGGTCAAACGCCGTCCGCCCGAGCAAATACGCCGCGCCGCACGCCAGCGCGCCAAGGAACGCCTGCACGAACCGCGCGCCGAATCCGCCCGGCGACGTCACCCGATAGACGAGGCTCAGCCACCACGCGTACAGCGGCGGCTGCGTGTACGCGTTCACCTCGTACGGCTCGCCCTTCACGATCGACCGCGCCCATTCATCGTAATACGCCTCCGTCGCGCTCGACGCCGACGCCAGCGGGCCATCCTGCCATTGCGACAGACAGACCCAGCGCAGGGCGAACGCCGTGGCGATGATGACGATCAACCAGATGGCATCCGTCGCGTTGAATCGCGGCCGATCCAACACGGACGTTGCGTCCGATGCGCCGGCCGCGTCCGCCGGTGTCGTTGGGGCAATTTCAGAACGCGAAATCGAGGGTCCGTCCGAAGGCGTGGAGGTCATGATCGTGTCGTCCCGGAACCAAGTTCTAGATTCGACCCGCGCGGCGCCGACTTGGCAGCCCGCGCGTCGCGGCTACGATACGCAGGTCGGTATTCATCGGCCCGACCAGCGCCCGATCTGTGGGCGACTGCGGAGTTTACACGCATGCCCGCCTTCGAGCGACACGTCTTCGTCTGCACCAACACCCGCGAACCCGGCCATCCGCGCGGCTGTTGCAGTGCCAAGCAGTCCGGGCTGATCCGCGAGCAGCTCAAGGCCGAGATCGAACGCCGCGGACTGAAGCGCAAGGTCCGCATCAACCAGGCCGGCTGCCTCGACCAGTGCGAGCACGGTGTGACGATCGTCGTCTATCCCGAGGGCGTGTGGTACGGCTTCGTCAAGCCCGAGGATGTGCCGGACATCGTCGAGCAGCACCTCGTCGGCGGCCGGCCGGTGGAGCGATTGCGGCTGCCCGATGGCTGCGTGAACACGGAGCGATGTCCGCACCGCGGCGGCGGCGTGACGCTGGGCATCAACCTGCCGCGGTAATCTTCCGCTGTCGGGGATGTCGGCGAGCCTGTCGCACGCGAGTATCGGCAGGATGATGCAACGGGTTCTCCCAGCGCAAGTTCGCCTCGGCGTCGGGCTGCTGATCGGCTCCATGTCCGGCTGCGCGCCGTGCGACGTTTATCGCTTACCGACCGAGGGGCCTCGCGCTTCGCGACGCAACTGGCCAAGGCCGATTGGGACGGCACGGTCGCGCCGTCGGATGGGCGGCGCGATTCCCTCGCGTTCATCGACATGCGGCCGCGCGAACTACGACCCGTCGAGGATTCGACGGCCCATCTCGTCCGCTTCCTGACCGCGCACTCAAAGCTCGTCACGGTTGAGCTGAACGAGCGGAACAAGGACTGTGTCGTCTACTTCGACCTGGGCATCCATACCGACCGGCATGTCCGCTGGTAGTTTCACGCGCCGCAGACCCGGACCACTCCGATCAACTTGATGCCTGTCTTTCCGGGCTTCGGGCGGTACCGACCGCTCGGCTGGGCCTGGAACCCCGAAGTCGCGCGCGCCGCCGCACGCTGCGTGTGAACGCGATCGCCCGCCACGCTCCCTCCGCGCCGCGAGCCCCCCCCCCAATGCATTCTGACGAATCACCGCTGAACCGGACGGCTCAACTCCAGCGTCCAGTAGCGACCGTATCGCCCGCCGTCGAACACCACCGCGCCCGCGTCCGTGAACTCCGGATCGAGCACGTTCGCGCGGTGCACCGGCGACGCCAGCCAGTCGTCCAGCACCTCCCGCGCGGAGCGCTGGCCGGCCGCGAGGTTCTCTCCGATCTTGACGAAGGCGTACTCGAACTTCTCAGCCCGCGCGGCCACGTCCGACTTGTCAAACGGGTCGACGTGCGAGAAGAAGTTGGCGTCGATCATTCGCGTCGTGTGATACTCGGCCAGATCGCACAGCGGCGCCGACAAGCTCAACCGCGGAAGGCCCGCCTTGGCGCGCTCCACGTTCAGCCCCTCGATCAGCGCTTCGACCAGCGCCTGCGAATCGCGCGGCGAGGTCGGCGGCGGCATCGGCGTAAGGTCGGTCGGATCATCCTGGACGACGCGGGCCGGCGCCTCGGCAGCGCCGGTCAAGGCCGCCAGCGGCGAATTCTCCTGGCAGCCCGCCGCCCATATCACAGCCCCGACAAGGGCCGCAGTCGTCAGTATGTTGGACCGAATCACCCGATCTCCATCGCCGTAACCGATGCAATGACATCAAGTTACGATCGAAAACCGCGCAAGCGGCCGCGCGCCCCTCTCAGAGTCTATTCTCTCTATCGGCCGCCAACAAGTCTCTCTTCGCGGCCGCGGACCCCGATTCCGGCCGCCCGAATGGGCCTGCGTTCAGGCCGAATCGCCCAGCCGCCATTACCATACCTATGGAAGTAGACGCACGACGGCGCGAAACGTTGACTCATCGCGCCGCCGGCCGACCATATCCATGACGACCCTTTCGGCCGAAGCCGCGCTCGAACACGCCCGTATCGAGATGATCCGCGACCAATGCCGCGCCCGCGGCATCGGGGACGAGCGCGTCCTGGCGGCGATGGCGTCGATCGCGCGCGAGACGTTCGTGCCCGAATCGCTGCGCGACGAGGCGTACGCCGACCGCGCCCTGCCCGTGCAGTACGCGCAGACGATCTCGCAGCCCTACATGGTCGCCCTCATGACGGCCGCCCTCGACGTGCAGAAGGAGCACGTCGTCCTCGAGATCGGAACCGGCACCGGGTATCAGACCGCCATCCTCGCGCGGCTCGCGCGGCACGTGCAGACCGTCGAACGCATCCCGGGCCTGAGCCATGACGCACGACGCCGGCTCGACGCCCTCGGCATTCAGAACGTCAGCTTCGCCATCGGAGACGGCAGCGCCGGCTGGCCGATCCTCGCCCCGTACGACCGCATCCTGATCACCGCCGCCGCGCCGGCCGTCGCGCCGGAGATGTTCGAGCAGTTGGCGATCGGCGGGCGCCTCGTTGCGCCGGTCGGGGCGGAGGACGTGCAGACGCTGATGGTCTACGACCGCGCGCCCGACGGCGTCCGCGAGCGTTCGCTCGTGCAGTGCCGGTTCGTGAAGCTCGTCGGCCGCGGCGGCTGGACCGTCGAGGAATGACCGCGGCGTCAGCGCTCCGCGCTGGAGGGTGACCCGGCGCGCGGCTCCGATTCGTTCGATCCGTTCGACCCGCCGCGGACCTCCTCGGATTTCGAATAGCGGACTTCGTAAATCTCGCCCCCGCGCCACAGGTGCGCGATCGTCCGCACCACGATCCGCAGGTCGAGCCACAGCGACCGCGCCAGCACGTATTGAACGTCGAGTTCCAGCTTCTCCTCGATCGTCAGGTTCGCGCGGCCGCTGACCTGCGCCAGCCCCGTCAATCCCGGCTTGACGCGCAGCCGCAGGCGTTGCCGCTCATTCCACTCCCGCGCTTGTTCGAGGTACAGCGGCCGCGGACCGACGAGCGTCATGTCGCCGCGAAGGACGTTCCAGAGCTGCGGCAGTTCATCGAGGCTGTACTCCCGAAGCGTCCGCCCCACGCGCGTCAGCCGCGGATCACCCGCTTCGTGCGGCGAAGGGCCGTACGGATCGACGTCGGTGCGCATCGTACGGAACTTCAGCAGCGTGAACGGACGCATGTCGCGCCCGGCTCGCGATTGTCGGAAGACGGCCGGACCGGGACTGTCGCGCCGGATGCGCCAGGCGATCCACGCCATCGGCAGCGCGAGCAGCAGCAGGCCGATCGACGCCGCGACGACATCGACGAGGCGCCGCAGGGCCTCGGCTCCGGGTGATGCGCGGGCGATCTCGACCGGCGGCGATGATTCCACGTGCGGCAGTATAACCCGCACCGAGCGGCGGCCCACGAACCCCCGCGAGGGATCGTGGCCGATCCCGCGCCGGCGCGGTATCGTGCTCGACTCGATTCAGGTGCGGTCGGACGTGAAGAAACTCTCCGTCGTCATTCCGGTCTACAACGAACGGACCACGCTCGAGGAGATCGTCCGCCGCGTCGTGCGTCAGGACGTCGGGATGCAGAAGGAAGTCGTCCTCGTGGACGATTGTTCGACCGACGGCACGCGCGACCTGTACGATCGCATCCGCGCCGAGCACGCCGCCAGCAACATCCTCGTCTGCTATCACGACCGCAACGAAGGCAAGGGCGCCGCGCTGCGGACCGGATTCGCGCGGGCGACCGGCGACATCATCGTGATTCAGGACGCGGATCTCGAATATGACCCGAAGGATTACGCGGCGCTGCTCGCCCCGATCCGGTCGGACAAGGCCGACGTGGTGTACGGCTCGCGCTTCGTCGGCGGCGGCGAGCACCGCGTCCTGTACTTCTGGCACATGATCGGCAACCGCGTGCTGACGCTGCTGTCGAACATGCTGACGAACCTGAATCTGACCGACATGGAGACGTGCTACAAGGTCTTCCGGCGCGAGGTGCTCGAGGAGATCACGATCACCTGCAACCGCTTCAATTTTGAGCCGGAGATCACCGCCAAGATCGCCCGGCCCAACCGACACGGACGGTACTGGCGCATCTACGAAGTCGGCATCTCCTACGCCGGACGCGATTACTCCGAGGGCAAGAAGATCACGTGGAAGGACGGCGTATCAGCGATCTGGACCATCGCGCGGTTCGGCCGGCCGCGCGAACTGCTGTTTGTCACCGTGCTGGGCGCGTTCGGACTTCTCGTGACGCTTGCCGCGGCGAGCTGGCTGGTGCGGCTGGTGCGATTCGGCGTGTTCTGACCGGCGGCGTGGCTACTCGACGCGCTTAAGCCACCGGACGATCGCGGCGAAGTCTTCAGACCAGGCGCTCGACGTCCGACGCGACAGGAACGCGTCGAACAGCAGGTCGATCGTCGCGATGAGATGGCGGACCTGCTCGACGCGATCGGCCGGCATCGGCGGCGATGCCTCGTCCTCGCCCTCCAGCGTTGGCAGCACGGCCGACGAAACGCGCATCGAATCCGCCGAAAGCGAGAACTCGTACTGCCGCCCTTCGCGCGACACGACCAGACCCGCGCGGCGCGGAAGCTTCCCGCCGCGGATCGCGCGGTGCGCCTCGGGCAGGCGCGCCGGGCCATCGCAGACGATGGTCGTCCGACCGTTGCGGGCCCACGGGCACTCGAGCACGAGCTGCTTGACGATGACGACGGCCGCGTCGCTCTTGTCGCCGAGCGCAATCGTGTCCGAGCGCTCGGCGAGGTGCCACCACAGCCAGATGAGGAACTCGTTGCCGAGAAAGTCGCGCGAGGCCGGATCATGCATCGTCCAATACACGAACGCGCTGCCGTCGCCCTCCGGGTTCTTCACGAACGGCGCGGGCGTCGCCTGCTCGACCGCGCGGCTCGCGCCGCGCAACTCGGCGAGACGGTAGGCGAGCCGGCCGGCGGTGATAAGCTCCAGCCGCTTGCCGAAGGTCTCGCGGTAAAGCGGATGCAGATGTTCAAAGACGCTCTCGGCCGACGCGGCGATCAGGAGCGTGTCGCCGCAGCCGTCGATCAGCACGGGAAACTGGCGCATGCGGTGGAAGCGGCCCTGTCGGATCTCCGTCTCGGCGCGGTGCTGTGCGGCCTCGCGCGCGGCCTGCCGCTGCCGCGCGGCGGGTACGGCGCGACCCTCGCGCCCGCGCTGCAGGGCTTCGAGTTCCATGCGGACGTAGGCGCGCATGATCTCGGGCGGGACCCGGGCCGTATCGATCCGCAGTGCGACGTGGATCGCGTCGCCGATGAAGTTCTTCGCTTCGCTGAAGGCGCGGTCGAGGATGTGATCGCCGCCGATCCAGCCGGCCTCGACGCGGTCGGAGCGCATCTCGCGCTGCCGGCCGATTCCGTGCTCGGACAGTTTCTCGAGCAGCGCGGCGTCGAGTCGCTTCGGCGCGCCGCCGACGATGGAAAACCGGGTGAACGACGCCGAGCCGGCGAGAAATCCCACCGCGCTTCCTCCTCTCCGTGACGCGGGGCCGATGCTAGTCAGTCCGCGCGGCACCGTCAAAGTGAAACCGACCGTCGCGAATCCATGGTGAAATCATGTTCGGCCCGCGATATGATCCGGGTGCGAGTCGGCGCGGCGTGGCGCGCGAGTCCATCCACATAAAGTCACAGGAACTCACACATGATCGCGGCCGAATCCATCCGTTGCATCGCACTGTTGGCCTGCGTCGCAATCCACTCCAACGCCGATCCGCCGATGCCCGCGGCCGCGCTTCCGCCCGAACTGGCCCGCGATGTCCGCGCGGCGATGAACCGCGGCTTCGACTATCTGAAGGCCGCGCAGGATGCGCAGGGCGGCTGGACGCCGAAGTACGGCCCGGCGATAACCGCGCTGGTGGCGAAGGCCTTCGCGCAGGATCCCGGCTACGGACCGCGGCACGCGATCGTGACGCGCTCGACGCAGCGTGTGCTCGACTTTCGCCAGAAGGACGGCGGCATCTATACGCCGCAGATGAACCTCGCGAACTACCAGACCTCCGTCGCACTGCTGCTGCTGGCGAGCCTGAATGACCTGTCGGTCGAGCCGGCGGTTCGCGATGCGCAAAAGTTCCTGACGCGGCTTCAGTTCGACGAGTCCGAACGCATCGACCTGTCCAATCCGTGGTACGGCGGCGCGGGCTATACCGAGTCGAAGCGGCCGGACCTGTCCAACACGCAGATGATGATCGAGGCGCTTCACGAAAGCGGGTTGCCCGCGAGCGATCCGGCGTATCAGCGGGCGCTGAGGTTCATCACGCGGTGCCAGAACCTCAGCGCGACGAACGACCAGCCGTTCGCGAAGCACTCGAACGACGGCGGGTTCATCTATAGTGCGGCGAACGAGGGCGAGAGCAAGGCCAGCGAGGACGTCCGCGAGCGGCCGGTCCGCGAACTGCGCTCCTATGGCTCGATGACCTATGCGGGCTTCAAGAGCATGCTGTACGCGAAAGTCGACCGGAACGACGCGCGGGTCCGCGCCGCGTACGACTGGATTCGCAATCACTACACGCTCGACGCAAATGCAAACATGCCCGCGGCGCAGTCGAAGCAGGGGTTGTACTACTATTACCACGTCTTCGCGCGGGCGCTCGATGCGTGGGGCGAGCCGACGCTCACCGATGCGCAGGGTCGCGTTCATCACTGGCGGATCGAACTCTGCCGGAAACTGATCTCGCTTCAGCGCGCCGATGGATCCTGGGTCAACGACGCGGATCGATGGAACGAAGGGGACCCGAACTATGTCACGGCGCTGGCGATCCTGTCGCTTCAGACGGCCGCCGGACCGGCGCGGTCGTCGCGGTGACATGCTTGCAACTGAGTTCCGGATCGGCGACAGTGCCGCGCGAGACGATGGAATTCCGCTCATGGTCGCCGATGTGAGCTGACGACGGGAGCGGCGGCGCGGCATTTGAACGGACAGTTCGACAGTGGCGTGCCTGAAATCCCGCGCGGAAATCCGCGCAAAACGGCCCTTGACAGCGCCGCGGCAAAGTGACAAATTGTGACACTTTGCGGCGCGGCGAAAACGGAAGCACTCGGAAGGAGTTCAACACATGGCGAAACGAACGATGAGTCCCGCGGCCCTGAAGCGAATCAGCGAGGCCGCCAAACGTCGATGGGCGAAGTACCGACAGATGAAGGCGGCGGGAAAGCTGCCGCAGACCAAGTCGATCTGGACACCGGCCAAGCGCGCCGAGCAGGCCCGAAAGATCCGCGCCGCGCTCGCCCGCAAGCGCGGTCGCCCGGCCGCGGCGGCGGCGACGGGTAACCTCGCCGGCGAGTCGACCGATGCCCTGATCACGCTGCGACGCCGGATCGACCAGGAGCTGGCCGACCGGCTGGTGCGCGGGACCGCGTAGTTCGGGCCGATGATCGCACGGCGGTTCGCGAAGCGACCTTCGCTCGGCACGAATCGCCGGGGCGACCGGTGGCGCACAGGCCGCACGGTCGAGATTGACACGTGACGACTCGGGCGCGTCGGCGTCTGCCGATGCGCCCGGGTCGCTCTCTTGCGCAGCGCGTCAGTCGATCACGATCCGGCTCGGATCGAACGATGGCTTGGGATAGGCGAGCGGGAGCGACTCGATCGTCTCGACGAGCACCTGCGTCACGAGCAGGTTGCGGAACCAGTGGTGCTCGGCGGGAACGACGTACCACGGCGCGGCGGCGGTCGAGCAGCGGTTGAGGACTTCTTCATACGCTTGCTGATAGTCGTCCCAGCGGGCGCGCTCCGCGACGTCCTGCGGATCGAATTTCCACTGCTTCGCCGGATCATGCAGCCTCCGCAACAGACGCTCGCGCTGATAGTCGCGCGAGATGTGGAGCAGGAACTTGACGATCCGCGTTCCCTCGTCGAACAGCATCCGCTCGAAGGTATTGATGTGCTCGAAGCGGGGCTTCCAGCGCTCACTCGGGACCAGCTTCTTCACCCGCGCCACCAGGACGTCCTCATAGTGCGAACGGTTGAAGACCGCGAAGTGACCCAGGCGCGGCGTGTGTTGGTGAATCCGCCATAGAAAGTCGTGGCGGAGCTCCACGTCGTTCGGCGCCTTGAAGCTCGTTACGCGGCAGCCGGCCGGATTCACGCCGCCGAACACGTCGCGGATCGTTCCATCTTTGCCTCCGGTGTCCATGGCCTGAAAGACCACGCACAGGGCGAATCGTCCGTCGGCGTAGAACAACTGTTGCAGCTCGATCAGCCGCGCGTGCGCGCGCTCGAAGGCCGCCTTGCCCGCGTCCTTCTCGAGGCCGCCGTCGTCATCGGTCTTCACGTCGCGGAGTCGAAAGCGGTCCTTGCGCTTCTCCTCCCGTCCCACGCAGTATTTCGACGTATCGAGCCGGGACATGGTGCCCTCCTGCCGGCCGAAAGCGCGGGTGCGATCGGCGGTCGCGGATCCACGCCCGCAATGCCGGTCATCGCATAGCCGCAACACCATCGTATCGCGCCCGGCGCGACAACCCAGCCGGGAAATCGCGTGGGCGGTCGGGCGGTTGCGGCGCGCAATCGGCGGCCCTACAGTCCCGTGCGAATCGAGGACGCACGCGCGATCGGCGGCCTCGCTGCTCAAGGACCTCGCGTGGTACGTCGCTGTCCCATGAACATTGAACCCCTCGTGCAGCGGATCGGGCGCGAGATCTTCGCGCACGCGCGGCGGGCCGCGCCCGGCGTGCTCGAGCAGGGCTGGTGGCAGCAGCGCGGACTGGAATGGACGATGCGCCATGAGCACCTCAAGGCGCGCCTTTTCGAGTTCATCGGTTCGCTGCCCGGCCAGCCGAATGCGGCGGCCGTCGCGCGATCGCTGCGCGATCACCTGTGCTCGAACGGCGACGACCTGCCCTGGCCGCTGCGGCTGGCGGTCGACTTCGATGACGAGCATTCGTGGCACGCGCGGCTGTCGGCGTGGGCTGCGACGATGGCGGCGCATCGCATGGCGCGACAGTTCATTGTCGGCAGCACACCGCACGAGGCGCTGGCCACGGTCGGCGGCATGCGCCGGTACGGGCGCTGCGCGACGCTCGACATCCTCGGCGAGGACGTGTCGAACGACACCATCGCGGAGGGCTTTTGCCGCCGCTATCTCGATCTGATCGAGGCCCTCTCGGCCGTCGCTCCGACGTGGCGGTACGACGCGCTGCTGGACGATGCGCCCTTCGGACTGCTGCCGCGGAGCAACGTCAGCGTGAAGCTCTCGGCACTGTCGCCGAACTTCTCGCCGCATCGCCGGCCGATCGACGTGATGCTCGTGCGCGAGCGGCTGCGGCGGATCGTCCGCGCGGCCCGCGACGGCGGCGGGTTCATCAACGTCGACATGGAACATTTCGTCCTGCGCGACGCGACGCTCGCGGTGTTCGAGGCAATCTTCAGTGAGCCGGAGTTCCGCGACTGGCCGCACGCCGGCATCGTCATACAGGCGTACCTGCGCGACAGCCGCGGCGATCTCGATCGCGTGCTGGCATGGGTGCGTCGCCGGGGGACGCCGATCACCGTGCGGCTCGTGAAGGGCGCGTACTGGGACTACGAAACGGCGGCGGCCGAGCGCGAGAGTCGCGAGAGTCCGGTGTGGGCGGAGAAGTGGGAGTCTGATGCGCAGTTCGAGGCGCTGACGCGGGTGATGCTGGAGAACTCGGCGTGGGTCCGCCCGGCGTTCGGAAGCCACAACATCCGCAGCATCGCCGTGGCGCTCGCGTGCGAGCAGGCGCTGGCGCTGCCGCCGCGAACGGTCGAGCTGCAGATGCTGTACGGCATGGGTGATCCGCTCAAGGACGCGGTCGTCGCGATGAAGCAGCGGTTGCGGGTGTACTGTCCGATGGGCGCATGGGTCCCGGGCGTGGCCTACCTCGTGCGCCGACTGCTCGAGAACACGGCCAACGAGTCGTTCCTGCGCCAGGGCTTCGCCGAGGGCATCAGCGAGGCCGTCCTGCTCCAGCCGCCGCAGCGCCTTGCCAAGCCGGCCGCGGATCGCCGAGAATGAACCGCTCTCCGCAATCCGCCCGGCCGGTCGACGATCGGGCGATGTCGGTCGGGAGCGCCGCATGAGCAAGCGCGTTGATGATGGGCTGGTCAATCCTCACGGACTCGAACATCACGGAATCCGCCCAGCCGCCACCGTGCACTGGAACGCCCCGGTGCCGGTGCTGGTCGAGCATGCGCTGCGGCGCGGCGAGGCGCAGCTAACGTCACTCGGCGCGCTGTGCGCACGAACCGGTCCGCGGACGGGGCGCTCGCCGAAGGACAAATTCATTGTGCGCGACGTCCTGACCGAATCCACGGTGGATTGGGGCGCGGTCAACGTCGCCATCGCGCCCGACGTGTTCGATCGGTTGCATGCCCGCGTCGCCGAGCACCTCGCGCGGCACGAGTTGTTCGTGCTCGATGCGTGGACCGGGGCCGATCCGCACTTCCGCATGCCGATCCGGGTCGTCAGCGAACTGGCGTGGCACTCGCTCTTTGCGCGGCAGCTCTTCCGTCGAGCGACGCCCGACGAACAGGCTCGAAACGTGCCGCAGTTTACCGTGCTGGCCGCGCCGGGCTGCGACGCCGATCCGAAGGCCGACGGCGTAAACTCGAACGCCTTCATCTGCGTGAGCTTTGCGAAACGGCTCGTGCTGATCGGGGGCACGTACTACGCGGGCGAGATCAAGAAGTCGATTTTCACGATCCTGAACCACCTGCTGCCCGAGCGCGACGTCTTCCCCATGCACTGCTCCGCGAACGTCGGCGCCGACGGCGACGTGGCCCTGTTCTTCGGACTGTCGGGGACCGGCAAGACGACGCTCTCGGCCGACGCGGAGCGGCGCCTGATCGGCGACGATGAGCACGGCTGGAGCCGCAACGGCATCTTCAACTTCGAGGGCGGCTGCTACGCCAAGTGCATTCGGCTCTCGCCCAGGCACGAGCCGCAAATCCACGCCGCGCTGCGTTTCGGCTCGGTGCTCGAAAACGTCGTGCTCGACCCGGCGACGCGCCGGCCCGACTTCGACGATGGCTCGATCACCGAGAACACCCGCGCCGCATACCCGATCGACTTCATCGCCAACGCCGTGCCCGAGGGCTACGTCCACGCGCACCCGAACGCGATCATCTTCCTGACCTGCGACGCCTTCGGCGTCCTGCCGCCCGTCAGCCGGCTGAGCACCGAGCAGGCGATGTACCACTTCCTGTCCGGCTACACGGCGAAGCTCGCCGGGACCGAGGCCGGCGTCGGCAGCGAACCGGAGGCCACGTTTAGCACGTGCTTCGGCGCGCCGTTCCTGCCGCGCTCGCCGCTGGAGTACGCCCGCATGCTCGCCGAGCGCGTCGAGGCCCATCGAACGCGTTGCTACCTGATCAACACCGGCTGGAGCGGCGGACCGTTCGGCGTCGGCTCGCGCGTGCGCATCGATCACACGCGGGCGATGGTCCGCGCTGCGCTGTCGGGCGCGCTGGATGAGCTGCCGGCCGCGCCCGATCCGATCTTCCGGGTGCTTGTGCCGAAGTCCTGTCCCGGCGTCTCCGCCGAAATCCTCCAACCGCGCGGCACCTGGTCCGACCGCGACGCGTACGACGCCAAGGCCCGCGAGCTGGCCGGGAGATTCAGCGCCAACTTCAAGAAGTTTCCAGGTGCACCGAAGGAAGTTCAGGCGGCCGGTCCGCAGGCGGGCTGACCCGGCCATCCCGTCTCGGGCACGCCCGTGACCCGACGGGCCACGCTACTTGCGAAGACTCAACTCAATACCAGACGAGACGACGACCGAGCCCGGGAGGGTGAGCGTGCCGTTGTTCGCATCGAGCCATTCACGGAGCCACTCGCCACCGACCTGAAGCGAATGGCTGACCAACTGCACCGCCGGGACCTTGAGCCGCGGATCGCCTGTCGCCGCGAGCCAGGCCGCGCGATCGATGGTGGAATTCGTGTAGATCCAGACCGTGTCGGGTCGCAGCGCCAGCGCCTCTTTCAGCAGCCCGGCCGGATCGGCCGTTCCGCTCTCGGGCCGCAGCGCATCGAGGCGATCGTACGCGCGGATCTTCTGTTCGTTCGTGGCGAGGACCGGCTCCGGCTCCGGACCGACGAACCGCCGGCCATCGACGACGGCCAGCACAGCGAAGCGCTGGTGCGGCTCCAGCAGGTGGACCTGCTCCTTGACGGCGGCGCGCTGCGTTTCGAACTCGTCGCTTCGCGCCGTCGAACAATCCATCGCGAACACCACGCAGCGCGCGAAGAAATCGAGCGGCAGTTGCACGTGCGTCGTCGCGTGCTGCACCGCACTCGGCAGCAGCGCCCGGCCGTAGTACGCGCCCGGCACGAGGCCCTCGAGCGCGATCGGCCGCGCCAACTCCCCAGGTGAGAGCGTGACCGTCTGCGGCGATCGACCGACGCGCCGACCGTTGACACGCAGCTCGCCGCCGGGCGGAATCGTGTGAATCACGATCCGCGTGTCGGCCGGACGGAGCGACAAATGAGTCTTGAGCAGCCCGCCGGGCTTTTCCGGAACGTCCACCTCCTGCTGAACCGGATCGAACTTCTCGACCGCGGCGGAAACCGTGATGCGCTTGCCTCTGAGCGATTCATCGAGCGCGATCGTCAGCGGCGACAGGCCGCGCTCCTCGCCGTTGAGGCGGACCATCGCGCCGGGCGGGTCGGTCGATATCTGGAGCTGGGGCGGCTGCGGCGTCAGGAACAGCTCGACCTGGCCGGTCTGGCCGGGCGGAGGCAATGCCAACTCCTGCACGGCCGGTTGATAGCCGGCCAGCCGTGCCTGCAATCGCACCGGCGCTTCGCGCTCGACGAGCACGCGGGTCGTCAGCGGGCTGAAGCCCATGAGTTGCTCGCCGATCCAGACTTCCGCGCCGGTCGGGCGCGTTTCGACGTGGAACTCGACCGGCTTGCGGCGCAGGCGAATCTCCATGCCCGCAAGCCCCGAGTACGCGGACAGTGCGCGGCGCGCCTCGAGGTACGACGGGTGGCGCAGCTCCAGCCAGCGGACATCGGTGTTGTTGCAATCGAGTTGCAGCGTCAGCCGGCCGGTCTCGGACGTCTTGCCGACCCGCTCGCCGTCGAGGTAGACGTCTACGCCCGGCGGTTCCGAGACCACGATGAATGGAACGGTTGCATCGTTGCCGAGCGGATCAGACGCGGAGATGGCGATGAAGTAGACGGACAACGCGAGGGCAAGGACGAATCCGCTGACGATTCCGGCTTTCACGGCGATGCGCTCGCGTCGAAGCTGATCCAGCAGACCGGACGATTCACCCTCCGGCCCGTCGGTCGACGGCGCCGGCCGCGACGCCGCGCGGAGAGCCTGCGGCGATTGGGTCGCGCCTCTGTTCGAGGGCTGCCCGGCCGAGCGCTCGAGCATCGGCATCCAGGACTCCTCTGGATCGCCCCGACCGTCGCGCACCGTGTCGCAGCGGAAGCCCACCGGTCCGGTCCGGCCGCAGTGGGATAAACCCTAATCCGACAGGTGTGGTATCGACCGTGCGTGTCCCATAACTGAAGCTAACTCGGTCAGCGTGGCAGGGGCATGGCCGGCGAAGTGATTGTTGGCAAAGACGATAACTTCCGTGTTGGCAGCGACTTTTCGCAGCGCCTCGGCCAGCTCTGCCAGCCTCGAGGAGCGATCGACGACCACCCGGTCCCACTTCTTGGTGATCTTCTCGATCCCCTCGCGGTCGCCGATCAGGCGGGTATAGACGAACGGCCCGGTCAGGACGTCGTAGCGCTCGATCATCTCCGGGATCGATGGCATCCAGGCGTGGTCGAGCAGGACGCTGGCGGCGTGGTGCTTGCGGAGCAGCTCGAACCAGTCCTTGCCGAGCCAGGTCTTGTTTCGGATCTCGACCGCAATCGGGATCTCCTCGTCGGCGACGGAGGCGAGGAAGCGGTCGAGGCGCTCGAAGAACTCCTTGCTGCTTGGGAAGGCCTGCTTGTTGAAGTAGGCGAACTGGAGCAGCACCGCGCGGAGCTTCTTGCCCAGGCTCTTGACGATTTCGGCGAAGGCACGGAACTCGTCGCGGCAGCCGAGCAGGACTTTTTCGTGGGTGATGACGCTGGGGACCTTGAGCGTGAACTCGAAGTGGCGCGGCGTGACCGTCCGCCAGCGGTCGACCATCTCGGCGGTCGGCATGCGGTAAAACGTCGAGTCGACTTCGACGATCGAATAGTGTTCCGCATAAACGGTGAGATAGTCGCTCGACGCGGTGCCGGACGGGTAGAACGGGCCGACCCAGTCGTCGTAGCTCCAGCCCGACGTGCCCAGCTTGATCTCGCGTCGCTTCGACATGGCGGCCATCCCTTCGCGCGAATTCGGCGACAAAACGAACGAATCATCTTAGTGGGAAACCGCAGGATCGGCAATTCGGGCGTGCGGCGCGCGGCGAAGTCCACTCCGCGCAGGCGGGCATCAGTATTCGAAGTTCTCCCAGGGGTTGGAGGTCGTGATGGCCGCGCCGGCGACGTTCGTGATCGGACCGGCGGAATTGCCCGCGACGATGTCGTAGTTCGTCGTATTACCGGAAGCGGTGTTGCCGACGATCACGTTTCCGGCGCCGTCGACGTCGAGCCCGATGATCGTGTCGGTCACGTTGCAGCCTTCGATGCGGTTGTCGGAACCCGTGACGTGGATGGCTGCGCCGAGGAACTCGCCGAGGCCGTTGCTGTCGGCTGTGCAGCGTACAACGCGGCAATCGTTGGGCACCTGGATGCCGTCGCCGTCGTTGCCGTTCGATGAGCAATCGACAATGGTGCTCCCCGCGCCGACGACAATGCCGTCGTCGCCGTTGTCGTAGGCCGTGCATTGCGTGACCGTCGCGCTGATGCCCGTGAAGATGCCGTCCTTGTTGGCGGCCGCGCCGCTCATGCCGTTGAAGTAGGCCGAGCATTGTGAAACGGTGCAGCCGATGGCGGCGAGGATGCCGCGGTCGCTGTTCCCGAACGCCGAGCATCCGACGACGGTGCAGCCGGAGCCGAGCCCGATGCCCGTGACGTTCTGCGTGGCCGAGCAATCGCGGACGACCGAGCCGTTCGAGGCGGAGACGCCGGTCGACAGGTTCTGCTGCGCGGCGCAATCGCGGACGTTGCAGTAGGACGCGCACGAGATGCCGTGTTCGCCGTTCGTCGTCGAGGTGCAGGCGATCACGGTGGAATTGGCGAGCGTCATGATCCCCGACAGGACGCAACCGGTGACGACACAGTCGCGGACCATGCCGCCCGTGCCGATCTCGATGCCCACGTTCCCGGCGAAGCTCACGTTGCAGCCGCGAACGTTCGCGCTCGCGCCGAGCAGGAGGCCCCGGCCGCTCGTCTGCCGCACGGCGCAATCGGTAATGCGGCAATCGCTTGCGGCCGCGCCGTCGATGCCGTTCACGCCGTTCTGGATGTTGCAATCGGCCACGCCCGAGCTGCTGCCGATCCGCACGCCCGATCCGGCGTTGGCCGAGATGCGCAGGTCGCTCACGTCGCATTGCGTCGCCGTCGACAGGTCGACGCCGTCCTGACCCCAGCCCGTGATCGTGCCGTTGCGGACGGCGACGTTCCGCCGCGTGCCGATGGTCGCGACGCCGTCAAGCGTGCCGGGCACGCCGCGGAGCGTAAACCCGTTGAGATCGATCGCCACGTCGTCGGCGTTGATGCGGATCCCCGCCGCGCCGGCGGTGCCGGTCAGGTCGCGTGTCACGACGTAGGAGCCCGGCTGATTGATGTCGAACGGCAGAGTGCCGATGTGCGTTCGCTGGGTCGGCGCGATCGGGCCGGCGGGCGGGTTGAGATCGCCCGCGGCGGCAATGGCGCAGAGGCCGGCGACGGAGATTGCGCAAAGGACCGGTGACCGGTGCGACGGACGCCCCATCTTTCTCCTCCAGTGCCCGACGCCGGGCCGCGGCGGGCTTTCGTAATTGTACCTCGCGGGGGCGGTTTGGGCCGGTGGGATCGAGCGAGGTTCCGCGGGCCGGAGTGCCTGCGGCTCTGGCGAGGGCGTTTCTCGGACTGCACGGACGAGCCGGCTGGAGACGTCCGAGACCTGAGCACTCAGGCGTGGCGCACTGCGGACCCGTCAGGCGCGGCGATTCTCGTGTGAGGATTCCTCGGCGCACCCGCGGCAAAGTGACTATTATCGACTCTGTTAGTAATGTTCACCGCCGCCGGCCGCACCGATTTACCGCGCGCCGCACGCCTGGCGGGACGCCCGACGTAACGCGTCGCCGTGCCGCGGGTTTCCGGCCGGAACGTGGAAAAATCCACACCGACGTGGATTTTTCCACGCGGACCGGACCGGAGGTACGGGAACATCGGCTGCGCGTGCGGCCCGGGGGCCGGGACGGCGGTCCGAACGAACGTTCGAACGGCATGGAACTTGCTGCGTCCAGGCGAAAGCGACGGGTGCGGCATGCGCCGCGCGCACGTTGCGAGCTGGCCGGGGTGACGTCCGGCCCACGCCAGCGGGGGCCGGGCGTCCGGAGGAGAAGCCCATGCACGCCCGCGTTCATTTCGCATCGCTCCGGATATTCGGGATACGGCTGATCGTGTTGACCGTCGTGGCCTGCTTGCCCGATGCGGCCGCGGCGCGGAACACCTATCGCGCGGCCTTCTTCACAGAGTATCCGGGCGCCGTGGGCACGCCGATCGACACCGTGCCCAGCAGGCCCGGGCATTGCGGCGTTTGCCACTACGACTTCAACGGCGGCGGCTCGCGCAATCCGTACGGCGTGCGCGTCGGCCAAGTGATCGGCAGTTACCCGAACAACCTCGACGGCCGCCGCGCTGCGATCCGATCGATCCAGAACGAGGACTCCGACGCCGACGGCTACACGACGCTGACGGAGGTGACCGACACGACGAACTACAGCAACACGCCGACGTTTCCGGGCCTGACGCCGTCGAACGTAGGCAGCGTCTCCAACGTCACGGTTTCGGAGATCCAGCCCTACCTCGTGCCGGTGCTCGCGCCGGACATCACGCCGCCGGTCGTCACTGTGCTCTCGCCGAACGGCGGCGAGACGGGGACGGGCAACGCCTCGATGCTCGTGCAGTGGACGGCGACCGACACGGGCGGGATCGCATCGATCGACCTCCTGCTGTCGGACAACAACGGCGCGACGTATCGCCCGCTGTTTCTCTCGCTGCCGCACACGGGATCGAAGACGATCTTCCTGCCGAATCGTCCGACGACGACGGCCCTTGTCCGCGTGCGGGCGCGCGACAACGCCGGCAACGTGGGTCAGGACTCCAGCAACGCGGTCTTTACGGTCATCGCGCCAGCGGGCGGGATCGCGCCGACGACACTGCGCGACTTTGACCTGCCCGGCAGCCAGCCGTTTGAGGGCGGGACGGTCGACGATCCGTTCACCTGCACCGGCTGTCACGCCGACTACGACTGGAACGTGGAGCCGTACTTCAACTGGCAGGGCAGCATGATGGCGCACGCCTCGCGCGATCCGCTGTTCCTGGCGTGCATGACGATCGCCAACCAGGATGCGCCGGACTCGGGCGATGTCTGCCTGCGCTGTCACATCCCCAACGGGTGGCTGCGCGGACGATCGGTCCCGACCGACGGCAGCCAGATGGCGATGGGCGACAAGCACGGCGTCTCCTGCTCGCTGTGTCATCGACTCGTCGATCCAATCTCCGACCCGGAGAACCCGGCGGAGGATGTGGCCATCCTGGCGGCGCTGACGATGCCGCCGAACACGTTCGGCAACGGCATGTTCGTGGCCGATCCGTCCGGAACGCGGCGCGGCCCGTTCGCCGACGCGGGCAGCGCGCACACGATTCTCTATTCGCCGATCCATCGCGATGCGGCGTTCTGCGGCACGTGTCACGACGTGAGCAATCCGGCGTTCTCGAAGGACGGCTCGGGGGCGTATCCGCCGAACGCGTTCGACACGCCGCCGGCCGACACGTCGGCGCACGTGCTCATGCCGATCGAGCGAACCTACAGCGAGTGGTTCTACAGCGATTACAACACGCCGACCGGCGTCTTTGCGCCCGAGTTCGGCGGGAATCGCGCGTACGTCTCGGTCTGCCAGGACTGTCACATGCAGGCCGTGACCGGCTACGGCTGCAACCTCGGCGAGGCGCCGCTGCGCACGCTGCTGCCGCTGCACGACATGACCGGCGGGAGCACGTGGCTGCCCGGCCTGCTGGACGACCTGTATCCCGGCGAGGTCGATCCGGTGCCGCTGGCAGCAGGGATCCTCCGCGCGCAGTACAAGCTTCAAAACGCCGCCACGCTGGCGGCCGTGCAGCAATCGGCGCAGCTCAAGGTGACGGTGACGAACGAGGCGGGGCACAAGCTGCCGACGGGCTACCCGGAAGGGCGGCGGGTGTGGATCAACGTGCGGTTCTTCGATGCCTCGTCCACGCTGCTGTCGGAGTCCGGCGCGTATGACATCGCCACGGGCGTGCTGACGCACGATCCGGAGGTCAAGATCTACGAGGCCAAGCCGGGGCTGGACACGGACACCGCCTCGCTGGTCGGCGTGCAGCCCGGGCCGAGCTTCCACTTCGTGCTGAACAACAAGATCTACAAGGACAATCGCATCCCGCCGCGCGGGTTCACGAATGCGAACTACGCCCTGTTCGGCGGAGCACCGGTCGGGGCCAGCTACGCCGACGGGCAGCACTGGGATGACAGTTTCTACACGATTCCGCCCGCGGCCGTCTCGGCGGAGGTCCGCGTGTACTACCAGAGCACGAGCAAGGACTACATCGAATTCCTGCGCGATGAGAACACGACGGACACCACGGGCGACGTGATGTATCAGCTCTGGGCGGACAACGGGCGCTGCCCGCCGGAGCTGATGGCGATGTCGACCGTACCGCTGACGCCGATCCTCGTGCCGGGCGACATCGACGGCGACGGCGACGTGGATGCGAACGACTGGGCGCTGTTCGTGGGCGTGCTCGTGGGAACCGAGACGAATCCCGACTACGTGATGCGCAGCGACCTGAACGACGACGAGGCACCCAACGGACTGGACATCCGGCCGTTTGTCGCGGCGCTGATCGGGCCGTAGGTCGTAGCGCGGCGATTGCCCGCGCCGTTATCCGTTTTCGCCTGCCGGCCGGATGCCGGCAGGCCCCGCCCAAAGCACAGACGGTGACAATTCCAGTGAAGGTGCGGGTGGTATTCGCCAGCATGCCGAGCGAAACAGTCGGCAACGTCAACAACCGCGGCTGCCGGCTGTCGCTTTCCCAGATGAAGCGGTACATCGACAACTTGAACAACAACGCGCACATCTATGGCTATCCAGTCAAGTTCCCGCCACCGCTCGATGGAAGCGGCACCGCCTCGTCTGGCAGCTTTGTCTAGACGGCACACAATACGAGGGAACATCAGTAGGCGCATTACTTGTTGCGCCGCAGCGGGGTTGCTCCCTATGATTCTGAAGAGGACGTGCCAGCGGGAAGTCAAAACGTTCTCTCTCTTGACTTGATCCCGCCGGTGATCGTTCCGAGTTCCGAGCAAGTAGTGATTACGACTCGCGTCATGAACGGTACCTGGAACCTGCCTTGAGGAGATCGATTATGGCCATCGCGCGTGCTATTCTAGCTTTCTTTGTCATCGGGGCACTTGCCATGAGCGCTTACGCCGACCCAGGTCAAGACCTGGCGCGTCTTCGACAGATAAGTAAACTCCCGCAGCCTTCGCAGAAGGAGTATTTCGAAGCGAAGGCAATTCTGGCTCGCCTCGAAACAGAGTCCGCGTCGGGCGACCCTGCGGTCGTGAAAACGTTGTTTGACATCATCGAGGATAGCGGCTCCCACGGCCTCGTGAGTGAGCAGGCTCTCCCGGTATTGGCGACGAAGACAGACGCCGCATCGGCCCGCCACGTCGTCTCGTTGATGGCTTCGAAGCTGGCAGAGTTGAAGGACAAGCCGGTGCAGGCGAAGGACTTGGTGCATGGGCGAGACGCTTCGCTCCTCGATCGGTTCGTGGAAAGCTGCGCTGAGCCGCTGCTGCCGCAGTTGTCCGACCCTCGCCCACTCATGGATTTGCTGGTCGAGTTCTGCACGGTTCGCACCGGTTGGTTCAGGCCTGACGTGCAGCAAAAGGCGGGACGCCTGATCGCGGCTGCACCGGTTGACAAGGGAATTCGCAAGGCAGCCGCATTGAGGCTTATCAAAATCACGGCGACGCATTACCCATATCCGGAGGGGCTTGAGCGTCTCTTTGAGCCGCAAGACATCCCGGCACTGCGAAAGCTGATACGCGCTCCGAACAACACGCCGTCCACGTTTTGTTGGGGAGCGGCGGACGTTTTGGCTCACTTGGCCGATGAGACGGCGATTCAGGATGTTCGCGCGTTCCTTCAGGCGAATCCCGTCGGGCAGGTTCCTCTTAGTGACCAGGTGCAAGCGTATGCCTACCGGATTGAGATACAGAAGCCGCCCGAAAAGCTGCTGGATTTCATTCGTGGGAAAACATCAAACGGCACCAGTCGCGTATGGGCCATGAGGCGCGCAATCGACTATGGAATCGACAAAAAGACAATCCGGGACGCGATTCTAGCCCACGCGGAGGCGGTTAAGGATGATCGCGTTCAAATGGATGAGGTCGCATCTCTAAAGCAGGCGGCAAATGACTGTGGAGTATTGAACAAAGACGATTTGCCGGGCGTGGCGATCGCGGAGTCTCCTGCTACTCCGTGACCCTATGGGCATTCCGGCGAACGATTATGCCACCTCGCGGACCCCGCCCCGGCGTCGGCCAGTTCCGCTTCCAGCGCCGCCCGGCCCCTTGGCGCTGGTCCCGCTGACGGCGTCGTCCACGAACCAGCGCAAGATGCGGTAGCCGTGCTCGGCGGCCCACTTTTCGACGCAGGCCTTCTGGTCGGGGCTCGAGCGTTTCTGCATGTCCGTGCTGCGGCGGGCGTAGCCGACCGCCCGGATCATCTTCTTCGCGCTCATGTTTCACCGTCCTTCCGGGCCACCCGGACCCACTGTCCCTTCCCTCAAGGGGCCGCCGGAATCATCACCCTGGCCAAGGGCTACTGGAAGACCAGCGGCGTGTCCCTGGTGTATCAGGTGATCATGCCCCTGCGGCGGAACCGGCGGCACTTGATGTCGGCGGACCGGTGTGCCCGCGTGCCGCTTCCGAAGGACGCACGCCGGGAAAGATCGACTCGAGCGCGTTACTCGTCCGCAAGTGAGTCCATTGCGCCTCGGGCAAGCGGAAGATCGGCAGGCACGCGGCCCGTGCCCGCCCCTGACTTGCCGCCGCCCGATCGTACCCGGCCGTCCGCCAGTCGCCGGTCAGCCTGGTCGCCAGCGCGCGGTTCGCACGGTCCCGCCATGCCAAGAACGACCAAAGCACCGCACGACCGATCACCATCCCGAAGGCGATGCCGTGGACGACGAAACCCAAACGAATGCCCACCGACTGGCGAGCGCCTTCGCGTGGCCGAGGGCGGCACGTCCGAACGTGAACACCACAAGCAGCGACAGGACCCGAACGACGCCCTTCATGGCGATGCCTCGCCATTCGCCGAACCGGACCATCGACAGACAATGGCGTCGCTGTCACCCACACCCGCAGCCCGAACCGCAGCCGCCCTTGAGGCCCCCCACCTTGCTCTGGCCGGCCGCACCGCCAGCGATCGGCAGCGACAGATAGCTCGCCAACCGGCCGCCGTCTTGCCGGAGCGTTCGCCAGCTTTCGTCCTCGTCGGGGTCGGCGCCGAACTTGCCCGCCCACGGGAGCACCGAGTTGGGGCTGCTCGGCGGGACGATCCGCTGGCCGGGATGGGCGGCGATCCACGCCTCGTTGGGCGTGGACCACATGGCCTCGATGAAGGGGCGATAGGTCGGGCCGCTGTTGTAAGTGCAGAAGGGATAGATTCCGTCGGGCGTGCTGTAGTGGATAACGCAGCGCTTCACGCGTTCGACGTCGTAGTTGTAGCGGTCCTGGAAGTGCATGCCGGCGCACATGAGCGTCTTGTAGTTGTCGTTCTCGGCGCGGGCGCTTCGGCCGTCGGTCTTGCTGACACAGCCCTGGATGGAGCGGATGAAGCGCATGACGGTCAGGCCATCGGGCGCTTCGCGGTGGTTGTAGTTCTTCACGAAGAGCCAGAAGACGCGGAGCAGGTCGAGCTTCGACACGCGCTGCTTGCGCTCGAGCCGCTTGGCGAGCTCGTTCATCTCGGTGAACAGCGAGGCGATGTCGAAGACGCGGGGGATGGGCACGACGCGCTGGCGCGACGGCTGGCCGGGGTATTTTTCGGGCGCGACGAGGAAATAGGTGCCGAAGGCGCAGTCGGAGTGGCAACTGCTTCGGATCTTGGGCTTGCCCTCGAGGACGCTGAGCAACTGCGACAGCGGCGTGACGAACGAGAGCGGGAAGAAGTCGCGCTCCAGCGCCGCGCCGGTGTGATCGTGGATGGCGTGAGCCAGATCGCCGAGGGTGTAGCGCTTGCGCTCGAGGTCGCGACGGTTGATGCGGCCGGTGAAGACGACGGGCTGGTAGCTGATCGCGCTGGTGACGTCGGCGTTTGCGACGGCGAAGTCGAAGATCTTCGCGACCTGGTCGTCGTTCTCGCCCTTGATGAGGGTGGGGACGAGGCAGACCTTCAGCCCGACCTTGCGGCAGTTTTCGATCGCCTGGAGCTTCTTTTCCAGCAGGGCTTCGCCGCGGACGAACTTGTAGATGCGATCGTCGAGGCCGTCGAACTGGAGGTAGAGCGTGTGCAGTCCGGCCTCCTTGCTGCGCTGGGCGAAATCCAGGTTGGCGTGCGTGATGCCGTTGGTCGCGACCTGGATGTTGGTCATGCCCAGTTCTTTCGCGCGGCGGACGATGTCGTGGAAGCGCGAGTGGATCGTCGGCTCGCCGCCGGAGAACTGGACGCTGGTGCAGGGGATCGGGCGGCAGTCGAGCAGTTGCATCAGCTCGCGCTCGACCTCCTCGAAGCTCGGCTCGTGCACGTAGCCGGCGTCGTTGGCGTTGGCGAAGCAGACCGGGCAGGTCAGGTTGCAGCGGTTGGTCAGGTCGATGTTGGCGAGGACGGCGACGGACTGGTGCTGGTTGCACAGGCCGCAGTCGCTGGGGCACGAGACGGCGTGCGTCACGCGCGGGTTGGTGACGCCCGGCTGCTCCTCGAAGGTCCAGTAGTTGGCCCGCAGGTAGACATTAACGTCGCTGTTGATGCAGTCGCGGAAGTAGCCATGCTGCGGGCAGGTCTTCTCGATCATGACGCGGCCGCGCTTGACGTAGTAGCGGCCGAGGACGTTGCAGGAGCATTCGGGGCAGAGCGTTTCGAGCGTCCGCGGCAGTCCGCGGACGATGGGGTTGATCTTCGTGCCGCCGTAGGTATGTGTCGGCGAGTCGGGAAGGTCGCTGCGCGCATCGGAATGGAAGAGTACGTCTTCGTGCGCTTCGTGGGCGGATCCGCAGGCGGGACAGCGGATGCTGAGCACGACGCGATCGTCGATCATGCGAAAGGTCGAGGGCACGACCGCGTCGCAGGTCGGGCATTCCGAGAGCATCTCCCAAGGCAGCCGCGCGTGCTTCGGGTCGTATCGACGCAGCGAGAGCTTGTAGCGATCCAGCGCCGACTTCGCGTTCTTTCGCGTTACCGCCGGCCGCGGCTCGTACGGAAGATAGGTCGGATGCGCCTCTCCCCAGCGCTTCAGATGCGCCGGGACCTCGGGTCGCTGCTTGACTCCCACTCGATCACTCCTTTTCGTCCTGTCCCGTCGAGGCCCGCGCGGCCGATCCCTCAGTCCGCCAGCAGACCGCGCTCGCGGAGCCGCCGCTGCACCTCGGCCGCGGCGATGGCCTCGCCGCGGTTCAGCCGGCCGACGATCTCGCCGAGCAGTTGCTTCGCCTCGTCCTTGCAACGATCGGGAATGAAGCCGTCGATGAAGTGCTCTCCGGCCATCGCGCGGCTGATCTCGTTCTCTTTGTTGTGTTCGTCCAGCTCGGTGAAATAGACGACGCGGTACTGCCGGGCGTAATCCGCCTCGCGGTAGATCTCAAACATGACCTTGTCGGAAACCGACACACGACCTCCCGCCCATCCCGTGACCGCCGCGACCATGGTGTTCATCCCGTGCGCTTCCGTCAATGCCCGCAGCGCGCGACGCGCTGCGCGGCGCAATCAGACGCCGACGGCGACCGACCCGGCAAGCTCGACGGGCGCGACGGCCGTGCCGCGCCGCGCGAGCCGATCGGCGAACTCGGCGAGTTGTCGCTCGATCTGCCGCAGCTTCTCCTGCCGCGCGACGAGCTTCTCGCGATGCCGCCGCAGGAAGTAGGCGATCGTCTCGATGCGGATCTTGATCGAGCCGGTCGGCTTGTTCTCGTCGATGTCCTTGAAGCAGAAGTAGGGCGTCTCGCTGTTCTCGATCACTTCCTCGATCACGCTGTAGATCGGCGCATCGTGCCCGCACTTGAAGCTGGACAACTCCAGGGCGACGAGGTTGGGGTGCCGGGCGCAGTACTTCGCCGCCCACACCTTGCGGTTCGTGTTCTCCGAGTAGGCGTTCTTCCACGCATCCTCGATCGACAACGGACTGGCGAACTCGCCGCGGCGGACCTCCTCGCCGAACAGGCGCTCCAGGATGTCCGGGGCCTGCGGCAGCACGTCCATCGTGAAGATCGGATACCCGAGCTTCTGCAACTCGTCCGGAATCTCGTGGCAGACACCCGGATCGTGATGATACGGCCGCGTCAGCAGGACGACGCCGATCTCGTGGTTCGCCTCGAGCCGTTCGAGCACCTCGCGGGCCATGCCGCGCATCCGCGTCCAGAAGGCGTCATAGGCCGTCCACGCAGCGCGGCAGGCGCGGCGGTTCTCCTCCTCGGAAAGGCCGAGGCGATCGACGAACTGGTTGAACATCTGTCGCTCGAGCAGGGCCGGTTCGGCGAAGCACAGGAAGGTGTCGAGGTACTCGATGCCGAACTCGGCGAAGAGGTTGCTCTCCTTGGTGAAGGCAGCCTTCACGGCCTCGGGCGTGGCCGTGACGGTCGGGCAGGCGCGCGACGAAAGCGTCTCGTCGAGGAAGGTGGGCAGCGAGTCGATCATGGGGAAGAAGATGTAGTTGAGCGGCTTTTCGGCGTGCTTGTGGTAGAGCAGGTTGTGCACGTGCGGGATGCCGATCTTGCTGGGGAAGCAGGGGTCGATCGCGCCGCGCTTCGCCCCTTCCTTGTAAAGCTCCTCGCTCGTGTAGTCGCTCCAGACCAGGTTGCGGTGCGGGATGCCGAGCGACTGGAAGTAGGCCGTCAGCCACGGCGCCATCGAGTACATGTTCAGCGCGCGCGGCAGGCCGATGCGGATCTCCTCGCGGCGCTTCATCCGCTCGATCCGGCGTTCGATCTTACGGCGGTGAAGCACGTTCCGCAGGCCAACGGTCGGCAGCGGATCGGCGACGCTCGGCACGTTCATGCTCGCGAAGGCCTCGCGGGCCGTGATCTCGGCGAAGTTGGGATTCGCCTTCTTGACCGCGTCGAGGCCCTTCTTGATTTCGCGCATGTCGTTGACGTCTTCGACCGTGCCCTTCTCGCACGTGGCGATGATCAGGCGCTGTTCGCCCTGCTGGAGCGGGACCTTGGAAGCGGACTTCGATCCGGGCGCGGAGACCTCGGCCTCGGCTTCGGCCATCGCCGCGACCGGCACGGCCTCGGCGTGCTTGATGCGCGTCGGATGACCGGCTTCGGGCCCGGACTTGATGATGTGCGACGTCAGGTCGACGAGCGATCCGCCGGGCGTCGTGCCGGTCTTCACGTCGATGAAGGTGCGGAGGCACTTGTTCTTGCAGAAATAGCAGCGCGTATTCTCGTTTCGCGTCGTGCGGTATTCGATCGCGCGGACGCGGTCGAAGCCGATGAACGACGTCCGCAGGTCCTGCTCGACGTACAGCCGGTGCGCCTCGACGGCGCAGCCGATCGCGCCGGCCTCGCCGCAGAACTTGTGCACGATGACCTCCGGCTCGACGCCGGTCCCGCGGAAGCGCGAGCGGATGAAGTCGACCTGCGCCTTGACCGCGGCGAGGTTGTTCTGCGTGCCGCCCTGGAGCACGAACTTCGTCCCCAGCTTCGCCAGGTTGGGAATCTGCGAGACGTAGAGCCAGATGTTCTTGGGCAGCACGTCGCATAGGCCGGCCATGATCTCTTCGGGCGACCAGCCTTGGCGCTGGAAATCGACGATGTCGGACTGCATGAAGACCGCGCAGCCGTAGCCAAAGCTCGGCATGGCCTTGGCGCTGAAGGCGACGTCGGCGAATTCCTCGACCGTGAAGCCGAAGCCCTGCGCCGTGGATTGCAGAAAGTAGCCGTTGCCGGCCGAGCACTGCGTATTGAGCTTGAAGTCCTTGACCTGCCCGTTCTTGAGGATGATGAGCTTGATGTCCTGCCCGCCGACGTCGCAGATGACGTCGGTGCCGGGATAGAAGTGCAGGCCGGCCTGCGTGTGGGCGACGGTCTCGACGAGGGCGACGTCCGCGCCGATGACGTCCCGCAGGATGTCCTTGGCGTAGCCGGTCGTGCCGACGCCGAGGATCTCGAGCGTGCAGCCCTGATCGACGATCTGCCGCTGGAGCTGCGCGATGATGTCCTGCGTGTCCTCGATCGGATTGCCCTTCGAGAGCTGATACGCGCGGGCGATGACGCGCTTGTCGAGGTCCATCAGCACGCCCTTGGTGCTCGTGCTGCCGCCGTCGAGGCCGAGGAACGCGCGGACGTGCGCGCCCGGCTCGTACCGCGCCGGCTCCCACGGCTCCTTGCGGTATTTCTCGCGAAAAGCGGCCAGCTCGGCCTCGTCCTTGACCAGGCCGGCGCTGCCCTTGGCTTTCTTTTCCTCGACGCGGCCGTGGTGGACGTACCACTCCAGCTCGGCCAGTCCGCGGAAGACGCCGAAGTTGGGGTTGTCCTGCACCTCGATCTTGGCGAACTCGACGGCGCCGATGGCGGCGAAGTACTGCGCGTTGTCGGGGACGACGATGAGCTCTTCGACCGGCTTGTCGGGGACCGCGACCTTGCGCTCCTTCCAGATGATGGGGATGTTATGCCGCCAGCAGTCGATCATGCCGCGGATGTAGGTGTTCGGTCCGCCGAGCAGCAGGACCTGCGGCCGAAGCGTGTGGCCGCGCGTCAGGACCGAGAGGTTCTGCTGGATGATGCTCTCGAAGAGCGAGGCCATCAGCTCGTCGGAGGGGACGCCCTGCTTCTGAAGACCGTTGATGTCGGTCTCGGCGAAGACGCCGCACTTTCCGGCGACGGGATGCAGCTTCAGTCCGAGGTAGCCCATCTGGCAGAGTTGCTCGGCGGGGATCTTGAGCTTGGCGTTGATCTTGTCGATGACCGCGCCCGTGCCGCCGGCGCACTTGTCGTTCATCGACGGGATCTTCTTTTTCTTGCCGGACTCCTCGTCGGTCTTGAAGACGATGATCTTGGCGTCTTGGCCGCCGAGTTCGACGACGCTCTGCACGTCCGGGTAGAGCTTCTCGACGGCGAGACTGACCGCGTTGACCTCTTGCACGAACTTCGCGCCGATCCGCCGGCCGATGCTGGCGCCGCCGGAGCCGGTCATGAAGACGCGGAAGGCGTTGCGCGGCACGCCGGCGAACTTCTGCTCGATGACGCGGAGCATCTCGATGCACTTTTCGGGCTGCTTGGTCTCGTGCCGCTGGTAGTCCTTGTGCAGGATTTCGTCGGTGACCGGATTCACCACGACGAACTTGACGGTCGTGCTGCCGACGTCGAGGCCGATGATCAGGCCCTGCGGGTACTTGTCGGTGGCGGCGAAGGGGAGGTCCTCGATCTGCGGGCGCGTCGTGCTCACGGTCGCGAGGCCGACGTTCAGTTGAACGAGCGCCGGGGGTTCGCCGCCTCCGCACTTCGATGAGCCGCAGCCGCCCGAGCCATGGGAATCCGACTTATGAAACGTGTTGCTCATGTCTTGCCCATCGCAGGGTCGCGCGTCGAACGCTTCGCCTGGCCGATCCGGACGATCGGCCGGCCCGGACAGTGTTTTTGAAACTTCTGAAACGATTCGTCAGCCACCGCGCCGCGACGATGCTGAAATCCGACCAGGTCGCATGGATGGAGTCCGTCACGCACGCGGTCACCGGCGCCTCCGGATACTCGGAACGGCGGATTGCCGCGCGCCGGCTGGAGCGCGACGTGCGCGAATCGGGCCTGTCGCACGCGATCCTGCGCCCGTCCGTGCGCTTCGGCGGCGATGACATCCTGATCAACAACATCGCCTGGATGTTGCGCCGCCTGCCGGTCTTCGGCGTGTTCGGAGACGGCCGGTACGGCATCCGCCCGTTTCACCTCGATGGTTTCGCCGCGGGGTCGGTCCGACTCAGCGACTGGGCCCGCGAACATGCTCGGACTCCCGGAGTGAATTGCCGCGGCGAACTCGCACGACGCCGCATCCCATCGGGATGCGATCGGTCGGGACGGATGACGCGACCAACCCGCACTCGGGGACGCGAACCCGCGACTCGACATGAAGCAGCTCGCTCGCTGGGTCGATCTTCTTCCCAAAGCCGCCGAACAGCCGGAACGGTCCGGGCGATTCCGCGTGCTCGTGACGCAGCGCGACTCGACCCGTCGCCGAAGGTAGTACCTCTCGCTGCACATCATCTCGACGGAAGACCTCGGTGCACCCCGGTCTCAGAGCCTTGTGCGACGGCTTCACGCGGTGGCGAGCGCGCCCGTCGCCTCCGAGTCCGCCGACACTCCTTCGCGCCGCATTTGCTCGGCCACATCGAGGATGAAGTTCGCCGCTCGGCCGATCACGCCCTTGCGGTGGGTCACGTGCCGCAGCGGGCGGCGCAGGTCGCGGTTCTCCGGCCGCGAGACGAACGCGCGGATCTGCTCGATCGTGTATCCCGACTGCGCCACGCAGCGGTTGAACTCCTCCTTGCACTTGTTCTTCGCCTCGCCGAGGGCCATCTGCACGCGGCTGTGGGCGTTGATGTCGCCTTCGCCCGAGGTCTCGATCGGGATGTAGATGATGTCCTTGTAATGCGAGATGACCGCGGCCTGCGCGCCGTCGGACTGCGTGCTCGGCATGCAGCCGAACGGCTTGAGGCTCAGCACCATGTGGCAGAGGTCTTTCGTCGAGTAGTAGATGTTCTTGGCGACCTCGAGGTGCCCCTCACCGCCGCCGGAGCGACTGTGGTAGTACGGGTGACCCATCCGGGTCAGCTCGTGCTGACACGCCAGCTCGTGGGCCGTTCCGCCGAGGGCGACCCGGAGCCGGTCGTACTCGCGCTGGATGATCTTGTCGGCCAGCGCGAACTTGAACATCTTCCGGCGGAAGGCGAGTTCGTCGCGGAGGCGCTGCCGCAATCCGGCGACGGCGACGCGGCTCGAATCCGAGTCGCCGTTTGTCGCGGCCTCCGGGCGGCGCAGGCCCTTGCGGTCGATGGCCGCGTTGCGGGCCTGGTTCAGCATGTAGGCGATCCAGGTCGCGACCGGCTCGACGAGCACCTCGGCGCCCTCGGCCTCGAGGAACGGGAACATGCGGAAGTTTCCGTCGCCCTCGGTGGTCTGGGCCCAGAACTCGCCCGTGATCTTCACGATCGGCTTCGGCCGCGTGTAGTCGACTTCGATCTCCTCGTCGATCCGTTGCCGGCAGCGGTCGAACGCGTCGGCGTAATACGTCCCGCGAAGCTGGTCGAGGAACTTCTCCGCCTCGTCGGCGCTCTTGACCGGTGCGACTTTCGACAGAATCTTCGCCAGCGCCCCGCCCTGGATCGCGTCGTAGTTCTTGGATCGCAGCGCGTCCTGGCAGATCTCCAGGCACCGCGCGAAGACCTCATTCGTCCGGCCGGGCTCCACCTCGTAGGGCCGGATGTGGTACGCGACCTCATTCAAGAGGTCGCCCATTAACATCGCGTTCACGAGGGAAAGGAAGAAGTTCAGGTTGAACTGGATGCCCGCCTCGGCGGCCGCCTGATCGAGTCCGCCGCCCTGCTGGAAGAGGAGGACACGGAAGCCGTCAAACCCGCTGTTGCGCAGCGCGAGGCGGTACTCGGCCTCGTACATGCCGAAGCGGCACGGACCGCAGGCCCCGGCAGTGATGAAGACGTGCTTCGAGAGGATGTCCTCGAGCGGGACCATCTCGTCGTCCCGCATCCGCTTGAGATGGTTCACCAGTGCGCCGACGGTGAAGTACGTCGGATTGCACTGCCCGTTGTTGCCGTACTCCTTGCCGGCCTGGAAGTCCGCCTTGGCGGGCGTCGGGACGATGCCGACGCGGTAGCCGAGGCCTTCCAGCCCGGCCTTGATCAGCTCTTCGTGGCGCATCGTCAGGCCGCCAAACCAGATGGTCGTGTGGCCGCGCTCCTGCTTCGTGAATTGGCGCTCGACCGGCCGCTTGAAGTGCCGGATTCCGTGATCCAGACCGGCCTCGGCGAGCAGTCGGCGGCGCTCGCGCTCGATCGCATCGGCGAGGTCGGGCCGGCCGACGATCGGCAGGGCGACGGAGCGCGACGTTAGACCATCACGAGTGGACGTGGACGCGACCATGACAGGGGCCCTCGGGAATAGCGATTACTAGCTTTGCGTTCGACCGAACCGCCGCGCATTGTGCTCGCGCCGATGCGGGAATGCACGGCTTTTTCCCGCAGAATCCGCGAATTCCGGCCCGTTCGCATCGATTTCGCGCCCGACATCGGGACGACGCAAACGCGGCCGGCGATGGCGAACGGATGTTAGTTAGCACTTACTAACATCTGCTACCGTACGTAACGAAGGCGATGGCGGGATCGTTCGCGCCATCTACAACCCGCGCCAGAAACGAACGTTGGGGATACCGTACCGCACCGGTACGCATTGCGATGGGTGCGCACCGTGGTCCCCTTGGGACGGCGGCGATTGCAATCGGTGGGCAGAGGAAGTTCGTGACGAAAAGCACGAAGATTCCTTCGATGTCTCGACCACGGGCGTCGTCGATGTCGAGCATTCGGCGGAACTAACGAATCGCCACCCCGCGCTGTCTAGCCAGACGTGCGAGGTCCGCGCCCGGCCGCGCAAGCGATCTGACGGCGGACCATCGGCCCGGCCATCGGCGTTCGGAACGGGGAGGCTGCGATGAATCGACCCGGTCTCGCATGGAGCATTGTCGCCGCGGCACTCGGGCTGGCGTTCGTCGCCGCGCCTTCGATCCTCGCCCAGCCCGCAACCAATCCACCACCGCCGCAACATCCGGCCGAGAAGCCCCTGCCGGGCGCACTGCCGCCCGGGCTCTACCGCGCGGGCGCAGTCCCGCTTCCGCCGCCGGCCTTCTACAACCCGGACCTCTACTACTTCAGCGGCTACGGCCCGTACGGCAGCCCGGGCTATGCCTACGGCGTCGTGAGAGGACCGTTCACATCGACCGGCGAGCTGGAGCGTCGAGCAAGGATCCCTTACCGGACCGCACTCCGTAATGCGCAGGACTACCACTACCTGAACCAGGTCATCCAGCGAGATGAACTGCTGCGCCGCCGCAGCGTGGAGCTGGCCGACGATGGGCGGTCGTTGTTCCGCGCCGGCCGATACGACCGCGCGGCGATGGCCCTGCTGGGTTCGAGCGAGGCGGATCACGGCAACGCCGTTTCGCGCATCCGCGCCGGGCACGCGCTTTTCGCGCTCGGGCGATACGAGGACGCGGTGCGGCTCATACGCCGCGCCTTCGAACTGCAACCCGCGCTGGCGACGATCGCGTACGACGTGCGCGACGACTACGGCCGGGTGGGCGACTTCCGCCGACACCTTGCGTCGCTGGAGTCGCACGTGCAGGCGAATCCCGGCGATGCGGCGGGCATGACCATGCTGGCGTACGTCCGCTACGTGACCGAGGGTCCGTCGGCGGCGTACGAGTTGCTCAGGGCCGCGGACCGACTCGACCCGGCGAACGAGTTGATCGACAAGCTGCTCGCGATCTCATCACAGCTCGGACCGCCACCGAAACGTGCCAAGCCCCCGGTGGCGGAGCCGACCGACGCGCCGCCGGGCGCGGCTGGAACGATCCAGCGCGTCAGCATCCGCGGCTAGCGACGCCTCGCATAACCGATCCCGCACGTCGGAAATGCAGCTCAATAGAACGTCGTACGCGTGCGATGGTGTGGAACGACGACGTCCGCGTCGTGCGCGCGATTCCAGAGAAACCAGTCGATCTGCCACGCGGGCACATCGAGACCGCGTCGTGCGAGCGCCTCGCGCATCCGCTCGACGCCCCAGATTGTCGCCGCGCGAAGCTCGACCTCCGGCTCGCTGCCGGCCTCGATCACGTCGAGCCGGTCGATCTGCCGGGCGAGCGACTCATCGATGTCCATGATCGCCAGATGCCGCAGCGCCTGCGGCAGCCGGTAGTCGGCGAACGCGCTGAGCTGCTCAAGCCCGACCAATGGCGCGAAGCCGTGCGCGGCCCAGACGATCGACAGGTCGAGCGGGCAGATCTGCGCCCGTTTCGCGAAGAAGACCGGACGGCCGCGGTATTCACTCACGTCGCGGAACGACTCGAACGAGCAGAGCAGCAGCGCCGCCACGTCCCACGCGCGGCGGTTGACCGACTCGACCGCGAGGCGAAAGCGACCATCGAAGCGCTCGAGCAGCGTGCGGCCGGTCTCGCGGACGACCTGCTCGCGCTCGGCCAGCAACGGGACCGGCCCGGCGCGATCGAAGGCGCCGCGGAACGCCACCGCCGACATGTCGCACCAGTAGCGGGCGTCGGCCCATCGCGGCTCGCGGCGGATCGCCTCGAGCAGCGACAGAAACACGGCATTGAAGCCCGTCAATGTCCGGCCGGCGGACTCGATCGACGGCGGCGGGTCGCCCCAGAAGCAGAAATTCAGCGCGTCGATCAGCAGGACGAGGTTCGCGAGCTGGTCCTCGTCGCCGGGCAGGTCGCAGAGGAGTTCGTGGCCGGCCGGACGCAGGTCGTCGGCCCGGACGGCGGCCGCCCAGCGTTCGATCCCCGCGTCGGCAAGGCGGACGAGTCGGGCCGCCTCGGCGACCGGACGCGTGCTGTCCAGAACGATCATTCCGGCATGTTATTCGGTCCTGCGTGGCGGACCAATCGGCCGGGCGGGGCGAAGCACCGAATTGAATCGCTGCGGCGGTCCGCGTAGAATTTTTGCGAGTCGGCCGGCGGGTCGGCCGGACCGCGCCGTCCCCTCCGGCAGACGACCACGACCGACGCCGACGTTCCCGCGACGAGCGATCCGAGGATCGAGCGATGGCACGCCTGAAACAGAAGATCGGCGAGATTCTCGTCGGCATGAAGAAGGTGACTCCGCCGCAGGTGGAGCAGGCCGTCGCGCACGCGCGCAAGGCGGGCAAGCGAACGGGCGAGTCGCTGGTGGAGCTGGAGTTGTGCGGCGAGGAGGACGTCTCGAAGGCGCTGGCGATGCAGTTCGGCCTCGAGTACGTCGAGATCAGCAAGGGTCTGTTCGCGCCGGGCGCGATGTCGCTGATCCCCGACAAGCTCATCAAGCGCTTTGAGATCCTTCCGCTGGCGCAGGAAAACGGCAAGCTCAAGGTCATCATCTGGGACCCGCTCGACCTCGACACGCTGGACCTGCTGCGCTTCCAGTGCGGCGTGGCCGACATCCAGCCGGTTCTCGCGCCGCGCAGTCGGATCAAGGCGTTCATCGAGAAGTCGCTCGATTCGCCGGAGGCGTCGCTGGACGAGCTGTCGCGCAGTCTCGACGCATCGGTCGACCACTCGCTCGACCGCGACGTGCAGGGCAAGAAGAAGACGGCGTCGGCGGACGACTCCGATGCGCCGATCATCAAGCTGATCAACATCATCATCACCGAGGCGGTCCGCGGCCGTGCGAGCGACATCCACATCGAGCCGATGTCCGACCGCGTGCAGGTGCGCTACCGGATCGACGGCGTTTGCCTGCCGCGGGAGCAGATTCCGAAGCGCATGCAGGGCGCGGTCACGACGCGACTCAAGATCATGTCGGGCATCGACATCGCCGAGAAGCGCGTGCCGCAGGACGGCCGAATCAAGCTGCGCATCGACGGCAGCGACATCGATTTCCGCGTCAGCGCCTGCCCGGCCGTGCACGGCGAGTCAATCGTGCTGCGAATTCTGCGTCCCGACTCGGTGCGGATCGGACTGAATTCCCTCGGCTTCATGGAGGACGACTACGAGACGTTCCAGAAGATCATCAAGCGGCCAAACGGCATCTTCCTCGTCACCGGTCCGACCGGCTCCGGCAAGACGACGACGCTTTACGCGGCGCTGCAGGAGTTGAACCGTCCGGACAAGAAGATCATCACGGCCGAGGACCCGGTGGAATACAACTTCCCGGGCATGAACCAGTGCCAGGTGCGCGACGACATTGGGTTGACGTTCGACAAGATCCTCCGCGCCATGCTGCGCCAGGCGCCGAACATCATCCTCGTCGGCGAAATCCGCGATCTGGCGGTCGGCGAGATCGCCATCCAGGCGGCGTTGACCGGGCACCTTGTGTTCTCGACGCTGCACACGAACGATGCGCCGTCGGCGATCACGCGGTTGATCGACATGGGCATCAAGCCGTTTCTGGTCGCCAGCTCGATCCAGGCGATCATGGCCCAGCGCCTCGTGCGCATGATCTGCAACGAGTGCCGCGAGGTCGATCCATCGCCCGATCCGTTCCTGCTGCGGATGTGCGGCTTCAAGCTCGAACAGATCGAGGGCAAGCCGATCTACAAGGGCCGCGGCTGCTCGCGCTGCAACAACTCCGGCTACCGGGGCCGCAAGGGCATCTTCGAGATGCTGCAGATGAACCACGAGCTGCGCGAGCTGGCGTTCAAGCGCGCCCCGGTCAACCTGATCCGCAAGGCCGCCCGCGCGTCCGGATCGCGGACCCTGCTCGAGGATGGACAGCGCAAGATCCTGATGGGTTGGACGACGCCGGAAGAGATCGCACGGATCACGCAGGCCGAGGGCATCATCGCGGAAGAGGAGTCCGCCGCCGCGCCGACGTGATCGGAACCCGCCGGCCGTTCTGCCGACGCGCACCGATTTGCGCGCCGCGCGGCCGGACCTGGCAAGGATGACTCGCCGACATGGCAACGCTGCACATTGACCGCATCCTCGAGACGTGCATCAAGCGCGGCGCGTCCGACATTCACCTGTCGGTCGGCCGGCCGCCCGTGCTGCGACTGCACGGCCACCTGCGTTCGCTGGAGACGAAGGTGCTGGAGCCGGAGGACACGGTGGCGCTGATGAAGGCCATCACGCCGGACCGCAACCAGCAGGAACTCCAGGAGGAAGGCGGGACGGACTTCGGCTTCGCTTTCGGCGATGCCGGTCGCTTCCGCGTCGCGGTTTTCAAGCAGAAGGGCAACGTCTCGATCGTGCTGCGGCTGATCCCGTCGAAGTTCCTCACCTTCGACGAGATCGGACTGCCGCCGATCTGCCGCGCCCTGTGCCGCCGTCCGCGCGGCCTGTTCCTCGTCACGGGGCCGACGGGTTCCGGCAAGACCACGACCCTCGCCTCGATGATCAATTACATCAACAGCGAGATGGACCGCCACATCGTGACGGTCGAGGACCCCATCGAGTACTACCACTCGCACAAAAAATCGCTCATCAACCAGCGCGAGGTCGGCAACGACGTGCCCAGCTTCGCTGAGGCCCTGCGACGCGTGCTGCGGCAGGACCCGGACGTCGTGCTCGTCGGCGAGATGCGCGATCTGGAGACCATCGAGGCGTCGATCCGCGCCGCCGAGACGGGCCACCTGGTCTTCTCGACGCTGCACACGACCGGCTGCCAGGGCACGGTCAACCGCATCATCGACGCCTTCCCACACGAGCAGCAGGAGCAGATCCGCGTGCAGCTCTCGACCTCGCTGATCGCCGTGCTCAGCCAGGCCCTCATGCCGCGGCAGCCGTCCGGCATGGTGGCGGCCTATGAATTCATGGTGAACACGCCGGCGATCGCGAACCTGGTCCGCGAGAACAAGACGTTTCGCATCGACTCGGCCATCCAGACCGGAAAGAAGTACGGCATGCAGCTCCTCGACGAGCACCTTTGGAACCTGTTCGACCGCGGACTGATCACCGCCGACGACATGCTCGAGCGCTGCCGGCACCCCGGCGACCTCCAGGAGAAACTCGACAAGCTCGGGCGGCTGCACGAAGCCGGCGACGCCGCGATGCTCGCGGGCGGACTGCCGACGAACGAGGAAGCGTCGCCCGAGGGCTGATGCGGCGGCGGAGCCGGCAGCGCGGCCGAAGGAAGTGATGCATGGCGGAAGCGACCCTCAAAGGCTCGATGCTCGCCCAGTACAAGGGGCGGCCGCTGGGCCGCATCCTGCGCAAGATGGGCAAGCTCACGCACGAGCAGGTCCACGATGCGCTCGCGGTCCAGAAGTCCAAGAAGGGGCCGCTCGGCCAGATCCTCATCGACCTCGGCCACATCACCGAGGCCGACCTGCAGATGGCGCTCGCCGCGCAGGTCGGCATGGAACTCGTCAACCTCGACAACGCCGACATCCGGCCCGAGGTCATCCGGCTGATCCACCCGCAGATGGCCCGCACCTACCGGATCATCCCGACCGACTACGACGACGCGACGCACACGCTGTCGGTCGCGATGTCGTCGCCGGACAACTTTCAGGCGACCGACGACCTCAAGCTGCTGATGGGCTATACGGTCCGGGCGCAGCTCGCGACCGAGGACCAGATCACGGCGGCCCTGAACCGCTTCTATCCCGAGGGCGGCGGGGAGTCGATGCAGGACCTGATCAAGGAGTTGGGGGCGGACGACGAGCTGTCAAAGTTTGAGGGCCGCGGCGCGAGCCTCGATTTGGACGAGATCAAGACGATGATCGACGCCGCGCCGGTCATCAAGTTGCTCAACCTCGTCCTGCTCCAGGCCATCCGAGACCACGCCTCCGACATTCACTTCGAGCCGTTCGAGGACGAATACAAGCTGCGCTACCGCATCGACGGCGTGCTCTACGAGATGATCCCGCCGCCGCGGTTTCTGTCGCTGGCCATCGCCAGCCGCATCAAGGTCATGGCGAACCTCGACATCGCCGAGCGGCGCCTTCCGCAGGACGGCCGCATCAGCCTGTCGCTGGGCGGAAACCCGATCGACCTGCGCGTCGCGGTGCTGCCGACGATGTTCGGCGAGAGCGTCGTGCTGCGCGTGCTGGACCGGTCCAGCATCAGCCTCGACCTCGAGAAGCTCGGATTGCGCGAGGACGACCTGCACAAGTTCAACCAGCTCATCGAAAAGCCCCACGGCGTCGTGATCAATACCGGCCCGACCGGCTCCGGCAAGACGACGACGCTCTACGCGGCGCTCAAGAAGCTGAACACGCCGGACGTGAAGATCCTCACGGCCGAGGACCCGGTCGAGTACGACATCGACGGCATGATCCAGTGCCAGGTGAACCCCGACGTCGGCCTGACGTTCGCGCGCTGCCTGCGCAGCTTCCTGCGCCAGGACCCCGACATCATCTTCGTCGGCGAAATCCGCGATCTCGAAACGGCGCAGATCGCCGTTCAGGCGTCGCTGACCGGCCACCTCGTGCTCACCACCGTCCACACCAACGATGCGCCCTCGACCATCGCGCGGCTGATGGACCTCGGGCTGGAGCCGTTCCTCATCACGGCCGTGCTCGAAGGCGTCGTCGCGCAGCGGCTCGTGCGCCGAATCTGCAAGCACTGCAAGACGGAGTTCCAGCCCACCGAAGAGATGCTCATGGAGATGGAGCTGCGCGCGCCCGACGTCGAGGGCCGGCGATTCTTCCGAGGCAAGGGCTGCGACTACTGCAACGGCACGGGCTATCGCGGGCGCTTGGGTATCTTCGAGATCATGGTCGTTGACGATGAGATGCGCGACCTGATCATGCAGCGGGCATCGACGAACATCATCCGGTCGCACGCCCGCAAGGCCAACATGCGGACGCTGCGCGAGTCCGGGCTGCTGGCCATCTTCGAAGGCCACACCACGATCGAGGAGGTGGTCAAGGAGACGCTTCTCGACGAGGCATAACTCGTTCACGAGCGGCGCAGGAAGACGAACATGTCGAGCGATCCGATCGGCTCGCCGCTCTTCGCAAGCTCGTAGCGCTGCGCGGCCTCCTCCCCGACCACGAATCGATACTCCCCGTCCTGGAACACGCGGAGCGCATCCACGACGTACTCCGCCTCGATCCGCGGCACGAGCGCCTCGAAGATGTGCAGCGGCGCGCCGGGGGCGATCAGCAGCGAGGAATAGAAGTTCGTCATCAGGATACAGGGCGGCGGCGCGCGCTCGACGTCCGCGATGACCTCGCGCTGCCGCTCCGCCGCGCCGGGGAGGTCCATCATCAGCGGGTAGAACAGAATGTGCCGCGTGGCGCTGGCGCGCTTCGCGAAGAACAGAATCTGGGGCTCGGACCCGACGATCAGCACGCGATCGGTCGGCGCGGTCACCTCGGCGATCCGCCGCGCGATCGTCTCGCTCTCCGGAAACGGATTGCCATCGTAGAGCAGTCGCGCCTGCTGCTCCGGCGTCGCGATCCAGAACGCGCGATGATGCCAGGCCGGCGGAAGAATCACCGTGGCGGCCGCGAGCAACGCGACCCCCACCGCACGCCGCGTCCCGCCCTCCACCGCGCCCAGTCGACGGCTCAGTCGCGCCAGGGTCGCGCCCGCCGCAATCGCCATCGCCGGCGCAAGCTGAAGGAAATAGTGCTCGCGGAAGTACAAGCCGATCGACACACCGACGGCCGAAAGTCCGAGCCACAGCGCGACGAGCAGCGTTCGTCCGGGCTTGTCGCCGCGCCCGCCGGCGATGCCAAACACGGTCAGGATCCATACGACGAGCAGGCTGGGCCACTGTCGTCCCAGTGCGCCGCCGAGTTGCTCCAGCCCGATCTGCAGCGGCACGTAATCGGCGTACCGAAGATTGTGCAGCACGACGCATTCGAGGTAGTCGTGAAAGCCGCCGCGGAACGCAAAGTAGGCGGAGACCGGAACGATGACGGCGGCGAATCCTAGCGGAAACCACACCGCCAGGCGCCGCAGCGCGCGGATGTCGATCGCGCCGTCGCGGATCGCCGCCCCGATCGCCCACAGGATGAGGAACGACACATGCGTCGCCGCCACCTGCTTGCAGAAGCACGCGGCCGCGGCCAGCGCGCCACAAAACAGCCACGCACGGCGCGATGCGGACGTAACGGCGCGCTGCGCGAAGACCGCCGACCAGACCATCGGCAGGAGCATGAACTGCTCGGTGTTCGCCGCGGTCGCCAGCCACGTCGGTTCAATAGAGAGGATCGCGAACACCAGCACCGCGAACGCGGCCGCAACGCGGTTGAACAACTCGCGAACAAGCACGAACACGCCGATCATCGTCACCAGCGAGCAGACGGCCAGCGTCAGGTGGATGGCGACGACCGATGGCTCGAACAGCGCGACCACCGGCAGGTACGCGAGAAAGACGCCCGGCGGCTTCTGATTGAACACGTCGCGGTACGGCAATTCGCCCAGCAGCATCCGCTGCGCGATGTAGGCGTACTCGCCTTCGTCGCGCTCGAGCGGCAGGCGGATCGTCATCGCCCGGCTGACGAGAAACACGGCGACGGTGAGGGTCAGCACGACGCGGATCAGGCATTTCGCGGCGACGGGCTCGCCGCTGGCGGAAGGAATGTCGCGCGGCGTGCGAGAGGCCATTGGGTCGGCGCTCCGGATCGCGCGCTACCGGATGGGCAATCCGGTGAACGTGCCTTCAAAAACGAGCTTGCCGTCGACGAAGCCGTGGACCTCGCAGATCGTGCGGCGCGGTCGCGATTCGATCTGCCGTCCGGCAAGGACCAGCCGCGCCGGCGGAATGACCGAATCGCGGAACTTGCAGTTGTCGATCCCGCCGAAGGCCATGAACTTGTCGTTGTTGTACACGTAGCACGAGTAAAACGCCGCCATCTGCGCCGCCGTTTCGACCATCAGGATGCCCGGAAAGATCGGCCGCCCGGGCAGATGGCCGCGGCACCACCACTCATCCGCGCGGACGTCGCGATAGGCGATCATGACGTGCTGTTCGCGATCGAGGTGGAGGATGCCGTCGATCGTCTCGAATTCGTAGCGCTGCGGGAGCATCTTGTAGATCTGCTCGCGCGTCACCAGCACTCGATTGAGATCGATCCGGCTCAGGTCAACGAAGGGTTCGGGCGGCATGAAGCTCCGATCGTGGCGCTTGCGTCACCCCCGCGCCGTGACCACGCGTCGGGCCCCGGACGGCGCGGGATCGGGCACCGTCCCGGTCGCCAACCGCGGCGTCCGTATAGGTCGCGCCGAAGACCCAATTACGAGGGGGAACTGTCCGACCGCACGGCCGGCGTGTCGGTCGAGCGGACCTCCAGGATTCGCTTGCGGACTTCCTGGGCCGCGTTCTTGATATCCTGCATCGTCTTTCGAACGCGCGTTCCGGCTGCCTTGTTGCCCCCTTCGGCCTTGGCCACGTCGTCGGCGCACGATTCCACGAGTTGCCTCAACTGCTCGTATTCCTTCATCTTGCATCCTCCGATGCAGAAAATCCCGATTGCCTTTCCGGGCCGGCGAACCCGGTCGGCCAGAGTGTAATCCGGCCCCGGCCGCTGTCAAACGTCATCTCTTGCGCCAGCCCGGACATTCTCGGACGCAAATCGCCCGGCCACCGCTCCGACCCCGCCCTTGCGATCCATCGCCGATTCGGCTATCGTCCAGCGACTTGGCACGAAAGGCCGGACGAGACCATGCACTACGAGCATCGCATCAGTCACCGCAAACGCAAGCGCAAGCAGGGGTTCCGTGCACGCATGCGGCGCCACGCCGGACGGAAGCTCATCTCGCGAAAGCGCCGCCGCGGCCGGCGAGTCAACGTCAAGCCGAAGATGTAATCCCGCGGAACGCTCGCGCGACCGTCAAGGCGGTCCGATGACCGCCGCCCGAACGCCGCGCGCCCTATCCGCACGGCGCGCCGGCTACTCCTGTCTCATCTTCGTCGGGTCCATCCGCGGCCACTCGCCGAACAGCGGCATCGCATCGCTGACGCCCAGTGGTCGCGGCAGCGCGTACAGCTCACCGTAGTCGAAGCCGGCCAGCCCGCCTTCGTAGCCCGCAGCCGAACGGATCCAATGCTCCAGCCCGGCGAATCGCGCCCCGGGGAATTGCGATTTGTAGCAGCGGACCGCTGCAAGCTTCTGCTCGATCGTGTCGCCGATGTCGACAACGAACGTCGCGGGCCAGAGCTGGTTCTCGGGCGTCCGCGCGACCGGACGGTAGATGAGATGATCGACGCGATGCGGCTCGGTGTTGCCGAAGCGATCGTTCCACTTCGTCAACTGCGAGTAGAATCGCGACGCCTCGGCGATCAACTGGCCCTGCCAATGATCCGGCGACGCCGCGACCGTCCGGCCGGCGAAGCCCACCAGGATCCGCGGCTTGAACCGCCGCACGATGGTCGCCAGCGCGTAGCGCGCGGCCGGGCCGTCCATGAGCTCGCGATTCGTCAGCGGCAGCGTCTCGACATGCGTCGCGCCGAGCACGGCCGCCGCCTCGGTCGACTCCTTCGCGCGGGTCTCGGGCGAGCCGAGCGGCGTCGGTTCGCCGTTGGTCATGTGGATCATGCCGACGCGATAACCCTGCTTGACGAGCTTGGCGATCCAGCCGCCGCAGCCGATCTCGAGGTCATCCGGATGCGGGGCGGTGAAGATGATGTCCAGTCGATCTGTTGCCGACATGCACGAGGATCTCCGGCCGACGCCGCGGCAGCGCCACGACGGTCACGGCCGGGGCGATGATAGGCGGCGCGGCCGCGGTCGGCAATCGGCCGAACCCGGGCGTGCGCCGCATCGCTTCGCGCTCAGCGTTGAGATGCGCAGACCGTCGCCTCGCGCGGCTCGGCCTTCGGCGCCGACGGCCCGGCCGCGGCGCGCTTGGCCGACGCGGCGCGGTTGCGCTGCGTCGTGATGATGATGACGCCCGTCAGGATGACGCCCGCCGCGACGATCCGCCGGCCCGACAGCGCCTCGCCCGCCATAAGCCAGCCGAGCAGCATCGCGACGACCGGGTTGACGTAGGCGTAGGTCGACACGCGCGCCGGCGTGGTGACCTTCAGCAGCCAGATGTACGCGCTGTATCCGATCAGCGCGCCGAACACGATCAGGTAGGCCAGCGCCCCGGCGGATCGCCAGGACACCGCGGCCGGATCAAGCCTCGACCACTCGCCCGTCAGTGTGCCGGCCACGAGCAGCGTCGCCCCGCCGGCGAGCATTTCCATCGCCGTCGCGAGCAGCGCGGACGACGGGAGTTGTGCATGCTGCGAGTAGATCGATCCGGCCGACCACGACAGCGAGGCCTCGACGAGGATCGCCGCGCCGATCCAATCGACGCCCGCGCCAAGCGCCTGTGAACTCGGCATGACCAGCAACACGACGCCGGCCATGCCCGTCACGACGCCGACGATCGTCGACGCCGACGGACGCTGTCCGCGCGGCTTGAGCCACGCCAGCAGGACCATCCAGAAGGGGACGGTCGCGACGAGCAGCGCGGCAATGCCCGACTCCACGCGCTGCTCGGCATAGACCACGCCGCCGTTGCCGCCCATGAGCAGCGCGACGCCGATCACGGCCGTCGAGCGCCAGTGCGCGGGTGTCGGGCGCGGCGCGCCGCGCCAACGCGACCAGGCGTACAGAATCAGGCCTGCGGTGACGAAGCGCGTGCCGGCCATCAGGAACGGCGGCATCGTCTCGAGCGCGATGAGAATCGCGAGATACGTCGAGCCCCAGATGAGGTAAATGGCCGCGAACGCAAGGACCAGTCGGACCGCGGCCGGATCACGCCGACCGTCGGAATGGAATGTCATTCACTCTCCTCGGGATTCGGGCCGGGCGAGGGCCCGACTCGATGGAACGCAGGGGTCCGCGGGTTGCATTCCCTCGATACGCCGGCCGCAGCGCGTCGGTTCGCGCCGCCGATGCCCTCTCGCGCAGCGCGCGAACCGCGGGCAATCATCGGCCGTAGAAGAACTCCAGAAGCTCCGGAAAGCGCGCCGCCCAGGCGGCCTCGTTGTGTTCGCCGTTCTCGACCTCGACGTAACGGTAGTCGCGCCCCGACTTCAACCCGATCTCATCAAAGAGCTTCACCAGTCGCCGCGTCTCGGAGAGCGCATCGCCGAACTCGCTGAGCTGCCGGCCCTCGGCCGTGCCCATGTCGACCCAGAAGCGCGTCTCGCGCAGCGACTCGCGCTTTGCCTCCGCCTCTTTCAGGATGCGCCGGTCGTTCCACCACAGCGCGGGCGAAATCACGCCGCACTTGCCGATCGTCTGCGGATACTCCATCGCGAGATACAGCGACATCAGGCCACCCAGCGACGAACCCGCGACGGCCGTCGACTTGCGGCCCGGCTTCGTGCGGTACTCGCGGTCGATGAACGGCTTGACCTCCTTCACGAGGAAACGCGCGTAGGCCTCGCCGCGGCCGCCGCCCTTTCGACGATCGTCGCGCCAAGGCGTGTACTCGTCCATCCGCTCGCGCGTGTTGTAGATCGCGACGATGATCAGCGGCCGGATGCGCCCGGTCTCGATCAGCCGCTCGGCCGATTCATCCGCGCCCCATTCGATCCCGAGAAACGACGTTGCGGCGTCGAAGACGTTCTGCCCATCGTGCATGTAGAGAACGGAGTAACGCGAGGCCGTGTCCTGCTCGTAGCCCGGCGGCACATACACCAGGATCGTCCGCGTGTTGCCGAGGCTCTCTGAGCGGAAGCGGCGATGCAGCCGCACGTCGCCCGAGAGCGTCGAGTTGGTCCCGCGACCCCGTCCGGCCGCCCAGCGCTCGACCGTGAATCGAACCGTCGCCGGCTTCCGGACCGTCAGCGTGCGGTTGGCGATCTCCCCGCCGTCGCGGTTCTTCTCCACACGCTCCCACGTGCCGAGCGTCGCCTTGTACTCCACGGCCGTGCCGCGACGCAGCGCCGCCTCGCCGCGGAACACGCCGTCTTCGCCGCGCGTCAGCTTCAGGCCGCTGGCCGTCCACGATCCGAGCGCGGGGTCGCTCCCCGCCAGGTAGACCGACGCCTCGCGCGGAGTGTCCCCGGGCACGGTCACCTCGAAGCGCACACGCACCACGTCGGACGGCGGACCCGCCGCCATCGAAACCCACAATGTCAGGACCAAAGACTGCATACGCCCCTCGCCGCGCCGGCGCGATCCGCCGCGGCGCTACACCGGCCGCAGCGCGATCGTGCAGGCGTGACCCTCGACCTCCACCGATTCGGTCTTCGGCGCGCCGGGTACGTCCTCCTTCACCGACGCCGCCAGCGTTTCGCGCGAGATGTATGGACCGAACTCCTTCACCACCCGCGCGATCGTACCGTCGCCGCGAATTCCCAACTCGATTCGCTGTTCGTAGCGAAGTTGCAACGCCTTGCGGAGCTGCTGCGCGTGATGCACCAGCTCGCGCGCCAAACCCTCGTCGCGCAGCGGCTCGGTCAGTTCGGTGCTCAGCACGACGACCGCCGAGCGGCCCTGCGCCGCGGCCCAGCCCGACCGCGCGGTCAGGCCGATCTGCACGTCCTCGCCCGTCAGCTCGATGGTCTGACCATCGACGATCAGCGGCAGCCGGCCGGTCGCATCGAGCGCGCGACGCGCCGCGCCGGGGTCCGCCACGGCCGACAACGCTTCCTTGATCCGCGGGCCGAGCTTGCCGAACTTCGGTCCGATCGACTTGAAGTTGGGCGCGATGCGGTATTCGACGTAGCGATCGGCCTCGCCGATGAACTCGACCTTCTTTACGTTCAGTTCGTCGGCAATGACGCTTTCGTGCGCTGTCAGCCAGGCCGCGTGGCTGCGATCCGCGAGCACGATCTCGACCCGCGCCAGCGGCTGCCGCACGCGCAGCTTCGCCTCCGCCCGCGCCGCACGACCCAGCGAGACGATCTCGCGAACGACGGCCATCTCGGCGGACAGCGTCTCGTCGATCAATCGCTCATCCGGCGCCGGGTAGTCACACAAGTGGATCGACCGCGGTGCGGCGGGCGCATCGGTCGCGTCGACCACCTGCGCCATCGCGTCCGCCACCGTCCGGCGGTGCACCAGGTTCTGGTACATCGCTTCGGCGTAGAACGGCACGAACGGCGCGATGAGCTTCGCCGTCGTCACGAGGCATTCGTAGAGCGTCGCGTACGCCGCCCGCTTGTCCGCGCTCATGCCCTCGGCCCAGAAGCGGTCGCGGCTGCGGCGGACGTACCAGTTCGACAGCGAATCGACGAAGTCGATCAATGCCCGCGCGGCCGGGTAGTTGTCGAACGCGTCCATCGCCTGTCGCACCGCCCGGATCGTGCGATGCAGCTCGCTGCGGATCCAACGGTCCAGCTCCGCCCATGCGATCCCGCCGCCGCGCGACGCGTCGGGCGTCCAGCCGTCGATGTTCGCGTAGATCGTGAAGAACGAATACACGTTGTGCAGGCGAATCAGGAACTCGCGCTGCCCTTCGGCGATGGTCGCCTCCTGAAAGCGGATGCTCGTCCACGGCGCCTGGCCGGAAAAGAACATCCAGCGCATCGCGTCCGCGCCTTCGTGGTCGAAGATGTAGCTCGGCTCCTTGTAGTTCTTCTTGCTCTTCGACATCTTCAGGCCGTCCTCGCCGAGCAGCAGGCCGAGGACGATGCAATTGCGGAACGGCTGCGGCCAGACGCCCTCGGACGGCCGCGCGCCCGCAGCGGCGCGCGAAGCGACGCCGTGGCGGCCGAAGAGCATGGTGGCGATCGCCAGGAGCGAATAGAACCAGCCGCGGGTCTGGTCGAGGGCTTCGCTGATGAAGTCGCAGGGGAAGTTGGTGTCGAACCGCGCGACGCTCGACGACGCGTGCGGATAGCCCCACTGCGCAAACGGCATCGCGCCGGAATCGAACCAGCAGTCGATCACGTCGCGGACGCGGCGCATCCGCGCGGTCGCGTCCTTCGGCGAGCGATACGTGATCGCGTCGATGTACGGCTTGTGCACCTTGAGATGCTCGCTCAGGCCCGCGTGCTTCCGCTTCGCGCTTTCCCACACATCGATGCCCTGCACGTCCGGCTTGGCCATCAACTCATCCCACGAGCCGACGGCCTCCATGTGCCCGGTCTTTTCACACACCCAGATCGGCAGCGGCGTGCCCCAATAGCGCTCGCGCGAGAGCGACCAGTCCACGTTGTTCGCGAGGAAATCGCCGAAGCGGCCGCCCCTGCCATCGACGTCGCCCTGGATGCCTTCGCGCGGCAGCCAGCGGATCGCCTGGTTGTTGTCCAGCATGTCGCGCTGGAACTGCGTCGTGCGGATGAACCAGCTCCGCCGCGGATACTGGATCAGCGGGTCCTCCTCCGCCCGCCAGCAGAACGGATACTCGTGGCGATAGGTCTCCTGGTGGAGCAGCAGTCCGCGCTCCTTCAGGTCGCGGAGGATGTCCTTGTCCGCCTCCTTCACCCACCGGCCGCGATACTTTTCAGGCGCTTCGTCGGTAAACGTGCCATCCGGCGCGACCGCGCACAGTAACGGCACGGTCTCGCGATCGGCGAACCGCTCTCGCTCCGACTGCAATAGATCGAAGTCGACCTCACCGAAAGCCGGCGCCTCGTGCACGAGACCGGTCCCGCTGTCGAGCGTGACGAAATCGGCCGCGAGCACACGCCACGCGACGTATTCCTCGCCGCCGGCGCGCAGCGCCGCGCGACGCGGACCCAGCGAGGCGTAGTACGCTTCGTACGGCGGCACGTAGCGCAGCCCAATCAGCTCGCCGCCCTTCAGCCGCCGCTCCACAACCCACTCGCACTTGAACTTCTTCGACAGCGCGCCCACCAGGTCGGCCGCCACGATCAGACGCTCGCCTGACTTCTCATCGCGGCAGACGGCGTACTCGAAGTCCCGATGCACGGCCGCGAACGTGTTGCTGATGAGCGTCCAGGGCGTGGTCGTCCAGACGAGCAGCGAAATACGGGGGCTTCCCGTCGCTTGCGCTCCGGGCTCTGATTCGCCGAACAGTGCCTTGTAACGCTCATCCCCGACGAGCGGGAACCGCACGTACACGCTCGGATCATCGACCGTGCGATAGCCTTGCCCCACCTCGCCGCTCGACAGCGCCGTGCCGCCCTGCGCCCACCACCAGACGATCTTGTGCCCCTGGTACAGCAGCCCCGCGTCGAACAGCGTCCTCAGCGCCCACCACACGCTCTCGACGTAGCTCTGGTGATACGTCACGTACGCCTCGTCGAGGTTCACCCAGAACCCCAGCCGGCGCGTCAGACCCTCCCACTCCTTCGTGTACCGGAACACGCTCTCCATGCACTTGTGGATGAACGGCTCCACGCCGAACTTCTCAATCTCCTCCTTGCTGTGGATCCCCAGCTCCTTGCAGACCTCCACTTCCACCGGAAGGCCGTGCGTGTCCCAGCCCGCCTTCCGCTCGCAATACTCCCCGCACATCGTGCGATATCGCGGGAACAGGTCCTTGATCGCCCGCGTCAGACAATGCCCCGGATGCGGCAGGCCGTTCGCCGTCGGTGGTCCTTCGTAAAACACAAACGGCCGGCCACCGCGCCGCTGCGCGAGCGAGCGCTCGTAGATTGCGTGCCGCTCCCAGAACGCGAGCACCTGAAGCTCGGTCTTCGGAAAGTCAAACTGCGCGGGTACGTCCTTGAACATCACCTGCTCCCCACGACCGGCCGCGCACTCCGCTGCCGCGCGCGGCGGGACACGGTCCGGATCGCCTCCGCGTTCGGACCGCGGAACCGCAGATGTTAGCAATTCGGGGCGACTTCCGCGAGGTCGGACGCGGCGTCGGCACGTACGGCTCGGCCGGTCCGCGATGGATCTGCGTCCCGCCGGCCGCGCGGCGCGTCAGAACACGGAGAGCTGCGGCCAGGCGAACGTCGGGAAGATGCTGTTGAGGATGTCGTACACGGCCAGGCACGCATCGCGCGCCTCGGGGATGAAAAAACCGAGCGGGTTGAGGATCGCGTTGATGAACGCAACGACCGGGGCGACGGCGGTGGACCAAATGGTGCAGCGGGCGAGGACGTCTTCGGGCGTCTGAATGAAGAGCGGGAAGAACATCGATCCGAACTCCGAGCCGCGTCAGGCACGTCGGCGAGGCCGTAAATACATCGGATCGATCGCGCCCCGGGGTGCGAAAAAAAGCGTGCGCGGCGGGACGCGTTGCCGTGACTGACTGACCCCAGCGGGAGTCGAACCCGCGTTGTCGGATCGAAAATCCGATGTCCTAACCGCTAGACGATGGGGCCCTGCGAATTTCGCGGCATTCTATGCGCCGCCGTCGCCGCCCTCAAGTCCGAGACCCCACGCGCGAGGCGCGGCCCTCAAGCCCGCCCATCGCCGCGCGGCCCGCGCCGCACCGCCTTGACCGCCGGACCGGCCGCCGGTATGGGAGGCGCCTGCGAGTTCTGCCCCCGTCCGAGGAGGGTCTCTATCATGTCCCGCCCGAGCCGTTTCACGATTGTCATCGGAGCCTGCACCATGCTGACCGTCACCACCTGCCCGCGATTCGCCGCCGCGCAGCCGAAGCCGACCGAATCGACGACGGCCATCCCCACGCGCGACCGGATCGCCGCCGAGCACACCTGGAACCTCGACGACCTGTTCAAGTCGGAGGCCGACTGGGAAGCGGCGTTCACACGCGCGCAGGAGATGGTGCAGAAGTGCAAGTCGATGAAGGGCATGGCCGCCAAGTCCGGCGCGGACCTGCTGGCCGTGCTGAAGCATCGCGACGAGACCTACCTTCAGGTCGATCGGCTGGCGGTGTACGCATCGCTGCGGCAGGACGAAGACCTGAACAACAAGTCGAACCAGGCGCGCTTCAACCGCGCGTCGGAGCTTTACAACAAGTTCGGCGAGTCGCTGGCATGGTTCGAGCCGGAGGTGCTCCAGATCCCGGCCGAGACGCTGCACTCCTGGCTGGAAAAGGACAGGTCGCTGGCCGTCTACCGCCACGCGCTGGACAACATCCAGCGCATGCGTCCGCACACGCTGTCGCCGAGCGAGGAAGAGCTGCTCGCCATGTCGCGCGACATGTCCGACGGCATGCAGCGGACGTTTTCGCTGCTGTCGAACGCCGATCTGAAGTTCCCGACGATCAAGAACGAGAAGGGCGAGGACCTCGAGCTGTCGTCGGCCCGCTACATGGGCCTGATCTACTCGCCGGATCGGCGCGTGCGGCGCGACGCGTTCCTCGGTCTGCACCAGACCTTCGAGAAGTTCGAGAACACGATCGGCTCGCTGCTGACCTTCCAAATCAAGCGCGCCGTCTTCTACGCCCGCGCTCGCAAGTACAACTCCGCCATCGAGGCGGCGCTGGACGGCGACAACGTGCCGGTGGCGGTTTATGACCACCTGATTGCGGCGGTGCACGAGGCCTTCCCGCTGATGCACCGCTACATGGCGATGCGCAAGAAGCTGCTCAAGCTCGACGAACTGCATCCGTACGATCTGTACGTGCCGATGATCGCAGCGAGCCAGGAGAAGATCGAGTACGACCGGGCCGTCGAGACGATCATCGAGGCCCTCGGCGTGCTCGGGGGCGAGTACGTCGAACCGATGAAGCAGGGCTTCTCCTCGCGCTGGATCGACGTCTACGCCACGCGCGGCAAGCGCAGCGGCGCGTACTGCTCCGGCACGTACTCGGTGCACCCGTACCTGCTGCTCAACTATGAAGGCACGGCCAACGACCGCTCGACCGTCGCGCACGAGATGGGCCATGCGATGCACACGTGGTTCAGCACGCACCACCAGCCGGTCATCTACGGCGATTACAGCATCTTCTGCGCCGAGGTGGCCTCGACCGTCAACGAGGTGATCCTCAACCACCATCTCATGCAGAAGGCGACGACGAAGCAGCAGCGGCTGGAACTCGTCAACTCCCTGCTGGAAAACATCCGCACGACCGTCTTCCGACAGACGCTCTTCGCGGAGTTCGAGCGCATCACGCACAAGATGGTCGAGGAGGGCAAGCCGCTCACGCCCGACATCCTCCAGCAGATCTACCGCGACCTGAACCGCCAGTATTACGGCGAAGGCGTCGTTATGGACTCCGAATGGGATTCCGAATGCCTGCGGATCCCGCACTTCTACAGCAACTTCTACGTCTACAAGTATGCGACGAGCTACTCGGCCGCGTCGGACATCGGCCGGCGGATCATCGCCGGCGAGCCGGGCGCGCGGGACGGACTGCTGAAGTTCCTCAAGGCCGGCAGCAGCGTGTATCCGATCGACTGCCTGAAGCTGGCGGGCGTGGACATGACAACGCCCGAGCCGGTTCGGAACTGCATGAAGCTGTTCGGCGAAAAGCTCGACGAGATGGAGCGCCTGCTGGCGCAGTAGTGTTTCCCGAGGTCGCATGCCGCGCCGAGACGGTCCCTCCAACCGCGCCGCCGAGACCGTGGACCGCCCCGGCGCGCCGGGCGCGACGATCGCGTTGGGGCTGCTCGTCGCGGTCGTCACCTTCGCGGCGTTCGCCCCGGCGCTGCGGCACGGCTACGTCAACTGGGACGACCCCGCCAACATCCTGCAGAACCGCCATTACCGCGGATTCTCCGCCGAGAACCTGCGCTGGATGTTCACCACATTCCTGCTCGGGCCGTACCAGCCGCTGAGCTGGATGTCGCTCGCGCTCGACTACGTGCTCTGGGGCGATTCGCCCGCCGGACACCACTTCGGCAACGTGCTCTACCACACCCTCGCGGCGGTCGCGTTTTACCTCGCCGCGTCGCGGCTCTTCTCGCGCGCGTTCGACATGCCACGCTCGGGCGTGACCTGCCGAATCGCCGCCGCGGCGGCCGCGCTGCTCTTCGCCGCGCATCCGCTCCGCGTCGAGTCCGTCGCGTGGGTTACGGAGCGCCGCGACTGCCTCTCCGGCTTCCTCTTCGCCGTCACGATGCTGCTGTATCTTCGCGCGCTGGAGACGCAGGGCACGCGACGGTTCCTCCGAACGTGGCTCGCGATCATCGCCTTCGCGCTCTGCCTGCTCGCCAAGGCGACGGCGATGCTCACGCCCCTCGTCCTCCTGCTGATCGACGCCTGGCCCCTGAGGCGATTCCGACGCGACAGCGGCGAGCCGCCCGCCGCCATCCTGGCCGAGAAGATCCCGTTCTTCGTGCTGGCGGCGGCCGCGGCGATCATCGCGGTCTTCGGGCAGTCGATAAACGCCGGCATGCGGACGCTGGAACAGATCGACCTGTTGACCCGCGTTCAGGTCGCCGCGTACGGGACGTGCTTTTATGTCTGGAAGTCCATCGTCCCCGCCGGGCTGATCCCGCTTTACCTCATTCCCGTCGGCAACAAGCTGCACGGCTGGCAGTACGCCGCGCCGGTGATCGTCGTGATCGCGGTGTCGATCGCCGCGCTGCTCCTGCGCAGGCGGCATCCGTGGATCGCCGTCGCGTGGTTCAGCTACCTGCTCCTGCTCGCGCCGGTCTCCGGGCTTGCGCAATCCGGACCGCAGATCGCCGCCGATCGATATTCGTACCTGCCCGGCATGGTCTTCGGCACGGTCGCCGGCGGCGCCATGCTCGCGCTCGCGCGATCCGCCGCGCGCGGAGTCCGCTCGCCGCACGCCTGGAACGCCTCCGTTGTCGCCGCCGCCGCGGCGATCTCGCTGCTGGCGGTTCGCGCCGCCGGGCAGACCCACTTGTGGAAGGACTCGGAGACCCTCTGGCGTTACACGCTCGAGCACGATCCGACCAACGCCATTGCATACGGCAACTTGGGCGACTACTGGTTCGATCAGGGCGACTACGAACGCGCCCGCGAGTACTTCGAGGCTGCGGCCCGGTTCAATCCGACCCTCGCCGATCATCACTTCAACCTCGCGGCCGTCTACGACAAGCTCAAGCGCACGGACGACGCCGTCGCCGCCGCGCGGCGCGCGCTGGAGCTGAATCCCGACATCCCGCTCGGACACTACCAGCTCGGCTCGCAGCTCCTCATCAAACGCGACTACGAGGCGGCCGCAAATGAACTGCGCATCGCCGTCGAGAAGAACCCCGACTACCCCGGCGCGCACATGAACCTCGGCCAGGCCCTCATCCGGCTCGGACGATTCGAGGAAGGCGACCCGCACGTTCAGCAGGCCATCCGGCTCACGCCGCGCGATCCCGAACTTTACCTCAAAGGCTCGCGCTTCTACGGCCAGATCGGGCGCGTCGCCGACGCGATCGGCCTCGCGCGGGCCGGCGTCGAGGCCGTGCCGACGAACGCGGAACTCGTGCAGCGGCTCGCGTGGCTGCTTTCGACGTCGACGCTGTACAGCGAGCGGAACGGCGCGGAGGCCCTGATGCTGGCCGACCAGCTCTGCGCCGCGACGAACTTCGCCGATCCGATGGCGCTGGCGACGCGCGCGGCCGCGCTGGCCGAGTCCGGCCGCTACCAGGAAGCGCACGAAGTGATCCTCGATGCCATCCGCCGCTGCCCGCCCGACTTCCCGAAGGCGACGCTCCTGCGATTCGAGATGATGGAGAAGTTCTTTTCCGCCGATCCGCCCCGGCCGTTCATCGACGCCGACTACTAGCGCGCGGCGCCGGGCGGGAACCGGCACGCGCCCGGGCATGTACCCGGATCGGCGCGGCGGTATCATCGCCCGCGATGCACGTCGCCTGCGTCCACTATCGCCGAAGCGATCACGCCGGACTCGGTCGACGCCTCGCCGCACTGGCGATCGACGCCGCCGTGCTCGTTGGTGTCCTGCTCATCACGAACAGCGTGCTCGATCGCGTGAACGCCAGCCTCGATCGGCAGGCCCTCGCCCGCGTCAAGCAGCCGTTCGTACTCGGCTGGCTGATGCTCTTCGTGCTCTACCACGTCGGACTGCGCCGCACGCACGGCGGGACGCTCGGGTATCGAGCCGCCGGCATCCGGCTCGAGTCGATCCACGGCGGGCCGCCGCCGATCAGCGCGATCGTCAAGCGATTCGTGCTCTCGATCCTCGGTCCGGCGGCGCTGACCGCGCTGCTCGTCGCCGCGATGCTCAACCGCCCCGCGACCTCGACCCGGCCCGTGCCGCCCGGCGGCGGCATGCTCGCGGCGGGCATCGCCTTTCTTTCATTCCTTGCGGCCCTCGCGCTCTTTTCGTTCTGGCCCGTGGCGTGGGAAGCGCGCCGCCGCGCCCTGCACGACAAGTTCTCCGCCTGCTGGATGGTCCGACGCGACGCCGTTCCCATTGGCGCGGCCGCTCCGGCGCTCAAGCCGCTGATGCTCGGACCGTTCATGCTGCCCTACTGGGACGTCGAACCGCTCGAGGCGTCGACCGCCGCGCGGCGCGACGCCGGTTGACGTTCGCCGTCGCTCGGACGACGATGTCCGTTCGAAATCGGGCCGGATGCTGAACCCGTTGCAATCGCCATGAAGGTCTTCATCGCCGATAAGTTCGAATCGAGCGGCATCGCCGACCTCCAGTCCGCCGGCTTCGAGGTCGTCTCCGAGCCGGGAAAGAAAGGCGCCGAACTTGCCGCCGCGCTGCGCACCGCCGCGGCCGAAGTCCTCGTCGTCCGTTCCACCAAGGTGACGCGCGAAATCCTCGAGGCCGCCGACGCCCTCGGCCTGATCGTCCGCGCCGGCGCGGGCGTCGACAACATCGACGTCCCCGCCGCCAGCGAGCGCGGCATCCTCGTCGCCAACTGCCCCGGCATGAACTCCGTCGCCGTGGCCGAACTGACGCTCGCGCTGATCCTCGCCCTCGATCGACGCGTCCCCGACGCCGTACGCGACCTCCGCGCCGGCAAGTGGGACAAGGCTGAGTACGGAAAGGCCCGCGGACTCAAGGGCCGCTCGCTCGGGCTGATCGGTCTGGGACCGATCGGCCGCGCGGTTGCGCAGCGGGCCATCGCGTTCGAAATGAAGGTCGTCGCGTGGTCCCGCTCGCTCACGACCGGCGCCGCCGCGCCGGCCGGCGTGACGGCCTGCACCGCGCCGATCGATGTCGCGCGGCAGTCGGACATCGTCAGCATCCACGTCGCATCGACGCCCGACACGAAGCGCTTCATCGGCAGGCCGTTCTTCGAGGCCATGCGCGAGGGCGCGTACTTCATCAACACGAGCCGCGGAGACGTCGTCGACGCCGACGCCCTCGCGTGGGCGATTCAGCATCGCCGCCTTCGCGCCGGACTCGATGTCTACGCCTCCGAGCCGCCGACCCCGACCGCCGAATTCCGCGACCCGCTCTTCGCGCTCGACGGCGTCGTCTACGGCACGCCGCACATTGCCGCATCCACCGACCAGGCCCAGTCGGCCATCGCCGCGGAGACCGTCCGCCTGGTCCGGCTGTTCCGCGATTCCGGCCGCGTCGAGAACTGCGTCAATCTCTGTCCGAGATCCAGCGCCGAGCGTATGCTCGTCGTCCGCCATCGCAATCAGCCCGGCGTCCTGGCGCACGTGCTGTCGCACGTCAGCGGCGCGGGCATCAACGTCGAAGAGATGGAAAACGTCATCCTCGGCGACGGCCGGACGGCCATCGCCCGCATCCTGCTCGGCTCGGCGCCGACTCCCGAGACGCTGGCGACGATCCGATCGGGCTGCGCGGCGATCCTGTCGATGTCGCTTCTGCCGGTCGCGAACCGCTGACACACGACGGCCTCGCGCGGACGCGCAACGTACGAAGGGCATGCTGTCAGGAGCGGACGATTGCGGGCTGAGTGGAAACCAGCCCTGCCCGTCCGATGTGTCACAGCGACCGTCCCACCGCCGCGGCGATCTTCTCCACCTCCGCGATGGTCTGGTGCAGGACCTGCGGCGTAATCGACTGCGCGCCGTCGGTCAGGGCATGCTGCGGATCGGGATGCACCTCGATGATCAACCCATCCGCGCCCGCCGCGATGGCCGCGCGGCACATCGCGGGCACCATGTACGCGTGGCCGGTCCCCTGCGAGGGATCGACTACGATCGGCAGGTGGCTCTCGCGCTTGATGGCGGGAATGACGCCGAGCGCGAGCGTGTTGCGCACGTAGGTCTCAAACGTGCGGATGCCGCGCTCGCAGAGGATGACCTGCTTGTTGCCCGCGTGGATGATGTACTCGGCCGCGAGCAGGAACTCCTCCAGCGTCGCACTCCAGCCGCGCTTCAGCAGCACGGGTTTGCCCGCCTCGCCGCACGCGCAGAGAAGGTTGAAGTTGTGCATGTTCCGCGTGCCGATCTGGAAAACGTCCGCGTAGCGCGCCACGACGTCGACCTGCTCGATCGACATCACCTCGGTCACGATCGCCAGGCCCGTCCGCTCGCGCGCCTCGGCGAGATACTCCAGCCCTTTTTCACCCAGGCCCTGGAACTGGTACGGACTCGTCCGCGGCTTGAACGCCCCGCCGCGCAGCGCCACCGCGCCCGCCTCGCTCACCGCGCTCGCCACCTCCAGGATCTGCTCCCGGCTCTCGACGCTGCACGGCCCGGCGATCACCGCCACCTTCGGCCCGCCCACGACGCCGCCGCGCCGACCGCCCAGCGGGACCAGCGACGGCTCGGCCTGCACCTCCTTGCTTGCGACCTTGTACGGCGCAAGGATCGGCACGATCCGTTCCACGCCTTCGACGTTCTCAATCGCCCCCTTGTCCAGAAACCGGTCGTCGCCGATCGCCGCAATCACGAACCGATGCGTCCCCTCGATGATGTGGTCTTTCAGCCCCATCTCGCGGATGAGCTGCGCCACGCGCTCCGCGTTCTCGCGCGTCGCTCCGTGCTGCATCACGACGATCATGGAACAACGCCTTCCCGCACGGGCCGTCCGTGCCCCACTATCTTAACATCCGCATGCCCGCGTTGACGCCCCCGGCACGCTCTGGACGAGCGGCGGGGCATTCGTTAGGCTCGTCCTGCCCGGCGCGGTCGACCGAAAACCTCGTCGCGCCGCACGTGAATGGAGAGGACCGCTTATGACTCACATCGTTACCGGTCGTTGCGTGGACTGCCGCTATACCGATTGCTGCGCCGTGTGTCCCGTGGACTGCTTCTACGAGACCACCAACCCGGCCATGCTGGTTATTGACCCTGACACCTGCATCGACTGCGGACTTTGCATTCCGGAATGTCCGATTCACGCGATCTATCCGCAGGACGAGGTCCCCGAGCCCTACCGCGAATGGATCGACAAGAACAAGGAGCTGTTCAGCGCCGGCACGAACATCACGTCCAAGAAGGACGCGCTGCCGGGCGCGCTGTCGCTCGAGCAGATTCAGCAGAAGGAAAAGAGCATGGGCTGGGACATCAGCGAGCCGACCGGCGCTTGACGGGTCCGCGACGCCGACGGTCCATTCTCACTACTGAAAGGCGACCGGGTCCACGTCGACGATGATCGATTGCACCTGCGCCCGCCAGGCGCCTTCGGCGCGGAGGAGGTCCAGCGCCCGCAGCATCGTCGCGCCATCGGGGAACCGCAGCAGCAGGTCGTAACGATAGCGGTTGCGCAGCCGCGCGATCGGACTCGGCGCGGGGTTGAGCACCTCGGCGCTCAGGCCGTGGCGCGCCAGTGCCGCGCGGCAGCGCTGCGCGACGGCCTCCGCCTCGCGCGAAAGCGGACTCAGTCGCGCGTCCGACAGTACCAGCCGCACGAGCCGCGAATGCGGCGGCCAGCGAACGCGCTGCCGCGCGCGCAGCTCCTCGGCCGCGAACCCCTCGTAATCGTGCCGCACCGCGCGGCGGATCGCCGACACGTCGCTCGCGAACGTCTGCACCACCACCTGCCCGCCGATGTCCGACCGGCCGCTCCGACCCGCCACCTGCAACACGAGCTGAAACGTCCGCTCCGCCGCGCGGAAGTCCGGCAGGCCCAGCGCCGTATCGGCGCTGACGATCCCGACGAATGACACGAACGGGAAGTCCAGCCCCTTGGCGATCATCTGCGTGCCGACGAGCACGTCGATCCGCCGCGCCTCGAACTCGCCAAGCACCCGCGCGTAGTCGTCCGGGTGCTTCATCGCGTCGCTGTCGAGCCGCTCCAGCCGCATCGACGGGAACTTGCCCCGCAATTCGGCCTCGACCCGCTGCGTGCCCATGCCGAATCGCACCAGCGTTCCGCCGCAGCCGGCCATCGCGCAGCGCGTCGGAACCACGAGCCGTTCGCGGCAGTAATGGCACAGCGCCACGTTCGACTCCGAATGAAAGACCATGTGCACCTGGCAATTCGGGCAGACGATCGGCGTGCGGCATCTGGGGCAGAACAGGAAGCTCGCATAGCCGCGCCGGTTCAGCAGCAGCACGGCCTGCTCCCCGCGCTCCAGCACGCGCTGCAGGTGCTCCTCCATCATGCGCGACAGCAGGTGCACGCCCGGCCGCGACCGGTGCTCCTCGCGCATGTCGACGAGCTTCACCGTCGGCAGCGGCAATCCCGCAACGCGCCGCGGGAGCCGGATCAGTTCGTAGTGCGGCTGCTGCTCGACGTTTCGCCACGTCTCCAGCGACGGCGTCGCCGAACCGAGCACGACCGGAATCCCCTCGAGCTGTCCGCGTTTGATCGCCACGTCGCGCGTGTGATAGCGCGGCGACGCCTGGTTCTTGAAGCTCGGCTCCGGCTCCTCGTCAACGATGATCAGCCCCGGCCGCGGACACGGCGAAAAAACCGCCGAGCGCGTCCCGATGACCACCGACACCCGCCCGTCGGCAATCGCCGACCAGAGCCGCGACCGTTCCGCGTCGCGCAGCCCGCTGTGGATCACCGCGACGCGGTCGAAGCGCTGCGCCAGCCGCTGAAGCGTCTGCGTCGTCAGCGCGATCTCCGGCACGAGCATGATCACCTGCCGGCCCGACTCGATCGCCGTGCGCATCCCGCGGACGTAGCACTCGGTCTTTCCGCTCCCCGTGACGCCAAAGAGCACAAGCACGACGAATCGAACGGCACGAACCGCGTCGTCGATCCGCCGGACCGCCGCCGCCTGGTCGCTGTTCAACGCGAAGCCCGGCTCGTGGCGCTCGCCGACGTACCACGCCGGCTCGGGCGTCTCGTGCCGTACCTCGATCTCGACGTGCCCGGCGGCCGCCAGCGTCCGGATCGTCGCGGCGGCGCAGTGCGCCGCCTTCGTCAACTCTGCCAGCGCCAGCGTCCCGCCGCGGGACGCGAGCACGTCCAGCACCCGCGCCTGGCGCGGCGTCAGTCGCGACGTGCCGCCCTCCAGTCGACGCACGTACCGCACCGCGCGTCGACCCGCGCCGCGCCGCCGGCCCGCCGGCACCATCGCATGAAGCGTGTATCCGAGCGGACACGCGTAGTAGCGCGCAATCCACGCCCCGAGCTCGAGCAGCGCCGGGCTGAGCAGCGGCGCATCGTCCTCGATCGAATCGATCGGCCGCAGCGTGCTTTCCCACGGACCCTCGCTGATCGCCGTGCAGAAACCGAGCTGCGGCTTGCGCGCGGCGCCGATCCGCACGCGCACGCGACAGCCCGCGCGCAGCCGCTCCGCCAGATCGTCGGGAACGGTGTATGAGTACGTCTGGTCGATCGGCGCAAGCGGCGCGACGGTCGCGATCAAGCCGCGTCGCACCGTCGGCGCGGCCGCCGCATCCGCCGTCGTCGCACCCTGTGCCGTCGCCATCACACGCTCGCCGTCACGAATCGTCCCGCGAATTCCGCCATTATAGATCGCGGCGCGCCCGCCGCATCGCGCCGCGTTGCGTCGCACCGCCGATCCCGTACAGTAGCCGCCGCATGGTCGACGTGCGAAACCTCGTCAAGGTCTTCCCCACAACCGAAGGCGGCGAAAAGCGCGCCGTCGACGATGTGACGTTTCACGTCGGCCGCGGCGAGATCTTCGGCCTGCTCGGCCCGAACGGCGCGGGCAAGACGACCACGCTTCGCATCCTCAGCGGATTGATCTCCGCAACCTCCGGCTCGGTCCGCATCGCCGGCCACGACGTCCGCGCCGACCGTGACGCCGCCAAGCGGGCCATCGGCTACCTCACCGCCTCGACCGGCCTCTACCAGCGCCTCACGCCGCGCGAACTGCTCACCTACTTCGGGCATCTCCACGGCCTGGACCCGGCCGACATTCGAGGCCGCATCGACGAACTCGTCGACTGGCTCGACATGCACGAATTCGAAAATCTCCGCTGCGGCGGGCTGTCGACCGGCCAGAAGCAGCGGACGAGCATCGCCCGGGCCCTCATCGCCGATCCACCGGTGCTGATCCTCGACGAGCCGACACTCGGACTCGACGTCATCACGAACCGGCTGATCCTCGAGTTCATCCGCGCCGAGGGCGCCCGCGGCAAGACCATTCTCCTCTCCACGCACTACCTCGACGAGGCCGAGACCATCTGCCAGCGCTTCGGACTGCTGCACGAGGGCCGCCTGATCGCCAGCGACACGCTCGATCGCCTTCAGGCCGCGTCCGGGCAGCGCCGACTCAGCGACATCTTCCTGGCCCTTTGCGGCGAATCCGGTCCGGTCCTTGTGGACGCCGCGGCAGGCCCGCCGGGCGGGAGAGCATAATCACCATGTGGCGCCGAACGTGGATCATCTATCGCAAGGAACTGATCGAGTCGCTCCGCGACCGGCGCACGCTCATTGCGATGCTCCTCGTCCCCCTGCTGCTCTATCCGGTCCTCATGATCATCATCATCCAGGCGCTGCAGGTCGAAAAAGGCCGGCGCGAACGGGACGTGTACAAGATCGCTCTTCCGAACGAAGCGCACGAGCGCTGGCTCCGGGCGATCCTCGAAGCCGACACGGAGGAAGAAAAATCGCGCGCGAGCCAGACGCGGCCCGCCGGCTCGATCCGTCCTGACATCACCGCACAGCAGTTCCGCATCATCGTGACGCATCGCGCGCTCGAGGACGCCGTGCGCGGAGGCGACGCGGCCGTCGCCGTGCAGCTCGATCCACCGCCGGGCGAGACGCTCGACGCGAATGGCGAAAACCGGCAGGCCATCGTCTATTACGACCCCGCCGAATACCTCAGCGAGGTCGCGTTTCGCGCCTTTGCGCGGATGCTTGACCGGCACCGAGACCGCGTCGTGCTCGACCGGCTTCGCCGCGTCGGGCTAACCGCCGACACGCTCTCGCCGCTCCAAATCGTCGAGCGGTCCGTCGCCTCGCCGCAGAAGCTCGGCGGGGCGTTGCTCGGACAGATCCTCCCGTTCCTGCTCGTCGTCATGACCGCCACCGGCGCGATCTATCCCGCGATCGACCTCACCGCCGGCGAGCGCGAGCGCGGCACGCTCGAAACGCTCATGGTCACGCCCGTTCCCATCGCACAGATCGTCGCCGGGAAATTCCTCGTCGTCGTCACCATTGCGATCCTCTCCACGCTGCTCAACCTCGCGTCCATGGGCGCGACCATCCGCTTCGGCGGCATCGGCCAGGCCATCGCGCAGTCCGCCCCGGCCGCCGGACAGATCGAGATCCCCTTCCGCGTACTGCCGATCGTCCTCGTCGTCATGGTGCCGTTCGCCGTCCTCTTCTCGGCCGTCATGCTCGCCGTGTGCAGCTTCGCACGGACCTTCAAGGAAGCGCAGAACTACATGACTCCGGTCATCATCGCCGCGATGGTCCCGGCGATGCTCGTCTCGTACATGCCCAGCATCCGACTCGTCGGCGCCTGGACCGTCCTGCCCGTCGCCAACGTCGTCGTCCTGCTGCGCGAACTGTTCCTCGAACACTACGACGTCCCCGCCATGCTGCTCGCCTTCACCGCCACCACCCTCTATGCCGCCACCGCCGTCGTCATCGCCACGCGCCTCTACGGACAGGAGGCCGTGCTCTTCAGCGACGTCGGAAGCTACAAGACGCTCCTGCGGCGACGGCTCTTCCGCCCCGCGCCCACGCCGAGCGTCAGCACCGCACTCTTCCTCGTGGCCGTCGTCTTCCCCCTGAGCTTCTACTGGCAGACCACGTTCGCGACGCCCGCCATGTCCGCGGAACGCCTGCGGTTCATGACCATCGTCCTCATGCTCGCCTGCTTCCTTGCCCCGCCGATCGCCCTGGCGTGGTACCTCAAGCTCGATCCGCGCGAAACCTTCGCCCTTCGACCGCCGTCGAGCCGCGCCATGCTCGCCGCCGTGCTCATCGCCGTCGCCGCGCCGATCCTCGCGCTGACGCTCGCCCGCGCGCAGCAGCGGCTGTTCCCGCCCTCCGACGAGATGATCCGCGCGCTGGCCGATCAGCAGACGCTCATGCTCGAGCTGCCGATCGGAAGCGTCCTGCTGACGTTCGCGATCCTCCCCGGCCTGTGTGAAGAAGTGCTCTTCCGCGGCTGGCTGCTCGCCGGACTGCGAAACGTCCTGCATCCGGCGACCCGCTGCATCATCGTCGGGCTCGTCTTCGGACTCTTCCATACCGATCTCTATCGAATCCTGTCGACCAGCCTGATCGGAATGTTGCTCGCCTACGTCGTCACCGCGAGCGGCTCGCTGCTGCCGGCCATCATCATCCACGCCGGCCACAACGGCCTGGCATTGCTCGTGGCCAAGCACGAACCGTTCGCGCACTGGATGGGAGTGGCGGACGATTCCCCCGCCTGGATCGTCCCCGCCGCGGCGATCGTCGCCGTCATCGGACTGGCACTCATCCGCTCCGCACGGCCGCCGGCGGATTCCGCGCCGACCGCCTGATGTGCACTACGGTGACTCACGAGATCGCCTCTCGTTGTCCGGGAGGGCGAGCCTGCAGGCGGACCGGGACATGGGTCCGCCGTCCGTGTCCGAACCACGGCTCTTCAGAAGCCTCGCCCTCCGGCGCCGCAATGTCGCGAATACCCGGAAAGAAAAAGGCCCGGCGAGCCTGTCGCCGGGCCATGAAGTTCCCGTTCCGCTGATCGACTTCGCTACGGCAATGGAACGACGTCACCAGTCGGAGTCGTCGTCTGGTTGTCCAACGGATCGCCCACGATGATCGTCCCCGGACCGAAGATCGGCGCGGTGCCCAGCGCCGTTCCGAGGATCTGCGCCAGTCCGGTCTGGATCGACTGGAGGATCGTCTCGAGGAGGTCAAAGCCCGCCTGGCGTATGAAGCTCGGCTCTTCAAACTGGTCCGCGTCGCCCGCGATCTCCAACTGTCCCGTGTGCTCCGCGATCCCGGCCTGAACGTAGCGGCCGGGCGCGCGATCCTGCAGCGATCCGAGCGTCACATTGTTCAAGCCGGTCGTGATCGGCTCTCGCGCGCCATCCGTCGCGCCGCCGCCGCCATCGTCCGGTGGAGTCGGCTGGGTCGTGGTTCCGGTGTCGGTTCCGGTCAGACCGATCTGCTGGATGAGGTCCTGAATCCCATCCGTCGTTGTGGTCTGGGCGTGGGCGTAGGAGACGAGCGCAAACGCCGTCGCGGCCAGCGCAAAAGCAAGCATGACCGAGTAGAGGAAACGCCGAACGCAAGCCATGTCGGATTCTCCTTCGCCCCGCGAGTGATCGCCGGCTCTGACTATTATACGGCTCGGCCGCCGTCGTGGTCGCAGTCGCGCACCCGGCCCAGCGGCATCCAGTAATCATCGGCGATCCAGCGCCGACGACTTAATCCCCAAAACGAGCGCAAATCCGTCCCGGGAAGGAACTAATGGCTCTCGTCCGACTCTGGCCGACGCGCATCGAGCCGCCGACGCAACTCCGCCGCACGCTCGAAATCCTCCCGCCGAACGGCCTCCTCGATCTGCTCCCGCAGCGTGTGCTGAATCCCGTGCTGGGCCCGAATCTGGTCGATCAGCGAGTTCAACTGCGCCACCCACTGCGCCACATCCGGCAAGTCGCCGACGTCGGAAACCGACGAATCCTCGTCCTCCTCCGGCTCGTCGGCGGAAAGGTCCGCATCATCGAGCAGCGAGGCATCGAGGCCCGCGTCGAAGCCCTCCTCCTCAGATTCCTCGATCTCCGTCTCTTCCGGTTCGTCCTCATCCAGGTCGTCGTCCGCGCCGACGGCGTCCTCGTCCGGCTCCGTCGGCGTCGATGACGCAAGGATCGCCGCGACGCCCTCGCGCGTGCTGTCAATCGCTTCCTCGTAATCTCGTCGCAGCAGCGCCATCTGCACCCGCGCCAGCGTGCGATGAAACAGAACAAATGGCCGCGTCTGGTCGTGCGTCGCCAGGAAATCGGGATCGTTCGACCGCTGCCGCACGAATTCCATCAGCGCCAGGTTGTGCTCCGCGTCGTCACACGCGCGGCGGAAGCACTCCATCGCCTGGTCGTGATAGCCTTCCGACTGCGCCCCGCTCCCGACCGCCAGCAGGCAGATCCGCCGGTGCGCGTACTGCGTCAACTCGCGGTCCACCTCGCTGCAATCCGTCTCGGCCAGGACCCGCTCCGCCTCGTCCGGGGTGAGGCTCCCGAGATAATCCAGAAGCGATGGGAATCCGTGCGGCCGATCGCCGTCCGGCCGGCCATCCATCTCCATCTGAAGCAGGCCCATGCTGACGCGCATCTGGAGCAGCGGCCGCCCGTCGTCTCCGCGGATCATCCGCGCCGCCACGCGGTCCCCGCGGATGCGGAACGACTTGAGGATGTCGCTGATGTCCAGGCCCACGGTTGCGGCTTTCTACGAGGGCTTCGACTCGCCGGGCGCAACGGCGATCACCGACTTGATCGCGCTGCGCAGAAACGTCACCTTCGTGTTCGTCGATTCGTCGATCTTCAGCGTGACTTCGTCGTCCTTGACCGCCACGACCGTCCCGAGCATTCCGCCGATCGTCACAACCCGGTCGTTCTTCTTCAGCGCGCCGATCATCGACCGGTGCTTCTGCTCTTCCACCCGCCGCGGCCGCAGGATCAGCAGGTAGAACAACCCGATGATCAGCACCCACGGAAGCAGCAGCGTCGAAAGGCCCGGACCCGATCCGGTCGGTTGCGTCGTCTGCGCCAGCGCCCACGCCCACGTCCTAGCGAGTCCTCGTCGTCCGAGCGCGTCGAGGCCGCCTCGACTTGCGCCGCCAACTCCGCCAGTCGACCGTCGCGGATCGCCGCCCGGATTCTCTGCATCAGGCGCTGATAGTACGTGAGATTATGCAGCGACACCAGTATCGGCCCCAGCATCTCGCCCGACAAGAACAGGTGCCGCAGGTAGCCGCGCGAAAAATGCCCGCACGCGTAGCAGTCGCAGTCCTCCTGCAGCGGTCGCGTCGAGCGCTTGTGCGATTCGTTTCGCAACTTGACCGTTCCCCGATCCGTGAACGCCGATGAATTCCGCCCGTTCCGCGTCGGCAGAACGCAATCGAACATGTCCATTCCGCACATCACCGCGCGAACGACATCGATCGGCCGCCCCACGCCCATCAGGTATCGCGGTCGATCGGCCGGCAGGCCGGGCGCGAACGCCCCCAGCAGCTCGATCATCGCGTCCGGCGACTCGCCCACCGACAGCCCGCCCACCGCGTAGCCCGCAAAGTCCAACTCGCGCAGCGCCGCCAGACACCGCTGCCGGATCTCCAGCTCCAGCCCGCCCTGCACGATGCCGAACAGCGCCTGGTCCCCGCGACGATGCGCCGCCTTGCACGCCGCCGCCCAGCGAATCGTGCGATCGACCGCGGCCTCGATCTCCTCGCGCGACGCCGGCAGGTGCGGACACTGGTCGAAGCACATGATGATGTCCGCCCCGAGGTCGTTCTGAATCCGGATCGCCGATTCCGGATCGAGCCGCAGCGGCCGGCCGTCGATGTGCGACCGGAACGTCACGCCGGATTCGTCCACCTCGCGCAGCGCCGCAAGCGAGAACACCTGAAACCCGCCGCTGTCGGTCAGGATCGGACCCTCCCATCCCATCAACTCGTGCAGCCCGCCGAGCGCCGCGACTACGTCCGCGCCGGGACGCAGCGCCAGGTGGTACGTGTTCGCCAGCACGATCTGCGCGCCGCACTCCCGGAGCTGCGCCGGCGTCACGCCGCGGACCGTGCCGCGCGTGCCGACCGGCATAAACGCCGGAAGATCGAACGCACCATGCGGCGTGTTGAACGTGCCGAATCGCGCGTGGCAGGACGGATCAGTCGCGAGCAATGTGTATTCGAACATCGGACCCCGCGCGGGCATCGGCCGACCACGCGGACCGGCCCGCGGATCGAGTCCGCGATTCTCAGCGCCCGCCGCCAACCCGTCAAAACCCCCAGTTCGTCCGACGCGCCGATCCGCGGTACAATGCCCGCGACTGGATCGCACGTCATGCCGACCCCCGCGCAGCCTCGCCCCCTCATCCTCGCCTCCGCCAGTCCGCGCCGCGCCGAGCTGCTCCGTGAGGCCGGCTACGAATTCCGAGTCGTGACGCCGCCGCTGCACGAGCCGGACCCCGCGCACCCGCACGTCGACCCGCTCCTGCACGCCGAGGCCCTCGCCTACTTCAAGGCCCGCGCCGTCGCCACCGACCACCCCGGCGCCGTCGTCCTCGGCGCCGACACGATCGTCGTCGTCGAGCACGACGTGATCGGCAAGCCTGAAGACCGCGCCGACGCCGGACGAATCCTCCGCCGCCTCGCCGGAACCACGCACCGCGTTATCACCGGCGTCGCGCTCGTGCACCTGGCCGAATCACGCCGCGTGCTGCGCCACGACGCAACCTCCGTCGTCATGCGTCCGCTCACCGACGCGGACATCGAGACCTACCTCGATTCAGGCGAATGGCAGGGCAAGGCCGGCGCCTACGGCATCCAGGACCACGGCGACGCCTTCGTCGAGCGCATCGAAGGCAGCTACACCAACGTCGTCGGACTGCCCGTCGATATCGTCGGCCTCCTGCTCGAACGCTGGTCCCGCACGCCCCAGCCCGCCCCCTGAGTCCGGGCCGCCGAGACCGTTCGCGCACCGATAATCCAGGCGGCCGGACCGTCCGAACGCCGATGTAGGAAGGGCAGCAGGACGTATCGGAACGGTTCGGTTCGTCCGACGACCGCCCATGTTCGAATGTATAATACGTTGAGCAACCTTCGACCCCGGATCGGTCCGAGCGAACCCGGTTGCGAACCCGCATGAGCCGGAGGCGGACTCGTTGAAGATCGAGAAGGACCACCAGCGCTTCCGCCAGATCGTCCGCGGCAAGATCCGCGATGACCTGCGCCGCTTCCTCACCCGCGGCGAGTTGATCGGCAAGGAAGGCAAGCACCTCATCAGCATCCCCGTGCGCGGCATCGAGTTGCCGCACTTCCGCTACGGCGACAACAACGACGGCGGCGTGGGTGCGGGTGATGGGAGCGTCGGCGATTCGCTCGACCCCAACGGCGACGGCACTGGTCCGGGAGGCACCGCCCCGGGCGCCCACATCCTCGAAGTCGAGGTCTCCCTCGACGAGCTGGCCGACATCCTCGCCGAGGAACTCCAGCTCCCGCGGATCCAGCCCAAGGGCATGCACCAGATCACCACCCGCCGCGACCGCTACAGCGGGCTGCGCCAGTCCGGACCCGAATCGCTGCGGCATTTCAAGCGGACCTTCCGCCAGGCCCTGCGACGGCAGCTCATGACCGGCAGCTACGATCCGGCCAATCCGCGGATCGTGCCCATCCGAAGCGACAAGCGCTACCGGAGCTGGAAGACCGTCCTCAAGCCGCAGTCGAACGCGGTGATTGTCTACATGATGGACGTGTCCGGCTCGATGGGCGACGAGCAGAAGGAGCTCGTGCGCCTCGAGGCCTTCTGGATCGACGCCTGGCTGCGGCGCAATTACGAGGGGATCGAGAACCGGTACATCGTCCACGACGTCCGCGCGCAGGAGGTCGACCGCGACACCTTCTATCACCTCCGCGAGGACGGCGGCACGAAGATCTCCAGCGCCTTCAAGCTCGCCAAGCAGATCATGGACCAGCACTACCGCCCCGAGGAGTGGAACATCTACCTCTTCCACTTCTCCGACGGCGACAACTCCAGCGAGACCGACTCGCGCGAGTGCTGCCGCATCCTCCGCGAGCAGATCCTGCCGCACATCAACCTCTTCGGCTACTGCCAGGTCGCCAGCGCCTACGGCAGCGGCAACTTCATCAACGTCGTCCACGAGTACCTCGATGACGTCGACTGCGTCCTCACCAGCAAAGTCAACAGCAAGGACGACATCTACGACAGCCTCAAGACGTTCTTCGCCAAGGGCAAATAACGCCGATGATCGTACACCACCGCTCCAGCGTTCAGTCCGAGCTCTCCGAATACGCGCGGCGCATCGCCGAAATCGCCCGCAACGCCGGCCTCGACTTCTTCGAAACCCGCTTCGAGGTCGTCGACTACGACACCATGAGCCAGATCGCCGCCTATGGCGGCTTCCCCCAGCGCTACCCCCACTGGCGCTTCGGCATGGAGTACGAGAAGCTCCGCAAGCAGCACGTCTACGGCCTCGGCCGCATCTACGAAATGGTCATCAACAACGACCCGTGCTACGCCTACCTCCTCACCGACAACGACATCACCGACCAGAAGCTCGTCATGGCGCACGTCTACGCCCACTGCGACTTCTTCAAGAACAACATCTGGTTCAGCAAGACCAACCGCCGCATGATGGACGAGATGGCCAATCATGCCACGCGCATCCGGCGGCACGTCGACCGCGAAGGCTTCGACGTCGTCGAACGCTTCATCGACGTCTGCGTCTCGCTCGAAAACCTCATCGATCCACACAGCCCGTTCATGAAGCGTGACGCCGCCGACCGTGCCGCCCCCGCCGCGCCGCGCTTCGTCGAGAGCGAGGTCGTCCGCTACCAGACCAAGCCCTACCTCGACCGCTGGGTCAATCCGCCCAGCCGAATCCAGGCCGAACGCGAGAAAATCAAGGAAAAGCGCAAAACCGAGCAGCATCGACTGCCCCCGCAGCCGGTCCGCGACATCCTCCACTTCCTGCTCAAGCAGGCCCCGCTCGAAGACTGGGAGGCCGACATCCTCAGCATCATCCGAGAGGAAGCCTACTACTACGCCCCCCAGGGCCAGACCAAGATCATGAACGAAGGCTGGGCCACCTTCTGGCACAGCAGGCTCATGACCCAGCACCTGCTCAAGGACGAGGAACTCATCACCTACGCCGACCACCACGCCGGGACCGTCGCCATGCCGCCCGGACACCTGAACCCCTACAAGATCGGCGTCGAGCTGTTCCGCGACATCGAGGACCGATGGAACAAGGGCCGCTTCGGAAAGGAATACGATGAGTGCGTCTCACTCGAGGAGCGCCGCCGCTGGGACAGGAAGCTGATGCTCGGCCGTGAAAAGGTCTTCGAGGTCCGCCGCGTCTACAACGATGTGACGTTCATCGACGAGTTCCTCACGCCCGAGTTCGTCGAGCGCTTCAAGCTCTTTCAGTACCGCTTCGATCCGGCCACGCGCCGCATGGTCGTCGTCAACCGCGACTTCGAGAAGATCAAGGCCCAGCTACTCTTCATGCTGACCAACCACTGCCAGCCGTACATCTTCGTCGTCGATGGAAACTACGCGAACCGCGGCGAGCTCTACCTCGCACACAAGCACACCGGCATCGACCTCGATATCCGCTACGCCGTCGAGACGCTCAAGAACATCCAGTTCATCTGGCGACGCCCCGTCCACCTCCAGGCGCAGATCAACGATGAGATGGTGCTGTTCAGCTTCGACGGCCACCAGAGCCAGCAGCAGAAGATCCATGGTGACCTGCCCAAGCCGGCACATCAGGTGTAGGCAATCCCGTGCACGCGCAGCCTGCGTCCAAGCAGGATGCGAGAAAAGCGATTCCCGACTTGTCTGTCCGGTAGTCCGTGCCATACCGAAAGTGCGGGCACGAGGAGTCCGTCCCGCCTTCGGACGGATTGGAAGGGAGGGCGTGCGCATGGAGCGAGGGAATGTTCAGCTCATTTCAGCTTGTTCAGCATCTTTTTCTTGAAGCCGTCATGACCGACGAACTCAACCCCGCTTCACCGGCCACGTCCATCGACTCGCACGCCACTCGGCGCGAAGGACTCGACCCCTCGACCCGCGACCGCATCGAGCCGCGCTGCGCACCGCCGCCGTGCCGCGCGAGATTTCACCGAATACCGGACAATCTCACGTGCCCGAAACCCGACTCCGTTCCCCGCCCCATGCAGCCCCCGGATTTTCCCCTTGACACGTCGTGTATACTCCCCGGCGGCTTCGGGCCACGCCGAACGCCGGCCCGCATCTCGGAGAACGCCCGTGACCCCGCTCGAAATCCTCGCCTCCCTCGGCGCCACCGACGACACCGAGTTCTACACCCCCATGCCCCCGGGCTATAAGCCCGGCAAGACGAAGTACGTCGTCGTTTTCGGCACCGTCATGTCCGGCCTCGGCAAGGGCATCCTCGCCGCCTCCCTCGCCAAGCTCCTCAAGGACAAGGGCCTGACCGTCGCCCCCATCAAGCTCGAAGGCTATCTCAACCTCGACTCCGGCACGCTCAACCCCTTCCGGCACGGCGAGGTCTTCGTCCTCGACGACGGCATCGAATGCGACATGGACCTCGGCACCTATGAGCGCATGCTCGACCAGGACCTCTCCCGCCTGAACTTCAGCACCAGCGGCCAGATCTTCTCCCGCGTGCTCGAAAAGGAACGCAAGGGCAGCTACCTCGGCCGCGACGTCCAGATGATCCCCCACGTCACCGGCGAGGTGAAGGCCCGCCTGCGGGAGTTGGCCGTCGCCAGCGATGCCGACGTCGTCTTCGTCGAGATCGGCGGGACCGTCGGCGACGTCGAGAACGCCTACCTGATCGAGGCCGCGCGGCAACTGGCCTACGAGGAAGGTTTCAACTCCACCTGCTTCGTCGCCCTGACCTACATCCTCGAACCGGCCGCCCTCGGCGAGCAGAAGAGCAAGGCCGCGCAGCTCGGCATCCGCAGCCTGCTGGAGCGCGGCGTGCAGCCGCACATCCTCGCCTGCCGCGCACGGCACCCCGTCTCGCGCAAGGTGCGAGAGAAGCTCGCCCTTTACTCCAGCGTGCCCATGGACCGCGTCTTCTCCATGCACGACTGCGAGTCCATCTACCTCATCCCCGAGATGCTCCGCGGCGCGGGCCTCGACACGGCCGTCATCGATATCCTCCAACTCGGCGACCGTGTGCACTCCGAGCTGGAAGGCCGCGCGCACCAGGCCTGGCTCGATTACGTCCACCGCCTGCGCTCCGCCGACCGCACGATCACCATCGGCATTACCGGCAAGTACACGTCGGTCCGCGACAGCTACGCCAGCGTCATCAAGGCCTTCGAGCACGCCGGCGCGCACGCCGGGGCGAAGGTCGAGATCGACTGGATCGACACCGCCGACATCACGTCCGGCAACGTCGCCGAGCGACTCGCGCACTGCCACGGCATCCTCACGCCGGGCGGCTTCGGCGCGCGCGGCGCCGAGGGCAAGATCACCTGCATCCGTCACGCGCGCGAGGCAGGCGTGCCGTTCCTCGGCATCTGTTACGGATTCCAGATGGCCGTCATCGAGTTCGCGCGACACGTCTGCCGACTCGACGGCGCGAACTCGACCGAGATCGATCACGAGACGCCGCACCCCGTCATCGACATCCTGCCCGAGCAGAAGCAGATCGAGGGACTGGGCGGTAACATGCGGCTCGGCGGTCGCGACGTGCAGCTCAAGCCCGGCACGCTCGCCGCGCAGATCTTCAACCACGCCCCCGAAGTCCGCATGCGCTTCCGCCATCGCTGGGAAGTCGAACCGCGCTACATCGAGACGCTCGAACGGGCCGGGCTGATCTTCAGCGGCAAGGCCCCGGACTTTCCCATCATGCAGATCCTCGAGCTGCCGACGAACGCCCATCCGTTCTTCATCGCCACGCAGGCCCACGCCGAGATGACCAGCCGCCCGTTGCGCCCCGACCCGCTCTACGTCGGACTCGTCCGCGCCGCGCTGGCCCGCCTCTCGCAGTCGCTCAGCGACGCCGCCGCGGGCACGACGGCAACGCGCGCAAGCGGCTGATCGCATCAAAAACCCGCGCGGCCTCCCATCGGCCATCGTCGCCTTGACATCCAACGCGCTGCACCGTTTCCTGCACGCATGAACGCGCCGTCCGCCGGCTGGCCCGACATCGATTCCACCACGCGCATCGGCTGGATCGGCGCGGGCGTCATGGGCCGCTCGATGTGCGGACACGTCCTGGCGCGCGGACACCGCGTCACCGTCTTCAGCCGCACGCGCGACAAGGCCGCGCCGCTGCTCGACCGCGGCGCGCGATGGGCCGACCGTCCGGCCGATGTGGCGCGGACCTCGGATGTCGTCGTCTCGATGGTCGGATTCCCCGATGACGTCCGCGCGGTCTATCTCGGCGACGAAGGACTCCTCTCCGCAGCGCGGACCGGCATGATCCTGATCGACATGACCACCGCGCCGCCGTCGCTGGCGATCGAGATCGACGCGGCCGCCGCGCCGCGCGGCATCGGCACACTCGACGCGCCCGTCTCCGGCGGAGACGTCGGCGCCCGCAACGCCACGCTTTCGATCATGGTCGGCGGCGACCGCGCCGTCTTCGACGCCGCCCGGCCGCTCTTCGAATGCCTCGGGAAGACGATCGTCTACCAGGGTCCGGCCGGCGCGGGCCAGCACGCCAAGATGTGCAACCAGATCGTCATCGCCGGCACGATGATCGGCGTCTGCGAGAGCCTGCTCTACGCCGCGCGGGCCGGATTGGACCTCGAGACGATGCTCGCCGCCATCCGCGGCGGCGCGGCCGGCTGCTGGACGCTCGACAACCTCGCTCCGCGAATCCTCAAGCGGAACTTCGACCCCGGCTTCTTCGTCGATCACTTCGTCAAGGACATGGGCATCGCCCTCGACGAGGCCGAGCGGATGAAGCTCTCGCTTCCCGGACTCGCGCTCGCGCGGGAGTTGTACCGCTCGGTTCAGGCCCTCGGCCACGGCCGCTGCGGCACGCACGCCCTGATCCTCGCCCTCGAACACATGGCCGCGCTTGCCGACTGAAAGGAACCCGCCCCTCCCGGCCGATACGTCCGAGATCGCGCAACGTCCGCGAACGCGGGATCGCACCCGCCGCCGGACCATTCGCTCGCCGCACCGGAATCCCGTCGCGACGCAGGTGAAGCCCCGCGCCCGTCGCGCCGATGATGGATTGGAATTACGTCAACCCGGGGGATCCGGCACGGTCGCGCCGCAGCGAACGTGCCCATGGGCGGGACCAATGGACATCTCCAGTCTCATCGGCGTCGTCATCGGCCTGATCTGCCTCGGCCTCGTCGGCTATCACTCGTCGCACGGGCACTGGGCCATGTACTACTCGCAGGAAGGCGTGCTGATGGTCTTCGGCGGAAGCCTCAGCGTGCTCTTCATGGCCATGCCGCTCGAAAAGGTGAAATGCGTCATCGGCTTCCTGCGCCGCTTCATGTTCAACAACAAGTCGAGCAACCCGGTCGAGACGATCAAGCTCCTCGGCAGGCTCGGCGAGAAGGCCCGCCGCGAAGGCATCCTCTCGCTCCAGCCGGACATCGAGAAGATCACCGATCCGTTCCTCAAGAACGGACTGACGATGGCGCTGGACGGCGTCGACCCCAACGACATCGAATCGACGCTGCGCATGGAGATCATGGCCATGCAGGAGCGCCACAAGGCCGGAAAGAAGTTCTTCGACCTCGTGAAGCTCTACGGCCCCGGCTGGGGACTGGTCGGCACGCTCATCGGGCAGATCGGCATGTTCGGTCAGCTCGGCGGCAGCGTCGAGGCGATGGGCAAGAGCCTCGCCGTCGCGGTCGTCGCGACCATGTACGGCACGATCGTCGCGAACGCCATCGCCGGACCGATCGGCGACAAGCTCGGCCTCCGCTCGTCGGAGGAGATCCTCAACCGCGAGATGATCGTGCAGGGCGTCCTGTCGATTCAGGCCGGCGACAACCCGCGCGTCACCCTCGAGAAGATGATGGCGTTCATCCCCAACAACTCGCGTGTCCAACTGAAGGCCGCCGCGTAAGCAACCGACCGCGCGGCGCCCGGGAGCGCATCGCCCGACATGTCCGCCACCGAACACGATGAGAAGTCCAGGTCGCACGGCCACCGGCACGGTGGCCAGCACGCCGGCGGACACGGACACGAGGAGGCGCACGAAGGCGCCCCCGAGTGGCTGATCTCCTTCGCCGACAACGTCACGCTGATGATGGGTTTCTTCGTCATCCTCCTGGCGATGAACCTGAAGCCCGCCGCCGGCGGCAGCGGCAACGGTCAGGGCGGATCGGCCGGCAGCAACCCGCCGCCGCCCGAACTGCTCGACAGCGCCATCGCCATCCGCGAGGCGTTCCACAACCCCGTCAACCTCAACTCGATGGACCCGAACGACCAGCCGCTCATCCGGCGACTGCTCGAACGCCGCGGCAAGGCCACGGTCGAATCCGACGGACCGCGCGGCGATGCGCACAAGGTTCAGTCGATCCGCCCGAGCGACTACCAGGGCCTGTGCGCGTCAATCTCCTTCGAGCGCGCATCGAGCACCGTCTTGCCGGACGGACATCGCGCGATCCGCGACACCGCCGCGCACGTCCGTGGACTGCGCTTCATCATCGAGATCCGCGGGCACGTCTCGGCCCTCGAGGCAGACAGCGACCCGCAGCGCGGCATGCCGCTCTGCTTCGAACGCGCCAAGGCCGTCGCCACCGCCCTGGCCGCCGAGGGCATCCCCTGGGCGCGAATGAGGCTCGTCGCCTCCGCCGACAACGACCGCGTCAACCCCGTCGCCTACAGCACCGTCGGCCAGAAGCGCAACGAGCGCGTCGAGATCATCGCGACCGAGTTCGTCCTGCCCGACTACCTCCAGTCCGAGCAGCCGGCCGCGCCGCCCAGCGCCGCGTCACAGCCCGTCGGCGGCAACCCGGGCGCTTGACCACGACCACTGAAAATTGAATCCGCCGATCCGGCCATCGACGTCGAGGATCTCTCCGACCAGATGCAGGCCGGGGCAGATCCGGGACTGCATCGACGCCGAGTCGATTTCGTCGAGCGGCACGCCGCCGGCCGTCACCTCCGCGTAGCCGAACCCGCGGCTGTCGCGGACCGCTACCTCGAACTCGAGCAAGGCGCGCAGCAGCCGGCGTCGGTCCTCGCGGCTAACGTGCGCGAGCGGGATCGCCGGCGCGACGCACGCAACCGACAGAAGCGCGTCCGCCACCCGCGCCGGCAGCCACTCGGCAGCGAGCGTTCGTACGTGCGCCTTCGGCCGCCTCGATGCGTGCGACATCCACGCGCGCTCGGCGGACTCGAAGGCATGTCCGGGAAGGAAATTCACCGCGACGCGCATGGTGCGCTGCTCGAGCCGCGCCCGATGCCAGTGCCGCGAGAGGTCCATCACGACCGGCCCGCTCGCGCCGAAGTGCGTCCAGAGCATCGCGCCGCGCATGCGGACCATCTTGCCGCCCTCGATCCGCAGGATCCACTCGGCCTCGTGCGAGACGCCGGCCAGCGAGGCGTGAAAGTCCCCCTCCAACACGAGCGGCACGAGCGCCGGCGTCGGGGTCACGATCGAATGGCCGAGCGACCGCGCCAGCTCGTACCCGCCGCCGTCGCTGCCGGTCTTGGGCAGCGACAGGCCGCCGGTTGCAAGCACGACGCGCCGCGCGCCGAGGACCCCGCGGGCCGTCTCGATGAGAAAGCCGTCGCCGCGCCGCTCGATCCGCCGAACGCGGTGATCGGTGCGCAGCTCGACGCCGCGGCGGCGACACTCGCCCAGAAGCGCGTCGAGCACCGTGCTCGCGCGGTTCGAATCGGGGAACAGCTTGCCATGCTCCTCCTCGTGCAGCGACACCCCCAGCTCGCGGAAGAACACGATTGTCTCCGCGACCGTTAGGCGCGAGAGCACGCGCCGGATCGTGTTCCGGCTGCCGCCGAAATAATCCGACGGCGTGACCGCCGCGTTCGTCACGTTGCAGCGGCCGCCGCCGCTCACGAGGATCTTCGCGCCGAGTCTCTTCGCGCCATCGAGCGCGACGACCGTCACATCCGGCGATCGCCGCGCGGCGAAGATCGACGTCGCCAATCCCGCCGCGCCGGCCCCGATAACGACCACGTCAAACCGCGTCGAGTCCACCGCGGTCGCATCCTAACGGGCCGGTCCGCGACCGCCGATCGCGAGCCGCGCGCCTTTACCTATCTGGCGAATTACCGTATGATATGGCAACGGAAGGCCTTATAGCGCTTCCTGCCCCGACGGCGAGCCGACGGAGGGGTTTGGCGAACGCCGCAACTCGTTCCGCGCTGGATTCACCCGTTCTTGGAGTGCGCATGTATTTCGGGATTCGCTCGTCGCGTTATTTCGCTCTCGTCGTCTCATGCCTCGCGTTCATCGCATGGAATTCAACCACCCGGGCGGACGGCCCGGCAGGGCACGTGGACGAGCCGTTCGTTGGCTGCGGCAAGGCCCACGCGCTGGCACGGCATTTCGTCGCCGAGGAAGACGCCCTCGGCGCCCAGCTCACGCGCGAGGCGGCCGGGGACACGGACGTGCTGCAATACGACCTCGACATCGAGGTCTCGAACCTCAACACCGCGTCCAACACCTGCACGATCACCGGCCGTAGCGTGATGACGATCAAAAGCCTCTCGCCTTCGCTGACGCAGTTCACGTTCCGCCTGCGGAACCAGTACACGATCACCAGCGCCACCGTGACCGACGGCAACGGCACGCGGTCGGTGACGATCTCGACGCCGAGCACGACGACCCGCGTCGCGTCGCTCGCCCCGGCGACCTACGGCGTCAACGACGTCTTCACGCTCACGATCGACTACACCGGTGCGTCGGTGTCGCGTGGCTTCGGATCGATCGACGTCGGCACGCAGGGAGGCACGCCCGTCGTCGCCACGCTGAGCGAGGCCTACTACGCCTACACCTGGTGGCCGTGCAAGGACGGCGACGTCGGCGAGCCGGGTGACAACGGCGACAAGGCGATCGTCAACTTCTGGCTGACCGCGCCGAACAACTACGTCGTGCCGTCGAACGGATCGCTACAGGGCGTCGATACGTTGTCGGGCAGCCGCAAGCGCTATCGCTGGGCCTCCAACTATCCGATCGCGACGTACCTCGTCAGCTTTGCCGCGACGAACTACAACACTTGGACGCAGACCTATGCGTATCCCGGCGGAAGCATGCCGGTCGAGTTCTACATCTATCCGGGTAACGACACGCCGTCGAACCGCACGGCGTGGGGGCGGTGCGTTGATATGCTGGCCATCTTTCGGCCCTTCTATGGCGAGTACCCGTTCATCAACGAAAAGTACGGCATCTACAACTTCAACTTCGGCGGCGGCATGGAGCACCAGACCATGACCGGTCAGGGCACGTTCGCGGAATCGGTGACGGCCCACGAGCTCGCCCACCAGTGGTGGGGCGACATGGTGACGTGCCGCACATGGCGCGACATCTGGCTCAACGAGGGGTTTGCGACGTTCAGCGAGTGCCTGTGGGAGGAGTACAAGTCGGGCAGCCAGAACCAGAGCGCGTATTTCGCGGCGATCAACAGCCGCAAGCCATCGACGTACAACGACTCGGTCTATTGCTACAACACGGCGGACATGAACCGCATCTTCAGCTCGAACTTCAGCTACCGGAAGGCCGCCTGGGTGCTGCACATGTTGCGACACGTCGTCGGCAATGTCACGTTCTTCAATATCCTGAACGACTACCGCAATCTCCACGAGTACTCCGCCGCCACGACCGACGACTTCATCGCCGTCGCCGAAACTACCTCGGGACGCGACCTTTCCACGTTCTTCGATCAGTGGGTCTACAACATGGGCGCGCCGACCTACCAGTACGCGTGGGCGACGACGAACGTGAGCGGCCAGGATTACCTGCTGGCGCGAATCACGCAAACGCACTCATCGACCAGCGGCAGCCCGCCGCAGATCCCCAACGTCTTCGTCATGCCGGTCGATCTTCGCGTCACCATCGGCGGCGTGCAATCCAACATCACCGTGCAGAACGATGCCCGCACCGAGTGGTTTGTCGTCCCCACGTCCGGACCGGTCACCGCGCTGCTCTTCGACCCCAGCCCATGGATCCTGAGGTCCGGCGCGACGCTCGTCTCCTATTCCCCCGGACCGCCGAAGATCATCCAGTCGTATCCGACGCCCGGCGCGAGCTTGCAGTCCGCCGCTCTCGGCACGCAGCTCTCCGTGACCTTCCACACGCCGATCGACGCCGCCGCCGGCGCGTTCACGCTTGTCGGCGACTCAACCGGCGCCCACGCCGTCTCCATCGTTTCCGGCGCGAACGTCAACCCGGTCCTGCTCGACCTGGCCGAACCGCTGCCGCCCGACACGTACACACTGACGGCGGTGGCGTCGAACGTCACGGCCAACAACAGCGGCCAGACGCTCGATGGCGAGATGACCGATCCGACAAGCCCGGCGTCGTATCCCTCGGGCGACGGCGTGGCGGGCGGCGATGCGCAGATTCGCTTCACGCTCGTGCCCACGATCGGCGACATCGACGCCGATGGTGACGTCGATGACGACGACCGGCTGCTGCTGATCGACATCCTGCTCGCCACGCAGTCGTTCGATCCGCAGATGCTCCAGCGCGCCGACATCGATGGCAGCGGCGGTCCGGACGGCCGGGACATCCAGGAGTTCGTCGAGGTCTATCCCGGCTTCTGACCTGCGCCACTCATCGCGAGAAACACGCACGGCATCGTGATTCGATGATCGCGACGCCGTGCCGCTGCTTCGATTCCCGCGTTTGCATCGCGCGGTGGCCCATCACCGGCCATACGCGTCCCGGACGAATCGTGCCCAGGCCTGTTGTCCAGGAGGTTCGGTCCGCCGAACGCCGCCGGGCGTCCGAAGCTCGAGGAAGAGCGGCGATAACTCCATGTGGACGGGGGTGAAGTCGAGCTCGCCACCGTCCAGACGGCTGGCGCGCAGATCGCCGACCATGTTCGAGTACGGAACCGATGCGCCGCCGCCGAACATGCCGGCCCGGCCGATGGCGCGAAATGTCGCGGCGAGGTACCAGCGCTGACCGAGCGCATCGGGTCGGGAGTAGTCCGTCTCGCTCATCGTCGCGATCTTGCGGCGCTGCAGGTGAGCAATGGTCCCGTTCAGTGTGGCGTGGAACGTGTTCTGGTCGGTCGAGCCTGCCCGAACCAGGCACGACATGTCGACATCATCGTCGCGGGATGGCTGCGCGGGATCGATGACGCGCCGCGAGCCATCGTCGCGGTGGTCGACCGCGTTCGGACCGCCGCCGACGTTTCCGTTCATGTCGCCGTGCACCGGGCTGGTGCAAGGGAGCTGCGCGCGGGCGGGCCCGCCGCACATCATGAACGCCAGGACACCGATGGCAAGGATGGACGATCGCTGCATGATTCTCCTCCGATGGGCGAATCAGTTGCCGGAGAGTGCGACAGCGGATGGGTCCGCCGTATCATCACGCCTGGTCCGGGAAAACGGCGCGGGACCGTTTCGCATCGACTGCTCGATGCCGCGATGTGCAATCCCCCCAGATGACGCGGAGTCCGTCACGTGCGGACCTGCCGCGGCGATCGCGCGCTGCGCGACGCAATAGCAACATTCAACACAAACACGATGGAGTCGAACGGCAGATTGCAGAAACGCCCGCGCGCCAATCAGGTGTGCGTGGCCGCACGGGATTATCGGCGCGCTGCGGAGAATCAACGCGCCCGGAAAAAGCGCGCCTCGGTCCCATCCGCATCGACCCGGACCCGGACGCGCCGCGCGCAGCGCGGACAGAACCCCTCGTAAGCCGTGCCGGAGGGCAGTCGATAAATCCGCGCATAGACGCCGCAACATTCGAAGTGCACGCCGATCCAGCGCCGCGCCGGCGGCGTCGACTCCGAGGCATCGGGCCCATCCGGCCCACCAGCCGATCCGCTCGAGAGGTCCAGCAAGTAATCGGGGTCGCCGGCCATTCACTCCGCATATCGGCGGGAACGTCCCGTCGTAATGAGCGATCGGAGGGATCGGTCCATGACGGCCGTGCGAACGGTCCGGCCGCCGCGAACATGGAGGGACCACTCAGGGGCCGGCGAGACCGCGCGAATCGATCGTGCGCCGCCGGTCGCGGATCATCCGCTGCACGCGGGCGACGAGCTCGTTGCGATTGACCGGCTTGCTGAGGAAGTCGTCCGCGCCGCATTCGACGCTGCGCTCGATGTCGGCCGTTTCGTTGAGCGCCGTCACCATGATGACCGCGATGTCGCGCGTGGCGGGGTCGGACTTGAGCTTTTTGCAGACCTCGAAGCCGCTCATGCGGGGCATCATGATGTCGAGCAGCACGACATCGGGGTGATGCTGCGCGACTTGCTGGAGCGCTTCCTCGCCTCCCGTGGCGCGCAGCGTCGTCAGTCCGCCGACGTCCTCCATGTAGGCCTCGAGCAACTCGAGGTTCTGGAGATTGTCATCGACGACGAGCACCTTACCCTGCACCGGCGGTTGTGCGGCGTCCGACACGCGAGCTTCTCCGATCGCTGACCGCCCGACGTCACGCCGCACCTCCCGGCCGCGGTCGAGCATGGCCGGCATTATACGCCGAGACGCCGCTTCCGCAGACGGCTGCACCCGCGCCGCACGACGACCGCTACGCCACTCCGACGCGCTCCCCGCCTGCGGCCTGCAGCGCCAGGTATGCGCAGCCGATGAAACCGGCGTCGTTGCCCAGTTCCGCCAGGACAAGCTGCGGTCGATCGCCCACGTCCGGCCACATCAGCCGATCGAAGTGCCGTCGCACACCGTCGAGCAGCGGCACGCCAGCCGCGCTCATGCCACCGGCCAGGATGATCCGCTCCAGGTTCAGCACGTGCTGCAGGTTGACGCAGGCGACGGCGAGGTAGCCGCACGTCTCGTCCCAGACCTGCGCCGCCAGCGAATCGCCGGCCGAGGCGGCCTCGACCACGTCGCGGGCCGTCAGCGCGCCGGCGCGATCGAGAAGGGTCTTGAGCGACGACGCCTCGCCGCGCCAGACGCGATCGGTCGCGCGGGCGGCCGTCGCGGTCGCGGAGGCGTACGCCTCAAGACAGCCGCGCTGCCCGCACTTGCAGGCCACGCCGTTCATCTCGACGATCATGTGTCCGAATTCAGCGGCGTTTTCGAAGCGGCCGCGCCAGAGCTGTCCGCCGAGCATCACGCCGCCGCCGATGCCCGTGCCGAGCGTGAGCATGGCGACGTCGTCGCAGTCGCGCCCCGCGCCGCGCCAGAACTCGCCGAGCACCGCGGCGTTTGCGTCGTTTTCAAGCGAGATGGGAAGGCTGATGGCGCTTCGGACCGGCTCCACGACGGGCACGCGGTCCCAGCGCGGCAGGTTGGGCGGCGAGACGATCATGCCCTCCCGCGACGAGATCGATCCCGGCGCGCCGATGCCGACGCCGGCCACTTCGATGCCGCGCGACGCCGCGGACTCCCGCAGAGATTGGGCGAGCGCGATGATCCGCCCGACGACGTGATCCGGCCCGCCGAACGCCTCCGTCGCGACGATCCGCCGCTCCAGCACGCGGCCATCATGGGCCACGAGACCGCCCTTGATGTCGGTCCCGCCGAGGTCGATACCTATGACGACGGTCGTGCTCACCCACCCGCCCTTCGTTCCACCGGAACGATTCAGCATACCCGGAGGCTGCGTTTTTCGCCAATTCGCCGCGGACGCGGCGGGCTATTCGGCAGGCGGCGCGACGAGCGTGCGTCCGAAAAATGCGTTGGTGTTGGCAAGGACGCGGCGGGCGAACTCGATCTCGGATTGCCCGCGCAACTCGGCCAGCACGCGCGCCGTGTGCACCACGTGCGCCGGCTCGTTCGGCCGACGATGCCGGACCGGCTCGGGCGAGAGATACGGCGCATCGGTCTCGATCATGAAGCGATCGTCAGGCACGGCGCGGGCCACGTCGCGCAGCGCCGCAGCGTTGCGAAACGTCACGACGCCCGTGAACGAGACGTGGTAGCCGCGGTCAAGGACCGCGCGGGCCTCGTCCAACGTCCCCGTGAAACAATGGAAGACGACGCGTCGCGCCGCGGGAAAGGCATCCAGCACGGCCAGTGTATCGGCCTGTGCTTCGCGGCAGTGAATGACGATCGGCTTGTCGCACTCGATCGCGAGCGCGACTTGGCGCTCGAAGACCCCCCGCTGCGATTCGCGGCTTGCGAAGTCGTAGTGATAGTCGAGTCCCATCTCCCCGATCGCGACCACGCCGGGGTCGCGCGACAGCGCGAGGCACTGCTCGGCCCAGTCCGGCGGCACGCGCTCGGCCTCGTGCGGATGCACCCCGAGCGCCACCGAGACCGCGGGGCGTTCGCGTGCGATCGACAAGGCGCGCCGCGCATCGTCGGGCATCGTCGCGACCGTGATGACGTGCCGGACGCCCGCGCGAGCGGCGCGATCAAACACGCCGTCGAGGTCGGCCGCGAGTTCGGGCGAGGTCAGATGGCAGTGCGAGTCGATCCACATGAACGCTATTCGCGCGCATCGAAGGCGTCACGGATGTGCCGGATCTCGGGTTCGCCCGATTCCGGCAGGACGATGGCGACGGCGTCGAAGCGATAGGCGCCGGGGGGAAAGCGATGTCGCGCGATGAAATCCCGTGCGGTGCGGATGAGTTGCGACTGCTTGGCCGGCCCGATGTTCTCTTCGGGATCGGCGTCATCGTCGGCGGCGCGGGTCTTGACCTCGATGAAGACCAACGCGCCCCCGTCGCGCGCGATCAGGTCGAGTTCGCCCGCAGGGCAGCGGTAGTTTCGTGCAACAATGCGGAAGCCGGCGCGACGCAGAAAACGCTCGGCGAGGTATTCGCCCCTGGCGCCGAGCATCGCTCGTCGGTCGCGGGCGGACATCGGCGGCTAGACGGCGCCGGCCAGCTCGCGCTCGCGGGGCTTGTCGGACGCGGCGCCCTTCGACTCGTCGGACGCCGACTCGCGGCGCTCGCGGAGGCGGCGCGACTTGCCGACGCGCTCGCGCAGGAAGTAGAGCTTCGCGCGGCGGACCTTCCCGCGGCGTCGGACCTCGATGCCCGCGATCTTGGGAGAGTGCACCGGAAACGTCCGCTCGACGCCTTCGTTGTTGACGATGCGGCGCACCGTAAACATCTCGCTCGTCCCCGTGCCGCGGCGGCTGATGACGATCCCGATGAACGGCTGAACTCGCTCCTTGCCGCCCTCCAGGATCCGAACGCCCACGTTGACCTCGTCGCCGATGTCGAACGTCGGAATGGTCTTCTTCAGATACGACGCTTCCAGGCTGGTGATATGTCGATTCCGCATGACGCCACGCTCCCGTCTTCTATCCCGCGACCATCTCCGTCCCGCCGCGTTCCAGCAAGTCGGGCCGTCTCTTCTTCGTCAATTCCAGCGCCGCCGCCCGACGCCATTCGGCGATCTTCCCATGATCGCCGGCCAACAGCACGTCCGGCACGCTCATGTCCGCGTACTCGCGCGGCCGCGTGTACTGCGGATACTCAAGCAGCCCGTCCGCGAACGACTCCTCGTGCAGCGCGTCGTCCGCTCCCAGTACGCCCGGAAGCAGCCGCACCACCGCATCCACCAGGACCATCGCCGCCGCCTCGCCGCCCGACAGCACGAAGTCGCCGATCGAGATCTCGTGCGGCCGAAGGCCGAGGAAGATCCGCTCGTCGAACCCTTCGTAGTGCCCGGCGATCAGCAGCAGCCGCGGCTCATGCGACAACCGCCGGACCAGCACCTCTGTCAGCCGCTCCCCTCGTGGCGTCAGCACCACCCGGTGCGCCGGCGCCGCCGACATCCGCTCCACGGCGGCCACCGAGTCGAAGACCGGCTGGCACTGGAGCACCATGCCCGGTCCGCCGCCGTACGGCCGATCATCCACCTTGCGATGCGGGTCCGAGGAGTAGTCCCGGATATTATGACAATCGATGACGACCTGACCGGCCGACCGGGCCCGACCGATGATGCTCGACGAAAAGAACGGCTCGAACACCTCGGGGAATAACGTCAGGACGTCGATTCGCATGCGGCTGAATCCACCGGCGGCCCGTTCACAGGACGACACCGGTGACCGCCGCGCGGCATTCTCCTATCGTCTCAGCCCTTCGCCTTCGACACGGTCACGCCGTGCTTCTTGAGCAGGTTCAAGACGGTCGCCGACGGCTGCGCGCCAACGCCGAGCCAGTACTGAACCCGCTCCTTGTTCACGACGAACTGATCGCTCTTCTTCTCCAGCGGATCGTATCGGCCCAGCTCCTCCAGCGCCCGCCCGTCCCGGGGGACTCGCCCATCGACGGCCTGAAGTCGGTAATACGCCCGGTGCGAGCGCCCCATTCGTTTCAGTCTCAACCGAACCGCCATAATCCGCCTCGTCCCAGCTCGCATCGCGGCATTCCGGCCACCCCGGATCGCGACGCGGAGAACCACCTATCTTAATCCGATTCCGCGATCCGGCAAGCCCCCGCGGCCCCGGAATCGCCGTCGGCGACGCTCGCGAACCCGCGCCCGGCGCGGTACGATGGCGTCCGGATAATCGGATCATGTTACGAGACAACTCGCGAGAGTCGAACCTGCCCCGGACGATCAACGTGGCCGCCGGTCGCGAGCCAGCGGACGTGCTGCTGCGGGGAGGCAAAGTCGTAAACGTCTTTTCCGGCGAGATTTACGACGCGGACGTCGCCGTCGCCGCCGATCGGATCGTCGGCCTCGGACCCTACGACGCCGCCGAGGTCGTCGATGTCTCCGGCCAGTTCATCTGTCCCGGCCTCATCGATGCACATGTGCACATCGAGTCGAGCCTGCTGAGCGTGCCAGAGTTCTCGCGCATCGTCGCGCCGCGCGGCACGACGGCGGTCGTCGCCGATCCGCACGAGTTTGCGAACGTCATGGGCGCGGAGGGGATCCGATTCGTCCTGCGAACCGCGAAGAACGCGCCGATCAGCGTCTATGTGATGCTAAGCTCCTGCGTGCCGGCCTCGCCGCTCGAAGGCGCGGGCGCCGAACTCGACGCGATCGACCTGCTGCCGTTCCTCAGCGATCCGTGGGTCCGCGGCATCGCCGAGTTGATGAACTATCCCGGCGTCGTCTCCGCGCAGGACGGCGTGCTCGACAAGATCCGCATCGCCGGCACGCGGCGCATCGACGGACACGCGCCCGGGTTGAGCGGCCGGCCGCTCATCGCGTACGCCGCCGCCGGCATCGCGAGCGACCACGAGTGCACCTCGCCCGAAGAGGCCGTCGAGAAGCTCCGCCTCGGTCTGCACATCATGGTCCGCGAGGGCTCCCAGACGCGCAATCTCGACGCCCTGCTGCCGATCATCACGCCGACCAACGCCGCGCGCTTCATGTTCTGCACCGATGACAAGACGGTCGGCGATCTGCTCGACGAGGGCCACATCGATCACATGATCCGCAAGGCGATCGCCGGCGGCCTGCATCCGGCGCTGGCTGTCCGCGTCGGCTCCTACAACGCCGCGTCCTACTTCGGTCTCGAGCGAACCGGTGCGATCGCCCCCGGCTGGAAGGCCGATCTGGCCGTGATCCGCGATTGGAAGTCGGCGCGGGCGTCGCGCGTCTATCGCAACGGGCTGTTGACAGCCGTCGATGGCGCGTGCGTCGCACCGGCGGAGTCGTCGCGGTCGGCCGTTCTGCTGCGCAGCACGATCAACGTGCAGTGGCTCGAGCCGCATTCCTTCCGCGTTGAGGCCCCGCAGGCCGGCCCGCCGCCGACGATCCACGTCATCCAGGCAATGGAGAACCGCATCGATACCGAGCGGACGCTCGAGCCGGCCTGCGTGCGGGACGGCGTGCTTGCCGCCGACGTATCGCGCGACCTGTGCAAGCTGGCCGTCATCGAGCGCCACCGGGCCAGCGGCGAGATCGGGCTGGGATTCGTCCGCGGATTCGGCTTCCAGCGCGGCGCGATCGCCTCGTCGGTCGCGCACGATGCGCACAACCTGATCGTCGTCGGTGTCGATGACGCCGATCTGCTCGCGGCCGCCGTGCACGTCGTGAAAATGCGCGGCGGGTTGTGCGTCGTCGAGCGCGGCCAGGTGATCGCCGATCTGCCGCTGCCGATCGCCGGACTCGTCTCCGACGCCCCGGCCGAGCAAGTCGCCTCGCGCTACGCGCACCTCCTCGACGCCGCGCACTCGCTGGGCGGACACCTGCGGCAGCCGTTCATGGCGCTGTCATTCCTGAGCCTGTCGGTGATCGGAAAGCTGAAGCTGACCAACCAGGGATTGGTGGACGTCGAGCGGTTCGAGCGGATCCCGCTGATCGCCCCGGTCTGACGAGCGGATTCAAGCGTCGCGCGATGCGCGGCGTGCCCGAGGCTTCGCCAGGCGCGCGATCCGGTCGCGGAGCAGCGCCGCATCTTCGTAGCGCTCGTCGGCGACGGCCTTGCGCAGCTCCCCTTCGAGCCGTTCGCGGTTGCTGCTCGGCAACTTGCCGACGACTTCCTCGCGGAGCTGTTCGAGCACCTGCACCTCGCCCGCCTCGCGATACAGGTTCGCGACGCCCAGCGACTCGAAGAACTCGCGGATCGTCCGCAGGCCGCGGTCCACCGACGCCAGCGCCGTCTTGTACGCGCGACGACGAACGGCCTGAAGCGCCTCGGCCCGCGCGTTCATCATCACGATGTAAGGGCGATACTGCTCCATCGCGTCGCGATCAGACGGCGACGCCGCGTGGTGCTTGAAGAGGTCGAGCACCGTCAGGTTGCGGGCCGTGTCGGCCGCAACGCAGGAATAGTCCTCCAATACGAACGCACTGAGGTAGCGGTGGTAGTACATCACCGCCTCGTCGCGCAGCTCGCGGCACTCCGCGCCCGTCAGCACGAAGCCCAGATCGGTCCCGTTCCGCCGGCGATACTCCTCCAGCCGCGCCGCGTGAAAATGCAGCAGCGACTCGACGCCGTGCGGCCGCTGCCCATCCGGCCGGCCGACGGTCTCCATCTGGATCAGGCCCAAGTCCAGGCGCATCTGGATTTTCGTCTTGCCGTCGTTCCCGACGATCCGGCGCACAGTGATCTGGTCGGGATGAAACTCCCAGCCGTCGAGGATGCGCCGCAGATCGTTCGAGGCCATAGACCCGGCTCCCGCGAGGTGTTCAGCCGATTATATGCCTGTAGCGCCCCCATCCGGCGGACCCGCACGGCGGATTCGCCGGACGCCGCGAACGCTCGATGCGCCGGCGATCGCCCTTCTGCACGAATCATCGGCGGCGTCCGGGCGGCAGGACAAGCGGACGTGCGGCGCAACCCTCGATCACGACTGTACCTATTTGCGCTCCGGCGAGTCAAGCATCGGCGCCGCGGCGGCCGGTCGCCGAACGCCGCCGATTCCGGGGCGCGATCTTCTCGGACGGCTGCGCGCGGGCGGCCACCCGCTCGTGCCGGACTTCACGAAGTAATTCGGTGTCGCAATCCCCGCGCGTCCTGCTTCGCGCTGCTGGACGCGCGCGAAGCAGGGGGATATCGTCCCGCTGACCATCCGACTTCCACCCCGACGGTGGATCGCCATTGCGGAAAACTGGGACGCTCGCGTTACGCATTCGCCGCTGAACAACTCGCACCTCATCGGTGACACGAAATCGGTCGCCGGTCCGAAGGACCCGCACATCGACCCGAGATGGCGTGCGTTCAATGACGCCCGCATCGCCGAGATTCCGGCGCCGCGCCAGACCTGCGACGATGCGAAGCGCTTCCGGATCAAGCTCCCGCCCGAAGACCCGATGGCGACGCGAGAACGCGCACGCGTCATTGGTCTGGAATCCTCCGTTAGCGGCCACGAACGAAACCCAACCGAAGGAGACTCTTCCATGAATCACCGTCACATGCCTCGAACTTGTGTTGCGCTCTTCGCCCTGGCCGCGACGTGCATGGCACGCGGCCCGGCGACGGCGCAGGAAGCCGCTCATGGGGATGTGGGAGCGCCCGACAAGGCAGCGCTGAAGAAGTCGCATGCGTCGGCGCCGCCATACTCTCCATACGTCGGACGGAACTTCCCCACCCGCCCCTACTTCGGCGACACGCACCTGCACACGGGTTTCTCGTTCGACGCCGGTGCGTTCGGCTGTCGGCTGTCTCCGAGGGATGCCTACCGGTTTGCCAAGGGCCACGAGATCACGACCTCCACGCGACAACCCGCAAAACTCTCTCGCCCGCTGGATTTCCTCGTCGTCGCGGATCACTCCGACAACATGGGGTTCTTCCCCGACCTGTTCGCCGGAAAGCCGGAGGTCCTGGCCGATCCGACCGGTCGCAGGTGGCACGACATGATCCATGCCGGTAAAGGGGCTGACGCCGCCATGGAGATCATCATCACGTTTTCCCAGGGGACTTTTCCCAAGGACCTGATGTACCTGCCGGGGACGGCCGCGTATCGATCGGCGTGGCGCGAGACCATTGCGGCGGCGGAGGAGGCCAATGATCCCGGCCGTTTTACCGCGTTCATCGGGTTCGAGTGGACGTCCAACACGGGCGGCAACAACCTGCACCGCAACGTCATCTTCCGTGACAACGGCGACAAAGCGAGCCGGGTCGAACCTTACACGACGCAAAAACCGCTGGGCAGCGACAACCCGATCGATCTCTGGAAATGGATGACGGCCTACGAGGAGAAGACGGGCGGTGATGTGCTCGCGATCGCGCACAATGGAAACATGTCGAATGGCCGGATGTTTCCTTTCGTCGAAGCGTTTGGAAAGAAGCTCGACCGCGAATACGCCGAGACGCGGGCCAAGTGGGAGCGCCTCTACGAGGCGACGCAGACCAAGGGCGATGGCGAGACGCACCCGTTCCTTTCGCCGAACGATGAGTTTGCGAACTTCGAGAGGTGGGACAAGTCGAATCTCGATGGGAGCGTTCCGAAGACGAAGGACATGCTGGAGTTCGAGTACGCGCGGTCCGGCCTGAAACTGGGACTCAAACTTGAGGCCACGCTCGGGGCGAACCCCTACAAGTTCGGAATGATCGGCAGCAGCGATGCGCACACGGGGCTTTCGGCGATGGAAGAGGAGAACTTCTTCGGGAAAACCTCGCCGCAGGAACCCAGCCCGGAGCGGATGACGAAAGCGTTCTTCAACAACCCCAAGAACGGCGTGACGATCATGGACTGGGAGGTTTCTTCATCCGGCTACGCGGCGGTGTGGGCCACGGAGAACACGCGCGAAGCGCTCTTTGATGCGATGGAGCGGCGCGAAACGTACGCCACCACCGGACCGCGGATGATCGTACGGTTCTTCGGCGGCTGGGACTTCGAGCCGAAGGACGCGGGGAGCCGCATGCCGGCGGCCGTCGGCTATGCGAAGGGCGTACCGATGGGCGGCGATCTGCGCGATGCGCCCGAGGGACGATCGCCGACATTCCTCGTCGCGGCGTTGAAGGACCCGATCGGCGCCAACCTCGATCGCATCCAGATCATCAAGGGCTGGCTCGATGCGGCGGGCGACGTACACGAGAAAGTGTACGACGTCGCCTGGGGCGACGCGGACCGGCGTCAGCCGGGGGCGGACGGAAGGCTGCCGCCGGTGGGCAGCACGGTGGATGTCAAAAACGCCGTATGGGCGAACACGATCGGCGACCCGGAGTTGATCGCGGTCTGGAAGGACCCGGAGTTCGACGCGGGGCAACGTGCGTTTTACTACGCCCGTGTGATCGAGATCCCGACACCGCGATGGACGGCCTACGACGCGAAGCGCTTCGGCATCGAGCCGCTGCCGGAAACGACGATGACGCTTCAGGAACGCGCCTACAGCTCGCCCATCTGGTACACGCCGGGCGCGTGATCGAGAGGTTTCCATGAAACGCCTGATGCGAGAACCGCTCGTACATTTCCTGCTGCTGGGCGCCGCCGTCTTCGGCGCCTATGGGCTGGCGGGCGGGACCCGAACCACGGATCCCGTGCCGATCCTGATCTCGACGGGCCGGATCGAGAGCCTGGCCACTGCGTTCACACGAACCTGGCAGCGCCCGCCCGCACCGGCCGAGCTCGCCGGGCTGGTCCGGGAGTACGTCCGCGAAGAGGTCTGCGCGCGTGAGGCGATCGCCCTCGGCCTTCACGAAGACGATCCAATCATCCGGCGGCGCCTGCGACAGAAGTTGGAGTTCGTTTCAGAAGACGCCACCATGGACTCGGCGCCGACCGACGGAGAACTTTCCGGATTTCTCGAAGCGCACCCGGATCGATTTCGCGTCGAGGGCCGTCTGAGCTTCGCTCAAGTCTACCTCGACCCCGATCGTCGCGGCGCTGCCCTGGTGAGCGATGCCGCGGCGATGCTGGCCGCGCTGAATCAGGCCTCGGCGGCGATCGACCCATCGACATGGGGCGATGCGACGATGCTGGATCGTGAATCCACGGATGTCGCGAAAAGCGACGTGTTGCGACGGTTCGGCCCCGCGTTCGCGGCAAAGCTGGGCGAGTTGCCGATCGGCCGCTGGCACGGTCCGATCGAGTCCGGCTACGGCGCGCACCTCGTCCTCATTCGCAACCGGTCCGCCGACCGTCTGCCGGCACTGGACGAGATACGTGACGCGGTCCGCCGCGAGTACGTCGAGGCGCAGCGCCGACAGGCCCGCGAGTCGTTCTACGAAGCGCTGCTTCAGCGATACGCCGTGATCATCGAGTCGCCTGGACCGGGCCTGAGCGGGCCGGTGCTCGCGGAAGGACGACCGTGAACCGCGCGATGACCCATCGCGAATGGACGCACACGAGCGCGCGCCGGCCGCGCGGTCGAGGTTCGCGCTGCTTCGCGCCAATCGTCTGCTTCGGTTCCATGCTGCTGACCACGCTTTTCCCGGCGGTCGCCGCAGCGCACGAGGTTCGCCCGGCCTATCTCCAGATCCGGCAGACCGGCGCGGCATCGTACGACATGCTGTGGAAGGTGCCCGGGCGCGGCGAGAACCTGCGGCTCGGCCTTTATGTGAAGCTGCCGGACGACTGCGCGTCCGTGGCGCCACCGCGCACGGAGTACGCCGACGGCGCGTTCATCGAGCGCTCATCAATCCACCGCGCGGGTGGTTTCGAGGGCGAGGTCATCTACATTGAGGGCCTGTCGGCCACGATGACCGACGTGCTTGTCCGCATTGAGTGGCTGAACGGCGCGACCGAAACGGCGCGGCTGACGCCCGAATCGCCGAGCTTCGTCGTCACCGGGAACCCGAGTCAGCTCCGCGTCGCCGCGACCTACCTGCGGATCGGAGTCGAGCACATCTTGCTGGGAATCGACCATCTGCTCTTCGTGCTCGCGCTCGTCCTGCTGGTGAACGAGTGGCGAACGCTCATCGCAACCATCACGGCGTTCACCGTCGCGCACAGCATCACGCTCGCAGGCGCGACGCTCGGCTGGGTGCGGGTACCCGGCCCGCCGATCGAGGTCTGCATCGCGCTCAGCATCTTGTTCGTCGCCGCAGAGATTGCGCAACAGCGCCGCGGCCGGCCGGGTCTCACGGCCCGGCGGCCCTGGTGCGTCGCATTCGCGTTCGGTCTGCTGCACGGATTCGGCTTCGCGAGCGCGCTGGGCGAGGTCGGGCTGCCGCAAGCGGCCATTCCGCTCGCCCTGCTGTTCTTCAACGCCGGCGTCGAACTTGGGCAGTTGTGCTTCATCGCACTGGTGCAGTCCGTCGTCGTGCTCGGACGACGGCTGCCGATACCCGCGCCCGCCTGGGCGTGGCGTGTTCCGCCTTATGCCATCGGCAGCACGGCAGCCTTCTGGCTCTTGCAGCGCCTCGAGGCGTTCGTGTGAATTCAACCCGAAGGCGCTCGCAGATTTCCCTTCGGCGGCGTGGCCTTGCGTCAGACTGGAGCGTTCGGCGACGACGACATTCGAGCAGTTCTTCGTCGGTATTCTGGCGCCGCGGGCGATCGGGCGCAACCTCGTGACAGACCGTTCGTTGCGATGCTGGAGATTCCGGAGACGAAGTGCCGACTGGGCGTTGCAGGACTCGAACCTGCGACCTCTTCCGTGTGAAGGAAGCGCTCTAGCCAACTGAGCTAAACGCCCGCGATCCTTCACTATACGTCGCGCCACGCCGCCCCGCAAGACGACCGCGACCGCGCTCGTCATGCCCGACGCAAGTGCATGCCGCTCCAGGACACCGCGCCCCCGGCGCCGCGGTCGGAACGCGAACGAACCGCCGCATCAAGGTCCCGGCCGGCGCCCATCGCGCCGCGGGGTCGAACCTCGCGCGTACGATCGGCTGGCTCGCCACACCGCCACCCCGGGACGCACGACGCATACCACGGCCGGCGAAGCCCTGCCCCGCTTGATGCACGCCGCGCTTCGCGGCCGATCAACCTCAGTCCGCGACATGACCCCGCGGGCCGGCAGGCCGCGCCCGCGTGAAATCGCCCGAATCCGGCCGGAAACCCGCCCGAAACGACGCTCCCTTTACAGAATCCGCACGCGCCGACCATAATCCAGACCGATCGTCGGCCGCCGAGCGCGGCGGAGGCCGGCAGACGACGGGGCGCGGCCCTCTCGCGGTACGCCCCGGTCGGGCGGGCGGCCCCGGCGTTCGAGCCGATCCGCGGGACCACGATGAACGAGATACGAACGGCGATCATCGGTGTCGGGAATTGCGCCAGCTCGCTGGTGCAGGGCCGGTACTACTACGCTGACCCGGCGTGCGAGATTCCGGGACTGATCACGCGGGAATTCGCCGGCTACCGCGTCTGCGACATCCAGTTCGTCGCGGCCTTCGACGTCGACGATCGGAAGGTCGGCCGCGACCTGAGCGAAGCCATCTTCGCCCCGCCCAACTGCACGACGGTGTTCCAGCGTCAGATCCCGCGGCTCGATTGTCCGGTCCAGATGGGCTACGTGCTGGACAGCATCGCGCCGCACAACGCGCGCTATCCCGAGTCGGCGCGCTTTCGCCCGCTGCCCAATCGCTACGCCTCCGAGAACGAGGCGACGTCGGCGATCGTCGGCGCCCTGCGGGCCGCGCGGGCGCAGGTCGTCGTCAATTACCTGCCGGTCGGCAGCGAGGAGAACTCGCGCTTCTACGCCGAGTGCGCGCTCGAGGCGGGCTGCGCGCTCGTGAACGCCGCGCCCGTCTTTCTGTCGCGGTCGCACGGCGGACGGTTCAAGGAGGCGGGCCTGCCGATCCTCGGGGACGACATCAAGTCGCAGGTCGGGGCGACGATCATCCATCGCGTGCTGACGAAGCTGTTCGAGGATCGCGGGCAGCCGGTCCGCTGCACGTACCAGATCAACGTCGGCGGCAACACGGATTTTCTGAACATGCTCGACCGCTCGCGGCTCGAGAGCAAAAAGGCCAGCAAGACCGAGGCCGTGATGAGCCAGACCGGCGAGCATCCGATACCCGACGGGCAACTGCACATTGGCCCGAGCGACTACGTGCCGTGGCTGCGCGACAACAAGGTGTGCTTCCTGCGGATCGAGGCCGAGCAGTTCGGCGGCGTGCCGATGAGCCTCGAGCTGCGCCTGTCGGTCGAGGACTCGCCGAACTCCGCCGGCGTCATCGCCGATGCCATCCGCGCGGCGAAGACCGCGCTGGACCGCAGGCTCGCCGGTCCGATCGTCGAGGCCAGCGCCTACCTGTTCAAGTCGCCCGTGCGGCAGTTCGACGACAGCCAGGCGCGCGAGATGCTGCGGCGCTTCGCGGCCGGCGCGGAGTAGCCGGCGCGGGCGCGTCACGGGGCGGCGATGCGCTTGCGGGGGTCTGCATGTCGCTACCCAGTCCGCCGCCGGTTGATCCGAATCCAACGACGATCGAGCCGTGGCGGGAATTCGCGCTGGCCTATCTTCGCGAGCAGTTCGGCCCGCACGCCCCAACGGAGTTGGGCCCGCCCGCGCTGTTTCCCCAGTCGCCGCTCGAAGGCGACGGGGCCGCGTTCGTCTTTCCGTTCATCGCCGCGCCGGGCGGAAACGAGCCACAGGAGTTCGCGGCCGTCGTCGGTCGGACCGAAGCGAACTACTACCCCGCGGCGTCGCTGAGCCCCGAGCAGCTCTACGACGTCCATCTCGGAACGCGCTTCATGCTCACGGTCGGCATCTCGCAGGCCGACGAGTCCGAGCGCCGCGCGTACGATCCGACCGACGACGTGACGGCGCTGATACGTCAGGTGGCCCCGGGCGAAGCCGTCGACGGCGTCGCGCTGGAGACGATGTTCCGCGTCGGGGACGAGCGGCATGCGGTTTGCACGTGCCGCGTGGCGGGCGAAGCCCTCTATATCATGACGCGCGATTGTCCGCCCGGCTTCTATCGCCTGACGCACCTGCCGCCGCACGTCGTCTACCGACTGCACCTCGGTCAGTTGCTCCGCCAGGAGGCCGCCCACGAGGCCCGCGCGGAGCGCCGCACGACCTGAACCGCCTCAACGCCCGAGCACGCCGCCGGTCGACGTGCGGATGCCGCGCAGCATGCTCGCCAGCGCGTCCGGGTTGGGCGCGGCCGCCATGGCCGTGTCGCGAAAGACCATGCCCTCCTGCACGAGACGCGCGAGCGACGTGGTGAACGAGTGCATGCCTTCCTTCTCGCTGGCGGCGATGAGGTTGGGCAACTCGGCGTCCTGCTCGCGGCGGACCATCTCGCGCATGGTCGAGTTGTTGAGCAGGACCTCGGTGGCGGGCACGAGCGGCAGCTTGACCGGATCGGTTCCGGGCAGGAGCCGCTGGGCGAAGATCCCGCGGAGACTGTTGGCCAGCGCGCCGCGGATGAACGAGTGTTCCTCGCGCGTGAAGAACTCCAGGATGCGCCCGAACGCCTGCGCCGCGTCTGCCGTGTGGAGACTGCCGAAGACGAGGTGGCCGGTCTCGGCGGCCTGCAGCGCGGCCGACATCGTGTAATGGTCGCGCATCTCGCCGATGAAGATGACGTCGGGGTCCTGCCGGACGATGTACTTCAGACCGTGATTGTAATCGGCGATGTCGATGCCGATCTCGCGTTGCGAGATGATCGCCTTGCGCGGGCGAAAGACGAACTCGACGGGGTCCTCGATCGTGACGATGTGGTCCGGCCGGTGCTGGTTGATCTCCTCGATCATCCGCGCGAGCGTGGTGCTCTTTCCCGAGCCGGTGATGCCGCAGACGAGGATCAGACCTTCGTAGGTCTTCGCGATCGTCTGGGCGTAGATCGGCGGGAGGTGCAGCTCCTCGAACGAGGGGATTTCGGAGCGCACGCGTCGCACGGCGGCGTTGAGCTGGCTGCCCGCGCGGAAGACGTTGAAGCGGTAGCGCTGGCCGTCCGGCGTCTGCGCCGAGAAGTCGAGGTCGCCGCGTTCGTCAAGCTGCGCGCGGCGCGCGGCGGGAATGATCGGCGTCAGCAGCTTGTCGATCTCGTCGCCGGACAGCGCCGGCAGGTCGATCTTCTTCAGTTCACCGCCGATGCGGTAATACGGCGGAAAGCCGGCCTTCAGGTGCAAGTCGGACGCCAGGTACTGCGCCATGCTCGCCAGGAGCGTGTAGATGTTCAGGCTCATGAGGTTCCTTATTCAGCGGCGCACGGCTCGGCGGTCGCCGAACGCTCCGCGAGGATCGGCAGCGCGTGCAGCGCCGGGCGCTCCGCTCGCGTTTCCGCGACGGCGTCATCGGCCGACGCCTGCATCGGATCGTAGACCCCGTGGAGCGTGTAGGGCGTCGCGGCGACGATCCGGACACTCAGCAGGCGGCCGATGAGGCTCGACGGCCCGTCGAAGACGACGATCTGATCCCCGCGCGTGCGGCCGACGAGCTGTCCGCCCCGGGGACCGAGCGTCGACGCGGTGCGGTCGACCTCGTCGCCGCGGTCCTGCTCCGATTCCTGCGCGCGAAGCGCCGCCTTGCTGAAGCCCTCGACGAGGATCTCGACCTCGCGCTCGATCAGCTCACCGTGGTTCGCGAGATTGATCGCCGACTGCACCGCCAGCAGGTCGTTGTTGCGGCGTCGCTTCACCTCGTCGGGGATGTCGTCGGCGAAGCGCTCGTCGGCGCGCGTGCCCGGCCGCGGCGAGTACTTGAAGATGAAGCAGTTTTTGTAGCGCGCGGCGCGGAGCAGCTCGATCGACGCCTCGAAGTCGCGCTCGGTCTCGCCCGGGAACCCGACGATCATGTCGCCCGCCAGCGCGACGTCCGGCATCAACTCCCGGGCGCGCTCCAACAGCGCGAGATACTGCTCGACCGTGTACCCGCGGTTCATGCGCCGGAGCACCTCGTTGCTGCCGCTCTGCGCGGGCAGGTGCAGGTAGCGACAGATCCGCGGCCGTTCGGCCATGACGCGCAGCGCCTCGTCCGTGAAGTCGCGCGGAAAGCTCGTCACGAAGCGCAGCCGCGGCAATTGCGGCACCTCGTCGTGCACGCGCCGCAGCAGGTCGGCAAAGCTCGTCTCGCGCCCGCGGTCATCGACGAATCGATAATGGTTGACGGTCTGCCCCAGCAGCGTGACCTCCATCACGCCGGCGTCCGCCAGACGCCGCACCTCCGCGACGATCCGCTCCGGCGGTCGATGCACCTCCGATCCGCGCGTCATCGGCACGACGCAAAACGTGCAGAACTTGTTGCAGCCACGGGTGATCCGCACGTAGGCCTGAAACCGACCCAGCCCGCCGGTCGCGCGATCGACGCGCGCGTCGTCGACGCGCGACGAGTCGAGTGACTCGAGGTCGTCGTGCGGCGGACGGTGCTGCAGCGCCGTCGAACGCGCACGCAATCGCCCGCTCAGCGCCGCGGCGCGACGACCTGTGGCTTCGACGTCGCGGATGAGCGCCGGCAGCCGGTGCAGCTCGCCCGGTCCGCACAGGATGTCCACGCCCGGCATCTTCTTCAGCAGGCCATCGCCGTCGCGCTCCGCCATGCAGCCGATGACGGCGACGATCCGCTCGCGATGGCCGGCCGCCTTCGACTTGAGCTGACCCAGGCGCGAGTAGACCTTGTCCTCCGCGTGCTGGCGGACCGAGCACGTGTTGAGGATGACCAGGTCGGCCGACAGCATGTCGTCGCCGCTCCGCCAGCCGGCGCGCAGCAACTCGCCCATGACGAGCTCGCTGTCGAGCACGTTCATCTGGCAGCCCATCGTCTCGAGATAGACCGTCCGGCCGGTCATCCCACGTCCCCTCGTTACGGCGCGTGGCCCGACGTCGCGGCGTTCTCGCCCTTTGCCATCGTCGACAACGCGTCGATCCGCGCCTGCGACTGCGACTTCTGCTCCGGCGTCGACCGCGCATCGGCCAGCACGCGGCGATAAAGATCGATCGCCTTCTCGACGCGGAAAAGCGCTTCCTGCGACTGTCCCGCGACGTACAGCGCCGCAGGCACCAGCTCGCTCGTCGGATACTCCAGCACGACCCGCATCGACATCAGCCCGGCCGCACGCGCGTCGCCCTGACGCATCGCGACCTCGGCGCGGATCAGATAGAAGCCGTCCGGCCGGCCGATCTCGCGAAGCTTCTCCGCCGCGCCGGTCGCCGCCGGCACATCGTTGCGGGTCAGGGCCTGCCGCGCGGCGGCGACGGCCTGTTCCACCATGACGGCCGAGGCGGCGGGCGGCTCATCGGCGCGGCGCGTCGTTGTGCCGCGGTTCGGCGATGCGCCGGCGGTGGTCGTTGTCGGTCGGCGCAGGATCGCATCGCGAAGGCGCTGCAGCGCCTCGACCATCGGCTCGGTCTGCGGTCGCGCCAACCGTGTTTCGATGTCGCGCAAGACCTGGCGGCATTCCTTCGAATCCGCCCGCGGGATCTTCCGCGGATGCACGTATCGGCACAGCGCCGGGTACTGCGCCGCCAACCGGCAGTACGCCTGGTACGACTTCGTCAGCGACCCCGTGTCGTCGTGCAGCGCCACAAGCCGCATGTTCGCGTACGCCCGCACCCACGGCCGCGCCGACAGCGCCAGTACGCGCTCGTACATCGCCGCGGCCTCACGCCGCTTGTCCTGAAGCCGCAGCAACTCCGCACGCGTCAGTTCATCGGCCGCGCGGTCGTTGCCCGCGGCGATCTCGATCCGCTTGACCTGGTCCGCCCGACGCTGCAGCGCTCGGCCGTCGTTGAACATGAAGACGAGCTGGTCTTCCTCGATCGCGACGATCGTGACGTGGTCGTAGACGCCGCGAGAATCCTCGACCGTGTCGGCCCGCAGGCCCCCGGCCGCGAGCCCGGCGACGAGGGCGGCGAGCGCCATCGTCCGACCCCGCACCCGGCGTGGACGCGCATCGGACGATACGTCGCAACCTACTCCCCGACAAACGGTTGCGATTGTTCGCATCGCGTCGACCCTACCGCCCCCGACAGCATCGGTCAACGACGCGCGACGCGACGGATGCGACGCTGCCCGGCCCAAAGCCCCGCCATCGTCGCCAACGGCATGAGCGCTGCGCCGCCGCCGAGCAGCGCACAGATGTCGTCCGTCATTCCGGGGATCGGTCCGCCGCCCGGATTCGGCGTCCCGCCGGGACCGGCCGGCGCGGTCACGACCTCGACTGAGACGCGCGCCGTTCCCTGGCAGCCGGATCCATCGGTCACCTCTACCTCGGTCTCGTAATTGCCCGGGGCAAACGCCTGGAAGACCGGGTTGCTGGATCGCACGTCGGAAAGCGTGCCCTGTCCGCCGGGGTTTTGCACGAGATTCCAGAAGTACGCGTACGGCGCCGTACCGCCGACCGCCGTCGGCAGTCCGCCGAGGACGAGCGACTGCCCGACGGAGATCGTGCGCGAGACGCCCGGCCGGACGCCGAGCTGCGCGACGCGGACGACGACCTCCTTCGACTGCTCGCACGGGACCGTGCTGCTGTCGCGGACCATCAGGCGCACCACGTAATCGTCGGGCACGAGCGACATCACGCGCGGGTTCTCGGCCGTCCGATCGGAGAACGTCAGCTCGCCGATCCCGGTCACCGCGAACCACGAGATCGCGTACGGCGGATGGCCGCCGCGGATCAGCGGGAAGCCGCCCAGCGGCGCGGATTCCACGCCGACACACGTCAATCGATCCGACCCGGCGTCGACGTCCAGCGCCTCGGCCACCGAGACCAGAATCGTGTCCACGCCGCGACATGCGTTTCCGGTCGCATCCGCCACCGAGACTTCGATGACATAGTCGCCCGCGACCATCGGATCAAAGATCGGCGACGCGGCCGTCGCGTTGACCAGCCCGTCCATCGACGGTCCGGAGACGATGCGCCACTGATACGCGAGCGGCGCCGTGCCGAACTGCACGGTCGGCGCGGCGATCGCTCGCGGCCCGCCGCCGAGACACATCTTGATGTCGGCCCCGAGCGTCGCACGGAGCGTCGACTCGCACGAATCGGGCCGCAGGTTCGCGTTGCAGTCCTGCTCGAGGCCTTGCGCGATCTCGCACGCGTCGAACAACCCGCTCGCATTGCAATCGGAGAGTTGCACGGGGCTGCTCGTCACCGTGCCGCACACGACGTTGCTGACGCGGACCGAATACGTGCCCAGCGTTGCGGCCGTGGCGGTCGGAAGCACGAGCGTGGACGACGTCGCGCCGGGCACCGGAATGCCCGAACGGAGCCACTGGTAACTGAGATTGTTGCCGGTCGCCTCGACCCCGAGCACGACCGCCGTGCCGTCGCACGTCGTCGCCGCGGTCGGCTGCTTCGTGATCTGGATCGCGGGTTCGACCGTCAGAGTCGCCACGTTGGTCAGGACTTCGGCGCACGGCGTCACGACCCGGCACTGGATCTGCGCATCGCTATCCGCGGGCGACACGTTGCTCAGGATGAGTTGGTTGGAGTTCTCCCCGACCGGCTGGCCGTTCATGGTCCACTCAAACGTGGCCGCCGGGCCGTCCGTCACAACGCTGAACGTCGCGGTGCGGCCCTCGCAGGTCAGGAGCGTGGACGGCTGCTGCACGATGCAGGCCCGGGTACAGATCTGCGTGACGAACGCGCTGCGGCCGTGGGTGAACGCGACCAAGTGCTCCTTGTCAAGCCAGTCGAGCGACTCGACCACCGTGTTCGCGCTGCCCAGGTTCGCCGGGATCCACGTCGCGCCTGCGTCGCCGCTGGCGAAGACGCCGAGATCGGTGCCGACGTACAGCGCGTTCGGGTCGCACGGGGCGATCGCCAGCCAGTGCGCCGGGATGTCCGGGATCATCGTCGCGCCCGATCCATCGCGCCGCGTCCAGTTCGCGCCGCGATTGGTCGTGCGATACACGTGGCCGATGCCGAACGTCGAATAGGTGACGTAACCCACGTCCGGGTTGGTCGGATCGACCGTCACGCCGCTGGCGTAGCCGCCGCTCGGCAGTCCCGCGCCCGTCCCGTAGGTGATCCACGCCGGCGACGGCGCCAGCGCGTTGCTCGTCACCGCCACGCTGCCGTTGTTCAGGCCCATGTACACGACGTTGCCGTCGGTCGCGGCGATCGCAATGGCCGAGACCATGCCCGAGAAGTTCCCGCCGACCGCCTGCCAGTTCGCCGCACCGTCCGTCGTGCGCCACGGTCGTCGACCGCCGGTCCAGAGGACGTTCGAGTTGACCGGGTCCATCGCGACCGGAACGATGAACAGGCCGGAGTCGCTCAGGCCGTTCGACGCGAAGTTGAACGTCTGCCCGCCGTCGACGCTTTTTTCGATCGCGCCGAAGAACTGCGACTCGGCGTAGATGATGTTGGGGTTGTTGGGATCGATCAGCGTGTAGCCGCCGTCGCCCCCGAGGACCTCCCGCCAGTCGCTCGGCGCGCTGGATGAATTGACGAGGTTGGTGCCATTGTCCTGCGTGCCGCCGGCAAACCGACCGTTGGCCAGCGCCGATCCCGTACTGGCCACCGCCGAATCACCGTGGTAGAACTGCGTAACCTGGTAGCCGTTGTTAAGCGACTGCCAGCGCACGTCCGAGAGGTCCTCGACAACGTCCGGACAGGCGTCCGCGGTGACCGCCGCCCGCGCATCGAGCGTGCGGAACAGGCCGCCGTCCGTGCCGACGTACATCGTCTTGTTCGTCGTGCCGTTGTAGTTCGGATGAAACAGGATGCGATGGATGTCGGCGTGCACGTAGCGGTCGCCGGCGTCCGGATCATCCGGCGGCATCCACCAGTAGCTCGCGACGCCCCAGTTCTGCCCGCCGTCGTCGCTGCGGAACAGGTCGATGCCGCCGACCCAGACGATGTCGCGATTCAGCGGATCGACCGCGATCACGTTGTCGTACCAGCCCTGCGAGAACTGCTGGCCGAAGCACGCGCCGAAGATGGGATTCGAGAGTAGGAACTTTCCCACACCCGTCAGGATCACACGCTGCGTCCAGTTGTTCCCACCGTCCGTCGATCGATACACGCCGACCAGCCGGCCGGTATCCCCCGTCGCGGTGCCGTTCTCGGCCACGCAGGCGTAGATGGTGTTCGGATCGCTGGGCGCGATCGCCAACGCGATGCGACCCTGCTGAGACCCGGGCAATCCGGTCGACAATCTCGTCCAGCTCGAACCGCCATCGGTCGAGCGATAGATGCCGTCGGGCGAGAAGCTCCCGAAGGCGGCAAAGATCACGTCCGGGTTCTGGTCCGGCCGGATGGCGATGTCCATGCAGCCGGCGTTTGTGCCCGAGTTCGTCGTCGGCCCCGAGCCGGGAAACGACAGGTTCCGCAGGATCTGGGTCCACGTGCCGCCGGCGTCGTCGCTGCGGAAGACGCCGTAGCGCGTTGCGGCGTAGATGCGATTCGGGTCGTTCCGGCTGATTTCGATGTCGTTGACGCGGAAGAACGCCCCCTCGTTGCCGCCCGGCGACAGCGTGCCGGTCAGGAAGTTCCACGTCGCACCGCCGTCGGTCGACTTGAAGATGCCCAGGCCGCGCACGGCGTCGATGTTAAAGTAGCCCTCGCCCGTGCCGGCATAGAGGATCTGCGGATTCGACCAGTCCATCGCCAGCGCGCAGACGGCGAGGTTCGCCATCATGTCGTCGAGCACGTTCCACGTCGCGCCGCCGTCGGTCGACTTCCAGATGCCCCCGGCCACGCCCGCGGCGTACATGATGTTCGGATTCGTCGGATCGATGACCCACGCCCGCGTCCGGCCGCCGACGTTCCCCGGACCGATCGGCTGCCAGCCATACACGCCGCCCGGACCCGGTCCGCCGCGAACCGCGCCCCGCGCGGCGCGGTCGGCCGCCTCCATCTGCCGGATCTGCTGCCGCGCGATCTCGTAGCGTTCGACCGGCAGGTCCATGCCCGGCGGTACGCGCTGCTGAATGTAGTACTCCATCGCCTCGGATGGGTTGTCGTATCGCTTCGGACGCGATTGCTTCTCTTTCAGCTTGGCGACGAGCCGATCGTGATAGCGGCTCAACAGCGATGCACCGCGCGACGGTGCGTCGGCGACCGGGCCCGCCGGCGTCTCCACCGGCCGCCGCTCCGCCGGTACGCAACCGAGAAACCAGAGCAGACAGACGACCCCGATCGCGAAACCGCCCAATCCCCCGGCCGCGACGCATCGCATGCGCCCGTTCGGCCCCGAATTGGAATGGCGTGTGCCGGCCATTGCCGCCTCCTTCTCGATCTGTCTCCGAGGGACCACCCTGACGCGCATTCTAACAGACGCGAACACGCCGTGTCACGTTAACGGCCGGTCCGGGCCCGCTGAATGCCGCGAACAACGGACGCCGTGACACGTCCGCGACGACGTCGCATGCACCGACAAATCGGCAATGCCTGGCAGTACATCTCCGGCATCGGGCAACCGGCCTACGGATTACGAACTCCTGAACCGGGTTCAGGGGCCCTTGTATTGTCCGTAGGAATGCTGATGGCGCGACGCAGACAGCGCCGACCCGGCCGGAGCGTGTCGTCGAAGGTCGAGCATCGGTTTGAGGGGTTCGTCGGGCTCGCCGGGACTCCGACGCGGAACGCGACGCTCGCGTCCCCGGGCGTGACTCGCGCAGCTCATCCTGCCATCCGCGCCGCGCGGCGACAATCGCGGATTCAGGCGGCCGGCCAGCGCGCCCCGTTTCAGGCGATGGTCCAATCCGAACCGTTACGCAGCACGCGGCGGTAGAGCGTGTCGCGCTCGACCGGGATGCAGCCCGCCTCGGCGATCAACCGCTTCAGCCGATCGACGGTCAGCTCCTGGTGTCGACCGCGGCCCTCGCGCTTCGTGATGTCATACTGGACGACGGTGCCGTCGAAGTCGTCACAGCCCCAGTTGAGCGCGAGCTGCGCCAGCTTCGCCGACTGCATGATCCAGAACGCCTTGATGTGTGGCACGTTGTCGAGCATCAGCCGCGAGATCGCCAGCGTCTTCAGGTCATCCAGACCCGTCGGGCCCGGCAGATGCGCCAACGCGCTGCCCTCCGGGATGAACGACAGCGGAATGCAGCAGTTGAAGTGCGCGGCGCGGCTGCGCAGCGATTCATCCTGATGCTCGCGGAGCTTGACGAGATGCGCGATGCGCTCCTCCGGCCGCTCGACGTGCCCGTAGAGCATCGTCGCATTGGTAAACAGGCCCATCTCGTGCGCGGTGCGGTGCACGTCGAACCAGCCGCGTTCGCCGACCTTGGCGGTGAAGGCCTCGTCGTGCACGCGATCGTCGAAGATCTCGGCCCCGCCGCCCGGCAGGCTCGCCAGGCCCGCATCGCGCAGCCCCACCAGCACCTCGCGAATGCTGCGGCGCGGCCGGCTGATCCGGGTGAAGTGGATGATCTCGATCGCGGTGAAGGCCTTGATGTGCATCCGCGGGCACGCCGCGCGGATGGCCGCGCACATGTTGGTGTAGTACGAGAACGGCAGCGTCGGGTGCAGGCCGCCGACGATGTGGACCTCCGTCGCGCCGCCCTCGTACGCCTGCCGCGCCTGCGCGACGATCTCGTCGATCGAAAACTCGTAGGCATCGCGCTCGGCCGCCGCACCGGCCGCATCCATCAGCGGCACGACGAAACCGCCGTCGGCGGTTCGGACTTGCGGCGTTGCGGTCCGCGCGCGCTCGTCCGGCGATTTCGGGTAGGGGCGGTAGAACGAGCAGAACTTGCAGCGCAGGATGCAGTAGTTCGTGTAGTTGATGTGGCGGTTGACGTTGTAGTACGCGATGCGACCGTGCAGACGCTCGCGGACACGATTGGCCATGCGGCCGATGGCGTGAATGTCGTGCGAACGATAAAGCCGCACGCCGTCTTCGAAGCTGAGGCGCACGCCGGCGTCGATCTTGTCGGCGACGTCGGCGAGCGCGCCGCGCGTCTCGGACGATGCAGTCGTCATGGCCGGCGAGTCCCCACGTGGGTGGATTCCGCCCCGGCGGCCGTGCCGACTCGACTCAGCGTCCGCCAGGCACCGATCCCGAGTGGGCTCGAACCACCAACCTCCGGCTCCGCAGGCCGACGCTCTATCCAATTGAGCTACGGGATCATTCCGATCGCGACGTGGATCGGCACGCTCTTGTGTCAACGCAGTCTATGAGCGGACCGCGCGATGTCAACCCCGGCGCGGGTGCAGCGTGCCGTGCGTTCGCCGAGCAGAATTCTTCGCACCCCGCCCGCTTCGGCGCTGCGCCACCGGATCGCGTCGATCGTCGCGGGCGGATCGGTGCGTGTCGGTTGGACGGGTTGCACGCGTCGCAACGGCCGAAACGGAGCCGCCCGATTCGCGTAAACCCGACTCGGGCAACGTGCGTATAATCAATCGAGGACGAAAGTAATGCGATCCGGGAGCCTCGACCCGGCCCGCGAAATAGTCATAACTTGCTGATAATAAACAGCTTATGGAATATGGCAAAAACTGCTGGACTCAAGTTCCGCTTCGGTCGATAGTTACTTGATAGTAGCGAAGAGCGCTATAATAATGCTAAGAACGGCGATCGAAGGCCGTCTGATTCATACGGAGGTTCATACGCGGCTCGCGTGACGCGAGCATCAAACAACGGCTTCTTTCCCCTCCGGAAAGCACTAGGATTGCCCTTGAGGCTCCTGGTGCTTTCTTTTTTGTCCTCGACTCGCACACTTCGCTCCGGCGCAAACCTCGATCGCTGAACACTCAAGTCCGTTTATTCCGCGTAGAGCAGTTGTTTCGATTCTAAGGGTCGATGGGAAGTTCGGCGCCGCCCGACTAGTTCGCCGCCGGCTTCTCGCGCCCCAATTCCGATGCGCGACTCTGCTGATCCGGCGGCGCGCCGCCCACGCCCGCAAGCAGATCGGGGAATCGCGCGATCACCGAATTCGGCGGTGCGATCGCCGCCGCGCGCCGGAGGTTCGCCAGTCCGACGTCGTGCAGCCCGGAGTAATACTCGAGATATCCGAGCAGGAATCGCAGTTCACACGACTCCGACCGGCTGAGCTGCGTTTCGAGATCGGCGCGGCGGAGATCGAACACGTCCTTCTGCCCGATCAGCGAGACGAGATCAAGCCGGAACGCCGCGATGTCCGGGAAGCGCGCGATGCCGCGCACGAGGTGGTGCACCGCCGACATGTATTCGCCCGCGGCCGCCAGCGCGTGGCCCTGGCCCAGCAGCGGCAGCGGGTTCTTCGGATCGATCGTGGCCGCGAGCGAGAAGCGGCTCGCCGCGCGGTAGTTCTGCCCGACGTGCAGCGCCTCCTCCGCCTCGCGGAGATAGCGGTTCAGCGGATCCCCCCCCGCGCCCGCGAACGTCGTCACCGGCCGCTCCAGCATCTCGCGCGCCCAGCGCGCGGCGCGATCCAGGCGCTCGGCGAAGCGGGCCTGCTCGCTGTCGCGCACGTAGCCGTCGCGACCCGTCGCGGACATCTGCGCCGTTTTCGCCAGCGATGACAGAACCGATTCATCCTTCGCGGCGCCGGGCTGCGGCACAGACGGACCTTCCGGCGCTCCCGGTTGCGGAGGCGTCGGCGCCGCCGGCGCGCCCGGATCGGCCGATGGAGCCGCCGGCGCTGCGCCGATCGGCGGCAGGAATCGCCGGAAATCCGGCTCGATCGCCGAGGCCTCTCGGACCGCGGCGAGCAGATCGTCAAACGTGCTCACGCCGCGCTGCGGAGCGGCCTCGGCGGCCGTCGGCGGCGTCACGGTCGCGGCCGGCGTCGTCACAATCTCGCGCGCCGCCATGCCCGGGCCCGTCGGCGCCGCAGTCGTTGCCCCCGGCTCCGTCGGAAGCGCCGGAGGCTGCGCCGGCGAGCGCACCGCCGGCACGTCGCCCACGCGGGCCGAATACCGCGGCTGCGTCACGTCGCCGACCGGCACGATCGGCGGCCGATTCGGCCCGAACAGCGGCGACATCATCGCGTTGTTGTACGCCGAGTCGGCCGCGCTGCCGCCGGCCGTCGCGCCGAGCGGCGCGGTCGGGACCACGGCGCGCTGTCCGGTTCCGAACCGCGGCGCGGTCATCGAGTCGAGCGGCTGCACGCGACGATCGACCGGATCGTTGATGCCCGTCGGCAGCGGCGTCGGTCGAATGCCGACGGCCGACGGCGTCGCCAGCGACGTGTAGGGCGTCATCAGCGTCGGCGAACCCGGGCGATTCAGCCCCTGCCGCAGCGCGCCGACGTTGAGCACCGTGTCCGACGTGCTGTAGTACGGATTCGTCTGGAACATGTTCTGACCGCCGCCCGCCCCCGGAAGGCTGTCGCTCACGCCGTAGCTGCGACGATCGAAGTACGACAGGTCGGCCGACGGAAGCGATGCGCCGAAGCGGTTCGGATCGCTCACGAGCGTGCTGCCCAGGCCCGAGATGCCCGTCGTGTTGAACGGATTCGCGACGCCGAACGGCGACGACGAGTGAAACCCGCCCAGGCCGGTCACGTTGCCCGTCACGATCGCGTTTGCGCTGTTGATCAGCGTGTAGTCCTGCCGCGCCGTGTTGAAGCCGCCCGAGCCGAGCAGCCGGTTCGAATCCCGCGCATGGCCCGGCAGCGGCCGGCCGGGCTGCACGCGATGATCGACCTGTGCAAGCGCGGACGTCGAAAAAAGCAGAGCGAGCGCAAGCGTGATTCGTGCGGAGGACATGCGCGGTCTCCAGAGGCGAGAGCAGTGCCGGCCGGGGACCCGACGCATGGGCCGCCGATCACCCCGCCGACATTCGTATTATAAGCCGCCGCGGACATCGCCGCCCCGCGACGCGGCCTGCTCATCGAATCGGTCGTCGGCCCGACGGGCGTGAGGACGAGCCGCGCCGACGGACGGCCCGCCCGGGATATCGGTCCCGAATTGCCGCGTTCGACCCCGCGGACGGATGCGCCGCGTCAGCGCGACGACTTCGACGCGCCGGCCGCCTCGCGCTGCGACGCGGTCGGGAGCTGCTCGATCCGCTCCTTCAGCTCGGCGAACAGTTCGTCCAGCGGCTCGTTGAGCCGGCGCTCCTCGGCCTTGCGTTCGTTCGCGTCCGAGATGCGGGCCAGGCGCTCGTAGTCCTCCACGTGGCTCTGGCGATACTGCTCCGCGCGCTGCCGCAGCTCCTTCAGGATCGCCTGCGCCTTCGTCGCCTGCGGCGGTTCGAACTTGTACTTCTGCGCCATCGAGTCGACCAGCTTCGCCCACTCGTCCGGCGGCGGCGCCGGCTGAGGCTTCGGCACGTCGACCGGCTTCGTCTCGCGCTCCGGCGGCGGGAGCAGCGGCGCCGACTTCGGCTTTGGCGGAGCGGCCGGCGGAGAGACCTGCGGCTTGCCGCCCTGCGGGACGACGATCACCGGCGCTTCGGGCGGCGTGTACTCCGGCTTCGGCATCGGCTTGCCCTCGGGCGAGACCTCCGCATCGGCGCGGCGATGGGCGTTCATCTCCTCGCGAACCTGCGCCCGGACCACCGCCGTGGCGATCTGCTGCGCGTGCTGCTCGGCCTCGTACTGTCGCGCCAGCTCCTCCGCGTGCGCCGCTGCCTCGGCCTCGAGCTGCTTCAGGCGCTCGCGGCCGAGTTCGGCCGTCTCGGGCGGCAGCTTGCTCTCGACGAAGCGCTGGATCGCCTCGCTCGACAGCGGCATCTTCTCCACCAATTGGTCGTAGTTCAGGCTCAGCGCCTTGCGCTCCTCCTCGGTCGGCACCCAGTCCTCGCCGTGCTTGGCGACGGCCTCTTCCCACGCCTTGGCCGCCTCCATCGCGGCGGCGCGGATCTGCCGGTCCAGCTCCATCGCCGCGTCGATCCGCGCCCGCAGGGCGGCCTCGTACTCGGCCCGCTGCTGCTCGGTCAGTTGGTACGCCTTTGAGTACCATTCGAGAGTTACTGCGACTTCGGCCTCATACCGCGCCCGCTGCTCCTCCAGGTATCCCGGCGGAACCTGCTCTTCCTCCGCCGAGACGCGGACCCCGGCGCAGAGCGCCGCCGCTACCAAACACGCCAACCAGGTCCGAGTGATTCGATCCATCGCCGCACCTCTCAGTGCTTGGACGCTGATCGTCCGCCGCCGATCCCGATTTGATCCGGCCGGGCCGGGCCGCAGCACCCATGGCCGGCCAGGCGGGCACCCTGTGGAATGATACACGATGGACGTGGCGATGTCGCGAGCGGGCCGGCCGGCACGCCGCCCGAACCCGCCCGGCCGCGGGCTTATCGGAAACGTCGCGTTCGCGGACGCTCAGGACCGCCGACAGATCGGGCCGCGCATGCCCTTGCGGGCCAGCAGCACGCCAATCGAAAGCAGGGCCAGCGTGGAGGGGTCGGGCAGACCGCCGCGGGCCTCGATCCGCAGGTCGGGATGGTCGCTGCGGATCCCGCCCCAGTCGTAGGTAAACGGGTAGAAGCCGCCGAGCGGGTGCTCCCACGTGTGCGTCTGGCCGTCGGTGTAGAGCGACGATGTATCCTCGCCGCCCATGCTGTCCCAGCCGAAGGCCGTGCCGACCTGGTAGCCGTAGTCCGAATCATTACAGGCGAGCGCCGCCCACTGCGGCAATTCTAAGTAAAGGTCAACGAAGCCGTCGCCGTTGTCGAATAGCGCGCCGGCCGCCTTGCTCAACGACCCGAAGAACAGCAGGAAGATCGGCCCTTCCGGATGGCTTACGTCGGGCACGGACGTCAGCGGAAGGCCCTCGGCCGTCTGATACCAGCGCCCGCCCCGACCGGCGTACGCACTCGCATCCGAGACGATGGGGTGGTCCAAGCCCCAACGGCCGTTCGGGTTGTACACATCCAGCGTTCCGGCGACATTGACCTGGTCGTCCCCCGCCCACAGGTCAAGATCGCCGCCGCCGAGCGCCCACGGGACCAGCGGCCCGCCCGGCCAGCTCGGAACGACTGGCGGGATCGCGGCGAGGTTGAGCTGGACCCAGATCTGGATGGGGATCTCGGCCGCATCGGCATTCGCGCCGCTGATGTACGGGATGACCTTGCTCGTGGCCGCCGCATACGCGTCCTGCGCGCCGGGCTGGGCCAGCGGGCTGGTGATGAAGAAGCGGGCCTGGGCCGCGAGGGCCGGGGCGCTCAACACAAGGGCCAGAAACGCCGCGAATCGCAGTGGCGTCGACATGGGTGTGCTCCTTGCCGGTCCGGGGGACGGGCGACCGGCCGCGCGCGCCGCCGCGACCGCCCGCGCCTTCCTCACGTCGTCATAGACCCGAAACGCGGGGGGATCTTACAGTGGAATCCGGAAAAAAGAGGCCGGCGGCCGGAGGCTGGAGGGATCGGCAAGGCAAAGCGGGGGTGGAGGCCGAAACACGCGAAGGACAAAACGCCGAAACGCGAGCGCCCTCCCGTTGCGCGGGGCGGGGGTGGGGTTGGGGGGACAAAGTGGGAGCTTCGTCCTACCCGGTCGGACTGGACCCCGGATCAGGTCCAGGGTGACGGAGGCATGCAGGCGGCTGGGCTCGGGATCGGGCCCGAGGGAACGGAAGAAAGCTGAAAAAAGAAGCGGCCGGGTGGGGTTGCCACCCGGCCGCGGGGATTGACCCAAGTACCGTCGCAGACGCGTTTAGCGGCGGCGGCGGATGAAGAGACCGGCGAGTCCAAGCAGGGCCATCGTGGCAGGTTCCGGGGCCTCGATGCGGAGGTCCGGATTATCGCTGCGGAGATCGCCCGCGCCGAAGGTGATACCGTAGTAGCCGCCGTTCGGATGCGGGATCGTCGGGGTTACGCCGTCCGTATAGAGCGACGAGGTATCCTCACCACCGGCGTTCCAGCCGAACACGATGCCGGCCGCGAAGAAGTTCGCCGAATCGTTGTTGCCCATCGCGGCACCGTCCGGCAGCGACAGGAAGACGTCGAAGAAGCCATCGCCCGGATCGGGGAGCTGGCCCAGCGCCTTGCTGATGTTGCCCGAGAACATGAGGAAGATCGGGCCTTCGGCATGCGCCACGTCGCCGGCCGTGGTCTTCGGCAGACCCGCCGCGTTCGGATCCCAGCGGCCACCCAAGGCGACTGCAGGTCCTGCCGCGGCCACCATTGTGAATCCACCGGCCCAGCGACCGCCCGGGTTGTTGAGCGGCCAGCCGCCGGCCGCGGCATTGGCGTCGTTGTTGTCCCCGTAGGCGTCGAGGTTGCCGCCGTACTGTGACCACGTCGTAGGCTGGCCGGTACCCGGATCGACGTCCGGCGTATTGGCCGTCACGATCTGCATCCAGATCGAGATGGGGATCGTGTCCAGCAGGGCGTTCGCGCCGCTAATGACCGGGTTCTCCTTGTTCGTCGCGGCGGCCGCCGCCGTCTGGGCGTTCGGCTGAGCCAGCGGGCTCGTCATGAAGAACCGCAACTCGGCCGCGTTGGCGAGCGTTGCCAGCCCGACAATCACAATCGCAGCCAGTCCAAATCGCTGCTTCATATACACACTCCTTCTCAAAAGCTCCCGATTTTCCTGGACTCGCCTGCTTCCGCCCCTCCATTCAGAACCGGGAGCGAATCAGGCCCGTGTTATCAATCGCTCAGTTCAGACCATTCCGGCCCGAAACCCCTAAGCGATTCTATCCTACCCGTTTTCGACCCCGATTTCAAGGGGTCGCCTCGAATTCGCTAAGGGCTGGCCACCGCAGGCCTTGCGGTGGCCAGCCGCGTGAAACCGTCTTTAGGCACCCGGACAGTTGACCATCGTGTTTGTAAAATAGGTCTGTCGCGAATAGTACGGCGACGTATCGGACGCGTTGACCGTACCATCGGGACGTCCCTGCGTGACGACCGATCCGACAAAGTCGCCGAGCCACTTGTTCAGCGCCGTCGCGCCCGCGTTATTCAGCGTGAGCAAATAGGTCGGATTGTCCGAGGCGTTGACCTGGCCGTTACCCGTAAAGTCACCCTTGAATCGAACCTCGATATTCGCATCGGCCGTGGCCGAGTCGGTGCCGCTGACGCTGCCGCAGGGGGCGACCGGGCAGCCGGCGTTCGTGGCCAGTTCCGGAGCGCCGCCGCCGGTGTAGCCGAAGTTCACCGCTTCGTCAGTGATCGCGCCGCCGAAGCTGGGGTTGACCACGCGGGTGATCAGCAGCGGGCTGACCGAAAGTCGCAGCGCGATCCGCGTCGGCTGCTGGTTGCGGCAGGCTGCGAAAGCGTTGCCGTCCGGCCCGCCGGCCGTGACGAGCAGCGACGAAACGCGATATGAGCCGCTGCCGGCATTCGGCAGGGCGCCGTTGGCGAAGTCGCCGACGCTGTCGGGGACCGTCACCGCGCGGGCATCGGTCACCGGGGGGGTGACGATGTTCGTGCCATCCCAGAGGGCCGTGCCGGCCGCGTTGGTGGTCGCCGGCGTGGTGTACTGCGTCAGCGCCAGCGTCACCGTACCGCGGCGATTGGCGTTCGGCACCGCGGGGGCCGGGAACTGCGGCGGCGGGACCGAGGCGACCTGCAACGAATTGATGCTGTAGCCGAGCGAGCCGATCAGCTCTTCGCTGTTCGCGCCCGTGTACTTCTCCGTCACGCGCATCCAGATCTGGAAATTGCGCTGGGCGGTGTTGTGATCGTTCAACGGCGGGTTCGGCGTGCCCTGAAGGTGCACGTTGCCGGGCATCACCGGCTGGAGGTAGAGGATCGGGTTGTTGGCCGGCAGGAGCGGGTTGCCGATCGTGGCGCCCGTTCCGATGTCGGTGTTGACCGAGCCGCCCGAGCCGTTCGTGCGAAATCCGTTCGCGGTCGCGTTGTACTCGCGGCAGGTGAAGAACAGGTGGCTTTCCTGCGCGATGCCTGTGCTGGCGAGCGTCAGGCAGATGGCCGCCGCCAAGAGCAAGAACTTCTTCATAAAACTGGCTCCCTTTTGCCTTCGGGCACACGCCCGAAGCGATTCCTTCGAGTCCCTTTCGCTCCGAGGAACCTTCGCCCTTACCGGAAGACCAAGGTTGCGCTCTTCAGCGATCCCTTCGAGACGGAACACCCGCTTCGAAGTCGACATCGAAAGCGTTACCGGCGCTTTCAAACGTCATGAACGCTTTGGCGACTGGCGCCTCTTGCCGTGCCCAGCCGCGAGGGCTTGAACTCCCTCCGCTATGGATCATACCGCGGTCGAACCTCGCGATTCAAGGCATGGACGCCGCGATGCGCGCTTGCAGAACGCCACACGCGGCGGGCGCCCGCGACCCCTCTTGCAAAAAGGCCGCTTACGCCGCCCGAAACCGCTATTCCACCGTGGCAGACGCCACAGGCATAGCGCGAAACCGCAAACTGCGGCTCCACCCTATACGACGCATGGTATCCGACCGGCGGCCATCGTTTCAAGGCCATTCTGCGACCGGACGGGGGGCATTTTACGCGGGCGTAGATGATCTAACTTACTACGGCAACGTTGTTTATGACGCTCTTGAGGACGCCGCGGTCTGACGTCGCAAAATCTTCCGACAATTCGTTCCGCCGCCCCCACGGCCGGGACCGGGACTATTCGGCGATGCTGAATCCGAGATTACGCAGGGCGCGGCGGAGCCACTCGCGGCACGGATTCACGGCCCGGACGGCGCGGAACTCGCGCCGCCCGGCCGTGGCGATCCGCCGGGCGCGATACGCGTCGCGGCCATCGGCCGTGTCGCGCGCGACGGCGGCGCGGAATTCGGCCGCGTCGCGGCGCGGATCGCAGACGGCGCGGACGCAGCGACGCAGCGCTTCGGCGTCGTCGAGGCCCGCGAGATCGACGTCGATCGGCGGCGGATCGATGGCCGGCGTGCGCGGATCGGTCGGTGCGCGGCCGAGGAACTCCGCCAGCGCGGCCGCGACCATCCGCGTTCCGCGTTGCAGGGCGTCGCGCGAGTAGCCGGCGATGTGCGGCGTCATGATCGTGGCCGCGGCGAGCAGGTCGCGATCGACGGCCGGCTCGCCGGACCAGACATCGACGACGAGTCCGCCGAGTGAGCGTCGCCGCAGGGCGTTGAGCGCGTCGGGCGTGTGCAGCACGCCGCCGCGTGCGGTGTTGATGAGCAGCGCGCCGGGGCGCATTCTCGCGAGCGCGGCGGAGTCGACGAGGCGATGCGTCGCGTCCGGGCCGGCGTGGAGAAGCGGGACGTGCAGCGTGACGATGTCGGACTCGGCGAGCAGGCGGTGGAGATCGACGAAGCCCAGGCCGCTTCCGCGACGGGCGAGCGGCGGATCGCAGGTGAGGACGTTGAGTCCGAGGGCGCGGGCGAAGGCCGCGACGATCGAGCCGACGTGGCCGAGGCCGACGATGCCGAGCGTTCGCCGCGCGAGGCCGACGCCGGCGGCATCGGCCGCGGCGGAGCGTTCGGCGAAGTCGAGAAGCACGGCGACGACGTACTCGGCGACGGGCCGCGCGTTGCATCCTGGCGCGGCGGCGAAGCGGATATTTGCGCGTGCGAGGGCGTGGACGTCGACGTGATCGACGCCGCTCGTGGCCGTGCCGACGAAACGGACGCGCGAATCTGCGAGGAGGGCGGCGTCGATCCGCACGCCGGAGCGGACGATGAGGGCGTCGGCGGCGGCGAGGGACTCGGGGCGGATGTCGGCGGCGTCGAGGCACGTCAGCTCGCCGAGCGGCGCGAGGCAGCGTTCGGCGTCGGCGACGGCGTTGTCGACGAGGATTCGCACGGGGGGCATGGTATCCGCCCGTACGGACGGACGCCGCGCTGCGCACGCGGGTCGACGTTTGGCCGCGCGGCGAGCGATCGGCCGCGGAGGTCCGGAAACGCGAGGGCGTCGCGGTCGAGGGGGCAGACGGTCGCGGCGCGCTCGGCTAAGATCGGCGATCCGATGCCGTCCGTCTGCTTCTACTTTCAGGTCCACCAGCCGTACCGCCTGCGGCGCTACAGCGTCTTCGACACGGACAGCAACTACTTCAACGACGCGATCAACCGGGAGATCTGCCGCAAGGTCGCGGCGAAGTGCTATCTGCCGGCGAACGGCGTGCTGCTCGAGCTGATCCGGCTGCACGAGGGGCGCTTTCGCGTGTCGTTTTCGCTGACGGGGGTGGTGCTGGATCAGTTCGAGGCGTTCGCGCCGGAGGTGATCGAGAGCTTTCAGCGCCTGGCCGGGACGGGCTGCGTCGAGTTCCTCAGCGAGACGTACTACCACAGCCTGGCGTTTCTCTACTCGCGGCAGGAATTCGTGGAGCAGGTGCAGTTGCACCGGCGGAAGATCGAGTCGCTGTTCGGGCAGACGCCGCAGGTTTTTCGGAACACGGAGTTGATCTACAGCAACGACGTGGCGCAGGTCGTGGCGCAGATGGGCTTCAAGGGCGTGCTGGCCGAGGGCGCCGATCCGATCCTGGGGTACCGGTCGCCGAATTTCGTCTATCACCCGCCGGGGCTGAGCGAGCTGCGCGTGCTGCTGAAGAACTACCGGCTGTCGGACGACATTGCGTTTCGCTTCAGCAACCGCGCGTGGGACGAGTGGCCGCTGACGGCGGAGAAGTTCGCCCGCTGGGTCGATCAGGCGAACGGCAATGGGCACACGGTGAACCTGTTCATGGACTACGAGACGTTCGGCGAGCACCAGTGGGCCGAGACGGGCATCTTCGACTTTTTGCGGCACCTGCCGAAGCAGGTGCTTCAGCACCCGGACAACAACTTCCGCACGCCGTCGCAGGTCATCGGCGAGCACGCGGCGATGGGCGAGTTTGACGCGCCGCACATGATCTCATGGGCCGACACGGAGCGCGACCTGTCGGCGTGGCTGGGCAACGCGATGCAGGCGAACGCGCTGCACGAGGTCTTCCGGATCGAGTCGGAGATCAAGGCGCGACAGGACGCGGCGCTGCTGCACGACTGGCGCCGGCTCCAGACGAGCGACCATTTCTACTATATGTGCACGAAGTTCTTCTCCGATGGCGACGTGCACAAGTACTTCAACCCCTACGATTCGCCCTACGACAGCTACATCAATTACATGAACGTGCTGGACAACATCCGCGCGCGGATGAAGCGGCCGGCGTAGCGGCGCGGCACCGTTCCGCTATTTCACGCGGAGCAGCACGGACTTCGAGTAGTCCGGATCGCCGGCGAAGTCGGGCGGAAGCGGCGGGCGATCGACGACCTCGCATCGACGCGGCGCGGCGGCGTCGCGGAAGGCGCGCTCGATGCGTTCGTGCGTCATCGTCCGATCGTTCGTCGAGCAGAGCAGCAGGCCGTCGGGTTCGAGAATCCGCAGCGCGCCCGCCGCGAGCCGTTCGAGATCGTCGGCGAAGCGGAAGACGCGCTTCGGCCGGCGCATCCGCGCGAAGGTCGGCGGATCGATGACGATCAGGTCGAAGCGGAGCGACTGCCGCTCGGCCCGGCGGAGAAACTCGAAGACGTCGGAGGCATAGAAGCGGTGCGGCTCGACGGCCAGCCCGTTGGCGACGAGGTTCTCGCGACACCACGCGAGGTAGCGCCGCGACAGGTCGACGCTCGTGACGCCCGGGCTGCCGCCGAGCGCTGCCGCGACCGTGAACCCGCCGCTGTAGCAGAACAGGTTGAGCACGCGTCGGTCGCACGCCAGCTCTCGCACGCGACGGCGCCGGTCGCGCTGCTCAAGGAAAAGGCCGACCGAGAACCCGTCGTACGGCCGGACGAGAAACCGCGCACCGCATTCACGGATCGTGATCGCCGGCTCGACCGATTCACCGATCCACGGTTGCGGATCGCGGTGCAGGCGCTCGGTGGATGCGTCGGCGTGCGCGCGATCGCGCACAAAGCGCTTCAGGTACGCGGCCCGCACGTTCCATGCGTCGAACCGCTCGCGAAGCACCTCGCGCAGCGCGTCGAGCGGCGATGAAAAGCGATCCTCGTGCACCTGGACGACGAGCACGTCGCGCCAGCGCTCGATCACCAGCCCGGCCGCGCCATCGGCCGCGTCGTGAACCAGACGCACGGCGTCTGTCGCCGCCGAGTCCGTCAGCCCGGCGCGACGATTCACCGCCGTGTCGATCCGCCGCGCCAGCTCCGCGCTGCCAAGCGCCGCGATCCGCGACGCCCTCGCTTGCCGCCGGCCCGCGCGTGGTCTCACAGGTCGCGGCTCACGAGGCATACGGCCACGCCCTGGATCGAGAATTCGTTGCCGTCGTCGACCACGCGCGGCGGCACGCCCGGATTGTCCCCGCGCAGGATCACCAGTCGCCGTCCATCGCGCGACTCGACGCTGACCCGTTTGAGCGTCGGTTTACCCTCCACGAGGCAGGCACAGATCCGCCCCTGCACCCATTCTGGATTCACGCCGGGCCGGTAGTCTACGAGGATGATGTCGCCGGGCTTGAGCGTCGGCTCCATCGAATCGAATTCACATCGCAGGCAGTAGCGGTCCGGCCGCCAGAGGTGCCTCAGCACCGGGAACATCTCGAACTGTTCCTGCGACTCGGCGGGCGGGCCGTTCGGAATCGTCCCGAACAGCGGCAGCTCGCGGGTTTCGAGCGGCTGTGGAGAATCGTGCGCATCGCCCGGTCCGATCAGCACCGCCTCCGGCACACCCAGCGCCACGGCGAGCGCACGCAACGTCGCGGGCCGCGGGATGCGCCGCCCCTTCTCGATCGACGAGAGGTACCCCTGGTTCATGCGTGCCGCCGCCGCAAGCTCGACCTGAGTCAGGCCGGCGCGGATGCGGAACTCGCGGACACGATCCCCGAGCGTCTGCGCCCGAATCGGCATCGCAGACGTGGACTCGGCCGGTCTGGTCTTTCGAGCGGGCACGGCGGGATTATCCCGACGCGCGCCGGTGGGGTCGAGACGGCCGGAAACGCGACGCGTCGTACGATTACTCCCGCCGATCGCCGGCGGCCAGCGTCGCGCCGCTGTCGAGCGCCGGCGGCGCTGTGGCGGGAAGGAAGACGGTAAACAGCGTCCCGTGGTCGGCCTCGCTCTTGACCTCGATCCGGCCGCGGTGCTCCTCGACGATTTTTTTCATGACCGCCAGGCCGAGGCCCGTGCCGCCCTGCCCCTTGGTCGAGTGGAACGGCACGAACAGATGGGGCATCTGCTCGGCGGCGATCCCGGGTCCGTTGTCGCCGACCGACAGGATCGCCTCCGACTTCGCCGCGTCAAAGTGCGTGCGCACCGTTACCGCGCCAGCGCTCTTGGCGACGGCATCGACGGCATTCGTGAGCAGATTCAGGATGACCTGGTGGATTCCGTCCGCATCGAGTGGGATCGGCGGGAGCGGCTCCTCCAGATCGAGGCGGATCGTCGCACCCTTGTCGTCGGCGCGGCGCTGGATCAGCTCGACCACGTCCCGCACGGCGCGGTTCAGCAGCACCATCTCGAGCCGCGGCTCGCGGTCCTTGGCGTACGCGAGCATGTTCATCGACAGGTTCAAGATGCGCTCCAGGTTGCGCTGCACGATCTGCCAGCCCTGGTCCACCGTACCGAGCTGCTGTCGCGACAGGCCCATCTCGACCACGTCCGCGCCGCTCTGCACGCCCTGAAGGATGTTCTTGATGTAGTGCGACAGCGCCGCCACGGCCTCCCCGGTCGCCGCCAGCCGCGACAGCTCGACGCGCTCGTGGACGAGCTGCGCATCCTCGATCGCGATGCCGCTCATCCGCCCGATCGCCGTCACCAGCCGCAACTGCTCCTCCGTGTAGATGTGCGACGCCATCGCGTTGTCGACCTGAATCAGGCCGAGCACGTCGGAGCGGACCATGATCGGCGCGCAGATGACCGAGCGCAGGCCGATCGCCTGCATGCTGCCGCTGCGCCGCCGACCGCTGAAACGCTCGTCCGTCATCGCGTTCGTGCACAGCACCGCCTCGCCCTTCGAAACGACGTGTTCGATCAGCGTGCGGCTCGCGGCGATCCGGCTGCCCGCGTCGGCCGGATTGCGAAACCGCACCACCTTCGGCACGAAGTCCCCGCCGTCCGCCGGCTTCATCAGGATGAACCCGCGCTGCACCGGCACCTCCTCGAACAGGATGTCCATCACGCGCTCGAGAAGCTGGTCGGTCGTCGGCGCCGCGCTAATGCAGTCGACGAGCTGCGCCATCACGCGCCACGCCCGCACCGCGTCGGCCGCCGCCGGCGTCGCCAGAATGACGCTGTCGTCACTGCCCGGGATGCTGCTGATCACCGAGGAATCGATCTCGCGCGAACCCACGTCGAGGTCGATCAGATCGGGCGCCGGCACGGGCGGCGCCGCGCGCTCGTCCGCCCACGACAACAGCGTGCCGCCGAGCCGGATCGTGTCGCCGTGCTTGAGCGGCATCGGCCGCTCGACGCGCTTGCCGTTGAGGTAGGTGCCGTTGGCGCTCTTCAGATCGACGATAACCCACGCACCGTTGCCGGCCCGCAGCTCGGCATGGCGGCGCGAAATCGTGCTGTCGGTCAGCGGGACCACGTCCGATGCGCGGCCGACCGCGACCGGACTCCGCTCAAACCGGAACGTCCGGCCCTTCTGGGGCCCTTTGAGGATCGTCAGCGTCGGCACGAACCCGGTCCCTGTCGCGGAAGCGTCCGACTCCGTCTACCGCCGAGGCCGCCGGCTGGTTTCCGGTCCACACACGTCGGCCGGCCGCCCCCCATGTGGCCGATCGCCGGCGCCCCGTGCATCGGCTCGCCGCGAACCCCCCGCGGATCTTAATCATTTGCCGCTGGTCACGAGCTTCGGCTTGGCGAGCGGCTCGAACACGACGTCGTCGAACGCCGTGCAGGCGTCCGCCTTCGTCCACAATCCGAGCTTGCCTTTCTGCAGGAAGTGCTGGTCGCGCTTATCGAGCCCGCCGAGCTTCTTGCCGTCGAGATAGCAGATCAGGCGGGCGTTGCGCTTCTCGATATACAACTCGTACCAGCGATCGGGCTCGAGCTTGACGTCCTCCGACGCGACCTGCTGCCGCTGCCCGTCGATGACCTTGTAGATGCGGATGTTGCCTTCCTTCGGGTTCAGCCGGCAGATGCAGTAGTTTTTCTTGTTCTGGTAACCGAAGATGATCCCGCCGCCCTGGTCCTCCTCGCCTGAAAGCGCCCGGAGCGCGGCCTTGGCGTAGAAGTCCTCGTACTCCGCCGGACGGTAGACGAGCACGTTGAACGTCTCGCCCTTGTTCGTCGGCTCCTTGACCACGAGCACCTGCTTGCCCGACTTGGCCTTCTCGTGCTGCGTCACGACCCACGCCGCCGTCTTGCCGGTGCCGGTCCGATAGGCCTTCCAGTCCGAGGGCAGCGTGTCCGTCGCGTCGCTCTCGAAGTTCGCCGTGAACTTCGTCACGTCTCGTTGCGGCTTGTCCGCCACGGTCTTGCTGAGCTGGTCCACCGACGACTTGTCGACCGGCGTGACCGTCCACTCCAGCGTTTCGACATTGCCGTTCTTCTGCGGGCGGAGCACCGTGAGCTTCAGCTCCACGCCGACCTCGCTCTTGCTCAGCGCCGCTCCCAGTTTCCCGACGTCCCCTTTGTAGCCCTTTCCGTTCACCGAGATGATGATGTCCCCCTGCTTGAGCCCCGCCTTGTCGGCCGGACCGTTCTTGATCGCCTCGGCGACGAGCAGGCCGGGTTTCAACTGCTCGAACGACTTCAGCTCCGTCGCACGCTGTTCGTCCGTCAGGTCCTTCTTCTGCTCCAGCATCTTCCGCGCCTTCTCGAGCGCGCTCTTGTCCATCGGGATCAGCTTCACGCCGATGTAGCCCTTTTCACCCTTTGCGGACTTGCGGAACGACTGTCCGGCGGCGCTGCCGCAAAGGACCGCGACGACGAGAAGCGAACAACCGAATTGCATTCGGGTCATGGCGAGATTCCTCAGGTCCTGTCTGGCTCGCAAGGCTCCGCCTCATTGTACCGATCGGCCAGGGTCAAGTCTGCGCCGCGGCCGGCCGGCCGGTCCGCACGCGGACCTCCTCCGTCCCGACACGAGAGCTTAGTCATCTCCGCCGAGCAGGCCGCCGAGCGCCAGTCCGCCTAGCAGCGAGCCCTGATCGTCCTTGCGACGGCCGACGGCGTTCGCGAGCACGCGTCCAGCCAGCCGCGAGAACGGCAGCGATTGCAGCCAGACCCGCCCCGGTCCGGTCAGCGTCGCGATAAACAGTCCTTCGCCGCCGAACAGCGTGTTTTTTATTCCGCCGACGAGCTGGATGTCGTATTCGACGCTCGGTTGCAGTGCGACGAGACAGCCGGTGTCGACCTTGATCGTCTCGCCCGCCGCCAGTTCGCGGTGCATCAGTGTCCCTCCGGCGTGGATCAGCGCCACGCCGTCGCCGACGAGCCGCTGCATGATGAACCCCTCGCCGCCGAAGAGCGCCACGCCGATGCGTTTCTGGAACGCAATGCTGATCTCCACACCGCGCGCCGCGCAAAGGAACGAGTCCTTCTGGCAGATCAACTCCCCGCCCAATTGATCGAGATGCATCGGCACGATCTTGCCGGGATAGGGCGCGGCGAACGCAATCCGCTCGCGCTGCGAGCCGGCCGCCTCAAACGTCGTCATGAACAGCGACTCGCCCGTCAGCACGCGCCGCCCGGCCGCCACGAGCTTGTCGAGGAAGCCGGCGTCCTTGTTCGGATCGCCGAAGACGGTCTGCATTCGGATGCCCGCGCTCTGGTAGAACATCGCCCCGGATTCGGCGATCACCATCTCGCCCGGATCGAGCGTCATCTCGACGTACTGCATCTCCTCGCCGACGATCTCGTAATCGATCTCGTCCGCGCGCCGCGAGCGCGGCGGCGTCGGTAGAGTCGCCCCGCCGGTCTGCAAGCGCGACGCGATCCGCGCGATCCGACGCGCGGCCGTCCAGTCGCTCAAGTCCGGTCCGAACACGAGCGCGTCCGGCCCGCCGACCTTCGGCAGTCGCGCGATCAGCTCGTCCAGCGTCATCGGCCCGACGGGCTTGCCCTGCTCGGCATAGTACCAGCCGTTTCCGTCGCTCATGGGGTCAGCCTCCGCGTTCGGGTCTCGAAATATCCATCGGGGCAGGATGGTCCGTCGGTCCCGCCGGGTCAAGCGTAACGGTCGACATGGAATCCCCGCCTCGCGCAGCGCGCGAGCTTGCGATGAGGTTCCTCGTGGAACAAGTTACAGCCCGACCTGCAGACTCTCGCTGCCGCCGCCCAGCCCGCCGATCTCGGTGCCCTCAAGCTCAATCACTTCGCCGCCGACTCCGGTGCTGCCGGCCGGCGCGAGCATGTTGACGCGGTCGTAGAGCGCTTCGGTGAGCGGCAGCGTCGCCTGCGACGGGACGCGTGCGCGGAGGACGCCGTTGGCGACGTTGTACCAGAACGGCGCGTTCGAACCGGTCAGCGCCTTCTGCGCCGGATCGAGCGCGCCTTGCGTATTCGCGACCTGCACGGTGCCGCTCGTCACGCCGAACGGGTCGATCGGGTTGGGCGGGATCTTGTTCCCCACGAACCAGCTTCCGAGGATCTGCGGCGGGTAGTTCGGCCGCGTGTAGCGCAAGCGATACAGATCGATCGCCGTGCGCATCGTTCGCAGCGTGTTCTGCGTGGCGACGATCTTCGCCTCGAGGCTTTCGTTGTCGATGTACGGCACCGCCAGCCCGGCGAGGATGCCGAGAATCACCACGACGATCAGCAACTCGACGAGGGTGTACGCGGTCGATCGCGCGGCGTTTCGGCTACGAAGCACGGGTATTCCCCAACATTTCCCCGCTCCCTTATCGGCACGGACGCCGCGCATCCTCTGCGAACATTTCGACGCCCGGGGCCCTCGGTCCGCTTCAGCGCAGACTTATCGGCCCGGGCGGACTGCCGCGCGGAGCGCACGGCGCGTAGAATCGCGGCCCATGTCGCCCCGACGACGCGGGCTCGATTACCTCGTGTACGTGGCCGTCCGGCTCGCCACGATGGTCTTCCACGCCTTCCCCATCAACGCCAACCTCCGCACCGCGCAGCTCCTCGGCGCCGTCTGGTACCACATGCCGCGCTGGATCCCCCTGGTCGGCCGCGCCCTCGGCAAGCATCGCGAGCGCGGCGAGTCCAACATCCGCTTGGCCATGCCCGAGCTGCCGGATTCCGAGGTCCGCCGCATCTGCCTCGCCTCCATGCAATCCCTCGCCATGCTCGCCATCGAGGTCCTCTTTACGCCGCGGCTGATTACGCCCTGGACCTGGCCACGATACGTCCGGCTGAAGAACCTCCAGCCCGTGCTGCGGCTCCTCCTCGAACGCCCGGGCTGCATCATGGTCACGGCGCACTACGGCAACTGGGAGCTGCTCGGGTTCATGCTGGCGACGCTCGGCTTCGAGCCGGTCGCCGTGATGCGACCGTTCGACAACGAGTACCTCAACGACTACCTGATGGCGCAGCGCGAGCCGAGCGGCATTCAGTTGCTCTACAAGAAAGGCGCGTCGCGCTCGATGAGCGACGTGCTCGAAACACGGCAGGCCCTGTGCTTCATCGGCGACCAGAACGCCGGCTCGAAGGGCATGTTCGTCGACTTCTTCGGCCGTAAGGCGTCGACCTACAAGTCGATCGGGCTGCTCGCGATCCAGCATCGCGTGCCGATCATCGTCGGGTATGCGCGGCGGCTCGGGCCGCGTTTCGAGTACGAGATGAGCGTCAACCGCATCATCGAACCGCACGAGTGGGAAGGGCGCGACGACGAGCTGCGCTGGATCACGCAGGAGTTTTCCAGCGCCGTCGAGGCGTTCATCCGCGAAGCGCCCGAGCAGTACCTCTGGCTGCATCGCCGATGGAAATCGCGGCCGAAGGAGGAGCTGGCCGCCGCGAGCGCCGAACCGCTCGCCACCGCGTCCGCGCCCGGTTCCGCGACGTAGGCCGTCGCGCGGCCCGCGACAATCCGTGCCGATCGACTATCATACGACGCGCGCCGTATCGCCGCGCAAGGAGGACTTGATGACGCCCGACGAACGCATCGCGCAGTTCAAGACGCTCGTCGACCAGAACCCGAACGACGAGATGGCCCAGTTCAGCCTCGGCAGCGCGTACTTCGAAGCGCGACGGTATTCGGACGCCGGCCCGTGCTTCCAGCGCGTGCTCGCGCTCAACCCGAATCACTCCATGGCAATCCTCATGCTCGGTCGCACACAGATCGAGACCGGCCACCCCGACCTTGCGAAGGAGACGCTGACGAACGGCTACCGCGTCGCGCATCGCCGCGGCGAGCTGAAGCCGCGCAACGAGATGGGCGAACTGCTCCAGTCGCTCGGCGCGGCCCTGCCGAGCGTCGACGAGCCGCGCGCGGCGGCCGGAGCGATTGCAGGCAAGGGCGGCGAGGGCGGCTTCACGTGTTCGCGTTGCGGCGGGAGCGGGCCGCGTCTGGCAGAGCGGCCGTTCAAGGGCCCGCTGGGGGAAAAGGTGCTGGCAAACGTGTGCACGGCGTGCTGGCAGGAGTGGATCCGGATGGGCACAAAGGTGATTAATGAGCTGCGCCTGCCGATGTACGATCCCGCGGCGCAGGAACAGTTCGACCACTACATGAAGGACTTTCTGAGTCTGCCGGATTGACGTGGCGCTCGATCGTCCAACACGTCCGTTAGCGACAAGCGTCGCCGGTCCCTTCCGACGGTCAGGGCGCCGCTGTCCGGACTGACGACGTGCGTCAATCACGACTGAGTCTGCGGATCGATTCGCGCAGCGCGCGAAGCCCGCGCGCCGCGAGCATCTGCACCGCGTCGGAGGAGCGGCCCATCTCTTCTGCCGCGTCCTTGAGCGATCGACCGCGCAGATAACGCAACTCCACCGCGGTGCGCTGATCGGGCGTCAGCGTCGCCAGGGCCGCCATCACAATCGCCTCGGACTCGCGGCGCGCCACGATGCGACTGGGAGTCACGCTGTCCAGCCCGCCGCGCCGCGCGAGCATCGCATAGCGCGACACGCTCGACGGCGGAGCGGCTTCACGATTTACGTCGCGCGCTGCGGCGTGGTAGAAGCGCCGGGCATCGACCAGCTTGGACTCGAGGATCCGCCGCAGCCAACCGAAAAACGACTCCGCCCCGCCGTCGCGGAACTGGCCCATCCGCCCACAGACGTCGACGTAGACCTGCTGCAACACATCGTCCGGATCGATTTTTCCCGCCAGTTCCGGCCCGAGTTTCCGGCACGCCAGGGCGCGAAGCCGTGCGTGGTACAGGACGATCAGCTTCTGCAGCGCCCGCGTGTCGCCGGCGCGCGCCTCGGCCATCCACTCGTCGATCCGGGAATCCGACATCGACCGCCAATTCTACCCGGTCCAAACCGCCGCCCGCCCGTACAATGCGCGATGGTGCAGCGTCTGCGCGCTGGGCCACGTCCATGCAGCCGCCGCCGTCCGAGTCCGACGCCGACCAGCGCCTCGTCGAGGCGATTGACGGCTACCTCGCCGCGATCGCCGATGGGCAGGGCGTCACTGTCGAGCAATGGGCCGAGCGCTATCCCGACATCGCAACGGAACTGCGTGATTGCCTCGCCGCGCTGACACTCCTGCGTCACGAGGCAACGACGTCCGCCGCGCCGATCCGACCGCTGACCGGATACACGGTGCTGGAGGAGATCGGACGCGGCGGCATGGGCGTCGTCCACCGGGCCATACAGCGAACCACCGGACGCATCGTCGCGGTGAAGTTTCTCTCCGACGATGCCGTCGCCTCTCCCACGGCGCGGCGTCGATTCGAGCGCGAGATCGAGCTGGCGGCCGGACTCGATCACCCGGGCATCGTGCGGATCATCGAGGGAGGTGAGTCGGATGGCCGAATGTACTACGCGATGGACTTCATCCGCGGCCAGCCGCTCGGGAAGTACGTGAGCGGCAACGCGCTGGACATTGAACAGAAACTCGGGCTCTTCCTCCAGACCGTGGAGGCCGTTCAGTACGCCCATCAGCACGGCGTCATCCACCGCGACCTCAAGCCCGGAAACGTCATGGTCAATGAGAGCGGCCAGGTGCGCATCCTCGACTTCGGACTGGCGCGCGCGCTCGTTGCACCGCCGTCCGATGTCCTGGCCACTCGACCGGGCCAGATCCTCGGAACGCTGCCATACGCATCGCCCGAGCAGTGCAGCGCCGGGCAGACCGATGTGCGCACGGACATCTACGCGCTTGGCGTGATCCTCTATGAACTGCTGGTGGAACGCCTTCCTTACGATACGAGCGGGAGCCTTGACACAGCGCTGCACCATATCGTTCACACGATTCCGCCACGCCCGTCGAGTTTCACTCGCCGCATCGGCGCGGATCTCGATGCCATCGTGCTCCGCGCGCTCGAAAAATCGCCGAACCGCCGCTACCACTCCGCCGCCGCGCTGGCTGAAGACGTCCGATGCTACCTTCGCGGCGAACCCGTCGAGGCCAACCGATCTGCGGCCTTCTATCTGCTCCGTAAGGCGTACGCACGTCACCGTCGGCAGGTGCAGCTCACGGCCGCCGGACTGGCCGCCACGCTTGTCGTCTCCATCACCATCGCCGTTCTCTACGTTCAGGTTCGCCGGGAGCGCAACGCCGTCGCGGCGCAACTGCACCTGACCGAACTTCGCCGCGGCATTGCCCACCTCGCGGCCGGTCATGACGCACTGGCCGAGGACTTGCTGCGGCGCGCCTATCGTTCGCAGCCCGACCGCGCGGCTCACTGGTCCTTGCTCAGCTATTACGTTCGAAACCCGCTTGTGATGCGCGCCGCTCAATGCGGATGGGTGACCGCGGTTTTCTGGTCGGGTGATGGCAGGACGATCGCGCTCGGAAACCTGGACGGGACCGTTCTGTTGATCGGAAGGGATGGTGCGCGAACGCTCGAGTTCCACGCGCATGCTGGCGCCGTGTCGGAACTGGCGCTCACCGCCGAGGGTAACGAGTTGATCACGGGCGGCGCCGATGGCCGCGTTCGCGCGTGGACGCTCCGCGATCCACCCAGCGCCGTCGATTGGCGCGAACATGCCGGCGGCGTGACCGCGATCCGACCGGCGCGCTCCGAGGACATTCTCCTCACCGCCGGACTCGATGGCCGCCTCCGCGAGTGGCGACGCGAAAACGGTACCTGGCGTTTGAACGCGGAGTCGCGCGTAGATACTCCGGTCCATGCCGCGGACCTCTCCCGCGACGGCCAGGTCATCGCGTACGCCACACCGTCGCCGGCAGTCGTCATCCGCACCGCTTCCGGGCGGCCGATCTCGACACTCACGGGATTCGACAAGTCGGTCGACGCGGTTGCCTTATCGCGTGACGGCCGCCTGGCGGCCACGACCAGTGCCACCAAGGTCTCGCTCTGGGATGCGCGGACCGGCCGGCGAATCTGGACCAACGACGCCGGCCTGTCAGAGCCGCGGCCGACGCGGCTCTGGGACCTGCCGGCCGAAGCGGGTCCGAACACGCCCCACGTCTGCTGGCGTCCGTCGCTGGAATTCTCGGATGACGGAGCATTGCTCGTCTCGACCGGATGGGACGCCCATCTTCGGGTATGGAATGTCCTGGTCGGCCACGCGCCGATGGAACTCCGGGCGCACGAGACCGCGATCTACGATGCCGCCTTCGCGCCGAATACACACACCGTCGCTACCGGTTCGATCGGAACACTGCGCATCTGGGAGATCGACCGGCATCCCGCACGCATGACGCTCCCCCTTGCGGCCGGAACGGAGCGGGCGTGCGTCGGCATCGCGGGCAACACGATCATCTGGGGGGGCGAGCCGGACGGCAGTGTTCATGTTCGACGACTGACCGACGGCGATGGTTCTCCAGAACACTGGCGTGCGGCGCAGACTGCGATCACCGCGCTTTCGATCAGCGCCGACGGGAAGCGGGTTGCAACGTCCACACGCGCTGGAGACTTGACTCTCTGGAACGGGGCGAACCATGCCCGTCTCGGATCGTGGTCAGCCGGAGGCGAGATCGCGGCGCTGACCATCGCGCCGGACGGCAGCCGTATCGCCGCCGCGGGCGTTGACGGCACCGTGCGTATCCATCGGGCCGATGAGGATCGGCACGTGTTGGGTTGGCACGCCCATCCGGGCGCGATCCTGGCGATCGCATTCTCGCCGGATGGACGGCGGCTACTCACCGGCGGAACGGACTGGCGGGCCCGGTTCTGGGACGCCGCGACCGGGGCGTGCATCGCCACCTGGACGGATCGTGAGTGGGTCAACAGCGTCGCATTCTCGCCCGATGGCCTTCGGGCCGCGATCGCGGGCGCCTCGCTGACCATCCACATGGGCCCCGTCGGCGATGCGCCCGATCGTCGCATTCCGAGCGCGCATGCTCATTGGATCACCGCCATCCAGTTCCTCGACGAGGGTCGTGTGCTGGCCTCGGGTGGCAATGACAACGCCCTGCGATTCTGGGACGCCCAGACCCTGACCGAGTTGGCGACGCTGCCGAGCACGGGCGGCGCTGTTCAGTGCCTTTCGGCCTCGCGCGATGGGCGCTTCCTCGCCATCGGGACGGCACAGGGCATTCAGATCGTCGATCTTGGATTCGCGGCCGACGCCGTCCGACGATGCGCTGAGTAACCCGTTCCGATTTTCCTCGTGGGTTCGGCACACGCGCACACGGTTGAACCGTATGGACGAGAGGAGCGAGGAGGCCCGCCACGGCGGGTGTCCGCCCGGCGGGAGTTCATGAAAGGAGCCCGCAATGTCTCGTCACTCACCTGCACGATTCCACCTCGTTTCCAGCGCGATCCTGTGCGTGCTGGCGTCGACCGCCGCGAGCCACGCGGCCGTCTTTGTTCGAGGACTGGTGCCCGACTGGAATCAGCCCTACTGGCACGGCGCGAATGACCCGACGAACGGAGGACCGGTCGGCGGTCCTCCGGGACCGTGGCAGTTCTGGTGCACGCCGACGTCCGCGGCCAATGTCATCGGCTATTGGGAGGACCGGCGCGGCCACGCGATCGCGGACGGCGCCGCGTTTCCATCGACCGGCGTCGTATGGCCGAATTGGCCCGCGTACCAGGACTACCAGGCGAACGGTTTCAACCGCGGCGCGGTGCCGGCCGGCACGGCGGATGATCTTGGGTGGTACTTCGACACCAATCGCCGCGGTGACCCGGCCCAGGGGAATCCGGGCGGCGCGATGAACCACATCGGAACGCAGCTCAAGGACATCTCACGGCCCGGGCTGGGACTGAACAAGTTCTTCGCCGCGCGCGGAATCACCGATTTTCGCGTCCGGACGCAGGGCGTCGGTTACGCCGATCCGGGTCTTCCCCCGTTGACGATTGCTCAGGCCTGGGAACAGATCGTCCGCGAGATCAACGCCGACCGGCCGGTGATGGTCTGCTTCAAGCATTGGTGTATCGGTGCTCCGCTGGGAACCGGCTCGGACAACTCGGCGGAAGGGTCGCTCGGCTGGACGTACGTCGACATGCTCCGTGTCGGTGCGTGCCCGGACCCGTGGGGCAATGGCGAATCCTGGGATGCGTCCAATGTCGGTCCGACGGCCGTCGGGCATTGCGTGACCGTGGTCGGATATATCGTCGCCAATTCGACGGACGATATCGGCCCCACGACCAATCCGCCGCTCGGGCCGACCCACTGGGTCATCGTCCACGACAACGCCGGACCGACGCCGCGCAACCTCGCGGTCCCATTCGTCAATCCGCTCGTCAACCCGACGACGCCGTGGCTGGCGAATACGCTGATCCGATGCGCCGGCGGCGGGATCTTGCGGTTCGGCGATCCGGAAGTAGTGGACGCGGCCGGCGACACGGGGCGATATGTCGAACTGGTCGTTGATGACGTCAACCAGCCGCACATTGTGTACGCCGATCAGACGAACCAGGACGTCCAGTACGCCGTCAAGAACGGCGCAGCGTGGACGCTGGAAAACGTTGACACGGTTCCGAACGCGGTCGTGGATGCGTCAATTGCGCTGTCAACGGATGGAAGCCCGCGCGTCGCATACGCAGCCGGCCCAACGTGGAATCCCCCAAACTGGCCCCTGAAGTATGCCTATCGCTCGGCCGGAGGCTGGGTCCCGCAGGACGTGGCGGCGGGAAACGTCACGGCCGTCTCGCTCGCCATGACCACCACGGGACTCCCGCACATCGCGTACCTGAGAAACAACGGCCTGCAACTGGCATGGCATCCGGGCGGCATCGGCAACTGGACCTTTACACAGGTCGACGCCGCGGCCGGAAACTACCTGAACGCGAAGCAGGTGTCGCTCGCCATGGAACCGGACGGCACGCACCACATCGCCTATCCCGATGAGATCGCGTGCGGGGCCCTGACCGTCGGACGACTCAAGCACGCGACCGATGAGTGTGGGGCGTGGTCTGTGAACGTCCTCGAGAACAACTGTGGGACGACGAACTTCAGCGTCGGCCAGTTCCCGAGCATCGCCCTCGACGCATTCGGCGGTCGGTACATCAGCCACTACACGCTCGGCGCCCAGTTGCGGACGCGCCGCCGCGTCGATGGGTGCGATCTTGCGGTGTGGAACGCCCAGACCGTCGATCCCAACATCGCGCAGGGTTCCACGGTCGTTCGGTACGACGGAAGCAACCAGCCGCTGATCGCCTACTGGGGCGCCTGTCCGGCCATCCCGCAGCCGCGCGTGTGCCTGAAACTGGCCCGCTGGACGGGCGGCGTGTGGTTGATCGATACGGTATTCGACCCCGGTGTGTTTGCCGCAACGCCGCACTATCTCGGCATGGACCTGGACAGCGCCGATCGGCCACACGTCGCCTTCTACGGGCCGGAATTGGCGATCCTGCGATTCGTGCGCGCCTACTACGTGGGCGACGTGGATGATGATGGGTGCATCGACCGGAATGACCGCCCTGCCTTTGCAGCGTTGCTGCTCGACCCCAGCGCGGGCACGCCCGAGCAGCGCGGGGCCGCCGACTGCAACGGGGATGGATCGGTCAACGGCGACGACCTGCAGTGCCTGCTGGACCTGTGGGATGACTGATCGGTCGCGTCCTGGAGTGCTCGACCGCACGAATAACACAATTGCAGCGCCGTGTGCGGATCGGGCGTCCGCGTCGCGAGGGCCGCCATGGCGATGTCCTCGGCCTCGCCGCCCCCGAAATTCGTGCCGCCGCGCTACGGACAGTTCGCCACGTCTTTCACGCTGATCGCGCACGGAATGTTGTCTTCATCCCGCTTGCACCAGACTTGCAGTTTTCGGTTCTCGGGAACGACGACGCATTCGTTGTCGCCCGACTCCACCTCGACCGCCTTGTCCGTGCCGACGCCCTCGCAGTTGTACAACCGGAACATGACCGGGCAGTTGCTTGGATTGCCGTCCTTGTCCGCGGCCTGCACGACGATGTAACGCGTTCGATTCGCACGTGGCGGCTCCCGGCAATCCCCTGTCAGCGTGTGATGCTTGTAGTCACACTCCGCGTCGACGTTGACCCAGTCACCGACCTGTACCAGCGTCGATGGCCAGTGCAGGAGCACCGCGACCGTGATCTGAATGTCGCCGGCATCGGCCACGTCGTTCGCGTTGGCGTCCACCGCGCAGAACGCCGGGTGCGACGGCCCCGCGAGGAACGCTGCCACCCACGGCTCCAGATCCATGCCGTTGTGCAGGTTGTCGAAGTTGAGGTCCAGCGGCGGACATTCCATCGGCGGTCCCGAACCCACGGCCGGCTCCAGGATCGTGTGCGCACCGCCGGGCGATACAAGCTCCAGCGGCGCAACAGGGAAGAACCCGGGGCCGCCGCCGGGATACGTGAATGGCGGCGGCGTGTCCGACCAGGTCGATGGCCCGACGGAATTGAGCGGAATCTGGATGCCGGGATCCCAGGACAACGGCGACCCCATCCCGTCCGCCCGCGTGAAGACGAAGAGCGGGCGCACATGGAACACGGAATCAAACGTTCCGCCATCTGCCGTGCCCCGCGTCACGGTCATCGACCCGGGCGGCTGTGGCGGCGGCAATTCCAACTCCACTTTCCATTGGACACCGTCGACCACGATGGGGTCGACGCTGGAGAGTTCGAGCGACAGGATCTCGATCGGCACGGTGTCCGTCGAGGGAATCGACGGGAGTTCCAGACTCTCCAAACGCCGGATCACGGTATCGGCATCGCCGATGTTGGAGTCCAGCGGCTTTCCGCCGAAGTAGACGATCCCCTCGAACGGTTGGGAACCCGGATCGAAGAAGTCCGCCGGAATCGGCGGCGTCTCCGGTCCGCCGAATTGGATGAGGAGCGGATCATCCACCACCCAGTAGTCGTTGCCGGGCGGGATCGACGGGAACGAACCCGAGCAGAACGAGCAACCCGTCAGTTGAATCGTGTACGGGGCGTTGACGGCCGTGTCGTTCAACCATTGCGCCAGCGGGCCGGGCGCACCCGGCCCATCCGGCGGGCGCTCGACGTTGAACGGCGCGTTGTTCCAGATCAGCAGCGCTGCCGGATTCAGCGGATCGCGATTGTACGCACTGATCGCCAGCACATAGATGCCCGGACCCGGAACGAATTGTCCCGTGATCCGCGAGCGCGTCCCGCCGCCGAGGGGGTCGTCGTCGTTATGCACGATCCCCGTCCCGGCCGGATCGAACAGGAACAACTGGGTATCGAAGGTCGCCCCGCCGACGGTCGTGGCCTGGAAATTCAGCGCATCGTCGATGCGGATGCAATACAAGTCCACATCGCCCGGAAACGAGATCGCCCCGCTGATCGCGTTGAGCGGGCCCTGGCCCTGCGTGTCCTGGCCGGGAAGCAGTTCGGGTGCATCGCCCTGCTCGGTCCAGGTATCGGAGACGGGCGGCTGCCCCATCTGCACATGCGTCTGACGTGATTGCGTACCGGCCTGACCTGCGAGCGCGCCGCCGGGCGCGCCGACGTAGTAGATGCGGTAGGTCACGTCGAAGAAGCTGTCGACATTCCAATCGCCTCCCGGCAGACGCGTCAGCGTCGTGAGGCCCGGGCTGGGCATCCCCCAATTCGTTCCCGCCTGAATCTGCAGCAGGTCGAAATCCGGGTCGCCCGTGATCTGCCCGTCCAGCATGAACAGATCGACCGGGAACGACTGGGTGTTGACCCCGTACGGCCGCACGGCCGAGTCGATGGTCCCGCTGAGCGGAACGATGATCGTTCGCTGCCAGCCGGCCAGCGTGCCGGTCCCCACGAGGTGGATCTGCACCTGGCCATTGAACGATTGCTGGTCGCCGCCGGGGAAGGCGCCGCCGGGGACGATCGGGTGGTGGACGAGGTTCAGCAGCGTGAAGCTGTCAATTAGAATCTGGAACGTCGGTTCATCGATCAGGACGGTCATCGGAAGCGGCTGGGGGACGCCGGGAGCGATCGCCGCGGGCTGGTCGGCCGTATCGGCATACGGACTGGGACCGACCACGACCGGCTGATTGCAGCCGAACAGCAGGAGCAGATGGGCCGTCGCGATAATTGAGATCTGAAAACTCGAAAGCCCCGGTCGCGAAGGGAAGGACGCCGTCATGAGAAGCCTCCCGCGCGGGCAGCTAGTCTTGTCCGCGACTGCGCAGAGATGTGATGACCCGACCTTCGAGGCGACTCCACTTTATCCGGACTCGGAACTCCGGTCAAGCGATTTCCGGGATCGTGGACCCGCTGACGCGGAGGGACGTGAACCGGAAGGAGAATGCGGCGCGTCCGATTTAATCGGGCGGGGAACGCCGTCGCAGACCTGCCGAGCCGCGCAGCGCGCATCCCGCGCAGGACCGTCGCCGCTCATCCGCTCGCGGTCGCGGAGATTCGCATACGCACGCAGCGTACAGCGAGAGCATGCCAACTGACGCTCGGCCAAGTCGAGTCAGTCCACCCGACTCTACGATCGGCTCTCTTCAACGCCAATCGGCGGCGATTCATTTGTGTTCCACGGTGCGCCGACACCTCCGGCAGGACCGTCAACCACGCGCATCTTCCCCGCCCGCAGCAGTTCGGTGAATGTCGCGAGCCTCTCGGGTTCGCACGGCTGAAACGTGATCACCACCTTCACGGCGCACGGACGCTCCATCGTCGCACGTTCCGGCGGCAACTGCACCAGCGGTTTCGACTTCCGCATCCACTCGTCGTCCGTCAGGACCGACGCCGCGGCGGCCGGCCGCGAGCATGCCGCACCGGGTTTCTGGCACGAGCCGCCGCCATCCCCACGGCTGATCGCATACCGCTATTTGTGCACCAGCATCACGCGGAACGCACTGGGCGGCAGCGCGTTCTCGCCCGATCGGAACAACTCCCGCCCCGGATGCGGTTTCCCGCCGACCTGGCCTCGCGGTGCACTTGTGCCGCACCCTCGAACCGGCCAGGGCCCCGGTCGGCAACCGTTGCCGCCGCGCCCCGATCCCGCATCAATCTGCGCGGCGGCGGATTTCTTTTCGTGCGTTCCACCGCACCGCGCGGCATAATACCGGCGTCCATCAACAAAACGGCTCGGCTCCCCCCTCTTTTGGCTGGGCTGTGATGGACAAGGGAGCCGTCGAGAGTGTGCCGGCGGCTCCCGCTTGTTTTTTACCGACGACGAACGCGCGAAAGAGACGCGTCCCCGCGTCGCCCTTACGACGACGGCTTCGCGCAGATCGCCGCCGCAGCGTTATCGACGATCAGGTACGGCGTGACGGTATGGAATCCCTCCGGAATCGGTTGGACCGACATGAATAGACACTCCTCACTCGTTGGGGACCGCGCGGACATTTTACCGCGCCGGCCGTCGCGATGGAATCAACGGGCCGGCGCCGGCGGCGACGACTGGCGCAGCATCTGCGATGCGCCCAGTTCCTCGATCTTCTTCAGGTCGGTCCAGAACGTGCCCGGTCCGGCGAAGATGAGCTGGATCGACTCGGGGTCGAAGTTCTGCGCAAACGTGTAGAGGTTGTACGCCGCCGCCGAGCCGAGCGCATCGACCAGCATCCGCCGCCCGTCTGCCTCGGCCTGGTTCTTGAGTTTCTCCACATCGGCCTTCGCCTTGCCGAGCAGCTCGATCTTCTGCGCATCGAGCGCCGCGATCTGCTGCTCGATCGTCGCGACGGCCAGGTTGGCCTTCGCCTCAATCTCCGCCGCGCGGCGGCGGCCCTCGGCGAGGAGGGTCTGCACGCGCTTCCGCGTGTCGGCCTGGATCGACTCGCGCGCGATGTCGACGCGCTTCTTCGCCTCTTCGAGCAGGGCCTTTTTCTTCGCCGTTTCCTGCAGCTTCTCGTTCGTGATCCGCTTTTCGATCGCGATGAAGCTGTTCTGAATCTCAGCCTTGAGATCGACCTGCCCGACCGCCGACGAATCCGGCCCGTAGACCTCGATCGTGCTGATCAGCGCGAGCAGGAGCTCGATGTTCTTGCGCCGGCAGACGGACTTCAGCGCGTTCGTCAGCACGCCCTGGAATTCCTCGCGCTTCTCGCCCTGGATGAAGTCGCGCGCCTCGTACTGCGAGCCCTGGTTGCGGCAGATCGAGCGAAGCTGCGGCTTAATGACGTTCTCCAGCACCGCGTCGGTCGCCCCGAACTCGTTGATCACCTCGGCCGCGTGCCGCGGATGCAGGCCCCAGACGACCGTCACGCCCAGCTCGATCATGAAGCCCGACTTCGACGGGAAGCGGATCGTGTCGCGGTCCTCGCGCTGCGAGATCTGCGAAAACTCGTTGAAGCCCACTTCCGTGATCCGCACGCGATGCACGTTCGGGTTCAGGTAATACACGCCTGGCGTCAGCACGTTCGGCAGCGTCCCGCGCTGACCCGGCCGGGCAAGCGGCCGGACGCGGACCGTCGCCGCGGCTTCGCCCTCATCGTGCGCAGGCGCGAGCACGTCCGGCACCTCGACCGTGTCCATCTGCTCGCCGACCTGGCTCGTCACCACGCCGACGAAACCGGCCGGGATCACCACCGCCGGGACCTCCTGCACGTCATACTCGTACGGATTGATGCGATACACGCCGGGCGTCAGGACTTCGCGGATGATCCCACGATAGCCGCTGTCGAAGCTCACCACGGCCGAGCCGCTCGGATCGCGTGGGCCCGACCGCCGCGTCAGGATGCCGACCTCCGGAAACTCGCCCGCGATGATGTTCCCGCCCGCGCCGCGCTTCATCGGCAATCGCGCCAACGTGTGCACCCACGTCCACGAGTCCGGCCGGCCGGCCTCGATCTCCACGAGCGGCACGAGCTTCGTCTCCCACAGAATCGGATTGAGGAAATATCGTCCGGGCCCCCACGTCTCTCGCTGAATGCCCTTCTGGCCCGGCTCGGCGACGACCTCTTCGCCGCTCATCGGCGCGCCGGCCTTGGCGATCCGCACAAGGCAGTACCCCGGCGGCACGTATACGCGGAACACGCCGAAGGCGATCACGACGACCAGCCCGATCGTGATCAGTGCCAGCGACAGCACGACGCGAACGCCGCGGCCGAACGACTCGAACATCTTTGACAGGATCGACATGGCTGCTTGCTCCCGACGCGTGATTCCATTCCCGGAGAACGCACTGCGACCCGACCCGCCGCAACGTCAACGCTTCGGCGTTGATGCGCCCGACGGCGGCGCGGCGCCCTGAAACTCGCGAAAGATGTCCGCGAACGGGCCTTCTGTGTTTGTCAGGACGCGACGGATCGCCGGCGCGACCTTTTGCAGGAACGTGTTCCGCGCATACGCGTAGCCGTCGCCGAACGCCGCCACCGCTGCACGCAGCGGCTCGGCCTTCGCCTCGTAGTCGAAGCGGACGACCTTCGCGTCGGCCTGGCCGCGCGCGAGGATCGCCTCGGCCTGCTTGCGCGCTGCTTCCAGGCCGAGCCGCGCGACCTCGAGGCGCTGATTCGCCTGCGTGACCGCCACGGCCGCCGCCTGCTCGGCGTTGACCGTAAGCGAGACGACGTCCTTGTTCGCATCGCCGACCGCCTGCTGCTGGAGCGCCAGCTCCTCCTGCTCGACGAGCTGCGCCCGTGCGTGCGCCTCGGCGATCTCGTTCTCGTACTTCGTGATGATCTGGTCCGCGAGTTCGCGTTCGCGGATGATCGAGCGGATCTCCTCCGGCGGCTTCAGGTCGCGCACCGTCGCGGCCTTGATCTGCACCCCCTGCTCGCCGCACTTGCGCCGCAGGTCGTCGAACAACCGCCGCTGGAACGCCTCGCGCGCCCCGATCGACTCCCGCGCCGTCATCTTCGAGCCCTGAATCCGCGCCAGGCTCATCGCGTACGGCCGGATGACCTTGGCCACGACGTCGCTCAGGTCGCCGATCTCCACCGTGACGTACGGCACGCGATCCGCGTAGATCGACCACTCAACCGTCGCCTCGAGGTGGATCGTGAAGCCGTCGGCCGACGGGAACTCGATCGCGTCCTCGCGCAGCATGTCATACTTCTGGCTGCGCAGGTCTACGACATCGACGTGGACCTCGAACGGGTTCTTGTCGAAGTAGGTGCCGGGACTCAGCACGTCCGGCTGCACGCCGCGCTCTCCGCGCTTGACGATGTACTCGTTCGGATCCTTCGGCTCCGGTCCCGACAGCACCGTCTGCACGCCCACCGCTCCTTCCGGCACGACGATCTTGTCGAACAACTGCACGTCGTACGCGAAGCGGTTCACGTCATGTCGACCCGGCGGCAACGTCCCGGCCACCGGCCCGCGCTCGAACGGATCGGTCGCCACCGTCTTACCCGCCCGCAGCGCCCGGCCGTAGCGGCGGATCAGGACGCCGAACTTCCCTTCCGGGATCAGCGTCGTGGGGATCTTCTCGCGCTGGTAGAAGATGGGGCTTTTGAAGTACCGCCCCTCACGCAGCACTTCGTATTGAATCCCCTTCGTGCCCTCGCGGACCTGCGCTTCGGTCCGGCCGGTCTTCGCGGCAACCGCCTTCACGACCTCCGACGACAGCACCACCTGGTCGCCAAACTCGGCCGGGATCGTCCGACCCGTCTTCTTGATCAGCACGAGCAGCTCGTTCGCGCGGACCTCGACGCGGTCGACGAACCAGACGTACATCGGATACGCCACGACCAGCAGGAGGAGGATTGCGAGAACCCGCAGCAGCGGATGACCGCGCCGCGGCCGATCGTCGTCGTCGCCGATAATCTGGAATTCCGTTGAACGAGTGGCCATGTCTAGTCCTCCGACGTCGGGGTGGATTCGCGTACGCGCGGTGGAGCGTGAACCGTTCCGCCGAGGTCGCTGTTCGGATCGAGCCGCGCGCCACACCGCCCGCAGTAGTGGGCCTGTGGCTCGTTTGGATGACCGCACTCGGCGCGCGGGCAGCAGCGCATCGCCGCATCGCGGCCGGCACGACGCGCGTCGTGCCGCGGACCGCGGCGCAGCCCCACGCCGACCACGATCAGCGCCAGACCGAGCAGCGCAATCGGTGATTCGAGCCAACCCATGGATCGCACCGGCCGGCGCAGGTCCGCCAGCGTGGGGGAGTGTAATGCGGATTTCAGCGCACAGGGATTACAAACCGCGGCGATGATTCGAACGACTTGCCGCGCTGCGGTTGCGATTCAACCCCGGGCTTGACGGGCGCGAACGCCCGGAGAGTCCGCCGGGCCGGCCGCTACGACGCGCGGCCGGCCCGGCGAGCGCCACGTGCCCGGAATGTCACCCGTCCAAACCAATGCCCGTTCCGTGCGCCGCTCTGCACCGCGATGGCCGCTTGCGATATAGTGCCTGCATGGAGAACGCGACGAATCCGGCGGACCGGACCGAACAGCTCCGTCACAACTTCGCCGACATCGCGCCGCGGCTCACGCCCGACGAGGCCCTGGTCGAGGCCGCGCGCTGCCTGTTCTGCTTCGACGCCCCCTGCACCCGCGCCTGTCCCACGCACATCGACGTGCCCAAGTTCATCCGCCAGATCCTCCACCGAAACCCGATCGGCGCGGCAAAGACCATCCTCGAGGCCAACATCTTCGGCGGCTCGTGCGCCCGCGCCTGCCCCACCGAGGTCCTCTGCGAAGGCGCCTGCGTCGACAACACCCTTCTGAAGGCCCCGGTCCAGATCGGCCGACTGCAACGCTTCGCCTGCGACACCGCCCGCGACCGACACGTCCGCTTCTTCGAGCCCGGCCCGGCGACCGGCCGGCTCGTCGCGATCATCGGCTCCGGTCCGGCCGGTCTCACCGCGGCGCACGAGCTTCGCAAGCACGGTCACGAGGTCGTCGTGTTCGAGGCCCGCGAGATGCCCGGCGGGATCAACACGTACGGGATTGCGGCCTACAAGTACGACACGGCCTTCGCGCTGTCGGAGGTCGAGCTGGTCCGCGAGATCGGAATCGACCTGCGCGTGAACTCTCCGGTGCGCGGCGAGCAGATCGCGCAGATGCTCGACGACTATGACGCCGTGCTGCTCGCCGTCGGACTCGGCGCGACGGCGGCGCTGAACATCCCCGGCGAGTCGCTGCCCGGCGTGTGGGAAGGGCTCGAGTTCATCTTTCAGACGCATACGAAACCGCTCGAACAGTGCCAAGTCGGCCGGCGCGTCCTCGTCATCGGCGGCGGCAACACGGCCATCGACGCTGCCACCGCCGCCGTGCGGCTCGGCGCGGAGTCGGTGACGATCGCCTATCGCCGCTCCGAGCGTGACATGCCCGCCTTCGCCTACGAGGTCGAACTCGCGCGAACGGACGGCGTCCTGTTCGAGTTCAACGCCGCGCCAAAGCGTGTTGTCGAATCCGGCGGCCGCGCGGTCGGCATGGAGTTCCTCCGCACGCAACTCGACGGGCACGGCCGCGCGGCCAGGATCGTCACGATCCCCGGCTCCGAGTTCGTGCTCGAAACCGACATGATCATCAAGGCCCTCGGGCAGGAGCCGCTGCTCGATCTGCTCCGTAGCGTCCCGGGACTGGCGATCGGCGACCGCGACCACCCGCCGGCCGGCGCGATCCGCGTCGATCCGAAGACCGGCGCGACGTCGGTCAAGAAGCTCTTCGCCGCCGGCGACTGCACCTGCAAGGGCGCGGAGGTCGTCGACGCCGTACAGTCGGGCAAGGTCGCCGCCGCGGGCATCCACGCCTTGCTCAACCGCGCCTGAGGCACGACCTCGAGTCCATTGTCTGATAGCGGATTCGTGTTGGTGCGGGCTACGACAGTGCGCCGGCCGTCTCTTCGATCACGCGGACGATCTGCGAGGCGTCGAACGGCTTGCTCACCGCGGCGTCGAAGCCCTCCTCGCGGGCCTGTCGCGGCGCATCGGACCCGCCGCCGGTCAGCGCGATCACCCGCGCGCCGACCATCTCCGGCGCGCTGCGGATCGTGCGGAGCACGTCGCGGACCATCAGCCCGGGCAGGTCGGTGTCGAGCAGGATCACGTTGGGATGGAACTCGGCCGCGGCCATGCCCGCCTCGAAGAGCGTGCCGGCCGCGCGGACGTCGAAGCCCTGCGCATCGAGGGCGGTGACGAGCAGTTCCAGCAGGTCGCGATTCGAATCGACCGCCAGGACGCGCGTCTTGCCCGAGTCGAGGCCGTTGAGCGGAATGTCGTGTGCCCGCATGAAGCGGATGAGCTGCTCGACGGGCACGCGCCGGTCGCGGCTGCCGGGGATGCGATATCCGCGGAGCCGGCCCGAGTCGAACCACTTCGACACCGTCCGCGGCGCGACGTTGCAGATCTTCGCGATCTCGCCCGTCGTCAGAACGGTCTTGCGTTTGGCCATGGCGGCAGCCCGTCGGCGATCCGCGGGCGCGCACGACGTGCGCGAGCCCTTGGTGTCCACCTCTCTTCCTCTCCGATTGGCTTCCAGTCGGCCCGTCGGGCCGCGCTGGGGCTCGCCCCCTATTTCGGTCCGTGCGCTTCGAACGTGAGGAAAAACCGCGCACTCGGCGCGACAGCCAAACTCCGCGCGTTCGGTGTCGGTCGCACAGCCCGAAACAGTGTTCCCGATAGGGTCGCGGCCCTGGTGCGAGGAGATTCGGACCGCAACGGTCGTAAAATGCTATCCTCCCAAGCGCCCCGTGACAACCTTCCGGATCGAAGTTTTCGGCATCACCCGCCTTATCGGTCTGGCATTCGCAGCCGCTCCGGAGACCGGCTCAGGCGTCCTCGGCCTCCTCGCCGGGGGCGAGGATGTTGCTCGTCGCCGTCGCCGAGCGCAGCGATTCGTACTGAGACCACAGGCCGGCCGCGAAGAGGACGCCCGCGATCGTCGTCCGCAGCAGCCAGGCGATCCCGCGATGCGGAATCGATGCCTCGTCCGCGAAGCCGTCGAGGACGACGAGCCGCACCTGGCCCTTGTCGATCGCCCACTGCGCATACCCCAGCACCCCGCCCGGCGAGTAGTCGTTCCTCAAGTATGTCCGGAACGCTTGCGTCGCCTCCTCCTGCACCGGCCCGACGGACCGGCCCGACGCCTGAAGCGACTGCCGCGCCCGGGCGAAGCGCGGCGGATCGGCGACCGTCGCGGCGATGTTGCGGTATTCCCACGTCACGCTCGCGCCCATCGCGACGAGCGTCATCAACACCACGCCCTGCACGAGCCTCGGCGTGCGCAGCGGCCGCACGGACCTCGCCACGCGAAACGAGATCGCGCCCACCAGCAGTCCGGCGATCAGGTAGAAGAAGATCCCGAAATAGAACGGCAGCCAGATCACCCGCGCCAGCAGCCAGGTCAGCGCGAGGGCGATCGCGATCCCGACCAACTGCGCCATCCACCACGGCCGCAGTCGCGAACGTCCCGGCGGCGCGAGGTCGATCCGGCCCGTCGATTCCGGCGCTGGCATCATCCGCACACGGTAGCGCCGTGCGACGGGTCGATCAAGCGGCCGGATCGCGACTGGACGCTTCCCGCGCGCACGGGTTAGAAATACACGGGTCCGCCGACGCCCGTACGCTGCGTGCGGCCGAGATTTGCCGGGGGAATTCGCCGGCCGATGTTCGTCCAACGGGAGGAACGATCCAGCGCTGCCGCGCGGAGGAACGTGCCGATGTCCGCGAACGACCGACGAACACATCTGCCCGCGCTGACCCTCGCGCTCGTCGCCGCCGGCGCCGCGGCGCAGTCGCCGACGCCCGCTGCGACGACGCAGCCCGCGGCGTCCGCACCGACGACAACCGCACCCGCGCCGCTGCGGGCCGTGCGACCGGGCACGCTGACGATCTTCGAGACGAACGGGTTTCACGGCCTCGAGACCGAGACCGATCGGCGGCAACTGACCGGCAAGCTCCACGCCGTGTGCTTCGAGGACGATGGGCAGACGCGGATCGTGACGGTCTATCGGCCGAACGATCCGGGCGTGCTGCTCGGATGCCCGGTGACGTTTCTGCGCGTCGGCAGCGACGGGCTCGTCCGCCGCGAGCCCGAACTCAACACGACCTACGCGGTGACCTTTCTGCTTGACGCGATCTTCTCGCGGTCAATCGCGCGCTCTGACGCCGCGGCCCGGGACGAGTACACGCAGGTGACCGCGCTCGAGGTCGCCGTGCCCGCCAGCCTCACCGTGCAGACGCATCCGGACCCCGGCGACGCCGGCTGGATGCGGACTGAGACGCTCGCGCGATTCACCGACGCCGTCGCGCTGCCGCCCGGCCGCGGACGACTCGTCGCCTGGGATGCGCGGTTCGTCGTCGACACCGACGGGTTACTCTCGCTGGCCGACGTCCGTTACACGGCCGAGATCGCCGCCCAGGGCAACATGCGGATCGTCGTGCATGCGAACGTTGCGCGGAGCACGTCGCGGGCGTTGTCGGCCGATGAGCGGTCGGGCCTCGCGGGCGATGTGAAGCTGCTCTACGACATGGCGCGCGAGTGGCGAATGGAGCGCGGCAAGAGCCGCCGGACGCTGGCGCGGCTCGCGGCGTCGTCGCCGAAATCGGTGTTCGCGCCGACGCTGGCGTACCTGGGCGAGCATCTGGAGCGCGAGATCCAGCGCTTCGGCGAGACGACGCCGCCGCACTACTGGCGGCCGGAAGGCGCGATCGACGCGCGTCTCCGCAAGCCATCGACCACGCAGCCGCAAGCGCCGTAGTCCGACGTCCGCGGTAATATCAGCCGCGCGCCTGCGCGCCGATCATCGGGACTCTGGACGCACACATCCGAGTACCGCCGGCGCTCCGCTTCCGATTCTGCCCGGATTGTCGAGCCGGCGCGTCGCGTCAGGCCGCCGATCGGGTGGACGGCTGCGACGCAGGCGACTTCGCGCGCCATTCCGCCGCCTGTCGGGCCCTGCCGTGGCCAGGTTCCACGTCGTCCCACGCCTCATACATTTCGACGAGGGCATTCATTACCTCCTGCTCCTGTCGCGGATGATCGCCGGCCGTACGGCTTAATCCGGCATGCGCGTCCAACAAGAATCGCTCGGCCTCGCTGAACTGCCCGAGCTTCGTAAGCGCGCGTCCGAGGTCACATCGCGTCACCGCAGTCCGCCAGCTCTCGGGCGGCAGCCCGGCCTGATGAATGGCGAGTGCCTCACGGAACAGTTCCGTCGCGGCATCGGCGTCGCCCCGCGAGAGCCGCACGCGCCCGAGTGTCTGCGCCGCATCGCCGATGGCCGCGTGACCGGGCGGGAAGCTCTGCTTGCGTAGCGCCAGCACTCGCTGTGCCAACGACTCGGCCTCGTCCAGCTTTCCGAGCGCCCGCAGACAGTTGGCGAGCGATTGCATGATGATCAACGTCTGCGGTCGCTCGGCGCCGCCGGCGGCGACGCGCTGCGCCAGCGCGCGTCGATAACAGGCCTCGGCTTCCTGAAGTCGGCCGGCCTTGTCGAGTGAGAATGCCAGGTTGTTTTCGATGGCTGCGGCTCTTTCATGACCGGGACCCAGCAGGCGCTGAGCGGCGGCCAGCGCCCGCTGATTCAATGCGATTCCCTCCTCCGGTCGGCCCCTTGCGTTCATGATCGCCGCGAGATTAGTCATGGCGCTGATGGACTCGTCGTGAAGGTCGCCCAGCGTGCGGAGCCGAAGCTCCAGGGCCTTTCGCGCGAGCGGCTCCGCCTTGTCGAGCTTTCCCTGCACCCAGAACATCATGCTGAGGTTCATGATCGCCTGGATCGACTCTTCGCGCTCCTCACCCCATGCGTTTCGTGACATCTCCCATCCCGCGGCGAATTCACTCTCGGCCTCCGCGTACATTCCCAGTCCGTAGTAGGTCTCGCCGAGGGCGGACCGGACCGCCACGGCGACCTCCGGCTTCCCGGCGAACTGCGATGAAACCTGGGCCGAGGCGCTCTTCAACACGTCCACGACTCTGACCTGATAGCCGTTCCGTCCCGGATCGGGCGATGAGAGCATCACGCGAAGGAACTCGACCACCGCATCGGCCCGGGCGGCGGCCGTTTCGGCACGCTCGCGCGCCGCGACGGCCTGCTCTCGCTCGCGCGCGGCGCGGAGCTGCTCGACGACCTTTGCACGATAGAGTATGGATAGCGCCACGGTCGAGGCCGAGACCAGAAGGACAAAGGCAATGGCAATGCCCGCAGCGAGCTTGTGACGTCGCAGCGCCCGGCGCAGCACGTACCATCCACTGTCGCGCTTGGCCTCGATGGCCTCACCGGCGAGGAAATGCCGGATATCCCGCGCCAACTCTCCGACCGACTGATAGCGCCGAGCCGGCTCTTTCGCGAGGCACTTGAGCACGATCGTCTCCAGATCGTCATCGATGCCCGGCGCAATCGCGGATGGACGAACCGGCTCCGTGTTGCGGATGTTCGCGAGGGCCTGCTCGAGACCGTTGACGGTGGTGTACGGCAGGCGATCAGTCACGAGCTGATAGAGGACCACGCCGAGCGAGTAGACGTCGCTGCGGATATCCACCTCCGACAGCCGACCCATCGCCTGCTCAGGCGAGGCCCACGCCAGCGAGCCGACGAACTGCCCGGTTTGCGTCGCCGTCACCGCCGCGCTCGCATCGGTCGTCGCCGACTTGGCCAGCCCGAAGTCGAGAATCCACGGATCGCCCGCGGCGTCGACGAGGATATTGCCCGGCTTGAGGTCCCTGTGGATCACGCCGCGCAGGTGCGCGGCGCTGACCGCGTCGCAGACCCGCGAGAAGAGGTCCAACCGCTCCGTGAGTACGAGACCGTTCTCCCGCGCGAACCGATCGAGCGGCCGGCCATCGACGAAATCCATGACGAGAAAGTGAACACCGGCCGCATGACCGCGATCGAGGATTCCGACAATGCCGCGGTGATCCAACTGCGCGAGGATACTCACCTCGCGCTCGAAGCGCAGGCGGTCCATGTCCCCTGCGAACGGGCCTTCCCGCAGTACCTTGACCGCGACCGTTCGACGCGTGGATTGCTGAATCGCGCGATAGACGACGCCCTGCCCGCCGCGATGCACCTCCCGCACGATCTCGTACCCCGGCAGCTCGTGCGGCGCCGACACGCCCGCGACGACGGTGGCCCCATCACGGTTCGACGACCCCACGGCGCGTCGCGCGTCCGCGATCGCCCGCTCGAACTGCTCCCGCGCCGCGGCAATCCACTGGCGGTGCCGGCGGTCGGCGCCTAGCGTCTCATACACCGGCGGCCTCCTCTCGTGCCGCAGCGCGGCCGCACCCGAGGACTGGTGCGACGAAACGTGCCTGACCTTCACGCGTTGGATCCGAACCATGCGGAAGCGGTGCCGAGCAGCTCCACCAGCCGTTCATGCGCGCGGGCACGCAGCATGTGCACCGCGCCCGCCGAGCGTCCCATCACCGCCGAGACATCCGTGATCGACCGGCCCTCCAGGTCGTAGAGCCGAACCGTCCGCGCGTAGTCGGGCGGCAGCCGGTCTACCGCGGCCTGAAGCAGTCGATGAATGTCGTTCCGCGCTGCCAACCGGCTCGGAGTCGTCGAGGTAGCCGCAAGTTGCTCGTAGAGCCCGACGTAGGAATCGGCGGCATCATGCTCGACGATCCGCCGGGCGGGTGGCAACTGCTTCTGGCGATCCAGCCCCCGAATCGCGTCGCGCAGGTTGTTCTCCGCGATCCGGCGCAGCCACGCCTCAAACGAGCCGCTCTGATCGGGCCGAAACGTCGAAATCTGGAGAAAGGCCTCCAGATACGTGACCTGCATCACGTCGCCCGGCTCGATCAGCGCCTGCCACGGTCGGCCGATCTTGAGCTGCGCCTCCACGCGCGGACCGAACAGCGCGAGCAGCTCGCTCAGGCCGTCTGCGTCCCCCTCAACCGCCCGCCGAACGTGCGCCGCGATCTCGGCGTCATCGGGCATTCGCTGTGACATGAACCCACCGGCTCCGACGCCATTCTACCGGCCGGGGCGAAAAAAAGTCCTGATTTCGTGAATCCGCGCCGGACGCTGTCGCACGAAATCTGGGTGGCCGCGGGTCGGCAGAATCCGCTCAGACGGGCGGTTCATGGTCTTGACCAACCGCGAACCGGTTTTCCGCCGACGGGGCACCCGGTTTTCGTGGCCGGAGCGTTCGAACTTCAAAGGAGAAGGATCATGAATACTCGATATGTGATCATTCTGATCGGCAGTCTGGCCGGCTTCAGTTCGTCGGCCGTGGCCGTCGACGACCATGGCGATACGTGTGCGGCGGCGACCGCCATCGCCACGGACGGTACGGCGGTCGGGGTGATTGTCGATCCCGCCGCGGAGGAGGATTGGCTCAGCTTCAGCGCTGTCGCGGGCCATCGATATGAGGCCACGACGTTCGATCCCTCGACCAGCTTCTATTTTGAGGCGGCCGTCCGCGGGCCGGACTGCACGACGACGCTCGTCGACTGGAGTTACGGCAGCCCTGACGAGCACAGCGTCGTCCCGACAACGACCGGGACCTACTACGTCCGCGTCGCCTCGCTTTCCGGCTCCTACGTCGGGTATCTCGGACTGGGGATGACGGACCGCGGCGCGGTGGTCGACGACCACAGCGGCAGCCGGGCAAGTGCCACGTCCATACTCCCGGACGGTTCGACGCACGCTGGAACGACCGATTACGTCGGCGACATCGACTGGTTCAGTTTCGTCGGCACCGCGCAGCACCTCTATGAACTCGAGATCCGGGCGATGTCCGGAACGGGCTTTTACGGCGTGGGCGCGGGGTTCTACCAAATGGGTAGCTCCGTCGGCTCGACGGCGTGGTCATTCTCCGTTCCCGGCGGCCCGCCCGGAGACTGGGTGAGCGTGAGGTATTATGTTCCCGCGGCCGCGGGCGGCACGATGCATGTGCGAGTCTACAGCTATCCCGGCAGCACGGACGAGTACGAGATGCGCGTGACCGATCTTGGCGCCGCGGGCAGTGACGACCACGGCGACACCTGCGCAACGGCGACGGCAGTCGCGACCGACGGCTCGGTCACGTCGGTGATCGTGGACCCCGACACCGATTTGGATTGGCTGAGCCTGCCCGGCGTCGCAGGCCATCGTTACGAGTTCACGACGTTTTTCGCGTCGGGTGCGTTTCAGGGCGTGGTCCAGCTCATCGACACCGATTGCACGACTCCGCTCGCGGAGTGGGGCATCTCCAGCGCGAACGAGCTGAGCTTTTTTGCCGCATCGACCGCGACCTACAATCTGAAAGTTGCGTCGTCGGGAGCGCCTCTCGTCGGCCAGTTCGCGTTGGGGATCACCGATCGCGGCGCCCAAACCGACGACCATGGCGGGATGCAGTCCGGTGCGACTGCCGCACCGACGGACGGAACCGTTCAGAACGGAACCATCGACTACGAAGGCGACTACGACTACTTCGCATTCAGCGCGACGGCGGATCACCTCTACAGCGTTCAGGTGCGCGCCCTGGCACACACCGAGTCATGGACCGTTGCAACCGAACTCTTCAATGGTCCGACGCTGATCGAATTCTCGAATGGGTCCGACGGTGGACCGGGAGGGCCCGGCCCCTGGGACGGGCTTGCCTACAGCGCTGCGTCGTCCGGGACGTACCACGTCCTCGTCTACGCGGGTGCTTCGGACTCCGGTGGTTCGTACGAATTGACCATCACGGACCTGGGGCCAACTCCGGCGGACGATCACGGCGACGACAGCGGATCCGCGACCCCGCTTCTGACCGATGGCACGCCGGTCGGCGGCGTACTGGGTCACGGTGGCGATCATGACTGGTTCCAATTCACCACCGAGCCTCAGCGCGTGTATGCGGTCGAGATCCGGGCCTTGACCAGTCCCGATTCCGGGCTGGTCGGCGGTTCGCTCTACGCCCCCGACGGCGTCACTCAGCTCGGTTTTGCGGGTTGGTCGAGCGGCGGAGAAACGTTCGACGGGGACTGGACGCGCGTCCTCTACTACGTGCCTGCGGGCGCGGAAGGGACGTACTACGTGGATGCCGGTGGCCTGAGCTTCACTTCGGGCAACTACCAGGTTCGCGTGCTGCTGGGCATCGGCTTGCCGGGCGACTTCGACGGCGACGGAATCCCCGACGCCGGCGACAACTGTCCGACCGTCCCCAACCCGAACCAGGCCGACTTTGACGAGGATGGAATCGGCGATTGCTGCGATTCCGATTCGCCGGATGCGGATGGCGACGGAATCGCCAATACGTGCGACAATTGTCCGACCGCCTACAACCCCACGCAGGTCGACACCGACCAGGACGGAATCGGAGACACGTGCGAAGCGGCGCCAACGTGCTGCCGTGGTGATTTCAACCAGGACGGCCGGTTCGACGCCCTCGACATCCAGGACATCGTCGATGCGTTGCTGGCCGGCGACACGTGCCCGCCTTAGTGAGGCGACGGCGCCCCGGTCTTCGCGGACACGCACCGCCGCACGGATTCTGAATCCTTGCAACTTCGCGCCCCTCGCCCGCCATGAGATCATCGGCGGGCGAGGGGCGTATGCGCACGCTCGAGGCGGTGACGCAAGACCCGACACACCTTCACATCGCGTGCCACGCCGCGCGCTGGACGACCCGCTCGGCAGTGAGTCGTCAAGGCGGCGAAGCGAAACAGGAATGTCGAAGCAGCGCGAACGCAACTTGCCGACTGCGTCGCGGCGACGGCGCTGCTGGCTGATGCATGGCTCATTACAAACTCTCCGATTGCGACGCAGACGATCTTCGGCACGTCGGCGGCCGCCCCCGGGGCGACGATTTACGTGCTCAGTCCTCAATGGGTCTTCGAGACGCTATTTGCGTGGACACCGATCGCCGCCCTCGTGACCATGCTCGCCCTACACAACTCCGTCGGACAGCGCGTCGGCGATCGATGAGCTCGGCCGAGGCCTGCTGCCCGCGATGAGTCACCTCCCGCACAGACCGATCCACCGCGCACAATTCTGCGACCACTGCGGCGACGACGTGTTCGGAATCCCGGATGGTCGGCCGTGCCCGGAGTGCGGCACGTTCGCGTGCATCAACGGCCGCGTGTATCGGCCGACCCGCGCCCGTCGCCCCGATCCTGCGTCCGGTCGTGACGTCGTCCTGAGGCGAGCGTACGCACGCCCGGTCGTCGCAATTCCGCAAGTATCTGTTGAACTTGACATTATGGCCTGCCGATCGTATCTTAATCTCAGGATCGTGCCGGACGCGGCGTTACCCGCCGGCCGATCGCGGGGCCGACGACGAAACCCGCATTCTCGGGAGTGCGGTTTTCGCCTTCGGCCTGTTCGGAGCCTTCGAGCAGGTCGCTGCATGTCCGTCGATCTTCTGGACCGCTGCGAGGCGGCGGTCGACCATCGTTTCGCCAACCGCGATCTGTTGCGCCAAGCCCTCACGCACGCGTCGGTCGCCGAGAGCCGCGTGGCCAGCAACGAGCGGCTGGAGTTCCTCGGCGACGCGGTGCTCGGCGTGGTGGTGTGCGAGTACCTGCACGCGAACTACCCGGGCTACCTCGAGGGCGACCTGACCAAGATCAAGTCCGCCGTCGTGTCGCGGAAGACCTGCGCCGAGATGGCCGGCGCGCTCGGGCTGCCGGGCATGCTCTATCTCGGCAAGGGCATGAGCAGCAACGGCAACGGCCTGCCGGAATCGCTCGCGGCCGCGGCGTTCGAGGCGATCGTTGCCGCGATCTATCTCGATGCCGGCCTCGAGGCGACGAAGCGCTTCATCCTGCGGCACATCGTGCCGCACATCGAGCGGGCCGTCGCCTCGGCGCATCAGCGCAACTACAAGTCGCAGTTGCAGCAGATGGCGCAGCGCGGGCTGACGGCCACGCCGACGTACGAGCTGCTGGACGAAAAAGGCCCGGACCACAGCAAGTGCTTCGAGGTCGCGGTGAACATCGGCGGGCAGCGCTTCGCCAGCGCGTGGGGGACGTCGAAGAAGGAAGCGGAGCAGAAGGCGGCGTACGAAGCGCTGCGGGCGCTGCAACTGGTCGAGCCGGAGCCCGCATGATCGGCCGCCGCTCGATCGGCGCGGCCCGCGCGGGCGCATCGAAACCGCGTTCGCGCGGTCCGGAACGCTGCGCGGTACGGGCCATTCATTGACTTGTGATTTTTTGACCGATACGATTTTTACAAAGGTGCGTCTCGCGGGGGGTGTTGGTATGGTGGCGCCCGCACCGGCCCGCACGCATGCGGGCGCGGCGCGGACGGGCCGCGCGTCGTCGGGATCGGGTTTACCTCGTTCGCACCGGCCGGAAGGCTCCGGACCAGGGAGGTCGTGAGCGATGATCAACAAGGAGTCGCTGCTTCAGATCGTCGACAAGCGGGTGGATGCCCGCAGTTTCCGCGACGAGCACTGGGAGGGGACGTTCAACGATTACCTCGACATCGTGTGCCGCAGTCCGCGCGTGGCGCGGAACGCCTTCCAGCGCATCTACGACATGATTCTGCACTTCGGGACCGAGCGCTACACGCACCTGAAGCAGGAGATGATCCGCTACAAGTTCTTCGCCGATCCGATCGGCGAGGGCGAGGACGCCATCTTCGGCCTCGAAAAGCAGCTCATGCAGCTCGTCGACTTCTTCAAGTCGGCCGCGCAGGGCTACGGGACCGACCGCCGCGTCCTGCTGCTGCACGGCCCGGTCGGCTCGAGCAAGAGCACGATCTGCCGCCTGCTGAAGAAGGGACTCGAGGTGTACTCGCGGACCGAAGAGGGCGCGATGTACACGTTCGCCTGGCGCCTGCCGGGCGGAAACGGCGAGCACGAGATCCATCGCTGCCCGATGCACGAGGACCCGCTGCGCCTGATTCCGAAGGCCGCGCGGCGCGACGTGCTCAAGGAGATCAACGCGAACCTCCCGCCCGAGCAGCAGATCAGCGTCGAGGGCGACCTCGATCCGTTCTGCCGGCGGACCTACGATGACCTGCTGCTGCGCTACGACGGGAACTGGCGGAAGGTGATGGACCACATCATCGTCCGCCGCCTGATTATCAGCGAACAGGACCGCCGCGGCGTCGGCACCTTCCAGCCGAAGGATGAGAAGAACCAGGACTCGACCGAGCTGACCGGCGACATCAACTACCGCAAGATCGCCGAGTTCGGCAGCGACAGCGATCCACGGGCCTTCAACTTCGACGGCGAGCTGAACATCGCCAACCGCGGCCTGATCGAGTTCATCGAGGTGCTCAAGCTCGACGTGGCCTTCCTCTACGACCTGCTCGGCGCGAGCCAGGAGCACGTCATCAAGCCCAAGAAGTTCGCCCAGACCGACATCGACGAGGTCATCATCGGCCACACCAACGAGCCGGAGTACAAGAAGCTCCAGAGCAACGAGCTGATGGAAGCCTTCCGCGACCGCACGATCAAGATCGACATCCCCTACAACATCCGGCTCTCGGACGAGATCAAGATTTACGAGAAGGACTTCAACAAGGACCGCATCAAGGGCATTCACATCGCGCCGCACACGATTGAGATGGCCGCGCTGTGGGCCGTGCTGACGCGGCTGGAGGAGCCGAAGAAGGCCGGCCTGACGCTGATGCAGAAGGCCAAGCTCTACGACGGCAAGAGCATCCCCGGCTTCACAGAGGACTCGGTGAAGGAGCTGCGCGAGGAGGCGCCGCGGGAGGGCATGCAGGGCATCAGTCCGCGCTACATCCAGGACAAGATCAGCAACGCGCTCGTCAGCGAGCAGGCTCAGCAGGACAAGTGCATCAACCCGTTCATGGTACTCAACGAGCTGGAGAACGGGCTGAGCCACCACTCGCTCATCTCCGACGAGGAGATGAAGAAGCGCTACAAGGAACTGCTGGCCATGGTCCGCGAGGAATACGACGACATCCTCAAGGGCGAGGTGCAGCGCGCGATCTCGGCCGACGAGGACGCGATCAAGCGCCTGGCCGCGAACTACATCGAGAACGTGCGGGCCTACACGCAGCGCGAGAAGGTCCGCAACAAGTACACGGGCAAGGACGAAGAGCCGGACGAGCGGCTGATGCGGAGCATCGAGGAGAAGATCGACATCCCGGACAGCCGCAAGGACGACTTCCGGCAGGAGATCATGAACTACATCGGCGCGCTGGCGCTGGATGGCAAGAAGTTCGAGTACCACACGAACGCGCGGCTGCACAAGGCGCTGGAGCTGAAGCTGTTCGAGGACAGCCGCGACACGATCAAGCTCAAGAACGTCGTCAGCGGCGTGGTCGATGACGAGACGCAGGCGAAGATCGACGTGGTCAAGCAACGTCTGATCAAGTACTTCGGCTACAACGAGACGAGCGCGACCGACGTGCTGAACTACGTCGCGAGCATCTTCGCCCGCGGGGACACGAAGAGCGAGGACTAGTCCGCCCGCGGACGGTGTTCCGGCGGATGGTCGCGCCGGAACCGCCCGACGCCGGGGAAGCAGCAGCTCGACGAACAACTTCAAGTCGGAACCGTTCGCCGTTCCATCGCAATTCGCATCGGCCAGGTGAGTCCGCCTTCGGTCGACAGGCGAATCCGCACGCTGGTGCAATTGATCTCCCCGCCCGCCGATCGGGCCACGTCCCAGGTCACCGTCTGAACGCCGGACGAGGTCACGGCGGTGTTTGGCGCGGTGACGGCTAAGCCGTTCGCCGCCGCGGCGACGACGTCGATCCGCATGTTATCGGAGTGGGCTCCGCCGCCGCCGTCCGTGCCGGCCGGACCGTCGCCTGCCCCTGATTCCCGGTTTGCGGTGTCCGAAACGCCCGTTCCTGCGTCTTCCTTCGGGGCCGGTTGTACGGCCCGCCGGAGGCACGACGAGGAGAACCCCATGCGAACATCGCTCTACGCCACCGCCCTTTCGATCCTGCTGGCCATCGCCGCGATGGCCGCGGCCGACCCGGTCGTCTGCATCGTCGATGCGCCCACGCACACGATGCCAGGACCGCGGCTGGAGCTCGATCTGCTCACGCCGCCGATGCAACAGCAGCACGTGCCGATCCCGATCCCGCCGCTGGCCCCCGTGGAGCAGAAGAGAAACACCTGCGTGACGACGCTTAACAACGCCGGCGTGCCGACCGTCCCCGACCCGATGCCGAACGCGTTCCGTCTCGACGCGGTCCCGCCGGGGAGCATCGTCACGCTGATCGACATGGGTACCGGCGAGCTGAACGACAGGCTCCTCGTCCCCGCGATCACGACGGCGCAGGTGGGGTTCCCGGGATTCTTCCAGCCGTTCAACTACGCGAACCAGCCGGCGCAGTTCACGGCCGGAATCGTCACCGACGTGGGCGAACTGACGACGCAGGTCTCGGCCGCCGAGCTGAACTTCCAGACGGACGGCCCGATCATCTGCCAGGCGCTGTTTCAGCGGCTGGCGCCCCGCGCGCCGCAGTATGGGGCGGAGATCAACTACGCCGGCGATCGGCTCGAGATCTACTTCGACCCGGCCTACACCGTGACGCAGGGCGGGATCATCTTCGGCACCACCTCCATGGGCCAGGGCAACTTCGGCCAGATCGTCGTCCCGGCGCCGCCGCTGCTGGGCGACATGAACTGCGACGGCGTAGTGAACCTGCTGGACATGGATCCGTTCATCCTGGCCCTGAAGGACCCGGCCCTCTACGCGACAACGTACCCGAACTGCGACATCCTCGCCGGCGACTTCGACGGCGACGGAGTCGTGACCGGGTTGGATATCGCGCCATTCCTCGACCGGATCATCGGCTGACCCGGATCGTTCCTCCGGATCGACAACGCGTGCGGCGGCCGATGACCGGATCGGCCGCCGACAGGCGTTATGCCGCCGCCGCGCCCGATGGCACCACGCGATCGGATCGGTTAGCGTCGTCGCCCGTGTCGTGGTGGACACGTCGAGCGTCGGGTCCGATGCCCTGATCGACGCCCGAATACGCTCGATCCGCACACGGCCAAGCTCGGACGCCCGCCGGCTCGCCGACGACCGGAGAAACCACATGACGATCCCCCTGACCTTTGCCGCAATGATGCTGCTGGCCCAGACGGCCGCACCGGCCGCGCCGCGCGGCGGATCGCCGTCCGAGGCCCTGCCGCTGACGAGTGATCCCGCGCTGCGCGATGCGGAACAGAAGATCGCCGACCTCGTGCGAAAGCTGCAATCGGTCCGCGCGACCCTCCAGTCGCACGCCGAGCGCCACGACGGCCCATCGAAGCTCACGGCCGAATCGAACGGCACGTACGAATTCCTCCGCGGCGAGCACGCGTTTCTCTATCGCACCGAACTGACGTCCGTGCAGAAGGACGCCTCCGGGAAGATCATCAGCCGCCGCGAGAGCCTCGACGTGTCGGACGGGCGATTCCGCCACAAGCTCGTCACGCAGGATGGAAAGACGAGCGCCACGCGGACCATGGCCGAGATCGACTTCGCCCTCACGCCGTTCAAATTCCTGCACCGCGACTACGCTGTGCGCCTGGCTCCGGACCAGACCATCGACGGCAAACCGACGTGGGTCATCGAGGGCGTGCCGCTGCCGAAATCGGCGATGGACGGCCGGATCGGCCGGCTGCTTCAGTTCTATCAAAAGGAGACGGGCGTGCTGGTCCGCGTCGAGACGCACGACACGGCCGGGCGTGTCATGGCCTCAACGACCTATCGCGACGTGGTGATCAACGCGCCGATCCCGCCGGGTCGCTTTGAGTTCAAGGCCCCACCGGGCGTGACGGTGGTCGACGACCTTCCACAGGCGCCGGCAGCCCCGCCGGCGTCGCAGCCGGGCGCGGCCCGCTGAGTTGCGCCGCCGGGCTATCGCAGGAACACGAACGTCACAAGCACGAAGAGCGGCACGAGGATGCCGACGCTGTAGATCATGTAGCCGAAGAAGCTGGGCATCTTCACGCCCGCCTGCTCGGCGATGGACTTGACCATGAAGTTCGGTCCGTTGCCGATGTAGGTGTTCGCGCCCATGAAGACCGCACCGAGGGAGATGGCCACGAGCAGGTCCTGTCGGATGTAGTTGCCGTCGAGGAGCTGGAAGATGCCGGGGCCCGCGGCGTGGGTGATGGCGTTGGCCGTCTGGAAGAAGACGACGTAGGTGGGCGCGTTGTCGAGAAAGCCGGAGAGCGTGCCGGTGGCCCAGAAGAACTGCCAGGGTTCGGAGAGTCCGAGTTCCGCGCCGCGGGCGTTGAGGATCTCGATGGGCACCTGCATGGTGATGAAGATGCCGATGAAGAGGCACGCGACCTCGCCGATGGCGGTGAAGTTAAACTGGGTGGCGCGGCGCAGGCCGTGCGGCGTCGTGATCCACGACACACCGACGAACGCGAGCAGGACGGCCTCGCGCATGAACGGCGGCGGCGCGAAGCCCGTGCCGGGTACGGGCTTGGATGGATCGAGCAGACCGACTGCCAGCACGACGCCGAGCAGCCAGAGGAAGTTGACCGATCCGAACACGCGGAGCCTCTGGATCTCGGCTTCGTCGCGGACGATCGCGGTGACTTCCTCGCGGGCATAGGCGCGGCAATCCCAGAGGTAGTAGACCCCGAGCAGGATCACCAGGAGGAAGGCCCACTCCTTCCAGAGGTGCAGCGTCCAGAGAAAAGGCACCCCGCGGAGGTATCCAAGGAACAGCGGCGGATCGCCGATCGGCAGCAGGCAGCCGCCGATGTTGCTCACGATGAAGATGAAGAAGACGACGGTGTGCGCGACATGCTTGCGCTCGCGGTTCGTCTGAAGCAGCGGACGGATGAGCAGCATCGACGCGCCGGTCGTGCCGACGAAGCTGGCCAGGATGCCGCCGATGGCGAGGAAGCCGGTGTTCGTGATCGGGTGCGCGGGGATGTCTCCGCGCACGGCGATGCCGCCGCAGATCGTATACAGGCTGAACAGCAGGATGATGAAGGGCAGGTACTCCATCGCCGCGTTGGCCAGCGCGCCGGCGGCCGACGCCCAGCCGTCGGCCGTGACGTGATGCCCGTGGCGTTCGTGCACCGGCACGCCGAGCCGCTCGAAGGCCTTGTGGACGAACGGGTCGTGCAGCGCCGTGCCGTAGCCGCGCGCGGCGTAGTGACCGAGGGTCACCAGGCCGAGGACGAGCCCGACGATGAGCTTGTTGCGGTTGTGTTCCCACCAGTGCGCGGTCGCGTGGACCAGCGGCAGGATCGCGATGCACAACAGCAGCGCGACAAACGGCACCACCCAGCCGAGCGGCGGGGACGACGCGTTCGATTCAGCCAGCATGGACGGCTCCCAGTCGCGGCGCCGGTCCGGCCGGCCGCGGGTTATCTAGACATCGGCTATTTGCCGTGTCGGAGTCCGGCCCTGATCGCGGAAGCGCGCTCCCTGGTTTTACAGCAGCAACCACGCCAGGACGACGTTTGCCGCCAACAGCAGCGGAAACACCGCCGCGATCATCGCCCGGCCGCGCGACACCTCCAGCGCGCTGCGCAGACCCGTCGCGACGAGCATGACGTACCACGGCACGCCGACGAGCGGAAGGATCATCGCGGGCCAGACGGCGGTTGCGAAGGCGACGACCTGCACGAGGGAGTCGAAGTCCGCGCGACGCTCACCCGACGCCCGCAGCACGACCCACATCACCGCCGCGTAGAGGTGCATCCACAACGCCGCGCCGATCAGGTAGGCCGCGCCGCCGACGATGATCGACCACCACCACGACATGCCCGGCAGGGGCCGCCACCACGACAGGCGATACAGCGCATCAACGCCCGCGATGACGGCCAGCCAGAAGGCGCCCGCGACGCCGGCCGCCCAGACGCCGAAGGTCACGGCCGAGCCGCGGTCGAGCAGATGCGCGCGGCGGAAGAAGTCCGCGCCCTCGGTCGACAGTTGCGTGAGCGACGAGACGAAGGCGGCCGCGAAGCGCGAGCGTCCGAGGTGGTCCCACGGCGTGCCATAGCGCAGGGCCTCGCCCGTGACGCCCTCGCGGATCGGCCGGACCATCATGTCGGCGGCGTCGAGAACCTCGTGGCACTGGACGCAGCGGAACTTTCGAGGAAAGGGCAGGCCGAAGCTGTCGGCGCCGAGATAGGCCTGTCCGCAGCCCTTGCAGACGAACTGCACGGCTCCGGAGGGAAAGGCGTAGTCGGTTGTCTGGAACGCGGCGCCGCACTCCGGGCAGCGGTTCTCGCGCAGGCCGAAGAGCAGGTAGCCGCAGCGCGTGCAGTTCATTCGCTCAGCCGGCGGATGTCGGCCCCGACGGCATTGAGTTTCTCGTCAAAGCGCTCGTAGCCGCGGTCGAGGTGGTAGACGCGCGAGACCTTGGTCTGACCCTTGGCGATCAGCCCGGCGAGCACGAGCGCCGCCGAGGCGCGCAGATCGCTGGCCATGACGGGCGCGCCGACGAGCTTCTTGACGCCCTCGATGATGACGGTCGGGCCTTCCTTGCGCAGCCGCGCGCCCATGCGGTTCAGTTCCGCGACGTGCAGGAACCGGTCCGGGAAGATCTTCTCCGTCACGATGCTGTTTCCGTCGGCGAGGCTCAGCAGCGCCATGAACTGCGCCTGGAGATCGGTCGGGAAGCCGGGATACGGCTGCGTCGTGATGGTGATCGGTTCCAGCCGGCGCGCCGACGTCACGACGACCTCGTCCCGGTCGCGCTCGACCATGACGCCGATGGCCCGCAGCCGATCGACGACCGCCATCAGGTGATCGATGCGGCAGTTGCCCAGGCGCAGCTCGCCGTTGGTGATCGCCGCGGCGACCATCAGCGTGCCGGCCTCGATGCGGTCGGGGATGACGGTGTACTCGCAACCGTGCAGCGACTTGACGCCCTCGACGACGACGCGCGGCGTGCCGTGTCCGGTGATCCGCGCGCCGCACGCGTTCAGGTAGTTCGCCAGGTCGATCAGCTCCGGTTCGCAGGCGGCCGACTCGATCATCGTCGTCCCTTCGGCCAGGGTGGCGGCCATCATCACGTTCGCGGTGCCGAGCACCGTCGAGCCGAACGGTCCGCCGAGGAACACCTCGCCGCCGCGGAGCTTCTTGCCGCGCAGGACGAGATCGCCGCCGACCAGCTCCGAATCGGCTCCGAGCGTCGTGAGGCCGAGCACGTGCAGGTCGATCGGTCGGTCTCCAATCGCACATCCGCCCGGCATGGCCACCTGCGCCTGGCGCCGCCGGGCGAGCAGCGGCCCCATGACGCAGACGCTGGCGCGCATCTTCCGCACGAGGTCGTACTCAGCGTGGCAGTTCCGTTCGTCCTCGACGCGCAGGTGCAGCGAACCATCGTCGTGCCGCTCGACCGACACGCCGAGCTTCGCCAGCAGCAGCGCCATGTGGCGGATGTCCGCCAAGTCGGGCACGCCGCGCAGGATCGTGTCGCCGTCCGTCAGGATCGACGCCGCCATGATCGGCAGCACCGCGTTCTTCGAACCGCTCACGCGCACCGGACCGCGGAGCCGGTTCCCGCCGTTGATGAGGAAGTAATCCACGCCGATGATCCGCCTTGATCGATGACCGCGCAAGCTCCTGCCCGCGCCGCGGGCGATTATACCGGCTCGCCCGCGCCGCGCCTTGCCGCGCGCCGACCGCCGCCGTGCGTTTGATCGACCCGCGCCGTTGCGATTACCCTACGCACCGATTGCGGCGCCGCGGCGCCGATCCAAACCACACGAACCGATCGCGGAGAGTCTACATGACGTTCGCCCAGGTCATCGACGCCAAGGCCGTTGAGCTCGGTCAGCACATCCTCTCGATGACGACGGCCGCCGGCTCGGGCCACCCCTCCAGCGCGCTGTCGATCCTGCACATCGTCCTGACGCTCATGCGACGGCTGATGCGCTTCGACCCGGCGGACCCCTGGAACCCCGCGGCCGATCGCCTCGTGCTGTCCGAAGGCCACGCGGTGCCGGCCGTGTACGCCGTCTACGCCGATCTCGGGGGCGTGGTCGGCAGCGACCACGCCTCGGCGAAGCCGCTGCGGATCGAAGACCTCGCGTCGCTGCGCGAACTGAGCAGTCCGCTCGACGGGCATCCGAACCCGGCGGAGGGCTTTCCGTTCTTCGACGCGGCGACCGGATCGCTCGGCCAGGGCCTGTCGGTCGGCGCGGGGCTGGCGTGCGCGGCGCGGCTGCGGAAGCTCGACCGGCGGATCTTCGTCCTGATCGGCGACGGGGAGGCCCGCGAGGGCCAGATCTGGGAGGCGGCCGACTTCATCGTCGATCACCGTCTGACGAACGTCTCGGCGATCTTCAACTGCAACGGCCAGGGACAGGCCGACTACGTCTCGCCGCAGCAATCGGCCGATGCGCTGGCGCGGAAACTCGCCGCGTTCGGCTGGGAGGTGCGCCCGGTCGACGGCCACGACGCGGAGCAGATCGAGTCAGCGCTGTCGACGACGTCCGACAGACCGATTGCCGTCGTGGCGCGGACGCAGAAGGGCTGGGGCGTCGACCTGCTCAAGGACAAGAGCAATCACGGCAAGCCACTGACGAGCGAGCAGCTCCCGGTCGGAGCGCAGCAACTGGCGGCGACGGCGGCGCAGCGCCGCGTGCCGACGCGGGCTGACGATGCACCGCGGCCGCGGATGCCGGCGCGGGTCGCGATGCCGGCGCGATCGCTGCCCGAGCCGGCGCCCTTCGGCGTGGCGATGAAGGACGCGGGATTGGCCGGCGCGATCGCGAAGAACGCCTGCGCGACGCGCCGCGCGTACGGCGCCGCGCTCGTGGCGCTGGGGCGGGCGGACGAGCGGATCATCGCCTTCGACGGCGATGTGTCGAACTCGACGTTTGCCGAGATGTTCGCCGCGAAGTTTCCGGAGCGCTTCTTCGAATGCAAGATCGCCGAGCAGAACATGATCTCCGCCGCCGCCGGGGCCGCGGCCGCGGGGCTCATCCCGTTCGCCAGCTCGTTCGCCAAGTTCATCGCCCGCGCGTACGACCAGATCGAGATGGCGCAGATCACGCGCGCGAACGTCAAGATCGTCGGTTCGCACGCCGGCATCTCGCTCGCCGCGGACGGGCCGAGCCAGATGAGCCTGCACGATGTCGCCTACTTCCGCAGCGCGTCGGAGTCCGACGCCGGCCGCGGGATTCCCGCCTGCGTAAGCTTTCATCCGGCCGACGCCGTGGCCGCGTATCACTGCACCTGGCTCATGGCGCGGCATCCGGGCATGTGCTACATGCGGACGCATCGGCCGGACGTCGCGTTGCTCTATCCGCCCGATGCGCGGTTCGAGATCGGCGGCTCGCACACGCTGCTCGGCGGCAGGGGCGGCGAGCCGGTCGCGATCGTCTCGGCCGGCTACATGGTGCACGTGTGCAAGCAGGCCGCCGAGCAACTCGCATCGCAGGGGATCCATTGCACGCTGATTGACGCGTATTCGTTCCCGCTGCGGGCCGAGCCGATCCTCGCGGCAGCCGAGCGCGGCGGACGGCGCATCCTGGTCGTCGAGGACAATTACGTGGGCGGACTGGCCAGCGCGATCGCCGAGGCCGCGGCGATGCGCGGCGCGATCCACGTGCACTCGATGACGTGTCGCCGAATCCCGAAGAGCGCGCGGACGCCGGCCGAGATCCTCCGCGCCTGCGGACTGTCGCCGGAGGATATCGCCGCCGGCGCGATGAAGCTGATCCACGAACCGCACTGAGACCTTGTGGAGGCCCGCCATGGCCGAGCAACTCTCACGCCGTGACTTTCTTGCCGGAAGTCTGGTCGCCGGCGCCGGCGCGCTCGTCGCCGGCCGGACCGCACTTGCCGACCCGCCGGGGCTAGTGCGCATCGCCGCGCCGCAGGCGTTCCGTTTCGTCCATCTGACCGACATCCACGTGCAGCCCGAGCGGGCCGCGGACATGGGCTTCGCCAAGGCGCTGCGGGCCGTCGAAGCGCTGCGCCCCCGGCCGGACTTCATTCTGACCGGCGGCGATCTCGTCTTCGACGTGATGAAGACCGACGCCGTGCGGGCGCGGAAGCTCTTCCAGCTCCTGCGGACGGTCGTCGCCGACAACACCGATCTGCCGGTGCGCTACACCGTCGGCAACCACGACATCTTCGGCTGGCAGACGCCCGGCGTGACGAGGGAGACGCCCGGGTACGGCCGCGCCCTGATCACCGAACAGCTCGGGCTGGACGGGACGTACTACACGTTCGACCACAAGGGCTGGCGGTTCATCGTGCTGGACAACATCCAGCCGGCAAGCGGCTCGTACGGCTATGTCGGCGGCCTCGATGGCGCGCAGCGCGACTGGCTTGTACAAACGCTCCGCCGCACGTCCGCGACCATGCCGATCGTCTTCTGCGAGCACATTCCGGTCGTCAGCGGCGTTCCGTTCGCTTACGAGACGAATCGCCAGGAGGAGGGATGGGTCATCCGCGACTCGTTCATCTGCGGCGACGCGGTCTGGCGGATCGACGCGATTCGCAACCATCGGGTGTCGCTCTGCCTGTCGGGGCACCTGCACCAGCTCGACCGCGTCGACTTCCGCGGCACGACCTACATCTGCGGCGGCGCGGTCAGCGGCAACTGGTGGAAAGGCCCGCGTGACGGCGTGCAGGAGGGCTTCGGCATCATCGACTGCACGGTCGACGGCCGGACGCACTACGAGTACTTCGACTACGGCTGGGACGCCCGCGCGTGATCCGGCGAAATCGCCCGAACCGACCGCGCGCTCGCCGCGATCAGAATCGGAACTGATACTGGAAGTAGATCAGGTCGGCGTCGCGGTCGGGCGTGGCCGCGCGGATGAAGTTCGTGCCCCAGAAGTGCGCGTATCCCAAGAGGAGCGACGAGTGCACGTCGAGGTCGATCGTCACGGCGACGTCCAGCTCGTTGCCGACGTCGTGCCCGGCCGTGCCCGTCGGATCGCGGACGAACGGATTGCCGCCCGTGCCGTAGAGTGCGTCGTCGGGCGTGTTGTTCCAAAACGTGTACCACCAGCTCTGCACCTTCACGCGCTCGTGCGGACGGACCGTGACGTTGACGTTTGACGCGATCATGTTGGCGCGGCCGAAGAGGTCGAGGTGACCGTAGAAGCTGTGCCCGCTCGGAAAGAGCTGGTCGTAAGTCTCCTGCCGGCCATCGGTCGGATCATCGTCGCCGCTTCCGAAGTCGAAGCCGAGTCCGAGTCGGGGCTTCCACGAAACCGGCAGGAAGGTGTATCCCGCCTCGGCGCTGGCGAACCACGCGGCGACGCGGTCTCCGGCGATCTTTCCGAGCTGAATCGCCGCCTCGGCGTCGTAGTCCCACGGTCCGTGCTTGCCGCCGAACCGCGCGCCGATCGTGTGGTCGTTCTTGTCGCCGACGCGGCCGGACGCGGCGGTCAGCTCGCCGACGTCATCGTCGATGAGCCAGTAGACATCGACGACGTGATCGCGGATCCCCTTGTACGAGCCGTAGAAGCCGTAGAAGGTCTCTTCCTCGCGGTAGTGATCGGGCTTTCGCGGATAGCCGGCGGGCAGGTCCTCACGGACGGGCTTGGTCAGGAAGAAGTCGAGGTCGAAAACGCTACTGGCATACATGATCTTCAGGCCGTCAAAGCGGCGGCGGACCATGCCCCAGGTCCGCGTGTGGATGGTGCGATGCCGGCCGTAGGAGAGTTCCTGCCGCCCGAAGCGCAGCGTGAGCGGCGCGGATTCGCCGAGGAACTTGAGGTCGAAGAAGAGCTGATTGACATCGAACTGGTTTCGCATATTGCCCTGCGGCGGCAGGTTGCGGTCCTCGAGCATGACGTTGATGCCCTCGGCGAAGACGCGAAACGTGCGGCGGTACCACAGATCGGCATGGATCAACTGCCGGTGCAGCACGTAAGTGTCCTGCGCGGGTTCAGTCGCGCCGAATGCGCGGTTCGTCTCCGACTCGATGCGGACGCGAACCGACCCGCCGAGCGTCAATCGCCAGTCGTCGCCGAGGTGGATGTTCTTGATCGGATCGAACAGGTCGGGCGTGAAGCTGCCCGGCGGTCCATCGAGATAGCGAAAGTCCTCGTCGTAGCGCAGATTCAGGTACTGCGGACCGCGCGGCGCGGCCACGGCGGACGTCGGGACATCGCGCGGGCCGTGCGCATCGGCCGGTTGCGTCGTCGCGCCGGAGCGCGGGGCTGTGCGATCAGCGGGTTGGGTCGCGGCGGTGGAATCGGCGGAGTGCGCCAGTCGCGCGACGAGCGTCGTCAGCAGGAACGCAAATGCGATATTTCGAATCGGACGGAGCAGAGTCGTCGCATCGTTCGAATCACGCACGAGGCGGAGTATGCTTGCGCCGTTCAGCGCCCGCAAGGCGCCGGATCGATGCGCGTGCCCGGTTTACGAGATCTTAATACCTCCTGACCGCCCGCCTGTGAAGCCCTTTCTCACATCGCTGGTTTTTCGCCGCGGTATTCCGCGTACGTCTTCGGCGTCTCCCAGACGCGGACGCAGTCGAGTTGCGCCCCGTCGAACTGCCCGTCCAGCAGCCCCCAGACGACGATCGCGATGTTTTCGACCGAGGGGTTCAGCGACGCGAATTCGCGCGTGTCCCGGTTGAGATGCGTGTGGTCCAGACGGTCGATGACGCGCTCCTTGACGATCTGCTCCAAGCGCGGCAGCGGCAGCAGGCAGCCCGTCGCCGGGTGGGGCCGGCCCTCGATCGTCACCTCGACGAGGTAGTTGTGTCCGTGTCCGTTCGGGTTGTTGCACTTGCCGAAGAACCGGCGATTCTCCTCCTCCGACAGCGCCGGCACGTGCAGCCGGTGGGCCGCGGAGAACTCGAAACTCTGCGTCATGCGAATCATGTCCGTCGCTCCTGCCCGCAATTCGTACCGCAGCGTCGGCGTCGGCCGAAGCTCGAGGGCGCGCATCGTCGCGCCGGCGGGGACCTGCGCCGTGGTCGCCGTCCAGATGGCCCGCAGCAGCGTCTCGCCCGTCGTCCGGACGCCGCGCTCGCGGAGGTGTTGCGCCGCCAACGGAATGCCCTGCTCGCGCAGCAGCACGTCCAGCTCGCGGATGTTCACGAGGTAGCCCGTCACCGGGTCCGGCCGGCCTTCCACGACCGCGCGGAGCACGAGGTACGGCGCGATGCCGACGGCGGACGGCCAGCCGCCCCAGGAGTTGGTGATCGGATGGGCGCGTTCGAAGCCTTCGGCGCCGTGCGCGGCGGCGGCCCAGTCGCGATCAATCGAGAAGCGGACCTCGCGCATCAGGCGGACCGTGGGCATGACGACATTGTAGAAGCGGTCGCGCGGCGCAGCGATGGACGGTTCGCAGCGGCTTCATTCGTTGTGCCCGGATCGTTCTCGACGGTTACGGGGCGAGCAGGCAGCCGACGAGACCGGCGATGTCCACGCCGTTCGGCACGTCGTCATCCACCGTGTCGCCGGCGCAGGCCGAGCACGGGGCGGTGCCGTTGACGAGCATGTCGACCAGTTCCGCGGCGTCGGCCGAATTGACGAACGTGTCGCAGTTCACATCGCAGGCGTTGCACGACGGGACGACCGTGCCGATCAGCGTGACGACGCGGACCGGCTCATCGACCGAGTCGGAGGCGATCGAGAGCGTGCCGTTCTTCGGTCCGGGCGTCGACGTGTCCATGGCGATCGTGTGATCGTTGCCGGCGCCGCCGGGCGCATCGGAGAAGGCGCCGCCGGGTGCCGAGAATCCGGCGGTAGCCGAGAGGGTGTAATTCAGATTCGCGATGCCCGCGGCCGTCCAGAGCGTTGTGTTGGCCGAGTTCAAAACGGTAAGCACCTGCTCGGCGGTCGAGCCCTGCGGCACGCTGCCGAAATCGAGTACGGTCTGGGAGTCGATCTTGGCCGGCACGCGGAAGTCGAGGAAGGCGGGCAGGTGTCCGGCGGCACCGCCGGTGGAGTCGATCAGGTCCTGCGCGATCGTGGCGCCGACCATGGCATTGCCGGCGACCGTGAGCGTCGAATTGTAGCTCGTGCCGTCATTGCCCCAGGCGCGATAGGAGTGATTGGGATCGTCCCAGGTCGTCGTGCTGTAGGGGATCGCCGGGTTGCCGACGTAGTCGAAGCCGACGCCGTCGATGAGCGTGCCCTCGACGAGGATCTGGTCGTGACGATCGTCCATGCCGCCGGCGCCGATCGGGTCCTGCGTGTGAACGAAGCGGAAGGCGATGTTGTTGTTCCAGCTTCCGGGCGTGTTGATCGGGTCGAAAAACCGGCCGGCGTTGTTGGCCTGGGAGCCGACGAGCTCCTGGTATGCCGACTGGGACGAGGACTGGATGTTGAAGTCGCCTCCGACGAGGAACTGCCAGGCGGGCGTCAGCAACTCCGCGTCATCGCGGATCCGCTGCGCCTCGACGAGGCGCCGCGCCTGGTCGTCGCCGGTCGAACCCGATTTCATGTGCGTGCTGTAGGACGCGAGCACGGCGCCCGCGCCGGTGTAGCCCTTCAGCCGGACGTCGTAGCGCTGGATGTTGCGCGGGTGATTGGGCGCGACACCACCGACCGCGACGACCGTCACGCCCAGGAATTCGACCTTGCTCGTGCGATAGACGAACGCGCTGTCCGTGTCCGGCCCGTCGATGAACGGCGCGCCGGCCCAGTCGCCGGGACTGCCCGGCGCGCCGTTCAGGATCGTGACGAAAGCGGGCACGGCGGTCGCCGTGGTGAATTCCTGAAGGAGGATGACGTCGGGCGACATCGAGCGGCCGTTGAATATTCCGTAGACGGAGCTTTGGATGTCCGTCGCGCGGCCGCCGGCGTAGAACGTGATGTTCCACGTCGCGACGCGGAGCTGGGCACTGGCGGTTGCGGCGGAGGCGGCAAGCGCAAATACGAACGTCAGGCCGAACTGAATTCGACGAAGCTGCACCATGATTCCCATCCGAGTTTGCGTCGCCCGGCGGTCGGGACAGGGCGCGGACACCGATACGAAAACCGCCCCAGGCGGACGCGTGGGCGCGGTTTCGCCGGAAACCGGCCGCCGAGGTGTTTCATGTAGTAGTTTCGCACAGTCGCGGCCCGGAATCAAGCGGGCCGTGGAATTCGCGAGCCGGCGGACACGGATGCGAAGGGTCCGCGAATGGCGACGCTCGCTGTCGCACGGCTGTGGATCTGATCGGACGACCGTCCGGCGCCTTCAGAATGGCCGCTGCTCGAAGAGGATCTCGCACGGCTGGATCGCTTCTGCCGCGAACGGATCGACGTACCGCGGGGCGGTCAGCCGCAGCGAGCGAATCTGGATGGCCGGAAACTCCGCCCCGCCGGCGTCGAGGAGCGTGGCGACGGTCTCGGACTGGATGTCCTCGCCGATCGCGGTGACGAGGGCCTTCAGTCCGTCGTCGTTTTCGGCGCGGAGTTGCCCCTGCCAAACGAGCAGCGATTCGACGGGCGAGTCGGGCGGAGCGAGGTCGGAGCGGAAGACCTCGATCATGCCTTCCGGCGTCGCGGCGATGACGCGCATCTCGTGCGGCTCGAGCGGCCGGACCGATCGCGTCGTGCGGCTGAGGTCCCCACCAAGGCGCACGCCATCGAACAGCGGGGCGCGAAAGACCGGCGCGACGCGATAGAGCAGCTCGTAGTACGCCGCGCGATCATCGGCATCGAGAAAGCGGACGTGCACGCCGACCATCTCGGTGTCCGGCGCGGGCGCGTATCCGGCGAGCCGCGCGCGGACCTGGTCGAGCAGTGTGAATGCGCCGGTGGACCCCGCGTCGCCGACGCGCGGATCGCTCGTCAGGCGCAGCGTCCGCGCCGCAACAATAATCGAGAAGCGCGGGCCGATCCGGCCCTCGGACGCATCCGGCGACGTGTTCTCGTCGAGGAACGCGACGAAGGCGGCCGGCGTGCGCACCCGGGCCAGCGCCGCGCGAAGCGCCGGCCGGAACGGGCCGGAGGCCCCGCGGACGGTGGCCAGCAGCGGCTGGCCACCAAGGGTCGCGGTGGCGAGCCGGTTGACCAGGTTGGATTCGAGGGTCGCGAGTGCGGCCATGCCGGTTGCCTCGACGTGACTTCGGTTCGATCAGGCGTCGTCGAGCGAATCGCGCGTGAAGCGGCGCGTCGGGCCGAAGACTTCGGCCGGAGCGCCGCGGCCGCGATGGCTCGCCGGCGCGGGCGCGGCGGGCAGATGCACGCTGCCGAATGACACGCGGCGGAGCCAGGTGATCGCCTCGGCGTGCCGCCGCGCGACGTCGGACGGAACGGGTGGTCGGCGGCCGTGGAGTCGGTACTCGATCAGGTCGAGCACGAACGTCTTGAGCACGGCGGCAAGCTCCGGCCGGTCCGTGAGATCGACCGGCACGGCGTAGCGCGCCGAGAGGTAGCTGTCGACCTCACCTTCTGCGCCGAGCCGGGCCTCGTTGACCTTGTCGAGATCCGCGGAGCCGCTGCCGGCGTCGTCGGTCAACTGGACGTAGGCCGTCGTGCCGAGGCGCTCTTCGATGTCGGCGTTGGTGACGTAACCCATCGCGGTCTCTCCGGCGCATCGTGCGTGACAGGAAGGGGTCCGGCGGCGCAGCGCGGGTCCGCACCGCCGGACCTGCGGCGAGGACGGCTAGACGAAGTCGGTGCGGACGGCGAACTGCCAGTACCCGTAGGTCATGCGGTATCGCGCCCGCACGCCGTAGAGGAACTTCTCGCGGCGGAAGCCCTCGTCGGAGTCCTCGGCAAGGGCGTTGAATTCGATCGGCTCGCGGTCCTGAAAGATGAACGGCCGGAGAATGCCGCTGGTCTTCAGCAGGTACCACTTCGAGGCATCGGTCAGCCAAGGCATCGCGACGACGCGGGCCGCGCCCTCGAGGACGTTGCTGCGGTTGCCGAGGATGGTCGAGTTGATGGCCTCGAGCGCCGGGAAGAGCATGCCCGGCGGCACGACGCAGACGAGACCCGTGGCGTCGACCATCATCGGCTCGGCCCGGTCATCCTTGAACGAGAGCATGGCGGCGATCGCCTGCTGTGCCGCGGCCTTGAACTCGTCGGCGGTCGGGGCGTCGGGGACGGCGGCGTCGGAAGTCAGGAGGTTGCTCTGCGCGCCGGAATCGCCCGACTCGTGCGCCGTGCTGAAGAAGCTGACGCCGTCGTAGGACAGGCCGGACGACTCGCCCTCGATGAAGAGCTGCGCGAGCAGGAAGTCCTTGTGCGTCGCGGCGCGCTGCGCCAGCTCGGCGATCCGCAGACGGATCTGGCCGGTCTGGTCGTCTGAGATTTCGTCCCGATCGACCTCGATCGTGGCCTCGTACTTGAGGTTCTCGACGGAGTAGCTCTCCGTGCGCAGACCCTGCGTGAGTCGTCCGTCCTTGAACTCGCGCATCTTCGGCACGGTGCCGAGCCAGCGGTAGACCTCGCGGTCGGCATTCGAGACGACGCGCGTGGCGAGGTCGCGGTAGAGCACCGGCGCGGCGTCGAAGCGCTGAAAGAACTCGCTCCGCAGTCCCTTGGTCAACAACCCCGTATTGATGACGGCCATGTGCGGCTCCTTTTTCTCTCAAAAGCACCCGGATGAGGCCGGCGCGACCGATCGGCCGCGCGGCGCGCTTACGGCAACTCGATGTAACGAAGGGTGAGCAGTCCGCCGACGCCGGCGGTGGAACTGGCTTGACCGACTCTGGCCCAGAGGCGCTGGTCCTTGCCGACGAGATTTCCGGCGAGCGTGAGGACGGCGCGCTGGTGGTTGGTCAGCGAGGCGAGATTGAACGCGTCGACGATCTCGTCGGGATCGCTGTTGTCGGTTCCGACGTCGAGCGTGCCCTGGTCGGGTTTGGTGTGGAAGATCACCTCGGCCGAGAGCACGAGAATCGGTTTGTGCGTGAGCATGATGACGTTGGTCGTCGCGGCGGAGGTCGAGCTGGCCAGCGGCACGTGCTCGGCCCGGACGATCTGCGGGTCGGCGAGCGGGTCGATCCGCACGATCGCTTCGCCGACCGACGGCACGCCAATGATGCGTCCGACCAGCGTCAGCCCGCCGGAGTTCGACAGCGAGAGCGTGTCGTCCGACGCGGCGAAGACCGGCCGGCCGATCAGCGCGACCGTGGCTCCGCCGACCTCAAGGAGGAAATCGCCCTGCGTATAGACGCGGATGCTGCGGGCGCCGTCGGCGCCGCCGGTGTTGTCCGATTCCTCGTAGGCGATGCCGACGAATGCATCGCCCGCCTCGAGCGCGCGGACGTATCCGCTCGTGCGGTCCCGGCCGACGAGCGCGCCCTTGAAGATGTGCACGTCGCCCAGCACCTTGAAGGTTCGCAGTTCCTGGTCGACGTAACGACTGATTTCCCGATTGGCTGCAAGCGGCATGGCATCCCATCCTTTCGTTCAGGCGACAGGTTCGATTGACCATCCGGGATCAACTCGGCCGCGCGGCCAGGCCGGCCTCGCGCAGCGCGTCGGCGACGTACGCCTCCTGCGAGCAGAGCGACACCAGCAGCGGACCGGCGTCGCGATACTCCTGCTCGGCGCGGCGTCGGACGGATTGCTCGCTCGCCGTTGACGCAAGGGCCGGCGGACGCGTCCGCTGCGGCGCGACGACGACGGGCGCGACCGCCATCCACTCCTCGAACGCGGCCGGATCGCGCAGCGCGAGCGACGCAGCCCAGTCACGCTGCGCCGGGACGAGCTTTCCGGCGGCAAGGGCGGCCGCGACGCGATCGGCAGCGCGGCGGGCGTCGATCTGCATCGTCAGCGCGGCGATGCGCTCGGTGGCCGCAAGCATGACCGCGTCATCGTCGAGTGCGGCGTCGCAGCCGAGCGCACTGCGCAGCCCATCGCGTACGTCGCTCCGCGGCGGCTCGCGATGCACGATCGGCCGGATCGCGATGATCGCAGGCTTGTTGGTCAGCGCCACGGAGTGCAAGCCGACAAGGCGGCGGTCGCTGCGTCGAATCAGCGCAACCGGCGACAGGTAGCGGTACTGCCCGTTGCGGAGTTGCTCGGCCGCCGGCGGGGTCCACTGCACCTCGGCCCACAGTCCGGCCGTCGCGGGTCGAGAATCGGCCCCGGCCGTCGCGTCGGGAACTTCGTGAATTGCCTCGGCGCTCGAAGGCGGCACGGCGAACAACCGCTTGATCCAACCGGCGGCGGGCGCCTGTCCCGTGGGCGAGCTGAACGCGCCGCCGAGTGACTGGTGCTCGTAGTCAATGGGCACGTCGGTTCCGTGGGCGCTGAACGCCTCGATCGTGCGGCGGACCGCGTCCTCATCGACGACAAACGTTCCACTTCGGCTCTGCACCTCTCCCCACGGCGCGATCAGCACCTGCGTCGGCAGCGCGCCGGACCACGTCGCGCCGGCGTCGAACGCGGCGGAGACGACGTCAGCGCCGGCCGCTGCGACTTCGCTGAGCTTCACCTGGTTCATGCGACTCTCCTCCGGCCCTCATCGGGCCGCTCGTACGAATGACAATCCAGATCAGCGTTCCGCTTCTCGCCGTTTCAGTCCGCGCGGGGCGGAGACTCGGACGGGGTCCGCCCCGGCAGCACGGGCTCCTGCAGATCGGCCTGCGGGACGCCGAGCGCGGCGTGTGCCCAGCCCGCCGGGATGCGCAGCCCGAGATCGTTTACCGCAATCGCCAGCGCGCGGCCGAGTCCCTCCGGATCGCGCGGGTGATCGACGAGGCGATGGAAGTAAGGGGGCTCGACCGCGTCGCCGAAGCGCAGCCGCGTCAGCGGCGTGAGCAGGTCTCGGCGCAGCGTCCGCGCCTCCTTGCGGAGATCGTCGTCGCGCAGGTCGCGGCGCACGCGGTCGTGCACCTCGGCGGCCGAGAGGTTGGCGATGGCCCGCGCCGTGTCGGTCGTCAGCGTCTGACCGAGCCATGCCTTGGACAGCTCGCGGTTGAAGTAGTGGCAGAGCGACTCGTAAGGGTTGACGTCGCCGGGGACGCGCGTCTGCTTGATCTCCAGCTCGACCGCCTTTGAGAAGATGCCGGCGGCGTCGGAGCCGAGGTGACGGAGCATCTCGAGCAGCTCGCGTTTTTCCTCGGGGGTGGCGGCCGGGTCGTAGCGCGCGATGCGGACGGGCATGCCGAAGATCTCCGCGAAGATGAGCCAGTCCTTGATGGCGAACTGCTTGCCGAGGTAGGCCAGTGCCGAGACGCGCAGCAATCCGCCCTGCGTCGGGACGCCGGTGGATGCGTGCGGACGGTGCACGATGAACTTGTACGGCGGCAGCGGCGTGCCGTCGTGCGGATGCTCGTCGGTCAGCACGCGGACGTCGCCGAACTCGCCCAGCGCAAGCCGGGAGAACTCGACCGGGACCACGTCCGTGAGCTCCAGACCGTCATCGCCGAGCGACCAGACCAGCTCGGCCACGGCCAGGTTCCGACCGAGCGCCAGCGCGAGATGCTGCAACGAGTCCTCGAACGTCTCCGCGCGACGCAGCACGTCACGGCAGTACGCCGCCGCGTCGTCCGCCGATGCGCGATCAAACGTGCCGTCCGCGTCCGCTTCGGTCGCCGAGACGATCCGCCATGGCAGGCCGGTGATCGCCAGACGGCGCGTGCTGGCGACACTGAACAGGTGCGGGTCCTTCTCCTCCATCTGCTCGTAGAGCGCCATCAGTTCCGTCAGGTCGCCGGCGTCGGCCGCGCGGAGGATCGAGACGAGGCGCTGCGGCGTCAGTCCGTCGGCGGGGTAGCTCCGCCAGGAGTCGGACTCGCGCGGGTGAACGATCCGTCCCGTTGGAGGATGGTCGGATCGTCGGGCGCGGCGCAGAGCGTTGACGATTCGAGCGGTCAGTCCCATGGATCGTTCCTCCTGTACGATTTCGACGCGAGTCCGCGTTGCTTGAATTACCACGCGCCGCGGCGCGCGAACGTCAGTGATGTGTCCGCGAGGTACTCGACGCGGCCCGTCGGACGATCGGCCGCGTGCAGCCCGAGCGCGGCGGCCCAGAAGCGATCAGCGTGCCCGCCAACGCTGCGATCGGCCTCGAATCGCACGTTCCCGGCCGAGGTCGTGCGGCGTTCGATCGAATGCCAGTCTCGGCGGATCGCGTCGTCGGCCGGGATGCGCAGGCGGTCGCGCTCGGCGAGGACGCGGAGCCGCGCGGCGAGATCGCGTTTGACGGCAGGCGTGAAAACCACCGGTTCGACGCGATGGCCGAACTGCGCCGCGAGTTCCTCGGCGAGCATCGCGCCGAGGCCGCCGGCGTCGACGCAGCAGCGCCGCACGGCGGGTCGCGCCAGGCGGGATTCGATGACGCGGCGCTGCACGGCGAACGGCGTTCGGGACAGCTCGATCACGCCGCGCGTTTCGAACACGTCATCGACCGCCTCCCACAGCCAGATGACGGTCAGGTCGCGCACGCGGCCGACGTCGACGCCGGCGAAGATCCGCGCATCGGCGCGCGCGAGGCGGTGCTCGTCCGGCGCCGTGTGCAGCCGTGGGTCCTGGCAGGCGGTGATCAGCTCGTGCGTCAGCAGCGCGGCGGACTCATCGGCGAACTCGCACTCGAATTCCTGCGCGAAAAGCGCCGGGTCTTCCATCGCATCGCGCAGAGCGGCAACATCGACCGGCAGGCCGGCGGCGACGGCGTCGTGGATCGTGACGGTCGAGTGCGTGAAGCGCGGGTTATCGCGCAGCCGGCAGAAGACGTTGTCGCGCCCGCGCGGCGTGGAGCAGACGTCCAGCTCTCCGTCGCCGCGAAGCACGGTGGGGAATAGCGCCGACCAGATCGCGCGGTCGTCGCGGTGCATTGCGAACTCGTCGAGCAGGACGTCGCCGCTGTAGCCGCGGGCGGTCAGCGGATTGGCGGGCAGGCCGATGATCCGCACTCCGCCGGGCAGCAGCGCCTCGCGGATGCGCAGCGCGCTGTGGCCAAAGACCTCGCTTTCGTGAAACTCGCAGGTGATCTCGAGCGCGGCGCAATGTCGCCGGACGCGCTCCATCAGCTCGCCGCTCTGGCGGTCGCTGGCCGACAGGAGGATCTGCGTCCGCCGCCGCAGCAGTCCGCGGACCAGCCGCCGCAGCGAGAAGACGAAGCTCTTGCCCGTCTGCCGCGACCAGTTGTTCCAGGTGAATCTCGCGGGATTGCGCAGCGCCGAGCGCTGGTAGGACGGCATGCCCAGCACGGGGCCCGGCAGGGACCCTTCGCCCGAGACTTCGACCACGCCGACGGCCATTCGCGAAACTCCGGGACCGCGGTCCGTTCACCCGCTTCGCACGAGTTAGTCCAGACCACCGTTCCGCGGGGGCTGCGAATCTCGGACCGCCCCGCCGCGCGCCCGGCCCGCGTCGGCCCGGCCGATCAGGCCCGAAAACCACTAGGCCGCCGGCGCTTGCGTGGCGTATCATTAAGTAGGCCAAGGGCCGGCCGACAATGTCCTGTCTGGATCGGATTCGGCCGCCGGTCGATCGCCGGGTTGTCGATCCTGTCACGCTGGAGGGGCACGCGTGCAAACCGGTTCGGGGCGGTGCGACTCGTCGCAGCTTCTGCGGCGGGCCGGCTACCTCGTGATGTGCATCGTGGCGAACTGCGGACCGCTGCGCGCTGATTCCGACGGCGCGGGCGGATCGGATGCGCTGCGCGCCGCTGCACCTGCCGCGGCGGCGGTGAATCCGGACCGCGCGCCGCGATTGTGGCTGCGCTCCGTGCCGGGCGATCGTCCGCTTCCCGCATCGATCCTCGCGTCCGCGGAAGGAAAAGCGCGGGCCGCAGAATCCGGCAAGATCGCGAGCGACGGACACTACGTCGTGCAGTTCGAGCGGCCGCTGTCACGTGCGCAGCGCGAGGCGCTCGGCGCCGCGGGCATTCGGCTCGGCGCGTACGTGCCCCAAAACGCGTACGTCGTGCGCCTGCCGCGAGGGTTCAACGTGGCGGCGGCGCTCGGCGACAAGTCGTACGTCCGCTGGGTCGGACGATACGAACCCTCGTGGAAGCGCGACCCGGAACTGGCAGCGCGGGCGTTCGAGACACCGGAGCGGCAGGCACTATCGCGCGCCGGCCGGGCGGCGGTCCTCATCACGCTGTTTCCGAACAGCGATGCCGCGCCCGTGCTGGCGGAGCTCGCTCGCACGCGCGGCGCGACCGTGCACTGGACCTCGCCACGCGATGACTACTCGGTGATCTCGGCCACGCTGCCGATGTCGGTTATCGACCGCCTCACGCACCTCGACGCGGTGCAGTACGTCGAGGATGCCCCCGAGCTTGCGGTCCGCAACACGACCAGCCGCTGGATCGTCCAGTCCAACGTCACCGACGTGACGCCCTTCTACACGCACGGGATCGCCGGCGCGGGCCAGATCGTCGGGATCATCGACACAAGCATCGACATCAACCACTGCTCGTTCTACGACACAAACCCGATCGGTCCGACGCACCGCAAGATCGAGGCGTACAACGCGACGCCGGCCAGCGAGATTCACGGCACGCACACGGCCGGTACGGCCGTGGGCGACGCCGGCTTCATGGACGAGACGCGAGGCGTCGCCTATGAAGGTCGCCTCGTGTACGCGACGATTCCGCCGTTCACCGAGACGGACATCGTCGACCGATTCACGACGCATCACAATCAGGGTGCGCGGGTCCACTCGAACAGTTGGGGCGACAACTCGACGACGGCGTACAACAGTCTGGCGCGCGGCATTGATCTGTTCTGCTACAACAACGAGGACGACGTCGTGCTATTCGCCGTTTCCAACGGCTCGATCGCGCGCAACCCCGAAAACGCGAAGAACCTCCTCGCCGTCGGCGCGGCCGACAACGATCCGAATCAGAGCAACCTCTGTTCCGGCGGGACGGGGCCGACGAGCGATGGCCGGCGCAAGCCCGAGATCTACGCCCCCGGCTGCGACATCTACTCCGCCGCGTCGGGGACACTCTGCAACGTGACGCCCCGATCCGGAACGTCGACCGCCTGTCCGGCCGTCGCCGGCGCGGCCATGCTGATGCGTCAGTATTTCATGGAGGGCTACTTTCCAAGCGGCGCGGCGAACCCGTCGGACGCATTTACCCCGAGCGCCGCGCTCATCCGCGCGACGCTGCTCAACTCCGCGGTCGACATGACCGGCATCGCCGGCTTTCCGAGCAAGCGCGAGGGCTGGGGCCGCGTGCTGGCCGACAACGCGGCGTACTTTGCGGGCGATGCCCGCCGACTTGCCGTGCTCGAGGACGTGCGGAACGCGAACGGACTGGCGAGCGCGGAGGTGCGCGATTACCGCGTGCAGGTCGCGTCGAGCGGCGAATCGCTCAAAGTCACTCTCGTCTGGACCGATCCGCCCGCAACGGCCGGCGCGACCTTCGCCGCCGTCAATGATCTTGACATCGAAGTCGTCGCGCCCGACGGATCGGTCTATCTCGGGAACGTCTTCAGTGCCGGGGCATCGGTCACCGGCGGAGAGAAGGACGACCGCAACAACGTCGAGCAGGTGCTGATTCCCGTCCCGCTCGTCGGGGCGTGGTCGATCCGGGTCCGGGCCGCGGCGGTCAACGTCGGACTTCAGGGCTACGCCCTGATCGCGACGGGCGACGTGTCCGAACTGCCCTCGCCGCTGACGATTCGGCTGCCCGACGGCCCGCCGCGCGTCGTCGCACCGTACGCGACCAACTCGTTCAATGTGGAGATCACGCCCGGCAGCGAATCGGTCGTGCCCGGCTCACTCCGACTCTACTACAGCACGAACTACGGTCCGTATCAGTCCGGCGCGCTCAGTCCACTCGGAGGCAACCTCTATTCCGCAACCCTGCCCGTCATGAACTGCGGGGACGCACCGCGCTTCTACGTCTCGGCCGACGGCGCGCTTGGATCGACGATCACGAGTCCCGCGGCCGCGCCGACGCTGGTCTACCAGGCCACGGTCGGGTTCGAGAACCCCGTCTTCACCGACGATGTCGAGACCGATCTCGGCTGGACGCTCGGCGCGCCGGGCGACAACGCCACGACCGGCATGTGGGAGCGAGGCGATCCGATCGGGACCATCGCGCAGCCGGAGGATGACCACACGCCCGATCCCGGCGTGCAGTGCTTCTTCACCGGCCAGGGCACAATCGGCGGCCTGCCCAGCGATGCCGACGTGGACAACGGAAAGACGACGCTCATCTCGCCCACGTTCGATCTGTCGCCGTTCGGCGGGACGATCGGTTACTGGCGCTGGTACTCCAACACGAACGGCTCGGTGCCGAACGCCGACACCATGCTCGTCGACATCTCGTACAACGACGGTGGTTCGTGGACGACGGCTGAGGTCGTTGGACCGTCCGAAGTGCAGAACGGCGGCGGCTGGTACTACCACGAACTGGTCATCGGCACCGGCTCGCCGACGGTCAAGATCCGCTTCGTCGTCGAAGACGAAGGTCTGCCGTCGCTCGTCGAGGCGGCCGTCGATGACATCGAGGTGCGGCGGATCGAATGCGTCACCTGCACCAAGGGGGACGTCAACGGGGACACGCAGGTCAACGGCCTCGACGTGCAGGCGTTCGTCGACATCCTGCTCAACGGCGGCGGCACACCGGTCGAGCATTGCGCCGGAGACGTGAACGCGCTGCCGAATGGCTCGATCGACGTGCTGGACGTGCCGGGATTCGTTTCGTGCATGCTCGGCTCGGGCTGCCCGTAACGACGCGCCTCGGGGCTGCCGGGCGATGATGGCTCACGGCCCGCCCGCGGGCGCCTCGAGCGCGCGGAGCGCATCGCGCGAGTCCGCTCGATCGGGTTGAAGGCGCAGTGCGCGGCGGAACCAGTCGGCCGCATTGCCCGGCCGGCCGCGCAAGGCCTCCAAGATGCCGCGATTGTGCAGAGCGTCGGCGAAGTCCGGGCGTAGCGCCAGCGCGCGATCGATGGCCCGCGCCGCGTCGTCGAACCGTCGTTTCGCCAGATACGCGTTGCCGAGATTCAGCCAGGTCTCCGCCGACGACTCATCGTCGCGAAGCACGTCCTCGAACCGCGCGATGGCCTCGTCGTAGTGTCCCTTCAGCGCGAGGAGCGTCGCCAGTCCGCACCGCGCTGCCACGTCGCCCGGTTCGCAGCGAAGCGCCGCGTCGTATTCCGCCTCGGCTTCGTCATAGCGCCCCAGCGTCCGCAGCGCATCGCCGCGTCCGACGCGCGGCGCGGCGTAGGTCGGATCGCAAGCCGCCGCGCGGGCGAATCGAAACGCCGCCAGCGGCAGGCGGCCGCTCTGCATGTGCACCCTGCCCAGCGCATAGAGCACATCGGCGTCGTTCGGCCGCAGGCGCAGCGCTTTCTGGCACTCGGAGACCGCCGCCCCGAATCGTCCCGCACCGGCCAGCGCCAGGGCGTGATTCGTGTACGACACGGCGTCCGTTTGGCGCTCGCCGCGGACCGGCACATGGCACGCCGCGCCGACAAGCACGGCACACGCAATCGCCGCCGAGGCACGGCCGTACTCGCCGGCGATCAGGCGCCTTGCGACCCAAACGACTCCGGCCCCCGCGAACAGCGTGATTGGCGCGAAAAGCACCGCGCGATAGCGTCCGAACACCACGAACGCCGCGATGGCCAGCGCGCCGGCCGCGATCCACGCCCCCAGCCACCACAGCGTCCGCCAGCGTCGCCGGGATGCGACGAGGCCGAGCGCGGCCAGCGCTGAGAGCGCGCTGAACGGCAGGCCCGTATCCAACACCGTGAGCACCCACGAACGCTCGCGAAAGAGGTAGTAGTCCTCCGTGTCCATCCGTTCCTTTGCATCGAAGACCATGAGCAGCTTGCGGGCCGAGAGTCGGAGCCACTCGCCGGGATCGGATTTGATCCAGCGCAGTGCCGCGCGGAGATAGAAGTCCGAGACTTCCCCGGGCGACAGTCGCCGGCCAGTCTGCTGTTCGGCATAACGCGTCCATTCGCGCTGCTCCAGCTCGCCGGTGGCTCGTCCGCGCCGGAACGGCAGGTACGTGCCGGTCGCCTTCGGGTGGTTGCCCATGGCGAAATTCTGTCCGAGGTTGGGCGTGGCGAGCACGAACTCGCCGAGCACGACGCGGTTCCGCGCGATCCACGGCGCGAGCGTCAACAGCATTCCGAGCGCACAGATGGCCGCGCGGCGCGCGCCGACCGATCGCCGCGGGGACGTCTGCCACACGACGCCAAGCAGGATCGGAAGCAGGACCACCGCGTGCTGTCGACATAAGGCGAACAGGCCCAGCGCGACGCCGATCACGAGCGGCCGGCCGCGATCTGCGAAGCAGCGCGCGACAAGAAAGACGAGCAGCGCGCTGAGCAGCAGCTCGAGCGACGTCTTCTGGATCAAGCCATCGAAGAAGATCGCGGCGGGAAAGAGCGCCAGGACCGTCGCGGCGGTTCGCGCGACCGTCTCGTCAAACAATCGGCGGCCCGCAAGAAGCGTCAGCACGCACGCGGTCGCGCCGGCGACGGCCTGCAGTCCGCGCGGCGGCCAGGGTCCATCGAGTCCGACGTAACGCAGGACCGCCAGCACGTAGGCGTAGAGCGGCGCGTGAACGAAGTCCGGCGGCCCGAGCCATTCTCCGGCGGCGATCCGCCGCGCCGCGTCCTCGTAGACGCGCGCGTCCGATAGCGAGTGGTGCACGAACCCGATGTCGCGGATCTCGAACAGGTAACCCACTCGAACGACGAACGCCAGTAGAAAGACGAGCGCGGCCACGACGAGCGGCGACGGCGGCGATTCTCGCGGCGGTGATTCGGTGCGGTCCGGCATCCTGAGGCGCTCGCGGCCCAGTATATCGGGACCTCGCATCGGCGACGCGCGGCGCGGAACGCCGGACCGAACGGGTATAATCGGCGGCGATGTCCGCGCCGGAGTCGTCCATCAACGAGGCACAGGCACGCGCCTGCTACGAAGTCCTCGGACTTCAACCGAACGCCACGCACCACGAGGTCCAGGCGGCCTACCGCCGACTGGCCTTCCGCCATCATCCGGACATCGCCGGCGACGACCCCGTCTCGCGCGCGGAATTCACGCGCATCACGCACGCCTACAAGTCGATCTCGAAGCTCGACCGCCTGAAGGTGCTCTTCAAGCACGGTGGCTGCTGTCATCGCTGCCATGCGATCGAGGAGCTTTTCCTGGGCATGGACCGCCGCTACTACTGCGCAGACTGCCTGCTCAACGCGCGGCGACGCATCCTGCCGCTGCCGGTCGTGCGGACGATCCGCTGCGTCTCGGTCATGGGCTTGCAGGCCGGAGCGGCCGCCGCCGCGGCACAATACATCTCGACCGACCGTCACGGATTCGCGTGGCTGGCGATGGTGGCGATTGCCGCGTCCGTGATGCTGCTCGGCTACTTCGTCTTCTCGGCCGATCAGATCGAGGCCTGATATGACGCAAACGCGCGGGGCGCACGCATGGCGCGGCGCGTCCGCCGCGCGCGATTAGACCATCGCCGAGCGGTCCCGGCCGCGACCGGCCAGCGCGTTCTCTGTGGCCGATCCAGAAGGCTCAATGCGGGTCTCACCAGTGCGACCAAGGCAGTACGCTGGTATCGTTACGCAAGGCTGTAGACGGCTTTGTTATCAGAACCGCAGACTTCGCCGGTGAATGATCGCAAATAGGGTGACTTCCATAAAATAATGTGGAACAAGTTCTTATGACAGAATACAGTAAAAAAGGCACCTGCAACAGGCAGCGTGCATTTGCCGCCCCGTCAAAGCCGTGGTATATTTGGACGTACCGGGAATATCGTTCGCGGCGAGAAGCAAGCGTTCAAGTTCTCTCAAGTACCAGTAAATAAAAAACTTATCAAACTCCGTCTTGGGATCACGGACCGCGCTGTGACCGCCGAATCGCCTGAGTCGCTGACACGCCGAATCCAGCAGGCGTTCGACATCACCGATGTCGTCGCCGAGCACGTCAAGCTCACGCGCGCGGGGAAGGACTACCGCGGCCTGTGTCCGTTTCACCGGGAAAAGACCCCATCGTTCTACGTCGTTCCCTCGAAGCAGATTTTCAAGTGCTTCGGCTGCGGCGCCGGCGGCGACATCTTCAAGTTCATCCAGCTCCGAGAGCGCATCGACTTCAAGGAGGCTCGGGCGATCCTCGCCGCGCGAGCCGGCATCCCGCTGCAATCCACGGGGGCCGATCGCTCGGCCGAGTCCGATCGCGCAGCGCTTGCGCGCGTCAACGACTGGGCGATGCGCTGGTTCGCCCGACAACTCCACTCGGACGCGGGCGCGGCGGCCCGGCGATACGCCGAACAGCGGGGGCTTTCGGCGGAGACGATTGGTGCATTCGCACTCGGCCTCGCGCCCGATGGCTGGCAGACGCTTTGCGACGCCGCTCGTGCGGCCGACGTGCCGTCGGCGTTGCTTGTTGCGGCCGGTCTGGCGAAGCCACGAAGTGATGGCTCGCTCTACGACGCGTTCCGAAACCGGCTCATCTTCCCGATCCGCGACGCGATGGAGCGTGTGATCGGTTTCGGCGGGCGGACGCTCGGCGACGACCCGGCGAAGTACCTGAACTCGCCGCAGAGCGCGCTGTTCGACAAGGCCCGCGCGCTGTACGGCATCGAGTTCGCCAAGTCGGCGATCCCCGAGGCCGGTCGCGCCGTTGTCGTCGAGGGCTATCTCGACTGCGTCATGGCGCACCAGCACGGGTTCCGGAACACGGTGGCCACGCTGGGCACGGCGCTCGGCGTCGAGCATGCCCGCATCCTCCGCCGTTATGCGGAGTCGGTGGTGCTGCTCTTCGATTCGGACGAGGCCGGGGATCGCGCGGTCGATCGCGCGCTGCCGCTCTTCCTGTCGCAGACGATGGATGTGCGGCTGGCGCGGGTCCCGGAAGGTAAGGATCCTTGCGATTATCTGGTTTCGAGGGGTCGCGACGGATTTAACGACCTGTTGAATTCGGCTCCCGACGCGCTAGAATCGAAGTGGATTCAGTTGCTCGCCCGCTGCCGCGGCGCGGGCAATCTCGCGGGTCGCCGACGCGCCATCACCGAGTTTCTCGCGGTGATCGCGACGGCCGCGGAATCCGGACAGATCGATTCGATTCAGCGTGGGCTGATCGCGAACCAAGTCGCCAAGCTTCTGGGCGTTACGGCGGAGGATGTTCTGCGACAGATTTCGGCCCGGGAGCCACGTCGCGCGGGGGAGGCAGCGAAGGAACAGATTGAGGCAACGCGGGCCACCGATCGGCGACGGACCCCAGTCGTCGAGAGCGCGTCTCGCGAGTTATTGGAAGTGCTGCTGAACGAGCCTGCGTACTACGGTTCGATCGGCGAGCATCTGGACATCGAGGCGTTCGACGACGCGCCCACGCGGCGCGTCGCGAGCATTGTAAAGGAGCTGGCGGCGCAGGTCGGCACGTTCGAGCTGACCGACGTGCTCGCGCGACTTGAATCGGTCGAGGATTCGCAGCGGGCCGTCGACCTGCAGATCGCCGGGCAGAAGAAAGGGAACCTGGCGGCCACCGTCGAAGGCGCGGTGGCGTGCCTTCAGAATGAGCGGATGCGGAGCCGCGCCGGAGAACTTCGGAGCGTCCTCCGCGATCCGCACGAGGCGACCGAAGCGCTGGACGAAGAGGCCCGGGCCCGGGTGCAGTTGGCCAGACAACACCGGCACTTCGCAGCGCGTCGTCAGTTGAATCCGCCGCTGCTCGGCTGAGCCGCATCGGCGGGATGATGAGAGCGAGGACCCGCGGGTCCGAACGACACGGTGATTCCGGTTTGCCGACGATCGCGCGGCGCGATCGCCCGGCCTCTTGTCGTGGCCGGTCCGGGCGCGACGGCCGGAAGGGGAAGGAGCGGCGGCGCGGGAGCGCGCCGTCGCAAGCGTGAAGGAAGGCCCGCATCGCGGGAGGCGATTGCGGCGCACTGGCTGTAGGACGGAGTAGCAGGACTTATGGCGGACACAGTTTCGAAGCACGCGGCGGCCGACCCCGTGGAAACAAGCGTGAACGAGCTGGTCACACGCGGCAAAAAGCGCGGTTACGTGACCTGGGAGGAGATGAACGAGATCCTTCCCGATGAAGCGGTCCTTCCCGAACGGCTCGAAGCCATCCTCGTCAAACTCGAAAACCTGGGCATCGACATGGTCGATGAGGCCGAGGCCGAGCGCCAGGGCTTCGGCGAAGATGCCTCTCCCGCGGGCAAGAAGGGAGACGCGGTCGCGGACGTGGTCGCGCCGGGCAAGGGCGTCGGGCTCGAGGTCGCCAGCCGGCGGATCGACGACCCGGTGCGGATGTACCTGCAGCAGATGGGCGAGATTCCGCTGCTGACGCGCAGCGAGGAGATCGCGCTCGCCAAGAAGATCGAAATGACGCGCACGGCCTTCCGCCGCAAGGTCCTCGAATCGGACTTCGCGATGGCCGCCGCCGTGGAACTCCTTCAGCAGGTCGCCGACGGCACGCTGCCGTTCGACCGCACCATGACCATCTCGACCGTCGAGAACCAGGCGAAGCACGCGGTGCTCAAGCGCCTGCCGGCCAACCTCAAGGGCGTGCGGAAGCTCATGGACGCCAACCAGCGCCTGTGGACCAAGCTGCAGGACGGACGACTCTCGCCCAACCGGCGCAAGGAGATCTGGCGCGACATCAACACGAACCGGCACAAGGCCGTCAAGCTCCTCGAAGAGCTGGCGCTGCGCACCAGCCGCATCACGCCGCTGATGCGGCGCCTCGACGGGCACTGCCACAAGATGACGGACCTCGAGAAGCGTGTCGCCACGTCGGCGGGAAAGTCCAACATCGACGCCGATGAGCGGCAGACGATGATCGACGAGCTGGCGGGGCTTCAGGACCTCGTGCTCGAGACGCCCGAGATGCTCCGCAAGCGCATGCTCGCCATCAAGCGCGTCTTCAGCGAGTACGAGGACGCCAAGCGCAAGCTCTCCGGCGGAAACCTCCGCCTCGTCGTCTCGATCGCCAAGAAGTACCGCAACCGCGGCCTGCCCTTCCTCGACATCATCCAGGAAGGCAACACCGGCCTGATGCGGGCCGTCGACAAGTACGAGTACCGCCGCGGCTACAAGTTCAGCACCTACGCGACCTGGTGGATCCGACAGGCCATCACCCGCGCCATCGCCGACCACGCCCGCACGATCCGAATCCCGGTGCACATGATCGAGACCATGAGCCGCCTGCGGAACGTCAGCAAGCAGCTCGTGCAGGAACTCGGCCGCGAACCGACCACCGAGGAGATCGCCAAGAAGGCCCGCATGCCGATCGGCGAAGTCCGCCGGGTGATGAAGATCAGCAAGCACCCGATCTCGCTCGACCGGCCGGTCGGCGAGAGCGAGGACTCCTACTTCGGCGACTTCATCGAGGACGCCGGGGCCGAGAGCCCGGTGATCACGGCCAGCAGCGAGATGTTGAAGGACCGCATCGAGCAGGTGCTCAAGACGCTGACGTATCGCGAGCGAGAGATCATCCGACTGCGGTACGGCATCGGCGATGGTTACACGTACACGCTTGAAGAGGTCGGCAAGATCTTCAAGGTCACGCGCGAGCGCGTGCGCCAGGTCGAGGCGAAGGCCATCCGCAAGCTCCAGCACCCGGTCCGGGCGCGGAAGCTCGAGGGCTTCCTCGATGGATCACTGCCGACGCGCGCATTCTTCGGCGGCAACGGCAGCGGGACGATCTGACCCCGCGGCCGGTCTCCGGATCAACCCCGAAGCCCATCGACGGCTCGTCGGTGGGCTTTTTTCATGGCCGAAGCGGCCCGCCCGGGCCGGGCGGGCGTTTCCATCCTTCAGCCTGCGGCACGTTACCAGACCTGCGCGGGCGGCCGCGGCGTGGGCGAGGCGCCGGGCATCGCACGGGCGAGATTGGGCGCGGCGCGCTCGACTTTCGCCTTGTGATTTGATACCTTTTTGGGGTGCAGCGCTCGTCCGATCCGACCGATCGGTGCGCTGGACGCCCGCGATCCACCGGCCCGGTTCACCCGCCGCCCTTCCGCACGGATGCAGGAGCCGAGGCGACGTCGGCCGCCGCGTGCGACCGCGACATCCGATGAGAATGCCTCGCCGTGAACACGATCATCGCGGTCAACGGGGTTGTGATCACGGATTGAATCGGAAGCTCGCCGATCGAACACCCGTCAACAGGTGAACATCCATGGAATCTCCCGCCCATCCTTCCGCAGATCCGCTCGCCTTATCGTCCGACGCCGACCTCGAACGACAGGTGGCCGAAGCCACGGCCGGCATGGCCGAGACGCTGCTGACCTCCGGACCGAGCGCCGGGGCGTCTGATGGCCGCGACGCGTTCGCGCCCGGATCGCTGGTGAAGGGCCGGGTCGCCAACGTCGGCAGCAGCGACGTGCTGGTCGATCTCGGCGGCAAGATGCTCGGCGTGATCCCGACGGCCGAGTTCGAGACGCCGCCGGCGATCGGCGCGGAGATCGAGGCGCTCGTCGAAGGACCGGACGCGAAGGGCGGACTTCTGATGCTGTCGCACCGCAAGGCGTCGGCCGCGGCGATCTGGCGCGACCTGGCGGTCGGCCAGGTGCTCGAGGGCCGGATCAGCGGGATGAACAAAGGCGGACTCGAGGTCGACATCTCGGGCGTTCGCGCGTTCATTCCCTCGTCGCAGGTCTCGACGCGGTTCATGAAGGACATCAGCGAGCTGATCGGCCAGGCGGCGCGGGTTGAGGTGATGAAGTTCGATCGCGCCGAACAGAACCTCGTTGTCAGCCGCCGCAAGGTGCTCGAGCGCGAGGCGACCGAGCGGCGCGCGAACATGCTGGCCAGCCTCACGCCCGGCCAGCGGACGACCGGCCGGGTCCGCAGTCTGACCGACTACGGCGCGTTCGTGGAGCTCGCGCCCGGCGTCGATGGCCTGCTGCACGTCTCGGACATGAGCTGGGGGCGCGTGCAAAAGCCGGGCGACGTGGTGAGCGTCGGGCAGGAGCTCGAGGTCGAAGTACTAAAGGTCGACGGCGACGCCGGGAAGATCTCGCTGGGTCTGAAGCAGATCAAAGGCAATCCGTGGGAGCGCGTGGCCGAACGCTTTGCGCCGCAGCAGCGCGTCACGGGGCGCGTGGCGCGGCTGGCGGACTTCGGCGCATTCATCGAGCTGGAGGAGGGCATCGACGGCCTGCTGCCGGTCAGCGAGATGAGCTGGACGCGGCGGCTCCGCCATCCGAAGGAGGTCGTGAAGGAAGGGGACGTCGTCGAGGTGGTGGTCCTCGCGGTCGATGCGGAGAAGCGCCGCATCTCACTGGGACTCAAACAGCTCCAGCCGAACCCGTGGGACAACATCGCCGAGCGCTACCCGCCCGACCGCCTGATCCCGGCCCGGGTGGCGCGGATCACCGAGTTCGGCGCGTTCATCGAGCTGGAGCCGGGGCTTGACGGGCTGCTGCACATCTCGGAGATCTCCGAGCAGCGGATCAAGACCGTGTCCGAGAAGTTGCAGGTCGGGCAGGAGGTGCAGGTCCGCGTCATTCGCATCGACACCGAGGCGAAGCGGATCTCGCTGTCGATGAAGCCGTACACAGCGCACGAGGCCTCGCCGACCGCCGAGGCGGCGAAGCCTGCACCGAAGAAGCCGTCGAAGCCGCGTCGCGGCGGGCTGGAGCTGGACTGGGCGGGCGTGGGTCTCGGGTCGCTCGATCCGAGCAAGTACGCGCGATAAGGTCGGTCGCGCCGGTCGTGCGGATCGGTGCTCAATGCAATTCACTCGGTCGACTCGAGCCGGAGCAACGCAAAGCGCAATCGCCTGGCTATGTCATCCCTGCGAATGCGGGAATCCAGGACAATCGGGGTCTGGATTCCCGCCCCCGATCGGAGTCGAGGGCGAGCGTTCGCGGGAACGACGGTGGGTCCCGGTCCGGATTGCGGCCAAGTGAGTGCAGGCAGATCGCGGGCCTCGCGCGGCGCGTGGAGCCGCGGGCCGCGGCGGCGTATACTGCCGCCTCGATGTCGACCGAGACGCTCACCGAACCCGCCCGGCCGCGAGATGAGGCGAACTTGCGCAGCGATGCAAAGTCGGACTCCGACGAAGCGCTGCCGTTGTGGTCGCGCCTGAAGTTCGACTTTGTGCGCCTGTTCCTGTGGGGATGGGCGCGATGCTTTTCGCTATCCGGTCTGTATCAGCTCGGGCAGTTCTTCGGCACGTGCGAGTTCCTGCTCGACTACAACCGACGCCGGCGCGTTCGCCGCCGGCTGGAGTTGTTCTTTTCCGAGGGACTGCCGCGGCGGCGGCGCCTGGCCATCACCTGGCGCTATTTCATGCGCATCCGGTGCGACAAGATGCTCTACACGATCCTCGACAAGGTGCCGCGCGAGAAGCTGCTCAAGCGGATCAAGTGGTTCGGGCGGGAGCACCTCGACGAGGCGCTGTCACACGAGCGCGGCGCGTACATCATGCTGTCGCACTTCGGATCGCACCACGTCGCGGGCTTCGTGATGGCGTTGCTGGGCTACTCGCTGGCGGGCGTGCGCGACCCGCGGGAAGCGCGGCTGCGCCGCTACGTGCAGCAGAAGTACGCCGAGACGTTTCCCGAGGTGGCGGCGATGAAGATGTTCTACGCCGACACCTTCCCGCGCGTCATCTACCGCTACTTCCAAAGCAACAACGTGGTCTGCACGGCCCTCGACGTGGACCGCTTCCGCGGCGAGCACCTCAAGACCTGCCCGGTGACGATCTTCGGCCAGCGGAAGGAGTTCCTGACCGGCACGCTGCAGATCGCGCTGCGCAGCCGGGCGGCGATCATGCAGGGCTTCATGATCTCGCGGAAGAACTACTATTACCGCTGGGAGCTGTCGGCGCCGCTGATCGACTCCGAGACCGAGGCCGACACGCCGGAGACCGTCGCGCAGCTCATGCAGCACTACGCGGACGAGATCGAGGCGCACGCGCGGACCTATCCCTGTCACCTGATGAAGATTTGACGACGCTTGCCGGACGCCGCGACCTCGCCCGTTACGCGGCGACCGTCGCCACGTCGGGTTGCGCGGTGCGCCTCCGGCCGAGTTCGAGCACGCGCCGCGGGGGCCTCTTGAGATCGCGGACGACGCCGAACCAGCTCAGCGCGGTGAGCACGTAGTAAGTGATGTCGATTTCCCACCAGTAGAAGCCCTGGTTGACCGAGCCCTGGAAGTAGTGGTGGTTGTTGTGCCAGCCCTCACCGAGGGTGATGAGCGCGAGCAGCAGGCTGTTGCGGCTGTCGTCCGTCGTGTCGAAGCGCCGGCGGCCGATCACGTGGCAGAGCGAGTTGATCGAGAAGGTCGTGTGGTAGAGCACAACGGTGCTGAGCACGAAGCCCCAGACGAGTCCGGGCAGGCCGTCGATCGCCAGGCACGCGGCCGCGAGGGTGATGGGCGGGACGAGATGCCAGCGGTTGAGCCAGCGCAGTTCGGGAAAGCGTACAAGGTCCTTGATCAGGTCGTCGCGCGTCGCTTCGTACCGCGATGAAAGCACCCAGCCGACGTGCGCCCACCAGAGCCCGTCGCGGGCGGGAGAGTGCACGTCCGCGGGCTGGTCGGAGTGGGCGTGATGGTGGCGATGCTGAGACGCCCACCAGAGCGCGCCTTTCTGAGCGGCGCTGCCGCCGATCCAGGCGAGAATGAACTGAAAGGCGCGGCCGGTCTTGAACGTGCGGTGCGAGAAGTAGCGATGGAAGCCGGCGGTGATGCCGAACTTGCGCACGAGAAGGGTCGTCGCGGCGAGCACGACGGTGCCGATCGTGGTGGCGTTCCAGATGGCGGGCACGAAGACGAGCAGGCAGCCGAGGTGCATGAGCACGAAGAGTAAGAAATTCAGATTGAATGAACTCGGGGAGCGATCGTTCTGCATCATGATCTCGTCAGATATCAACCAGGGGAAGGCAGGATCGGGGGACTTCTCGATCTACGGATACTGCGTGGTTCGTTCGATCCACCGGCAGACCGCGTGTCGCGGCGGACGAACGCCAACTTCCCGCATCACTGGGCCGCGTTCCTGAGCGATGATGGCGGCGGACCGCGATCCCGATCGAGAAACAGGCAATGACGAACGGAAGATAGTCTCGTCGGCGCGTCGCGTCAAGGCGGCGCGGCGGATTCGGCGCGGTTGACACGCCGATCGTGCTCCGGGACGCTAGTTGCGCGAAATCGTGCGGGCCGGGGCATCATCTGGCGGTGCGAATCGCGGGGCGGCGTACTTCTGGCGGAGCACAACCGAGGATGTCGCAGCGGACCGACGGAACGATGTTGCAATCGGCGTGGGCATTCTGCCACGAGATTTTGCCGAGCGTTTCGCGGACGTTCGCGCTGAACATCCCGGTGCTGCCGCCGCGGTTGCGCGACGGTGTGTGCTGCGCGTACCTGCTGTGTCGCATCGCGGACACGATTGAGGACTGCACGGCGGACAATCGCGCGCTTCAGGACCGACTCTACGCCGAGCTGCACGACGCCGTCGCGCCGGATTCGATCGAGTCCGTGCGACGGACGTTTACGCGCGGGTGGGCGGCAGGCATCGAGCCGGGCTACGCGCGGCTCGTCGATGGCGCCGAGCAGGTCTTCCGCGCGTTCGCGGATCTGCCGCGCGAGTACCGCGTCGCGATCTGCGACTGTGTGCGCGAGATGATCTCGGGGATGCGACGGCTCGGCCGCGCGGCGACGTCGGACGGCGTGCAGTTCCTGACGGGGTCGCTCGAGGAGCTCGACGCGTACTGCCATTACGTCGCCGGGACGGTTGGCCGGATGCTCACGCGGTTGTTCGCGGTCGAGTGTCCGCACGCGAAGGCGCTGCGGACCGAGGAGACGCTTGAGCGCGGGCGTCGCTTCGGGCTGGGCTTGCAGGCGACGAATATCATCAAGGACCACGCGGACGACGTAGCGCGGGGCGTGTGTTACGTGCCGCGATCGTTCGTCGGACCGGCCGAAGGCGGCCATGCGATCGAGCCGGCCCGTCGGGCGTTGTTGATCCGCCATGCGCTGCGGCATCTGGACGAGGCGCTGGAGTATGTACTCGTGATCCCGCCGGACGCGGAGGGCATTCGGTTGTTCTGCGTATGGGCGATGATGCTCGCGCTGGGGACGCTGCGCGAGGCCGCGTGTGCGGGCACCATGACGCCAAAGGTCTCGCGCGGCGAGGTGCAGCAGGTGCTGGCCGAGAGCCGTCGACGGATCGGCGACGATTCGCGTCTGTGCGCGTGGTTCGCGGCGTATCGCACGGCGGTGGCGCAGGCGCTGGACGGCGCCGCGTCCGACACGACCGCGGCGGGGGCGGCACGATGAAGGTTGTCCTGGCGCAGCCGCGCGGGTTCTGTGCCGGCGTCGAGCGGGCGGTGAAGATCGTCGAGCTGGCGCTGGAGATCTACGGCCGACCGGTCTACGTTCGGCGAGAGATCGTCCACAACAGCCACGTCGTGCAGCGGCTGCGGGAGATGGGGGCGATCTTCGTCAGCGAAGCGGACGACGTTCCGAACGGCGCGCACGTTGTGTTCTCGGCGCACGGCGTGTCGCCGACCGTCTTTGAGGAGGCGGAGCGGCGGGGACTGCACGTGATCGACGCAACGTGCCCGCTGGTCGCAAAGGTGCACATGGAAGTCGATCGCTTCGTGCGGCACGGCTACCACATCGTGCTGATCGGACACGCCGGGCACGACGAAGTGGTGGGCACGATCGGCCACGCGCCGAGCTCGATCACGCTGGTGCAGGACGTCGACGAGGCGCGGCGCGTCGAACTCCCGCCGCACGAACGGCTGATGGTGCTGACGCAGACGACGCTGGGCATCGACGATACGGCGGACACGCTCGCGGCGCTGCGCGAGCGGTTCCCGCACCTTGAGCTGCCGCCGTCCGACGACATCTGCTACGCCACGCAGAACCGGCAGAACGCGGTCAAGGCGATGTCCGAGCGCGGCGCGGCGGCGGTACTCGTCGTTGGATCACGGAATTCCTCGAATGCGCAGCGGCTGGTCGAGGTCGCGGCGGCCCGCGGGGTGCGCGGTTACCTGATCGACAGCGAACACGACGTACGGCCCGAGTGGCTCGATGGCGTCGCCGCGGTCGGGGTGACGGCCGGGGCCTCGACGCCGGAGGACGTCGTGCGGCGCGTGCTCGACCGGCTGCGGGCGCTGGGTGCGACGGAGATCGAGGTTTTGGAGACCGTCCGCGAGGACACGGTCTTCTCGCTGCCGCCAGGGCTGAGACAGGTGCCGCTCAACATCTCGGTCGGAAGCGCGACGCCCGGCGACTGACGCGCGGACTCTGCCGCGACGCAGGCTTCATCGGACGACGAGTCGCAGGTCCGCGGTCACGAGGCGATCCGTGTAGATCCGCGCGACGCCAACGAGCACCCGCGTCCCCGATTCCAACGCTTCGAGCAGGTGCCCGATCGACTCCGTCGTACGGCTCGGCCGCCCGGCGACGCTCGTAATCAGATCGCCGCGCTCCAGCCCCACACCGGCGGCGTCGCTATCGGGATCGACGTCAAGCACGACGAGGCCGATCGGCGCGCGGAGTCCAAGCTCGCGCAGCTCGCGCGTCGTCATGTTGCGGACCCGGATTCCGAACTTTTCAGCCATCAGTTTCGCGCCGTCCGGCGGCGGAATCGCCTCGATCTGCATCGTGGCATCGATGATCCGACCGCGGCGCGCGAGCGTCAGCTTGAGCGGTCGGCCGGACTCGGTCTGGTCGAGGATGGAAAACGCCTCAAGGAATGTCGGCGTCGGCCGATCGTTGATGGCCAGGAGGATGTCGTCGGCCTTCGCGCCGCCGCGTGCCGCGGACGATCCGCGGTCGACGCGCGCGACGACGACGCCGTGCGTGAACCGGCCGCCCTCGACGCCCGCATCGGCGGTCTCGCTGGACAGGTGCAGGCCGAGGCGGACGCGGCGCACGCGTTCGAGGTCGAGCATCTCGGGCAGCAGTCGCCGCAGGGCATCGACGGGGATCGCGAAGCAGATGTTCTGCGCATCGCCGCGGATGGCCGTGTTGATGCCGATCAGCTCGCCGTTGACGTTTAGCAGCGGACCACCGGAGTTGCCCGGGTTGATGCTGGCATCGGTCTGGATCAGGCCGCGGTAGCGCGTCCCCTGCGGGAAGACCAGCTCGCGATCGAGGGCCGAGACGATGCCGGCGGTGCAGGTGTGCTGGTAGCCGAGCGGATTGCCGATCGCGATGACCGTCTCGCCGATCATCAGGTCGTCGGAGCGGCCGAGGGGCAGGTCGGGTAGCGGGTGTCCGGCCGAGACCTTGAGCACGGCAAGATCGTGCTCGACGTCGACGGCGACGCGCTCGGCGTCGAACTCGGACTTGTCGGCGAAGAGGACCTTGACCTCGACGGCTCGGGCGATGACGTGCGCGTTGGTGACGATGTAGCCGTCGCGGTGCACGACGAAGCCGGAGCCGAGGTTGCGCGTGATGGACTGTCGCGGCGAGAACTCGAAGATGTCATCGAAGATGCCGCCGAAGCCGCGCTGCGTCTCGGTGACGCGCGTGGCGGAGATGTTGACGACCGCGTCGCGGCAGCGCTCGAAGACATCGACGACCGGCGTGCGGCGGGCGCGCTGTTCGACGGTCCGCGGCGCGGCGGCCTGGGCGGCGTCCAGGACGATGCCGGGCAGCAGCGGCGCGAGCAATCGGGCAACGAGGTCCGCTCGCCGCGCGGCGTTATGCATCCAGCGTGTCATACCGTTTCTCCATATACGTGGAACCGATGGCGGTGGCGGTCAGGTGCGCCTTGCGGCAGACCTGCCGGTGGTGTGAGTGGCCGCAGTAGACCCGGCGGATGCGCGGATCGGCGAGCAGGACTTCGCCGAACAGCTCGCTGCCGAGAAAGGCGCTGGCGAAGGCGAAGTGCCGGTTGATCGGCGTCGGGACCAACTCGACGAACGGCAGGTGATGCAGCGCGACGACGATCTCACGGATGCGCGACGGGATGGCGGCGAGGTGCTCGCGCAGGCGCTGCGCTGCGGCCCGCGCGAATTCGACGTCGGACATCGCCATTCGGACGTGAACGCCGTCCATCCAGCGGGTCGTAATCTGCGCGGCGTCGTCCGACACGTCGTCGTACGCGTCGACCAGCGCGCGGAACTCCTCGCGCGCCAGCGCCGCGCCGGGCGACACCTTGTTCTGATAGAAACGCAGCGGCACGCCGAGCGTCGCCTGCCGGAACGTGTAGTCGTACCAGCCGACGTTCCCGACGAGGGCGACGTCGCCGTCGACGTACGGCGCGCGATCGAGGTAGTGCACGCCGGCGCGGTCGCAGACGGCGGCGATCTCATCGGCGTAGCGCTGCATCGAGTCGCCGTCGGGCGGGGCCCAGAGCTCGTGATTGCCGGCGACGAAAAAGCGCCGCCCGGGAAACGATTCGAAAAGCGCGAAGCTCCGCTCTAGAATCGACAGGTCGATCCCGGCGCAATCGCCGACGAGCACGAGCGCGTCACCGCCGGCGCGGTTGATCCGCGCGGCGATCGCCTCGGTCGGAGCCTTGCTGCGCGGGATGTTGTAGTGGAGATCGGCTGTCAGGATGATCCGCATGCCGACAGGTGACTCCGCGGCGCCGCCAGAACGCGGCGTATTCTAGACCCGCCGCGCCGGCGGTACAACGGACGCCATGCCGGACGTCGTCAACGTCATCGACGTGCATAAGCACTACCGCCTCGGCGCCGAGGACGTTCATGCGCTGCGAGGCGTCTGCCTCCGCGTCGAGGCCGGACGGTTCGTCGCCATCATGGGCGCGAGCGGCTCGGGCAAGAGCACCCTGCTGCACCTCATCGGCGGACTGGATCTGCCCGACGCCGGCCGCATCCTCGTGGCCGGCGAGGACCTGACGCAGATGACCGACCGCCAGCGGACGCTGTTCCGACGGCGTCGCATGGGCATCGTCTTCCAGGCGTACAACCTCCTGCCGACGCTGACGGCGCGCGAGAACGTGATGCTGCCGCTGCTGGTCGACGGGCAGCCGATCGAGGCGATCGAGCGCCGCGCCGATGAGCTGATCCGGCTCGTGCACCTCGACCGGCGCACGGCGCACGCGCCGTCGGCGCTGTCCGGCGGCGAGCAGCAGCGCGTGGCAATCGCGCGGGCGCTGCTCAACTCGCCCGACCTGCTGTTGGCCGATGAGCCGACGGGGAACCTCGATCCCGGTGCATCGCTCGAGATCTGGCACCTGCTGCGGCGGCTGGCGGACGAGACTCGAACAACGATCGTGATGGTGACGCACGAAGCGGCCGCGGCGGCGTACGCCGACCGCGTGCACGTGCTGCGCGAAGGACAGTTCGCGGGCGTCATCGAATCGGAAGGAAAAGGCGATGCGGCGCTGGTGGCAAGTCGCTATCAGGAACTGGCTGGCTAAGCCGGCGCGGACGCTGCTGGCGACCGGTGCGATCGCGCTCGGCGTCGCGGTCGTCGTCTGGGTCACGAGCTGCTACGAGTCGGTCCGCCACAGCATCGTCGAGACCGTGGCCGAGTGGATCGGCCGGGCGCAGATTTCGGTCGAGAGCGTCGCGGGGCGCTGGGCCGTGTTCGACGCGTCGGTCGGCGACGGACTCGACCGGATTCCGGGCGTGGTGCGCACGACGCGGCGGACGCTGGAGACGGTGTACGCGGTCAAGCGCCCGGCGGACCTGCGCGATCCGAACGATCCCGATGAACCGGGCGCGATCGGTCTGCGCCTCGATCTCGTCGGGATCGAGCTGCCGACCGAGCTCGAATTCCGAACGTACCGCATCGTGGCCGGCCGGATGCTGCGGCCGGATGAGTCGCACGGCATCCTCATCGAGGAGCTGCTGGCGCGGGAATGGGATCTATCGGTTGGTCAGTCGATTATCATCAAGCACCCTGCCGCGAGCGGCCGAAGCGAGGAATTCCAGATCGTCGGACTGATCGATCGCCGGCGCGTCAGCAGCCATCAGCTCCCGATGGGTTGGACGACGATCCCGGCGGTGCAGCGGTTGTTCGACGCGCGGGGCAAGATCAAGGGCATCGACATCCGCGTCGCGGACGACCGGGACGGGCCGCTGCGCGAGACGGCGGCGGCCATCCGCCGGCAGGTCCGCGAACGCGATCGCACGCTGAAGGTGTCGACGACCGAGGCACAGCTCCGGCAGCTTCGCACGGCGCAGAGCCAGCTCCAGTTCGTGCTCATGCTGATCTCGTGCGTTGCGCTGCTGACGGCGTTCTTCATCATCCTCTCGACCATGAGCATGAGCGTGCTGGAGCGCATCACGGAGCTCGGCCTGCTGCGCTGCGTCGGCATGACGCGGGCACAGGTGCTCGCGCTCGTGCTGGTGGAGGTCCTGCCGATCAGCGCCGCGGCCGTGCTGCTCGGAATCCCCGTCGGCATCGGCCTGCAATGGCTCACGATCCAGCTCGTGCCCGAATATATCGGCCGCATGATGCTCAGCACCGGCGGGGTAACGCTCGCAGTCGCCGGAGGGATCGGCACGGCGCTGCTCGGCGCGCTGGGGCCGGCTGTCCGGGCCGCGCTCGTGTCTCCGATCGCCGCCACTCGAACGGCGGCATCGGGCGAGCGCCGCACGATCGAGCTGGGCGCGGCGCTGCTCGGCGCGCTGCTGCTCGTCGGACATCAGACGGTCCTCTCGTCCATCACGAGCGACACGCCCCACTTCGCGATCCTCGCGCTCGGCGCACTGCTCCTGCTGTACGGCGGCTACGCGCTGATCGCTCCGCTGGCGGTCGTCGCCTACGGCGCGGTTGCCGAGGCCGTGGCGGCCGCGGTGCTCCGCGTGCGGCGCCGGCTGATCAGCGACCAGGTCGGGCGCCGGCCGTGGCGGTCGGGCGCAGTGTGCAGCGGGCTGATGGTCGGTCTGTCGCTGATCGTCGGTTTGCAGGTGCACAGCGAATCGGTCAAGGCCGGCTGGCAATTCCCGAAGCAGTTTCCCGAGGCGATGATCTACTCGTGGGAGGACGTACCGCTCGAGCGCATGCAGGCGGCGGCGCGGGCGTCCGGCGTTGCGGACGCGACGATCGCCGACGACGTCCGCTGCCGGCTGATCCGCAAGGGGCGCGGGTTCCTCAGCGTGCTCGATCCGTTCTACCGCTTCATCGCCGGCGATCCGGACACGTTTCCGAAGCTGATCAAGCTGGTCTACCTTGAAGGCAACGAAGCAGATGCGCTGGAGCGACTGCGCCGCGGCGGGGCGATCCTCGTCACGCGCGAGTTCAGCCTCGCCCGCAACATTCACCTCGACGACGAGGTCGCACTCGAGATTGGCGACACGCAGGCGAAGTTCCGGGTTGCCGGCGTCATCGCCTCGCCGGCCATCGACATCGCCGTGAGCTTCTTCAACGCCAGCGGCGAGTTCCAGGTCTATGCCGTCGGCTCGTTTATCGGCACGTTGGCCGACGCCGAGCGCCTCTTCGGCCGGCGGAAGGGTCGGCTGCTGCTTTTCAATTTCGATCGCGCCGTCGCGCAGGATGCACCGGAGCCGCCCGGCTTCGAGGGGCTGAGCCACAAGCCGGTCCGCGACGAGCAGGGGCGCGTGATTCCCCAGGCGGAGGGCCACCTTAAGACCGCGGCGCGCGTCTCGGGAAGCGAGCGCGAGAAGGACGTCGTGCAGGCGATGATGGACACGCTCGGGTCGCCGCAGTGCGCGTTCGTCACGGCGCGGCAATTGAAGGACAGCATCGACCGGAACATCGATCGCGTGACGTTGCTGCTGGCCGCGATCCCGGCGGTGGGGCTGATTGTCGCGGCGCTCGGTGTTGCAAACCTCATGATCGCAAACGTTGCCGCGCGGATGCGCCCGATCGCGGTGCTTCGCGCGGTAGGCACGACGCGCTTTCAGATCATCCGGCTGGTCGCGGCGGAAGCGCTGATCCTCGGCGTGCTCGGCAGCGCGCTGGGTCTGGCGCTCGGGCTTCATCTGGGCCGAAGCAGCAATCGCCTGACGCACGTTCTGTGGGGATTCGAGCCGCAGTACGCGGTGCCGTGGGCCATGGTGTCGGTCGGCATGGGGCTGGCGCTGAGTCTGTGCCTGCTGGCAGGCATCGGCCCCGCGCGGCTGGCGAGCCGCAGCAACATCGTCGCCGCGTTGCAGCGGCCGTAGGCGTGCAGGGGGGCGCGGGTCTGGATCGCCGAAATCGGCGACGCGCGGCGCGTGTCGGGGTTACTTCTTTCGCTCGGCGAGCTTGGCCATGAGCGTCGTGGCGAGCTTCTCTCCGCGCAGGTCCTGACCTTCGGCGATGATCCGCATCGTGTCCGCGTCGATCAGGAACGGTGACGGAATCGATCGGACGCCGTACTCCCTCGCCGCGGGCGATTGCCACGCCTTGCCATCGTAGAGCTGCGCCCAGTCCATCCCGATCTGCTTCATGTAGCTGCGGACCTTCTCCTCCGCGTCGGCCTGGTCGAGACTGACGCCGAGAAACTCGACGTTTTGCGCGCGGAACCGCTGCCGCACGCTGACGACGTTGGGCATCTCGCGCTTGCAGTAGCCGCACCATGTGGCCCAGAAATGCACCAGCACGAGCTTGCCGCGGTATTGATTTGGAAACTCGATGGGCTTGTCGTCGATCCCCTTGCCGATCAGTTCCGATGCGATCTTCACGCCCTTTGGAACGCCCTCGAGCTTTACCGTGCCGCCGTCGGCGCTGACGGCTGAGAGCTTCCACTGCGTGTTGCCGACCGACATCACCGTGCCGGCGTCCTGCAACTCGGTGCTGAACGCCACCTGGCCGTCGTTGTTCAGGTCGATGCCGTAGCGCAGCTTGCGGCAGCGGCCGTGCGGGAAGGTGAAGTCCCCGCAGGAGTCCTCATCGCAGAGCAGAAACGAGCGCCGCGTTCCGTCAACGTCGGCCGCGCCGCTGATGCAGTAGTCGCGATAATAGAACAGCACGTTGGCCGGCAAGCCGCGGACCTTGGCCGCCTCCGCCCGGTAACGGTACGCGATGACACGCAGCGTCTGCGCGCCGTCGGTCGTGCGCGGAAGATCGAGCTCGCCCTCTGCGCGGGCCGTGCTGGGCGTTTCGCCCTCGACGACCGTCCACTTCGGACGTGCATCGTTCGTCAGGTCGCCGTCGGCGTTGCGATCCACGTAAAGCACGGGCGACGCCGCGGTCGACTCATCGATCGCCACGGTCACCTGCAGCGGGGATGCGCCCGCGCCGAACGCGATGGTCCCCCAGAGCAGCGCCGCGCCCTCGGGCGCCTTGCGGACGCCCGCCGGCCGGTCGGTCGAAAGCTGAATCTGCGATGGCATCGGTGACGGAAGCTGCATCCTCGCACCGGAGGACTTCAGAATCGTCTCAATCTGAACGCGCCGGATCTCACCCTCGCCCGGCGTGTTCGCCGCCAGAACGAATACCGCAACTGAGGCCCATGCCTGCATGATTCACCTCGAACCGCCGAACGCCCTCTTTGCGGCCCGGATCGGCCGCGCCGGTCCACATTTCCCCTGTCATGCTACACGAGTCAACGCGCCGTCCGCAAACGCGTCGCGTCACCGCTTCCGCTGCGCCTCGCCCGTCATCGGCACGAACATCACGGGCGCGAGAACCTGCCGATCGAGTCCGCCGTCGTCGCGCTTGCGGAAGAGGATCAGCTCCTGAAATCCATCGGGCGCATCGACGGGAATACACAGCCGTCCGCCGATGCGAAGCTGCTCCACCAGCGCCGCCGGCGGCGTCGGTGCCGCGCACGTAACGATGATCGCGTCGAATGGCGCCGCCTCCGGCCAGCCGCCGAATCCGTCGCCGATCCGCACGTGAACGTTTTCGTAGCCTCGCTCGCGCAGGATCCGCCGGGCCAGCTCGCCGAGCGGTCGCACGATCTCGATCGTGTAGACCTCGCGTGCCAGCTCGCTCAACACGGCGGCCTGGTAGCCGGATCCTGTGCCGATCTCGAGCACGCGATCCGTGGGAGCGACGCGCAGCGCCTCGGTCATCAGCGCCACGATGTAGGGCTGCGAGATCGTCTGTCCGAAGCCGATCGGCAACGGATGATCGTCGTATGCCTCGCCGGCCACGCGCGAAGGAACGAACCAATGCCGCGGCACGCGCCGCAGCGCGTCGAGCACGCGCGGATCGCGGACGCCGCGCGACGCGATCTGGTCGCGGACCATGCGGAGTCGCTCGGCGGCGCGATCCTCCGTGGCCGGACGACTCGATGGTCCGGCCGGCCGGGACGCCGCCACGGCGGGCGGCGAGGCGTCAGGGTTTGCGTCGCGGTCGCGCGGGGGCTCAGCGCGGCAGGTGCCGATGAAAAGCAGCGACGCGACGGCGGCGCATCGAACCAGGTCGCGTGCGGGCACCCGCGGGCATCGCTTGAGCGTGGAGGACCGCAAGTCTAAGTGGCCCGGAACGGATCGGAGTTCCATCATCGTGCGTGGCCCCGGATGAGCGCAGTCGGGGACCGGAAGGGCATGCTAACGCGCGGCGTGTGGGCCGGCGTTGATCGCGATACGTCGCGATGGCGCGTGGCCTCGAAAAGCCCGCGAGTGGTACCGAGTCGTGCCAAGTGCGCCACCTTCGGGAACCCCTGTAAGACTGTGGGCTCTTCTGGTTACATGAAACTCATAACCAATTTGTGCAAATCAGTTTACGATCGCGAAACTCGCAGGAGAATCGTCGACTTGTCGCCGAAAAGCGCTTGAATCCGTACCGTTTCAGTGCTAAATTTCCGCAGCGGCGAAGACGGGTTCCTTCGCCGGGCGACGAGGATCACGTGCTCGCCCTGACGCGAAAGACCGACTACGCGCTGATCGCGCTGGCCTACCTCGTGCAGAATCGCGGCGAGGTCGCCAACGCGCGGGCGATCGCCGAGCGCTACCACGTGCCGGTGGCGCTGCTGATGAACGTTCTGAAGACGCTGGCGCACGAAGGGTTCATTCGCTCGCTCCGCGGCGCGAAGGGCGGATACGTGCTGGCGGTGGAGCCGGACTCGGTGTCGCTTTATGACCTGATCCGCGCGATCGCCGGACCGATCCGCTTCGTACAGTGCGCCGGCGCCGAAGGCGATGGGACTGCGGGCGCCGATCCGTGCGATCTCGAACACAGTTGTCCGATTTCGCGCCCGGCGCGGCGCGTGCATGAAAAGCTGGAACAGTTTCTCAAGCAGATCACGCTGGCCGACATCGCGGGTGATCGCTGCTGCGGCCATGAGCCGTCAGGCGTCGTTCCGCTGGCGGTCGGGTCGATGGAGTTGAAGACATGAGGCTGCCCATCTACATGGACAACAATGCGACTACGCCGGTCGATCCGCGCGTGCTGGAGGCCATGCTGCCGTACCTCCAGGGCCGGTTCGGCAATGCGGCGAGTCGCAGCCATCGCTTCGGCTGGGAGGCGGAAGAGGCGGTGGAGCAGGCGCGCGAGCAGGTCGCATCGGTCATCAACGCGTCGTCGAAAGAGATCGTCTGGACCAGCGGCGCGACCGAGAGCAACAACATCGCCATCAAGGGTGTCGCGGCCATGTACCGCGACCAGGGCAACCACATCATCACGCAGGTGACCGAGCACAAGGCCGTCATCGACCCGTGCAAGCACCTCGAGCAGAGCGGCTGCCAGGTGACGTTCCTGCCTGTGGACAAGTACGGGCGCGTCAGCGTCGAGCAGGTCCGCGAGGCCATGACCGACAAGACGATCCTCGTCTCGCTCATGCATGGCAACAACGAGATCGGGACGCTCCAGCCGATCCGCGAGATCGGCGCGCTGTGCAAGGAGCGCGGCGTGCTGTTCCACACCGACGCGTCCCAGACGTTCGGCAAGGTGCCGATCGACGTCGAGGCGATGGGCATCGACCTGCTGAGCTGCTCGGGACACAAGTGCTACGGACCGAAGGGCATCGGCGCGCTGTACGTGCGTCGCAAGCGGCCGCGCGTGCGCTGCGAGCCGGTCCTGCACGGCGGCGGCCACGAGCGCGGCATGCGGAGCGGAACGCTCAACGTGCCGGGCATCGTGGGCATGGGCAAGGCGGCCGAGCTGTGCCGCGAGCTGATGCCGACCGAGTCGAAGAAGGTGGCGGCGCTGCGCGACCGGCTGAAGGACGGCTTGTTCGGACAGCTCGACGAGATCTTTCTGAACGGCCATCCGACGGACCGAACGCCGAACAACCTGAACGTCAGCTTCCTCTACGTCGAGGGCGAGTCGCTGATGATGGGTTTCGACGACGTCGCGGTGAGTTCCGGCTCGGCATGCACGAGCGCGTCGCTGGAGCCGAGCTACGTGCTCAAGGCGCTGGGCGTCGGCGACGATCTGGCGCACAGCAGCATCCGCTTTTCGCTCGGTCGGTTCACGACCGAGGAGGAGGTGGACTACGCGGTGGAGCGGGTTGTGACGGCGGTCCGGCGATTGCGGGAGATGAGTCCTCTGTACGAGATGGCGCAGGAAGGCATCGACCTGAGCAAGGTGCAGTGGGCCGCGCACTAGGGTGAGTCCATGGAGCTCGACGCCGAGGTCCTGCGGGCTCCGACACGCGAGGAATAACGAGTCCTGACAGAGGTAATCAAATGTCCTACAGCGACAAAATCATCGATCATTACACGCACCCGCGAAACGTCGGATCGTTCGACAAGAACGACCCGAAGGTCGGCACGGGGATCGTCGGCGCGCCGGAATGCGGCGACGTCATGAAGTTGCAGATCAAGTGCGACGCCACCGGCCGGATCGTCGACGCAAAATTCAAGACGTTCGGCTGCGGCAGCGCCATCGCCTCCAGCTCGCTCGCCACCGAGTGGCTGAAGGGCAAGACCGTCAACGAAGCGCTTCAGATCAAGAACACCGACATCGTCAAAGAGCTTGCCCTGCCGCCGGTCAAGATCCATTGCAGCGTGCTGGCCGAAGACGCCATCCGCGCCGCCATCGCCGATTACAAACAGAAGAACCACGTCGACGACGCGGCCGAATCGGTTTCGTCCGCGGCCGCCGGCGCCTAGAATGCACGCCACCGTCGCCCCCGCGGGGCACGGCGGCCGGGTCGATCCGAGCGGTCGGCCGGACGAGGACCACGACAAGGAGTTGATCGCATATGGCCGTGAATCTCACCGAGCGAGCCGCGAAGGAAGTTCGCACGATCATCGAGCAGCAGAACCTGCCGCGCGAGGGCACCTACCTGCGCGTGGGCGTCAAGGGCGGCGGCTGCAGCGGCTTTTCGTACACGCTCGACCTGACCGACTCCGTCAACGAGAACGACGAGATTTTCAACCTGCACGAGGTCAGGGTCGCCTGTGATCCGAAGAGCTACCTGTACCTCAACGGCGTCACCGTCGATTTCAAGGACGAAGTCATGGGCCGCGGCTTCGTGTTCAATAACCCGAACGCGACCCACACCTGCGGTTGCGGAAGCAGCTTCAGCGCCTGACGCCGCCCCGACGGCGGACGTCGCTCGACCGCGTCGATCCACCGGCCGGAGCGCCCTTCGAGCTACTCGGCGGCAAGGCCCCGGTCGCCGCACCGCGGTCTTGCCGCTTTGCGTTGCGGTGCGTCGAATGTCCATGACCCCGATCGCCACGACTCCGGCCAAATGCGCAACGTGCGCGCAACTCGCCGCGACGCCGCTCGCCTGCACCGACTGCCACACTCTGCTCGAGCACGTGCAGGGCGCCGACTACTTCGAGCTGTTCGGTCTGCCGCGGCGCTTTGCCATCGACGACGCGGCGCTGCAACGCCACTACCTCGCCATCTCGCGCAACGTCCACCCCGACGGCTTCGCCACCGCCGAGCCGGAGATGCAGGCCCTCGCGCTGCGGCTGGCCGCCGCGGTGAACCGGGCCTACGCCGTCGTGAAGGACCCGATGCTCCGCGCCGAGTATCTACTCGAGACGTCGGGCGGCAAGTCGGCGGCGGACGACAAACGCGTCCCGCCGCAACTGCTCGGGGAGGTCATGATGCTCCGCGAGGAGATCGAGGAGGCGCGCTTGAACGGCGACGCGGCCACGCTGGCGCGAATCCGCGAATCGGTGCTGGCCGAACGCACCGCGTGCGAGCGGCGCGTCGCCGAGCTGGCCGGGCAACTGAACGCGCCGGGCGACGAGACGCGCGACCGGCTCCGGCTGGAACTGAACGCCATGAAGTACTACCAGAACCTGCTGGCGCAGTTGTGAACGGACGACCCGTGAGCGATCGCAGCGAGGAAATCATCGTCGGCATCGACCTCGGCACGACGTTTTCGCTCGTGGCGTACTGCGATGAGCGCGGACCGCAGGTCGTGCGCGATGAGAACGGCGACGGCCGCGTGCCATCGGTCATCGGCGTGTCACCCGACGGGCAACTCTCGATCGGATGGCAGGCCCGCGGGCACGCGGTCGAGAACCCCGAGCACACCGTCTATTCGATCAAGCGGCTCATGGGCATCGGCGCCGACGTGCTGCAGCGCGAACTGCCCTACCTGTCGTACCAGGTGACGACCGACGGCGAGCGGGACATCGTCCGCGTGAACCTGCGCGGCGAGTGGCTCACGCCGCAGGAAATCTCGGCCCTGATCCTGCGCGAACTTCGCAGCCGTGCTGAGAAACACTTCGGACGACCGGTGCGCAAGGCCGTCATCACCGTTCCGGCCTACTTCGACGACTCGCAACGCCAGGCGACGCGCGACGCGGGCCAGATCGCCGGGCTCGACGTCGTCCGCATCGTCAACGAGCCGACGGCCGCGGCGCTGGCCTACGGTCTCGGCCAACAGCGGCCGCGCGCCTTCGTGCAGCGCCCGGCGACCGCGTCGCTGCCGGTCGGCGACACGAGCCGATGCAGCAGCGCGGCGACCGCCGGCGACGTTGCGGCGGCGGCGCCGTCGATCGTTGCGGTCTACGACCTCGGCGGCGGCACGTTCGACGTCACGATTCTGCGACTTTCGGACGGGGTGTTCGAGGTTCTCAGCACGCACGGCGATACTCACCTCGGCGGCGACGACTTCGACCGCACGATCATCACGCTCGTCCAGCGCGAAGTGCGCGAACGGTTCGACGTCGAGATCGACGCGCCGGCGTCGCGCCAGGCCCTGCGGTTGCTCGCCGAGCAGGTCAAGATCCGGCTGAGCGGCGAAGCACATACGCAAATCGAGCTTGATCTCGGCCGGGACCGGATCTATCGCCGGACGCTGACGCGCGGCGAGTTCGAGCAGATGATCGCCCCGCTTATCGAGCGCACCGTGATCGCCTGTTGCCGGGCGCTGGCCGACGCGAATCTCCAGACCGACGCGATCGAGCAGGTCGTGCTCGTCGGCGGCTCCACGCGCATCCCGCTGGTCCGCCGCCGGGTCGAGCAGATCTTCAACCGCACGCCCTACACGGCCCTCAATCCCGACGAGGTCGTCGCGATGGGTGCGGCCGTGCAGGCGCAGATTCTCGCCGGCGGGCGGCGCGACATGCTGCTGCTTGACGTGACACCGCTGTCGCTGGGGATCGAGACGATGGGCGGCGCGATGGGCAAGCTGATCATGCGCAACACGCGCATCCCGTGCCAGGCGCGCGAGATGTTCACGACGTTCGTCGATGGGCAGACGAAGGTGAAGATCAACGTGCTCCAGGGCGAGCGCGAGCTGGCGAAGGACTGCCGCAGCCTCGGCGCGTTCACGCTGACCGACATCCCGCCGATGCCCGCCGGCATTCCCAAGATCGAGGTCTCGTTTCTCATCGACGCCAACGGCATCCTGAACGTCACGGCCCGCGAGCAGCGCAGCGGCCGCTCGGCCGGCATTCAGATCGTCCCGGCGCACGGGCTGACGCGCGAGGAGGTCGCGCGGATCGAGCGCGAAAGCGTGCGCTTCGCGCGCGAGGATATGACCGCGCACCGCCTGATCGACCTGCGCAACCAGATCGAGTTCGACCTGCACAAGACGCAGCAGATGCTCGATCGCGTCGGCGACCGGCTGCCGCACGCGCAGCGCGTCGCCATCGAGGAAGGCATGCGCGTTCTTCGCCGGCTCGGACAGACCAGCGAGGACGCCGAGAGGATCCACCAGGCGCTCGACGCGTTCGACCGCCAGACCGTGCCGCTGGCCGAGCTGGCGATCACGCAGGCGCTGCAAGAGCAGAAGTGACGCGCGGCGCCGACGGGCCGCCGCGCCCCGGGAGATGGGACATGGGCGGACAGAACCCCTACATCGCTGATTCCAACATCCGCATGCCGACGCGCCGGTACCGGATCACAATCATCGACGAGCAGAAGCAGGAGCACGTGCTGGAGGTCGACCCGGCGAAGCTGCCGTTCGGCGATCACGGCCTGCCGGGCAGCATCCTCGACATCTGCATGGGCAACGGGATCGAGCTGGATCACGCCTGCGGCGGCGTCTGCGCGTGCAGCACCTGCCACGTCTACGTCCGGGAAGGGCTGGCCGCGTGCAACGAGGCGACCGAGGCCGAGGAGGACCAGCTCGACGAGGCCTACGCCCTGCGGCCGAACTCGCGGCTCGGCTGCCAGTGCGTGCCGGATGGCACGAAGGACGTCGTGATCGAGATTCCGACCGTCAACCGCAACCTCGCCCGCGAGCCGCACAGCGCGGAGACGATGTCGACGAAGCCCGAGTAGCGCCGCGGCGATGGCGCGGGGTCCGCCTGTCGCGACGAACGGCCGGCGCTTGCCGACAAGACCCCGGAGGACCGCCGTCGGTGGGACCGGATCGCGGAACCGCCCTCACCAAGGCCCTCGCCCCGTGGGGAGAGGGTGATCGCCCGGCTACAGCGTCAGCTTCATCGCGCCGGACAGCCGCTGATCGACGTTGTCCCAGTGGATGATGTTCCAGAACGCCTTGACGTACGCGGTGCGGTCGCTCTGATACTTCAGATAGTACGCGTGCTCCCACACGTCGAGCACAAGCAGCGGCACGCAGCCGAACATCGTCAGGTTCTGGTGCTTCTCCGCGGCAAGCACGATGAGCCGCGCACTGAGCGGTTCCCACGCCAGCAGGCCCCAGCCGCTGCCCTGCACTTTTGTCGCCGCCGCGTCAAAGTGCGCGCGAAACGCCGAATAGCTGCCGAAGCTCCGCTCGATCTGCCGCGCGAGGGCGCCTTTTGGCTCGCCGCCGCCACCCTTCTTCATGTTGCCCCAGAAGACCGTGTGCAGCAGGTGACCCGAACCGTTGAACGCCAGCGAATCGGTCAGGCCGCGGACCTTCGCCAGGTCGTCCGGACTGCCGCTCTTGCGGACCGCTTCCAGGCCGGCGATGGCCTCGTTCAGGCCCTTGACGTACGCCGCGTGGTGCTTGTCGTGGTGCAGTTGCATCGTCTGATGGTCGATGTGCGGCTCGAGCGCATCGTAGTCGTACGGCAGCGGCGGCAGCACGTACTCGCGCAGCGGGCCGTCGGTCGATGTCTCGCCCGCGACGGCCTCGTTTTGCGTCAGTCCGATCCATCCACCCGCCGCGGCCAGCGTGCCCAGCGAACCCATCATCTCACGTCGATTGATCGCTTTCATCACCGCTCTCCCATCATTCGGCCCGCGATTGCCCCCACGCAGGCAACCGACCGCGCCGGCGCGGGGCCGTTCGTTCCGCCGTCGCGTGCGCCATTGATGAGACGAACCTAGTGCGACCGGAACCGCCGGTCAAGCCAGCCATTCGACACGCACGACGCGGCGCAGATACGATGCGACCGTGGCGCTGCTGGTCCGCGACCTGTTGCTGCGGCTGGACGAGCCGCCCGAGCGACTGCCCGAACTCGCCGCGCGCCGATTGCGCGTCGGCCGCGAGGAGATCCGCCTGTACGCCGTCGTGCGCCGCGCGCTGGACGCGCGCCGGCCGGCGGAGATCGCATTCCGCTACAACCTGGAACTGACACTCGCCGGCGGTGAGAAGCGCGAGCGCCACGTGCTGGCGCGACAGCATCCGCGCGGCGTCGAGGCCCTCCGTGTTCAGCCGCCGCCGCGGATCGAACCCGGCATCGGGCCGATGAGGCATCGGCCCGTGATCGTCGGATTCGGTCCGGCCGGCATGTTCGCGGGGCTGATCCTCGCCGAGCACGGCTTTCGACCCATCCTGATCGAGCGCGGCCGGGACGTGCGGACGCGCCATCGCGACGTGATGGTGCGGTACTACCGGCGGCGCGACTTTGACGCGGAGAGCAATCTGCTGTTCGGCGAGGGCGGGGCGGGCGCGTACAGCGATGGAAAGCTCTACACGCGCGTCAACGACCCGCGCGTGCGGCAGATCCTGGCCATCTTCTTCCGCCACGGCGCGCACCGCGACATCCTCATCGACGGCCGGCCGCACGTCGGCAGCGACCGACTTCCGACGATCTGCCGGCGGATCCGGGAGTCGATCGAATCGTACGGCGGCGAGGTGCGCTTCGGCGCGCGACTCGATGACGTGGAGATCGTCGACGGCCGCCTGTGCGCGATCACGGTCAACGGCGTCCGCGAGCCGGCGGAAACGCTGTTGCTCGGCGTGGGTCATTCGGCCCGTGACACGATTCGCATGCTGGCCGGGCGCGGCGTTGCGCTTGCGGCGAAGCCCTTCCAGCTCGGCGTGCGGATCGAGCACCCGCAGGCGCTGGTCGATCGGTGGCAGTACGGCGCGTGGTGCGAGCAGGTCCGCCTTCCGCCCGCCGATTACCATCTCGTCGCCCGTGACGCCGCCGGCCCGCACGGCGACGTCTTCAGCTTCTGCATGTGCCCCGGCGGGACCATCCTGCCGACGAACGAATCGCCCGGCCTGATCGCCACGAACGGCGCTTCGCGCGCGTCGCGCGGCGGGGCGTTCGCGAACGCCGGGCTGGTCATGACGGTGCCGCAGGAGTTGTTCGGCGACGACCCGCTCTGCGGGCTGGAGTACGCGCGGCGCTGGGAACGGCTTGCGTACGAGGCGACGGGCGGGAGCTACGCCGTGCCGGCGCAGCGCGCGAGCGACTACCTCGCGGGCCGGGCGTCCGACGGCGCGCTGGTCACCTCGTTCCCGCTCGGCGGACAATGGACGGAGATTCGCAGCGTGATTCCGGATTTCGCGGGGGAGGCGCTGGCCCGCGCGCTGCGGATCCTCGATGCGCGCCTGCCGGGCTTCGCCGGCGATGAGGCGATGATCACTGCGCCCGAGACGCGGGCCTCGGCGCCGGTGCGCATCCTGCGGGATGCAAATTCGCGCGAGTCGGTCCGTGCCGCGGGATTCTATCCGATCGGCGAGGGCGCCGGTTACGCCGGCGGCATCATCTCGGCCGCGGTCGACGGAATGCACACCGCCGAGGCGGTGATCCGGCGATTCGCTCCGTTTCGATGAATCGGCGGTCGCGCCGCGCTACTCCTTGCGCTGATCTTCGCCCGAGCCGGTCGGCGATCCGGAGCCGCCCGTGGCGCCCGCACCTTCGGGCTTCGGACCGTGCGGACCGGCGCCGGTGCGGCGGCCGGGGCCGCGCTGTGTCAGGAACTGCTCGAGCTTCTCTTTCTGCTCCTGCGTCAGCACTTCCTCGATCTGGGCGCGGAGCGACTGCACGCCCTTGATCTCCTCGTTCTTTGCGGCATCGTCCTTCTTGCTGCCGCTGCGCCGACTCCGTTCGGTCTTGCGGAATTCGTCGAAGATGCGGTTGATCTTGTCGCGCTGATCGTTTGTCAGGCCCAGCGCCATCACGGCGCGGCGCAGGTCGCGCGATGACGACGCCGAAAGCGACCGCCGCACACCGCCGGACTTCGTCTCCTTCCAGCCCTGCTCAAACGCCTCCAACTGGTCCGGGCGGAGGATCTTCAGGATGCCCTCGTGCAGGTCCTTCTCCATCTCCGCCTGCGCGATCCGCTGCGGCGCGAACAGCTCGCGCATCTGCTGGCGCAGCTCGTCGATCCGCGCCGCGTTTCCTTCGACGCGCGCCTGTCGCATCTGCTCGCGAAGCTCCTGAATCTTGTTCAAGGTGTCCGATTTCTCGCGGACCTCGCGCATCCGGTCGGTGAACTTCTTCTGCGCCTCCGACATCAGCGCCTTGAACTGCTCCTCCTGTTGCGCATCGATATCCACTTCCTCCAGGATCATCTCCGCCACGCGCGGCGAGATGTACACCTCCGGCCGCACGCCCGGACGACTCGGCGGGGACGGCAGTGGCCGCTTTTCGGCCCCGGAATCCGAACCCGTTCCCGCGGCGCCGCCCGCCGGCGGCGTCTCCTGCGTCCAGGCCGCGGCGGCCGCCGACACTGCAAGCGCGATGATCCACAACCCCGTCACACGTCGAACTGAAAGCGTCATTCTGAACTCCTGCGATCGATCGATCGCCGACTGGACTCGCTCACCGCGGCCGGACAACCACCGTCCGTCCCGAATGGCCCCACGGCGCGGGTGTATTCCAAGTGCGTGGTCCCGAGAGTGTATACACAAGAGATTCGACGCTCCAGCCCGTGGAGTCGCCCGCCCGGACCCCCTAGAATGCGCGAAAATGTCGGTCCGAACGCCCTGACGCGAGCCGCCGCAGCGTATGTACTTCCTTGTCATCCTTGCCTTTGCGCTCCTGCTGACCGACGACCTGCCGCCGGCGCGGCTCAACCTCCTCCCCTATGACCCCGTCGACCCGCTTTCGGCTGCAACCGCCCTGCAAAGCGCCGCCATGATCGCGTTCGGCCTGGTCGCAATCGCCGCGCTTGCCGGGCTGGTCGTGAATCACAGCGCCCTGCGCGTCCGGCGCGGCACGCCCTTCGACATTGAGCGCACGCAGGAGCGTTACACCCGCGGGCAGGTCGCACTGCTCGGCCTGCTCGCCGTGTCGCTCCTCTTCCTGTTCATCTGCACGCCCTGGATGCCGCTCGTCCGCGGGTTGCACGCCCCGTGGTCCTGGCCGCTCGTCTCCGACGTCATCATCATCGCCCCGTTCATCCTCTCGATCGTGGCGATCTGGTTTGTTCTTTACCCAGCCGACACGGTCATCCGCGCTGCCGCGGTGCGACAGCGCGCCCTCGAAGGCGTCGCGCCGCGCCCGATCTGGCCCGTCGCCGAGTATCTCGTCTACAAGCTTCGCCACCAGATCCTCATCATCGCCGGACCGATGGCGCTCGTGCTCGCCGCCAAGCATGTCCTCGACGTCTACCGCGGGCCGATCGTCACGGCCACGCGCGTACCGTGGGCCGCCGATGCGCTGCTCGGCATCGCCAGCGGCACGGTCCTGCTAATCGCGCCGGCGTTCGTGCGGCACATCTGGTCGACGCACGTTTTGCCGCCCGGCGAACTGCGCGACCGGCTCGAACGCCAGTGCCGCCGCATGGGGCTGCGCTACCGCGAGATCCTCGTCTGGAACAGCCACGGACTCGTCGTCAACGCGGCCGTCATGGGATTCGTGAAGCCGCTGCGATACGTCCTGCTCTCGGACGGGTTGATCGAGACCATGGCGCCGCGGCAAATCGAGGCGGTGTTCGGCCACGAGGCCGGGCACGTCCGGCACCACCATCTTCAGTTCTTCGTCCTGTTCGCGATCGTCAGCATGCTGGCGGTCGGCGGGTTGCTCGAGATCCTCGTGCGCGCGGTCCGGCTGGACGTCGGGATGCTGCAACTGATCGCCATGGCTGCGACGATCGTTGTGTGGGGATTCGGCTTCGGCTGGGTCTCGCGACGGTTCGAGCGGCAGGCCGACGTCTTCGGCGTCCGCGCCATCACGCCCGATATGGACTCGTGCACGCCGAGCTGCCCGGTCCACGCCGCCGGACCGGTCGATTCGGTCGATCTGAAGCGCTCGCCGCTGTGCCTCGGCGCCGCGCACTTGTTCGGTCAGACGCTCGGCGAGATTGCGGACCTCAACGGCATTCCGCGCGATGCGCCGAGCTGGCGGCACGGCAGCATCAACTCCCGCTGCCGCCTCCTGCATCGCCTCGCCGAAAACCCGGCCGCGGTCAGAGGCTTTGACCGCCGCGTGTGGCGCGTCAAGGTCGGGCTGATCGTCCTGTGCGTGATCGGATCGGCGGTCGCGACGTGGCTCTACTGGCCGAGCGAACTGTTCGGGTCGCGCCACGGTCCGCGCCTGCGCGCCAGCCGGACCGTCTCGCTCATTCCGCCGGCTCGATCGTGACCGTCAGGCTGGCGGAGCGGAACTGGTCCTCGTACAGTTCGGCCCGCTCCTTGTGCGTGACCAGCAGCAGGGCGCAGCCGGAGTTGTGTGCCTCGACCGCGCGCTGGATCGCGTCGTTCTCGTTCAACGCGGTCAACTGAACGATCGTCACAATGACGTGCTCGAAGGTGTTCACGTCATCGTTGTGCAGGATGACCTTGTACGGGGGAAGCTGCTTCGGCTTCGCCGCGCCCGGCTCGATGCGGGGTGCGGCCTGCTGAATCGCCGTCACGGCGCCCTGCTCGGCCGGACCGGCGGGTACGTCCTGAGGCATTGCGTCGAACTCCCTCGCGCTGATAGACCCGTTGTCGTTCATTATAGACGCGGCGGGGAAATCGCATCAAGCGGGAGTCTTCGGCGGCGGCGGATCGGACGGCTCGTTTCGCTCGTCGGGTTCGAGCATCCGCACGCCGACCGCACTGGCCGGCGCGAAGCTGAGCGTGCGTTGCGGGAACGGGATTTCGATCCCGTTTTTGCGAAAGACGTCGACGATCGCGTGCCGCATCGCGACCATGCCATACCAACGCGACGCCGGGTCGCTGAACCAGCAGAGCAGGCGAAACATCAGCGCGCTCTCGCCAAAGTCCACGAAGAGCGCCTCGGGCGCGGGGTACTTGAGCACGCGCGGCTCGTTCGCCGCCACCTGCTCCAGCAGCGCCTTCACCCGGCCCGGATCGGAGTTGTAGCCAACGCCGATATCGACCGTCCCGCGGATCGGCTGCCGCAGGAGCGTCCAGTTTTCGACCTTCTGGTTGACGAAGTCGCCGTTCGGAACGACGAGGAACGTCCCGTCCGGCGTGCGGATCGTCGTCGATCGCATGCTGACGCGCGTCACCTCGCCGAGCTGCCCCTGGTAGATGATCGTGTCGCCGACGCGAACGTGCCGCTCGACGAACATCATGAGACCGCTGAAGAAGTTCACCACCAGCGGCTGCAAGCCGAGGCCCAGTCCGAGTCCGAGTCCGCCGAACAGCACCGCCAGGGCCCCCAGATCGATCCGGATCAGTTGCAGGCCGACATACACACCGACGACGACAGCCGTGTAGTGCAGCAGCGCGTTGATCGCCGCCTGGGCTCCGCGATCGATCCCCGGATGCCGCGGATAGACCCGCACGTTCAGCGTCTGCCGCAGCACGCGCGACAGCAGGACCGCGGCCACCGCCGACAGCACCGCCGAGCCGATGCGCCATGCCGTCACCGGCTGGCCGCCCTGCGACCACAGCTCGAAGTCGAGCAGTTGCTTGACCTCGTACGGCCGTACGCCCCAGGCGATCAACACAACCACCGTCACCGCCACGCCGATGGTCAGCCGCGCCGCCGCGAGCACGAGTCGCGCCAGCGCCGAGACCTCACGCACGTCGCGCGGGGACAGCTTTTCTGAACCCTCCGGCGCCGGACTCGATCCCGGCGGGGCGACCGGCGCTCCGAGCGACGGGCCGTGCACGGACGTGGCTTGCGCACGCTCGACGATCCATCGCACGAAGTCTCGCACCAGCCGGTCGACGAGCCACCCAAGCGCCAGGCCAGCGACGGTCGTCGTCAGTCCTGTGGAGACATACCAGGCGAGCGCCTCGTACCCCGCCAGGTGCAGGACGATCAGCGAGAACGTCACGATGAGAAGGAGGACGTGAACGGCGCGCAGCGTCGCGACCGATGGCGCGAAGCCGCGCCGGCGCTCGCGCGGGAAGATGCCCAGCACCGTGTCCCGCCAGAGCAGGAACACGAACGCGCCGAGCGTCAGCGCCACGATTCCCCATTCCAGCAGCAGTTCCCGCAGGACGGGGCCGAGGTTCAGCGCGGCCAGGGCCGTCGCGGGAATGCCGAACACAATCAATACCGCGAGCAGAGCGCGCATGCCGCGGCGATAGAAGCGGGCCACGGCGTTGCTGCACGGGATGACGCGATAGCGCGCCTTCGACTGGTGAAACAACGCGCGGATCACCGCCTCCGCCACCGCGATGCCCGTCCACCAGCCGATCGCCGTTGCGAGGAGATCGTGCGCGCGACCGCTCAGGCCCGCCGCGCGAGCTGCCAGCACTGCCACGACCGGGATCGCCAGGGCCGCCATCAGGTCGGGCGCGACGCGGGCCGTTTGCAGTTGCAGCCGCCCCGCGAACGGCAGGACGTCCTCGGGCCGCGCCGCATCTTCCACCGGGCGCCGTGACCACACGGCCCGGCTGCGGCGACGGACCCAGTACATCGCGACGAGGGCGATGACGGCCGCCGCCGATCCGGCAATCCAGTTCCCGCGCCGCGTCGTCGCGATCGCCTGCCGCGCTTCGGACCACGTGCCGCCAAGCGCCTTCACCAATCCGCCGCCGCGCACGAGCCCCCGCCACTCGGCCGGCAGCGCGTCGTACCGATCTGCGTCAAACCATCCGTGCCCCCGCGTAAAGAGGCGCGCCCAGTACAGCCGGCTGCGCGCCGCCTCGTACGTCTTGACAAGGTTCTCCATCGTGTCGATGCCGTGGTTCAGCCGCCCGATCAGTTCCTCCGCTTCACGGAGCAGCGCCACGAACGGCTCGTCGATGCTCTTGCGCAGCTCGGGCACGCGGCGCATCATCTCGATCGCGTCGGCGTCGGTCCGCGTGCCAATCCGATCCTTGAACTCCTGCGCGAGCTTCACGGATTCATCGTGAACGCGGTCCTGCCACTGCTCGAGCGATCGTTGTTCGCTGACGCTCGTGTCGAGCAGGCGATGAAGCTCGGCCAGCCGCGCTACGGCGCGCGACAGCGTCGTGCGCACCGCGCGATTCGCCTGCAGCACGTCGCCCGCCGGGCGGCGCGACAGCGACCCGGTCAGGCGCTTCCAGTACGCCTGCTCGCGTTGCGCGTTGCCGACGAGTTCCTGCAAGTCGCTCGCCGGAAACCGGTCGTGGATCGCCGTCGTGAATTCCTGCGACAGCCGTTGAACCGTCTGCTCGCGCAGCAGGGACAGCTTGAGAAACGACCGCTCGGCCGGCGACAGGTTGGCTGCCTTCAGCCGCCGTGCGAGCCGTTCGGCCTCGCTGCGACTCTGGACCTCCTTCAGCAGCGTGGCCCGCCGTCGCAGCGCATCGACCAGCGGCTTGAGCGCATCGCGGCGCAGTCGATACGCCTGCACGTTCTGCGACGTCAGCTTCTCCTTCGCGTCCAGCGCCGCGCGACTTGTAAGCAACCCCGCGACGCGCGCCGCCGCCGCGCGACGCCGCGTGCGGATGATGTCCGCCTTGACTTCCGAGTCCGCCGCCTTGAGCGCCACGTCGAACGACGCGTCGAGCTGCTCCTTTTCCGATTGTGCCTCCTTCAGCCGCGCGTCCAGCTCCGCCCGCTGTTTGCGGAACTCCTTCGACACCGACGCCTCCAGTTCGGTAATCGTCGCCGTCAGTGCATCCAGCATCCGCGCGTGCTTCTCCAACTCGGCGTCCGCCTCGGCGAGTTCCGCCTCCGTCGCGCGATACGGCTCGGCCAGGCCCGCCAGTTCCGCGGTGCGACGCTTCCATTCCTCGATCTCGCGCCGCAACGCCGCGTCGGTCTCGCCCTTCGCCAGCTCGGCCGACATCCGCGCGTTCGTATCCAGCTCCGACAGCGCCGCGCGAAACTCCTGGTAGCGGTCCCACAGCGCCAGCCGCCAGGCCGCGAGCTGAAGCCCCGGATCGGCGTCGGCACGCGTTGTCGGCTGCGAGGCAGGCTGCGTTCCGGCCGGCTGCGTCGTTGGTGCGAGGGCGTCGAGTTCCTTCTGAACGTCCGCGAGCGTCTGCTTGATGGCGGGCGACGTCGGCGGCGGCGCTGCGAATCGCAGCTCGATCGGCGCACTCGCGTCGATGGCCGTCGGCGGCGACTGCAGCGCCATTGCGGCGGCGACGAACGCGACGAGCAATGTCGCGTGCGCGCGAGACCTGCGCGCACGAGTGCGATTTGCACCGTGCAGCCGTTGCGCCGACTTGCCGCCGAGTTGCCGAACCACGCCGCTAACGATTCTTACCGCCTTCCCGTCGCGCGACAACCCGGTTTCCAGACGCGCCGGCGCCCGTGCGCCGCGCCATAAGACTTGACAGTCCGCGCCGCAAACCGGCAAATGCGCGGATGCGTCGACTGCCATCGCTGACGATCTTCTTTCCGTGCTACAACGAGGAGGGCAACGTCGAGCGCGTCGTCCGTGCCGCCCTCGAACACGGGGCGGCCGTCGCCGAAGACCTCGAAGTCCTTGTCGTAAACGACGGCAGCCGCGATCGCACGGGCGAGATTGCCGACCGGCTTTCGAGCGAGATCCCCAACGTCCGCGCCGTGCACAACCGACCCAATCAGGGCTACGGCGGCGCGGTCGCCCGCGGACTGTCCGAGGCCCGGAAGGCGTGGATTTTCTTCTCCGACGGCGATGGTCAGTTCGATCTCGGCGAGATCCCGCGCTTGATCGAGTTGCTCGACCGATGCGACGTCGCCGTCGGCTACCGCATCCGCCGCGCCGACCCGTTCATCCGTCGGTTGAATGCGTTCTGCTGGGGGACGCTCGTCCGCACCCTGTTCGGGCTGAAGGTCCGCGATATCGACTGCGCGTTCAAGCTCCTGCCGCGACGCCTGATCGAGCAGGTCCCGCTACGCAGCCGCAGCGCGCTGATCAGCACCGAGCTGCTCGCGCGGGCGCAGCGCCTCGGCTATCGCATCGCCGAGGTCGGCGTGAATCACTACCCGAGGACGGCCGGCGTCCAGACGGGCGCGAAGCCGACCGTCATCCTCAAGGCGTTTGTCGAACTCTGGAAGCTCCGAAAGCAAATCCTCCGCGGCGACTGACGTCGCGCCGCGTCAGGAAGCCGCTCCGCCGGCCCGCTGATCGAGCATCCGCCGCGCCCACTGCTCCACGATCGCCGCCCGCCAGATCGGCAGGGCCCAGCGTTCGTCGCCCATCTCGAAGCGCGAAGCGATCCGCGCCAGCCCCTTCGGCTCGAAGCAGCCGCGCTCCTTCATCGACCGCGATGCGAACAGGTCGCGCCACCACGTCCGCAGGGGGCCCAACATCCACCGCGTCACCGGCGCGGAGAATCCGAGCTTGTCCGTCCGCCGCAGCACCGCGTCCGGCACGCGACCGGCCATCGCATCGCGCACGATCGCCTTCGTCCGCCCCTCGCGGAGCTTCGCCGACGCGGGCAATTGCATCGCGAAGTCGACCATCGGCGCATCCAGCCACGGCACGCGGGCCTCGATCGAGAACGCCATCGAGCTCCGATCCTCGTAATGCAGCAGCGCCGGCAGGCTTCGCACCAGCAGCAGGTCCCAGCAGTACCGGTCGAACACGCATCGCACGTCGGCCGGCAATGCGCGAACACCGCGCGGAATCCGCTGCTGGTACGGAGCGCGGACCGGCTCCGCGACGGCCAATAGCTCGGGCGCGAGGTGCGTATTCCGTTGCAGGTCGCGCTCTCGACGCAAGAACTCGCGCAGTGCGGCGGGCATCGTCCACGTCACGCACCGTGCGAAAAGCGTCGCCATCCCGCGCCAACCACTCGCCGCTGTGCGGCACTCGGACGCCGCACGCAGGAACCGCCCGCGCCGCATTAGGCTCGCAAGCCTCGCCGGCCAATAGCCCGCGTAGCCGCAGAACAGCTCGTCGCCACCCTGGCCATCGAGCAGGACCGACAGGCCGGCCTCGCCCGCGAGCCGCATGACTTCCCATTGCATGAAGACGCCCGGCGACGCGATCGGCTCGTCCTGGTGCCAGAGCAAGCGGTCGAGGTCGTCAAGGAGTCGCGCCGGCTCGCACGCCGCGCGATGATCGTGCAGGCCGGGACCGGCCGCATGCACGGCATTGACGTAGCGCGACTCATCGAGCGGATCACCCGGAAGCACGGCGCTGAACGTGTGCTGCGACCAGGTCGAATCGGGCGCGAACGGCGCGAGCGACCGCAGAGACGTCACGATCGCCGAACTGTCGATCCCACCCGACAGGCACGACCCGATCGGCACGTCGCTCCGCACGTGCAGCCGGAGCGACTCGTCGAGCAGGTCGCGGAGCCGGTCGGAAGCGCTGCTGCCGGCATCCGCCGTCGCCGACCGCCGCTCCGTCGGCCAGAACGTCGTCAGCCGGCCCAGCACCGACGTCAGCATCGGCGGTCGCAGGTCGATTTCCAGGATCGCGCCCGGCTGCATCGACCAGACATCGGCGAACAAGGTGTCGTTGGTGTGATCGAGCAGGCCCTCGACGAGAAAGTCGCGCAGCCGCGCTTCGTTCACGTCGGCCGAGACGCCCGGAAGCCGCCGCAGCGCCTTGATCTCGGACGCGAACGCGTACCCGCGCTCGAACGCCGCGAGATACAGCGGCTTGATGCCCAGACGATCTCTGGAAAGCACGACGCGGCCGGCCACCCAGTCCACGATCGCCAGCGCCCACATCCCGCGGAACCGCGCGAAGCAGTCCAGCCCCCACGCGCGATACGCCGCCAAGGCGACCTCCGTATCGCACATGCCGCGGAAGGTCATTCCACGCCCGCGCAGTTCGTCCCGCAGCTCAACATGGTTGTAAACCTCGCCGTTGAAGACGATCCACGCGTGGCCGTCCGCACTCGACATCGGCTGGTGCCCGCCGTCGGATCGATCGACGATGGACAGTCGCCGTGCTCCGAGCGCGACGACGCCCGAATGGTGCGGCCACTCGATCGACGCGTTGGCCGATGGAAAGCGGCGCTCGATCGGGCGCGCGCCGCCCGTACCGACCACGACCGCGGCGCCGTCGTCCGGGCCGCGATGAAACAGGCACTGCGTCATCGCGCCGATCATCGCGCCCGCCTGCGCATCCGGACTGCCGAAGATCAACCCCGCGATTCCGCACATGTTTCGCGCGATGCTCCTGCGTCGTCAGTCCGCGCGCCCGGCCGGTGGAACACGCTCCGCAGTCGGATGCTGCTCCGCAAACCGGCGGATCGCTCGCTCGTAGACGGCCGCGTATTTCGCCGCGATGACGCCCGGTGCGAATCGCGCCAGGCACGCCGCACGGATCGCACGTCGATCGACCGATTCGATCCTGCGGGCCCAGTCGAGCATGGCAGCGCCCATCGCCGCAATGTCGCCGATCGGCACGAGCGTCCCGCACGTCCCGGTCACGATCGACTCCGGTCCGCCGCAGCGCGTCGCGATCACGGGCAGGCCGCACGCCAGCGCCTCGATCACCGCCACGCCGAACGTCTCGCCGTAGCTCGGCAGCACGAATACGTCGCCGTCCAGCAGAGCGTCTCGAACTCGCTGCGGACCCGCAAGACTCCCGATGAACTCCACGCACGCCGACGCGCTCTGTTCCGCCGCGCGTTGCTCCAGTTCGCGCCGCAGCGGACCATCGCCGATGATCCGTAGCGCCGACGTCGGCCGTTGCCTTCGGACGAGAGCGAACGCCTCGAGCAGGTCCGCCACGCCCTTGGCCGCCGTCAGTGCGGCGACCGTTACGAAGCGAATCGCTTCGCCGACGCGGCGGCCTGCGGCGATCCGCGCATCCGGAATCTCGACGAACGACGCATCGAGGGCGTTCGGCACGACCTCCATCTCGCGCTGGATCCCCGCCGCACCAATCTCCTCCATCGCCGCCGCGCTCACGACCGTCACCGCGTCCGCCGCCGCCATCGCGCCGCGGACCTGCCGACGCTGCCACGCCGTCTCCATCATGATCGCGAACGGGCCGGTGTGCTCGGTCAACACGAACGGCACGTCCCAGTTCCCGGCCAGTCGCATGGCGGCGTGTCCCGCGGGAAGCACGACGTGCGCGTGCAGCACGTCGGGCGAGCCGTATCGCGTCACGTACTCGTAGAACAAGCGCCGCGCCGCACTCGCGAACGCCACCGTCCCGTGACGCTCGCGCGGCCACCATCGGAATCCGATCCAGCGCATCTCCCGCACCGGCCCATCGGCGCGTTCCACCAACTCGCCCGAACCGTCGCCCGGCCGCCAGAATCGAAGCGAGCGCAGCTCCGGAAACAGCACCGTCGCGTCATGCCCCGCGCCGGCCAGCGCGTGCGCCAGCGACCGGATGAACGAACCGGCGTGCGGTTGTTCGGCGGTTGGATACCACGAAGGAAGCAAGACGATCCGCACCCCTCGCATCTTGCGACAAATCTCTTCCGTCGGCCACCCGCGACACGCGGACACGAGGCGTCCCGCCCGCGCGTGACGCGCGCCCGCTTTGCCGATTCAATACGCTCCGCGCCCCGAGAGCGACATGACCACGCGACGCGTACTGATGATTTCGTACTGGTATCCGCCCACGCCGGGCGCAGGAAGCCTCCGGACCGCCGGCTTCGCCGAGAACCTCCCCGAGCACGGCTGGCACGCCGACGTCGTCACGGCATCGGACACCGACGCCGCGATCGATTCCGCCTCCGAGCGGCCCGACCCGGCACCTCGCATCGTCGGCGTGCGAGACATGGCCTCGCCATCGCGGCTCTTTCGACCGTACGCGGGTGATTCGGGCGGATCGCGCGGCCGCGACCTGCTTCGCTGGACCGTTTTCCCCGACCGGTTCCTCGTCTGGCGACTGCGCGCGACGCGGATCGCACGCCGGCTCGCGCACGATGCGCCCTGCGACGCCATCTGGGCCACGTTTCCGCCCGCCAGCGCTGCGATCGTCGGCGAGAGCCTCGCGCGGTGGACTCGCCGCCCGCTCGTCCTTGACTTGCGCGATCCGTGGCCCGGCATCGGTGGGCACACCGCGCAACTCAAGCCGCTCCGTCGCCGCCACGCCGAGCTCGAACGCCGGATCCTCCGCCAGGCCGCCGCGATCATTACCGTCTCCGATGCCATGCGTGACGACCTTCGCTGGCGACTTGGCATCGATCCGGCGATCGTCCATGTCATCCCCAACGGCTGGGACCAACGCCGCTGCGGCCCGATCAAGGTCACGCCGCGGGCCGCCGCCGCGCACGACGTCCCCGTACTGGCCCACGTCGGCACGCTGACGCAGCGAAATCGCCCCGACCTGCTCCTCGAATCGCTGCGCCGCACGCGCGACCTGCACGGCCGGCTGCCCGTGCGCATCCGCTTCGTCGGAAACGCGTCGCCGCAATGGCTCGGCGAGTCGGGCCTCGCGGACCTGATCGAGCACACGGCGCTCACCTCCCCCGCGCGGGCCTGGGCCGAAACCTGCTCCGCCGACGCGCTGCTCCTGCTCGTCGGTGATTACGTTGCACGCTGGGGCCACAATGCCAAACTCTTCGAGTACTTGCGTGCCGGCCGGCCGATCTTGTGTCTCGAAACGACGCCGGATTCCAACGATGCGCGGCTGCTGCGGCGACTCGCACCCGATCGCTGCGTCGTCGAGCGGCTGGCGGCCGACCGCGACCTCTTCGCGACGCTGACCGATGTCGCAAGCCGCGCGGCCCGAACGCCGCGGGCGACGCTTTCGGACTCGCCCGAACTCCGCGAATTCGAGCGCGGGGCGCTGGCGGGGCGGCTGGCACGCGTCCTCAACGCGCTCATGCACGGCTGACCGCCGAAGCCCGTGTTAGAGTGCCGCGCGTCCCAATCCGCGGCTGGCGATCAAGCCCCGTGCGACCCGTGACCGATCTTCAACCTATGGACGGCGTCCTGGCAGTGATCATCGCGCGGGCGGGCAGCAAGGGACTGCCGAACAAGTGCGTCCGATCGCTCGCCGATCGCGCGGTGATCGAATACACGTTCGACCACGCCCAATCCGCGCGAAACATCGACGCGGTCTGCCTCACAACCGACTCGCGCGAGGCCGCCGAGCTGGCCGCCGCCCGCGGCATTTTCGTCATCGCGCGGCCGCAGGAGCTGGCGAGCGACACGGCCACGGTCGACGCCGCGGTTCGCCACGCCGTCGAACGGTACGAAGCCGCGCACCCAGACTTCCGCGCGCGGATGATCGTCCTGTTGTACGGAAACGTCCCGCTGCGCCCGACGGACGCCATCGACCGCGCGATCGAGCACCTGCGCTTGACCGGCGCAACGTCCGTCCGCACGGTCGCGCCCGTCACCAAGCAGCACCCCGACTGGCTTCATCGCCTTGACGGTGATCGGTTGCAGAAGTTTCGCGACAACGACATCTATCGCCGGCAGGACCTCGAGCCGCTCTACTATCACGATGGCGCCGTCGTCGCCCTGACGCGCGAGTCGCTCTACACGCCGCCGGCGCATGCCCGCGACTTTCACGCCTTCTTCGGCGGCGATCGACGCGCGCTCCTCGTTCGCGCCGATGAGACCGTCGACGTCGATGACGAAGCCGACCTGCGACTTGCCGAGGCGATCCTCCGCTCCCGCGCGCCCCGACCGGTCGAGATGTGCGGCCGGCGCATCGGGCCCGGCGAGCCGGTCTGGATCATCGCCGAAGCCGGCGTCAATCACGACGGCCGCCTCGATGACGCGCGCCGGCTGATCGACGCGGCCCGCGCCGCCGGCGCCGACGCAGTCAAGTTCCAGTTCTTCCGCGCCGATCGACTCGTCGCGCGCAGCGCGCCGACGTGCGCCTACCAGCGTGCGCACGATCGCGATGCGACCAGCCAGCGCGACATGCTCGCCCGGTTGCAGCTTGACGATTCGCAACTCCGGCAACTCATGGAGCACGCCGCCTCGACCGGGATCGAATTACTCGCCACGCCCTTTGGCGACGACGACGTCCGCATCCTCGCCGACCTCGGCGTCCGGGTCCTCAAGATCGCGTCGACCGACCTCGTCAACGCGCCGCTCATCGACGCCGCAATAGTCACGGGCTTGCCGATGGTCGTCTCGTGCGGTGCGGCCGAGATCGGCGAGATCGACCGCGCCGTCTGCCAGATGCGGCGCGCCGGTGCGGCCGACCGGCTCATTCTGCTGCACTGCATCAGCCGCTACCCGACGCCGTTGACTGAATGCAACCTCGCCGCCATCGCGGACCTTTCACGCCGCGCCGGCGTCCCGGTCGGCTTCTCCGATCACACCCGCGAGTCGTTCACCGGCGCCCTCGCCGTCTCGGCCGGCGCTACGGTCCTCGAAAAGCACTTGACGCTCGATCGCACCGCCGTGGGCCCGGATCACTTCTTCTCGCTCGAGCCGCGCGATCTTGCGGACTACGTCGCCATCGCGCGACAGGCCGCCGCGGCCCTCGGAACAGGTCGGATCGCCCTGTGCGAAGGCCAGCGCGAGGTCCGCCGGGTCGCCCGCGGCCGGCTCATCGCCGCGCGCCCCATCCGCCCCGACGTGCCGCTGACGCCCGACGATCTGGTCGTCCGCCGCGCCGAGGACGGCATCGACGTCGCCGAGTACGCCGCCGTTATCGGCCGACGGACCCGCATGCCCGTCCGTCCGGAAACACCGCTCACCTGGGCCATGCTCGCCTGACCGACACGTGCCGCCGACGTCCCCGCGCGCACGAGTGCCATCCGCGTGACATCTAAGTGAAACGCCGCGCCCGACGCGCCGATAAGCCGACGGTACGTCACGGGAACGTGACGCGGCCCAGGAATCGTGTACCCGGCAGGAACGACGACATGAATCCGACGATGGCTCCCGGCAATTCCGACGCGGCAACGATCGTCAACTCGGCGATTCACGGCATTGGCGAGATCGCGACGCTGCCGGAGATCACCGTCCGCATCATCAGCATCGTCGAAGACCCCAAGAGCACGGCCCGCGACCTGCACGGCGTGATCAAGAACGACCCGGCACTCGCGACGAAGATCCTGAAGGTCGTCAATTCCGCGTTCTACGGTCTGCCCGGGCAGATCTCGAACCTGGACCGCGCGATCATCCTGCTCGGCCTGTCCGCGGTGAAGAACATCGCCATCGCCGCGTCGATGACGCGCATGTTCCAGGGCGGCACGTCGATCGAGGGCTTCTCGGGCATGGACCTCTGGCGGCACAGCGCCGCCGTCGGCGTCGCCTCACGCGCGATCGCCACGATCCAGGGTGCGATCTGCCTCGAGGAGATGTTCCTCGCCGGGCTGATCCACGACCTCGGCCTTCTGGTCGAGCGCCAGGCGCTGCCGAAGAAGATCGCCGAGGTCATCGCGCGCTACAAGGCCGCGCCGAAGAAGTTCTGCACGATCGAAGAGGAAGTCATCGGCGCCGATCACCAGGCGTTCGGCCAAGCGCTGGCCACGAAGTGGCGTTTCCCGCGCAGCCTCACGACCGTCATCGGATATCACCACAAACCGCAACTGCTCGCGGCCGAGTTCCGCCCCATCACCGACATCGTCCACGTCGCGGACATCCTTGCCTGCAAGGCCGGCCTGGGCTTCTCGCTCACGGCCGGGTTCGACGACGTGACGCCCGAACTGCTGGAATCGGTCAGCCTCTCACAAAGCGACGCCGATCGCATCATCGCCGAGCTGCCCGAGCACGTCACTGCGGCCGAGACGCTCTTCCACTCGTAAGCCGCATCGCGTTGCCACGATGACCGGATCGACTGCGCCGGCCGCTTAGCGACCGCGCCGGCCCCGAGGCTTCTTCTTTGCGGAAACGCGTGGCGGCTTCGCATCCCGAACACGCTCCTGCAGCGCCTGCACCTCGCGCTGCAGCGACTCGACCGTCGCGCGCAGCGCCGATGCCTCGTCCGGTGCAGGCGGCGGTTCGGAAGCCGCCGACGCGTCCCCGCGATTCTGCTTCAGCCAGGACTGCGCCCAAGAAAGCGGATTGGAACCGGTCACCGCGCCCAGCCCGGGGAAACCCGCCTGTCGCAGAAAGTTCTCGAACTGCGATTGCGATTGCAGAAACGACTCGAACGCCCGGCCGAAGTAGTTTTCGATGAACAGCCGCAGCATCTGCTGATTGGCCTGAATGACCTGGTGCAGCAGGTCCGCGCCAAAGAGCTGCATCTTCGGCGGATCGTGCTCGAGGATCATCTGCGTCAGCACGAGCGGCGTGATGTTCTCGCCCGTCTTCGAGTCCGTGACGACAATCGTGCGGCCTTCGCGGACGAGACGGTGCAGGTCGGCCAGCGTGACGTGGCGGCTGCGCGTCACGTCGTAGAACCGCCGATTGGGATACTTCTTGATTTCGAGCACCTGGCCGGCCGGCGATTCGGACATGTTCGGAACCCCTTTTCTTTTGCTATCGCACAAATTCTAACGCATAATTGCGAAAAAGTCATCTCAAAAATAACTGTATCATGCTTATTTACAAAGACTTACGCCGAGATTCGATAATTTGTGCGAGTGCACAAAAATCTGTTGCTTTCCGACCGGGCGACCGATACACTTTCTCCAGACGGATGCGGAAGTTCGAGCACCGTCCGAGACAGGAGTGTAATCCCATGGCGACCGAGACGAAAGACACGTTCAACAACCTCTTCAAGCAGGCCTCGCGAAGCTTCGAGACCCTCTTCAATTCGGGCACCAAGCTCCAGGAAGAGGCGTTCCGGATGTTCTCCCAGCCGTTCACCGGCTGCGAGACCCTCGAGGACGTCTGCCGGCGCGGCGAGCAGTTCACGACCGACCTGATCGGCACGATTCAGCGCAACATGGCCGAGTCGTTCAAGGCCGCCGACGCGCAGTGCAAGAACAGCGTTGACCTCGTCCGAAAGACATTCGAGGTCGCGGATCGGCGCGGCGACGCCGACGTGCGCGACCGGGCCGTCAGCTTCTGGCAGGCGACGTTTGACGCGTTCCGCACGGCCAACGAGATCTCGACGAAGACGGGAATGCAGACGATCGAGAACTGGTCCAGCTTCTGGACCAGCGCCTTCAACCTCCCGTCGAAGAGCGCGGCCGCCAAGTAATCCCCGCCGACCGCTCGAACGGATCGCCCGCGACGCGCCGGCGATTCCGCGACGGCCGGACCGAGATTTCCAGCGCCGGGATGACTTGCGCGAGCCGCGTCCCGGCGCTTTTTCTTTGCTCGCAGGCGCGCCGCGGCTTCGCGCCGGATGCATCGGACCCTACAATCGCCTCCGGTTCATCCGTCGCTTCGAACAGGAGACGCACGTGTCCACCTCACCGAACGCCTCCGCCGGTCCGTTCGATCCCGTCATGAAGTTCTGGCAGGACCTGTGGGCACAGGCCACGTCCGCGATGCCCTCGGCCACACCGCCGCCCGCGCCGGCGCCCGAACTGCTCGCACAGATGCGACGCGCCTTCTTCGACGCCATGGCCCGCTTCTGCGATGACTACATGCGGTCTCCGCAGTTCCTCGACATGATGAAGCAGACCATGGACAACGCGCTCGCGTTCCGAAAGCAGCTCAACGAGTTTCTGGCCGGCGCCTTGCACGCCTCTCAGATGCCTACGCAGGACGACACCGGCGAGGTGCTGGAAACGCTCCACGCCATCGAATCCCGGGTGCTGCAGCGAGTGGAAGAGCTGAGCCACCGGATCGCGGCTCTCGAACGCCGCAAGTCCCCCGCCTCCAACGGCGCCGGGCGCGGACGGGCCGCACGACGTACCGCTCGAACGCGACGTTCCGTTCGAGCCGCCGCGAAATCCGGCCGCGCCCGCTGAGGCGCCGCCGCCCGCGACGCAGTTAGGGGAGATACACCGTGACGCAGACCCAGACGATGCCGTTTCCCTGGTTCGGCACCCATCCGTTCACGCCCGACGTGCAGGGGTTCTTCGAACGCCTCATGGCGCTGCCGAAGATCATGGAGATCGCGCGGCGCATTCCCAAGGGATGCACGCCCTCGGAGATCGTCTATGAAGAGGACAACCTCCGCCTCTTGCGCTACACGTGGGGACCGGAGAAGAAGTACGCCACGCCGCTGCTGATCGTCTTCGCTCTCGTCAACCGTTCCTACATCCTCGATCTGATGCCGGCCAAGAGCGTCGTGCGGCATTTCCTCCGCGCCGGCTTCGACGTCTATCTCATCGACTGGGGAGTGCCGACCTACGGCGACCGGCACGTCGGGCTCGAGCGCTACATCGAGACGTACCAGCACAACGTTGTCGATTACATCCGCGAGCGCACCGGCCAGGAGCAGATCAACCTGATGGGCTACTGCATGGGCGGAACCATGTCCGCCATGTACGCCGCGCTGCATCCGGACCGCATCAAGAACCTCATCCTGATGACCGCGCCGATCGACTTCTCGCAGCGCGAGAGCCTCCTGTCGCTCTGGTCCGACGAGCGCTACTTCGACGTGGATTCGTTCGTCGAGGTCTTCGGTAACGCGCCGCCGCAGTACCTCCAGTTCAACTTCCAGCTCCTCAAGCCGGTCACCAACTTCGTCGAGAAGTACTTCAACTTCTACGAGAAGATGACGGACGAAAGATTCCTTGAGGAATTCATCGCCATGGAGCAGTGGGTCAACGACAACATCCCCGTTGCCGGCGAGACCTTCCGCCAGTTCGTCCGCTACGGCTTCCAGCAGAACCTGCTCATCAAGAACCAGTGGCCCATCGGCCGCAAGCGCGTCAACCTTCGCAACATCGCCTGTCCCGTTCTCAATCTCATGGCCACCGCTGACCACCTCGTTCCGTGCGGCCAGAGTCGCGGCTTCAACGACCTCGTCGCATCCAAAGACCGCACGTCGATCGAGTTCCCCGCCGGGCACATCGGCCTGGCCGTGGGATCGAAGGCGCAGGCCGAGCTCTGGCCGAAGGCCTGCGACTGGCTCGCCCAGCGCTCCGACCCGCTCGACGACGAATAGGCCGCATGCGTCCGACATCGCAGCCCTCCCCCCGCGCCACCGCGGCGACGCTACAATCGCCTGCCCGGTCCGCCGACGGCCGGGTGGAGGACTTCCCGCGTGTGGTCTCGACGATTCGCGCCGCTCCTGACGGCGGCCATGCTCGTGAGCGGCTGCGCTGCGACGATCATGCCGCCGGACCTCGGCGGACTGTATTCGCGCGCGGCCGCGTCCAGCGACGTGGATCGAAACCCGGTGATTGTGATCCCGGGAATCCTCGGCAGCCGGCTGGTCGATGGCGAGTCGGGCCGCGTCGTCTGGGGTGCGTTCGGCGGCGGCTACGCGAATCCGCAGACGCCTGACGGCGCGCGGCTCGTCGCGCTGCCGATGCGATCCGGCGCCGCGCTGCATGAATCGCGCGATGAGGTGCAGCCCTCCGGCGTGCTCGACCGAGTTCGGCTCGATTTGCTCGGCCTGCCGATCGAGCTGCAGGCCTACACCAACATCCTCGCCACGCTCGGCGCGGGCGGATACCGCGATGAGCTGCTCGGCCGCAGCGGCGCGGTCCGCTACGGCGATCAGCACTTCACCTGCTTTCAGTTCGACTATGACTGGCGGCGCGACAATGTCGAGAACGCCGGCCGACTGCACGAGTTCATCGTCGAGCGACGCAACTACCTCCGCTCCATCTACCGCAACAAGTTCAACCGGGCCGACGCCGATGTGAAGTTCGACATCGTCGCGCACTCGATGGGCGGACTGGTCGCCCGCTACTTCCTGCGCTACGGCGATGCCGACCTGCCGGCGGATGGGTCGGCCCCGCCGATCACATGGGCCGGCGCGACGTTCGTCGAGCGCGTCGTGCTTGTCGGAACGCCGAATGCCGGCTCGATCCACGCCCTCGACGAACTGGTGAACGGCGCGCAGATCGCCGGCGTCCTGCCGCGGTATGACGCGGCCATCGTCGGGACCATGCCGTCGGTGTACCAGCTCCTGCCCCGCGCGCGGCACGGCTGCGTCGTCGATGCCTCTGACAACAAATCGATCATCGGAGATCTCTTCAACCCGGTGCTCTGGGAGCGTCTCAACTGGGGGCTCGCATCGCCGCGGGCCGACCGCTGGCTGCGCGAACTGCTGCCCGCGGTCATCGAACCCGATGCGCGACGCAGGATCGCCCTCGAACACCAGCGCAAGTGCCTCGAGCGGGCCGCGCAGTTCGCCGCCGCGCTTGACGCGCCCGCCGAACCACCCGCCGGCATCGAGCTCTACCTGTTCGCCGGCGACGCGGTGCCGACCGACGCCGTCGCATCGGTGAACGCATCAACGGGTGAAATCCGGATGATCCGGCGACAACCGGGCGACGGCACCGTGCTGCGAAGCAGCGCGCTGATGGACGAGCGCCTCGCGCTGGGCTGGTCGCGAAAGATTGTCTCGCCGATCCGCTGGACGGGCGTCACGTTCCTTTTCGAGGATCACCTCGGCCTGACGCGCAGCCCGATCTTCGCCGACAACGTGCTCTACCTGCTGCTCGAAGGGCAGCGCTCAAAACGGGCGGCTGGTTTATGACGGAAGGAGTGGCCGGAGCGGTCGGGCAACGGCGGTCGACCTACGTTGTCACGAGCGCCGCGGTGCGCTGATCCGCGAGGACTTCCTCGCTGGGCACCATCGTGATCACGTCCCATGGGCAGACCTGCGCGCACAGCTTGCAGCCGATGCACCGCCCCATGTCGATCGTGCAGACGCCCATCGCGTACCCCGGATGCGATGGGTCGTGCACCTTGTCGATGCAATCCACCGGGCAGACCGTGATGCACGCCTCACAGCCGGTGCAGAGATCCTCATCGAGGATCGCCAGTTGTTTCGGCAGCTTCTTCGCCATCGCGGAAGACGTCCCGTTGCAATCGCATCGATTCCGGCCGGTCGATCGCCCGGCCTGCGGGGAGATTAGTCGTCCGAGGCCGCTCAGGCAAGCAGCCGGCCGTTGCGACGGTCACCCGAGCCACGAGGGCGTCGGCTGACCGCGCTGCGACCGGCCAGGCCGGCGCTGCGCAGGGGAACGGTGTGTCGAACGGAGCCGTCGCCGTGACCGTTTCCGTCTCCGTTCCCGTTTCCGCGACCGGCCGCGTGCTCGACGCCGTCGCCGTTCTCGGAATCGGCGACCTGCGGGAGAAGCCGCATCGGGATGTCGGCGTTGGAGACGATCTGTTCGGTCGTCATCAGGATCGCGCCCTTCGCGTCCATCTGCCGCATGGAGATCTCGGCCTCCGGCGCGTTCCAATATCCACAGGCGTCCTGCACGACGACGACGTTTCGATGGCGCGCGAGCAGCGCGAGGACGGTCGCCTTGACGCAGTGTTCAGTGGTCACGCCGAACACGATTACGTGCCGCAGCGGCATCTCCGTCAGCAGCCGGTCGGCCTTCGGATTGCCGAGCAGGTCGCGCGTGCGCTTCGCAAAGATAACTTGTCGATACCGTCGGAAGAGATCGTAAGGAAGGTCGAAGGTGTTGTCGCCGTCGATCAAAATGCGCCGTGGCAGGAGCGTGAACGGGAGCTTGCGCTGTCCCGGAGTTTGATCGACACAGTGCTTCGCCATGCCGCTGTACATCGCTTCTTCGGGCCGGTGCACGTTGAGACTGGAGACCAACGGAATGGCCGATTCGCGCGACCATTCGAGCAAGCGGCAGACGTTGGGGATGACCTCGGCACGATTCGCGACCGGAACCGCGCCGCTTGGCAGCAGATAGTCGCACTGCGTGTTGAGATCGAGAAGGACCTTCTCGAACGCACCGCGCCGATGACCGATGCTCATTCCCGCCTCCCGTACGGCGATCGATCGGTGCCGGACGCTGCCGGCGCTTGTCGGACGGTCAAGGTATGCGTTTGCCCGAGCGCTCGCTGAACACGAGCGAAGAGTTGAAGATTCGAACGGGCACTTCTTTCCCCTAACCGCCGCAAGAATACTACCTCGTGCGTTTCGGGAAATCGAGTGCCTTCAACAACAATTCACACCGAATCCACCAAGGCCTGACAACTCGGACGCCCCCCCGCCGATCTCCCCGCGCGACCCGCAGAATCGTTTCGTCCGGCAAATTCGGAACCCGGTTCGACTCCGGACAATCGTCCTGGGTCCCGCCCGTCGGCTTGACACCATCCCGCCCAGACCCGAGAAATCACAGCGTCTACCCGGGAGCCTCGGGGTCATGAATCCCAAACGAGCGATCTTCGCACGGAACCTCCTGCGGGCACTTGCGCTGCTCACGCCCGCGCTCGGCTCCATCGCATGCGAGGACGTGGATTGGGATTGGGAGTGGCGCTGGTGGGAACGTCCGACTCGGCGCGTCGAGCCGAGCCGCCGAACCGTCCGTCCCGAACGCCGCGCGCCCCGCGAACCGCCGACCGAAACCGCGTCGGTTCAGACGTCGCCGTCGGCGGCCGAAGAGCCCAGCGCTGCCGCTTCACCCGAATCGCTGCTGCCCGTTGAAGCGCAAACCGGCGCGTTCTTCCAGTTGTACCTGGTCAGCGAACCGGCGGCGCTGAATTCGAGCCCCACCGTCGAGCGCGTCAAGCTGCGAAGCGCCACGGCGCGATTCGCGGCCCTGCTTCTCGCGCAGTTGTACGTGCCGATCGGCGTCGGCGGCGGCGACCATCAGCACTACCTGATCTACCAGGACGTCGACGAGTTTCGCGCAGCGCGGGCGGCGATCGAGTGGATCGACGTCTCCGAGCCGGATACGGGGGCGGTCGATCCGAACGCGGTGTTCCAGCGCGCCGTGCGGCGCGTGATGGACGTTCTTCGATCCGGCGCTGCGCCGCCGCGCGAGACCGTCGAGCGCTGCCAGCTCGCGCTCGCGCAGTCGGCACAGAGCCTTGCGCTCGACACGCCGCGCCGATGGGCCGCCGCCGTCCTCGCGGCGCGTCTGACGATGGACCAGATGTTCGACTACGGCGGCGCGCGCGGATTCTGGGACCAGGCCGAGCGTCTCTCCGCCGCCGGGTCGATTGAGCGACTCTCCGTCGCGTGGGGCCGTGCTGAGAGCTTTGATCTGGAAGGCGACCGCAGCACCGCGGCCGAGGTCTGCCGCGCCATCTGCGATCAGTTCGCGCCCCATTCCCGCGCCCAGGCGTACCAGCGGGCCAAGTCGTACGTGGCCGGCGCGGTGCGCCGCTGACAAGCCGCGGTCGCAGCGAGCCAGGTCGTGCGGGCTAGTTCGGTCGCTTCCGCGTCCGGCTGTGCCGCACGCGGTTATTGAGACCTTCGAGCTGCCGCAGGTAGTCGTTCAGGTCGTTCTCGGAGAACTGCTGAAGGAACTCCGGACGCGCGGAGCGGTTCAGAGACATGATCCGCTGAATCATTTCTCGCTTGGACATCGTGAAACGACTCCCGCAGGGCGATCGGCGAGCCTTGCGGGCCGTGGGTCAGGCAGCGCCGGCTTACGATCATCGGTCGCGATGCCGGGCCGACTTGAGCCATCGCGATACGCGACGGACCGGGCGGTGTAAGATGCCGCCGGTCCGCCGAAGACGCGTCGTCGACCGCCGGACGGGACGAGGAGTTCGCTCCGCCGTGCACCAGACTCCGCACCGCATGAAGCACAGCGCCCGCCACGAGTTCGAGCGCTGGGCGCACACGTACGATCGCTCGATCCTGCAACGGCTGGTCTTTCAGCCGTCTTATCGGGCGTTTCTGACCGAACTGGTCCGCTGGCGGAGCGACGACCCGCGGCCGTTCGACATGCTCGACGTCGGCTGCGGCACCGGCACGTGGCCGGCGATGGTTGCCGCGACCGAACTGCCCGTCGGGCGGCTCGTCGGGCTGGACTACGCCTACGCGATGTGCCGGCTGGCGCACGAAAAAGCCGCGGCGATCGACGACGCGGCGATCCAGTTCGTCAACGGCGATTCGGAGCACCTGCCGTTCGCCGATGCATCGTTCGACCTCGTGACGTGCAGCAACTCGTTCCACCACTACCCGCACCAGGGAGCGGTGGTGCGCGAGTTCCGCCGGCTGCTGCGGCCGGGCGGACGGCTCATGATCATTGACGGTTTCCGCGACAACCTGATCGGCTGGATCGCCTTTGACGTGCTCGTGGCGCGGGCGGAGGGCGACGTGCATCACGCGCCGTGGTCGCTCATGCGGCGTTACGCGCTGGAGGCGGGCTTTGGCCGCGTGGAACAGCGGAAGTTCGGTGTGCTCATCCCGCTGTTCATCACGGTCGCACACGTGGCGGAATTGTGACACGTTCTGGAACCACCCGTTCCGCCGCCGCCGTCCGGGCGGGTAAGATCGTGCCGGAAGGTGCCGGTGTGCGCTCGGACAGCGACAAGATCGCGATGCTCATGAAGGTGCTCGAGGTCTCGCGCCGGCTCGGCGCGACGATCGACCTCGAGGAGTTGCTCGGCTTCATCGAGCAGGCCGCCCTCGCCGTGCTCGACTGCGAACGGGCTACCGTCTTCCTCTGGGACCGCAAGACCGACGAGTTGTACAGTCGGCTGGCCACCGGCGTCGGCGAGTTGCGCATCCCGGTCAACCGGGGCATCGCCGGGGAGGTGGCGCGGACCGGCTCGGTGGTCAACGTGCCGGACGCGTATCGCGATCCGCGGTTCAATCCCGAGATCGACCGCAAGACCGGCTTCGTCACGCGGAACATCCTCTCGTTTCCGCTCATCGGGCATGATCAGTTGACCGTCGGCGTGCTGCAGGTGCTCAACAAGCGCAGCGGCGGTTTCGACGATTGGGATGAGACGCTCGTGCGGACGTTTGGCGCGCAGGTCGGCGTGGCGCTCCAGCGGCAATTGCTGCTTGAGCAGTTCGCTGAGAAGCAGCGCATTGAGCACGATCTCGGCATCGCCCGGAACATCCAGCAGGCGCTGATCCCCGAGGCCCCGCCCGATGCCGCGGGCTTCGATATCGCCGGATGGAACAAGCCGGCCGACGAGACGGGCGGCGATTGCTACGACTTTTTGACCCTCGATCGCGGAGAGATCGCTGTCACGATCGCCGACGCAACCGGCCACGGCATCGGCCCGGCGCTGGTTATCGCCGAATGCCGCGCGCTGCTGCGGGCCTGTGCGTCGCTGACCGACTCGCTGCCGCGGATCGTCAAGCTCGTCAACAACCTGCTCTGCAACGACCTGCCGGACAACCGCTTCGTGACGGCCTTCTTCGGACTACTTCGGCCGGCCGAAGCGCGACTGTCGTTCGTGTCGGCCGGGCACGGTCCGATCGTCTTCTTCAACGCCGAGCACGGCACGTTTGAGTCGCTGCCGATCAACGGCGTGCCGTTCGGCATCCTCGAAGGCGTCGAATACGACGATCCGATCGAGGTCGCATTTCGCGCCGGCGACATGTTGCTGCTGTTCACCGACGGGTTCTTCGAAGCGACCAACGCGCAGCGCGAACAGTTCGGCATGAACCGCGTGCAGCAGATCATCGCCGCGCAGCGCAGCGCGACTGCGTCGGAGTTGATCGAGCGCATCTACGCGGAGGTCGTCGCATTCTCGGGCGGCGCACCGCAGGCCGACGATCTGACCGCCGTGATCATCCGCAAGCTCTGATCCGGCGGCGCCCGCCGGACCGTCAGCGGACCTTCGCCACCACGACCGTCATGTCGTCCGTTTGCGGCGCCAGGCCCGCGAAGCGCCGGACGTCCCAGACGAGCTGGTTCGCCATCTGCGCCGCGGGGAGCGCTGCGTGCCGCCGAATCGACTCGTGCAGGCGCTGACGGCCGTACGAGCGCTCGTTGTAATCCATCGCTTCCAGCAGTCCGTCGGTCACGAAGACCAGGATGTCGCCGCCGCGAAGATCGAGCACGCCGCGCTCGTACGTCGCGCCCGGCTGAATGCCGAGCACGGTTCCGCCGACGTCCAGCTCCCGAAGCGCGCCGTCGCGCAGCAGGATCGCGGGCTCGTGGCCGGCGTTGCAGAACGTGAATCGCCGCCCGTTCGAATCGAGCACGCCGTAGAACGCCGTGACAAACTCCTCCGGTCGCGTGTCGCGGCACAACTGGCGATTGACCTCGCTGATGATGCGGTCGATGTCGTAGATGCTCTTGGTGTGCGCCCGCAGCGATGCCTTCGCCGCCGCCATCAGCAGCGACGCCGGCACGCCCTTGCCCACGACGTCGGCGATCACGATTCCGACGTGCTGCTCGGGCAACTCGATGAAATCGTAGAAGTCGCCGCCGAGGTCCGAGCTTGGCTGATACACGCAGCCGAACTCGATGTTCGGCGACCGCGGCGCCGACGCCGGCAGCATCCGCATCTGCACCTCGCCGGCCAGCCGCACCTGCCGCTCCAGCTCCGCGGCCTCCTCGGCCTCGCGGCGCATCCGCGCGTGGATGATCGCCGCCGCGGCCTGCGCGGCGACGGCCCGAAGGAGCGAGACCTCCAGCGCGCTAAACGTCCGCTTGCCCTCGGCATAGACCCGCATGACGCCGATCGAGTGGCCGCGATAGGTCAGGCTCGTCACCAGCGCGCTGTGAATCCCCTCGTGGGCTGCTTCCTCCTTGTAGACGGTCCGCGGGTCGTTGGGCATGTCCTCGACATACACGACCTTGCCGCTGAGCGCCTCGGCGTCGATCGGGCTGGCCGACACGTGCAGCGGGCCTTTGTTGAGGTAGTCGGCCGACAGGTTGTGCACGGCGGCGATCTTCAGCTCGTCCGTCTCTTCGTTCAGCAGGCGAATGCCAGCCGCCTTCACGTTGAGCACGTCCGTCACGAGCTTCGCCGCGAGGTTGAGCACGGACTGCAGGTCTCGTTCGCCGGCGAGCAGGGTCGAGACGTGGTAGACGGTGCTCAACTCGCGGACCCGCTGCTGAAGCTCCCAGCCCTGGTAGCACAGCCGTGCCAGCGTCGTCGCGAACAACTGCGCGAAGCGAGTCGCGGCCGTCATCTCGCGATCGGACCAGTTCCGCAGGCCCCACGCCGCGCGCCGGAGGGTGTCGTAGTCGAGGTCAAAGCGCTCGGCGATCTCGCGCACCTGCTCGTCGGACAGCGGACGGCGCGGCCGATCACCGACGATGATCGCCCCGAGGCGCTGACCGCCGACCGTGATCGGCGCGGCGAATTGCGTCAGGCCGGCGTGGCACTCGCGCTGGCACGGCTCGCCGAGCGTACAGGCGGCGAGCGTCGCGGCGACGTGGCTCTCACGGCAGGCCTCGGCCGACGCGGGATGATCGAGCAGCCGACGGCAGAAGTCGTTCTCGTGGTGCGTCTCGGTGACGGGCGCGCCGCGCGCATCGCGGATGCTCGTCGCGACGCCCGTCAGCGCCGCGAAGGCGTTCTGCATCTCCCGCAGCGCGGACTCCTCCACGAATTCGGTCAGTGCGGGTACGGAATCAGCGGCCACGCTCATGCGAAGGTCTCAAACGCCGTCTCGAATAGTACATGTGGGACCGGTTCGAGAAGCTCGCATAGTATACGCTGCATGAACCTCGTTCGCTACGGCCGGCATCTCGGGCATCGTCCGCGCGAGGTCGTGCTGCTGCGCGGACTGCCGTGCATCTGGAGCCGTTGCAGCTTCTGCGACTACATCGCCGACAACACGACCGACGTGGCCGAGATCCGCCGCGTCGCCGACGAGGCGCTGGCGCGCGTCACGGGCGAGTTCGGACGGCTGCAGGTCATCAACTCCGGCAGCATCCAAGAACTGCCGCCGCCGGTGTTGGAGCAAATCCGAACGCTGCTGGTCGAGCGTGGCATCGAAGAGTTCTACACCGAGTCCTACTGGGCCTATCGCAACTCGTTCGACGAGACGCGGCGCTTCTTCCGCGTTTCGAATCGCCGCGGCCGGACGGTCCGCACGCACCTGTTCCTCGGCGTCGAGACCTTTGACGACGGACTGCGCAACGGCATCCTCAACAAGTCCATGCACTGGTCCGGTCCGGACGACGTCGCGGCCGCGACGGATTCGATCTGCCTGATGATCGGCTTCCGCGGTCAGACGCGCGACATCGTGCGGCGCGACATCGATCTGCTCCTGTCGAAGTTCCGCTACGGGATCATCAACCTGTTCTCGCCCAACACGAAGTCGGCGGGCCTGATCGACGAAGAGATCAAGGCGTGGTTTGTCGAGGAGTTCGCCTGGCTGCGCGACGTCGAAAAGGTGGACGTGCTGCTGAACAACACTGACTTCGGCGTCGGCTGAGCACCGCCGCGCTTTGAGTTCCGTGCGCGGCGCGCATGGCGGCGTGCCGCAGTTTGCCAGAGCCGACCGTCGCTCATAACATACGCGGCGTCCTGCGGATGCATGAGTCCATGGCCGAAACTCTCGCCAATCTCGTCAAGGGCCTCGAACGGCACGGCATGTCCGGGACGATCGAAGGCGATGCCTCGCGCGCCATCCGCGCCGTCGCCACGCTCGAGGACGCCGGCCCGGACGAGATCAGCTTCCTGTCCAACCCCAAGTACGAGAAGCTCCTCGCGACCACCCGCGCCGGCGCGGTAATCGTCGGCCTGAAGCAGGGCGTGCCGAACGGCCTGACCGTTGTGCGGACCGCCGATCCGTACGCGGCCGTCACCGCGATGATCGTCGCGCTGCACGGCTACCGCCGACACCCGGGCGGCGGAATTCACCCGAGTGCGGTGATCGACCCGTCGGCCGAGATCGGCGAGAGCGCCAACATCCACCACGGCGTAACGATCGGTGCGAACGCCCGGATCGGCCAGAATGTCGTGATGTACCCGGGCGTCTATGTTGCGGCCCGATGCCGGATCGGCGACAACTGCGTGTTGCATCCAAACGTCGTTCTGTATGAAGACTGCATCCTCGGTCGGCGCGTCACGATCCATGCCGGCAGCGTGATCGGGGAAGACGGACTCGGCTATGCGCCGGTCGGCGAGAAGTGGCACAAGATCCCGCAGGTCGGCATCGTCGAGATCGGCGACGACGTCGAGATCGGCGCGAACTGCACCATCGACCGCGCGACGCTCGGCAAGACCGTCATCGGCGCGGGTTCGAAGTTCAGCAACCTCATCGCCATCGGGCACGGAACGAAGATCGGCACCGATTGCATGTTCGTCGCGCACGTCGGCATCGCCGGGTCGGTCACCGTCGGCAACCACGTCACCATGGCCGGCAAGGTCGGCGTCGCCGGACACCTGACGATCGGCGACAACGCACAGCTCGCCGCCATGGCGGGCGTGATGAACGACATCCCGGCGAACACGCGGGCGCTCGGCCAGCCGGCCATGCCGATGAACGACGCGAAGCGCGTCTATGCGTCGCTACCGAAGCTGCCCGAGCTGCGCGAGCGGCTGCGGCGCCTCGAGGCCGAGGTGGAGCGACTCCGCGCCGGCGTCAACCCGAACGTCTCCTCGCCACCGTGAGCCCACTGGCTTCGTGGACCGATCTCCGGCTTCGATCGGGCGCGCGTCCCGGGTACGGGCCCTTCTGATGCTCGTCTGGCTGCTTTCCGCCGCTGCCTGCGCGCTCGACCGGCGCATCTTCGATCTGGTGCCGAGCACCACGAGTCAGAACGGGCGACTGCTCAACCTCTCCGCCGACGCTGTATCAACGGATGCGCCGTTCGAACCGGCCCGCGCGACGATGGTCGTGACGCACGGATTCAACCCGTTCGCGTGGGCCGGACAGTGGACTCTGATGCAGGGCTACGCGCTGGCCGTTCACGAGCGATTCGCAAGCCGCTTCAACGTCGCCGGCTGGGACTGGAACGCGGCGACGCTCGTCAGTTTCGGCACGACCATGAACGCCGCGAACGCCGTCGAGCAGGGCGAGCGGCTCGCCGATGCGCTGCGGGCGGCCGACGTCGAACCAGCCAGGACGCACATGATCGCGCACAGCCTGGGCTGCGTGCTGGCCGCATCGGCGGCGAAGCGACTGCACGAGTCCGCGCCGTCCGGGACGCGGCTGCGGCAGGTCACGTTCCTCGACGCCGTCGCGCAACAGCACGCCCTGATCTTCGATCAACTCGACGCGGCCGCTCACGCTGATCGCGTCGAGAACTACTGGGCCGCGGCCCCCGGCGGATTCGGCCAGCCGGCAGCCGACCCATCGGTCTTCAACGAGCGGTTCGCTTCCGGCGCGACGCTCCTCGGCGGCCGCTTCGATCCGACGCAGCTTGACCACGTGCGCATCCTCAGTTGGTACCTCGAGACGATTCGCAGCACCGCGGCGGACTCGGGCTTCGCGCGATCGCTGCTGCTTGCCGACTGATCCGAACCAACCCGCACGAAACTCCCAGCGCGTTACGGGGAACTACGTATCGCGCGCCCCGCGAGCGAGCGCTCATCGCGCGGGCGACTGAGATTGGTTGAAACGCCGATTGCGAATTCGATACGATGGCAGGTCGGAGAGACGACAATCACCCATCCCCGGCCACTGCGGGAATGACGTTCGTCGCGATCCGCCCCGACTCGGATTCGACGATCCACACCCGCGAGCGTGCTCGCCTCATCGACCAATCCAGTCGGGCGGAGCGCAGCCATGTTGCGTCGATCTGCGTGCCTGATCGGAATCCTGCTCGTCGCGGTCGCGCTGCTGGGACGCGCGCCCCGCCCGCTGATCGCGCAGGGCGGTTTCGAGGTGCCGGGTGAGCCGATCAAGTTCGTCGGCCGGACGGGCACCTCCTGCGCTCGGATTGTCCTGGAATTCTGCGGCCGGCCGGAAAGCGATCCGACGTTCGATCCGAACGGCGAGTTGCACCTCTACGTCGAGCTCGAATGCGGACTGTTCGCCGAGAACACCGAGCGCAACAACATTCCCGGCGCGACGGTCATGAAATACGCGGTGACGGGCAACACGCGCGCGCAGGCCTGCGCCGACATCTTCAACAACGTCGGCCCGAGATCCGGCAATCGCCGCTATGCCGGGCAGACCACGCTCGTCTCGGACATCGAGTGGAACGCGCCGAATCTGGACCGCAACGGCCGACTCGTCGTACGGATTACAAAGCTCACGCCGGAGTACGAGGTCTCGATTCCCGCGTGGACGTTTCCGGACAACCTGCCGCAGGCCGACCGGAACATGTGGAACACCTTCATTGCCGAACTGGTAAGGCACGAAAGAGGGCACGTGGACATCTTTCGCGCCCGCGAGCAGGCGTGGAAAAACCAGGTCGTGGGGCAGCAATTCACGATCGACCGCAACGCGACGGACGCCCAGATCAACGCACGGTGCAACCAGATCGCGCGGGCCGCCGCCGCCTTCGTGACGATGCAGATGGAGTCGGCGAACTACGATGCGCCGTTCAACGCACAGACGAACCCGACCGGGACGAACCACGGCACGGAAAACGGCCAGAACGCCACGTGCCCGGATGTTTGAGCCTCCGGCCCGGCCGCGCAATTGGGCGCGCGGACGGCCTTCCGTCACGCCCCGACGGCCGAGTAACGCCGCACACCACGCGACCACATGACGCGGAACGCGACGATGCCCGCGATCAACCACGCCACCTGCCAGACCAGTCCGCGCGTCGCGCGCGACGGGTCAAGCTGACCGGCGAGCAATTCGCACGGGTAGGCGAATATCCACTGGAACGGCGTCGCCTGCGCGACCCATTGCAGCGGCGCGGGCAGCAGGTCGATCGGCGCGATCCGACCGCCGAAGAACATCGACGCGCCGAAGAACAGCTCGGACGCCGCGTCCATCTTCGTCACGAAGAAGGCCAGCGTGCCCACGACGTAGCCCCAGACGAAGCTCAGCCCCGACGCCAGCGGCAGCGCCGCCAGCGCCAGGCACGCGTCGTGCGCGCTGGTGTGAAACGTCGGCCGAACCGCCCACGCGATCAACGCCCAGATCGGAACCAGGATCACAAGCGTCACGAGCTTGTACGCGATGTTGTCCGCGAGTGACGCCCAGACCGGCAGGATTGGACGCAGAAGCGATGCCGACAGCCGGCCGCTCCGCACCAGCCAGCCCATCTCGTACACGTCCCAAGCGGCCGTGATGTGCCCGACGATCATCGTCATGAAAAAGTACGCGGAAATCTCGCCGGCCGAGCGATGGCCGATCCGGCCGGGATCGCTCGATGCATGGGCCGCGGCGTTCCACAGGGCCATCATGACGGCGGGCGAGACGACGCCCCATGCAGCCCACAGCGCGATCTCGGCGCGGTACTGGATCATGTTCGCGATCGCGACGCGAAGGAACGCGGGCAGGGCGGACAGGACGTGCTTCATGTCGCGGACTCCGCCGTCGCGGCGCTGCGCGTCGAGGCATACACGCGTTCGATCACGTCCTCGATCGGCGGGTCCTCGATCGTCAGGTCCAGCACCGGCAGGTCCGCCAGCAGGCGGCCCGTGACCGACGCAGCCGCATCCTTCGGCACGCGCAGCGTGACCTTGCGGCCCTCGCGTGCCAGCACGTCGCCGAGCGCCGCGAAGTCGAAGCCGTCCACGTCGCGCGTCAGGTCGATGACGATCACTTTGAACGGCGCGAGCCGCGCCGACAGCGACGCCAGCGGCCCGTCGAAGACGATCTTCCCGTGGTCGATGAGGATGATCCGGCGGCAGAGGGCCGTCACATCGGCCATGTAGTGGCTCGTCAGGATGATCGTCGCGCCGAAGCGGGCGTTGTACTCGGCGATGAACTGCCGGATGCGGGCCTGCATTGTGATGTCCACGCCGATCGTCGGCTCATCGAGGAACAGCACGGCCGGACGATGCAGCAGCGCCGCGCACAGCTCGCACTTCATGCGTTCGCCGAGCGACAGTTGCCGCACCGGCTTGCGCAGCACGTCCCCGATGTCGAGCAGTGCGACAAGTTCATCGAGGGTGTTCCGACAGGCGTCCTGGCGGAGCCGGTAGACGGCCGCATGGACTTCGAACGAATCGATCGCCGGCAAGTCCCACGCGAGCTGCGTGCGCTGGCCCATCAGCATGCTGATCCGCTGGAGATAGTCCGCCTGTCGCCGCCAGGGCGTGTAACCGAGCACGGACACCTCGCCGCTCGTCGGATGCAGCAGGCCGGCGAGCATCTTGAGCGTCGTGGTCTTGCCCGCGCCGTTGGGGCCGAGGAAGCCGACGATCTCGCCGGGCGCGACGGAGAAGCTGACGCGGTCAACGGCGCGGACCTCGCGATACGTCCGGCGGATGAGGCTGCGGAGTGCAGCGCGCAACCCGCCGGCGCGTTCCGGAACGCGAAAGGTCTTGCTCAGTTCCCTGACGACGATCTGCGACATGCCGCCCCTGCACGCAGGCGCAACCCGCGACTCCTGCCGACGGACCGCGGCCGATCGATCATTCTAGTGGAGAGTTCCGCTTCGGCGCGGCGAGGAGCTTCCGTACGTCGAGCATCCGGCGCGGACGGTCGGCCGCCTTTGCGGTCTTCGTGGCGAAGGCGACGTGGATCCGCCGCGCGTTCGGCTCGAAGACGACGGAGTGGTACGACAGCATCCGCGGCAGCGTCGGCTGCGGAGCCGCGGCCGATGCGACGATTTCCCACGCCAGATCGACGTTGAGCTTCACGCGACGCCGCAGCGCCGCCGAGATCGTTTCGTACCGCGAACAACGCTCGGCCGGGCGGCGTTGGCGGTAGTGATTCGTGCACTGCAGATTCGTCAATCCCGGCTCCGGACGGCGAACCGTCACGCCGTCTGCGTCGCTCAGCACGCCGTCGTATTCGATGACCGCCGCGGGCACATCATCCAACGCCCCCGCGTACGGCCGCGAGACCATCACGTTGGTCGCCACTGCGACCACCCGGCGGCGAACGACCCGCGCGACGTCCTCGATCGCGTCGCGCCCTTCGGCCTGCTCGATCGCCTCGCGCAACGCCAGCCCGCGCGGCACGAATCCGAACGGCCGCTCCGGCGTCGGACCCGGCACATCGTGAATCGAGATCGTCACGCCGTGCTCGTTCATGCCGGTCATGCAACCGATGAACCCCGGCCACGCCAGCGAGACCCAGCCGGCGCGACGCGGCCTGTCGCCCGGTGATTGCACGATGATCACGTCCGCGCCGATCATCCACTCGATCCGCGGCCAGTCGAGGTTTCGGCCGGTCAGCGTCGAACCATCGACCGTCTGTCCGCCCCAGACGACGAACGAGGAGCAAAACGGCCGCATCCAGTCGGAGATCGCGTTAAGGGCGAAGATGTCGCCGTATTCCATCGGCCGGTCCAGACCGCGGAGCACGGCCTTCTCTCCCAACCGCGCATTCATGCCGTCGGCGATGCCGCGCATCTCGCGCTCATAGATCGGCCGCGCGCGCAGCGTCGACTCCGCCAGCGGCCGGCTGAGCGTGCGATAGCGGTCCGGTCCGCCGCTGCGTTCCAAGTCGGCGAGGTACGCCTCGAATGTGTCATGGATCTCGTTTGCGAGAAGGTAACCGTGCGCGTAGCCGCGCTCGTACGCCGTGCCCCAGACGTGCAGCAGGCGCGCGTCGCCGATGCGCTCCAGCGTCCCGCAGATGGATGCGGGCTGCGACGTCGGCGCCGCCCCTCGAACGCGCGGACGGTCGCCCGCCGGCGAATCCGTGCCGGCCGACGGCGGGTCGACCCATGCCAGACACGCCGCAATCGCGAGCGCCGATGCAACCGCGACCCGAAGCGTTCGTCGCGCGGGCGGCTCAGGCACGTGCCACCTGCCGGCCGCGCGGCTTCTTCGGCGCCGCGCGCGACTCGCCGTTGCCCGAGTGATCGCGGTCGGCCTTGTCATCCGCCTTCTCGACCGCGGCCGGCGCGAGTCGCAGCAGCCCATGCCGCTCGAGGATCTTGCAGCGGATTTCCTCGAACAGATCGGGGTTGTCGTCGAGGAACTGTTTGGCGTTCTCGCGGCCCTGGCCGAGCTGCGCATCACCGTAGCGCAGCCACGTCCCCTGCTTTTCAACGACCTGCTCCTTGACGGCGAGGTCGAGCAGGTCGCCCGCGCGGCTGATGCCGCCGTCAAACATGATGTCGAACTGTGCCTCGCGGAAGGGCGGCGCGACCTTGTTCTTGACGACGCGGGCCTTGACCTGGTTGCCGATCGCGCGATCGCCCTCCTTGATCGAGGTGATGCGGCGCACGTCGATCCGCACCGACGAGTAGAACTTCAGCGCGCGGCCGCCCGGCGTCGTCTCCGGATTACCGAACATGACGCCGATCTTTTCGCGGATCTGATTGATGAAGATCACGATGCAGCGGCTCTTCGAGACGGCCGCGGTCAGCTTGCGCATCGCCTGGCTCATCAGCCGCGCCTGCGCGCCGACCTGCGCCTGGCCCATCTCGCCTTCGATTTCGACCTTCGGAATCAGCGCCGCGACGGAGTCGACCACGATCACGTCCACGGCGTTCGAGCGAACAAGCATCTCGGTGATCTCGAGCGCCTGTTCACCCGTGTCGGGCTGGCTGACGAGCAGATTCTCCAGGTTCACACCGCAGCGCTTGATCCAGACCGGATCGAGCGCGTGCTCGGCGTCGACGAAGGCCGCGACACCGCCGCCGCGCTGCGCCGAGGCGATCACGTGCAGCGCCAGCGTTGTCTTGCCGCTCGACTCGGGTCCGAAGATCTCGACGATCCGACCGCGCGGCACGCCGCAGCCGCCGAGCGCCAGATCAAGCGAGATCGAGCCCGTGCTGATGCCGTCGAACGCGGCCGGGCGATCCGGATCGAGGTGCATGATCGCCCCCTTGCCGTAGGCCCGCTCGATCTGCTGCAACGCGCGCCCCAGCGCCTGTTCCCGTTTCGCCGCAATCTCGTTACTCATCGCTGACTCCTTCCAGGCGGGCACGCCGCCGGCCGCGGCCCGATTGCACCGCCGCCTCGCGCACACCGCAATAGCGGACCCTAACAATTTCCTTATATCGTCCCGAACCGGCGACTGCAAGACCCAATCGGGAGCGATCGAACGCCGATCTCGGATAAACAGGCGTATCTCCTTGTATGGCCGCTGTTTGCGCCGAACACGCTGACCACACCAAACTCGCGCGCGTTGGCCCGTGGCGACGGGCCGCTTTTTCGCGAGCCGCTCCATGCCGAGCCGCGTTCTATTTGACAGGGGCGCGGCGAGCCAGACGTCTAATGGCTATGTGGTGGGCGTGATGGGGCAGGCGGCCGAGGACTTCGATCACGACCTGATCGCCGCGGCGCAGCGTGGAGATCGCAGCGCGCTCGATGCGCTCGTGCGGCGCCACGATCGCTGGGTCCGGGGCGTGGTCTTCTCGACACTCGGTCGCGCCGCTCACGTCGACGACGTCGTTCAGCAAGTCTGGACGAACGTTTGGCAGCAGATCGGCTCGCTGGCCGAGCCGCGCAGTTGGCGCTACTGGCTCTACCGACTGGCGCGGAACGCGGCGATCGACGCGGGCCAGAAGAGCGCCCGCGATCGACGCCGGCTCGTGGCGATCCCTGCGGACGGTGACCTGCCGTCCGAGGACGCGCGGCCGGTGGCGAACCTGGTGGCCGAGGAGGAGCGACGCGCCGTGTTACAGGCCATTCGCTCGCTTCCGGCGATCTATCGCGAGCCGTTCGTGCTGCGGCACCTGGAGGATTGGAGTTACGCGCAGATCGGCGACGCCCTGGGGCTGCCGATCGATACCGTGGAGACGCGACTGGTGCGTGCCCGGCGGTTGCTTCGGGAGATGCTCCAGACGCCAAACGTGACATCATGACGCACATCGATGAACCACTGGAACGCCTGATCAATCGGTCGCTCGACGGCGAGCTGACCTCCGAGGAGCGCGAGCAACTGGATCGCGCGCTGGGCGACAACCCGGCCGCGCGGCAACTCCTCGCTGATTACCAATCCATCGACGCCCGGGCGCAGGATGCGCTGCGCGGCGTTTTTGTGAGCACCCGGCCGGCGGTCGTGTCGTGGCGGCCTTCTCGCGGCATGAGGCTCGCGGCCGCGATGGGCGTCCTGGCCGCGGCCGCCGGCCTGGTGCTCATGGTGGGCCCGCGTCTGATCGACGCGGAACGCAGTGCCGGGCCGCTGAGCCCGCCGTCGGTTCGTTCCGATCCGTCGGAGCCGCCGCTTCTGGCGCGCGTCGATCCGGCACCGTTCGCGAACGAGCCGTCGTCGGGCGACGTGCTCCTGGCCGATCATATCGAGGAATCGCCGCCGATCCCGCGGACACGCGATCGCCGCATGACGCGGGACTGGCTGGGCGTCATGGACGAGTCCGGCGATCGGATCTACCTGCTCGAGATGGACCACCGGCGCACGCGCGTCATGACCGTTTCGGCCAACAACTGATCGACGGACCCTCGTCCGGCAGAAAACGTCGAAACTTGCGAGCGGAACGGCTCCCCTCATCGTGGGGCGCCAAGGAGATGCTGCCATGTTTCTGTTGAAGCTCATCACCATGCTGAGCGGGCTGTGGCTGCCGGATGCCAGCCCGATCCCACGGACCGATCACGGCCTTGTACATGCCTCGCCCATGTGGGTGTGCGTGTCGAACCAGCCGGTCGTCTCGGACGAAGCGCCGCCGGCTCATGCCGAGAGTCCCTGCGGCGTCGCGCGAAAGGCCGGCCCGCCGGCCGATCCCGCCGAGTGCAAGTCACGTGCGCCGGTCTCGGTCGCGGTGAACGTGAAGTCGCACGAACCCGACCACGCCGACGATGATCAGGATGCCGACGACGCAGATGATCATGACGACGCGGATCACGAAGCTCCGCCGGCCGTCGTCCAAGCCGCGCCGCGTGGCCCGTGGATCGGCGTGCAGCTCGCCCCAACGCCCAAGGCCCTCGTCCGCCAACTCAACCTCCAAGGTCAGCCGACGATGATCCTCAACGTCGTCAGCGACTCGCCGGCGGACCAGGCCGGCCTCGAGCAGTACGACGTCATCGTCGAGATCGGCGGCACCGCGGTCGACTCGATCGACGCCTTCCGCAAGGAGCTTCACAAGCGCAAGGCCGGCGAGTCCGTCGAGCTGGTGCTGATCCGCGGCGGAAAGCGCAAGACCGTCACGGTCAAGCCGGACAAGTGGGCCGACCTGTCGAAGGTAACGTACAAGTACGAGCGCGAGCCGGAAGAGACCGTGCAGGACCTCAGTCGGATGCGCGGCGGCGTGTTGCAGCGCGGTCCGGGCGGCGATTGGGTGTTCCGTCAGATGCCGGACGTGTCGGACTTGCAGCGCTACCTCAGCGTGCCGACGCCGGGTGCACCGGGCATGAACTGGTCATTCTCGATCCCCGGCGCGGAGCAGTCGGCGGTCGTTCGCACGGAGAAGGATGGCAAGTCGCTCGAAATCCGCCGCAATCCCGACGGCTCGTTCAAGGTCCTCCGCACGGAGCGCGAGGGCAGCGAATCGACCACGACCGTCAACCGCTACGCCAACGCGGACGAGTTCCGAAAGAAGGACGCCAAGGCCTACAAGGTCTTCCGCGAGATGGTCCGCGATGGCGAGACCGTCGTCACGCCCGACGTCAACGCCCTCGGCGACGCGCTCCAGCGCAGTCTGGCTGCCAAGGAGCAGGCGATGCGCCAGGCCGAGCGCGCCCTCCGCGATGCGCAGCGGCGGCTGGAGTCACACACGGGCGAACGCCGCGTCCGGCTGCCGGCCGAGGATGAGCGCATCCGCTTCGACGTTGCCGAGGATGGCAAGCTGACGGTCACGATCCGCGACGACGCGCACGAGCTCGTCCTCCGCTTCGAAAACGAAAAGGAGATGGAGCAGCGCCGGCCGGACCTTCACAAGAAATATCTGGAGCTCAACGCACAAGAGAAGGATTGAGAACACGAAGCGGACGCCGCATGGTGCGCGATCTCGCCGATCGCGCGCGGTCGCAGAATCCGCGGCACCACAGTTTCCTTGCTCCCACTCCACCCTGAGGAAAGGCCTGCCGACACACCTCGGCGGGCCTTTCCGCGCGCGTCGTCGCCTTGATTTTCCAATCCACGGCAATTACAAAACTTATGTGAATCTGCCGCCCGCGAGAACCGAAAGGGATTCCGGACGGCCCGGTGCGGGCTTGTGCAGGAAACGGCGATAGAATCAAACGCAGGATGTCCAGTGGATTCTCCCTGATCCCCGCCCAGCAGATGCGACTGGAGCAGCGGCTGACGCCCCAGCTCATTCAGTCGATGGAGATTCTGCAGCTTCCGCTCCTGGCCCTCGAAGCCCGAATACAGGAAGAACTGAGCGCCAATCCGGTCCTCGAAGAATACGAGCCCGAAGCGCCCGAACCCCGACCGGCCAAACCCGACGCTGAAGACCAATCCGAGGACGCCAAGGCCGCCCAGAAAGAGGCCGAGGCCTTCGAGCGCCTCGACAAGCTCTCACGCGAGTACGAGCTCGATCCCGGCGACGTGGCCTACGCCCCGCCGCCGCCGCGTGATACCGGCGAGCGCGATGCCAAGCTCGACGCCATGGCCACGACGCCGTCGCGCGGCGTCTCGTTGCAAGAGCACCTGACGCAGCAGTGGACGCTGATCGAGACGCCCGAACCAATCAAGCGGGCCGGCGCGGTCCTGATCAACTGGATGGACACGGACGGCTACCTGCGAACCGAGGCCGAACGCGTCTCGGCGCTGCGGAACAACAACGGCGCTCCGGCGCTGATCATCAAGCGCACGAACGAAGAGACGCAGTCGCTGATGGAGGAAATCGCCGCATCGACGACGCCGCCGATCGCGCCGGACGATCTCGAGGACGCGCTGCTGCTCGTCCAGACGCTCGATCCGCTGGGCGTCGGCGCGCGAGACCTGACCGAATGCCTCCTCATTCAGCTCGACGAGCTGCCCGATGCGCCGCCACTGCTCGAAGACCTGGTCCGCAACCACCTGCTCGACATCGCCAAGAACCGACTGCCCGTCGTCGCCAAGGCCCTCGGCCGGCCAATCGAGGAGATCAAGGAAGCGCTGGCGGTTCTCGGCAAGCTGCACCATCACCCCGGCCTGCTGATCTCGCCGACCGAGGTGCCGCGGATCTCGCCGGACATCATCGTGGACTACGCGGAGAACGGCGACGGCTACACGGTGCGACTGGCGCGCGGTAACACGCCGCGCGTCCGCATCTCGAGCCAGTACCGCCAGATGCTCGAGGAGCGGCGCGACGACAAGCAGGCGCGCGAGTTCATCCGGAAACACATCGAGTCCGCCACCGCCCTGATCGACGCCATCCACTACCGCCGGCAGCGACTGCTCGAGCTGGCCCGCATCGTGGTCGAGCGCCAGCGCGAGTTCCTCGACTACGGACCGCAGCACGTGAAGGTGCTGCGAATGCGCGACCTGGCCGATGAATTTCACTGCGACCCATCCACCATCAGCCGCACCGTCGATGAGAAGTACATCCAGACGCCGCGCGGCATCTTCCCCCTCCGTATGTTCTTCACCCTCGGCACCGAGAAGGCAGATGGCGAGGCCGTGAGCTGGGACGCGCTCAAGGCCCGCGTCAAGGAGTTCGTCGACGCCGAGGACAAGCGCAATCCGCTGCACGACGAACAGATCGTCGAAAAGTTCGCGGAGCAGGGCGTCACCCTGTCGCGCCGCACGATTGCCAAGTATCGCGCCCTGCTCGGCATCCCCCCCGCCCGCCAGCGGCAGGAGTTCTAGTGTTCCGCGGTCATCGCGCCGCGCTGCGGTTTCCGCTTGCGCTGCTGATCCTGGACGCATCGGTCCTCCCGGCCTGCCGCTCCCGACCCGCATCGGTTTCGCTTCCCCCCTCGACCGCGCCAGTCATCATCACCACCCGCGCGCGGGAATTCCCCGTTGCCGCGGCGGAACTCGGTACGTTTCTTGCCGAAACGGTGAAGCGCGAACCGGACCTTCGGCGGCGCATCGTCTTGATCGCGCGGCAGCACCTCGGCCAGCCCTACCGGCTCGGCCCGCTGGGCGAAGGCGGCATCGAGCCGTACGACACCGACCCGCTCTACTGTCTCTGGGCCAGCGATTGCGTCACGTTTGTCGAGCAGGTCTGGGCCATGGCGCTGTCTCACGACTTCGACACGTTTCACGAGACACTTCAGCGCATTCGATACCGCGATGGCCGGATCGGAATGCTCTCGCGGAATCACTTTACCGAGGCCGACTGGAATCTGAACAATGCGTGGCTGCTGGCCGACGTGACGCGCGACGTCGGTGGTCCCGCCACGCGCGACTATCGCCTGCGGGTCGACCGCGCCGCGTTCTTCCGCAAGCATGGGATCGGCGACGACATCCCGGTCCAGACGATTGACGATTCCTATATCCCGCGCGATCACGTTGCGAGGATCGCGCCGCGACTGCGGCCCGGGGACGTCGTCGAGTTCGTGCGCGGCACGCCGAGTGCCCCGTACGTCGGGCACGTCGGATTGCTCGCCGATGGCCCGCGCGGCGCAGTGCACCTGATTCACTCCGGCGACCCGCAGGTCCAGGAGCTTCCGCTGCGAGAGTATCTGCATGAGCATCGTAATATCTTGGGAATCAAGGTGTTACGACATCGCAGCGACTCTGGCTGGACGTCGTGACGCGCCATCGGCGAAGCAGCCAGCCGCCGCCGCGCGTTGAGCGATCGCCCGGAAACCGCCCGAAGCCCGCAATTCCGCGAGAGTCCGCATCTCAAACTGCGTTATATTGCTGTACTTGAACGGAATCCGCCGGCGAAGACCCCGCCGGTGTCGTACGGCGGTGGTCCCGCCTCTGTGCGTCACGAATTCGACGCGAGCCATATTCAACCAGACCCGTTTCGGAGGTTTTCCATGCACCGTCTCTCGCGAATCGCCGTTACCGCCTTCGTCGTCGCCGCGATGATCCAGTTCACCGCTCCAGCCCGCGCCGAGAAGGGCGCCGTACCGCCGCCGAAGAAGATCACCGAAGTCGAGGGAATCACCGAATACCAGCTCGGTAACGGAATGAAGGTAATGCTCTTCCCGGATGCATCGAAGCCGACCGTGACCGTGAACGCGACGTACTTCGTCGGTTCGCGGCACGAAGGCTATGGCGAGACGGGCATGGCCCATCTGCTCGAGCACATGGTCTTCAAGGGTTGTCCGAAGTTTCCGCAAGTCTGGAAGGCGCTTCAGGACCACGGCGCGCAGTTCAACGGCACGACCTGGTTTGATCGCACCAATTACTTCGAGACGCTGGCCGCCACGGAGGAGAACCTCGACTTCGCGCTGGAGCTGGAGGCCGATCGCATGGTCAACAGCTTCATCGCCAAGAAGGACCTCGACTCCGAGTTCTCCGTCGTGCGCAACGAGTTCGAGATGGGTGAGAACAACCCGTTGGGTGTGCTCTCGGAGCGCATGGCCTCGACGGCGTTCCTCTGGCACAACTACGGCAAGTCGACCATCGGCTCGCGCGAGGACATCGAGCGCGTGCCCATTCACCGCCTCCAGGCCTTCTACAGGAAGTACTACCAGCCGGACAATGCGATGCTCGTCGTGGCGGGGAAGTTCGACCCGCAGCGCACGTTGGCACGCATCAACGAGTTGTTCGGCTCGATTCCGAAGCCCGATCGCACGCTCGATCCGACCTACACCGTTGAGCCGACACAGGACGGCGAGCGCGAAGTCATCCTGCACCGCGTTGGCGACGTGCAGGCCGTCGGCGCGCTGTATCACATCTGCGCCGGGTCCCATCCGGACATGCCCGCGCTCGAGGTCCTCGAGCACGTGCTGACCGCCGACCAGACCGGACGGCTCTACAAGGCCCTCGTCGAGCCGCAACTGGCGACGCGCATCCGCGGCAACGCCTTCGCCCTGGCCGAACCCGGCATGTTCGAACTGATGGCCGAAGTCCGGCTCGACAAGCCGCTCGACCAGGTCCGCGAGACCATGATGGGTGTGCTCGACGGCCTCGGCAGCGGCGACTTTACGCCCGAGGAGGTCGATCGCGCCCGCAACGCGCTGCTCAAGCAGATCGAGCTGATTCAGCGCGACAGCGGCCGCGTCGGCGTCATGCTCAGCGAGTTTGCCGCCATGGGCGATTGGCGTCTCATGTTCCTCTACCGCGACCGCGTGGAGAAGATCACGCCCGCCGACGTGAAGCGCGTCGCCGCCGCGTACTTCAAGCCCAGCAACCGCACCGTCGGCATCTTCACGCCGACGAAGCAGCCTGACCGCACGATCGTTCCGCCGATCCCCGACGTCGCCTCGATGCTCAAGGACTACCGCGGCCGCGAGGCCTTCGTGCAGGGCGAGACGATCGAGGCCACGCCGGCGTCCATTGAATCTCGAACGACGCGGCTGGAACTGCCCTTCGGCATGAAGGCGGCGCTGCTGCCCAAGAAGACGCGCGGCCGACAGGTCAGCGTCGTGCTCAATCTGCACTATGGCAGCGAGGCCGACTTCCAGAACAAAGTGGACGCCGCCGAATTCATCGGCCCGATGCTGATGCGCGGCACGGCCAAGCACACGCGCCGCCAGATCCAGGACGCATTTGACAAGCTCAAGGCCCAAGTCTTCGTCGGCGGCGGTGGGGGCGGCGGCGGTCGGCGGATGCGCGGCATGGCCGGCAGCGCCGGACCCGGCACCATCAGCGTCAACATCGAGACGAATCGCAAGAACCTCAACGACGTGCTGACGCTTGTCGGCGAGATCCTGAAGGAATCGACCTTCCCCGAGAAGGAGTTCGAGAAGCTGCGCAAGCAGCAGCTCGCCGACGCCGAGCAGGCCCAGTCGGAGCCGATGATCCTGGCCATGACGGAGCTTCGACGGCGGCTCAACCCAGTTCCGGTCAATGACGTTCGATACACTCCGACGATCGCCGAGAAGATCGAGCGCCTCAAGAAGGTCAACATCGAGGACGTGAAGAAGCTCTACCAGGAGTTGCTGGGCGCCGGGCATTCCGAGATCGCCATCGTCGGCGACTTCGACGTGTCCGACGTCAAGACGCAGATCGAAGGGATGTTCAAGGACTGGAAGAGCCCGCGGCCGTTCCAGCGCATCGCCATGCCGTATCACGAGACGAAGCCGGACACGGCGGTGTTCAACACGCCCGACAAGGCCAATTCGCTCATCGGCATGGCGATGAGTCTTCCGATCCGCGACGACGATCCGGATTATCCGGCGTTGACGATGGGCAACTTCATCCTCGGCGGCAACGCCAACTCGCGGCTGTTGAACCGCCTGCGCCAGAAGGAAGGCTATTCGTACGGCTGCGGCTCGATGGTGCAGGCCAGCTCGCACGAGCGAACCGCTGCGTTCATGGCCTACGGCATCTGCGCGCCGCAGAACGCCGAAAAGGCGATCAACGCCGCGCGCGAGGAGATCGAGCGGCTCATCAAGGAGGGCGTCTCGGAGAAGGAACTCGCCGACGCGAAGAAGGCCTACTTCGAGCAGGTCAAGATCCAGCTGGCCGACGATGACGGCGTGGCGAACATGCTCGCGCGCCAGACCTACGTCGGGCGGACGATGAAATTCACGGAAGACCAGCTCAAGGCGATTGAACAGCTCACGACGGACGACGTGAACCGCGTCATCCGCAAGTACCTCAGCGCCGAAAAGCTCTTCGTGATCCGCGCCGGTGACTTTACGAAGCCGGCGGAGAAGGAGCAGTCCTGACCGACCGGCTCTGCCTGATCACGGCGGATGGAAATCCCTGACGGCCTCGCGTCGCAATCGCGGCGTGAGGCCGTTCCGTCATTATCACGTGATCGCGTCGGCCAGGCACGCCACGATCTGATCGACCAGCGTCGGCAGCAATCCGAACAGTGCCACGAGCACGCCCGTCACCAACGTAAATGCGAAGTTGATGAACAGCACCATCACGTCCTGAATCGTGGGGTTCATCGTGTCCATGCGGTGCCTCCTCGAGCGGCTGCGGGCCGACAGAGTATACCCTCGACCGATCGGCGCCGTTTCATTCGTTTTGAAAGTCCCGCACGCCGCAGCCGCGGCATGGCGGTCCGCCGCGCCGCCCCTATAATCGCCCTCATGCCCGCTCGCTCGCACGGGACGATTCAGCCCCCGCGTCGCCGGACGTCCACCCTCGGCGTGGTGTCATTTCTCAACGCGCGGCCGCTCGTGGCCGGACTCGACGAACGCGACGATCTGACGCTCTTGCACGCGGTGCCATCGGCGCTGCCCGACCTGCTGCACCGCGGCGAGGTCGACGTCGCACTGATCCCGGTGGTCGATCTCTGGCGCAGCGGGGATCGCTTGTCGATCGTCTCCGACGCCTGCATCGCCACCGATGCCGAGACTCTGACCGTCCGCGTTTTCTCTCGCGTTCCGCCCGACCGTATCGAGCGGCTCCATGTCGACACGGACTCGCACACCTCCGTCCTGCTCGCGCAGGTGCTCTGGCGCGAGATGTATGGCCGCACGCTCGATTGCCGGCGCGTGACGTCGGCTCCCCCGACGGATGACGTCGATGCGGTCCTGCTCATCGGCGACAAGGTGGTGACGCAACCCCCGCGCGGCTGCGGATTCGAGGTTGACCTTACCGGCGCGTGGCGACACCTCACCGGCCTGCCGTTCGTCTTCGCCGTCTGGGCCGGTCGCGCCGATCGGGACCACGCCGCGCTCGCCGCGGAGCTGTCGGCCGCCCGCGACCGCGGCGTCGCACGCGCCGCACAACTCGCCGAGCGCTTCGGCCCGGAGCACGGCTGGCCGGTCTCGCTCGCGCGGCGCTATCTGTGCGAGACACTGAGCTACCGCCTCACGCCGTCTCACCTGGCCGGGATGGAACGGTTCCGCCAGTTCGTTCGCTCGCGCGAGCTGCTCTAGGATCGGCGGCTCACGCGAATCCGGCGTCCCGCCCGGCGTTTTCCTTCTTCAGGTAATCCATCAGGGGCGCGTAATAATCCATCATGGCCCGCGCGCTGAGGTCCTCGCCCGTGAAATCGCGAAGTACCTCGCGCCAGTCGCGCGTCGCGCCGAGGCTGAGCATGGCGTGCAGGTACTCGCCGACGTCCTTGCGGTTGTAGTAGTTGCAGGCGTGCGGGTCCTGCCGCAGGAGCTTCCGAGCGATGTAGTCATGTACCTGGTAGACGATCAGCGAGGAAATCGCGTAGTCGTAGTAGCTCGCCGGATCATCGTTGATGTGCGTCTTCGTCGCCGCATCGCAGAACTCGTCACCGCGTGCTGAGGGCGGGTCGATCCCCTGGTGCGTCGCCACCAGCTCCCACCAGCGCGCGTTGAAGCGATCCGCCGACAGGTCTTTCTCGTACAGATCGTGCTCGAAGCCCGTCATCGTCCCCCACGAAAACGCCTGGAACACGATGTTGCTGCCCTCCATCGCCTGCGAGAGCAGCCACTGCATCGAGTCCGCCGACGCATCACCGCGCAGCAAACCGATCTCCGACAGGTACGGCCGCTGTGTCGATGCCAGCGAGATCAACTCGCCGATCCCCTCGTGGAACGCGCGGTTCGCGCCCTCGCGGAGCAGCAACGGTACGCGCGAGGTGGAGTACGCGAGGAAGTAGTAGATGTGCCCTAACTCGTGATGCGCCGTCGTGAACCACTGCGCGTTGGGCTTAACGCTCATCAGCGAGCGGACGTCGCGATCCAGGTCAATGTGCCACGCCGAGGCATGACGGTTCTTCTTCCGCGGCGCATCCGGCGACAGCTCCCACAGGTCCGACTTCTTCCAGAAACTCCCCGGCAGCTTCGGGAACCCCATCGACACGTAGAACCGCTCCGCCTGCTGCACGATCCACTCCGCAGTCCGGCCCTCGAAGAGCGGATCGAGATTCGCCGCCGCCACCATTCCGGGCCATTCCTGCCCCCAGCGGTTCGGCAGCCAGTGCGCCGGGATTCGTCGCGGCACCGGCTGGCCGTACTTCTTCGCCAGCGAGTGCTTCGCCCAGCAATGCAACTGCTCGTAGAGCGGCCGCGTCTGCGCCAGCACGGTGCGGCCCAGGTCCATCACTTCCGCCACGCTCATCCCGTAGTCTGCGACCTCCAGCCCGAAGAACGAGCTGAACTTCAGTTCCCGCGCGACGGCGTTGCGCAACCGCTGAAGCTCGATCAACCCGCCCCGCAGTGGCTTTCCGATCTCCTTCGACGACGTCCACGCCGCCAGACGTTCCTCGACCTGGCTCGATCTCTGAAGGATCTCGTCCAGATCGTTCGCCGTGACCTTTTTCGCCGACTGACCCGGCAGCGACAGCGTGAACTCGAAGCCGTCCTGTGCTTCGGACTGCTTCGCCTCCACCTCGGCCCGCTTGTTGACGAGATCGGGAATCGTCCCGGGCGCGTGCGCCGCGGCCAGCCAGGCCTTGTCAAGCTGCCGCCGCACGATCGGCTCGTACGCCCACGGCCGCTCGCGCAACGACGCGATCGTCTCCATCCGCGCGGACTCTCCCACGAACGCGTCGAGCGCCTGCCGCGCCCGCACGGCCGCTTCCGTGTGCTCGGGCTTCACGTCGGTCGCTGCCGCCCACTGCGCCTCGCTCGAGGCGGTGTACAGGTGCCGAAACGTGTTGTTGTATTCCGACAGGAACCGCTTCGCTTCGGACTCGTCCTTCGCCGCCGGTCCGCGGAGCCGCCTCTGGCTGCATCCGACCAGGTTCGACGCGATCGCGCCCGCCCCCACGGCCGCCGCCGACTTGAGCATCCCCCGCCGGGATAGCTCACGATTCGAATCGCTCATCCGTCACCTCGCAGAGAACACTCGTTCGACCCGCCCGGCGAATTCTCATCCCGCACGCGACCGGTCGCAACCGGCCCGCGACTGCGGTATTCTGTCGGCCCGGGCGATGATCACCTTCTCGCTTCAATCCGGTTCCAACGGCAACTGCATCTACGTCGAGGCCGGCGACGCCCGACTGCTCTTCGACTGCGGCATCAGCGGCACGCTCGCCGCCGAGCGCATGGCCGCCCACGGCCGGAACATCGCGGACGTCACCGCGATCATCGTCTCGCACGAGCACGACGACCACGTTCGCGGCGCCGGGGTGTTGCACCGCCGTTACCGGATTCCACTCTACATCACGCAGGCGACACAGCGCCGCGCGCAGCCGCTGCTCGGCGCGCTCACGCGGGTGCATCACTTCCTGCCCGGCGCGCGGATCGAATTCGGCGACGTCCGCGTCTTTACCATCCCCACGCCGCACGACGCCGTCGAGCCCGTCGGCTTCGTCGTCGAGCACGAGCGGCGACGACTCGGCATCCTGACCGACCTCGGCCATCCCTTCCGCGACCTCAAGCGCCTGCTTGAATCGCTCGACGCCGCGTATCTCGAAAGCAACTACGACCCCGAGATGCTTGACACCGGACCCTATCCGCCCGAGTTGAAGGCCCGCATCCGCGGCCGGCACGGCCACCTGTCGAACGGGGAATCGGCGACGCTCTCGTCCGCCGCCGTGCGACATCGCCTGAAGTGGATCGCCGCTGCGCACCTGAGCGAGACGAACAACGAGCCCGAGCTGGCCCTCGATGCGCACCACGGCGCGATCGGCAAGGGCTTTCCGGTGCACGTCGCGTCGCGCTACGCCGTCGGCGACGTCCTGTCGGTCTGATTCGGGAAACCCGTCCCCGGCAGGGCTCGAACCTGCAACCTTCGGCTTCGGAGGCCGACACTCTATCCAATTGAGCTACGGGGACTCGATCGCTACCTGTCTCGCGATCCGCTCGGCGCGGAGCATATCGCCGCCCGGGCTCCACGTAAAGCACGCGCGGCACGGCTCCAGATTCGCCCCGAGACTCGGCCGGGTGGCGCCGCACTCCGGGCACGGCCGGTCGCACGCCAGTCCCTCGCGCGAGTAGCCGCACTGCGGACAATCCTGCGGGACGCAGATGGACACCATGGTCGTACGCCCGTGTGCCGACGCGGCCGGACCCTGCGGCCGCCGCGTCGGGCGGTCATTGTAGTCCGTTGTGAGGACCGGTTTCGTCTTCCACAACGGCTGTTGGCGGACACACCGCGCCGCATTCGGGGCAGACGCCGCTCGTGGTGCCACGGAGGGAGTAACCGCATTTCATGCAGATCGGCATTCCGCGACTATTCAACTGACGGCGAAGCGATTGATTGATGCGGTGGCGGAATGGTCGCAAGCCGCTCCAGCTAATCACTAGCACGGATCCGACAAGCAGCAACGCATTGGCCACGGTCGAGCGATGCAGACCGAGTTCCGGCCAAACGCGGTGGCGCAACCACGCGAACAATGCGAGACAACACGCTCCGTACACAGCGTAGGGCAACGACCGGTTCGTCACTTCCCGCGCCTTGGTCCGCGCCGCTTTACGCTCCGCGCGCGTATTGAACAGCAGCAGCTCCGGGAATCTCCGGCAAAGCCGGCCGTTGTCGTTCATCGTGCCACGACAGGACCATCCTATCACGCGTCGCGACCGGGCTGCGTCGACAAGCACCCCGTTGCCCGCCAGACCCGTCCCCCGATATCATCCCGGCCACGCGCGGCGCGGACTCGCCGCCGAACTCGGACCCCGGCCAACGGAAGGTGCCATGAACACGCAGGAACACATCGCCATCGCGGAACAGTACGGAGCGCACAACTACCACCCGCTGCCCGTCGTCATCCAGTCCGGTCAGGGCTGCTGGGTCACCGACGTCGAAGGCCGACGATTCCTCGACATGCTCTCGGCCTACTCCGCGCTCAACTTCGGCTACTCGCACCCGCACCTGATCGACGCCGCGATCGCGCAGCTCAAGAAATGCACCCTCACCTCGCGCGCCTTCCACAACGACCAGCTCGGCCCGTTCTGCAAGGAACTCTGCGAACTGTCCGGCTACGAGGCCGTCCTGCCGATGAACAGCGGCGCCGAGGCCTGCGAAACCGCCGTTAAGACCGCGCGCAAGTGGGGCTACAAGGTCAAGGGCATCGCGCAGAACCAGGCCGAGATCATCTGCGCCAACAACAACTTCCACGGCCGCACCGTCACCATCATCAGCTTCAGCACCGATGCCCAGTACCGCGAAGGCTTCGGGCCTTACACGCCCGGGTTCCCGCTCATTCCGTTCGGCGATCCGGCGGCGCTCGAGCGCGCGATCACGAAGAACACCGTCGCGTTCTTCGTCGAGCCGATCCAGGCCGAGAGCGGCATCCTCGTTCCGCCCGACGGCTACCTCGCCAAGTGCCGCGAGATCTGCAAGAAGCACAACATCCTTTTCATCCTCGACGAGATCCAGACCGGCCTCTGCCGCACCGGCACGCTCTTCGCCTGGCAGCACGAAGGCGCAGCCGCCCGACCGGACATGATGTGCCTCGGCAAGGCCCTCGGCGGCGGCGTCCTGCCCATCTCGGCCATCATCACGAGCTGGGACGTCATGAAGGTCTTCCAGCCCGGCGATCACGGCTCCACGTTCGGCGGCAATCCGTTCGCCTGCGCCGTGGCGCGGGCCGCCATGCACCTCATCAAGACGATGGGCCTCGCCGAGCGCGCCCGCGACATGGGCGAGTACTTCCGCGGCAAGCTCCGCGCCATCAACGCCCCGGCCGTCAAGGAAGTCCGCGGCCGCGGACTGCTCATCGGCGTCGAGATCAAGGACACCTACCCGCAGGCCCGCTGGTTCTGCGAACGGCTGATGGCCGAGGGGCTGCTCTGCAAGGACGCCCACGACCACGTGATCCGCTTTGCGCCGCCGCTGGTGATCGAGAAATCGGACATCGACTGGGCCATCGAGCGGATCGCGAAGGTGCTTCCGTCGGCGCAGCCGCTTTCGGCCGACGGCGGCCGCAAGCCCGCCATGGCCGGCGCCGGTCACTGACCGCCGAACTCGGTCGCGCATGGTGTCGCGGCATCGGTATGGCGGTGCGCCGCTGCGATTGCCCCGCGCGATGACCGCGGACTATACTCACCCCCGAACGAACCCGAACATCGACGAACGGAGGGACTGCGCCATGACCCCGACCCAACTGTTGCTCAATCAGCTCGGTACGAGCACGTGGCTCATCGAGCAGGCCGTCAAGGACCTGTCCGACGCCGACGCCCGCTACCAGCCCGCACCGGGACTGAACCACGCGGTATGGATCCTCATGCACCTTGCATCGACCGAGGACGGCATGCTCAGCAAGCTGGCCGGACGCAAGAGCGAATTCCCTGCTGACCTCGCCGCGCGCTACGGCGGCGGCACGTCGCCCGATCCGAAAGACACGATGACCCGCGACCAGGCCCTGCGGCACTTCACCGAGACCCGACAACGGACGATGCGCATCGTGCCCGAGATTTCTGCCGGCGACTGGGACAAGCCCGCGCCGGCCGGCTTTCCGCCGATGTTCAAGACCGTCGGAGAATGTCTCGGCCTGCTGCCCACGCATTCGTTCTGGCACTTCGGCCAGCTTCTGGTCAATCGTCGGATGTTGAACAAGCCGACGATCCTCGGCCCGGGCTGATCGCGCCCGGCGAAAGATCGACATGCCGATCGCCTTCGCCAAGATGCACGGGTTGGGCAACGACTACGTGTACGTGGACGGCTTCGCGCAATCGCTCGACGGCCTCGATGCGCCCGCGCTCGCGCGGGCGATCAGTGATCGGCACCGCGGCGTCGGCAGCGACGGGCTGATTCTCGTCGCTCCGCCCACCGTACCGGCCGACGTTCGGATGGAGATGTTCAACGCCGATGGCTCGCGCGGCGAGATGTGCGGCAACGGCATCCGCTGCGTCGCGAAGTACGCCCTCGATCACGGCCTGGTTCCTGCAAAGCCGGGTGCGTCGCAATCGATCCGCGTGCAGACCGACCGCGGCGTGCTGACGCTCGATTGCCGCCGCGAATCGGGCCGCGTTACGCAGGTCCGCGTCGACATGGGCCGGCCGATCCTCGACCCGCGCGAGATTCCGACGCGGCTCGGCACGACGCGTTGTGTGGCCGAGGGGCTGGAGGTCGGCGGTCGCCCGTGGTCCATCACCTGCGTGTCGATGGGCAACCCGCACGCGGTCCTGTTTGTCGATGACGTCGCAGCGATCGACCTGGAGCGGCTCGGGCCGCAGTTCGAGCATCACGCGGCGTTCCCGAAACGCGTCAATTCGCACGTCGCGATGGCGATCTCGCGTCGTGAGGTCCGCATGCGGACGTGGGAGCGCGGCGCCGGCCTGACGCAGGCCTGCGGCACGGGCGCCTGCGCGGTCCTGGTGGCCGGCGTGCTGGAAGGCAGGCTCGATCGTCGTGCGATCGTGCACCTGCCCGGCGGCGATCTCGATGTGGAATGGCCCGCGGACGATGCCCCGGTCTTCCAGACCGGCCCGGCGGTCGAGGTCTTCTCCGGCGTCTGGCCCGATGCGTAATCACTCACAACGGGCCACTTTCAATCGACCGCCTCGGCCGCCATACCCCGGTCTTCCAGACCGGCCCGGCGGTCGAGGTCTTCTCCGGCGTCTGGCCCGATGCGTAAT
>JAKLKO010000040.1:0-350 GCA_023150615.1 Phycisphaerae bacterium
CCCTCGAAAAAGATGGGCGTGAAGATGAATACGTCCTGAAGATGTTGACCGCCCTGGAACGGGTCGTTGTTGATCAGGAAGTCGCCTTCGCGAAGCGTCTCCGCCGGGTGCAGCGCGAGGCACGGCTTGATCGTGGCGCCGATGGGCCCAAGCTGCATGGGAATCAATTCGGCCTGCGCGATCACGTTGCCATGCCGGTCGAGCAAGGCGGCTGAGCCGTCGCGCGCTTCACGCAGGATCGTCGAATAGGCCGAGCGGATGAGCTTGACGCCCATCTCCCGCGCTGCGGCCTGCAAGCTTTGGCTGATGACCGCATAGTCGATCGGGTCGAGCGCCATGATTACGTCCTC
>JAKLKO010000040.1:360-4743 GCA_023150615.1 Phycisphaerae bacterium
CCCGCGAGGCCCACCAGCCGACCGGTACGTAGGTGGTCGCCGTCGCGCCGCTGACAATCGTCGGGCCTGAAAGCGTTTCGCCGACCGGGAGCGCTTCGGCAGAATGGTGGCGGCAGTCGATCCACTTGCCGGATTCGTACAACGGATGGACGGTCTGCGCACCTCCTCCGTTGCGGCCAAGGGTCAGCGGCTTGATGTCGGGTGCCGGCGATGAAGCCCCCACACGCAACGAGACGATCTCGACTTTGCGATTGGCGCCGATCCCGTGGAAGAAAACCCTATAGTGCGCGGCCTCGAACGCATCCAACATCCGCTTGGCTGTCAGGCGTTCGATCTCTTCCGGTACGAAATCGACCGATACCTCGAATGCCTGGCCGACGAAGCGCATCTCCGCCGTGTACGTGTACGCAAGCGGGCCACGGAGGTTCATCGCGACGAAGTCCTCGGTCAATTCCGCTTGCAGCTTGCGGAAGATCGCGGCGCCGGCGGTGGGTCCGTCTTCCAGGGGCATCTTCCTGGTAACCGTCGCGTATCTCGTGAAATCCGCTATCAGCAGCCCATAGGCCGAAATCACCCCTGGGTTCGGCGGCACGACGATGGTGCGCGCGCCGAGTTCGGCCGCGATCGCGGCGGAGTGCAACGGCCCCGCGCCGCCGAACGGCAGCAGGACGTAGTCGCGCGGATCGCGGCCGCGCTCGGTCGAGACCAACTGGATCGCGCGCACGATATTCGCGTTCACGAGCTTTATCGCGCTTTCCGCCATCGCTTCGATGGGCATCGAGAATTTTCCGGCCAGCGCGGCGAAGGCCGAACGCGCCGCCTCGAGGCTGATCTTCATCTTGCCGCCCAGGAACGCCTCCGGTCGGACCGCGCCGACGATTACCTGCGCGTCCGTGATGGTCGGTTCCGTGCCGCCACGCTCATAGCAGGCGGGACCCGGGTCGGCGCCGGCGCTGCGCGGGCCCACGCGCAGCATTCCGCCGTCGTCGACCCAGACGATCGATCCGCCGCCACCGCCGACCGTGACGATATCGAGCACCGGTGTCTGGATGGGGAGGCCGTCGATCTCGGTTTCGTTGGCTATCGTCGGACGCCCGTCCTCGACCAGGCATACGTCGGTGCTGGTGCCTCCCATGTCGAAGGTGATCAGGTTCCCGTAGCCGGACCGCCCCGCCTGGCGGATCGCTCCGACGACGCCCGCGGCGGGGCCGGAGAACAGCGCGGTGATCGCGCTCCTGCGCATGGCCTCGGCCGGCAGGCGGCCGCCGTTCGATTGCATGACGCTGAACCGCCCGCGAAAACCATCCTGCTTCAGTCGATCCGCGAACTGCATCAGATACTGATCGATGACGGGCTGCACGAACGCCGACAACGTCGTCGTCGATGCGCGCTCGTATTCCCGGAAGACCCGACTTACGTCGTTCGAGCAGGTAACGAACACTCCGGGGAGGTGCGCCGCCAGCAGCTCGGCGACCCGGTGCTCGTGCGCCGGATTGGCGTAGGAGTTCAAAAGGCAGATGGCGACGGCTTCGTACCTCTCCGACCTCAGCCGCGGGACCACGGTCAGCAGAAGGTCGCGCTCGTCCAGCGGCGTCGCGATGCTTCCGTCGGCAAGCACGCGCTCGACGACCTCGAAGGTATCGCGCCGACGAACCACTGGCTGCGGCTTGACGTAGAACAGATCGTAGATCGATCGCCGATCATGGCGCTGCAGCAGCAGGATGTCGCGAAAGCCCTTGGTCGTCAGGAAGGCCAACCGGGCGCCCTTGCGCTCGAGCACGGCATTTGTTGCTACTGTTGAGCCATGGCCGAGGTCTTCGATCCGGCGGAGATCCAGCCCGGCGGTCTTGAGGGCATTGCATGCGCCTATGTCCGGGCTGCGCGGCGTGCTCGGGACCTTCGTGACGATGATGCGGTCCCCATCGAATGCGACGAGATCCGTGAACGTGCCGCCGACTTCCACTCCTGCCCGCATTGCCCAGCTCCCTTGCTCCTAGCGCTGCGCCGTCAATCCATGAAGCCCGGCAGCAACAGCGATATTGCCGGAAACGCGATCAAGAGGCCCAGCGTAACCATGTCGGTCGCAATGAACCAGGTCGCACCGCGGAAGATGGTATAGAGCGGCACCTGGTTGCCGAGCGTACTCTTGATCACGAAGACGTTGAGGCCGACGGGCGGCGTGACAAGACCGATCTCCAGCAGCTTCACGACGATGATCCCGAACCAGATCAAATCCACGCCCGCCTGTTTCAGGATCGGAAGCATGATCGGCGCCGTCAGCAGCATGATACCGATAGAGTCGATGAAGCAGCCCAGTATCAGATAGACAACGCAGATGAGCAGGACGATGACGAGGGGGGACGAGCCCAGCGTGACGGCCTGCTCCGACAGAGAGCCCGGCACGCCGGTAATGCCGAGGAATCGGCCGTAGAGCCCCGCGCCCACGGCGATGATAAACAGGGACGCCGTGCCTTCGGCCGACATCCGTACCGCGCGCCAGAACGCGGCGAAGCTGAATTGACGCCGCGACAAGGCGATCACCACCGCGAGCGCCGCGCCGATTGCGCCTGCCTCGGTCGGGGTGCACCAGCCGAGATAGATGCCGCCGAGCACGCCGAAGATCAGCACCGGCAACGGCCATACCTGACGCAAGGCGGCCACGCGCGCGGCCATTTCGACGCGCTCGGGCGTGTCCGGCGCAAGTTCGGGTCTGAGGTAGACGCGCCCGATGATCATGAGCGAGAACAGGAGCGCCGACAGCAGCCCCGGCAGCACGCCGGCCACGAACAGCTTGCCCACGGACACACCGGCGAAAACCGCGTAAACGACCATAAGAATGCTCGGCGGGATAAGCGAGCCCAGGGTTCCGGCCGACGCGACGCAGCCGGTAGCGAGGCCGGCGTCGTAGCGCAAACGGAGCATTTCGGGCACGGCGATCCGGCTCATACCCGCCGCCGTGGCAACCGAGGAACCGGAAGCGGCCGCGAAAAGCGTGCACGCCGCAACGCTCGACACCGCGAGTCCGCCGGGCACACCTGCGAGCACCAGCCGCATCGCCTGGAACAGGCTCGAGGTGAGCTTGGTTTCGGTACAAATGAAGCCCATCAGGATGAACATCGGCACCGCGGACAACGCCCAGTCGCCGATCAGCTCGAATGGCACCGTGGTCAACAGGGCGAAGGCCACGTTCACGTTTGCCACCATGGCCAGTCCGGCGAAGGCAATCCCCCCCAGCGCGACACCAATCGGAACCCGCAAGGCGATCAGCACCAGCAGCGCGCCCAGACTGAAGTACCCCGTGGCCAAGTTGCTCATCCCGCCCACGCCCGCGCAGCTACCGTGGCCGGCCAAGGCCTGCGCTGCCGCCTCGCAAGGAATCCCTTCTTGCGGGTCATGCCTTCGTGATCTCTATTCAAGAAAGGTTGACATTGTTCGCGTGATTGAAGATTTGTCTCCGGACTCCGACCGGCGAATCGCCGGGCCGCTTCGGAAGTTGAATCGGGAGCGACGATGCGAGCACAAGCACGTGCTGTACGCCGAGTTGCCAGCAAGCCAGAGGACGATCCGTCGTTGGGCTGGGTCGGCCGCCAGATGCGCGACCTGCGCAAGGCGCGCGGCTTGACGCTCAAGGCGCTTTCCGCCAAGTCCAAGTTGTCGATCGGCCTGCTGAGCCAGATGGAACGCGGCATTTCCACGCCGTCGATCCGTTCGTTGCATGCGCTGTCGCGCGCACTCGATGTTCCGCCGAATTGGTTCTTTCACACCGATGCCGACAAGTCGTCCGACGAGCGCGGAATTGTCGTCCGCCGGGGCGGCGGGCGCGTCATGTCGTTTGCGAGCGATGGTTTCCGCAAGGAACTGGTGACGCCGGATCTTTCCGGCGCCCTCGAGGGCGTGCTCGTCACGATCGATCCGGGCGGCTCGTCGGGCGACGAGCCCTACAATCATCCCGGCGAGGAGCTGGGTTTCGTGATTTTGGGCCAGCTCGATCTGTGGGTCGACGACCGGCGGTTCCGCCTCGGCCCCGGCGACTGTTTCCGGTTCGCCAGCATGCGCATGCATCGATTCGCCAACCCCGGCCCGACCGAGACCCGTGTCCTGTGGGTGGTCACGCCGCCCTTCTATTGAGCCTTGGAGGAAACGGGCGCCGGCGGACTCCCGCCGGCGCGCATCTCCCGCTCCGCCTCACCTCGTTCCGTAGGTCTTTGGATCGATCTTGGCGAAGATCCCCGTCTTGAGGACGGAATACAGGCGTTCCTCGTCGCGGGGATTCACTCCCGCGAACGCCTTCTCCCATTTGGTCACCAGGTTCTTGTACTCGGCGATTATGGCCTCGGAATCGGCCGGATTAACCTTGAGCTTCTCCTGCGCCATCTTGCCGAG
>JAKLKO010000041.1 GCA_023150615.1 Phycisphaerae bacterium
GATGAAAGAGCTCGGGATGAACTATCCGATGTACGGAATTTCCGGCATCTACGATCCGAAGTTCATCGAGATCGCCGGCGACTCCGCGGAAGGCAGCATCGCCGGGGTGCGCGAGGCGCAGAAGAACCCGAAGGCCGACGCCATGATAAAGGCCTATGAGGAGCAGAAATTCGCCGAGCCGCACTCCCACTACACGATGTTCGCCTACGACGCGGCCGGCATCCTCGTCGACGTCATGCGCAAGCACGGAACCGCGGACAAGGCCGCGCTCGCCAAGGCGATCCGCGCCATCAAGTACGACGGGGTCCTCGGCCGGACCACCTTCGACTCGAACGGTCAGACCGAGGTTTCGGTCGATATCTCGCTCTACGTCGTCAAGGGCGGCAAGTGGGTGAAGATGTGATTTGCCGGTCCCCGGCAGGACCATGAAGCGATCGGCGCTTGTTCCCCGGTGCGGGTGTCCCGCGCCGGGGAACGCGTCGCCGACGATCGCGCCGCCGGCTCGAGGCGAGGGCCCCTGACCCATGGAGCAGGTCGTACAGCAGGTCATCAACTGGCTGGCGCTGTCTTCTATCTATGCACTGCTCGCCATCGGTTTCAGCCTGCTCTTCGGCGTCCTCAACGTCATCCAGTTCTCGCACGGCGACGTCGGACTGACCGCCCCGTTCATCGCCATGGCCGTCCTCGCGGCCGCATCCGCCCTCTTTCCCGGGGCCGGGTTGGCGATCGCCATACTCGTGTCGGTATTCGCCGTGGGCGTTCTCGGCATACTGCTCGACCGGCTGATGATCCGCCGGTTCCGCACCGCGCCGCCGATGATGGCGCTGGTGGCGACGGTGGCGCTCGGGATCGTCCTGCGCGAACTCATCCGCATCCTCTATCCGGACGGCTCGAACCCGCATCCCTTCCCGGTATTGATCGAAGGCAATGCCGCCGTCGTCGGCGGCGTCAACGTGTCGTGGCTGGTCGTGGCCATGATGATCGCGACCGTGCTGATGGTCGCGGCGCTCTCGGCGTTCCTCCACCACACCGCGCTCGGCACGCGGATCCGCGCGGTTTCGCAGGATCTCGAGATGGCGCGAATGCTGGCGATCAACCCGAACCGGATCTTCCAGGTGACCTTCTTCATCGCTTCCGCGACCGGGGCTGTCGCCGGCGTCTTCTATGCCAGCTACGTCGGACTGATGCGGTTCGATCTCGGCATCATCGCCGGCCTGCTTGGGTTCTCGGCGGCGGTCATCGGCGGTCTCGGCAACATGACCGGGGCGATCGTCGGAAGTCTCGTCCTGGCGGCGCTCGACACGCTGGTGCAAGCGGTGTTCCCCGACGGGACCGCCTATCGCCTCGTGGTGGCCTTTCTCATGGTCCTGGCGGTCCTCGTCTTCCGCCCCGCCGGGCTCCTGGGAAAGTCCGTGCCCCAAAAGGTCTAGCGCGATGCGCGCGCGCCTCCTCGTCGCCGTCACCAGCCTCGCGGTCGCCGCATTCCTGTGGGCGTTCATGGTGGCGAACGGCGTGGTCCCGCTCGTGGCCCTGCTCGCTCTCCTTGGCGGCGCGTTCTGGGCGTTCGAACGCTATCCGCGCATCGAGACCGCCGTGATCGATTCCTTCCGCCGCGCCCGCTGGACCGCGGCAGCCATCTGGATTCTTGTCATCCTCGGCTTTCCCTTCCTGTTCGGGCAGAACGCCTATTACATCCATCTTCTGGTGATGTGCCTGATCTATTCGGTGCTCGGGATCGCCCTCAATTTCCAGCTCGGCTCGGCCAACATCCCGAATTTCGCGACCGGCGCCACCTACGGCATCGGTGCCTATTGCTCGGCGCTGCTTGCGCTCAACTGGGGCTGGAGCTTCTGGCTGACGCTGCCGTTCGCGGCCCTGGCGGCGACCGTGTTCGGGTTCGTCCTCGGCCTGCCGTCGATGCGCACGCGCGACAGCTACCTGGCGCTGGTGACCATCGCCTGCGGCGTCATCATCCACCAGCTGCTCAACAACTTCGAGTGGACCGGCGGAGCGCAGGGCCTGATCGGAATTCCGGCGCCGGCGCTGTTCGGATACAGCTTTGCCCAGCCCCTCCGGGTGTTCGGCCTGACGTTGCCCTTCCAGACGCACTTCTACTATCTGGCGCTGGTCCTGATCGCGCTCGCGGTCGTCGTCGCCAGGCGGTTGCACCATTCGCGCATCGGGCTGGCCTGGAACGCGCTGCGCGCCGACGAGGTGGCGGCGCGTTCGGTCGGCATCAACGTCGTCTGGTACAAGGTCCTGGCGTTCGCGGTCGACGCGTTCCTTGCGGCGTTCGCCGGCGTCCTCTATGCCTTCTACATCACCTACATCGCGCCCGACAATTTCACCTTCCTCGTCTCCGTGACGCTGATGACGATGGTGATCGTCGGCGGGATGGACAACATCGTCGGCGTGATCGTCGGGGCCTTCCTTCTCACCCTGCTGCCGGAAAAGCTCAGGGTCTTCTCCGACTATCGGCTGCTGTTCTACGGCGTGGTCGTGATCGCCTTCCTGATGATCCGGCCGCAGGGCCTGCTTCCGCAGCGCCTTCGCAGCTACGGGCCGTCGTGATGTCCGACGCCATCTTCTCCGCCAGGGAAGTGACGATCCGGTTCGGAGGCCTAGTCGCCCTCGATCGCGTCGATATCGATGTCGCGGCGGGCGAAATCCTTGCCGTGATCGGGCCGAACGGCGCCGGGAAGTCGACCTTGTTCAACGTCATCACCGGCATCTACGCGCCCAGCGGCGGCCGCGTCCGATTCGACGGCGAGGACATCACCGGCTGGCAGACGCACGACATCGTCATGCGCGGCATTTCGCGCACGTTCCAGGCCAGCCGGCTGTTCTCGGACCTGTCCGTCCTCGACAACGTCGTGATCGGCCTCCATACGCGCACGACCACGAACGTGTTCGAGGCGCTGTGCCTGCCGTCGCGGTCGCGCCGCGAGCTCACCTGGGCCGCGGCGACCGCGACCGAGATCCTGAAGAGGGTCGGCGGGGATCTTTACGATCGGCGTTACCGCCGCGCCAGCGAGCTGGCGCAGGCCGACCGTCGGCGCCTCGAGATCGCGCGCGCCCTCGCCGCCAAGCCGAAGCTGCTGCTGCTCGACGAGCCGACCGCCGGGATGGACGACCGCGATACCGACGCGCTGATCGAGGACATCCGCAGGATCAAGGCGGACCGGCCGGAATTCGCGATCATCGTGGTCGAGCATGACATGCGGCTGGTCGCGTCGCTTCCGAGCCGGGTCGTGGTTCTCGACTACGGCCGCAAGATCGCCGACGCGCCGTTCGACGTGGTTCGCCGCGATCCGCGGGTGCAGGAAGCCTATCTCGGGCAGACCGAGCCGTGAGCATCGAGCTTTCCGGTGTCTCGACCACCTACGGCACCGTACCCATGTTGCGGGAGGTCGATCTTCGGGTCGACGAAGGAGAGATCGTCTGCGTGCTCGGGCCGAACGGGGCGGGCAAGAGCACGCTGTTCAAGGTCTTCGCCGGCCTGATTGCGCCGGTTTCCGGAACGGTCCGGATCATGAACGCGGACGCCGCAAGGACCGGCACCGAGCGCATCCCGTGCCTCGGCGTCGGTTTCGTTCCGGAGGGCCGCCGGCTGTTTCCCGGCCTGACGGTCGCCGAGAACATCCGTCTCGGCTATGACGCCGTGCGGCCGGGCGGGACGGACTTGGCCGAACGGCTGGAGGCGATCGGGCGCATCTTTCCGCGCGTGTCCGAACGGCTTCATCAGGTTGCCGGGACGCTTTCGGGCGGCGAACAATCGATGGTCGCGCTCGCCCGCGCCCTGATCGGCAAGCCGAAGCTGGTCGTGATGGACGAGCCTTCGCTCGGCCTGTCGCCCAAGCTGATCCGCGAGTATTTCGATGTTCTCCGGATGATCCACCGGGACGGCACGACGGTCCTCGTGATCGAGCAGAACGCCGAAATGGCATTGCGCGTGGCCGCGCGGGGTTACGTACTCGCTCGCGGCCGGATTGTGGCCGCCGACGCTGCCGGATCGCTGCGCTCTTCCAGCGTCGTCCGCAATCTCTATTTCGCGTAACGGCGGCGGACCAGCAGGCGACCCGACCGGGACGGAGAAGCCGCCGCGATGGGCGGCACCGGGCGCTCACGCCCGTGCTGGCGCCCGGCCTCCGCCTGAACTAACCCAACTTGCGCAGTTGAGGGTGGCGAATCAGATTTTTGGCGATGCCGCGCTGAGTCGGATCAGGCACTTGCGTGCGATGTTGGGCGGATTTGGGCGTGTAGTGCCGACCTTGGGTATTTTCTTTTGCCGAT
>JAKLKO010000042.1 GCA_023150615.1 Phycisphaerae bacterium
ATGCACGAAGAAACAAGGCCCGCAATGCTGATCTGAACGCCCTCGATGCACGCGTCGCTTCTGCAAATTCCGAGGCGGATGCCATTCAGCAGACAAGGAAGATCGCTGGCGCCGTCGGTAATGCGATTCTTGGCCCACAAGCTTCGCCAAGTGGCGGAGGGGCACAAGAACCAGCGGCCGCAGGAAACCAACCGGCACAGGGACCGAGCCCGTGGGGTGCAGCGGCTGGCGCAGGCGTTGTAGGGGGAGCCATTGCCGGGCTGCTCGCCTCGTCCGGTGACGGGAAACTGGGCTTTGGTGCCTTCGTAGTGTTCATGCTGATGATGATGGGCATCAACGGAGGCGGCCGCAAGACGTTGGCGATGGTGCTGTTCCCGGCGGTGGCGGCACTTGTCATCGCTATCCTGAAGAAGTGAAAGAAGACGTTTCCGAACCAGAGGGTGCAGGCGACGCAATGCCCGCACGCCTGAGCGCCACGACGTTCGGCTCCGGTCAACGGGCTTTCCAGATGGTCGCTGTTCGGCTCTTTCGGATGGCCCGGTCGTAAGTTGCAAGGGGAAAGTGATGCGTACGCGCCGTAGCGACAATCAGCCGATCCGCTGGGTCTCCATGGAAAGATGCAGGCAGACCATTGAGGGCGATCACGATTTCGACGTCGAGCGGAGCGATTTCGACTACGGCGGCACCCGCCGCCTCTCGTATCCAAACGTCGAAAGGTCGGTCCAGCACGAGCCGTCCCTTCGCGTACAGCATCTGAGCCTCCCAGAGGCTTACCGCCGCCAGGCGGAGTTCCGCGCGCGACGCCAGTCGGTCCAGTGCCCTACGCTCGCGGGTCGGAAGCCGATCGGAGCCGAGCAGCCACCAGAGCCAAACGTGCGTGTCCAGGAGAATTCTCACCGAGCTGCCTCGAACTCCGCTTCATCAATCACTGATTCTTCTGGTTCACCCTTTAGTTCTCCAGAACCTCGAAGAACCTCCCACGCCTTGGGGGCGACCTTGCCTGCCTTCGGCGCCGGCGTAAGCCGGGCGACAACCTTGCCCCGTCGCTTGATGTCCACCAGTTCTCCTCCGATTTCGACCCGTCGAATCAGCTCAAGGCAGTTCGCACGGAACTGCGTCACCGAAATGTCCATGCTCAAATCCTATATGGCCATTTCCGATCAAGCAACAGGAGGTAGTGCCGAACAGAGCGCTCCACCCGACCGCGGCCACGAGCCGGCGTTGGAAAGTCGAAGCGGCGCTCCAGCCGCGGCGGGTGAGCGCAAGGCGTTAGGCCGCGCGACGGGAACGTTTGGAAGCGCCGATGAACTCCAACCGATCGAGAGTGTCCGGGAAGCGACGCACGAGCAGGATGAGCGCAGCAGCCTGTTCGTTGGGCTTGCTCCGGCCTTGCTCCCATCGCTCCAGGGTACGCTGATTGATGCGTAGCTTCCGCGCGAACACGCCTTGCGACATCTTGAGCCGTTCTCTGGTGTCGCGCACCAATGTCGCTGTTACCCGCGGGAGAGGCGGTGCGGCCAGCTCGTGGGTGCGGAGCGTAAGCTTGCCCTCGCGGTGGGCCCGCATGGCGTGCACGCCCTCGACTAGTTCGCCGAAGAGATCGCGCCGCTTGGGTTTCATTGGATCACCTTGTCCTTTTCCGAGGCGCCTGCCGCCGCGCCAAGCGCGCCTGCCGTTCTGCGTTGATGGCGGCCTTGAGGGTGCGCTTCTGGGTGGGCGTGAGGTCCTTGAGTTCGTCTTTTCCATAGAGCGTCATGAACCAGATCTGCGCGTCTTCGCTGAAGTGGTAGTAAATGACGCGCAGTCCACCACGCGTTCCCTTGCCACGTCGTGGATCGGGCCAGCGCATTTTGCGAAAGCCACCGGTGTGTGGCATCACCGCGCCCGCGTCGGGATTGGAAAGCAGCGCCTCCTGCAAGCCCCGATACTGGTCGTCGCTCAGGTAGGACGGCAAGAGCAGGGTGAAGGCTGGCGCCTCGATGAACAGCATAAGAGACCATGCGCAACCTGCGTATAGCAAGCAAGCGAGGGCCTAACAAGCGCATGGAGCGGACCGGCATGATCTGGGTTACCTGTCGCGAGCGTCGCTGCGCCGGCCGCTCATGCGCAGGACGTTAGGGTTGTCGAGTGCCGGTGGGACCGGTTGAGGCAAGGGTCCAGATGACATATCCTGCGCTCATGGCGACAAGCGTCGAGAGGTTGGCTGAGCAGGCCTTGAAGCTGCCGAGCGCATCCCGTGCCCGGCTCGCGGATCTCATAGTCGAGAGCCTCGATGCCGACGATCTGGGACGCATCGACCGACTGTGGGCCGCGGAAGCCAGGCGCAGGCGGGACGAGGTTCGCGCCGGGCGCGTGAAGACAGTTCCAGGTGCCGCGGGGCGTCGGAGGGTACGCGACGCCCTCCGGCGATGAGATATGAATTCCACCCGGAAGCTCTCGCAGAGTATGAGGCGGCAGCTCTCTACTATGCCGAGCGCGATCCGGCGGTGGCGCAGCGGTTCGTCGCGGCCGTCGAAGACGCGATCGACCGAATTCTCGATGCGCCGACACGGTGCCGGGTCCTCGACGAGGATGTCCGGCGCTGCCTCACACGGGTGTTCCCGTACGGCGTGCTCTACACCATCGAGCCGGAATTCGTTCTCATCGTTGCAGTCATGCACTGCAGTCGCGAGCCCGGGTATTGGAAGCGTCGCGTCGCGAAACCCTAACTCGGCCGCTGCACCCGACGGCGCGGCACGGGCGCTTCATTTCACCGCCGCGCCGCGGGTGATCGGCAAGCCGTTCGGCTTTGACTCCGTACACGTACTCAGCGAAGCGGTACACGTACTCGTACACGGACTGATGACCCGCGGCGGTGAAGTTGGACCACGAACGGTTGGACGTTTACCAGGTGAGCTTGGAATTTGCCGCCTGGTCGTAC
>JAKLKO010000043.1:0-346 GCA_023150615.1 Phycisphaerae bacterium
CTGCGACTGGGATGCCGCCATCACGTCGTAGGCGCGAGTTCCCCAGAACAGCAGTCCGTCTCGCTCATCGCCCGGCGGCGCGACGTCGTACGGCGTTGATCCCGTCCCCAACGAGAGCATCCACACGTCGGTTGGTCCGAACACCGGGTCAATCTCTGGTCGCTTGCACTCCATGCTGATGCGGGATGCCTCCGCGATGGCGACGGCGGATGGGTTGTTGGCCCAGAGTCCGCCGTCGCAATAGGCGCTGCCGGGGGAAATGCACGAGTGCGGGAAGTAGGTGGGGGCGGCGGTGGTCGCCATCAGCACGTCCACGATTCGGAAATGCCGGTCGCGGGTCATGCCT
>JAKLKO010000043.1:356-2875 GCA_023150615.1 Phycisphaerae bacterium
GGCAGGTGGGGAGTCTTGAATACGACGGTTTGGGAACGCGGGAGGTCCACGGCGGGGATGACCAGCCGGCGGGGCACATCCTCCAAGGTCCGGTCCCCGAAGACCGACTCGAACGCCTTTCGAAGGCCAGCCGAACCGTACTTGGCATGCAATAAGGTGTCGGCGTCGAACTCAAGTTGTACGCCAACGCCGAACTTCAGGAACCGTTTCAGCATCCCCGCGGTCAGCCGGATCATTGGGGATGTGCGGCGTGGTGGGCGGCCGAAGATCTCTGCGGCGTGGTCCCGGTACAGCGTTTCGATCTTGGCGGCCGGCTCGCCGATCGCGAGCGCCGCGCCGATGATGGCGCCAGTCGAGGTGCCAGCGATGAGGTCGAAGTACTCGCCGATCGGTCTCCCGACTTGTTGCTCAAGCTCGGCGAGGAACGCCGCGGAGAACGCGCCCCGGATGCCACCGCCGTCAAGTGAGAGGATGCGGAACCGGTCACCCACGGGGGAAGGTCTCGCCGAATGCGTGCAAGTAGTGAGGGGTTGCCGCAGCGTCGGTACCGCTTTGAATCCCCGCCAACAGTGACCTCGCCGACGCATCGAGTCGCTCAACGAACGCTTTGGCGAACGAGTCATCCCAGTTTCGACGGAGGTCCTCGCCGCGAATTGTGGGGTGCTCGAATGCCGTGCGTGAGGCGTCCTTGATACAGCCCACAGTTAGCCGAATCAGGTCATAGAGGTACGCCGCGGTAGTGGGGTACTTGGGGTAGTAGGGATCGGGAAGCGGCGGGCTGTAGGTCTTTGCCGACGCCTCATGCTTCGCCAAGATGGTCGTCAGAAGGATCGACGTAGGCCGAGCATCACTTCCGAAGAACTGATCTCGCCAGCGTTTCATGATGCGAACGGACCGGATCAGGACGCCGCACCCATCACTGTCGGCCATGCCGGAAGCCTTGTCGCGCTGCAAGAACCAGTCCACAAACCCGCGCGGGTCGTTGGTGATCCAGTCGGAGAGGTCCTTGGCCGGAACGGCGTACGGCTTGTGGGCGTCGACGTCGACTGCGGATGGGATGAGGTCGACATGGAAATCACCCTTGTAGTGGATTCGCACGCACCGATTCTTGATTTCCATGCGTCCACTGTAGAACTCGTTCTCCTTGAGTCTGCTGGTAAACCACTTGACCAGTGTCCCCGGACCGGGACGAGGTTCCTTCCATGCAGCCAACCGGAACGGATAGACGACGTCGACGTCGTACTCGTCTTTGCCCAGCGGCTTGATCGCGCAGAGCATGGGCACCGACCCCTGCAGGAAGGGAGGCTCTGCGAGAGCAGCTCTCAATTGCTCGTCGCGCTGACAGAAGTCATTGAACGCGCCGAGCGCACTCTGGATTCGGTCCCGCCGTCCCTGGTCAAGCCTGAGCTTCTCGTCGAACTTCGCAAACTGCGCTTCGCACCACATCATGAAGACCCTCCACGAGATACGGCAACCCGTAACAGCCGATCGTCGGGCTGCAGTTCGCACGTAGCGTCTATTGCTCGCCCGACTTCGTCAACTGTACCCGCGCCCAGTCGCGCCACTGGGCGTCTTCGCTCTTGAAGGCGACCTGCTGCAGGAGCTCCCTGGTCCGGTCGCCGGTCATGCCCGACCGCACGCGCAGCCGCGCCAGGGCCTGCATGCTCGGCAGGTGCTGGGGATAGACCTCAAGCGCGGTCTCGTAGGTCGCCAGGGCCTCGTCGGTGCGGCCGGCGGACTCGAGCGTGAGCGCGAGGTTCATGCGCGGGTCGGGGTGCCCGGGCAGCAGCTTGCGGGCCCACTCGAACTCGCTCGCCGCCTCGTAGAGCTTGCCCTGGGCCAGGTAGAGCGTGCCCAGGTTGTTGTGGGCCGGCCCGTGATAGATGTCGGCGGTCAGCGCCTCCCTCAGGAGCGCCTCGGCCTGCTGTGGGTCCCGGTCGATCACGTCCGCCGCCCTGGCGTTGAGCTCATCCGCCTTGCGCGGGTCGCGGGCGTCGGCCGACTGGGTGCTGTAGGGCCCGCTGGCGCGGGGCGCGCCGCACCCGCCCATGCTCACCGCGACGCACGCGCCGGCCAGGAGGGCCGCCGCCGCCGCGAGGAGTGACCTTCGCTCTTGTCCGTGTCGCATCAGTGCGGCTCCTCGATCAGTTCGGCTCTTCCGTTGACGCCCGGGTCGGGTTCCGAGGAATCACTGTTCCCGCTCGCTGCCGGCGGACGCACCGGTGGTGTTGCTCGGCGGCGATCACCCTCGCCCGAGGCCCGCGACGCCGTCGCGTCGCCTGCTGGCGACGGCGTGCTTCCGTCGCTTGCCGCGACGACCGCCTCGACCGCAAGCAGGGCCCGCAGGTGGCGGTCGCGACCGGACGTGCTCCCATTCTCGGGTGTCTTGATTCGCGAGCCGCCGCTGGTCCCTGAGGCCGCGCTGAGGTCGATGCTGGTGACGACCCAGCCCGGCTCGGCCTTCCGCCACGCCTCGAGGAACCGGCCCAGGTCGGGCAGCGTCACCCCGTCAAGCGTCA
>JAKLKO010000044.1 GCA_023150615.1 Phycisphaerae bacterium
ACCATCTCGAACTCGACGGATGCCTCTTTCAGCGTGGCGACAATCGCCCGCCAGCCGCTGTTGGCACGGGTGGTGACGTCCGCTTCGCCCGTTTCGAGCGAGAGCGTGACATCCTTGACGTTGGCCAGTTCGGTCCACGCCCCGCCGCCCCCCTGGCCGCCGGTCTTGTAGTTCAGTCGGGCATCCATGCCCAGCTTGATCGCCATGCGTCACCTCCGTGCGACTATCCCGTGCCGACCACCAATGCCATGTCGCCGGCGTTGCCTTTGACCTCGATCCGCGAGATGTCCACGCCGAAGAACGTCGCGGAGACGCCCTTGGACCACAGCGCCGTCGGGCCGCCATCCACCCGCACCTGAAGCGCCCCGGCGTTCAGCGGGCTGGCGATAAGCGTGGCGATCAGCACCGTCCGCGCGTCGGCCAGCTTCTGCCAGTTGGCCGTGATCGAGTACGACTTCATGAAGATCTCGCGCATCGCCGCATCCCGCTCAAAAACCCATTCCGAAGAACGCGCCCGAGCCGTTGCCGTTGCCGCCGGGCGGCGGCGGCAGCTTGATGACGCGCCGCGAGATTCCGCCGGTCACCAGTACCGAGTCCGGCGACGTGCCCTTGACCTCGATCCGCGACAGGTCGACGCCGATCAGTGTGGCCGACACGCTTGCAGGCCACAGCACGGTCGGCCCGCCGTCCACGCGGAACTGAGCGCTCTGCGAGTTGGTCGAGGCCGTGGTGATCGCGGCCGTCAGCACGGTCCGCGTGGCCGCGAGCTTCTGCCACGTGCCCGACAGCGTGATCGAGCGGATGAAGATCGGATTCATTCCTCACCTCCGCACCCGGTACGTCACGGTCAGAACGCTGGTGAATACGCGCTGCTGGTCCAGATGCTCGGGCGCGAAGACTGGCTCGTTGGCAATCGAGACGAACGCCGCGTCCGGAAAGCTGTCCAACCGCTTCTGTCGCAGGTGGTCGGCGATCTGCTCGACCAGGTCTACCAGCGCGTCGATCTCCGCGTCGTCCGCGATCTTCTTCTGCACGCCGATGTCGATGGCACAGTCGAAGTAGCCGCTCTCCCGCGTGGCGTTGCTGATCGTCACCGACTTCGGCACCACCGAGACCTTCAGCGCCGCCAGGTCCGCCAGGTCGAAGGCCGGCTGGTAGCGCCGCTCGGCATTCAGCGGCGGATCGAATGGCCCGGCGTTGAGGCTGCTGGTCACGGCGTCGGCGATGTCCAGGATCGCGCTCATGCATCACTTCACGATGAAGTCGAAGACCGCCTTCAGGCCCACGAAGACCACGCCGGCCATGACGCCCCAGAGCTTGCGATCAATGGAAGCGATCCGCTTCTCCAGGTCGTCCAGTCGCCAGAGCACGGCCTTCTTGTACTCCGGCCATCCGTTGTCGCTTTCACTCGTCACGACTCAGCTCTCCGTGGCTACGTGCTTCGTGTGAATCCGCAGCGTCCTGCGGTACGGATCGCTGTAGCGAAACGGCGGCTCGCTTCCAGGGGCCATGACCTCATAGACGAAGGTCTTCGCCCCATCGGTCTCGCGCACGCGGTCACCCGCTTTGGGCAACGTCTGCACGCTGGCGAGCACCAGGTCCGTCGTCCGCACCAGGTAGTCCCGCGACTCGACCTTGTGGATCACGCCGAAGTCGTCGGCCTGCTCGAACTCGGTCCGGCCGATCGTGGCCGCGACATCGACCGAATCGCCGCCGCGCTGGTAGGTCACCGTCCGCGTCATGTGGCGGTTCCGCTGGTCCTCCAGCCACGCCGACCCTCGTTCGAGCACGTCCGTCATCGCGCCTCAACCGTTCATCCCTGGGACAGCAGCACGCGCACATACGCGGCGTTGTCGTCCGCCGTCTTGATCGCCTTGCCCAGGTACTTGCTCGCCCCGCCGCCGTCGTCGGTCTCGCCCGTCTGGCGCGAGGCGTTCCAGTACACCTTGGTCCCGGTGCTGATCTCCGTCCCGGCTCCCGTCGACTTCGGGATGTCGAAGATGCCGGCGATGGTCAGCGGCCCCGGCGTGTCGGCGCGGATGTCGCGCCGCGCCACGCCCACCAGTTCGCCCTGGACGATCACCTCGCCGGCGGCCACGTCGTAGGCCGGGATGTGCTCGATCACGCTGCTGCCCTGGACAAACCGCGCGCCCATGCCGCGCCTCCTACTGGGTCAGCCGCACGCGGACGAACATGCTGGTATCCGAGGCGGTGCGTACCGCCTTGCCGATCAGCTTGTTCGCCCCGGCCCCGTCGCTGGCGGTGCCGACCTTGTTGTTCGCGTCCCAATAGACCTTCGCGCCCACGGTGATCTGCGTGCCGCTGCCGGTCGCCTTGGGGATGTCGAAGACGCCTGACACCGCCAGCGACCCCTGCGTGTTGGCCCGGATGTTCCGCCGGGCGATGCCCACCAGGTCGCCCTGCACGACCACCTCGCCGAGGGCGACGTTGACCGTGGGGACGAAATCCACCGCCAGACCGCGCTGCACGAATCTTGCCGGCATCGCATTGTCTCCTATTGCAACATCCGCACGCGGACGGTCGCATCCGCATCCGCCGCGGCCTTGATGCACTTGCCGATCAGCTTGTTGCCCGTCACCGTGGTCGTGGCGACGTTGTTCGCGTCATCCCAATAGACATTGGCCCCAGCGCTGATCGCCGTGCCCACGCCCGTGGCCTTGGCGAAGTCGAAGACGCCCCGGACCGCCAGCGCGCCCAGCGTGTTGGCGGCGATGGGGGTCTTGGCCACGCCTACCAGCTCGCCGATCACGATCACGTCGCCCGCCGCAACGGCGGCGCCGGGCGTGTATTCGATTGCTTC
>JAKLKO010000045.1 GCA_023150615.1 Phycisphaerae bacterium
CTGTCGGTCCCCGAGCAGATGCGCCGCATTAAGCGCAAGATGCTCGAACTCGACCTCTGGCCGTAAGCGGAGGCGATGCACGACGCGGCCGGGCGGCGCTCATCACATAACTGGGGTGGCACGTCCGTGCGGCCGGTCGCTCCGCGCCGCGTCGCGGCTTGTAAACGAAGAGGTACGCGTCTCCGGGCGCGCCGTCAGGTGCTTGAGGCTACGCCAGCAGGTGCCGGAACTGCGGCAGGACGGCGAAGCGCGTCGCGAATCGACGCGGTGATTCGCCGCGCGGCTCGATCCGCGCGGGGTCGCACGCGCCGAAGCCCATTCCCGCCAGGTCGCGGATGTACGCGATCCGCTCCGGGCGCATGCCCATCAGTGCTGCACAGGTCGCGTCCAGGCTCGCCGGCTCATCGCTCATCGCGAGCACGCCGACGTGCTTGCGCGTGCCCATGATCGGACCATCGCCTTCCATGCCGACGATGCCGTCAATGATGCCGAACGATGGCCGCACGGTCGCGACGATGTCTACGATGCTGTTCTCGATACCGCGCCAGTGCAGGACGTTCTTCGGCCAGCCGTACACCAACCCCGGCATCAGTCCGAAGCAGTTTTTCATCGACAGCGTGACGCCGGCCCAATGGTGCGTCTTGAGCTTGCCGATCGAGACCACGAGGTCGGCCGAGACGACGGCCCGCGGGAGGTAAAGCGCGTCGAGGCCGGTGCGGTCGCCGAGATTTCGGACCGCGACGACCGCGTCGTGGTTGAGATCAACGAAGGGCAGCTTCGCTTCGCGCAACGCGCGGCCAAGCCCGCTTTGCGCAAGGACCAGTTCGATGTCGCGGCGATGGCCGGGACCATCGCCGACGATGATCGAGGCCGCGCCGGCGCGTCGGAACGCCTCGGCCGCCGCGACGATCACGGCCGGATGCGTGTTGACCGGCCGATCAGCATCCGTCGTCTCAACGAGATTGGGCTTCAGCAGGACGCGCCGACCGGCCACGCGGAGCCTGGGGAACTCGGCCAGCCCGGCCGAGAGCACCTGCACGAGGTCGCGGTCGTAGTCGTCGGCCGCGCCGATGAAGACGCGCCCGGTCGTCCGCGGGATTGCCGCGCGCTTCGCGCAGCCGCCGGCGGCGAGTAATCCGGCGGAACCGGCAGCGGTGAAGAACTCGCGGCGATTCATGCGGCGGGCCTCTCAGGGAGGATGAGCGGGTTTCGTTCCAGCGGCACGCAGGTGAGCAGCGCGGCGGCGAGGTGCCACGGACTGTCGACGGCGTGCATCGCGCCGGTCAGCAGAGTTTCCAATTGCGCGGCATCGTCCGCGATGCTGTCGCCGCAGGCGGCTCGCGCCATGAGCATCCAGCCGAGCGTCAGCGCGGATGGAACATGGGGAGTCTGTCGCCGCAGGTAGTCGACGGCCTCGTGCACCGCGGGACGCGTCGGGTCATCGAGCAGCGCGAGCAGCGCGACGGCGGTCGTGTGCGGATCCGGCTCGAGCACGGTGCCAAAGACCTTCGGGTTGCCGTAATTCCAGCCTCCGCCGGGGATCGCACGGTCGACGAGCAATCGGCGGCATTCTTCGATGCGTGGTTCGGCCGACCGGCCGAGGGCCTCGAAGAGCAGCACGCCGTAGGCCGTCGGCTCGACCCAACTGAACGTGTCGGGCGTCCACGGGAATCCGCGAAGGGACGTGTCGTTGCCGAAGACGTCCTGATCGAGCAGCGTTCGCACGGACCAGTCGCGCAACGTGTCGGCGATGCGCTCTGCGACGCGGCGGTCGCCGCCGCAGCGCACGAGCACCGTGCCCGCCAGGGCGGCGAGCGCGGTCGATTCGCGCTGCGTCGGCTGCGGTCGAAGCGCGCCATCACGCGCGGTTTGCGCTGCGATGAAGTCGATTCCGCGGCGAACGGCGTCCGCGTGCTGACCATGGCCGTAAAGTGCGGCGACGGCCGTGGCGGTCGGCTCGAGCGCGCTGTCGCCGCGGGCGAAGTAGGGCCAGCCGCCGTCGGAGTGCTGCGCACGGACGAGCCGATCGGCCGTGGCCCGACCTGACGTGAATTGTCCAGCCGGCATTCCACAACAGGATAGGATTTCACGCGGTCGCGTGTCAAAAACTCGTTCGGCCGTCCGGCGCGATGGTGCAGGCAGCCCCGAATTGGCACGCCATCGCGCAGCCGCTACACTCCGCGCCTTTTGAGTCCGATCTCGTGAGCGTTTGACGACATGGCCCGTCGATATCTCATCACCGCCGCGCTGCCATACTCCAACGGCCGCCTGCACGTCGGGCACATCGCCGGCGCCTACCTGCCGGCCGACGTGTACGTGCGCTACCGCCGACTGCGCGGCGACGACGTCCGCTTCATCTGCGGCAGCGACGACAACGGCGTCGCGATCGAGATCGCCGCGGAAAAGGAAGGCGTCAGCCCCGCCGAGCTGTCCGGCCGATACAACGCGCGGCAGGCCGCGGACTTCAAGGGCCTCGGAATCGAATTCGACATTTACGGCGGCACGCATCAGCCTGGCTTCGTCGAGCTGCACGAACGCCTCAGCCAGTCGTTCTTCCGGCAGATTTACGACAACGGTCACTTCGTCAAGCGTTCCACTCCGCAGCTCTACGATGCGAAGGCCGGCCGGTTCCTGCCCGATCGCTACGTCCGCGGGACGTGCTACCACCCCGGCTGCGGAC
>JAKLKO010000046.1 GCA_023150615.1 Phycisphaerae bacterium
GTCACCACCCGTGCCAACAGCGGCTGGCGGGCGATTGTCGCCACGCTGAAAGAGGCATCCGTCGAGTTCGAGATGGTGTGGGACACGGCCGATGCCGGGTTCACCGCCATCAAGAACGCCTTCCTCACCAACGCCCCGATCGGATTCCAGGTGCTCGACGGCGACAGCGGCTCGGGCCTCCAGGCGGATTTCATGATCACGGCGTTCTCGCGGAACGAGGCGCTGGAGGAGGCGCTGACGGTAAGCGTGACGGCGAAGGTCACGTATTCGACCACACCGCCGAGCTGGATTTGATCGGGGAAGCGACGGAGCGACCCGCCACGGCGGGCAGGCTGCACCACGAAGCGACGAAGGCATGGAGGCCATCGGAATGAAAACGTTTACGGATAACGCCGGGTGCACGTGGACCATCGCCATCAACGTGGACGCCATCAAGCGGGTCCGCGGGCTGCTCGACGTAGACCTGCTGGAAATCGTCGAGGGCAAGCTGATCGAAAAACTGATCCGCGACCCGGTGCTGCTGTGCGACGTGGTCTATGCGATCTGCAAGCCCGAGGCGGATGCACGAAACGTCAGCGACGAGGACTTCGGCCGGGCGATGGCCGGCGACGCCATCGAGCATGCAACCAAGTCCCTGCTGGAGGAGCTCGTGGGTTTTTCCCCGAGCCCGAGGGATCGGGCGAGCCTCGGGCGGGTGCTTCAGACAACGTGGCGCGTGATGGACAGGGCAAGAGACCTGATCGAAGCGCGGATCGAAAGCGTGAACATCGAGAAGGTGGTGGAACAAGCGCTGGCGAATGCTGGGCCCTTGTCTGGCGATGCGCCGGCATCATCGGCGTCGATCCCGGACGGTTCACCCTCGCCGAACTGATCCGCATGGCCGAGGGCCGGTCGCGGGACGAATGGGCACGAACGTCGTCGATGCTGGCCCTGATCGCCAACGCCCACCGCGACCCGAAGAAGACGCGGGCCTTCAAGCCGAGCGACTTCGACCCGTTCGCCAGGCGAGTCGCGCCGCTGAAGGTCGGCGTGGAAGTGCTGAAGGATGTCTTTCTGCACGGCATGGTGCCGGAGCAGATCTGAGGAACATGGAGGTGCTGTATGTTGTCACGGAAGACCATCGTCTGTCACTGTCTGCTCGTCATGCTCGGTGCGTGCGTCACCGGCTGCGCGAGCCTGAACGCCAAGCCGCCGATCGAGGAGTTCGCCAACAAGCTGGCCGACCAGGCGATCATCCCCGCGGTCAAGCAGGGCCTGTCGCAGGGCGTGGAGCAGCTCACGATCCAGGCCGGGGCGCATGGGATCAACCCGACCTATGTCGTGAACTTCGCCGGCAAATGGGTGGTCGGCATCGAGGGCCGCGCGAGCGTCGGCGTCGAGGGCATCGCCGGCCAGCTCCAAGTCAGTAGCGCCGGCGGCGAGAATGAGCCGCGAGCTGGCGCAGCGGCGAATGAGCAGAGCCCCTACGCGCGGGACGCGGCTCCGCCGCAACCGGCAAACCGCGAGGAGCAGCCGACGGCAACGGCTCCCGGCGGGACGCAGCCGTGACCCGCGCGCGTCATGTCATCATCGCCGGATGCTGCGCGCTGGCCGTCACAGGCTGCGCCGCCACGACCGCGCGGCAGTCGATGTCCGGGCCGGGTCCGCCCGCGCCCGCGCGAGCCGCACAGCCCGCCCCATCGCCAAGCGCCGGCGAGTCGCACACCACGGCGCAGGGCAGTCAGCAAACGGGCCAGGGCAATCTCACCGGACAGGTCGACGCCAGCGGTTGGAAGGGCATCGAGTATTCCAGCGCCGTGCCCGTCGGCCAGGTGATCCTGATGGGCCTGATGCTGTGGCTCAGCCATCGCCGCGAAATGGCTCGGATCAGGCAGAACGGGAAACGCGTCATTGCAGTGAGCGGAGACATCGCGACGTGATCGACATGCGGATCAAGAGCCTGTTCTTCGACCGTGAGAGGGTCGTCCGCGCCGTGGACAAGGCCAAGCGGGCGGTGCTGTCCAAGGCGGGGGCCTTCATCCGCACGGTCGCGCGCACGAGCATCCGCAAGCGCAAGGGCTCCGCGCCGCCGGGCTCGCCGCCGCATTCGCACGTCGGGCTGCTCCGCAATTTCATCCTGTTCGGCTACGACCGGGCGAGCGACTCGGTTGTCGTCGGTCCTGCCAAGCTGAATAAGCCCACTGAAGCCCCGCGCGTCCTAGAGCACGGCGGCGTGACCACGGTCACGAATTTCGCGCGCGGCCGTCTCCGCAAACGCCGTGTCCGCATCATGGCGCGGCCGTTCATGGGGCCTGCCCTCGAGAAGGAGCGCCCGAAACTGCCGAAGCGGTGGGCCGGAAGCGTGCGGGGGAGATGAGGCTTCAGACTTCAGGCTCCGGGCTTCAGGAGAAGGTAGCACGGCCGCTTGTCACCCGTAGCCTGAAGCTCGAGGCCTGAAGCCGGAGGACATTTCAATGGCCAACACGCAAGGCATCCGGGCCGGACGGGCGTTTGTCGAGCTGGGCGTGAGCGACAAGCTCACCGCCGGTTTGAAGCGCGCCCAGAAGCGGCTTCAAGCCTT
>JAKLKO010000047.1 GCA_023150615.1 Phycisphaerae bacterium
CGTCGTCATGGCGGCGATTCTACCGGCGCCGGGGCGGGCCGCACCGTTGCACCGGTACGACTGTCCGGCGTGCATCGCGCGCGGCAAGCGGAAGTGCAGACGGTCACCGGTGTTCCGGTCATCGGTGCGCTAGTTCATTGAATCATTGAAATCGGATGTATTGTCCCCACATGATGGGGTATGGAACGAATCACTTTGAGCGAAGAACATCGGGCGGATTTGCAATCTTTGACGCGCTCGCGCCACGGCAGTGCGGCGGTGGTGCGTCGGGCGCGCTGCATCTTGTTGTGGTCGGCGGGAGAGCGACGGGTGGACATCCGCGACAAACTGGCGTGCAACGACGGCTTCATTACCCGCTGGACCCGTGCCTATGCCGAACAGGGGTTGCCGGGACTGGTGTCGTACTACCCGGGACGCGCGCCGCGCCAGCCGGCCGAGAAGATCGAGGCGCGAGTGCTCAACTACACCCTCAAGCGCACGCCGCGCGACGGCTCGACGCACTGGAGCAGCCGCAAGCTCGCTGCCGAGTTGGGCGACATCAGCTTCATGAGCGTGCAGCGCATCTGGCAGAAGCACGGTCTGCGTCCGCATCGGCTGCGCCGCCACATGATGTCCAACGATCCGGATTTCGAGACCAAGGCGGCCGACGTGATCGGCCTGTACCTCAATCCGCCCGAGCACGCGGCGGTGTTCAGCGTCGACGAGAAGACGGCGATCCAGGCCCTCGACCGCAAGGACCGGATGCTGCCGCTCTCCCCGGGGCGCGCCGAGAGTCACGGCTTCGAGTACAAGCGCAATGGGACGCTGAGTCTGTTCGCTGCCTTGAATACCCGCACCGGCGAGGTGATCGGCAAGACCGCCGCCCGCCACACCAGCGAGCAGTTCGTCACCTTTCTCGAAGAGATCAAGGCTTCGCAACCGGCCGACCGGGAAATCCATGTGATCTGCGATAACGTCAGCAGCCACAAGACCGAGCGGGTGCGTGCGTTCCTGCAGGCCAACCCGAATGTGCAGATGCACTACACGCCCACCTACTCGTCGTGGCTCAACCAGGTCGAGAACTGGTTCTCGCGCATCCAGCGCAGTGTCATCACCCGTGGCGTGTTCACCAGCGTCAAGGATCTCGACAAGAAAATCATGCGATTCATCCGCCAGTACAACAAGGACGCTCGGCCCATCAAGTGGAAGTACGACAATCCCAGACGTCGATATCACGCCGATTCTTCCGTTTCAGTGAACTAGTGTTTCGTCACGTAAATAATGTTAATATTGGTCATATGCACTTGCGGAGGCAAGGTCCATGGCCAATCATGCGCGGCGGATCGAATTGACGGCATCTGACAGAGCGGAACTGGAGCGCCTGCAGCGATCGTCGGCCGGCCCTGCCGGACCGAGTCGCCGGGCGCGAGCCGTATTGCTCTTGGCCGACGAAACAACGGGAGCCGAGGTGGCGCGGCGTACCGGCTACACGTCGGTGCAGATCAGCCGGATTCGCCGCCGCTTCGTCGAGGACGGGCTGACCGGATTGATTGACCGTCCGCGTTCGGGTCGCCCGCCGCAACTCACCGAGGCCAAGCGAGCGCGCATCGTCGCGCTGACGCTCAAGGCGCCGCCCAAGGGTCTGACGCACTGGAGCACCCGGGAGATCGCCGAACGGGTCGGCGTTTCCCATGCCACGGTGCATCGAATCTGGCAAGCCCATGCGCTGCAGCCCCATCGGGTCGAAACCTTCAAGTTCACGACCGATCCGCAGGCCGAAGCCAAGATCCGCGATGTGGTTGGCCTCTACCTCAATCCGCCAACCAACGCCGTGGTGCTCAGCGTCGATGAGAAGACCCAGATCCAGGCGCTCGAGCGGACTCAGCCATTGCTGCCCTTGCGGCCCAATCTGCCGGCCCGGCAGACCCACGATTACCATCGCCACGGCCTCACCAGCCTCTACGCTGCCCTCGAAGTTGCGTCGGGGCGGGTCCTCGGCGAATGCTCCGAACGCCACACCGGCGCTGATTTCCTGCGCTTCCTCAAGGGTGTGAGCCGGCGCTATCGCGGACGTGAACTGCACGTGATTCTGGACAACTCCTCCACCCACTCGACCCCCGACGTACGCGATTGGCTGGAGAAGCACCCTAACGTCTGCTTCCACTTCACCCCGACCGGGGCCTCCTGGCTCAACATGGTCGAGGCATGGTTCGGCATCCTGACCCGCAAGTCCGTACGCCGCGGCTCCTTCGCTTCCGTCAAGGACCTTGTCCGGCATATCGGCAACTACATCGCGCATTGGAATGAGCACCCGACACCATTCGTGTGGACAAAGTCCCCCGCGGCGATCATTCGCAAGGCCGTACGTCGTGGGCGTTAACATGACTTCGGCGACACAACACTAGGTCCTCCCGGGACGC
>JAKLKO010000048.1 GCA_023150615.1 Phycisphaerae bacterium
ATCGCGCGCTGGCAACAGTGTCCTCACACTGGTTACCTATGCCGCGGCGAGCCCCGCGCACCGCGAAATGCCGGAAATCCTCGGAAGGGCCAACAATCGTTCCATATGTAGAACCTGGCGGGGAGACCTGAGGCTACCGGGGCCTCTCAGTGCTTTGCTCAAACGTTGTGATACGCCGGCCGCAGTGGCGGCATTCGCGTCGCCGCAGAATGCGGCCGCCCCACGACGCCCGCGTGTAGACCACCCAGAAATGCTGGCAGCCGCACCCCGGGCATACGAGGCCGCGTTGCTCGTCCGGCTGGGCCGGGGCCTTCGGAGGTTGGAGATTCATCGCCGGGCCCCTTGCAACTCGGAGAGCTTGATTCGTGGCCGCAGCGAGGGCCGGGCGTCGGTGCCGAACAGGACCGCGCCCTGGATAGACGCTGCCACGGCGCAGCCGACGAGGGAATCGAGCCAGTGGTTATCGAGGCCCTCGACGCGCAGCTTCCACTCGTCGACCGTGCGGCCGCGGCCTTCGGTCCTCACGCGGTACTCGCTGGTCAGGTGGTCAGCGATCAGCCGATGCGCCTCGGGTTTGCGGCCGAACAGCGACAGGCAGCCGGGGTCGCCCATCTGCACGGCGAGCCGGGCGTGGACGAAGGACTTCCAGTAGTTCGTGTCGAACACGACATGCCGCGTGGCCCGCTTGCCCGTGACGACAGGGATGCGCCAGTTCAACCCGACGCGGTCGCCGCGCTTGCGCTTGTATTCTGAGAACGGAATGCTCGACGCGCCGACGTAGCGGCCGTGCGACGGCATCACGATGCTGGCGTGCTTCGACTGGCGGGAAAACTGATAGACGACGTCCGACGAGCTGCCCCAGTTGGCGTCGATCAGGCAGCGGTCGATCCGCACCATCGCGCCGTCGTCCCTGCGCCACTCGCGGCCGAGCAGTGCATCGGTCACGCGCTCCAGGCCGGCGTAGATCGCGCCCTCCAGACCGGCCCGCGACGCCGTGCTGGCCAGCGTCCGGCGGATGTCGCGCAGCGTGAAGTACGCCTCCGGCTGCGGCGGCTCGGTGCCGTAGTCGATGACGTAGCCGGTGAAATCGTCCTCCCACGCGGTGACAAGCCAGAACAGCGCCTTGCCCTGCACGTCGATGAACATGGTCAGCCCCGTCGCGCCCAGCGGAACTTCGCCGCGCTTCAGCCCGTTAACCTTCGCGGCGATCTGGTCGGCGGTCAGCAGATCGTCATCGACCTGCTCCTCGGGCAACGGTTCGTTCTGGTACTCGGCCCAGAACGCGGCCTCGCCGCGATCCAGTTTCAGGTTCGCCGCATGCTGGATCGCCGACAGCTCGTCGGGATGATGGCGCTGCGGCCAGGCGACGTTCGCGCCCTCGTCCATCGCCTCGCGGTTGGCGCGGTAGAACTCCGTGGCATCGGCGATGCCGCGATCGGCCCGCATGCCCTCGCGCCACAGTTCGGCGTACTTCGCCCACAGCGCCTCGTTTGTCGGGAACGAATAGACCATCTTCGTCCGTTCGCCCTGCCATTGCGGGTGCTTGTCGCGGTCAAGAATTCTGTCGGCCAGGTCGTCCGGGCGGACGACGGTCAACGTCATCAACCCGGCGATCTTGCGCCCGGGCCCGGCCAGGCCGAGGATTGCGCCCGCGAGGATGCGTTCGCGCGTGACGCATTGCGACGGCGAGCGCGCCGACTCGTCCGTCTGAGGATCGTCGATCAGCACGAGCGACGGCCGCACGCTGCTGCCATCGACCCGCTTGTGCTTCATGCCGCGGATGCGGCCGGTGATGCCGGCCACGCGGATGATCGCCCCGGAGGCCTTCGAGCCGGGGATCGTTGGCAGCACGATCTCCCGCGCCGTCCATCCGATGTGCGTCTGCTTGCCCTGGAAGAGCTGACCGCC
>JAKLKO010000049.1 GCA_023150615.1 Phycisphaerae bacterium
ATGCGGCCGGTGATGCCGGCCACGCGGATGATCGTCCCGGAGGCCTTCGAGCCGGGGATCGTTGGCAGCACGATCTCCCGCGCCGTCCATCCGATGTGCGTCTGCTTGCCCTGGAAGAGCTGACCGCCGGCGCGCTGGTGAATGCCCTCCAACGCGCGGATGGGAAATACGACCTCGGGGAAGTCTTCCAGCAGCAGGTCATTGTTCTCCAACTCGGCCTTGATCGAGTCGAGCATGTTGGCGGCATGCTCTTCGTCGCTGCCGATCAGCGCCACGAATTCACGATGCCCGTACACCAACGCCCACAAGCAGGCTGTCTCGCACAGGCTCGTCTTGCCACTGCCGCGCGGCATGGCCATTGCAAACAGCCCGCCCTCCAGCACCGCCTGCTCGATCTTGGCGACCACCTTCAAGTGGTCGGGCGACCACGGCAGGTGAAATGTCTGCGGGAAGTAATGCTCGCAGAAGAATCGGAAATCGCGCGCCGCCCTTGTCTTCCGTTCTGCATTCACGACGGCCGGCATTTCGCCGATGTCGCGCCCGGTCAGCGACAACTCGATGTTTCGCTGCCGCACCCGCTCCTTGTGGGCCTCGTAGCCGGTCAGACCTTCGGGTTCCGTCTTGGGCTTATGACGCTCGCTGACGAGCCACGCAACGTAGCGCAGCAGGTCGATGGTGCGCGGATCGGCCGTCGACGTGATGCGCAGCCCCGCGCGCGTGCGATGGCGATGCAACTGCCGCTCGCCGATGACCTCGCCCATCGGCGTCGAATTCAGCAGCTGCACGAGCTGCGTCGGTCGCAGTCTGCGCGGATCAATCGTCACGGCCCGAGGCCTCCTTCACCAGCCACGCGGCGTACTGCACGAGGTTGATCGTCCCATCGGCATTGGTCGGCGCGCCGGCGTCGACGTCCGCCTGGATCATCTCAGCCGTTACACGCGTCCCGCCCGCGGCGCTGAGCAACCGCGCGGCGTCCGCCACGGGCAGTGCCGTGGGATTCAGGGTCGGCCTGTTAGGCTGGGTAAGGACATCTCCTGACATTACGCCGCCCTCCGTACGGCTGCGGGCGGCCAGCTCGCCACGAGAGGCACATACCTTGCCTGCGGCCCGCCGCCCACAGGCAGTCCGTGTGCCTGAAGTCGCCGTATCCCGCGTCGGTACATGGAAAAGAATCTGCGAATTCCGGCCGGAATTGCCGCCAGATTCGCTTGATCCCGTTCGCGGAACTTGCCCTCATGTGGGTGTACGCGATGGGCGTACCGAACGCGAAGGAGATGAAGATGACGAAGCCGAACGACGTAACGATGGACCTGAGAAACCTGCCGGCTGGAACGCTGGTCGTCTCCACGCTCGACGGTGAACCCGGCCGGGTCGTCGAGGTCTGCACGCAGAACCGCAGCCGCACGAAGGCGACGTCCTACGTCGTGCTGACCGACGACGGCCGCGAGATCTGGGATGTCGCGGACATCATTCTGCCCTACGCCGACGCGGCCGATGCCGCGCGGGTCAAGGACGCCGCTGCAGACCTCCTCGCAGCCTGCAAGGCGGTTGAGGCGCTGTGGCGCAAGCACGGCCTGGGCGACGACGACGCCGAGAGCGAGCCGGTCTGGAACCTGCTGCGCCGCGCGAT
>JAKLKO010000004.1 GCA_023150615.1 Phycisphaerae bacterium
GGCCGGCCTTCTCATCGGCCGCGTCGAGCACGGCGAATGCGACCGGCCCGCCAAGTTCAAGCTGGCCGACCGTCAGCACTTGATCGGGATCGGCGCGCGGCACCGGCCGTGGTCGCCGCCGCGGAAGCGGCGGCTGTGATGGAACACGTCGCTGCGGTCGCCGGTGTCGGCGCAGGTGTCGTACTCGGCAGTCCGGGTAGCGTGGACGTCTCGCCCGCGCCGCCGCCGAACCAGCTCAGCACAAAGCGGGCCATGTCGTTCAGCTCGGGCTGGATGCATTCCGAGCCGTCGAACTGGTAGCACTCGGTGCCGCGCCGCACATCGACGCCGCCGTAGCTGTCGAGCATCTCGCGCCGGCCGTAGATTCACGAGTTGAGGTGCGTGAAGCGTCACCTCACGCGGGGATGGATAATACGCCTGTCGCTGGACTGGCCGGGCCGGATTGCCATCGAATAAATTTTATCAACATTGCCTTGACATTGGACTCGACATCGGATACGCTCCTGAAAGATCGTCGAATACTAGGAGATCGACATGGACTTTCGCGACATCGAGGCCGTCCAGACCATCCTGAAGACGCTCGGGGACTTCGAGCCAACGGAGCAGGAACGCATCCTTCGCTGGGTGGCCGAAAAGCTCGAATTGAAGGGTCTGCGAACCAATCCCGTACGCCCGCCCGCCGGCGCGGCATCGCCGACCTCAAACGGAGGTGCGACCGCTGCCGGTGACGCCCTCCAAGAATTCAGTACAGTGGGCGACCTCATGGCCGCGGTGCATGCCGAGACGGCTGCCGAGCGCGCGCTCGTTGTAGCGACGTTTCTGCAATACCGCACTGGAAAGGGAGCGCTCACGGGGTTCGAGGTGAACAGCGAGTTGAAGCACCTTGGCCACGCCGTGGGGAACATCACCGATACGCTTACCGCCCTCCAAACGGCGAAACCGGCACTCGTGATCCAAGTGCGGAAGAGCGGAACGACGCGCCAGGCGCGCAAGCAGTACAAGGTCACCGACGCTGGCTATCGGCGCGTCATCCAACTGCTGGAGCAAGGCACCCCAAATGAAGAGTCGTAATCGCGCGGCTTCGTGGGCTGGGTTTATGGTAGTCCTGGCCGGCTCGGGCTCGTTCGTTTTTTCGGCGTGCCGTGGGTCTTACGAGATTGCCACCGCCAGCGCCGCGTTCGCCGCTGTGGGTCTCTACCTGCTTTTTGGCAAAGACCCGCCGACAACCACACGGCTGCAATAGAGAATTCTGGGCCATCAGTAGGTCAGTAGGAGCCGATCCGCCACGACTTCGCTTTCCAGCGTTTGCCCGCCCATCTGTAGGCGACGCAGCATCGACCGTCCGCAGTTCACGAGGATTTCGCGATCAAAAAGCCCGTCGGGGATGGGTAGCTTGCACTCGTGCGTACCCGACCGTTTGGTACCGTCGATGCTCAGCGCCACGTACACGCCGCGTGCCTTGCACTCCCCGATGACCGTCAGCAACTGGCGCAGCCGGAAGCGCTGGGCTCCGTAGAGGATGGCCTGACTGTGCGTGTACGGCGGGTCGCAGTAGATCAGGTCGCCAGGTCTCACCAGCGCCATCGCCTCCCGGTAATCCATGCGGCGGAATTCGGCTCCTTGGGTCCGCCGATACCACTCATCAACCCGTTCGGCGAAAGCTTCCGGAGGGACTGGGTTATGTGGACCGCAGGGCGTGGACATGTACCCGTCCGCCTGTCGGAATCGGACGACCCCCGCATAGCAGGACCGGCACAGGAAGAGCAGGTCCGCTCCGTTGGGTTTCCGGTTGTATGAGGCCTTGATGCGCTCGTACTCGGCGACCTTCTCGCCGCTCATCAGCCGGTTGTACCGCTCCCTGTACCAGTGCTTGAGCGTGCCGGGGTCACGATGAAGCGTCTGCCAGATTTCAATGAGCGGAGCGAACGTATCTGAGCCAACCGCCCGCTTCGGCTGAAGCGTGGCGAGTACGGCGGCACTGCCCAAAAACGGCTCGTAGTACGTGCCGTAATCCGGGGGGAAGTACGAGACGATTTCGTGCGCCATACGCTGCTTGTTGCCGATCCACTTCAGCAGCCCGGTCGTGAAAGGCGCGACCTCGACACTCCGTCCGTCGCCGAATAGCAGCGTTTGCATGTCAGCATCCTGTACCAGCGCTCGCTCCTCAGCAAGGAAGCGACCAAGCCGGACCATATCCCAATTTGGGATTCGTGTCAAGAGCGCCTACGCTGACCGCCATGGCGCGTCAGACTCAGGGTGGCGCACGGCAGCGCTTTCTTGCGCTGCTCCGCCGGGTGCGGATGGACGCAGGCCTCCGGCAGGCCGACTTGGCCCGCAAGCTCCGGCAGCCGCAGTCGTTTGTGAGCAAGTACGAGTCCGGCGAGCGACGAATCGACGTCCTCGAACTTCGGGAGATTTGCAGGGTGTTGGGCGTATCGCTCACCGAATTCGTACGCCGCATGGAGAACGACTCGGATTGAAACCGGACCCGCGCTTCCTGAACCAGCCGAAGCATTTCTGGGCCAACGTGCGCTCGATCAGCCAGCACGTCGGTTACACTGCACGCGGGACGGGGCAGATTCGCGTTCCAGACTTGGGCACGATCGTCAAGGCGCTCGGCGAACTCGAACTCCGCGTGGGCCATGTTGCCGACGAAGTGGGGGCGCCAACGACGCTCGGCGGGTGCCTTGTCGCGTATTTTGCGTACCGAGCGGACTTGCTGAACAAGTTCATCGAGCCGCGGTTGATGAACGCCGAACAGGCCGCGAAGGCCTTCGCCCGCGTTCAGAAGCAGACCAGATCAAAGCTGCCCATCCCGATGAACAAGCAGAAGGGCGACAAGAAAAAGCCCGCGTATCTCACGGCCGTGGTGAACATGCTGATCGACGCCAGCATTGGCGGCCTGCCCTGCGATTACGACCCGCGCGAGCTGACGACCTTCACGCACATGGGGGCGCCGCTTCGCACGCTGGCACGTCGGATCGACGGTGCGTTTCCTTCCGCGGTGAATCCGATCGCGGTCTGGGAGATCAAGGAGTACTACCACACGACCACCTTCGGAAGCCGGGTCGCGGACGGCGTCTACGAAACGCTGCTGGACGGGATGGAACTTGAGGAGCTGCGGCGATCCGAGAAAGTCGATTGCAGGCACTACCTCATGATCGACGCCCATTATACGTGGTGGGACTGCGGTCGGTCCTACCTTTGCCGCATCGTGGATATGTTGCATATGGGCTACGTTGACGAAGTCCTTGTCGGCACCGAGATCCTGCATCGTCTGCCTGCACTGGCGAAAGAATGGGCGGCGTTGTATCGCGCTCGCGAGAAACCGCGCGATTGACGGGCGGGGACGCCCGTCCCACCCTTGCTATACGCCGCCCCGCCGCCGACCTGGGTCCAGGCCCCGTCGGCATCCATCGTGGCCTGCACGGCCGCGTACTGCCAGCGGCGGTGAGCTGCCGGTCTTCGACGTGATCATCGCGAACGCGGCCGTGGCGATCCCGCCGCCTCCGCCGCCGATGCGCGCGACCGTCCACGCGATCTCGGCGTCCTGGCGCTCGCCCGGCGGCCGGATGCGTTGCAGGTAGTCGAGCATCAGCAAGGCAGCGCCGAAGTCATCGGCCGTTGCGGCGATGTTGCCCAGGTCGAACGGCGGCGCGACGAACGCCAGCCGCTCGGCCACGGATTCGAGCGTTGCAAGCCCGCGGTCGATACGGTCGGCGTGCTCGGCGCCGAGCCTGCGCATGGCGATTGCGTCGAGCGGAACCCCCGACAGCCGGGCAAGCTGGCGGTCCAGCAGCACCGCCGCGGACATTTCAACATTCGCAACCACGGCCCGCAGCGCCGGCAGCGCGTCAAGCGCCCCGGTCCATCGTCGCAACCGCGGCGCTGCGCGCCGCGGCGCGCGGCCCCGTCACGTCACTGCTTGCCTAGGTCGCTGCGACCGCGATTCCGTGCGGGAGAACGCCGACGCTCGCATCGCACGCGCGGTCGCCGGGGATGCCCGCGCGCTCGAGGAACTTCTCGCCGAAACTGCGCCCCGTCTTCGGCCCTGCATCGCCAACCGCGTCCCCAGCGCCCTTCAATCCCTGATCGACGCCGATGACATCGTGCAGGACGCGCAACTCGAAGTCATCCGCCGCATCCGCGGCTTCGAGTCGCGCGGCCGCGATTCCTTCCGCGGCTGGGTCGCCACCATCGCGCTCAATCGGCTGCGCAGCATGATCAACGCACACCGCGCATCCAAGCGCGGCGGCGGCCTCTGCCATTCCTGCATCGACCAGCGCGATGCCGCAGGTATCACCGGATCGGCGCTCGTCACCGCGGCCGGCCCGGACGAGACGCCCGACCAGATCCTTGCGCAGCGGGAGACTGTGGCGGCCGTCACCGACGCGCTGCGGGCCCTCCCGGCGCACTATCGCGAGGCAATCCGGCTCGTTCAGTTGAAAGGCTGTTCGGTCAAACGCGTCGCGGATCAGATGGGGCGAACCGAACGTGCCATCCACGGGCTGATTCGCCGAGGCCTGGCGCTTCTACGCCGGCACCTCGCCGACGAGCGCAGCCGGCTGAAAGCCTGCCACGCAACGGTGACACGTAACGATTCCGTTATCGCATGCACTTGAGTCGCCATTCGCGCCCGGCGCAAATCCTACATTCGCCGAACCGGCGGCGCTTCACGATCATGCGTGGGCGCTACCCCCCGTTTCAGGAACCGGCGATCGGCGGTGTGGTCTCGACCGCCTTCAGGATCGGGCGCGCCAGTTGATCGCGCCGCCTCCCGGGCGTCGATCCGCTGCCCGCCGGCAACCACGTTTTGAGGCCCACGACACGTGATTTCCCGGACCCGACCCGCCCTACATGGTCAAGCGGTCGCCGGCGAAATGGCCGCTTTCGCCCGTTGACTGCCCGTTGCCGCACGGGACAATTGCATTATCAGAAACCGATTACGCATCGGTAGGACCGGTCATGGTCCGCGATTACATTCCCGCGCCGGACGGCGACTTCCACATCTGGCAGAACAACTTTGTGACCTACGCCAGTACGCACCTGGCCGACCTCGGGCTCGTCGCCGGCGACCTGACGCCGGTGACCACCGCGCAGGCCGTGTGGACCACGAAGTACCCCGCCAATGCGGCCGCGCAGACGGCGGCGCAGGCCGCGCTTCAGGGCAAGGATGACGCCCGCGCCGGCCTGGCGGGCGCGATTCGCCCTCTGGTCCGCCGGCTCGAGGCCAGCCCCGACGTGGACGACACCGAGCGGGCCGCGCTGGGCATCACCGTGCCCGACCGCGAGGGCTCGCCCATCGGCGGCGCTCCAACCAGCCGCCCCGTGGTGAACGTGGACACGAGTCAGCGGCTCCAGCACACGCTTCACTTCGCCGACGAGTCGTCGCCCACAAGCAAGGCCGAGCCGCCGGGCGTGATGGGCGCCGAAGTGTGGGTCAAGGTCGCCGCCGTCGGCCAACCGCCGCCCGCCGACCGTCCCCGGAGGCCGGCGGTCCATCGCGGGAAGCCCGGCCCTCATCGCCGGAAGCCCGCGAGCGGTCCCCGGAACCCAGCGAGGCGCCCGCCGAGTCTGTAATCGCTGCCGAAGTCAAGCGCGGGTAGAATGAGGGCGCCATGAGAACACGCGAGCCGAGTTTGTTTGCTGAGCAGGCGCCATCACGGTCGGCGCGCTCCGTTGAAGCGACGCGCATTCCGGAGCCCCGGCGCTACGAAGGCCCCGCCACGCGTCACTTGCTAAATCTCGGCGATGCGCGGGCGTTGGACTGGGTCGCGGACGGATCCACGCACCTCATCGTCACGTCGCCGCCCTATTTCAACCTCAAGAAGTACAACGACCATGCAGCCCAGCTCGGTGACATGCACGACTACGACGCGTTCCATGACGAGCTAGACAGGGTGTGGCGCCACTGCTTTCGCGTGCTCGTGCCCGGAGGGCGATTGGTCTGCAACGTCGGCGACGTGTGCGTAGCTCGCCGTGCCAATCGTGGTAGGCACCTTGTTCTCCCATTGCACGCGGACATAGCGGTACGGACGCGGCGCATCGGCTTCGACTACCTGACGCCAATTCTGTGGCACAAGATCGCAAACGCGCAATTCGAAGCTAGCGGAAACGGCGCCGGGTTCCTCGGGAAGCCGTACGAACCAAACGCCATCATTAAGAACGACGTTGAGTACATCCTGATGCTGCGCAAACCCGGGCAGTATCGCAGGCCGAGCAACGAGCAGCGCGCCACGTCGCGGTTGACGAAGGAAGAGCAGGCGCGGTGGTTTCGTCCGATCTGGAGCGACATCACGGGTGCCGCGACCCGCGAGCATCCTGCGCCGTTTCCGGTCGAGCTGGCGTATCGACTGGTTCGCATGTTCTCGTTCACTGGGGACACAGTTCTCGACCCCTTCGCCGGAACCGGCACAACCACTGTCGCCGCGATCCAGTGTGACCGCAACAGCATCGCCAACGAGATCGACTGGGAGTATGTCGGTCTCGCCGAGAAGCGCATCCGCGCTGAGATCGCCCAAGGACGCGTGCTCGGTGAGACTCCGACCCTTACCACCCGACACTCCAGGTGACTTGCCGGCGCAGCTCAATCGCGCCGAATGCCGAGCCGGTCCACGAGCAGACCGACGGCGACAGCAGCCTGTTCGTGGGATTGCGAGGCGAAGCACACCGCGTCGATGTACGGCGAGGTGAGGCGATTCTGAACGTTAACGTGCTCGGCCGTGAACGGGTAGTAGACGACGGCCGCGAACTTGCCTCGCGAGAAAACCGCTTTGAACTTCGCTGCCTTGTTGATTATCTCGTCGGAGCGCTTGTGGATATCGCGCCGCGCTTCGATGCGTTTGACATCGACCCCGACCTCGATTGGTCCCGTTTCGGGCGCTGCCGCGTCAAGCTCGAACGACTCGCCGCCGACCTCGAATCGGCGCTTGCGAAAGGTCAATCGTGAGAGCGCATTGAGCGATTCCAGGACCGCGCGTTCCCAGCGTCCCTTTCTCGCCCGGATCTCCTTGTCCACGAAGAAGTACCGGTCGAGTTCACTGAGGGCCGGCACCGCAATCTCCTGCGGAAGGAATGATTTGAGGTAGCCGGCGATCGCGGCGGCTTTAGCTTCGGTTAGCCGCGGGTTATACGTGTCGATCCCTCGAATGTCGAGGTCGCGCTCGATTGCTCGGCCGGCGATGTTGCAGCATGCAAGCAACGCCTTGAGGATGCCCGGCTGTGCCTGAATGGCGGCTGCAAGATCCAAGGCCGTCATCGCCGAGAAGTTGATGACCTCGACCTCGCGTCGCTCGATGAATGGTTCAAACGCTTGAAGCAGCGCGGCGCGGACGGCCTCCTGGCGCGCAGCAGCATCCGCCTCCACCCACTCCAAGTAATCTGCGTGCGTGTCGTATCCCTCGGGCATCCGCGTCTCCTGCGTGAAACACGACCAGTGTAATTGGCGCCACGAAGATCGCCAGCTCGTCACCAACCACCAGCGTGCTTGCCCCGTGCTCGCCCGGCGGCCGGATGCGTTGGAGGTAGTCCAGCATCAGTAAGGCGGCGCCGAAGTCATCGGCCGTTGCGGCGAACGCCAGCCGCTCGGCCACGGATTCGAGCGTTGCAAGCCCGCGGTCGATGCGGTCGGCGTGCTCGGCGCAGGTGTCGTACTTGCCGGTGCAGCAGTCGCCGCCGAACCAGCTCAGCACGAAGCGGGCCATGTTGACCAGCTCGGGCTGGATTCGTTTCGAGCCGTCGAACTAGTAGTAGTCCGTGCCGCGCCGCACGTCGACGCCGCCGTAGCTGTCGAGCATCTCGGGCAGGCCGTAGATGTACGGTTTGAAGTCGTGAAGCGTCACCTGACGCGGGGATGGATAGTGGGCCGTGTGGGGCTTGAATTCCAATGCTCAGGGCGCGGTAGCTTGTTCGAGGATTTCGTCCCAACGCTTCAGCACATCGGCAAGGGTCCGCTTGTCGTCTGTCCAAAGTCCCTCAAGCTCCTTGACTGCCGATTCCAGTTGAGCATCCGGCAGCGCGTCCATCCGAGCTCGGCGAGCCTCGACGCCGGGTACATACTTGAAAACCAAACCGTTGGCGATTGGGAAGCCCATCGTCCCCACGTACGTCTGGCCGGGCGTGTACGTTGAGTTCGCAGTCGCGCTGCCATAGGCGTAGTTTCCGGTTCGGTACGCCGATCCTTGGACGTTGGTTGTTGAATAACCCGGTGTCGTATAAACAAACTGTCGTTGTTGCACATCCTGGCGGAACACAAGGACAACGTCCCCGCCCTTTGCAGCGGCCCGCTCGCAGAATGCCGCCTTCAGCGTCTCGAGGTTCGAGTAGGCATTGCCGCCACCATACATTTCTCCGAGTAGAACATAATCCTGCGATCCCAGTTGCGCCAGCAATGTTTGGCCTGCGCGGCGCTCCATGTTGTAGCGGTCTCGCATCCCGTTGTGCGGTAGCTTCGCTTGGTCCAAAAGTGCTTTGGCCTCGTCCACAGAGCCAAGCAGTGCGTTCGCGCTCGGAACAGGTTCGATGCGCGCCTTTACGAATTCATTGTATCTCACGTTGTGCAGCGCACAGCCTGACACACAAAGGAGAGCAACGACGCACGCCCCGGCGCGTGCGAGCATTCGCGTGTCGGCGGGCTGGAGCAGATTCATCTATTCACCGCCTTCCTTAGGCGCAGCCACCTGAGGCACAGCCGCCTGCGCGGTCTTCAGCGCCTCATCGAACGCCGGATACGAAACCACCGTGATCGGGACGGACTTCCTGCCGCTCAGGATGCTGACAAGGCTCTCGCGAATCACCTTCTGACCGAGTTCAACCTCTCCGTGTGCGATTGGCCTGTAACTTCCCTTACGAAGCTGGACCTTGTCAAAATGGTATCCAACTGCGGTGGCCATGCAATGCAGCAGATCGATGAATAGCTCGTCTCGCTTCCGGGCCGAGTCCCTCATTTGATCCGGCTCGACGCAACCGCCTCACGCTTCACGTATGGCGCGATCAGAAGTTCGGGGTTCGGGAGGTAGCGCCCCAGCCCCGAAAGCTCGCTCAACGCCGCATCTGCCTGCGACAGCAGCAGCGCCAGTTCCGAGGTGTATTCGAGCCTCGGCGGCAGCGGCCGCGGCACAAAGGTCCAATAACCCGTAGCTGTCCTGCGGACGTCGCCGGCCAGGTCGGTCACAAAGCTTTTCGGATCCATGCTTTAGGCGCTCTGAAAGGAACTTACAGGGCGCTCGATGCTTTGTAAATATCCGGCGGATTTTTTTAAGGCGCTGGGGACGTTGAAATCGCCTTTTCAACCGGCGGGACGCTGGCCCCCGTCAAGCGGCGCTTCCTCCCACTGGCTTCGCTCCCACACGACGAATTCGTTGACGTTCCAGGTAAAGAAAAACTGCACGCCGGCGTTGTCGGCCTTCTGCGCCGCGTCCGGATACAGCCGATCGTCGAACGCGGAGCGGCCCTCGGGCGTGCCGGGCAGCTTCACTTCGCCGCACAGCGCAAGCCGGCCGCCGGGTTCGAAGAATCTCAGGTCTTTTCTCTTGCGCCGCGCCTGTGCCGAATCCCTCGACGCGGGCTTCGCCGAACGGGAACGCCGCCCGGGCCTGTGCGAAGAGAACGTTCGCCGCAGACGCAACCTGCCCGCAGAAATCGACTTCGTGAATGGTCGCGGGTGCGGTGCCGCTCATCTCGCCGTCCGTCGGTGCGCACTTCGTGCACGTAGACCGCGATTATGAGCGACACAGGACAGGTGTAAAGCGCCGCCCCGCGACAACAACCGTGCCGCTATTCCCCAAACTCAAGCTCAAACCCCACCTTGAACCCCCCCAGCGTCTGGGTGCAATGAACTACCCGCCCGCGCAGCGACAGCGGCTCGCCCGCCACGTTCACCACCAGGTCTGCCCGCAGATCCATCGGAAGCTCGAACTCCGACCGCACCGTCAGGCCATCGACCGACCCCTCCATCAGCGACAGCGTGCGACGAATCGGCTCGTCCTCGACGCGCGCCAGCAAGCGCACCGTCCCGACGATCGGATAGCGCCGGTGCTTCCGCCGGACCGGCGGCTCGAACTCCGCCTGCACGACGCTCATCAGCGTCTCGATCCACTTCTCTCGTGAGACGGCCGCGGCCGACGTGTTCGGGGTCGTTTCCATGCCAGGAACCCGCATCACTCCGCATGGGGACTTTCCCGCATTTCATCGGCCGACCCGGTCCGCGCGCTCAGCCAAGACTCCTTGTCCCCAATCCCCGCGCGATTATCCGGACGATCCGCACTTTCGAGCCCGCCGCTGAATCGCCACCGCGATCCGGCCGATAGCCTCTTCGCTGCCTCGCACCGCGCGCCGATTTTCGGACGCGCACGCGTCGCGGCCTCGAGACGTCACGGGTCACGAATCGACCGGGGGCTTTCGGTATGAGTCACGAAGGCGTTTGCCTCCATGCATTGAAGGACGCGGACTCCATCACGCTCGGCGACTATCCCATCGTCGCCCGAACGACGACCCGCCAGGACCTGCGCACCGCGCTCAGCTCCAACCGGCCCCGCGTGCTCGTGCTCGACCTCGATCACGCCGAGGCCACCTACACTATCGTCGAAGCCCTCGAAATCTGCACCGACCTGTGCATCGTCGGCGTCACCGGCGAAACCGACTCCAAGGCCATGATCGCCGCCGTCCGCGCCGGCTGCCGACAACTCTCCGCCAAACCCCTCGACGCCGATGACCTCATCGCCGCCATCCGACGCGCCCTCAATGAAGCCAGCGACCAGAGCCTCCCCGGCCGCACCATCGGTGTCATCGGCGCCGCCGGCGGCTGCGGCGCGACGACCATCGCCTGCCACCTCGCCGACAGCCTCGCACGACAGACGAACGCGCCGACCTACATCGCCGACCTCGATCTCGAATTCGGCGGCGTCGCCCGCGCCTGGGACATCGACGCCGTGCATACCATCGCCGACGTCGCCGGCGCCGGCGCCGTCGATGCCGTCCTGCTCAAAAAGGCCGCCACCGAGATGCCGAACCGCGTCTGGGTTCTCGCGCGCCCCCGAACCATCGAAGAAGCCCACGCCGTCGACGATGCCATCGTCGGCCAGTTGCTCCGCACCGCCCGCGGCCACTTCGCCAGCATCGTCCTCGACCTGCCGCGCAAGCTCGACGCCGTCACCTGGACCGCCGCAGAGCAGTGCGACCGCCTGCTCATCGTCATCCAGCTCACCGTCCCCGCCGTCGACAACGCCCGCCGCCTCATGGATGTGCTCAACCGCCTCGGCATGCCGGACGACCGCATCGCCATCGTCGCCAACCGCTACCGAAAGAACATGCACACCGTCACCCCCGACGTCGTCGAAAACACCCTCAAGCGAGAGCTCCTCACCATCATCCCCAACGACTACAAGGCCGTCTCCGAGTCCATCGACCTCGGCCGACCCATGGACACGCGCAGTCCCGTCTACTCCGCCATCGCAGAGCTGGGCGGCAAGCTCCTCGGCGCGCCCGGAGTCTCGAAGCCCCGAGGCTGGCTCGCACGCCTCAGCCGACGCGCGATGCCCGCGCGCTGACCTCTCCCCCAAAGGCCGCCGCACCGTCCGATCCAACCCCGGCGCGCGCGGACGCCTGCTGGGTGGTTCCAATCCCCCGGCCCCGGACGGTATAATGGCTCCACACGGCAAGTCGCTTTCCTGAATCGGAGGATCGGAAATGAAGCCTGCGCGTCTCTTGCTGGCCGCCGCGGCAATCATCCTGATATCGTTAACCTCCGACTCCCGCGCCGAACAACCGCGCATCGAAGTCTCGCCCGACGGCCACACCGTCATCAACCTCGACGAGCAGCCCGCCGACGATGCCCCAAACGTCCGCTTCAACGGCGTCCCCTATCTGCTCACGCCCGACTGGCAAAACTCCCTCCGTCGACAGGTCGGCGGACTCGCCGTCGGCGACCTCAACGGCGATGGCTGGGCCGACCTCGTCGTCGGCTGCTACACCTCGAACAGCTTCCCGCCGTACAACGAATGGGAAAACCTGATCTACTACAACGTCGGCGGCGCGCTGGAGGCGAATCCCTCCTGGGTCTCCGCCGACGAGCGGCACACCGGCGACGTCCTCATCGCCGACATCAACCGCGATGGATACCCCGACGTCGTATCCGTCAACGGCGGCACTGCGTTCGCACCCAGCGTCATCTACCACGGCAGCGCAACCGGACCCGACATCAATCCCGATTGGATTTCATCCACGCCGCAGTCAACCTGGGGCACCGCCGGCGCGGCCTTCGACTTCGACCACGACGGCGACATCGATCTCTTTACCACCAACCAGTTCGTCAGCCCGACCCCCACCCGACCCGTCTACGGATTCCGCAACAACGGCGGCGTCCTCGAAACGACTCCCTCGTGGCAGTCCTCCGACGTCGCAATCCAGAATGGCCTCGATTTCGGCGACTACGACGGGGATGGCTGGGAGGATCTGGCCGTCGCCAAGTGGGTGAACTACCAATCCTGCATCTACCGTAACGTCGCGGGCGCCTTGCAGGTGTTCCCGATCTGGTCCACCAGCGTCACCAGCGGCGATCGCGGCGCGCTCTTCGCCGACTTCGACTCGAACGGCTGGCCCGACCTGACCCTCGGCCGCTCGCCGACCGTCATGTACCGCAACAACAATGGCACGCTCGCGCACACCTGGACCTCGACGCCCGCCGTCAACTCCAATCCGCAAGACCTGCGGACCTTCGACTTCGACCGCGATGGTGACGAGGACCTCGCCGAGATCCAGTTCGGCGGCGGTCGCGTCAACCTCTACCTCAACACCAACGGCGCCCTCGCCACCACCCCCGCATGGAGCTGGACCTCCACCGCCTCGGGCACCGCGGTCGCCTTCGGAGACATCAACGGCGACCAGTGGCCCGATCTCGTCGTCGGCTACTCCGGCCAGCCCTGCGTCTACGTCTTCTACGCCCGGATCCCGGCCGTCCTCGGCGACATGAACTGCGACGGAATGCTCAACGCCGACGATGTACCCCCCTTCGTCCAGGCCCTCATCGACCCCGTCGGCTACGTCGCCGATCATCCCCAGTGCGACATCAACCGCGGCGACATCAACTCCAGCACCACCGTCGACGGCCTCGACATCGACCCGTTTGCCGCCGCGCTCATCGGCCCGTAAACGGAGTGCTCCAGCCCCGACGCGCGAATTTCCGACGCTCCTCGTCGCATTGAAATTTGCCGCCGCGCTCGCCGCGCCAATATGATCCTCCGTTGGTGGAGGGATCCGGGCCGGCCCGCCACGATGCTCGTTCCACTCGCAACGGAGGCGACAGGATGTTGCTGCGGCGGATCGGGGCGGCCTTGCCCGCCTTCTGCATCTCAACTCTCGCGTTCGCTCAGGCGCCCCCCGGCGGCGGCGGAGTCGGCGGCGACTCCATCTCGCCCTTTCAGCCCATCATCTCGGGACCCTACGAAGTCACCGATGCGTACTTCGGCCACGTCACCGGAAACGCGCCCAACCCCGAAACGACCAACATGGTCCGCGTCAACGACAGCCTCTACTTCGTCTACCGCCACAACGCCACGACCGGCGCCGACAGCATCTACGTCCGCCGCTTCGACCTGACGCGCTCAAAATTCGACCGCGCCGTCCTCGTCGACACATCCACCGACGAAGCCGACGGAACCTACCACAGCGAGCCGACCATCCTCCGCGACGGCCTCGGCCAACTGCACCTCTTCGTCGGCTATGCGCCCGCCCGCTACACGTGCATGGCCGCCGCCGGGCTGGCGCCGCGCTACCGCGTCATCCAGGACCTGAACGCCGGTTTCTGGGGACCGCCCGCATGCGTCCCCAGCCGCGTTGGCAACCCCTGGTCCCTGCCCTTCCTCGCCGACATCACCGGCGTCTACGACGACCGCGCCGCCGAAACGCACTTCGTCGCGCAGGGCGGCGGCATCAGTCATCTCGACGGCGTCGGCGTCGGAGGATTCCCCCGCGTCTACGGGCGCATCTTCGCGAACGGCTCCGTCAACCAGCCCTATATCCTCGTCAACACCATCAGCCAGACCATCCCCGGCGATCCGTACGCCGCCATCTCCGCCATCCACGCCAAGGGCGAACTCGTCCTCGGCCGCGAACCCGCCGGCCAACGCTCGCTTCATCTCATCTGGAACCTCCGGAACCTCTGGAATGAAAACGGCGCCGAACACCAGCGAAACTACAACCTCTACTACGCCCGATCCCTCGACGCCGGAAACAACTGGCAGAACGTCACCGGCACCGCCAGCTTCAGCAATCTCAACCGCAACCTCTGGGGCAACAGTCGCTACCTCGCCTATCAGGGTGACGTCGACCAGGGAAGCGAACGCGCCCTCGGCGTCGACAGCGCGTCACGGCCCGTCCTGATCGTCCTGCGACACAAGCCCGGCACGGGCGTCCTCCTCTCAACCGGACACGTCGACGTCCTCGCCACGCCGCGCCCGCAGTACGACCTGAGCTGGCTCCGATGGAACGGCTCCGCCTGGGTCGGCGGCGTCATCGACGGCGCAAACGACTACTTCTCCGCCCGGCCGCGCGTCTTCGTCGACCGCTCCAATGCCATCTGGGTCTTCGTCGGGACGATCCCCTTCGGCTCGCCGCGCTACTTCGTCTCGCGCGACTTCGGCCAGACCTGGAGCGGACCCACGAGCTTCCTGCCCCCCAATTCCGGCGCGCTGCGCCTCTACTCCTACGCCGACCCCATCGATCCCAACGTCCTCTACATCGCCTACCAGAACTCCGGCACCCGGCGCGTCTATTTCGTCAGCCTCCAGTTGACGCCGCGCTAGCGCGGCGGACGCGCGCCCGGGCGTTTGGTCCGGCCGTCCGCATGCGTTACAATGCCAACGGCGAGCGTCGTGTGAGCAACCCCATTTCCGGGGATGACCCGAAAGGAATGACGACATGAACCTGCGTCGCCTCGTCGTCGCGGCGGCACTCATCGCCTGCGCCGGCGCCGCCCACCTGCATGCCGAGGACCCCGCCCCCATCCGCTTCGACGAGCACCGCGTCGTCCGCGTCGATGTCCAGACCAAGCAGCAGCTCGAACGCCTCCTCTCGCTCACCGATGATGTCTGGAGCCATCACCTCCGGCTTGGCCCGATCGACGTCCGCGTCAGCCCCGCGCAATACGACCGCCTCCGGCAGTCCGGACTCGCCTGCCGTGTCCTCATCCCCGATGTCCAGGCCCTCATCGACCGCGAGGCGGACCGGCCACGCGGCGTCGGCTTCTTCGACGATTACCACACCTACGCCGACGTCGTCGCCTACATGAACTCGCTTGTCGCGCTCCGACCCGACCTCGCCCAGACCTTCGTCCTCGGCCAGACGCTCGAGCTGCGCGACATCGTCGGAATCCGCATCACCGGCCCCGGCGGCGGCACGAAGCCCGGCGCGCTCTTCCACGGCTGCGAGCACGCACGCGAATGGGTCAGCGTCCCCGTCACGCTCTACGTCGCCGACCAGCTCATCCGCAACTACGACACCGATCCCTACATCCAAGAACTGGTCGACCGCATCGAGTTCTACGTCGTCCCGGTCTTTAACGTCGATGGTTACCTCTATACCTGGTCCAGCAACCGGCTCTGGCGCAAGAACCGCCGCAACAACGGCGACGGCTCCTTCGGCGTCGACATCAACCGCAACTGGGGCTACCAGTGGGGCGGGGCCGGCGCGAGCCCCACGCCGTCCAACGACACCTACCGCGGGCCATCGCCGTTCTCCGAACCCGAAACACAGGTCATGCGCGACTTCATCCTCAGCCACCCCAACATCCGCACCTACAACGACGTCCACAGCTACTCGCAACTGCTCCTCTGGCCCTGGGGATACACCGCCACCCTCCCCCCCGATCAGGCCGACTTCGATACCATCGGAACCGGAATGGCCAGCCGCATCTTCGCCGTCCACGGACTGAGCTACACCATCGGCCCAGTCTACGACACCATCTATCCCGCCAGCGGCGTGTCGGTCGACTGGGCCTACGGCGTCGAGGGCATCTACGCCTTCTCCTTCGAACTGCGCGACACCGGCGCCGACGGCTTCCTCCTGCCTGCATCCCAGATCATCCCCAACGCAGAGGAGATCCTCCCGGCCCTGCTCTTCCAGGCCGACTGGACCACCGAGCCGCTCAAGATCGACTTCCCGTCCGGACTGCCCAGCCTGCTCGAACCCGCCGTCCCCAACACCCTCGACGTCCGCGTACGCGACTTCGCCGAAACCGCCCTGACCTCCAGCGCGATGATCCACATCCGAACCGCCCCCACCGACCCCTTCACCCCCTACCCCCTCGCGCACCTCGGCGGAAGCGACTACGAAGCGACCTTCCCACCGCGCGCCTGCGGCCCCGACACACAGTTCTACATCTCCATCGCGACGCAGCAAGGACACACCGTGTACGAACCATCCGACGCCCCCGCTGCCTGGTACAGCGCCCCCGTCGGAACGCTCACCGTCCTCTTCAGCGATGACTTCCAGGCCGATCTCGGCTGGACCGTCCAAAACACCAGCCTCTCGACCGGCGCCTGGACGCGCGTCGATCCCGTCGGTACCACCAACAGCGGACAACCCGCGCAGCCCGAAGACGACAACCCCGCCGGCACCGGCACCTTCTGCTACGTCACCGGCCAGGGAAGCCCCGGCGGCACGGTCGGCGCGGCCGACGTCGACGGCGGGCCGACGCGCCTGCTGTCGCCCGTCCTCGCGCTGGCCGCCAACCCGAACGCCGACATCAGCTATTCGCGCTGGTTCTACTGCTCCGGCGGAGTGCTCGACAGCCTGATCGTCGAGGTCTCGAACAACAACGGCGCGAGCTGGTCCGTCGTCGAAACCGTCGCGCCGCAGGCAAACGCGTGGACGACCCGCAGCTTCCGTGTCGCCGACTACGTTGCCCCGACCGATCAGGTCCGCGTGAGATTCACCGTCGCTGATTCGCCCAACGACTCCCTCACCGAGGCCGCGATCGACGACGTCATCGCCTCCGACCAGGAATGCACCATCGTGCCCGTGCTCGGCGACGTGAACTGCGACGGCCTGCTCGATTCGCTCGACGCCACGGCGATGGCCGTTGCGCTGACCGACGAAATCGCGTTCCAAACGACTTATCCGGGCTGCGACATCATGCGCGCCGATATCGATGGAAACCTCGCGCTCGACGGCCGCGACGTCGCCCCCATGAGCGCGCTGCTGATCGGCCCGTAGTCCGCGCAACCGCGCGCCATCCCGAATCCCGCCTGGAAAACCGAGGCTTCAGCGTGGGAGCGCGAGGCCAAAGAGCGGGACGGCGAGGCTCTACCGCCGAATCGTCATGCCTGCGAAAGCAGGCATCCAGACGCCTCATCTCGCGCACGGCCTCGACCTACGACCCCCCCGCAGGAGGCGTCGGCCCGACCGACTCGCTGCCGTCCGAATTCAGCGGCGCCAGCGGCACGGCCCGCGTGCGCAACCCCAGCCACATCGCCAGCACGAACGCCTCGACGATCAGCCAGTTGATGACCAGCAGCCGGACGTTCACGTCGACCGCGCCGCGAATCTCGTAGACCGCGATCCGCGGCTCACCCAGCAGGTTGTCCAGCGCCCCGACGACCTCCGAGAACACCCGCTCGATCGCGTTCTCGTCGCGCGCGATCCGCACCACCGGCGCGGTCGTCGGTCCCGTCGCGGCCGAGATCGAGGGAAACGTCGTCGGTTTCGGCGTCGGCGGGGCCTCCGATTCGGCATGCGCGACCGCGGACGGACCCGTCGCCGGCGCAGCGCCGCGCCCCTCGTCTTCGCGCTCCGCGCCCCGTTCGCGCGGACTCGGCAGGGCGATCTGCTGCGGCGGGTAGGTGCCGTTGAACAGGAACCACGCCAGCCCCACCGCCAGCACCTTTCGCCGCGCCGCACGCCGACTGCCCAGAAACGCGTCGTAGATCAGCGCGAAGAAGAAGACCAGCAGCAGGATCATCGCCGTCCACGACATCATCGCGTTCGAGGTCATGACGCCGAGGTTCTGGGCAATCAGCAGCGCCAGAACCACGAGCGTCTGAATCACGAAGGTACCGGGGGAAGATCGTTCGATGGACATCGTCCGCTCCGGATGGACCGCGCCGGATGTTCGAGCCGTCGAACGTCCGTCGCCGGCCGTCGCGTCGATCGCGCGGTACGACGCTGCGCCAACTCGCCGATCCACCATACTACGGAGGATCGTCCCCGTTGTTAAGCCCGCCCAATCCGCCCCAGAACCGCCGCATCGACCTGGGCAAAGAGGATCTTCGCCCTACCGGTCAGGCGAGGTTTGCGAAATCTTTTTTGGATCCAAGCACGGTGTTGACATGGGTCGCATAGGCTGAAGGGCGTCACATCAATCCGCGCTTCGCCGACCTCCCTTGCCACGCCGGATGCCCGCTTCGAAGCGGGCGCCGGCGTCGCCCCGCGCGGCCCCGACGATCGACGCGCGGCAGGCGACGGGCAGGGACCGTTCCACATTTCAGGTCCGCAGTCCCGCCGACCCCCATCGCCCGGACCGCGACACACGACCGTCGCCGGCGTCCCTCACCAAATCAGGAATCCCGGACAGAAGCGCCGAACCCGCCACGCAACCGCTACGGCCCGATCACCGCCGCAACGAACTCCCCCAGGTCCCCGCCATCCACCACGCCGCTTCCATCCATGTCCGCCGCGCGCACGCGCTCGACCGTCAAGTCCAGCCCCAGCGCCACCGGCGCGAACAGCGGCACGTCCGACACATCCACGCGCCAATCCCCGTTCAGGTCCCCGCGCCGGAACGTCTCGACACGAACGTACTCCGCCGCGTCGATGTTCCCATCGCCGTTCACCGACGCCGGAACCTGCGCCGATGCGATCAGCCCCGCCCCATCATTCGTCCCGTACGCGCCGAACGCCAGCCACACCGCCTCCGGCATCGACCCCAGTTCCGCCGCCAGATCGATCGTCCCCTCCAGCACTCCCCCGTTCGCCCCCGTCGCCGACTGCACCGCGACGCCCGCGCCCCCGTCGAACCAGCCGGTGTAGTTGTTGTTGTTCTCATCCGCGACGAACGCGCTCCAGTTCGCCACCTGACCCGCCTTCGCCCACGGCGCCGCGCGGAGCGACCCCGGCGCGCCCGCCACGAAGATGAAATGATCGTTGCCCTCGCCCGCGTCGTTCGAAGAGACGTACAGCGTCGTGCCTCGCACCCCCGCATGCAGCGCCAGCGCGCCGTTCTGCGAAACCAGCGTCGCATCCGCATCCCGAACACCGTCCATCACCCAGGACGCCACCGTCCCCGTCACCGATACGTGCCAGTCCTGCCCGTTGTTGTTGTCCCACACCCCCGCGCCGTTGTTGAACGCCACGTCCACCGAACTCGCCGACCCCGGCACCGACACCGATGCCTCCCACCGGCCGCTCGAACCGTTGAACATCATCGCCGCATCATTCGGCAACACCGTCTGCCAGTTGTTGAAGCCGATGTGCGCCTTCACCTGCGTGGCACTCGCCAGCGGCCCGCCCTCCGCATCGTACGAGATCAGCACCGGCTGGCCCGCCACCGCCGGATTCGGCGTCCAGATCACGCGCTCCCCGCCCGGCGGACCGCCGCCCGAGCCATCGCCGACATACACGTGCTGGATCGGCGTGCGGCGCACCGCACCGCGCGTGTCGATCGCCTCGACGTAATAGTCGACCAGCTTGCTGCGGATCCCCGTGACCTGCGCCGTGTACTGCGTGGCGATGTGCGTCGGCATCACGAAGAAGTCGATGCTCGGGTCGTTGTACACGTTGCCGCCCGGAAAGGCCCGCGCCGTCATCGCCAGCGATTGCCACGACCCGACGCCCGATCCGCCCGCGTACGTTCGGTTCGCATCCGTCACCGCCGCGTCGTCGTCGAGCCGGTACTTCAGCATCACCGACGACAGCCCCGACACGTCGTACGCGAACGTCCAGATCCAGAAGTCGCCGTCGCTCTGCACCGGCTGGTAGCCGTGCGCCGGTCCGAAGTTCAGCGACCCCGGATTGTACGGAAATCGCTGCGGAATCCAGACCGTCGGCGGCGTCTGGTCCGCCGACCCGTCGCCGATCACGCCGTCCGCCAGGCTCACCGCTCGGTTGCACGCGATCGTCGGCTTCACCTCGTGATCCAGCGGCGTGCCGTAGTACATGAACCCGCTGTTCAGGCCCGCCAGGAAATAGTGCCATGCCCGCTCGGCCGGCGTCGTCGTCCCGTCCGGATACAGAATCTTCGCGACGTTCACGCCGCCCGCGATCTGCTCCGCCGTGTCGACGTGGTTCTGCGCCGCCGTGATGATCGCCCAGTTTCGCTCATCGACGTGCCAGCCGTTGGCGATGTCCACCTGACCGCTCGAGTTCAGCAGCGGCCAGTTCCAGTTCAGAAACGTCGGCGAACCGAAATCCCCGTCCGCGTTCACCCACGCGCCATCCTCCACGTGCACCACGTCCTCCGCCGGGACCGGATGGTCCGCCAGGTACTGCTCCACCGTTGTCGACACGTAGCCCGCCGGCGTCGCCACGTTGTTCACGAAGTTCGGCACGGCCTCCATGTAATAGCTGTATCCGCCGCCCCACGCGTTGTCGCCGTCGTGCGCCAGCAGCACGAGCTGCGGTCGGTCCGCCGGGTTCTGCGTCGCCAGCGTGTTGAAGCCGTCCAGCCCGATCGGCGCGTAGCCGTCCTGCCAGCCCATCGCCTGGTCCGCCGGCACGACGACGATCGTCGACGCCGCGCCCGTGTTCGGATCGACGTACCGCGCGCGGTGCGGCGTGTAGGCGTACGGATACGCGTTCACGGGCGCGCAGCCGCGCGAGATGCTCGTCCGAAGCCAGTTCGACTGTGATGGATTCATCCGATCCGCCGCGTTCGGCGGCTCGCAGTTCACGCCGCCGCTGCCCAGCACCAGCGGGTAGTTCGCGCACGCCCGCGAGATGTGCTCGTTCGACACCACCACCCACTCGACGCCCTCCGCCGCCAGCGCCGGAATCAGCCGCTCCGAGAACGCCATCTCCGACGGAAAGAACCCCCGGCTCCGCGCCGGCGACAGCGTCCACGCATCCCCGTAAATCTCCTTGTAAAGCTGAATCTCCTTCCGCACCGTGCTCTCGTCGCACAGCGGCAGCAGCGGATGATGAAACGCGAACAACACGATGTCGCAACGCGGCTTGCCGCCCGTCGTCGACCAGCCCCGCGCCTCGCGGAACCCAGAGTGCCACGCCGATGAGTAACCGAGCTGCCCCGCTGCACCGAGGCTTGTCACGTTCTCGATCAGGCCGCCCGAGAAGCTGACCTGAACGCCCGCCTCCGGTCGACCGCGAATCAGGTTGATCGAGTCCCGCGGCCGGTGCTGATACGCCGCCACGCGATCGGCCAGCGAGAAGATGCCCCGCAGATCATCCGCCGGATGCGCGGCGCCGCCGTCCTTCTGCTGGATTGATTGCCACGCCCGCTCGTAGCGATCCGCGCCGCTCGCCTGCTGTGCCGGCCAGTAGATCGGCTGCTCGAGATGCCACAGGTAGGTGAAGTGAACGCCCTCGCCGAAGGCCGGCGCCGCGCACGCCGCAGCTATCACCGCCACCACCCGTCCGATCCGCTCCGCCATCCGGCGACTCCTCGTCGCGCCGCAGCTCGCCTCCCAAGGTAAAACAGTTTACCCGCGAATTCCAACGCGATTCAAGTCGTGTTCAACCACCCCCGACCCCCCGCAGCCCGAAGCGCGATCCGCTTGCATCGCACGGCGACGCCCATGCCGAGCCATTCCGCAGCAAACGCGCACGCCGCGCCCCAACCGTGCAGCCAACGCCGCCCCTGCGTCACTCCCGCGCAAGCGCAAATCCAGACGCCCCGCGTCGCGCAGGCCTGCGTCCGCCATCCCGCGCATTCGCAACCACAAAGTGGCGCGGGCGATTGCAGACGCGCCCACGCCACGAAAACGAAAACACTGCGGCAAGAACCGTCGACTACCGCCCGCGGCGAATCAGCAGACTCGCCACCCCCAACAGGCTCAGCACCCCCGGCTCCGGAAACACGCGGAACCCCAGCTCGAACGGCGCCGACGCCCCGTGCAGTCCGGCCAGATCGACCAGCCGGAACGTGCCGAAGTACGTCTCGCCGATCTCCGCGCCGGCCACATCGACCGCGTAGATCAGGTCGAGGTGAAACGCGCCCGACAGCGGAGGGGCGTGCGGAAACTCAAAGACCGATCCATCGCCCGGCAGCACCTCGACCGCCGTGAACGGATCGAAGAGGTGCAATCCCGCGTCGAACGAGACCCGCTCCAGACCGACACGATGCCCGGACAGCAGCAGGAAGAGATCCGGCGGCTCGTCCACCGAAACGCTCTCCCATCCCGGTACCGTGTTGACGTAGTAGTCCTCGAACACCCCCTCGCCGGGCAACAGCTCGATCTTCTCGCTCCCATCGAGAATCGCCTCGTCGCCGTGGATCTGGAGCACGTGTCCGGCCGTACCGTCCTGGCCGATCTCAAAGTCCGAGTGCATCTCGCCGGCCCATGCACGCAACGACGTCGAAACCACCGCCAGCAGCGCGACCGCGCCGAAACTCGATACTCGAATGCTCCGTCCGCTCATGACGCCGTACCCTCCGGAGGCCGCAATCGACCCTCCTCTAGAAACCCGGATACACCCCCAGGAACCACCCGATGTCGTCCCCGTTCGGCGATCCACTCTCATCCAAATCACTGCGCTCCACGTACGCCGGCGTCGTCTCCAGACCCAGAAGCACGTTCACGAACAGGTTCCGGTCCGTCGCGTCCACATCGCCGTCTCCGTCGATGTCCCCCGCCACCGCCGCGGGCGGCAGCACGCTCAGACTCAGCACCGCGCTGTCCGACTCGGACGGATAGCTCGCGTCGAAGTCGTGAATGCTGTCGTCGCACGAAATCGTAACTGAATACGGCGACCCCGGCGCCGTGCCCGCCGCCGGCGTTCCTGAAATCACGCCCGTGCTCGGATCCATCGACAGTCCGCCCGGCAGGCCGGTCGCCATCCAGTTCTTGAACGGCGGCGTGCCCTCGGCGCTCAGCGCGAACGAATACGCCTCGCCCTCCTGCGCCGCCGGTAGCGACCCCGTGACGATCTCCAGCGGCGCCTTGCGAATCCCGAGCATCGCGAAGACCGCGACGCGATGGCTCCCGGTGTAATCCCCGAAGCTGATCCGATTCAAAACCTTGCCCGAATCCACCGGCGTCGCGGCGCGGAACAGGAAGAAGTTCTCGCCGCCCGCCCCGTCGATCGCCGTGCCCGTGCTCCGCGAAAAACCCGCCGAGCGGTCGCCGTTCCGACCCACCGCCGTCCACGGACGCGGCGTCGCCGTCTGCTGCCAGTCCTCGATCGGCCGGTACGGAAGGTAACTGCTGCTGCCCTTGCGGATGTCGACCGTCGCCGTGGAATTGTCCGCGTACGCGAACGTCACGCTCACGATGTCCGACGTGCTCAGCGCGCCGGCAGCCCCGACCAGGAACTCGACGCTCAGGTACGCATCCGCCTGGCCCGTCAGCGTCAGGTCGAGCATCCCCGCCATCGACAGCGCGCCGTTGTCCAGCCGCGCGTTGAAGTTCGACCCCGCCAGTCCCGCGCCCCCCGGCCCGCCGAGCTGAAACCCCGCGAGCAGACCGCCGACCGGCAGACCTGCGCTCGTGCCGTAGTTCCCGTTCAGCACCCACATTCGTCCCCCGCTGTCGAAGGCCGTCGGCGCGTCCGCCCCGTCGCTGTCCACCACGTCGGCGTTGAACAGTCCGCTCATATCGAGCGGCACGAGCGCCGCGCGGCCCGGAACGCTCGTGACGTAGTAGCTGGACGCGTCCGAATCGATCCACGCATCGGACGTGAACTGAACGTCCAGCCGAACCAGCCCCGGCCGGCGCAGAAGGAACAGCGGATGCACGTGCCCGCCGTTGAACGCGTCGCCGAACGCGTACTCGTCGTTGTCCTCGACCATCCGCGGCGAGCCGAACGGGTTGTAAATCGAAAACTCCGCCGGCGCGGTGTAGCCCAAGCGCTTCAGCGACACGCTGAAATTCGCCGGCGGCGGATCGAGGTAGTTGAGATTCAGATCGTGCGGCGTCGGATCCGGATCGCACGCCGGACTCGCCGGACACGGCGGCGCGGCATAGTCGAACCCCAGCCCGTTCGCCCCGCTCGTGCTGAAGCCGTACCCGCCGAATCGCGGCCGCGCATACGAACTGATCAGCGGGATCCGCAGGATCGGGATGATCGCCCCCGGCGGAATCGTCGGACCGTGGCCCGATGCGCCGACCAGCCCGCTGGCCGAGAACAGCTTCAGCGGCGTCCCGCCCGTCGGACCTTGTCCGATGACGAGGTGATCCTGCGCCTCCGAAACCGGCGCGAGCGACATCGCCCCGGTCAGCACCGCCCCGATGATCAAACCGCGCGCCGCGAAGGACCGCACGGCCGCGCCGTACGAATGGATCACGCTCATGTCTCAGTCCCCGATTCGTCGCGAGCGTCGAGTCCGACGCCGACGACGGCTCAATCCAGATCCGGCTTGAACCACCCCTCCGGAGAGTGCGGAAACCCCGGGTCCCACTGATCGACCAGTTTCTTGCCGTCCGACGCGATCAGAAACGTCTGATCAAACTTCACCGACGCGGCGTGTGAATCCGCATACACGTAGTTCGCCTGTCCGCGGTGCCGCTCCAGCGCCACGTCGTGCTTCGGCTCCGCGCCGCCGTAGCCCGTGAACGGATTGACGCCCCACATCTCCGGGTGAACATGGTCCGCGTATACCGGATTGCCGCGGCCGTCCTTCTCCGCCAGCTCGCACACGTAGAGCTTCGTGCTCGTGTTCGGAATCCGCGTCGAAACCTCGTACCCGAACGGCGGAATCCCCGATGGATTGTCCGGCTCGTAGTCCGGACTGTTCGGCCCCATGAAGATGTTCACGCCGTAGCTCGTCACCCGGCGCAACGACGCGCTCGACACATCGAAGTTCGTGCTCTCGTCGCTCGGACAGCGATACACCGCCTTCGACGACGTGTGCGGCATCAGCGTGTCCAGCCAGGCCGTGCCGGGCTGGTACCCGCCGTGCGCCTGCGACAGCGGAAATCGATCGCCGTTCTGCTGCAAATACCCCGCCAGGGCCGTGCCGATGTCGTGCAAATGCCCCAGACACTTGGTCGATTGCCCGCGGGCCCGCGCGCTCGACAGCGCCGGCACGACGATGCCGATCAACATCCCGATGATCGCCACCACCACGAGCAGCTCGATCAGCGTGAATCCACGCCGTTTCATATTCATTCTCTCTGATTCTGAGGTTCCGCATCCGGCGCGATCCGAACCGATCCTCGTCTCGATCCGGCCGGTCGCCGGACAGGACGCCTTCGCTCCGAATCAACGCCGACCGGGTCCGTCATGCCCGGTCGCAAACAGGACATGACACGAAACGCGCGCGGCACAAACTGCCGCACGCTCAAAAGCAACCGTACTCAACGACTCGGAACGTCAGAAAGGTGGGGCACGCGGCGCGGCCGTCGCGTGAACGCGGAGCAGGACCGGAACCTGAGATCGACCGATTCGCAGCCGGGCCAGCAGCGGAACAACACTGCACAGCGCCACCGCGACGGTCGGCAGCAGCGTCCGACCCATCGCGAGGAACAGACAGACCGAGCAATCCCGCTCACCGTGCAGCGCATCGCCATGATGATGCAGCGCCTGCACCGCGCCGGAAACCGTCGCGAGCAACAGACCCGCCGCCGCAATGGCGACGATCCGACGCCAGACCCGGCCCGAACTGTCGGCTGTAAGCTCCACCAACCGCTTCTTATAAGCCGTACCGTTGGCCGAGTCAATCCGGCCTGGCGCCCGCGCGCCCCGACTCGACGCGCTTCTCATCTCCGAGCGCCCGATCCCTTCGCGCACGCGCTGAACCGTGCCGCGCCCCGACCTCGTCCCCGCCCGCCCCCCAGACGCCGACCTCGCGACGCCGCGCATCGCCCTCGATGCGCCGGAAACGCTCGCCGTACACATGCTTGGACGATCGCTCCGACCGGCCGAACCCCGCCGCGAGCAGTTGCTCATTGAACGAAGGCCCGTCGTCCCCGGCATACACATACGCCAGCAGGCGGCCGTCCGCATCCCGCGTCGGGCCCGACGACGCAAGCGCAATCCCCACCCGCTGACCCGCGAGCATCGACCGCGCGAATTCCGCCGCGCCGCGCAATCCCTCGACGCCAATCAACCGGACCCGCGTGCGATCCGATCCACCATCCGGCCGATCGATCTCGAGCGTGTCGCCGGACGCGACGTGAATCACGGTCGCCGCCGCGCCGTCGTAGCGCTGCCGGTCATCGCCGCGATGGCCGAACGCCCCGCCGTGATCCGCGACCGCGACCCCCAGAATCACCAGCAGCGGAATCGTCCGCACCGCCCGCCGATGACGGTACGCAAAGCCGCGCCATGCGCGCCAGGCCGCCGCCCACCGGCCGCGCGGCGGTTCAGCGTCCGCCGGCGGGCGCGGCGCCAAGCTGGAACTCCTCGTGAACCGCGCGCAGCGCCAGCTCCCCCTGCTCGCGCCGCACGATGCACCCGATAACGATCTCGCTCGTCGTGATGTTCTCGATCAGCACGCCCGCGCGGTCCAGCGCCGCGAACATCCGCGCCGCCACGCCCGCGTGCGAGCGCATCCCGATCCCCACGACGCTCACCTTCGCCACGTCCTGATCGATCTCCACCGCCCGGAATCCCAACTCGCGCGATAGCCGCTGCACCACATCCCGCGCCTCGCTCATCTCCGCCGCATCGATCGTGAAGCTGATGTTGGTCGTCCCGTCGCTGCCGTGCGTGTTCTGAATGATGTCGTCGACGATCAGCCCTACCTCGGCGATCGCCGCGAAGGCCCGCGCCGCCACCGCCGATCCCAGCGGCCCGCCCAGCAGCCCCACGCGCGCCAGGTCGCGCCGCAACGCCGCCCCGCGCACCACCGTCTGCTCCAGCTCCGGACTCTCCTGCACGATCATCGTCCCTTCGCCCTCGCGCGCGCTGTGGCGCACGTGAACCACCACATTGTAATTCATCGCCAGCTCGATGCTCCGCGAATGCATCACCTGCGCACCCTGCGCCGCCAGCTCCAGGATCTCCTCGTACACCACCCGATCCAGCTTCCGCGCCGTCGGAACGATCCGCGGATCGGCCGTAAACACCCCGTCCACGTCCGTGTAGATCTCGCATGCGTCCGCCTTCAGCACCGCCGCCAGCGCCACCGCCGTCGTGTCCGACCCGCCACGGCCGAGCGTGGTGACGTTCAACTCCTCGTCTACGCCCTGAAACCCCGCCACGATGACGACCTGGCCCTCGCTCAGCAGCGATTCGATCCTCCCGCGCTGCGTCACGCCGAGGATCCGCGCCCGGCCGTACGTGCGATCCGTCCGCAGACCGATCTGCCCACCCGTCAGGCTCACCGCCGGGACCCCCGCGTGATGAATCGCCATCGCCATCAGCGCGATCGAGACCTGCTCACCGGTCGACAGCAGTTGATCCAGTTCGCGGCGCGACGGCCGCGGCGTAATCTGAAACGCGAGGTTGATCAGCCGGTCCGTCTCATCGCCCATCGCCGAGACGACGACGATGACGCGGTGGCCCGCCTGCCGCGCGCGGATCGCCCGCGCCGCCGCGCGGTGAATCCGCGCTGCGTCGGCCACGCTTGATCCGCCGAACTTCTGAACGACCAGTGCCACGCGCGAGCGGATTATCCGTCTCGCCTCTCAAAGGTCAACGAGGGCCTACCTCGGCCGCGTTACCGATTCCTGCGGACCCGCGCTTCCGAGCAGGCAATCGCCGAATGGGCCAAGGTCGTAGACCGGCTCGAGCGCCCGATTTCCATCCCTGTCGGTCGCACAGAATCGTGCCGTGCCTGCCTCGGACTCGACCACGATCGCCTCGACGAACAGGCCAGCGTCCTGGCCGTCGACCATCGTGCCTTGATTCGTATCGCCTTTGATGCACACCGCCTCGAATGGTCTCATCATCTCGCGCTCCTCATGCTCGAGGATGTGACAGTTGTACGAGTACCGACCGGTGAAGTTCTCGAAACGGGCGATGATGCGCTTCATCTGGTCCGATGGACCATCACCGTGTGACCTGCCCCCAGTTCATGTACCAGTCGCTCAGAGAGTCGGGACGATTCCTCGAACCTCCGGGGACGCCACGCGGGCGCCCGCGGGAGGGGAAGAAGCCGGGGTCCAGCGGCAGCGCCCCTGACCGGCGTCTGGGGGCGGAGCACCCCCTCTCGCCGCGCCACAGCGCCGCGCGCACCGCAACCGCCGCACAAACCCGCACCCCGTTATTCAACCGGAAATCAGAGCTTCGTCGCCCGAACGACCTCGTCGATCGTCGTGATCCCCGCCCGCACCTTGCGGAACCCGTCCTCGCGGAGCAGCACCAGCCCGTGCTTGCGGCCGCACGCGAGGACCTTGCTCGACGACGACCGCTGCAGCACCAGCTCGCGAACCTCCTCGTTCATCACCAGCAGCTCGAAGATGCCCTTCCGCCCCGCGAAGCCCGTGTTGCGACAGTCGCGACAGCCGCGGCCCCGCCACAACTTCTCCCCCTGCCAGCCGAAGTCCGGCGGAACCTCCGTCGATTTCGGCATGTAGTCCTCCTTGCACTTCGTGCAGATCACGCGGATCAGCCGCTGCGCCAGCACCGCCTCCAGCGAGCTGGCCACTAGGAACGGCTCCACCCCCATGTCCAGCAGGCGCGTCGTCGCGCTCGCCGCATCGTTCGTGTGCAGCGTGCTCAGCACGAGGTGCCCCGTCAGCGACGCCTGGATCGCCGTCTCGGCCGTCTCCAGATCGCGGATTTCGCCCACCATGATCACGTCCGGATCGTGCCGCAGGAACGACCGCATGCCCCGCGCAAACGTCAGTCCCGCCTTCAGGTTCACGTTCACCTGGTTGATCCGGTCGAGGTGATACTCCACCGGGTCCTCCACCGTCAGCGTCTTGATCTCGTCCGACGCGATCTGATTCAGCGCCGCGTACAGCGTCGTCGTCTTTCCCGAACCCGTCGGGCCCGTCACCAGCAGAATCCCATGCGGCTGATTGATGATCTCCGCAAAGTTCGTCAACATGTCCGGCCAGAAGCCGAGGTCGTGCAGCGACAGCAGGATCGCCTGCTTATCGAGGATTCGCATGACCACGCCTTCGCCGAACACCATCGGAATGATGCTGACGCGGATGTCGATCTCCCGCCCGTGCACCTTGATCTTGAAGCTCCCGTCCTGCGGCAGCCGCTTCTCCGCGATATTCAGGTTCGAGAGGATCTTGATGCGGCTGATGATCGCCGCCTGGAACCGCCGAATCTGCGGCGGCACGTTCGTGTTCTGCAGCACGCCGTCGATGCGGTAGCGGATCTTCAGATCGTTCTCGTACGGCTCGATGTGGATGTCGCTTGCCCGCTCGTTGATCGCCTCCAGGAGGATGTCGTTCACCAGCTTGACGACGCTCGCATCCTGCGCCATCTCGGCCAGGTCGCCCGCGTCCTCGTTCACGTCGCTGACAACCTCGACGCGATCCTCGTCCACGAGCTGGCTGATCGTGTCGCCGCCAACGCCGAAGTAACGTTTGATGATCGCGTTGATCTCGCTCTCCGCCGCCAGCACCGGCATCACGTCGAGCCCCGTGATCATCCGCAGCTCGTCGAAGCCGTACAGGTCGAACGGATCGCTCGTTGCGACGCAGATCTTCCCGTTGCTCTTCTCCAGCGGAATCAACTTCCGCCGGTGCACCAGCTTCGTCGGCATCTGCTTGAGCGTCTCGACGTCGATCTTCGACTTCGTCAGATCCACCACCGGAAATGCGAGCTGCTCGCCCAGCACCTCCAGCACCGCCCGCTCATCGACGTACCCCAGCCGAACAAGGATGCGGTCCAGCCGCTCGGTCGGCTCGCGCTTCGCAGACACCGCCTGCTGAAGCTGGTCCTTCGTGATCAGCCCCCGCTCCACCAGTAGATCGCCAAGACTCACCCGCTATGGCCCTCGTCCGTCGTCGGTACCAATTTCTAACCCCTTTTGCTTCAGCGAGTTATCGACAGACCCCACCCGCCAATCGACACCCCGCCGTGATCCTTGTACCAGCGCCGCCGGCCGCGGTTGCAATCGCAGCACCGCCACCCCGTCCGGCGTGCGGTACACCACCGACCCCGCTCGATACGACTTCAGCGCTGCGCGGATCGAATCGTTGATGCCCTGCTCCGGCCGGTATACCAGCACGCTCCGCCGGCCGACCACGTCCGGCAGCCGCACCCGCGCCGGGTCCGCGCCGCGCTCCGCGAAATGATACCGCAGACACGCCACCAGCGCCGACTGCGCGAACACGTAGTCCGCAGGCGGCTCCAACCCCAGGATCCGCTCCGCAACAGGTCCGTAGTCCTCCAGCACCGTCGATCGACTCGACGGATACGGCCAGCGTGCCGTCAGCACCGTCGCCGAGCACACGAGCACCCCGACGATCGCCGCGCCGCACGCCCGCCGCTGCACCATCGCGCCGCTCGCCCGCGACAGCCATTGCGACACCGGCCCGATCAACTGCATCAACCCCGCCGCCGCGAACACGGACGCCGCCGGCAGCACGTAGCTCAGCGCCCGCGCCGGCGGATGCGCGCCCGTCACGAAGCAGATCGGCACCGGCGCGAGGATCACCGCCGCCGGAACGATCGTCTCGAACGCCACGCGCCGCGCCAGCACGATCGACCCCAGGCACAACAGCCCCGCGTACGGCAGCGTCGGTAGCACGCCGTCGCCCAGCATCTCGATATATCCCGTCAGCCACTCCGCAAACGCCGCCGCGCTGTCCGGCGCGGAATACGCACGCATCTGCGGATCGACGGCACGCTCCCATCCCCAGCGCAGCACCATCGGCAGATACAGCACCCCCGCGATCGAGATCGCCACCGGACCGACGCTCATCGCCGCCCGAAGCGCCGCCCGCCACGGAACCTCGCGGATCCGCGCCGCCACGACCGTCCCGATCGCCAGCCCCATCGCCAGGTACGCGCCCGACAGGATCGTGTACGTCGCCGCCACGACCAGCGCCGTCGCGAACATCCACCAGCCGCGCCGGCCGCTCCGCAACGCGCGGATCACCGCCCACGTCGACCCCGCCGACAGCACCATCGCCAGCCCGTACCCGCGCGCCTCGATCGAATACCGGATCGCGATCGACGAGCACGCCGTCAGCACCGCGGCCACCGCCGCCGTGCGACGATCGGTCAACGTCCGCGCCAGCCCGTACGTCGCCGGCACTGCCGCAACGCCGATCACCAGCGCCGGCAATCGAAACAGCGGGAACCACCAGCCCGTCGCCATCCACGTCGCCCCTGTGATCAGCATGAACAGCACGTGATTGTGGATCCGCGGCGGGTGCGTCAGGATCCCGTACAGCGGGCGATCCACGTCGCGGCAGTATTCAAGGTACACGGCCGCCTCGTCGCACTGCACCGGCATCCGAAAGAACAGCCCGCGGATCAGCAGCGCCAGCGCGGTCACGACGAGCACGATCGCGACGTCGCCCAACACGCGGCCGGACGTCGCCTCCGGCGCGCTGCGCGCGCGATGTCGGGAGCGATGGGGCATTCCCATTCGATCGGCCGCGCCGCCGTACGGATCGAGAGCCGCTCGGGCCGATTCCGCGCGAACCACACGCCCCGACCAGAAGTCCCGATAAACCCGACCGGATCAGCCCGAAAATCCCCGCCTCGCCGCCGGCGGTCGTGCAACGACACCATGCCGCAATCCGCGTAGAATGCCCCCGCGGCCCGTCGCGCGGCCGACTTCGGCCGCCGACGCCGGCCACAGCGGAGAAACGAGGTATCCGATCATGTCGAGTACAACCATCGTCCGAACGTGCGCGTGGATCGCCGCGATCTGCCTGCTTTGCGCAACTCGCGTGCATGGCAGCGCTGCGGATCTCGCCCGCCGACTCCCGCGCGGCGTCAACTGCGTCGCTTACATCAACGTCAAGTCGCTCCTCGGCAGCAAGCTCGGCACCGAGGAAAACTGGCGCGCCAAGCTGTCCGACGCCTACGCCATACGGCCGCTCGTCGTCCCGCCCAGCGCACAGCACGTGGTGAGCGCCTCCCGTATTGCCCCCGGCAATCTTGAACCCCTCTGGGAAGTCTCCGTCATCCAGGTCTCCAGAACGCTCTCCATGGAGCGCATCGCGAAAGAGGCCAGCGGCTTCCCCGAATCTCTTGGCCGCACCATGGCCGCCTGGACGCCGGCCAACGCCTACTTCGTCCGGCTCGACAGCAAGCTCCTCGGCGTCGTCTACCCGGCCGATCGACAGTTCGCCGCGCGCTGGAGCGAACAGCCCGACTCAAGCTCCGAATCGCTCTCTCCCTACCTGCAGGCCGCCATCTCGGAGGTCGGCCCGAAGACCGGCTACCTCTTCGCGCTCGATCTTCAGGACGCCGTCAGCCCCAAGCGCGTCCGTCGCCGACTCGACATGGAGGAGTTCGACTGCCTGTCGGGAAAGTCCTTCGACGCGCGAAAAATCAGCGACATCATCGCCAGCCTGAAGGGCCTCAAGCTCACCGTCGAGGTCGACTCCGACATCGACGGCCGCTGCGTGATCGAGTTCGGCCATCGCGTCTCGCCGCTCGCCGAGTTTGCCAAACCGCTCGTGCTTGAAGTGCTCGACCAGGCCGGAGCATCGATCGAAGACCTGGGCCAGTGGACCATCACCGCCAAGGACACGTCGATCCTCGCCGGCGGCAAGCTTTCCACTGAGGGCCTCCGCCGGCTGTGCAGCGTCGTCAATCCCCCCAGTCCCACACAGACCGACGATGAGTCGGATGCATCCGCGGCCGAAACGCCCGAGCCCGCCGCGGCGGCGTCCATTGCCGCCCAGGCCGCGGCCTCAAAGCGCTACTACGGGGCCGTCGCGAAGGTCCTCGACGGCTTCGAAAAACGCGTCCGCACGGCCGAGTCGCTCAGCAAGAGCGCGACGTTCCTGGCCCGCGACGCCCGGACCATCAGCCGCCTTCCGATCCTCAACGTCGACCCCGAGCTGATCCGCTGGGGCGCCGACGTCAATTCCAAACTGCTCGACGTCGCCTCGGTACTCGGCGTCGGAGGTCTCCAGGTCCGCGCGCGGGCCGAAAGCGTCGCGGACGCGCGCTACAACACGGAGCGCTACACGCCTGGCGAAACCGTCATCACCGATCCCAATGACGAAGTCGATCGGCGCAACACCGTCCGCCAGCGACGCGCCGCCGTCGCCGAAGAGAAAGCCAAGGCCGTGCAGCAGGCCGTCGCCGCGCTGAAGGACATGGAAGCCAGTCGCAGCCGCATCCGCGCCGCCATGACCGCGAGATACAAGATCGAGTTCTAGTCCGCTGTTCGCAGGCGCCATCGCGGCCGGCGCCCGTGCCGGCCGTCGTCACGACCGAAGTCTCGTCTCGTCGAATCCTCGGGCGAGCGAGGCACCCGCCGGGAGGACAAGGCTCCTGCATGGGAGGACGAGGCGCCGGTCGAGCCATCCGCGAGGGCGCGAATCTCCCGCCGAGCCACGCCTGTAACGGCCCGCCCGGGACCGTCCTGCCTGCGAAAGCTGGCCCCCGACTCCGAGCGCGGGCAGGCATCCAGACGCCCCGCCTCGCGCAACGCGCCCCCTCGCGCCGGCCCCCGTCAATACACGAACAACATCTCGCGGTACTTCGGCAGTGGCCAGTACCGGTCATCGACGATCATCTCCAGCTCGTCCGCCACCGTCCGCACGGCCGTCATCGCCGGGATCACTTCGTCGCGATAGTACTTCGCGCGCTTCTGCTCATCGTGCGACTCCGCGTCCGGTCGCGCCCGCCGCGCATCCAGATCGTCGATCGCCGTCTTCAGCCGTGAGACCTTTTCCACCAGCTCGGCCAGCAGCTTCTCCTGCCCGGCCTGCGGCACGGACCCGACCGACTTCGTCTCCGCGATCGTCCGCGCCACGTCCGCCTGATACCGCAGGCACGCCGGCAGAAGCATCGTCCGCGCGATGTCGCTCGTCAGCAGCGCCTCAATGTTGAGCGTCTTGCAGTAGTTCTCCACCATGATCGTGAAGTTGCTCTTCAGTTCCTCCTCGCTGTACACGCCATGCTTGCGGAACAGCTCGCGCGTCGCCGGCTCGAGCTGCACCGGCAGCGCATCCACGCACGTCCGCAGGTTCGGAATCCCGCGCCGCTCCGCCTCCGCGTGCCACTCCTTCGAGTAGTTGTCCCCGTTGAAGATGATCGGCTCGCACTCCCGCAGCGTCTCCGTCAGCACCTTCTGCACCGCCGAGTTGAAGTCCGTCGTCAGCTTCGCCTTCTCGATCTCCGTCGCCAGCGCGTCCAGCGACTCGGCGATGATGGTGTTCAGGAACGTGTTCGGCCGCGCAATCGACGCGCTCGATCCCACCGCCCGGAACTCGAACTTGTTCCCCGTGAACGCGAACGGCGACGTGCGGTTCCGGTCCGACGAGTCCTTCGGCAGACGCGGCAGCGCCTGCACGCCCACCTCGAGATGCCCGCCCGTGCGGCCCGCCTCACGCCGGCCCGAGATGATCCCCTGCACCACCTCCGTCAGCTTCTCGCCCAGGTACACGCTGATGATCGCCGGAGGCGCCTCGTTCGCTCCCAGTCGGTGGTCGTTCCCAGCCGTCGCGATCGCCGCCCGCAGCAGCTTCCCGTGCTTCCAGATCGCCCGCACCACCGCCGTCAGGAACACGAGAAACTGCGCGTTCTCGTGCGGCGTCTCGCCCGGATCGAGCAGGTTGTTCCCCGCGTCATCCATCAGCGACCAGTTGTTGTGCTTCCCGCTCCCGTTGATCCCCGCGAACGGCTTCTCGTGCAGGATGCAGTGCAGCCCGTGCCGCGCCGCCACCTTCCGCAGCGTCTCCATCACGAGCTGGTTGTGGTCCGCCGCCACGTTCGACGGCTCGAACACCGGCGCAATCTCAAACTGCGCCGGCGCCACCTCGTTGTGACGCGTCTTGATCGGAATCCCCAGCTTGTACAATTCCCGCTCCGAGTCCATCATGAACGCCAGCACGCGCTCCTTGATCGACCCGAAGTAATGGTCCTCCATCTCCTGGCCCTTCGGCGGCTTCGCACCGAACAGCGTCCGCCCCGCGTTGATCAGGTCCGGCCGCGCGAGATAGAACCGCCGGTCGATCAGGAAATACTCCTGCTCCGGACCGACCGTCGTCATCACGTGGTTCGCCGTCGAATTGCCAAACAGACGCAGCACCCGAACCGCCTGCCGCGACAACGCCTCGATCGACCGCAGCAGCGGCGTCTTCTTGTCCAGCGCGTGCCCCGTGAAGCTGCAGAACGCCGTCGGAATGCACAGTGTCGCGCCGTTCACCCCCTCGATCAAGAACGCCGGGCTGGTCGGGTCCCACGCCGTGTAACCCCGCGCCTCAAACGTCGAGCGGATCCCGCCCGACGGAAAGCTCGACGCGTCCGGCTCGCCCTGAATCAGCCGCTTGCCCGAAAACTCGTAGATCGCGTGCCCGCTGTCCGTCGGCGACAGGAACGCATCGTGCTTCTCCGCCGTCGCTCCGGTCAGCGGATGGAACCAGTGCGTGTAGTGCGTCGCGCCCCGCGCGATCGCCCAGTCCTTCATCGCGTTCGCCACGACGTCCGCCACCGTCGGGTCCAGCGTCTCGTGCGACCGGATCGTCCGCAGCAGCCGGGCGAACACGTCCTTCGGAAGATGCGCCTGCATCACCGACAGGCTGAACACGTTCTGACCGAAGACTTCCGTCACCGGCTGCCGCGGGTTGTCCACCGTCGCCTTCGGGCCGGCGTCGACGGCGATCGCCTCGATCGCCCGGGTTCGCGCGTTCTGGAAAGTCATCGGTTGAGTCTCCTGAAATCCGTCCAATCGCACAGGCCTCGACGGCGGTCTCACGCCCCCGGGACGCTCCCGGCCGACGCCGGCTCTGGCCTCGTCGACTCGCCGCTGAAACGAAGCGGAGAATATGAGCACATTCTCGGACGACCGGCAAGCGAATTCCGGCCACTCCGACGGCTCAATAATGGCATCTACGGTCGCCGAGGCCCACGGTTTGAATGAAATCCCGGCCACAGCCGGCCCGGCGGACAAAGCTCCTCGCTGTCTACGTCTCCCTCGCCGGGTTCGTAGGACGACGACTGCCATTGTTCACCGCTCGGCCCGCCGCCCTCACGACCCGCCCGTCGCCGCCTTTGATCTCCGCTCGATCACATCGATCGCGCTCTGCACGATCTGCCGCATCGCCGGCTCGACCTCGCGCTTCTTCGCCCGCCGCAGCGCGGGGATGTCCGCCCGCGTGCCGATCTGAGCCAGCGCCGCCGCCGCCCGCGATCGCACGGCGTCGCTGCGGTCCCGCAGCACGCGCTCGATCAGCACGATGCGGAACGACTCCGCCTCCGCCGACGTCGCCGCCACACACGCCGCCACCGCCTGGCACGCCCGCGCCCGCACGTTCGCCTCGCGGTCCGACAACAGCGCCTTCAGCAGCGCTGCATCCGTCTCCGCGCTCTTCCGCACCGCCAGCGCATACGTCGCCCACGCGCGGACCGTCGCGTCCGAATCCCGCGCCGCCGCTTGCAGGGTCGCCAGGTTCGCCGGCGATGTGCCGAAACCCAGCGCAAACGCCGCCGTCGCACGCACGCTCGGCTCGCCGCGCTGCAACAGCTCGATCAGCCGCGGCCGGTACCGCTCCGCGAGCGTGCGGTACACCCCCGCCGACTTCATCCGCTCCGCCTCGTTCGACGAACTCGTCGCCGCCTGCCACCGGATCAGCTCCTTCGCCAGCAGATCCTTCAGCTCCGCCTCGCTCAGCGGCGGCGGCGTGCGGATCTTCCGGTGAATCTGATCGATGAGCTGGTCAACCGCCGGCGACCACGGACTGTCGCGCCACCGGCCGAGGAACGCGTCGCAATCGGCCAGCGCCTCCCGCGGCGGCTTGCGATCCCGCGCATCGAGCAGCGCCGTGAACTCGACGAGCTGCTGCCGCAACTGCCCCGCGCGCTCCTCGTCCAGCAACTCCGACTTCGTCAGCGCCAGATCGACCTTCACGTCGTACTGCTCCGCGTCCGCCCCCTTGCGTCGATACGCCGCCTGTCCCTGGAACAGCACCAGCTCGCGCCGCGTCGAGGACCACGTCAGGATCGCCGCCCCCGAATCGAACGCGTACCCCAACTCCCCAACCGACCCCGCGAACGACCCCTCCACCTGCATCGTGATCGTCAGCAGCGTCTGGCCCTCCTTGCGGAAGATGTCCGCCAGCTCGAACCGCTGCACGCCCCGAAATCCGCTCAGCGCGATCGTTCGCTCCCACGCATCCTGCTTCTGCCGCCGCCCCTCCGGCCAGTGCGAAAAATCCAGCAGCGCCGCGAGCATCACCTGCTCCGCGCCGCCCACCGCCGGCACCAGCAGCGGCGCCTGCCGCGCTGTCTGCGCCTCGGTGTAGAGCCGCGCCGACCCCGCCGCAATCTCCAGCTCCTCCGGCTCCGGCGCGGGCACGATCCGCTTCTCGCCGTGCAGCAGCGCCAGCACCCGCGCGGGATGGTCGATCGTCATCTGCGCGACCTTGACGTGTCCCGGCTGCGGCTCTTCAAGATGAAAGCGGATGTGGTCCGTCCGCCGCGCGTGCGTGCACGTCTCGACGAACGACCCGCGCTGCACCGTCCGCCGCACCGTCCGCTCGATGCGGTACGTCGCGAAGCGGTTCGGCGTCAGGTCGTTGAGCAGCCGGATCTGACGCTCCCCCGCGCGCAGCGGATGCGCCAGCGCCGCCGACAGCGCGATCGCCGCCAGCGCCGCCGCGCGCAGACGCCGGGCCGACTTCGTTCCAATCATCACCGGTATTGTACGCCCTTCGCCGCGCCCGCTACGACGCCGACTCCGCCGCCGGCTTGGAGGCGAGGCGCCCGCGGTGCCGCATTCGGAACGACGGAGCACATCCGGGAGTGCGAGCCTCCTGGCGAGCCGCATCCCCCAAACCGTCATACCTGCGGGAGCAGGCATCCCGACGTCCCGCCCCGTGTAGGCCCTCGCTCGGCATTCCCGCGCAAGACCTCGGCGACATTCCCTCGCAAGCCCCCCGTCGTCATTCCCGCGCAAGCGGGAATCCAGATCCCCCGCCGCGCGCATCGACGCGGGCGGTGCCTCGCCGGCCAAGGGATTGCGCACCGCGGATCAACGTCAGACGTGACCCCGCAGAGTGACAGACGTATGTCACTGACGTAAGTCACTGAATCGCGTACGCCACATCATGAATCGTAACGCGTCGCGGCACATCGCTCGCGTCGCGTCCGGTCGCAACGCCCGGCGGCCGGGCGAGATGCGGGAAAGGCGATTTCCGACTTGCCTGTCCGGAAATCTGTGCTATATTGAACAATGAGGGGTCCACTCCGCGTCTCCCGCGGCACCAAGGCCGGTCGATGCCCCGCGACGGCCCGAACGGGAGGATGTATGGTTGCTCTTGCGCGCCGATCCGCATTCGCGTTCTCGATGACGGCCGCGGTCTGGCTGGCCGGACTTGCCTCCGCGCGTCCCGGCTCCGCGCAGATCATCGTGGTTGACCGGCCCCCGTCGTTCGGCGGCGGCCCCGCACGGCCGAAACGGCAATGGAGTTCGCAGATTCTCCGAAATCCGAGCATTTCGACTGTAAGGTTTCGCCGCGTTTCGGGTCTACAGGGTAGGAGGAAGGCCGCGGTGGCGTGGGAGGGCTTGCCGTGAAACGTCGTCCTCTGATCCTCTTCGCGGCCCTCGCGGTCTCGCTTGCCGGTCTTGTCGCCGCGCGCAACACGAATGCCCAGATCATCGTCGATCATCAACCGACGCAAGCCGGTGGCCCGGGCTCGGATACCCAGTACGTCAACATGTTCGGCTTCGAAACGTGGGCGCAGGTCGCGGACGACTTCGAACTGAGCGCGCCGGCGACAGCCCATCGACTGATCTGGTACGCCTTCTACGACCGCGACAATCCGCCGAGCACGGAGACCTTTCGGGTCCGGCTGTACGGGGCACGCCCCGGCGACGGCCTGCCGGACGACGGGAACATCGTGTACGAGCAGTTCTTCCTCGATCCAACACGGGTTGCGACCGGGCGGATTGTGTTCGTCAGTGTCGATCCCCGCGAATTCCGCTTCGAGATCGATCTGCCGGCGCCCCTGGCCCTTGAAGCCAATTTGCCATACTGGCTTGAAATCGTCCAGATCGGCGACATCGCCACGGCGCACCGCTGGGAGTACGCCTCCGCTGGACGCACAGGTTTTGCATACAAGCAGCCGGGATTCCCCGATTGGACTCATTCGGTCATTGGCGCTGACTTGGCGTTTCAACTCTTGGCCATCCCCGAACCAAGCACGTTGTTCTCGGGAGGACTTCTGTCATGCCTGTATTTATCGAAACGTCGCCGGTCGCGCGTGGCGCGGCGTGACTGACGAACGCATCGTAGCGACCTCGGCGCACTGAATCTCGTCAAACGTTGTGCTATCGGACGGTATGACCCGTCCCCGGAGGATCCCCATGTCCACTCCCAACCGATCCGCTCGCCAACCAGGAACAATCAAGATTAATGCACCTCAATGTATTATTATCATCGGTAGTATATCGGTGTTCGCCCTGCACCCCGCGACGGCCCAACGGGAGGATGTATGGTTGCTCCTGCGCGCCGATCTGCTTTCGCGCTCTCGATGACGGCCGCGGTCTGGCTTGCCGGACTTGCCGCCGCGCGTCCCGCGACCGCGCAGGACGTGCTCCTGCACCGCCAATTGCCGAATCGGCTACACGGATTCTACGGCGATACCGCCTTCTACGATGACTTTGGCACACTGCGCTCGCAGATCGTCGCCGATCGCTTCCGTCTCAGCGCCGCTAATACGACACACCGCGTCGTCTTTTGGGCGTTCTATGGAAATATCTACGAAGACCTTGATCCGGTGCCGCCAACGGTGGAGACGATCCGCGTGCGATTCTACGTCAACGCCGGCGGCGTACCGGGCGAGCTGCGCTACGAGGAGGAGTTCCTGAACCCGCCGCGGGTCTTCACGGGGTTTACTGTTTCGGCCGACCCCAGGCGTAAGGAATACCGCTACGACGTGACGCTGTCGGCCGGGTTCCCGGTTGCGGCGAACACGGACTTCTGGCTCGAGGTCTCGCAGGTCGGCGATCCGTTCAGCACGTTTCGCTGGGAGACCTCAAGCGGCGGTGAGCTTGCAGTCCAAGCTCCCATGGGCAACCCGTGGACTCTGATTAGTCCGGGTCAGTTGGCCTACGAATTGTGGACACCCGAGCCGACCACGGGCGCTCTGGGCGTCTTGGCTTGGATGATTGTCGCGCGGCGCACACGGCGCCGCCGGCGCGGTCGATAGATTCGTGATCTGTTGAAAAAGGTCTGATTTGCAGCTCCGCGCCGAGTCCGCGCGCCGCCAAAGTGCCACGCCGAAGGAGGTGCGCACCATGTACAACCACGTCACGCCACGAACCCTGACCATCGCAATCGCGCTACTCGGACTCGCCGTGTCCGGGGCCTACGCCCAATGCCCCGACGCGGACCCGCCGCAGGGCATTGTCGAGTTTCGCGTCGATGTCGGCGTGCCGGCAGGCCTCGACGCGTCGATTGCGATGGATGGCCGGGGACGCTTTGTCGTCGGCTACGAGGAACAGCTGGGGTCACCCCCGCAGCAGCACGACGTCCGCGTCAAGCGCTACCGCGCCGATGGCACGCCCTGCGAGGCCGGCGCGCCCGCGATCCTCTCGACAGAGTATCTCTGCCAGAGCATCTCGCACGAGACGTCGAACTACGGCGTCTCGCTGGCGGTCCGTTCTGCCGCAGACGCGAACATCGTCGCGACGTGGACCAGCGGTCTGGCATCCAGTCCTAATTCCTCGTGGCGGCTCGAGCAGCTCTGGGCATTCGATGATCCGTATCCCGCGCCGGTCGGGCCGCCGCCGCCGTGGGCGACCGGTTGCGGCGCGTTCGGCGACCTCTCCTACAACTCGGCCGGCGTGGGCGTGGTGTCGAACACCGTTCGCACCTCCGTCGCGTGGGTCAGCGAGATTCCGGACGATCAGGGTCTGCTGACGTGGATCGGCACGCAGTCGTATCAGACCCCGACCTTGTTGCGCACGTGTTCCTACCCGGATACCCTCTGCTATTCGGATGACTGGGCGCCCTGCCTCGCGGTGCGGGACGACTCCCGCGCGGCCCTCGCCTGGGCGGAGCCGTTGTTCAACACGACATTCCAGCCGCCATTTGACATTCGCGTTGCGCAGTTCTCACAAGACGGAACAACCCTTGGACCTACAGGTGCCGCAGGATTGCAGGCGAATCCCGTCGATGAGGACCCATTCTTGTCCCAGCTCTCCCCCGCCCTTGCCTTCCGCTCCGACAGGCTGGCCGTCGTCTGGCGTGGACCTGAAAAGCTCCTCTGCCCTCGATCGCGCGAGCACATCTACCTCCGCCTCTTCCGCTGGGGCGGCGACGACAGCCCGCCGACCGATCCCCAGCCCCTGACCGACGAGATCATCGTCGACAGCGATCCTTACTTTCAAGTCGCCGGTCTGGTCGACGCCAACCCCTCCGTGGCCATCACGCTCGACGAAAACGATGACAAGCTCATCGTCGTCTGGAACACCCGAAACCCCATGGGCACGCCCCTCGAACTGGCCGACGATGTCAACGAGATCCACGGCCAGTACTTCCACCTCGACGGCACCCGCATCGGCGGCGAGTTCCTCGTCACCGAACAGGTCGGCCGGCTGGCCCGCTCCGGTCAGCACACGGTCGTCTTCGGAAGTGCCGGCCAGGTGGCGATCGCCTTCACCGCCGGCCAGACGCCAACTGATACCGGTGTGTACGTCACACTCCTGCCGCCCGGTTACGAGAACGAAGTCCCCGCCCTCTGCATCCCCGGCGACATCAACGGCGATGGCGCCATCAACGGCCTCGACATCCAGCCCTTCGTCAACATCTTCACCGGCACGGTCATGCCCGACCGTCGCGAATCCTGCGCCATGGACATCGACCGCTCGGGGTCGATCAACGCCGTGGACTGGGTGCTGTTCATTTACCTCCTGCTCCACCTGCCGCCGCCGGAGGCTGATTGCAACGGCAACTGTCGGCTCGATTGGATCGACGTGATCGGCTACGGGTCTGCGGATTGCAACGGCGACCTGATCCCCGATGAATGCCAGCTTTGCAATGACTGCCCCGGCAATCCCCTCTGTCTCGACTGCGACAACGATGGCATCCTGGACCCGTGCGAAGAGGCACGCGGCCCGATCCAGTCCGATTGCAACAATAACGGCATCGACGATGCCGAGGACCTCGCCCTAGGCACCAGCGAAGACTGCAACGACAACGACTACCCCGACGAGTGCGAGCCGGATTGCAACTACAACGCCGTCCCCGATGGCTGCGACATCACCGAGGGCACCAGCGAGGACTGCGACGGCAATGGCACGCCCGATGAGTGCGAGTTCGATTGCAACGAGAACGGCATCCCCGATGCGTGCGACGTGCTCGGCGGCACGAGTGAGGATTGCAACGCCAACACGCTCCCGGATGAGTGCGACATCGACCTCTACCAGAGCCTCGATTGCAACGAGAACCGCGTGCCGGACGAGTGCGACATCGCCCTGGGCACGAGCGCGGACGAAGATGAGAACGGCGTCCTCGATGAGTGCGAGGGCGAGCAGCTCCTCGGCGGCGGGGAGTCGGGCGAAGGGTCCGCGGCCTCCGGTGCGGGCGAATCCGTCCCGGCCGACGGCTCCGAGGATGGCTCCTCGAGCGGTGCTGATGGTGGTTCATCGCTGGGCGAGGGTGCGGACGGCGACGCATCCGGAACCGATGTTGCTGGAGATGATCCGTCACTAACGGGTGGCGCGTCGTTCGACGAACGCCTTGCCGCCTTCGAGGCCTGGATCATCGAGCAGGACTTCACCGGCCTGTCGGTCCCCGAGCAGATGCGCCGCATTAAGCGCAAGATGCTCGAACTCGACCTCTGGCCGTAAGCGGAGGCGATTAGGCGAAACGCCTCCCATTGCCTAACGGCAGCGCACTGACCCGGAATGCCGGGGTCACGTCGCAGCGCACGCCGGACGGGTGGCCGCGACGCCAAATCCGTTGCGCCTTCGTGTATCATCGTTCCGCCATGACCCCGAGGAGGCGTCGATGAGCTATTCCGGCAGGCCGGCCGAGTCGTTCGAGTTCAAGAAGATCCTCTATCGAAAGGAGAACGGCCGGGCGTACGTGACGTTCAACCGCCCCGAGGTGCTCAACGCCGTCGATGGCGAGACGCTGGTCGAGCTGAACGCGGCATTTCAGGATGCGTCGTGGGATGACGGCGTGGCCGTGCTGGTTCTGACCGGGGCGGGCGATCGTGCGTTCTGCACCGGGGCGGACGTGAAGGAGCAGGCCGAGGAGTTTGTCGGCCGGCCGGGAGCGTACTGGAAGTGGATGGGCCTTTTCGTCGAGGTGCATGAGCGGCTACGGAACCTCGGGAAGCCGACGATTGCGCGGCTGAACGGCATGGTGGTGGGCGGGGGCAACGAGTTCAACCTGTCGTGCGACCTGGCGATCGCGGCCGAGCACGTGACGATCCGGCACGTGGGCGCTGCGCGGGGCAGCGTGGCGGCGGCGGGGGCGACGCAGTTTCTGCCGCTGCTGCTGGGCGAGCGCCGCGCGCGGGAGATGTTGATGCTGTGCGAGCCGATCGACGCGCGCAAGGCGCTGGATTGGGGCCTCGTCAACCAGGTGGTGCCGCTGGCGCAGCTCGACGCGGCCGTGGGGCACATGGCCGACAAGCTGGTGGCCAAGCTGCCGGAGTGCATCCGGTACACGAAGCAGCAGCTCAACTTCTGGCGCGACCTGTCGTGGCACCTGACGATCGGACACGCGCGCGACTGGTTGAGCATCCACAACCTGTCGCCCGAGGTGGCCGAGGGGATGCGGGCGTTCGTGGAAAAACGGCCGGTAGACTACGACCGAGTCCGATCGAACGAAACGCATCGGGAGGAATAGGATGTCGGAATCGCTGCTACATTCGAGCGTGGAGGAGCGCGTCGCGGTTGTTCGGCTGAAGCGGCCGAAGGTGCTCAATGCGCTGTCGCTCGAGATGATGGCGCAGCTCGCGGACGTGCTCGAGCGGCTCGATTCCGATCCGGACGTCCGCTGCATCGTATTGACCGGCGATGAGCGGGCCTTCGCCGCCGGCGCCGACATCAACGACATGGCCGATGCGTCGGTCGCGACGATGTACGAGCGGAACCAGTTCGCGCGCTGGGAGCGGATCAAGCGCATCCGCACGCCGATCATCGCGGCCGTCAGCGGCTACTGCCTCGGCGGCGGTTGCGAGCTGGCGATGCACTGCGACATCATCATCGCGTCCGAGACGGCGCGGTTCGCGCAGCCGGAGATCAACATCGGCGTGATGCCGGGCGCGGGCGGGACGCAGCGTCTGACGCGGGCGCTGGGCAAGTTCCGGGCGATGGAGTTGATCCTGACCGGGCGGCAGATGACGGCGCGCGAGGCCTACGACGCGGGTCTGGTGACGCGCGTCGTGCCGGTCGAGATCTACCTCGACGAGGCGGTGAAGCTGGCGCGGGAGATCGGGCAGAAGGCGCCATTGGCCGTTCGGCTCGCGAAGGAGGCGGTGCTGAAGGCGTGGGAGACGTCGCTGTCGGAGGGGTTGGAGTACGAGCGGAAGTTGTTCTATCTCCTGTTCGGCACGGAGGATCAGCGCGAAGGGATGAAGGCCTTCCTCGAGAAGCGCCCGGCCGCTTATCGGGGTCGTTGAACCTCTCCGGTGTATGATGAGCCACACTGATACGGGCGGGCCGAAATCCATGAAGCGAACGATTCGACTTGCGGCGTCGATCGCGGGTCTGGCCGGTACGATTGTCCTGGCCGGCCCGCCGACGACCATCATCAACTTCGATACGTATCCGGATGGCAGCGCCGTGCAACCCACGGACGCGTTTACAACGCAGTATTCGACCGTGGGCGTCGAATTCAACGGCCCCGGTCCGTCGGGAAACTCGTGCTCCATCTCGCCACCCAACCACGCGTACGCCAAACGGATCGTGGCCAGCTTTGTCGATCCGTGCACGGGCGTCGCGTCGGTCACGAGCTACGCGGGCACGGCACAGGACTCGTGCTGGGTTCCGGGCGAGGGAATCGACATGTTCGCCTACGACCGCGACGGGAACCAGATCGGGCACGAGTTCAACGCGGGCGGCGGCCATTTCACCGCGTTTTCCTTTCCGCAACCGGTCATCGCACGTCTTGACATGTATTGCATTCTGCAGGGCATCGACAATCTCGCGTTCATCGCGCCCGTTCCGGTGCTCCGGGGCGATCTGAACTGCGACGGCGCGGTCACGTCGTCCGATGTCGGACCGTTCGTTCTGGCGTTAATCGACCCGTCGGGCTACGCCGGCGCGTTCCCGTCGTGCGACATTCGCCATGCGGACATGAACTGCGACCGACGCGTGGATGGGCTGGACATTCAGGGCTATATCGACGCCATCTTCCCTCCCTGATGGCGCGGTCCGCCCCTTTGCAAAGAACGCGCCTGCCTTCCACAATGCCGCCATGGAGACCCTTCTTATCGGCGACGCCGCGGGCGTCCGTACGATTACCATCAACCGCCCGGACGCGATGAACGCGGTGGACGAGCGCGTCACGAGCGAACTCCAGGACGCGCTCAAGCAGACCGAGCGCGACCGCTTCATCCGCTGCCTTGTCCTGACTGGCGCCGGCCGGGCGTTCTGTGCGGGCCAGGACCTCAAGAGCGTGCAGGAGCGCACGGCCGAGGGGCAACCGATCGACTTCGCCGAGACGCTCCGCCGGCGGTATAACCCGATCATCCTCAAGCTTCGGACGGTCGAGATTCCTGTGATCGCGAGCATCAACGGTGTGGCGGCCGGTGCGGGCTGGAGCCTGGCGCTGGCGTGCGATCTGCGGATCGCGAGCCGCGCGGCGAAGTTCGTCAGTGCGTTCACGAAGATCGGGCTCGTGCCGGATTCGGGCATGACGCTGACGCTGCCGCGCGTGGTGGGGTTGTCGAAGGCGCTGGAGATCGCGTGGCTCGGGGATGCGCTTTCGGCCGAGGAAGCGCATCGGCTGGGGCTTGTGAACTGGCTGGTGGAGCCGGAAGAACTGGCGAGCCGAACGATGGAACTGGCGCGGCGGCTGGCCGGATCGGCGCCACGCGGGCTGGGACTGACGAAACGGGCGATGAACGCGGGGATTCTCAATCCGCTGGAGGATCAGCTAAACTACGAAGCCGACCTGCAGGGCATCGCCGGACGGACGCAGGATCATCGCGAGGGTGTCGCCGCCTTCATCGAGAAACGGGCCGCGGAGTTCAAAGGTGAATAACGAGAGCGTGGGGCAAGTGACGACCGAGCGGATCGTCGGTGTGATCGGTGCGGGCACGATGGGCGCGGGGATCGCGCACATCGCGGCGCAGTCGGGCTTCGTCGTTGAGACGCTGGACAGCAGTCCGGACGTCGTGAGGAAGGCGTACGACGGGATCCGCGAGCGCGTCGATTCGCAGGTGCAGAAGGGCCGGCTGCCGCAGCACGAGCGCGATGCGATCGTTGGGCGTCTGCGGGTGGCGGAAGGCTTCGGCTGCCTGAAGGGCGCGGAGCTGGTGATCGAGGCTGCGCCGGAGGACCTGGCACTCAAGCGAAAGGTGCTGGCGGAGGCGGAGGGCGTGCTGGACAACGGCGCGGTGCTGGCGACGAACACCTCGTCGCTTTCGATCGCGAAGCTGTCGGAGGGGCTGCGCCGGCCCGAGCGGTTCATCGGCATCCATTTCTTCAACCCGGCGCCGGTGATGAACCTGACGGAGCTGATCCGCGGTCCGCAGACGAGCGATCACACGCTGACGCTCGCCGTTGCGTTCTCGAACGCGCTGGGCAAGACACCGATCAAGGTCAAGGACAGTCCGGGCTTCGTGGTCAACCGCGTCGCGCGGCCGTTCTACCTGGAGGCGCTGTCGCTGCTGGAGTCGGGTTTTGCGGACGTGCGGACCATCGATGCGGCGATGCGCGAAGTGGGCGGCTATCGCATGGGGCCGTTTGAGCTGCTCGACCTGATCGGCCTCGACGTGAACCTGGCCGTGACGACGTCGGTCTACGAGGGATTCAATCGTCCGGCGCGTTTCGCACCGAGCGCAATCCAGAAGCGGCTGGTCGAACAGGGCCGGCTGGGCCGCAAGACGGGTCGAGGTTTCTACGACTACTCCTCGAATCCGCCGGCGATCGCGTTCGAGACGTCGGCGCGGTCGGCGGATGCGTGGACGCCGGGTGCGGCGTTTGCGCAATTCGCGAACGTGCTCGGCAAGCCGGTGGATCGCGCGGCGTACATCTACGCGCGGATCGTCGCTGCGGTGATCAATGAGGCAGCGCGAGCGGCCGAGACGATCGCGCTGCCGCGCGATGTCGATCTGGGCGCGAAGCTGGGGCTGAACTTCCCCGAGGGGCCGATGGAGCTGGCCGATTTTGCGGGGTTGGATGTCGTGTTGAAGCTGATGCAGGAGCTGCACGCCAGCGACGCGGCCGGGCGGTACGAGCCAGCGCCGCTGCTGATTCAGCGTGTGCAGGAGGGCAAGTTGGGGGAGAAAAGCGCCTGCGGGTTCCTGCGGCATTCGTTGTGATCGAGTCCGAGGGATTCGCGTTCGCGATCGGCGGTGACGTGTCATCAGAAACGGGACAGTCACGAATGGGGTGGAGCGAAGTCACAACTCATCCGCGTTGAAAGGTCTGGGGTTTTGTCGGCATCGCGCACGGGCCGGGACCGGGTATACTGCCGGGCATGCGTTGCGCTGCCATTGTCGAGTGCCTTCGGACGCCGATCGGCCGGTATCGCGGCGCGCTGACGGGCGTGCGTCCGGACGACATGGCGGCGCACGTCATCCGCGCGCTGGTTGAGCGGACGGGGATCGATCCCGCGGCGATCGACGACGTGTACTGGGGTGCGGCGAACCAGGCGGGCGAGGACAATCGCAACGCGGCGCGGATGGCCGTGCTGCTGGCGGGACTGCCGGAGACGGTGCCAGGCTGCACGGTGAATCGGCTGTGCGCGAGCGGGTTGGAGGCGGTCGCGCTGGCGGCTCGGCTGATCGAGGCCGGGCACGGCGACGTGTTCATCGCCGGTGGAGCGGAGTCGATGAGCCGCGCGCCGCTCGTGCTGCCCAAGCCGGAGGAGGCCTGGGTCCGCGGCAACCAGACGCTTTACGACACGACGCTGGGCTGGCGGATGACGAATCCGCGACTAGCGGCGAAATACCACCCGTACTCGATGGGCGAGACGGCGGAGAACGTCGCGGAGAAGTACCGTCTGACGCGCGAGGATCAGGACCGCTTCGCGCTGGCGAGTCAGCAGAAGTGCGCGGCGGCGCAGGCGGCCGGCCGCCCGGCGGAGGAGATCGTGCCGATCGACGTTCCGGCCGAGCGCGGCAAGACGGTGTCGTTCGCGGTCGATGAACATCCGCGGGGAGACACGACGCTGGAGGGGCTGGCCAAGCTCAAGCCGGCGTTTCGCGAGGGCGGGACGGTCACGGCGGGCAACAGCAGCGGATTGAACGACGGCGCGGCAGCGCTGCTGGTGGTCGAGGTCGCGACAGCGAATCGGATGGGGCTCCGGCCGCTGGCGTATTGCGGCCCGTCGGCCAGCGCGGGCGTGGACCCGGGCTGCATGGGCTTGGGGCCGATCCCGGCGACGCGCAAGGCGCTGGCGCGGGCGGGATGGTCGATCGCCGATCTGGGCCTGATCGAGCTGAACGAGGCGTTTGCGAGCCAGTCGCTGGCGTGCATTCGCGAGTTGGGCCTGCCGGCGGAGCGCGTGAACGTCAACGGCGGGGCAATTGCGCTCGGGCATCCGCTGGGGTGCAGCGGGGCGCGTCTGGCGACGACCCTGGTTCGCGAGATGGCGCGTCGAGAGGTACGTCGCGGACTGGCGACGCTGTGCATCGGCGTTGGGCAGGGACTGGCGATGCTCTTTGAGCGCGAGGGGGCGTGACGATGCGTCCGCGCCGCAAGTTTCCGGCGGCGTGGGCGCTGGCGGCGCTGTGGCCGGCGGTGTGCGGGTGCATTCCGCAGCGCGTGGCGCTGACGGTGACGGATTCGGCGTCGACGCAGCCGGGCGGCTTTCGCTTCGCGGATTACGCGCTGGCGCTGCGGCGATCGGTCAAGCCTGAGGGCGTCGATTACCACGCGCTGCTCGCGGACCCTGCGCTGCTCGATCTCTTCCTCGCGCGGCTGGCGTACGACGGCCCGCAGTCGCAACCGGAGCGGTTTGCGCGTCGCGAGGACCGGCTGGCGTACTGGATCAACGCGTATAACGCGGCCGTGCTGCGCGGAGTTGTACAGCAGTGTGGAAACGGCACCGTGCCGGACTGGCCGTGGATCAGCCTCGACTACGGCTACCTGTTTCGCGTCGATGGTCGGATGCGCGTGCCGGCGGAGCTGCGGCGCGCGGCGCTGGCGGAGGCGGGCGATGACTGGCGGGTGCGGTTCGCGCTGTGCGGCGGACGGCGCGGCGATCCGCCGCTGGCGCGGGAGCCGTTTCAACCCGACGTGCTCGAGTTTCAGATCGACCGGCAGGTGCGCGACGCTTGGCAGTCGTCGCATTGCACGGTCATCAACCACGGGGACCAGTATCTGCTCCTCAGCGGCGACCTGCTCGAACTGCAATCGCGCCTGATCGCCGACTTCGAGAAGCGGACCGGGGCCCGCGGGGCGACGATCCTCAACGTGCTGATCGAGCGCGCGACGCGTGAGCACGTCGCCGTGCTCAATTCGGCGATCGGATACTCGGTGCATCGACTGCCGTTCGACGGGCGCGTGAACCAGGCGCAGACGGCCGGTCAGGCTCCGGGGCTGCTGTCGCGAATCCTGTCGTCGGTCACGCCCTGAGTGCCCGCGGCCGCCGCAGCATGGCGTCCGGGCGTTTCTTGCCCGGGCGATGATTGGCGACCTTGAGGGCGCGTTTCATGTCGGAGACCTTGAAGACACCGAGGGTCCGTCCGCCGGGGGCGCCGGCGGTGACGTAGGCGTACTTGATGCTGATATGCTCGGCGCCGAACCGCGCGCAGAGGTCGGCCATCGCGCCGGGTCGGTTGGGAAGCTCGACCATGAGGACGTCGGTTTCGGTCATGGGGATGTTGAGGGATCGAAGCGCGGTCCGCGCCCGTTCGGGATCCTCGCAGACAAATCGAAGGACTCCGTGTTCGACGGAGTCCATCAAAGTCAGCGCTGTGACGTTAACGCGGGCCTGAGCAATGGCGTCCGTGATCTTGACCAGGACGCCGGGCTTATCGACGAGAAACACCGAGAATTGAGTTCCTGCTCGCATCGAAGTCGTTCCTCTCGCGCGGGACCAGGGTTCTTGGGACGGCGCGTCCGGACGGGCCGCGAGGCCGAGTGATCCGGGCCGCGATCACGATGGTTCAGCCGGGGCGGAGCGTGCACGGATCCGCCGTTCCCCCACGCAAGGCCGGCCTGCCTGCGTCGATGTGCCATCACCATCAAATTATAGCGGATCGAAAACGCCGCCGGCCCGACATTCGGGGCGACGAACGGACTTTTGCCGCGTCGAGTCGCCCGGGCGGATGGGGCATCGAGAAACCGGACGGTATTCTCGGTTGGGCCGCGAATGAGGCGGAACCCCTGTGGAAAGTTGGCGATTGCGAGCGGGCGTCGCGATCGGCACCCCAACGGGCGTGTCGCATGGGGTCCGGCAAGTCGTGTTCGGCCAAGGGCTTGTTTCGCCGGTTGGAGGTCCGGTGCGGCCGGTCGCACGAGGTTGACGCGGCCGGTCGGCGCGTTAAACTACTCTGCTTCGTATTGTTCGAGAGCCGAGGTTCGACGCAAGAGCGGGAATATGTCGTTCGTCACAGCAAAGTCATATCTGGCCAAGCCGGGCGAAGTGCCGCGGCGCTGGCACGTGGTGGATGCATCGGGGCTGGTGCTCGGTCGACTGGCGTCGCGGGTCGCGACGGTGCTGATGGGCAAGCACAAGGCGCGCTACACGCCGCACGTGGACACGGGCGATTTCGTCGTCGTCACGAACGCGGCGAAGGTGAAGATCACCGGGCGCAAGCTCGACCAGGTCGAGCACGACTACTACACGTACTACGCGGGCGGCCGGAAGGTCATTCCGTTGAAGAAGATGATGGAGACGCATCCGGACCGCGTGATCAAGCTGGCGGTGCGCCGCATGCTGCCGAAGAGCGCGATGGGCCGTCGGATGCTGACGAAGTTGAAGGTCTACAACGGCACGGAGCATCCCCACCAGGCGCAGTGCCCGCAGCCGATGACGTTGACGTCGAAGTAGCCTGAATCGGGAGAGATTCGCGTGTCCGAACAACCGAGCACCACGACGGTGACGAGTGCCTCCGCTCCGAAGGGCGGCACGTACATCTGGGGGACGGGCCGACGCAAGACGGCGGTGGCCCGCGTCCGCATCCGACCGGGCAGCGGTCAGATCCGCGTCAACAACCGCGAGTTCAAGGACTTCTTCCCGCTCGAGGTACTGCAAAACACCTGCCTTGCGCCGCTGCGGGCCGCGGACATGGTGGGCAAGCTCGATGTCTTCATCCGCGTGCGCGGCGGCGGACCGACGGGCCAGGCCGGCGCGGCATCGCTGGGGATCGCCCGGGCGCTGGTCCGGTACGATTCGGCGACGGAGCCGGCACTGCGCGATGGTCAGTACCTGACGCGCGACAGCCGGGAGGTCGAGCGGAAGAAGTACGGCCAGGCGGGCGCGCGCCGACGCTTCCAGTTCTCGAAGCGCTGATTCGTTTCATCTTTGCGGGAATCCAGGCGGCGGACGGGGCGTCCGTCAGCGCCGGGCGTGCTGCGCGGCAAGCTGGCGGATGACGTCGGGCAGCAGTTCGCGCTCGAGCGCCTGCACGCGTGCGGCGAGCGTTTCGGGGGTGTCGCCCGGCTCGACGGCGCAGCGCGCCTGCGCGATGATCGGACCGTGGTCGTACTCGTTATCGACGAAGTGCACGGTGGCACCGCTCTCGCGCCGTCCGGCCGCGAGGACGGCCTCGTGGACGTGCCGGCCGAAGAAGCCCCTGCCGCCGAAATCGGGCAGCAGCGCGGGGTGGACGTTTATCACGCGCCCGATCCACCGCGGCGGCAATCGCCAGTAGCACAGCCAGCCGGCCTGGACGCCGAGATCGACGCCGTGCCGTTCGAGCGCATCGACGACGCGGACGCTGAAGGCGTCGACGTCGGGAGAATCGTGGACGCGGATGATCTGGACCGCGATCCCCGCCGCCCGCGCGCGATCGACGGCGCGAACGGCCGGCTGCGATGAGACGACGACGGCGATTTCGCACGGTGCGAGGCGGCCGTCGCGGACGCGCTCGATCAGATTGGCAAGCGTCGTGCCCTCGCCCGAGACGAGCACGCCGAGTCGGAACGGGCCGGGATCGTGCGGGTCGGTCATGGCGTCGTTGCATCCTGCCATAGTCCGAGCGGGGCGAGGAACGCACGGATCTCGCGCCAGTACGCCTGGAGGTCGGTGGGAAAGTCGTTGTGCGCCGCATCCATCTCGACGTAGGTCGATCCAGGGGCGAGCGCGTGCAGCGTGCGACCATGCGAGACGGGGATGATGTCATCGTGCGTGCCGTGGAAGATCAGGATTGGCCGGCCGAGCGCTGCAATTACGCGATCGGTCCGCATCGGGTGGCGGCAGAGGAACTCCGGCACGCCGTAGCCGTGGCAGAAGGACGCGACGCTGGTGCACGTCGATTCGAGGATGAGCGCCGCCGGGGCGCGCCGGGCCGCCAGCGCGCCGACAATGCCGCCGCCGAGCGAGCGGCCGTGGAAGAAGATCTGCTCGCGGCGGACCTCCGGTCGGGCGGCAAGGCGATCATGAAACGCGAGGTAATCCGCGACGATCCCCGCCTGGGAGGGTTTACCGCCAGCGCGGCCATAGCCGCGGTACTCGGGCAGCAGGGTGGAGACGCCGGCCGATGCGTAGCGGTGGGCGAAGTCGGCGACGTCATCGACGATCTCGGCGTTGCCGTGCGCGAAGATGACGGCCGGTCCGGGCGATGACGCGGTCCGGCCGCGGCCGGGGAGGTACCAGGCCTCGACACGGGTCTCGTCGTCGACGTCAAGCCACCATTGCTCGAAGCGCGTGTTGGCCGGCCGGGACGTAACCGGCGGGTGCGCGAGATCGCGGGGGAAGATCATTCGGTCCTGCATGACGAAGAGTCCGACGCACCAGGTGACGTAACCGATGAGGGCGAGTCGCAGCAATCGGGCGGCCCGGTGGCCGCGGACCCGGCGGCGCGCGGGTACTGGCTGCGAGGGCCGGGTGCTCGGGTCGTGCGATTGGTGCGTCATGCAGTGCGGGCGTGATCCTATCGGACGTGCCGCTGCGTGTCAGTCGCGGCGGACAATTGCACCGACGGACGTTGGCAATCGCCGCCGGTTTCCCGATGATAGGGCGAGCGGCGCGCCGGCGCCTCGGGAGCGATTGATGACGTGGCAGGTCGGATTTACGCTGGCGGTGCTGGCCGTGCTGTTGTACGGGCTGGTGCGATTTCCGCACGTCGTCGATGTCATCTTCCTGGGCGCGCTGTCGCTGTTCGCGGTCGTGGGGATCATCACGCCGGCCGAGGCCGTGGCGGGCTTCTCGAACGAGGGCATGTTGACGGTCGGGGCGTTGTTCGTCGTGGCGGCCGGGCTGACGGAGACCGGGGTGATCGGCCGGATCGCGCGACGCGTCATGGCGCATGACACGCGACCGCGCCTGGCGATCGCGCGGACGGCGGTGCCGGTGGCCGTCATGTCGACGTTTCTGAACAACACGACGGTCGTGGCGATGTGTCTGCCGGTGCTGCTGGACTGGTGCCGAAAGCACCGGATGGCGGCGTCGAAGCTGCTGATTCCGCTGAGTTATGCGGCGATTCTCGGCGGCGTGTGCACGCTGATCGGCACAAGCACGAACCTGGTCGTCCACGGCATGCTCAAATCGGCGGGCATGCCGGGCATGGGGATGTGGGAACTGTCGAAGGTCGGCATTCCGGTGGCGGTGGTCGGGACGCTGCTGCTGATCCTGGTCGGGCCGCGCCTGTTGCCGGATCGGAAGGAGTTTCTCGAACAGATCGGCGAGTCGCGGCGCGAGTTCCTCGTGGAGCTGGTGGTGCGATCGTCGTGTCCGCTGATCGGGCAGTCGATCGCCGACGCCGGGTTGCGGCATCTTCCCGGGTTGTTCCTCATCGAGATTGAGCGTGACGGCCAGCTCATTGCGCCGGTTGGACCGGAGGAGCGGTTGGAGCTCGGGGACCGGCTGGTCTTCACGGGCGTTGTCTCGACAATCGTCGATTTGCAGCGGATTCCCGGGCTGGTGCCTGCGACGGATGATCGCGGCCTGCTCAGTTCGACGGGGCGCAAGGACCTCTGCGAGGCGGTGATCAGCACGTCGAGTCCGCTGATCGGGCAGGGCGTGCGCGAGGCAAACTTCCGCACGATCTACGACGCGGCGGTGGTGGCGGTACATCGCAACGGCGAGCGACTGCGGCAGAAGATCGGCGACATCGTGCTTCGGCCGGGCGACACGCTGTTGCTGCTGACCGGCCCCGGGTTCGCGCGGGCGCATCGAAACAACCCCGACTTCCTGCTGGTCAGTGAGGCGGGGGACGTGACGCCGGAGCGGCACGACCGCGCGTGGCTCGCGGGGTTTATCACGCTGGCGCTGATCGCGGCGATGACGCTGCCGGACATCGCAGCGTCATTCGGATGGCAATCGCCGCCGGTGAAGAATCTCGACCGTCTGCGCGTGATCTTCGTGTTTCTCGCGGCCGGGGCGATGGTCGTCACGCGCTGCGTGACGTCGGTCGGCGCGCGGCGGAGCATCGAGTGGCAGGTGCTGCTGGTCATCGGGGCGTCGTTCGGACTCGGCAAGGCGCTGGAGCACAGCGGGACGGCGAAGCTGCTGGCCGGGCTGGTGGTTCAGACGGTCGGCGCGTGGGGCCCGCTGGCGGCGCTGGCGGCGATCTACGCGGTGACGTGGCTGCTGACCGAGTTGATGTCGAACAACGCGGCGGCGGCGCTGATGTTTCCGTTCGCGATCTCGACGGCACAGCAGTTCAGCGTCGAGCCGCGCGGATTCGCGATAGCGGTGGCGCTGGGCGCCTCGGCCGGGTTTCTGCTACCGGTCGGCTACCAGACGCACCTGATGGTCTTCGGTCCGGGCGGGTATCGCTCGTGGGACTTCGTCCGCATCGGCCTGCCGATGGTCCTCGTCTGGTTCGTGGTCTCGATGCTTTGCATTCCGGTTTACTGGCCGCTGACGCCGGTGCGCTGAGGAGGACCGGCCGCGCTGCGTTACGGATGCAGGAAGCTCAGGTGCAGCTCGGCGTGGCGGAGGTTGATCGCAATCCGCTCTTCGTCGGGCATGGGGCCCCACGCGGGGCTGTCGTGTTTCGCCGGTTCGCTGCTTCGCAGACGATCCAGCGCCTTGCGCAGCCGCGCGGCGCCGTCGGCGGTTGAGAGCGGCTCGGTGCCGAAAGTGCCGCCCTCAACCTTGGGGATCTTCACGCCGGCGGGCATGCCGTTGCGGAGATAGCGCTTCTTGAGCAGTCGGAGAATAACGCGGACGAACCACGGCGGCGGCTTCATCGGAAAGCCGTCGTAGGCGTAGTTGATCCACGCGGCGACGTGGCCCATCGTCTGGCCGGCCGTCCAATTGCCCGTGCAGCGGAGCGTTCCGCGCTGATCGGCGGCGACGATGCGGTCGATGTCGGCGAAGACGTCGTCGATGGAATCGAACCGCAGCGCGCGGCGTTGAGCGGCCTTCGCCGTGTCGATCATGACCATTCTGCCTCTCCGATGGGCGATGTCGGGGGCCGGCCGAGTTGCACGTATTCGCGCTGCACGCGCTGGGCCTCGGCCGCGTCGGCGACGTGGTCGCTGTGGCAGGCGTGCTTCGTACCGCGGTGCGCGAGGAATTCGATCTGCTCGGGCGACAGGCCGGGCGACTTCGCCGCGGTGCGGTGCGGCTGGAAGCCCTCGGCCTTGCCGCTGGCGAACTCCTGGATCTCCTTGCTGATCCGCATGCTGCACCAGTCGTGGCCGCACATGGCGCAGAAGTCGGTGTCCACGTCGAGGTCTTCGTCGTGCAGGGCGCGGGCGGTCTCGCCGTCGAAGGCGATTTCGAACTGCTTCGGCCAGTTGAGGGCGGCGCGGGCGCGGCTCATGTCGTCGTCCCACTGCCGCGCGGCGACGATGCCGCGGGCGACGTCGCCGGCGTGTGCGGCGATCTTGTAGACGATGCAGCCCTGCTTGACGTCGTCGGCCTTCGGCAGCCCGACGTGCTCCTTCGGCGTGACATAGCAGAGCATGGCCGCGCCGGCCCGCGCGGCCTCGGTCGCGCCGATGCAGCTCGTGATGTGGTCGTAGCCGGGAAAGACGTCGGTGACGAGCGGGCCGAGAACGTAGAAGGGGGCATCGTCGCAGAGCCGCTGCTGGATCTGCATGTTCCAGGCGATCTCGTGGAGCGGCACGTGGCCCGGCCCTTCGACCATGACCTGCACGCCGGCGTCGCGGGCGCGGTGCGTGAGTTCGGCGAGGACCTCAAGCTCGGCGATCTGTGCGGCGTCGCCGGCGTCGGCGAGGCATCCGGGGCGGACGCCGTCGCCGAGCGAGTAGGTGACGTCGTATTCGCGCATGATGGCGCTGATGTCGTCGAACAAGGTGTACATCGGGTTCTGTTTTTTGTGGTAGATCATCCACTTCGCCAGCAGCGACCCGCCGCGCGAAACCAGGCCGGTAATGCGCTTTTTGATGAGGTGCAGGTTCTCGAGCAGGATGCCGGCGTGGATGGTGAAGTAGTCGACGCCCTGCTGCGCCTGGCGCTCGATCTCGCGGAGGATGTCGTCGCAGGTCAGCTCCTCGATGCTGCGGCCGATGATCATGGAGTAGATCGGCACGGTGCCGATGGGGATGGTGCTGTGGTCGATGATGGCCTGGCGGCACTCGACGAGGTTTCCGCCGGTCGAGAGGTCCATGACCGTGTCGGCGCCGTACTTCTGCGCCCACATGAGCTTCTCGACTTCGAGCTTGGTGTCGCTGGCGACGGGCGACGCACCGATGTTGGCGTTGATCTTGGTGGTGATCATGCGACCGATGCCGGTCGGGTCGAGTCGCTTCGGGGCGGATTGCCCGCGGCTGTAGCTCGGGTCGCGGATTGCATTCCATCGCTGCGCGACCGTCTGGTTGACCCAAAAGGCCGCGTCGGCGCGATGGCCCGGATGACCGACCGGGGCATCGACGTGCTGCACGTCGGCGACCTGCACGCAGGTTCCGTTATGGCCGAGGGTGCGGAGCCGCGGGGGTTGTCCGGCCGATCCGGCGAGGTGCCGGACATTGGCGGGGATGACGAGTCGTCCGCGGGCGACCTCGTCGCGAATGAACTCGGGCGTGGTGCATTCGCGCTGCGCCACACGGACCATCTCGGGGGTGATGATGCCCCTTCGAGCGGCTTCGAGCTGAGTCATTGGCAATCCTCTTCCGATGCGTCAGCCTGACGCGTCGTCAATCCAACGATTGAGTTGCGTTGCGTACGAGTGCTCGATGGTCTCCCCGGGATCGAGAGACGAGACGAACGTGTACCTCGTGAGATTGCCAGGGAACCCGGGAACGCCCCGGCCTCTTCGCGCGCGCTGCTCATCCGTTCGACGTTGCCTGCCGGTCCGACCGGTTGTTCTGGATCGAGGCACAAACCGCAGGTGCAACGGGCGACGCCCGGGGCGAACGAACGAAAGGTCAGCGACTCGGCGTTTCCGTACGGCGGATCGAGGTACAACGGAACTCCGAAGGAATGGACGTACCCATCATCCGGGCCAAAGCGGGCGCACAACTCGGCCTTGATCGCGTTGAACCCCGTCATGTAGTCGTCTGACCCGTGCCTTCTGCTCATGGCGCTTCACTCCGGCGGGCGGGCCGGTCGGAGAATCTACGAACCATCGTCCGCGAAGCAGCAGGTGCAAGGAGAAGGGGACCGAATCTCGACATGCAACGTCGCTTCCCTACGCACCTCGTTCCAGGCGCGGCGCCCGGGCGGACGCCCTCGCCCCGGCCCTCTCCCGCCGGGAGAGGGGGACTTCGGTGATCAGGTTCGAAGGGTCCCGGCGCTGGCGCCGGATCTCAGCCCGCACGGGCGGGCACCCCTAGCGAACGCGCGAATTGTAGCCATCCCGCTCCGCCATCGCAACGCCGGCGCTGCCTCGGCCCGGACGCGACGCCGTTCGATCGGTGTACCGAGCGCGCGACCATAACCAATCGGACTCGGCGAATCGGTTGCAAACAGCGCTGCGAGCGGGCGCTGCGAGGCATCGCTGCTCGCGGCGTCAGACGACTCGCCCGGCCCGCATGTAGATCGGCCAGCGGACCGCGCGGCGCGCGTGCCCATCCGGCCAGGCGGCCGCCAGCTCGTCCGCGATCTCCGCGAACGGGTCACGGCCGTTGCGCTGCTTGAATCGCTGCACGGCGGACCAGGTGTCGAGGTAGGCGGCGTACTCGGCGCGGGTCCACTCGGCTCGACCTTCGAAGGACGGCGGTGGGTTCGCGCGATCGACCGCGCCGGTCAGCCGGGGCACGGCGATCTCGTCGAACGGGAACGGGATGGTCGCGTAGCACTCGTCGATGTAGCGCCGGTCGGGCGGCCAGTACGGTCCGGTCACATCGCGGTAGTAGCGATCGCAGACGGCGTCGATGACCGGATCGACTCGCGGCAGCGTGTAGCAGATGGCGGCAAGGACCGCGCTGGGTCGCGCGACGCGACGCACGTTTTCATAGAACGCGTCGAATCGAAACCAGTGGATCGCCTGCGCGATCGAGATGAGATCGACGCCGCCCTCCGCGAGGTCGCAAGATTCTGCGAGGGCGACGCGGTACTCGATCCGCGCGTGCGCCATCGCGTGCGCGAGCTGCGCGGCGCTGGCGTCGGTGGCGATGACGCGCCGGAAATGTTCAGCGAGGCCGATCGCGCACTGGCCGTTGCCGGTGCCGACATCCCATGCGAGTTCGCGACGCGGAGCGACGCCGGCGAGAAACTCGAAGAGCGCCGCCGGGTACCGCGGCCGGTAGCGCGCATAGCGGTCGGCGTAGGTTGAGAAGTGATCCGGATACGATTCGGGCGAATCCATGTCTCGGTGTCTGGCGCGATCGGGGGCGACTCACTCGCGGCGCGATTTCAGTGTCCGCTCCAGGAATGCGTCGATCTCCGCCCAGGCCTTCGCGGCCTGCTCCTTGTGGTATCCGCGGGCGTTGTTCTCGTTGAGGAACGCGTGACCCGCGCCGGGGTAAACGTGGTTATCGGCGCGGACCTTCGCCTCGGCGAGCGCCTTCTTGAACGAATCCACATCGATGCCGCGATCGGTCTCGCCCCAGATGCCCAGCAGCGGTCCTGCGATGCGGCGAAGCTGCGAGACATCGGTCACCGGACGGCCGTAACAGACGATGGTGCAGGCCAGCTTCGGCTCGGCGATGGCGAGCTTGAGCGCGTAACCGCCGCCCATACACCAGCCGATCGCGCCGATTCCGCAGCCGCGCGTCCGTTCGCCGCCGGAGAGATACGCGAACGCGCTGCGGAGGTCCGCGATCGCTCGTTCGTCGGCGAGGCCGCGCATCAGCTCGTGAGCGTGTTCGCGATCCTCGGCGACTTCGCCGCGGTAGAGATCGACGGCGAGCGCGACGTAGCCGTTTCGCGCGAAGCGGTCCGCCTGCTGCTTCACCCAGTCGTTCAGGCCCCACCATTCGTGAACGAGGATCAGGCCGGGCGCGGGCCGGTCCCCCGCCGGCCGCGCGAGGTAGGCGGTCAGCATCGACTTGCCCTGCTCGATCGTGATGGTCTTTGACGTGATGTCGGCGGTGCTCGTGGTCGGCGGGGCCTTCGCATCCGCGACGATCCGGCCGACGAGCATGACGGCGATCGCGATTCCGAAAGCGAACGACGCGCGCGCGAGCGATCTGCCCGCTGTTGAATGGAACGGTGTCATGCCGCAACTCCGATCAGGCGTCGAATCAGCATCCATCATTCAACCGGCCGCGGCCCGCGCGGCCTTCGCGCGTCGGATGCCGTCGGCGTCCATTGGCGTCGGCTTCGACTTGAGGATCGAGAGGTACTCGCGCCACGGGCCGACGGAATCGGCGTACTGCGTCGCCATCGCCTTGGCGATCTGTGCGATGTGGTTCAGGTCATGCGCGGCCCAGGTGGCCAGCAGGTTTTTGAGCGTCACGCGGCCGAGGGCCGGGTGCGTTCCCGGTTTTGCGAGCTGTTCACCCGTCAGTCGGAGTTCGCGCAGGGCGACGAGGTTGGCGGCGCGGAGCCGCTCGAACTCATCGAGGAGCTGGACCAGCGTCTTGCCGCGCGAATCCTCGAATTGCGCGTAGCGATCGTACTTGTCGAACGGCCGGTCGGGACCCTGTTCGAGGATGATTCGCGTGCGGGCGAGCCAATCGGCCTTCTCTCCGTGGATCAGGTGTCCGACGACGTCGAAGACGGTGAACGTGCCCTCGCCGTAGTCGCGGTGGGTCCAGTGCGGTCCGAGGCCATCGAGCCAGGCGCGGAGCACGTGCGGCGTGCGTTCGAGTATCTCGATCGCCTCGTCGAGTCGAAATTCGCCCATGGTGGCCCTCCTGCGATTGAGGCCGTCGCGTTCACCAGTCGCCGGGCGTCGCTAACCGCCGTGCAGCGACTTCAGCAGCCGGATCTGGCCGGCATGATACACGTCGTGCGCGGCGATGCCGGCAATCAGCGTTCGGTTCGTGATTCGAGCGCCTTTCGGGACTTCCGACAGGCGTCGAACCGGCAGCGATTCGACGGCGGCGCGCAACGCGCGGTGTTGCTCATCGAGCAGGGCCAGATATCCGCGCCATTCCTGGGCGGACAATCGCGGCGGGACCTTGAACCAGTTGCTGCCTGCCAACGGGAATGCCCCGCGCTTTTCGCCGCGGAATCGGCGCCGCGCGGCGTACTTCCAGTAGGCGCAGTGCACCGCAATCTCCGCGATGCAGTGCCGACGCGCGTGCGGTCGCCAGGTCGCCTGCGCGGCATCGACGGTCCGCAGCGCGCCGCGGAGGTTGGGCCCGTGCCACGCCTTGCGATCGTACGCCTCGTCGATCAGGTGCAGCAGGAGATCGATGCTCGCATCGCCAACGGTCGTGCGTTGTTTCGACATGTTTCGAGTCCTGATTCGTGATCGCGATGACGCCACGCGCTGCTCGCCGGATCAGGATTCCGGCAACTCGTGCGGGCGGCGCGACTCGGGTGCGGCCGAGGTCCGGCGCAGGCCGGGGATCGGCAGGATCATGGAGGTGGAGCGCCGGTAGTCGGCGTAGGCCTGTCCGTGCGTCGCGAGCAGGTCGCGTTCTTCGATCTGGATGGCGATGAGGATGTAGGTCGTCAGGACGCCGGCGAGCAGCAGGCGTCCGGCGGTCATGGTCGGCGCGGCCCACAGCGCGAGCAGGAAGCCGAGCATCAGCGGGTGGCGGACCCAGCGATAGAGCGAGTGGACCTGAAAGACGGGCGGCGTGTACGGCCGGCCGATCCAGTACGCCCACGTCTGCCGGAGGCCGAACAGGTCGAAGTGATCGATCAGGAACGACGAAAGGAGCACGATCGCCCAGCCGGCGGCAAAAACGGCGTGCATGGCGATCCGCGCGGCGGGTGCGTCGATTTGCCAGACGACGTGCGGGACGGCCCTCCACTGCGTATAGAGGAGGGCGAGGATGATGCACGTGACCAGCACGAAGGTCGAACGCTCCGCCGCCGGGGGCACGAGTTGCGTCCAGCGCTGTTTGAACGCGCGTCGGGCCATGACGGTGTGTTGCACACCGAAGGCAAGCAGCAGGAGGGTGTTGGTCACGACGGCGCGCGTCAGTTCGGCCGGCGGCGTACGGTTGACCGAGCGCGGAACGATCAGGTCGCCGACGAAGCCGACGAGATAGAGCAGGCTGAACAGGAAGATGACATACGAGCCGACTCCGTAGAGGAGCATGGCGAGTCGTGCCATCGCAGGTCTCCTTCGCCGCGCCACGGCGCGATCGCTTGCGTCGCGCGGGCTTGAACGTCGTCCGCGCGGCGGGCGCAGACGGGCGAGTCTGGGTTTGCCGCCGGTAATCGGCCCGAGTCAGCCCGTGCCGGCGGACGCACGGATCGTAGCGAGATGCGGCGCGAGCCGCAATTCGTCGCCCGGTGGCGATCAGGGCGACTGGAGTTGTCGCCGCAGCGCGTGCGTATCGCCGAGCACGAACCCGCGGAGGATGAGATTGTTGCAGATCGTCAATAACGCTAATCCATCGTAGCGGATGGACCGGCCGGTCGGTGGGATGTCCAGGAGCGGGCCGCGATGCGTGCCGGTGTAGGTCAGCCGCACGGCGACGCGATCCTCCTCGGCGATCAGCTCCTCGATCGTGTTGTGGAAATCGGGGAATGCGACGCGGACGAGGCGGACGTAGTCGCGGAACTCGGCGCGGTTGCGGACGGTGATGCCGAGCGAGCCGCGAAACACGACGTGTTCTGCGATCAGTTCGTCGATGGCGGCGTCGTTCCACTCGTTCCAGAGCGATTCGTAGTAACGTCGGATAAGGGCCTTGTTGGCATCGGACATGGGCGCGACCTCCTGCGGCGATGCGGGCGCGAGGTTCATCGCGCCGGGAGCGGCTACGTTCCGCGCCGGATCCAGGCGATGTAGTCAATGGTCGGCGGCTGCGCGCCGACGTGCCGCAGCATGTTCAGGGCCTGCGCCCGATGGTGGACGCCATGGTAGCAGAGTTGGTTGAGCGAAAGACCAAGCGGTACCTCGCGCACGACGCCGGGGCGCGGCGATGCCGTCACGATGCGCGCCAGATCCGCCGGCGTCAGCGACGACAGATGTGCGTCGCGGTCGGCCGCGGTCTGCCGGAATCGCGCGCGAAGCGACTCGACGCCGAGCGACTCGTCCGGCGCGGGGAACTGGGTCCGCGGTCCGTCGCGCCAGTTCGCGAGCCACCACTGCTCGGCATCGCGGATGTGGATCATTGTTCGGCGCAGCGATCCCAGCCCCATCGGGAATGCGCGGTCGAGATCGGCGGCTGACAGCGGCTGCATCGCGTCGAGCACGGACGCGTTGGCCCAGTCGCCGTACGCGAACAGGGCCTGCACGGTCGCAGGGTCGGGCAGGGCACAGGCCGCCGCGCCCTGTTCGAGCGCCCTCGCGAGGTAATCGAGCCACGGGACCCGCACGCCAAGCTGCCGCAGCATGTTGAGCGCCTGGGCGCGGTGGTGCGCGCCATGCGTACAGACGTGCAGGATCAGCTCGCCGAGCGGATGTGAGAATGACTCGCCGCGCGAGGTCGTGTACGAGACGTCACGCGAGAGCGCGTCCGGCGGCAGTCCGCGGAGCCAGTTCGCCCGCGCCCCGCTGCCCGACTGGAAGGCGTCCGCGAGTTGCGCGATCGAGCCGAGCGATTCGGGCGCAGGCAGGCCGGAGAACTCGGTCGGGGCCCAGCGCTGATACCAGACGCGCTCGGCCAGGTACAGGTGCCGGATCGTCTCGAGAAGCGAGCCAAGGCCGATCGCGAACGGCCGGCGGAGCGCATCATCGTTCAGCGGGGCAGAGAGTCTGAGCAGATGATCGCGCGCGAAGTCGAGATAGGCGAAATAGTCGTCGGCGGTCTGGAGGTTCAGCATGGGCGGTTGACTCCGGCCCGGATCGTAACCCGTCGGAGAAGGTGCATCAATAAACCGCGTCGGCCCCGATCTCGATGAGCATGGCGGGATCGATCAGCCGCGCGCCTTCGACCATCGTGGTGCACGGTGGATTCGCGGCGAACAGTTCGCCGTGGGCGCGGCCGTATTCCTGCCATCGCGAGAGGTCCGTGACGAACATCCGCGTGCGGACGACGTGTGGCAGGTCCGCGCCGAGCGATCGCAGGGCGCGCTCGACGATCTCGAAACAGCGTCGCGTCTGCGTGCGGGCATCGCCGGGTGCGAAGATCGTGCCATCGTCAGCCACGGGCGCGGCGCCGGTGACGAAGATCTGCGAACCGCGTCGCAGGGCGCGGCAGTCGCGGACGCGCGCTTCCCACGGCGCTCCGGAAAAGGCGTGGGTGCGTTCCGTCATGGAGGGGCTTCTTGGAACGGGGACCGGTCGGCCGCGATCTTGGCGCGGTTCGCGTGTCGGTCAAGTGATCGCGATCGGGCCCGGCCGCGAGGCCCGCTTCGCGACGGCGGATTCTCGCGCGTCGGGCAGGCGACCCGTTCGGGATCGAACGGCGTAGACAGGATTACCCGGAAGTCCCCGGGGATGGTTTGTCGCACCGCGATGTTGACGTAACTCATTTCTGTGCAAAAGGTTACAACGTCGGCGACCGTGTGCTTCGAAGGCGAGGCGTTGCGCAGAACACCGCAGCGACTGCCGATATCCTAAGTGGCGGTCGCAGTCGGATCGGCCGCGATGGCGGACAGATGTCCAAGCGGGCGTCTCGCAGCATAAGTTGTTTCCAGTAAATTGGTTATGACTTTGGCTGTGCGACGGCTGACGGAGACGGAGTGCGCCCCGAGGCCGGCAGCCGGACTTCCGCCGGGTCGGCGAGATCCCGTAGCCGGCCGGATTCGAGTTTGCGACGATTCGGCGAGCCCGCTACGGTCTGCGGCACGAGTTTCGCGTCCGCGGAATCGCGTGGAGAGGTTCGGGCCGTTCCGGAATCCAGGTGGCAACACACGCATCGCATCCCGGCGTCTATATCCATCCAACGTCCGTGGTCGAGGAGCCGGTTCAGATCGGCCCGGGGACGAAGATCTGGCACTTCTGTCACGTCATGCCGGGGGCGGCGATCGGCGCGGGGTGCGTGATCGGGCAGAACGTTTTCATCGCCGGCCGGGCGCGGCTGGGCAACAACGTGAAGGTGCAGAACAACGTCTCGGTCTATGACGCGGTGATCCTCGAGGACGATGTGTTCTGCGGGCCGAGCATGGTTTTTACGAACGTGCTGATGCCGCGGAGCCACGTGCCGCGGAAGTCGGAGTTCACCGAGACGCGCGTTATGCGCGGCGCGACGATCGGGGCGAACGCGACGATCGTGTGCGGGGCGCAGCTCGGTCGGTACTGCTTCATCGGCGCGGGCGCGGTGGTGACGCGCGATGTGCCGGAGTTTGCGTTGATGGTCGGCAGTCCGGCGCGGCGGACGGGCTGGGTCTGCCGCTGCGGCATCAAGCTGGAGCGGCGGGGCGAGCGCTTCGCCTGCCGCGAATGCGGCGCGACCTACCAGGAAGTCGGCGGACAACTCACCGAGCGATAGTCTCCGAATGATCCACGCCGTCTGTGTCTGCGGGGCGCGGCCCAACTTCATGAAGATCGCGCCGCTGATGGAGGCCTTCGCGGGGACGCGTCGGATCCGCACGACGCTGGTGCACACGGGTCAGCACTACGACGAGCGGATGAGCGCGCTGTTTTTTCGTCAGCTCGGGATTCCGGAGCCGGACGTTAACCTGGAGGTCGGCTCGGGCAGCCACGCGGTCCAGACGGCCGAGATCATGCGTCGCTTCGAGCCGACACTCGAGTCGCAGCGTCCGGACTGGGTGATCGTGGTCGGCGACGTGAACAGCACGATTGCCTGCGCGCTGGTGGCGGTGAAGCTCCAGATCCGCGTTGCGCACGTCGAGGCGGGCCTGCGGAGCTTCGATCGCACGATGCCGGAGGAGATCAACCGGCTGCTGACGGACGCGATCAGCGACCTGCTGCTGGTGAGCGAGGAGAGCGGCGTCGTGAACCTGCGCCGCGAGGGGATCGAGGAGGGCAAGATCGCCTTCGTGGGCAACGTGATGATCGACACGCTGCTGAAGCATCGCTCGCGCGCGGACGAGTCGCGGATTCTCGGCGAGCTGGGTCTGGCGCCGCGGCGGTATGCCGTTGTGACGCTGCACCGGCCGAGCAACGTCGATCGCGCCGAGGCGCTGGCGGACATCCTGACGGCGTTCGAGACGATCACACGCGAGATTGACGTCGTCTTTCCGATGCACCCGCGAACGCGCAAGAACGTCGCGGCGTTCGGACTGGAGTCGCGGATCACGTCGCTGCCGCGCCTGAAGATCGTGGAGCCGCTCGGTTATCTCGACTACGTGCGGCTGATGACGGATGCGTCGATCGTACTGACCGACTCGGGCGGCGTGCAGGAGGAGACGACCATCCTCGGGGTGCCGTGCCTGACGCTGCGACCGTCGACCGAACGACCGGCCACGATTACGCACGGGACGAATCGACTCGTTCCCATCGGCCGCGACGGCTACCCGACCGCTGCGGAGATCATCGCGGCGTACCAGGCCGCGCCGATCCGGCCGTTCGGCCGGGCGGAGCGTCCGAAGGCGGACCGTCAGCCGCCGTTGTGGGACGGCCGCGCGGCGGAGCGCATCGCGGCGCGCTTGCTCGAGGGCGCATGAGGTCGATGCGGATCGTGACGGTGGTCGGGGCGCGACCGCAGTTCGTCAAGGCGGCCATGGTCAGCGCGGCGATGAGACGGCACAACGCAGAATCGGGCGACTCGATCGTCGAGCGGATGATTCACACCGGGCAACACTACGACGCGAAGCTCTCCCAGGTGTTCTTCGACGAGCTTTCGATTCCGCCGCCCGTTGCGAATCTCGATGTCGGCAGCGGGCCGCACGGCGATCAGACCGCGCGGATGCTCGAACGCCTGGAGCCGGCGATGCGGTCCGAGATGCCGGATGCGGTGGTCGTCTATGGCGATACGAACTCGACGCTGGCGGGTGCGATGGCGGCGGTGAAGCTCGGCATTCCGGTCGTGCACGTCGAGGCGGGTCTGCGGAGCCAGAATCGCCGCATGCCGGAGGAGATCAACCGGGTGCTGGCCGATCGCATCAGCACGCTGCTGATGTGTCCAACGGCGGCGGCCGTCGAGAACCTGCATCGCGAGGGGATCGACGTCGGCGTGCATCGCACGGGCGACGTGATGTACGACGCAGCGCGGCATTACGCGGCGCGGGCCGCGGAGCGAAGCCGCGTGCTTTCGGCCCTGTCGCTCGTGCCCGATGGCTACGTGCTTGCGACCGTGCATCGGGCTGAGAACACCGACGATGCGGATCGGCTGCGCGAGATCGTGCTGGGATTGCGAGCATCGTCGCTGCCGGTGATCTGGCCCATCCATCCGCGGACACGGGCGCGACTGGATGCGACGCGGCGCAACGGCCTGTCGCCGTGCAGCGAACCGGGAAATCCGATCGGGCTGATCGAGCCGGTGAGCTATCTCGACATGCTGGAGTTGTTGCGACACGCGCGCTTCGTCGTAACCGACTCGGGTGGCGTTCAGAAGGAGGCGTACTTCTTCGGGCGGCCTTGCGTCACGCTGCGGCGCGAGACGGAATGGGTCGAGCTGGTCGCGGCGGGCTGGAACCGGCTGGCGGGCGGCGATGAGGGCGAGATTGCGGAGGCGATGCAGTGGGCGGCCCGGTTTGACGGTCGCGACGCCGATTCGGGACTGTACGGCGACGGTCACGCGGCGGAGCGGATCGTCGAGGTGATGCACCGCTGGTGGCTCGAATCATGACCAGGCGAGCGAGTCTGCCCGCGGCAGGAGATCGCCGAATGTCGAAGCGGGCGCGGGCGTCGCGCCGGCCCGTTACACTTTCGCGAATGCCGGATCATTCGGGATCACCGGTGCTGTCGCTGGGCGTGGTTGGCATCGGGTCGTGGGGACAGCACGTCCTTGCGGCCTTCGCGTCGACGCCGCGGTGCCGGATTGCGTACGTCTGCGATCGCGATGCGTCGACGCTGGCGTTGCGAGCCGCGGCGCATCCGGCCGCGCGGGCCGTCGCGTCGTTTGACGCGGTGCTGTCCGATGCGGGCGTTGACGCGGTGGCGATCGCAACCGATGCGCCGGAGCACGCCTCGCTGGCGCGCGATGCGCTGTCGGCGGGCAAGCACGTCTTCGTCGAAAAGCCGCTGGCGCTGTCGACGTCGGAGGCGCGGGCGGTGGTGGGGCTGGCGGAGCGGCGGCGGTTGAAGCTCATGGTGGGGCACGTGCTCGAGTATCACCCGGCGTTGCGCGTGATCGAAGGGATGCTGGAGCGCGGCGATTTGGGTCGCATCTACTACGCGTATTCGCAGCGGATCAACCTGGGCGTCGTCCGACAGCAAGAGAATGCGTGGTGGTCGCTCGCGCCGCACGACGTGGCGATGATCTGCCGCCTGTTCGTCGCCGAGCCGGTGGCCGTCGCCGCGCAGGGCCAGGCGATGCTCCAGAAGGGCATCGAGGATGTGGTGTTCGCGACGCTGACATTCGCCGACGGGCGGCTGGCGCACGTGCACGTGAGCTGGCTCGATCCGCACAAGATTCGAAAGCTGACGCTGGTCGGATCGAGCAAGATGGTCACGTTCGACGATATGTCGGTCAACGAGAAGGTGCGCGTTTATGACAAGGGGGCGGAGTGTCGCCAGCCGATGGCCGCGTTTCCGGATGCCGTCACGGTGCGCTCGGGCGACATCGTCATTCCGAAGATCCCCGGCGACGAGCCGCTGCGGCTCGAATGCCGGCATTTTGTCGACGCGGTGCTGGACGGCGGGCCGATTCGATCGGACGGCGCGGCGGGCGTGCGCGTCGTGCGCGTGCTGGAGGCCGGACAACGATCGTTGTCGAGCGGCGGGAGGTTGGTGCGGCTGAGCGACGTGGGCTGAGTGTTCGCGCTGCGCGGGCCGCACGGGAGCGGAATTCGATGAAGGTGCCGTTACTGGATTTGCAGGCGCAGTACGCGACGATCCGCGCGGATGTGGACGCGGCGCTCCGGCGGGTCTGCGAGTCGCAGCAGTTCATCCTCGGCAAGGCGGTCGAGGCGTTTGAGTCCCAGATGGCGGCCTACTGTCGCTCACGGCACGCGATCGGCGTCAGCAGCGGGACCGATGCGCTGCTGTGCGCGCTGATGGCCGTCGGCGTGCGGCCGGGCGACGAGGTGATCGTCCCGCCGTTCACGTTCTTCGCAACGGCGGGCGTGGTGGCACGTCTCGGCGCGCGGCCGGTCTTCGTCGACATCGAGCCGCAGACGTTCAATCTCGATCCGGGTCGGCTGGAGGCGGCGATCACGCCGCGGACCCGCGCGATCCTGCCGGTCGATCTGTTCGGCCAGATTGCGGAGATGCAGGCGATCGGGGAAATCGCGGCGCGGCGCGGCATTCCGGTGATCGAGGACGCGGCGCAGGCGATCGGCGCGGAACATCGCGGCCGTCGCGCCGGCGAGTACGCGGCGCTGACTTGTCTGAGCTTTTTTCCGACCAAGAACCTCGGCGGGTTCGGCGATGGCGGAATGATCCTTGCGAACGACGATGCGCTGGCCGGGCGGTGCCGGATGCTCCGCGTGCACGGCGCGCAGCGCGAGTACTTCCACGACGAGGTCGGCGGCAATTTCCGGCTCGATGCGCTGCAGGCGGCGGTACTGGCGGCGAAGCTGCCGCACCTCGATGCGTGGATCGACGCGCGTCGTCAACGTGCGGCGACGTACGATGAATTGCTCGCCGATGCGGGCGTCGGCCGGCCGGTTGCGTGGCCGCACAACCGCCACGTCTATCATCAGTACACGATCCGCGTGCCGGAGGGTCGGCGGGATGCGCTGGCGGCGCGGCTGAAGCAGGCCGAGATCGGCTGCAAGGTGTACTACCCGCTGGCGCTGCACGAGCAAGGGTGCTTCCGGTCGCTCGGCCATCGCCGCGGCGACTTTCCCGTGGCGGAGCGGGCCGCGAGCGAGGTGCTGTCGCTGCCGATGTATCCCGAGTTGACGCGCGAGATGCAGGCTCACGTCGCGGCGACGATCGCGGGGTTCATGCGCGGCGGTTGACTTGCGGATCGGCTACCGTTCGGACGTCTCGGTGTCGATCGTCTCTGTGGTGGGGCGGGGGGATCGAAGGATACTGAGCAACTCAGCGCGTTCGGACCGGGTGACGGTTACGAAGATCGCAAACAGCAACCCGATACCGCCTGCCGCGGTGCCGGTCACCAGAAGTTCGAGCATGTTGGTCGGGACGTACCAGCGCTGGATCGTCCAGCCGGCGGCGAGGCTGATCGCGGCCGGTATGAGCGGCCAGACCACGCATTTCAGGAAAAACCGGTGCGGCGGGATCGAGACCGTCCGGCAGGCATAACAGTTGATCAGCGTTCGGCGGAAGAGGATTGCGCAGCCGGTCGCGGCGAGGACACCGTAAAGCCGCCACGACGTGTATTCGAGAAAGATGATGACGAGGATGCCGTCGAGCGCGACGGCTACGAGGTTGACGACACCCAGGAATCGCAGCCGTGCCATACCGACAAGCACGGCGTGCGAGGCGCCGCGGGATAGTTCCATCAGAGAGAGGAGCACGCTGGCGGCGAGCAGGGGCGCGTACTGCACGTACTCGGGCGTGCGATGCAGCCAGATGCGCAGCAACGGTTCGGCGAAGGCCGCAATCGGGGCGGCGAGCAGGCCGGCCAAAATCAGGCCGTACTTGCTGCCGAGGAGCAAGAGATTGCGTACCGCGTTCAGATTGTCGGCGGCCTGATACTTCGCCACCGGGGCGATCATGGTCCCGGTGAACTGGAGATGCAGGTTCTCGATCATGTCGCGGAAGACGATCGCGACGGTGTAGTAGACGGCGACGTCGGCCGGTCCGAGGATCTTCCCGATCAGCAGCCGGTGCAGGTGCACGTTGAGCATGAAGGCGACCTGTCCCATGAACGACGCGATGGAAAACCTCAGGATGGACCCGAACCGATCGCGGCGAACGGCGGCGCGCTGGTAGCGCGCCCAGGAGTAGTGCCAGTGGACCGCGACGACGAGGGCGAAATTGGAGGCGATCGTGGTGACGGCGGTGACGGCCATGACCATGACGATGTTGGTCGTCCAGTAATGCAACGTGACCACGATCAGTCCGGCGCGGACGACGTCGGTGATGATCTCTACGACGGCGATGAAGAAGCCGCGTTGGTACCCGCGGAGCACGCCGCGGTAGGCGTTCGCCGGAAATCCCAGGGCCAGCATGGCGACGGCGATCAGGGTCAGCGAACGCGCCGTGCCATGCTGGGACGGGTCGAGCCTGATCATGTGCTCGATCCATGGGGAGGCCGGCATGACCACGAGCAGCAGGATGGCGGACGGGAGCAGGTAGGCGACGAACGACGTGAGCCAGTATTCGCGACAGGCGCGGTCGTCGCCCAAAGCGGCCTCGCGCGCGATGTAACGCTCGACCGCCCCGCTGACGCCGATGTCGAGGATGGCCAGCAGGCCGGTGATCGCCATGACGTTCAGGAGTACGCCGTACGTGTCTTCCCCGACTTTTCCAAGGATGTACGGGACGAGCGCGAGGTTGACGAGCAGGCGGACGCCCTGACGGCCGTACGACGCGGCGGTGTTGAGCGCGATCAGCGTCTTCTGATTCATGAACGGATTCGCGTTACCGTGGTCCGACCTGTCGACAGGACGCCTTGAGCCGCGTTCCGGATGCGACCAGAAACGAGCTCCCGACCGCGGGTGCGCTCGCGACGCATGACGGCGCCTTCCGAGTATCCTGAGAAAGCCGCGCCCGATCAAGTGGGACGCTCCGTATCGCGATCGCCCGATACGAAGCTGCGCCGGGTCTGCGGCGCGCGATCGGCGCAGACGGTCGGGTCGATCGCCGGGATCGTTCCGCTTAGGACGCTCGCGCTGGCGTTGCAGGCGCGCGTCGTCGTCGCCGTGCCCGAGCTTCATGACAACAGCGATCTGTTCGGCGAGGCGCGCGAGCCGCGGTTCATCGGCGCGTGCCGCGTCCGCGAGGCGGACAACGAACGCATCGCCGCGCGGGTGATGCAGGGCGTCGAGCCGCTCGTGCGGACGCGGCCTGACACGGGACGGAAGGCAGGCAGGCGCTAGCCATGTGCGGTATCGCGGGAATCGTGCGACTCGACGGCGCGGCGGTGGACCGGGGCGTGCTGAGGGCCATGACCGACGCGATCGCGCATCGCGGTCCGGACGACTTTGGCTACTGGCTCGACGCGGGCGTCGGGCTCGGCCATCGCCGGCTGAGCATCATCGACCTGTCGCCGGCCGGGCATCAGCCGATGTCGAACGAAGATGGATCGGTCTGGATCACGTACAACGGCGAGGTCTACAACTTCCAGGACATTCAGCCGGAGCTGGCCCGGGCCGGACATCGTTTCCGGTCGCGCAGCGACACGGAAGTCATCCTGCATTCGTACGAGCAGTGGGGGCCGGAGTGCCTGTCGCGGTTCAACGGGATGTTCGCGTTCGGGTTGTGGGACGGGCCGCGACGGCGACTGTTCCTCGCCCGGGACCGTTTCGGCGTCAAGCCGCTTTTCTACTGGACCGACGGCCGGACGTTCTGCTTCGCGAGCGAGATCAAGGCGCTGCTGGCGCATCCGGACGTGCCGAAGCGGCCGCAGCTCGACGTGGCCTGCGACTATCTTGCGGAGGGATTGATCGATCACCGGACCGAGACGTTCTTCGAGGGCATCTACTGTCTGCCGCCCAGCACGGCGATGCTGGTCAGCGCGGATGGCACGCGGTCATGGCGCTACTTCCGGCTCGATCCGGAGTTCAAGCGCCGCGTGGAGGATTCGCGCGAGCCGATCGAGGAGTTCCGGAGTCTGTTCAGCGACGCGGTGCGACTGCGGCTCATCAGCGACGTTCGCGTGGGCACGAACCTCAGCGGTGGGCTGGATTCGTCGTGCGTCGCGTCGATGGCCGTCGCGCAGTTGCGCCGCAGCGGCGGCTATCTGCCGCACATCACCTTCAGCGCGTGCTTCGACGATCCGGAGTTCGACGAGCGGCCTTACATCGACCTGGTGGCCCGCGAGCTGCCGCTCGAGCGACGCGAGTGTTTCCCGGAGGACGCGGACCTGCTCGAGCAGATTCACGCACTGATGAAATGCCAGGACCAGCCGGTCATGAGCGCGGCGATGATCGCGAAGGGCGACGTGATGGCGCTGGCGCGGGCGAACTCGATCAAGGTCGTGCTCGAAGGTCAGGGCGCTGACGAATACCTCGCGGGATACTCCGACGCGGCGGCGCCGGCCGTCGCGGATCAGCTCCGCCGCGGCCGGCTCGGCGCAGCGCTGAGGCAGTTCAGCGCGTACCGGCGGCTGCAAGGGCTGACGTTGGCGCAGGCGGCGCGGTCGGTGGCGCGCTACGCGGTGCCCTCCGGGCTGCTGCACGAATGGCGCGGGTCGAGCAACGGCCGGGCGGGGTGGCTCGCCGATCCGAACCGGCGGCGGCCGCCGGTCGAACCGGTGCGCTTCGCGAGCGGGCACCTCGATCACTGGTGCCTCGAGGCGATGTTCCATCACTTTCTGCCGTTCTATCTTCGCACCGACGACCACAACGCGATGGCGCATGGCGTGGAGGGGCGCCAGCCGTTTCTCGATTACCGGCTGGTTCAGTTCGTGCTTTCGTTGCCGGGCGACTACCGCATTCAGAACGGCATCAGCAAGTGGATCCTGCGCGAGGCAATGAGCGGTATCGTGCCCGAGCCGATCCGTGTGTACCCCGGCAAGCGGCCGTTCCCTACGCCGGACGGCAAGTGGATGCACGGCTCGCAGCGGGCGGCGGTGGAAGCGCTGCTGACGAGCCGCTCGTTCGCGTCGCGGGGGATCTTCGATCCGGCGGGGGCGCGAGAGGTCTTTCGGCGCTTCTGCGACGGCGACATGCGGCTGCGGCCCGTGGTATGGCGTCTGGTGAATTACGAGCAGTGGCTGCGCTGCTTCAACATTTAGAACCGACGGCCGTCTCGGCGGCTCGAACGATCGTGACGCTCGATGACTTTGCCGGCGCCGTCTGCTTCGATCGGCCCGATCGCGTCGGACGTGCGCTCGACGCCATGACGCGGGAGTTCCTGCGCTTCGACGGTGTGGCAACGGGGGAGGCGTCCGGCCGCGGATGGGTCGTGCGGCGATTTGCGTGTCGCGATGATCTCGCGTCTGCGCGGCCGATCCGTTCACCGGACGGGCACCGCGTGATCGTTTGGTTTGGCGACTTCTACGATGCGGCGATGAGGGCGGGCGGCGACGTCGGAGCGGCGCTGCTGGAGGGTGTGCATTGTCATGGAGCGGACTGGGTCTCGAAGCAGAACGGCGTCTTCGCCGGGGCGATGATCGACGCGCGCGAGCGAACGGTCGTGCTCTTCGGCGATCGCTACGCGACGCGGGCGCTATTCTATCGGATCGACGCGGACGGTGTGCTCTTCTCGACGCGGCTTCTGCCGCTGTGCCGCACTTGCGAGGGCGGCGTGCAATTGAACCAGCGCGCGCTGGCCCGACGGATGCGAGCCCAGTTCCTGCGCGGCGATGACACGCTGGTTTCGGGAATCGAGCAGCTTCCGCCGGCGACGGTCCTCACGATCCGCGACGGCCGGCCAACCTCAACGACCTACTGGTCGCCGCAGTATCGCACCGCCTTTCGTCCCGACGACCTCGACCGTTGCGCAGACGGATTCGTCGACTCGCTGACGCGGGCGATTCAGCGTGCAGTGTCGGCGTCCAGCGCTCCGTTCGGCAGCCTGCTGAGCGGCGGACTGGATTCGCGAATCATCGTCGGTCTGGCCGCTCCGATCTGCCGCGACCTGTACACGCTGGCTTACGGGATCGACGGCAGCGACGACCGCGTCTACGGCGCCGCGGTGGCGTCGGCCGTCGGCGCTGCGCACGACGGGTTGACGATTGATCCGGACGCGCTGCTGGATCGGCTCGATCGCGGGCTGTTCCTGACCGATGGGATGCTCGACCTTCGGCACTTCCACGGACTGGCGGCGTACGGTCGCATGAAGCCGCGCGTGCGGGCCATCTTTGACGGGCAGGCGGGCGATCATTTCACCGGATACCTGCTGACAAAGACGCTGGAGTGGATGCGCGAGCGGTCGCCCGCGGCGCTGGTTCGCGCGCTGTACGAGATTGACGCGACCTCGTCCGAGGCGCTCGGGGATGAGGTGCTGGCGGCGGTGCTGCCAACCGAGCTGCGCGAGCACTACCGCGCGATTCCGTCGGAGTATCCGCAGTTCGTAAACGCCTGCCGACAGGAGCGGTTCGGCGACTGGGTCGACGCGTTCCATCTGCGGCAGCGGCAGCGGCGCTACATCGCGAACACGGTCAACAACATCCGCGCCGAGCTGCCCGTGCTGACGCCGTTCCTCGACTACGAATTCGTGGATTTCTGCCTGACGGTCCCGGAGGAGATGCGCTGGAAACGCCGGCTCTACATTCACACATTCACCCGGCACCTGCCGGCGCTGTCGCGGATTCCGTGGTCCGCAACCGGCCGGCCGATCGGAGCGGATCCGCTTCCGGTGTCGCGCTGGAAGGAGCTTCGGGCCCGGTGCGTCGCGACGATCCGGCGGCGCTCGGGGTATCGGCTGTTCGCGAACGACCCGCAGCGATTCGCCGATTACGACGCGTGGATGTCGCGTCACGCCGGCTGGCGCGCGACGGTGATCGACTCACTGACCGGTGCCGAGAGTCGACTCGCGCCGCTGTTTGATGCGGGATTTCGGCATGACGTGCTCAATCGATTCGTACGCCGCGGCGCCGGGGGCGGGACGGTCAGCAACCTCGTGTCGATCGAACGCTGGTTGCGGCTGGCGCTGGGATGATGGAAGCGGACACGGCGAACGACGCGCGTGCGACACCGGACGCAGAACTCGCGAAGATCGTGGCCGATCCGCAGTCGGTGCAGGCCGGGGCGTGGCTGGCGGGCGTGCTCCGACACAATCCAAGAGCGGTCGTGTCCGACGTTGCCGATCCGCGCGGAGTGCCCGATCCGAACAGTGACGTGCCGATACCCGATTGGCCCTTCGCGCCGGGCGATGGCAGATCGCGGCAGGTGCTTGAAGCGTTGGCGCGAGCCGGATTGCTGGAGCGGGTCGGGGCGGAGGCATTTTGCGCGTCGAGCGCCGGCCGGCCGATCCTGGCGGCGCTGCCGCTGTATCACGCGCGGAATCGCGAGGGGTACGAAGCGGCCTGGGCGGAGTTTGTGGACACCGTCGCGGGCCGACGGGTACTCGACGCAGGTTGCGGCGTCGGCGCGGGCACGCGCTGGCTGGTGGAACTCGGCGCGCGGCACGTCGTGGCGCTCGACCACTCGGCGGAGCGGCTTGGTGTGGCGCGGCGGCTGGCTCCGTGCGCGGGTCGTTCCGCGAGCTTCGTTCGGGCGTCGGTGGAGTGCCTGCCACTGCAGGATGGTTGCGTCGACCGGATCTTCAGCCGGGTTGTGCTTCCGTACGTGAACCACCGTCGATCGCTGTCGGAGTTTGCGCGGGTGCTTGCGCCCGGCGGACTGGCGATGCTGATCCTGCACGCGCCTTCGTTTTACCTGCGGTCGCTGCTTCGGATTCGACCGACCGTTGCGGGTGTCCGCGAGGCGGCATACTCCGTGTTCGGCTTGCTGGGCGGTGCAGCGTTGGAACGGCTGGGGCGCGAGCCGCGCTGGCGATCGTCGCGTCGGGGGTTTCATCTCGCCTACGAGCGGCGCGGCACGATGGCTCGACTGGTGGAGCAATGCGGAATGGAGCTGGTTCGCTGGGTGCCCGCCGGGACCAAACCGATCGCGTGTCTGAGAAAGGGTGCCTGATTCCGCAGCCCGGACCGCGCGGGCGCGAAGTGCCGCCGTGCAGCGGGCTGGACGCGATATCATGATTCCGCATCCGCTTCACGATTGGGCCCGATGTCCGTACGACGTCGCGGCCGGCCCGCTGGCGGTCGTCGAGTCGTCGGCGGACGGGTCGTCCGCCACGCTCCGATGCCCGTCGTGCGGCCGGACGTATCCGATTTCGGATGGGATCTACCGGCTGATGCCGGATGAACTGCGCGACGATGCGCACGCGGGCGATGCGGGGGGCGATCCCGTGCTTGCGCAGATGAAGCGTGAGATGCGGCAGCGCGACGAACGAGCGTCGACGTCGGGCGTGGCCGCCCCCGCGCCGCCATCGCAAGCGCTGGACTGGATGGGCATCCAGTTTTCGGCGGTCACGCGTCATGTCACGGTGGCCGCCGGCGCGATCTGCGCCGACTTCGGCTGCGGCGCCGGGCGCTACACGACGTGGTTGCTGGAGCGGTGCGATCGGATCATCGCGACGGATTTTTCGTATGCGTCGCTGCGGGCGCTGGCACGATCGCTCGACGATTCGCAGAGGCGCCGCTGCATTCTGATCCAAACGGATCTGACAAGGCTTGCCCTGGCCTCGTCGGCGGTCGATCAGGGCCTGTCGGTCGAGGTCCTTCAGCACATCCCGAGCGCGGCGCTGCGCGCCGACGCCCTGGCGCAGCTCGCGCGGGCCCTCAAACCCGGTGCGCGACTGGTGCTCGTGACCAAGGCCTACTCGCCAATCCTGCGACTTGTCGATGCGCGAGATCGCCTCACCTGGTGGTTTCGGCGCATGCTCGGGGATCGCTCCCCGCGACCGCGCGGGTGTCGGGAGGACCAGAACGGGCCGATCTACACGTATCGCCATTCCTTTCACGAAGCCCGCCGCGCCGTCACGCATGCGTATGAACTGGATCGGGCGTTGGGGATCATCTCGTACGCGTCGCCCCCGCTGGCGCGATTGCCGCAATGGCTGCGAGTGCGGGCCGATCGCTGGTGCGAACAAAACGTCGTCGGCCGATGGCTCGGCCGCGACCTCTTGTTCGAGCTTCGTCGGAAGGACGCCGAATGCCCGCAAGCGAACTCATGAGCGGCAGACCCCAATCCGCGACTTCGGCGGACTCGATCGGCGCTCGGCCCGGCCGGCTCAAGCGAGTGCTCATGGTCGCTCAGCAGTTCTATCCCTGCGCGGCGATTGGCTGTCATCGAACGGGCAAGTTCTGCAAGTACCTGCCGGAATTCGGCTGGAAAGCGTCGGTCCTTACGGTCGCGAAGGACTATTCGAATGAGCGCTACGATCCGTCGCTGTTGAAGCAGCTCCCGGCGGACACGGAGATCCTCCGCACGTTCTATCCCGACGAGGCCGTGCTCCGCCACCTGGTTCGATCCGTGTTGCGGCGTCGGCCGCCGACGGTCGCATCGCCCGCGGTCTCCGCTCCGTCGGCAAACGGTTCGCGGCCGCAGATTCCGCTGATCCGCTGGCTCGCCGTTCCCGATTGGGCGGTCTACTGGTGGCCCTGGGCGGTCTCGGCGGGTCTGCGGATGGCGCGCCGCGCGGACGCGATCTACGCCACGGCGCCGCCGCATGGTTCGCTGGTGATTGCGGCGACACTGGCGCGGCTGGCGCGGCGGCGGCTCGTCCTCGACCTGCGCGATCCGTGGATGCTCGATCGGACGCTCGCGTATCCGACGTCGGCGCACCGCGCGGCGAACGAGCGCCTCGAGCGCTGGTGCTTCGGCATTGCCGATCGCATCGTCGTCAATACCGTGCCGGCCCGTGACGCGTATCGGCGGCTGCATCCGGATCTCGCCGACCGGTTCGTGACGGTGCCGAACGGATACGATCGCGCGGACTTTGACGGACTGACGCCGACGGCGATCGCACGTCGCGATCCGCGTGCGGTGACGATGGCCTACGTGGGAAATCTCCATGGCGAGCGGGACCCGCGCCCGCTGTTGCGGGCCGCTCGACAATTGCAGGGCGAATCCGGTGGAGCGCTCCGAGCGGAAGTGCATTTCTGGTCGGCGACGGGCGAGCTCGTCGCGAGCGCGATCAGGGACGCCGGCGCGGAGGCGATCGCGACGCTGCACGATCCAGTTGCGCATCGCGATGCGCTCGGCGCGATGCTCGGCGTCGATGTATTGCTGGTCTTCGGGGCGTCGGACACCGACGATCTTCACGTGCCGGGAAAGCTGTTTGAGTACATCTACTGTCGAAAACCGATCCTGGCGCTCGTGCGACGCGGCGCCATCTCCGACCTGATTGACGAGTACCGGCTCGGTCTGTGGTGTGCGCCGGACGATGCGACGACGCTGGCGCAACACCTGCAGCGGCTGGCAGAATGGCGCGTGAGCGGGACGCCGTGGCCGTTCCGCCCCGACGTGTTCACGGCGTTCGATCGTCGTGAGCAGGCGCGGCAGCTCGCGGAGTTGCTGAACGGATGAGCGGTAGCGTGTACGGCGCGCTGCGGCCGGAGGAATTCGCCGAGTGGAACGACTACGCGCGGCAGAGTCCGCTCGGGAACATCTTCTGCAACACCGACTGGGCGGCGACGCTGGCCGTGTGGGACAACGAATTTGAGGTCTTCGCGGGCCGGCGGGACGGGACGTTTTGCGGCGGGGTGGTTATCAACTCGCGACGGCTGCCGGTCGTGGGCTGGCGGCTGGCGAACGTCGAGGGCGGCGTGCTGCTCGACCCGGAAGACGCGGAGGAGTTCGCGCGGTTTTACGACGCTCTGATGGGACACCTGCGGCGCACGGGATGCGTCGAGTTGCGGCTGCTTATCAGGAATCCGATCCGGGTCGGCGACTCCACGTTCGAGAACCGGCGGCGGATCGACGAGTTCCTCGCCGCGCGCGGCATCCACAACACCGTACCGGTGAACGGGACGTACTGGATCGATCTGAAGCAGGACGACGACGCGCTGCTGGCGCGGATGAGCAAGAACTGCCGCCGCGACGTCCGCAAGGCGGAGCGGGAAGGCGTCACCGTCGAGGACTCCAACTCAGCCGAGGCACTCGACACGCTGTACGATCAGTTCGCCGCAACGTACGGGCGAAAGGGACTTCGAATCCCCAAGCGCGACGTGTTCGTTGCCACGATCGAGCCGCTGCTGCGAAAAGACCTGATGCGGATCTACTACGCGCGCTTCGACGGCCGAATCGTGAACATGGCGCTCGTCGCTCGATTCGGCTCGGCACGATATACCCGCGGGGCGTCGATCGCCGCCGAATTCGAGCGGCCGATCCCGCCGACCGGCCAGATCCTGCACTTCGAAATCATGCGGCGGCTGCGGGCCGAAGGGTACCGGCTCTATGATCTGGGCGGCAGTCCGGGTCCCGAGCCGCAGGAGGGCCATCCGAACTACGGCGTGTGGCGCTTCAAACACGGCTTCGGCGGGTCGTTCGCGCAGGACCTCGGGGACTATTCCATCGTCCTGAACCGCGTCGGACGGCGGCTGATGCAGTCCGCCCGGCGCTTGCACGATCGATTCAGCGGGCGACATGTCCGGCTGCCGGCGGAGTAACATGAACCGGGGCGTGTGCGGACGCGGGTCAAGCCCGCGCGGTCGTTCCGCCGTTACGAGAGGTAGTCGCACGGACCGCGTCCGCGCGGGACGAACAGGAGCACGGCTTACGTGACGCAATACGGTCAACTTGCGTACCCGGCCTTCGGTGCGTCCGAGCTGTCGGCGTCGTGGAGCGCGCCGGCCGAACTTGACGACGTGGCCCGTGCGCCGCTGCTTCTGGTGTTGTTCATCGGGTTGTTCGCGGGCTCGTCGTTCGCGCTGGGCGATCATCCGACGCTGTTCCGCATTCCGTATTACCTCGGCATTGCCAGCGCCGTGATGGTCACGATCATGTACCTTCGGATGCAGCTCAGCATCCCCGCGCCGGTCTTCATCTACGCCGCATGGGTCGTGTGGGCGGCCATCGGCGTGTTTACAGCCGAGTTCCGCGAGATGGCGCTGCTGTCGATGTCCACGGCGCTTCAGTTTCTGGTCCTGATGGCGCTGTTTGCGACGATGTGCCAGGACAGCCGCGCGATGTGGATCGTCGGAATCTGCATCGTGCTGGGGTCATTTGCCAACGTGGTCGCCACGTGGGCCGGATTCACAGCGATACCGAAGTTCTCGGATCGCGCGGCGGGATTGCTCCGCAATCCGAACTCGACGGCGCTTGCCTACGGGATCGCGGTGTGCATCTGCTACGGCGGACTGGTGGCGACGCGAAGCTGGATCGTCCGCATCATCACGATCGGACTGATCATCGGTTTCATGTACGGCATCGTGCGTACGGCCTCACGAAGCGGCGTCCTCTCGGTCGGACTGATGACGCTGTACGGGCTGTGGCACTATCGCCGCCGGATCGTCCGGCGGCCGTCGGCGCTGATTCTGATCGCGATGACCGTGATCGTCTCTGTGATCGCGCTGCCGAGGGTCCTGTCCCAAACGGTGCTTGCCGAACGCATGACGGCGGCCGTGGGGCAGATTCGCGGCACAGCCTATCGCAAGGAAGGCTCGGTCGAGGCCCGGGTGGGGCTGAAGTTCGAGGCCCTGCGCGTCATCATGGACCATCCCGTGTTCGGCGTCGGACTGACGAATTTCCCCGTCTACACGCTGCGTCGCGAAGGGCGGGACCTCAGCACGCACGACAACTACCTCGAGATCCTCGCGTCGACGGGTCTCCCCGGTTTCGCGTTCTTCTACGCGATCTACGTCTGGGCCTGGTACTGGGCGGGGCGCCTGCGGAAGTCCGAGCTCATCACCGATTCGGAACGGACGCTGACGTCGCTCATCCGGATGTTCGTGATCCTGCTTCTGTCCGCCGACATCTTCTCGAACACGACCTGGAGCAACAAGGCTGTGTGGACGCTGATGGCGCTCTCGGCCGGGCTGTTGCAGGGCCTGCGCACGCGGATCACCCGCCGTGCGGCAATGGTCGCGGTCGACGAGACGCCCGAGACGCTCCCGGTGCCCACGCGCGCCTGATCGCGGCGCGTGCCTGCGGTCGATCTCTCGACCGGTCTGATCGTTCTGGCTAAGCCGAATCCATGTGCGGAATCGCGGGTTTCCTGACGCGGTCTGAGTCGCGCGATGCGGAGCGCAAGGTCCGCGCGATGACCGACGCCATCGCGCACCGCGGGCCGGACGACGCGGGCTGTCACGTCGCGCACTACGACGATCCCGCACTGACCGTTGCACTGGGACATCGGCGTCTCAGCATCATCGATCTGTCGCCCGCCGGGCATCAGCCGATGCAATCCTCGCGCGGCGAAGACCTGTGGATCGTCTTCAACGGCGAGGTCTACAACTTCCTCGAGGTCCGCAAGGACCTGGAGGCGCGAGGATTCGCCTTCCGCTCGGCCACGGACACCGAGGTCATTCTTGCCGCGTACGAGGCGTGGGGCGTCGAATGCGTCGCCCGACTGGACGGCATGTTCGCCTTTGCGATCTGGGACGGCCGCGAGCGCCGGCTGTTTCTCGCTCGGGATCGAATCGGGAAAAAGCCGCTTCTGTACCGCCTCGCGTCCGACGGAATCGCGTTCGCGTCCGAACTGACGGCCCTGACGACGCTGTCCGACGTTGACCGGCGCTTCGACGAACAGGCGCTGGCGGGCTATTTCACGCTGGGCTTTGTTCCTGGTGAGCGGACGGTCTTTTCGGCCGTTCGCAAGCTGCCGCCGGGATGCTATGCGATGTGGCGTGATGGAGATTGGACGTGTCGACCGTACTGGGAGGTGCTTCCGCACCTGCGCAGCACCGGCGGGTCGTCGCCGAACGAGGAAGCCGTCCTCGACGAACTGGATGCGCGGCTCCGCGCCAGCGTTCGCAAGCGGTTGATCAGCGACGTGCCGCTGGGCGCGTGGCTTTCGGGAGGGATCGACTCCAGTCTCGTGGTCGCCGAGATGTGCGCAGCGCAGGGCGGCGACGTGCGGACCTTCACGATCGGCTTCGACGATGAGGCCCACGACGAGTCCGGTGTCGCCCAGGCCGTGGCAGCGCACTTCGGCACGCGCCACGAGGTTTTCCGCATCAGCGCCGCCGAGTTGCTCGCGGCGGTGCCCGACGTCGCCGGCGTCTATGACGAGCCGTTTGCGGACACGGCCGGGGTCCCGACGTACGTTCTGTCTCGATTGAGCCGCCGGCAAGTGACCGTCGCGCTGTGCGGCGACGGAGGCGACGAGGGTTTCATGGGCTACCTGCATTACCGGCAGGGGCGGGTGCTCGACGCGTTGCAACGCGTGCCGCGCGCGGTTCGGCGGAGCGCCGCGGCCGTCGCGGGTCGATTCGGTGGCTTGCGCTGGCGGCAGCGCGCGCGCACGATTGCCTTCGACGACTGGGCCGCGCTCTATGTCTCGCTGACCTCGTCGCTGAGGGCCGCGGACGGCCTTCAGGTCGTACCGTACTCGTTCCTGCTCGATGGTACGATCTACCGCCGCGTCGCCGAGGCCCTCGAAGGGCGCGACGCCCTCACGATGCTGACGGCCCTCGATCTGTCGACCACGCTGCCCGACAAGTTCCTCGTTAAGGTCGATCGCGCCGCGATGAGCGTCGGGTTGGAGGTCCGGGCTCCGTTCCTCGATCACCACCTGATTGCGTGGGCGGTCACGCTGCCTGCGACGCTCAAACTCCGCGGTGGCGTGACGAAGTATCTGCTCCGCCGCCTGTTGCGTCGGAAACTCCCCCACGCGCTTGTCGAACGACCGAAGTGCGGTTTTTCGCCCCCGATGGGCCGCTGGCTCCGCGAGGACCTGGCCGACTGGGTCCGCGACACGCTCGCGCCGCGGAGGGTCCGAGACACGGGGATCCTGAACGAGCGGGCGGTGACATCGCTCGTCGATGCACACCTGTCCGGACGCGCCGAGCTGGGAACGGCGTTGTGGATGCTCCTCTGCTTCATGACGTGGCACGCGCGGGTCTTCGGTCCGTCGAGCACCGCACGCGCGCCGGCTGTCCCGGCGGTCGCCGAGCCATCATGAGTGCCTGGCAGAACGCAAGACTCGCGGGCGGTGCGGCCGTCATGCGGGCGATGGGCCTGCCGCGGATCGCCCGGCGGCGGTATGACTGGTATCCACTCGTTGTCACGTATCACGGGGTGCACGATGGATCGCTCGCCGATGATCACGCGCGATTCAGCACGAAACACGTCGGCGTCGACGAGTTCCGCCGGCAACTCGAATGGCTGCGTCGCCATTATGAGATCGTCCCGCTCTCGGAGATCGAGTCGATCCTCCGCGAAGGCCGATGGCGGCGCGGTGTCGCGGCGATCACGTTTGATGACGGCTATGAGAATAACCTGACCGTGGCCTGGCCCGTCCTCAAGGCGCTGGGGCTTCCGGCGACGCTGTTCGTGACGGTCGAGGTGGTCGATCGACGCCGCCCGTACGACCACGATCGCATCGAACTCTCGCTGCGTTACGCGTCCGCGCGGCGGATCGATCTGGAGGCCGGCGGCGCGCGGCGGACATTCGAGCTGTGCGACGATGCGACCCGTGCGGCCGCCGTGTACGCCGCGAAGGCATGGTATGCGTCGCTGCCCGCCGACAAGGCCGCGCGGTGGCTCGATCAACTCATGGCGCAATGCTGGCAGGACGACTTCGTCGATCGTTGCCCGGTCGCCTACCGGCCGCTGACGTGGCCGCAGGTCCGACGGCTCTCGGACGAGGGATTCGAGATCGGCAGCCACACGCTGTCACATCCGCACCTGGCGCGTGTCGACGACGCACGACTGCGACGCGAGCTGACCGAGAGCCGGGCGGTGCTCGAAGCAAAACTTGGACGCCCCGTCCTCCGCGTCAGTTATCCGTACGGGAGCGTCGATGCGCGGACGCCGCGCGCCGCCGCCGAGGCCGGCTACGCCTCCGGCTACACGACGCGGACCTGGTGGACGACCGACCCGCGCGATGCGTACCGCGTCGCGCGGATCAGCGTCGGCGCAGGCCAGCCGTTCGGCCTGTTCGTGGTCGCCATGACGCGCGCCCTGCAACTCGTCGGGCTGGGCGGCCGGTCGGCCAGTTCGTCGAGCTGACGGTGCTCCGCCCGTCGATCGAATTCACCCGTGTCGAATAGGCCCATCCACGTGTTGCACGTCTTCGGCACGCTGCTGCCCGGCGGCGCCGAGCGACAGGCGCTGGTGATCGTTCGCCACAGCGATCGGCGGCGGTTTCGCTACAGCGCGGTCAATTGCTGCGCGGCCGAGAACCTCCTTGCGCCGGAATTCGCCGCGGCAGGCTGCGAGATGCACCTGCTGGACAAGTTCTCGATGGCTTATCCGGCGTTTCTGTGGCGGTTGCGCGGACTGATTCGACGTCTGTCGCCGGATGTCGTTCACACCTGGCTCTACGCCCCCGCGTTCTGGGGTCGCGCGGCGGCGTGGCTCGCCGGTCATCGAGCGATCGTCGCATCGACGCGGACGAGCAAGCCGTATCGCCGCGCCCACGAGCGCGTCCTCGATCGCTGGTTGTCCCGTCGCACGACGGTCCGGATCGTGAATTCACGGTGGATTCGCGATATGCTGGTCGAGCAGGTCGGCATCGATCCCGCGCGGATCACCGTGATTCCCAACGGCGTCGAGGCCGGGCGCTTCGAGGGCGCCCTTCCCCGTGCCGAGGCGCGGGCGGTGCTGGGTTGGCCGGTTGATGCACCGATCGTCCTGGCAGTCGGCCGCCTCGTGGAGGCCAAGAACTACGAGTTGCTCCTGCGGGCCATGGCGCACGTGCGGATCATGGTGCCGGACGCGCGGGCCTACATCGCGGGATGGGGGCCGCTTGGCGAGCGGCTCGAGGCGCTGCGGGCGCGGCTCGGCTTGGACGGCGCCGTCGAACTGCTCGGTCGGCGCGAAGACGTTCCGACACTGGTTTCCGCGGCGGACGTGTACGTGTTGTCGTCGGCGTGGGAGGGATTCCCGAATGCGCTGCTCGAGGCGATGTGGAGCGGCGCGGCGGTCGTTTCGACGCGCGTGAGCGGCGCGGAGGAACTCGTGCTCGATGGCCGGAACGGGTTTCTGGTCGATGTGAACGACGAAGGGAACCTGGCGTGGCGGATCATTCAACTTCTTCTGGACGCGTCGTTCCGGAAGCGCGTGGGACAGGCGGCGCTGGAGTCCGTGCGCGCCCGGTACTCGATGACGGCGATGGTCCTCGCGCACGAAGCGGTGTACGAACGAGCCGCCGGCCGCATGGCGTCGGCGGCGCTTGAGGTGTAGACCTGTGAACGATGTTTCTCCGTCAAGGGTAGCCCGGCCGCAGCCCGCGCGACGCGAGCGCCGTGGCGGGGTCTGGTTGCTGCGGTTCGGAGTCCTCGCCGTTGCCCTGATTGTCGCGCTCGGCCTGACCGAGGCCGCGCTGTGGATCGTCGCCCCGATCAAGTTCCATGAGTGGATGATCTGGATACCGGACGGTCACATCAAGGGACGAGCCGAGCCGGGGCAGGTCTTCAAGACCGGCGACGGCTACGACGTGCGGATCAACAAGCTCGGGTTCCGCGGACCGGACTACACGTGGCATCCCGCGCCGGGGACGCTTCGCATCGCATGTTTCGGTGGATCGTCGACGTTCTGCTATCACGAACGCGGCGAGGAGGAGACCTGGCCCGGCCGTCTCCAGACCAATCTCTCGAAGGTCCTGGGCATGCCGGTCGAGGTCATCAACCTCGGCCTGCCGGGTTACGACACGTCGAACTCGAAGGTCAATTACGTGTTCGTGGGTCGCGAGCTGCATCCGCACGTCGCGCTGGTCTACCACACGTGGAACGACATGAAGTTCTTCCGCAGATTGGCGGACGGACCGATCGTTTTCTTCGACGTGGCATCGAACAAACCGCTCTGGCAGAAGATCGCGCGGCAGACGCAGATCGCGCGGCGCGTCCGCAACTTTCTGCTCGCCATGGAGTACATGAAGACCGAGAATTACTACACCAGTCTCGAGGAGTCTGACGCGGAGGCGAATCAGCCGGTCTCGCCCGCGGCGCTCGCGTGGGCCCGGCGTAACTTCGATGACATCGCGCGCTTCGTGCGGGGGGACGGTCGGCTTCCGGTGCTGATCACGCAGGCGACGATCTGCGTTCCGGAGAATTTCGACGATACGGAGTACCGCCGGCAGATGGGCAGCGAGATGGTCGGGATGACGGTTCCGATCATCCACCGGACGTGGCTGGAGATGAACCGCATCATCCGGGACGTCGCCGAGGAACGAAACGCCGTTTTCGTCGATGGCTACAACGTCGTACCGCACGACTTCGAACACATGCAGGACGAGGTGCACCTGACGTCCAGGGGATGCGCCGTCCTCGCCGCGGAGATTGTGCGGGTACTGATGCAGGACCCGAGGTTCCTCGAGGTGGTCGAGCGCGTTCGGGGTGAGGGGCTTTCGGCGGCAACGCAGCCCTCGGCAACGCGGCCGACCGTGCCGGCAGGGGATTGAGTTTGCGCACCCGCTGGCGGCCTCAGGACGATGTCCGGCCCGCGACCTTGATGGCACGCTGCAACAGCGATTCGAGTTGTTCCAGCAGCCGATTCCGATCGAGACGTTCGATGATCGTGCGGCGGTTGATCTCTCCGGCGCGTTCGCGCAGCGGGGCGTCTGTGGCGGCGCGCCGCAGGGCTTCAGCACATCGCGCATCGTCGCCAACCGGGAACAAGAGGCCGTTCTCTCCATTGCGGAGCCAATCCCGATTCGCGCGGATGTCCGTCACGACGGGGAAGACGCGGCAACTCATGGCCTCGAAGAGCGAGCTGGGGGCGCCGTCCGACTTCGCCGCGGACACGTACACGTCGGCCCAACGGAGATGATCCGGAACCTGTACGTGGTCCACGTCGCCGAAGATTCGGACACGGTCATCGAGCGAGAAGGCACGGACAAGCGAGCGGGTCTTCTCGATCGTCGTGCCGGAGCCGACGAAGCGGAACTCGAATTCAAAGCGGGCATCGCGCAGCCGCGCCAGCGCCCGCACGATCGTCTCGTTGTCGTAGATCGGATCGTGCTTCCGCGTGCAGATGATCCGCGGCGGTCCAGCGTCGCGCGGACCGCATCGAGGCGCAAACACGGCTGGATCGGTCCCGAGCGGGAACACCGTGAACCTCTCGGCCGGCAGGCCTATCGCAATGAGCGCCTCGGCCAACTCGGCGCTGGACGCGTGCAGCAGGTCGGCCCGCCGACCGATCCATCGCAGGAGTCGATCTTGCAGGAACTTCGGCAGCGGGAATCCCCCGTCGGTGCCTCGCGAGCTGATCACGAGCGGCGTTCGCTTCGTCAGCGCGCCGATCAGGCCGTTCGAACGCACGTACGTCGCCATGACGACGTCCGGCGCGATCGTTCGGATCAGGTTTCGAACCCGTCGTGCGCGAAGCAAATAGATAAACTTGGGCAGTTCGCCCGTGGCGCTATCCGCGCCGACGTAGTGCACGCGGATGCCGGGGATCGGCTTCGGATGGAATGAGATCACATGGACGTCATGTCCGCGCGATTGCAGGTATTGCGCGTAGTACGGGGCCCAAGGCGAGTTCGTATGAGCGATGAAACACACGCGCATCGCGCCGTCCCAGGGGCCGCCGATCGAGGCACGTACGGTTGTACCACATGCGGCCGACCTCGCCAAATGACGCGTCGTCCGAACGCCCGGGGGATATTCCGCGCATGCGGATGGTGATGCTCTCGCACACCGTCGCGCCGTGGACGCCGCACTACGCGCGGTACTTCGCCGCGCGCGGCGACGAAGTTCTCGTCATCACCATGTCGCCGCACGCAATTGAGGGCGTCCGCACCGAGTTCATCGGCGCCGAGCCGTTCGACAAGTACAAGAACAAGCACCTGTTCCTCACGCGATTGCCGCGGATCCGGCGGCGACTCCGCGAGTTCCGGCCCGACCTCGTCTATGCCGCGTACCTGACCTCCAACGGACTGACCGCCGTGCTCTCCTGGAGCGGACCGCTCGTGCTGTCGGCGCGCGGCGGCGACGTCCTCGGCTCGCTGCGGCAGTCGGGTCCCGGCGGATGGATGCGCCGCGCCATGCTTCGTTATGTCTGCCGTCACGGCCAGATGATCCATACCGTCTCGCGCGAGCTGGATGAGACGCTCGCATCGCTCGGCGTGCCGGCCGATCGGCTGGTACGGATACCGGTCGGCGTCGATCTGGACCGTTTTCGTCCTCGGTCGTTCTCCGGCGATGCGAATCCTCAGCGGGTGGTGCGGATGATCTGCACGCGGCGGCACGAACCGGTCTACGACATGCCGACGATCGTTCGCGCGCTTCGGCGGCTTCGTGATGCCGGCCGCGCGTTCGAATTCTCGTTCGTCGGCGGCGGGTATCTCATCGATGAACACCGCAGGCTGGCCGAGTCGGCCGGACTGGCCGGGCGCGTGCGGTTCCTTGGTCATTGCGATCATGTGGACTTGCCGCGGCAGCTCGCTTCGCACGATGTGTACGTTTCGGCGTCACGGAGCGACGGGACGAGTTCGTCGCTGCTGGAGGCGATGGCGGCGGGCCTCTATCCGGTCGTCACGCGGATTGCGGCGAATCGTGCGTGGCTCGACGAGGATCGGACCGCGCGGATGTTCGAGCCGGGCGATGAAGGCGGACTGGCCGACGCGCTGGAGCGGGCGATCGACGACCGACAACATTGGGGCGAGGCGGCGGCCGCGAACCGTCTCCGCGTGGAACAGGACGGCGATCAGTCGCGCAACATGCAGCGCCTCGCGGAGCTGTTCGAACGCGTCGCTGCCGTGCATCGGTCGTCGCGGCGCTCTGCGGAGGCGGCGCACGAGGATTCCCGGGAAAGTTGAACGGCGCTGTCGCGCGCCGGGCCCATCATGCACGTTCTGTATATCCATCAGTACTTTGCGACGCCGCACGGAAGCACCGGCACGCGCAGCTACGAGTTTGCCCGCCGCTGGATCCGCGCTGGGCACCGCATCACGATGCTGACCTCGACGGCTCAGTTGCGTCCGGCGGACGTGCCAGGCGGCGATCTGTCCCGCCGCGCGGAGTTCGACTGCGATGGGATTCGGGTGATTGCGCTGCCGGTCGCCTATTCGCAGAAGATGGGGAAGCTCGCACGGATCGTCGCATTCCTGCGCTTCATGTGGCGCAGCTCGTGGACCGCGCTGCGCGTCTCCGACGTCGACATCGTGTACGCCACGAGCACGCCCCTGACCGTCGCCGTGCCCGCGATGATTCGCAGGCTCTTTCGCCGCACACCTTACGTCTTCGAGGTCCGGGACCTCTGGCCGGCGATCCCGTACCAGCTCGGGTACCTCAAGAGCGGCCTCTTCCTGCGGCTGCTGCAACGCTTCGAGCGCTGCGTGTACCGGTCGGCCCGCGCCGTCGTCGCGCTCTCGCCCGGAATGCGCGACGGTGTTCGGGGCGCGGCGGGCGAGGAAATCTGTGTCCTCGTCGCGCCGAACTGCTCCGATACCGACCGGTTCCATCCCGATATCGACGGCCGGCCGGTCCGGCGCGAACGCGGCTGGGATGAGAAGTTCATCTGCATACACGTCGGCGCGATCGGCATGTCGAACGGTCTCGACTTCGTCATCCGCGCGGCGGATCAGGTGCGGGATGATCCGGCTGTTCACTTCGTGCTGGTCGGCGACGGCCGCGAGCGGCCGGCGCTCGAACGGATGGCCGCGGAGCGGGGCCTGAAGAACGTCGAATTCACGGGCGACGTGCCGAAATCCGACGTGCCGCGCTTGTTCGCCGCCGCCGATCTGTCGCTCGTCGTCTTCGCCGCCTTTCCGATCCTGGAGCACAACAGCGCCAACAAGCTCTTCGACTCGCTCGCCGCCGGCCGGCCGGTGCTGCTCAATTACGGCGGATGGCAGCGCGAGATTCTGGAGTCCGAGGGGGCAGGACTTGGCTGCCGGCAGGGCGACCTGGACGCGTTCGTGGCGCGGCTAATGGCGCTGAAGGCCGACTCCGCGCGCTGCGCCGAGATGGGGCGCCGGGCCCGCATGCTCGCCGAAACGCGGTTCAGCCGGGATCGGCTCGCGTCCGAGGTGCTGGCGCTGCTCGAATCCGTCGTTCGACCGGCGTCGGCCGCGCATCCGTAGTCAGCTCCGATGCAAGCATTCGTCATCATCTTCTGGGTCGCGGTCGGCCTCGTGGTCTATACACTGGTCGGCTACCCGCTGTTGTGCGTCGTGCTCGCGGCGCTTCGTCCGCGGCCGATCGACAAGCGGCCGATCACGCCGCGCGTGACGATGATCATAGCGGCCTACAACGAGGAGGACGTGATCGGCGAGAAGCTGCGCCGGACGCTGGAGCTGGACTATCCGCGCGAGCAGCTCGAGATCATGGTCGCGTCCGATGGATCGAGCGATCGCACGGACGAGATCGTGCGGTCGTTTGCCGATCGCGGCGTGCGGCTGTATCGCAGCGAGGGCCGCGTCGGGAAAACCGCGACGCTCAACGGCGCGGTGGCCTGTGCCACGGGCGAGATCATCGTTTTTTCCGACGCGACGGGCGACTTCAATCGCGAGTCCCTGCGCGAGCTCGTCGCGAACTTCAACGACGCGACGGTCGGTTGCGTCACGGGCCGCGTCGCGTACCGATACGGCGCGGATGCGACGTCGCGCGGGTTCCGCGCGTACCAGCGTTTCGTCGTTCCGGTGCGGCTCGCCGAAAGCCGCTGGGGTTCGCAGACGTCGGTCAGCGGCTCGATTCACGCGATGCGACGCGCGCTGTATCGCCCCACGAACCCGGCGTTCTCGCTCGACGTGATCGACGCCGTGCACACGGTCGCAGCCGGGCAGCGCGTCGTGTATGAATACAACGCGGTCTCACTCGAGCAGGCCCGCGGCAGCGCGCGGGACGAGTTCCGCTGTCGCGTGCGGATCGGCGTCCGCGGCTGGTCGATGATGCCGTACATCCTTCGCGAGCTCGTCCATGCCGGCCGCTGGTCGTACCTGTTCCAGATGATCAGCCACAAGTTCGCCCGCTGGTGGCTGTGGTTTTTCCTCCTGACCGCGCTGGTCAGCGGTGCGGTGCTGGCGGTTGACTCGCCGTTCTATCGCGCGCTGACCGCAGCGCAGCTCGGCGGCTATGCGCTCGGGATGGTCGGTCTCGTGCTGCGCAACGCCGGTGCGAGGGTGCCGCTGCTTTCGTCGCTCGCACTGTTTCTTCTCGGGAACGCCGCAGTCTGCATCGGGGCGCTGAAGTGCATCGCGGGCGGACGCATGGCCGCGTGGCAGCCGGTCCGCGAAGCGCCCGATCAAGTCTCCTCCGCGTGACGGCCGACGATCCGATGGGCGATGGGTTGATTGTGCGTGGCGGCGGAGTGTGTTCGCCTGGCGCAATGGGACAGCTCTCAATCGAGGGGAAAACGCTGCCGGTTCGAACGAGCGCGGCTTCGTCGGCTTGAACTCCGCGGTCATTGTGCTGGATGGCAAGACGGTTGCAGCGGGAACGCCCAACGCGATGACAGCGCCCAGCGTCGCGCTGCATCGGCTCGTGACCCGCGAACGGTAGGAGAGAATCGACTTGCGGAACGTTGACACCGAGGATTCGGGGTGCCGATACTGAAGGCAGCGCGCCGCGCGTCGTGGAAACCCCTCTCGCAGGCCCGTTGACACGGTGCAAGCCACTCGTCGAGTCCCGGCGGGTTGACGCCCTGCCGGCCACAGCCCGAAAGGACAGGCTTTGAGCACGGAAACATTCGACGAATCTGATGTCGTCTCCTGGGAGACGGACGAGTACGCACGGCGACTGGCCGTCCGGGGGCATCCGGTTCATTGCCATGACGGCGTGTGGTGGCTGGCCGTGCGAAAGCGGTACTGCTGGACGCTGGACCCGCTGATGGTGGAGCCGCCGGGCCGGCGCGTGCGACCGGCGCGGCGTCCTGCGCTCGCGGGGTATCAGATCCGCGTCACCGATCCGGACGAGGCGAACGGCTACTTCAATCCGATGGTGCTCGACGACCTCCCGGCCTATCGCCTGGAGAAGACCGTCGATGCCGCCCGGCGGAACCGGATTCGAAAGGGGTTGAAGGTGTTCAGCGTCCGGCCGCTACGGGTTCCCGAAGCGCTGATCCGTGACGGCTGGAAGATTGAGACGGAGTTCTTCGAGCGCACGAACTGGCATCCACCGCCGACACTCGACGAGTGGCCCGAGTACTGCGAACGGGCCTTTCGGCCGCCGGTCATCGATCACAAGTTGGGCGCCTTTGCCGGCGAACGGTTGGTTGCGTACATGACCTGGTTCGGGATCGGTCGAGCGGCGCATGTCGCGCACATCGCGTCCGGCCACGAGGGCGTGAAGCAGTGTGTGAATGACGCCTTGCTCTACGAGTGGCTTCGAATTCTGCGCGAGTCCGGACGGTTTGATCGGGCCGTCTATTCGATCCGTTCCTTCAAGGCGTCGCTCGATGCGTTCAAGGAGGAGCATGGGTTCCGGATGCAGTCGTATCCCAGCCGGATCGTAATCAATCCCGTCGTCCGCGTCGTCCTGCGCGCGGCGAAACCGCAATTCGTGCCGCGCGTCATGGGTTTGGACGCCGCGGGCGTCCGCGCGTGGCTTGAGTCGGGCCGGAGAGTCAGCGCGAGCGACCAGCGCGGTTCCACGGTGCCGACGGCTCCGGGCGAGCGCTGAGGTCCGAAGACGGTCGGATCCTCAGGCGGACGGACTCGCCCGAGCTCAGCGGTGGTCGGCGAATGGAAACGGCTCAACATGGGAGGCTGAAATGAGCGCCCGCACGATGCGTATCCTGGCGGCGTCGCTGCTTCTCGGCGGAATTCACGACGTGTGCGTCGGAACGGACGCAGCCGTGTCCGATACCGCCGTTCTCGTCCGTAACGAGGATGAACTACGTGCCGCGGCAGCCCGCGCCGCCCGCGGCGATCTTAACATCCTGATCGACGGCGTGATCACCGTGCGGCGCGGCGTTTACTTCTCCGCGCGGGATTCCATCGTCCGCCTGATGGGCACTCGCGAGAACGCCGGAATCCGCTTCGATATGGTCTTCGACGGCAATTGGGCAAATCCCGGATTCCGTACCGACAACGGAATCCACTTCAATTGCCGCCAGGCCATCGTCCGCGGCCTGACGTTCAGCGGATACGAGTGGTCTGGGGCGGTGATCAAGGGTCACTGCACCGAGCTGTTGGCGGTGACGAAGTGCCGCTTTTTCGACATCGGCCGCAAGCAGTACAAGCCGCGCCGCGAGCCACCAGCCGATTCGGGCGACTGGCTCTACAACCACTGTATCGCCGCACACGAGATGAACGCCGGGCACATCTCGGTTACGGATTGCGAATTCGAACGCTGCGTCTGGAGTAGTTGGGCCTGGTCGCATTGCATGTACATCTCCGCGCGCTCGGTGCTCGTTTCCGGCAATCGGTTCATCGAGTGCGGAAACCCGTTTGCGGTGGGCGGGCAGGTCCGAGGCGCGTCGGTCACGATCCTCGACAACGAGGTGTTGCGTCCGCACGCCGGGCCCGATCAGCGAAAGACCCAACGCTTCGCGTTCTTCGCGAGCCTCGACACCGCCGATCTGACGGCCATCGCGTTCAACCGTCTGGAAGGTCAGTTCGAATGCCCTTGGACCGGCCAGCCCAATCCGCCCCGACACCTCGTCGATTACAACGACTATTCCGGCGCCGTTGTCGGCGGCGGCTGGGCAGCCGACACGACGCGCGGAAAATACTTCGGCTGGGAGGATTGGCAGCGCGCCGGTTTCGATCGGAATTCCCGCCCGCCCAAATCAGCGCCGGCACGCGCGCCGGCTCCCTAGAGTCGTTTGCGGCGTCCGGACGGATAGAATCCACACGTGTTCTGGCTTGCGCTCGTTGTCTTCGGCGTTTTTCCGGCGCTGCTGCTGCTGGAGATGGCGCGCTGCGCCTGGCTGGAACACCGCACCGACCGCATCCCGATCCTGCTGTACCACCGGCTGATCTCGCGCGAGGCTGTTCGCGCCGGCCGCATTCCCGACGACGAACCGATCTACGCCAGCTACGACGATGTCTTCGCAGCGCACATGGACTACCTGCACCGTGCCGGCTACGTGACGCTCAGTCTCGACGACGTGCTGGCCATCCGCGCGGGACGAATCGCCCCGCCGGAGCGGGGGGTGGTCGTCACGTTCGACGACGGCTACGAGAGCAACTACACGATGGCCTTTCCGGTGCTCAGGCGTAACGGGCAGCGGGCGACGATCTTCGTTGCGCCACAGCCCGACGAGCACACGCGGCGGCTGGTTGCGGGGATCGACGGATTCCTCACCCCGGCGCAGATGCGGGAGCTCGACTCCGGCGGCGTCGCGATCGAGTCGCACACGCTGACGCATTGCATCCTCGCCGACCTCGACGATGACGCGGCACGGCACGAACTTGTCGAATCGAAGCGCGTGCTGAGCGAGCTGATCGGCCGGCCGGTCCGGCACCTGGCGATCCCGCGTGCGGGCTACAGCCGGCGGATTCGCCGCCTGGCGATCGAGGCCGGCTACGAGTCGGTCTGCTGCAACAACAAGGGCAGCAGCAACGGCTGGTCGAACCGCTACGCGTTGCCGCGGATCGTGATCGAGCGGGACATGACGGTCGAGGACTTCGCGGCGGCGCTGCGGCCGCGATCAGCGATGGTGCTGCGTCTCGTCGGAAACATCAAGCGAATTCCCGAGCGTATCTTCGGCGCTCGAGGCGCCCGCGCCTTGCGCGTGTGGCTGTACAATGGCCCGCTGGCCGGATGGTTCGTGACGCGCCGTCTGAAGCGCGTGCTGGCGGGTGCCGCGCTGGCCTACGTCGTACTTTGCGGAGTGTTTCTCTGGAAATGGTTTGTCGGCGCTCGCTGATGTCGGCGTTCATGGACTTCTGGCTCATCGTGGTTCTGGCCGGCTTCGCGGCAGGAACGCTGGGGACGTATGCTTGCCTCTGGTCCGCCGAGTCTCGCCGCCCGCGGCTGATCTGCCTGATGTATCACCGGTTCGTCACGGACGACGAGTATCGCCGCTGCCGTGGCGCGGACCGCATCTACTCCCTGCCGCTCGCCCGCTTCGAGCAGCAGCTCGATTACCTTCGCCGCAATGGCTATCGCAGCGTCAGCCTGGCCGAGGCCGTCGCCTTCGCCGAGCGCCGCGCAACGCTTCCCGAACGATCGGTCCTGATCACGATTGACGATGGCGCGCGGAGTGTCCTGACGCGGGCGTTGCCCCGCCTGCGCGAGCACGGCTTTTGCGCCACGCTGTTCGTGACGACCGACCCGACCGCGTACGTCTTCGACGCCTCGGAGCCGGAGCAGCAGCGATTGACGGACGATGAGCTGCGCGCCCTCGACCCCGACGTGATCGACGTGCAGGCCCACGGCGTAACGCATCGGCCGCTGACGTCGCTCGGCGACGACGAGCTGCGGCGCGAACTCGTGGACTCGCGCGCCGCGCTCGAACACATCCTCGGACGGCCGGTCCGGTACATGGCCGTGCCCGGCGGGTGGTACGACGGCCGCGTCCGTCGCCTCGCGCGCGAGGCCGGGTACGAGGGCGTTTGCGTCTCCGACGTCGGCGCGATCCGTCCCGGCACGGACGTGATGCGACTGCGGCGCGTCAACGTCGCCGGCTACAACGACCTCGACGAGTTCATCGCGCGGATCCAGCCGGCGAGCCTTGCGCGCATCCGGTTCAAAACGGCGCTGCGGCGCGTTCCCAAGCGGCTCCTCGGCCCGCGACTCTGGATGCCGATCCGCGCCGTGCTTCGAGGCTCGCGCTCGCCGGGTCAGGTCGCCGCACGGCACGGAAGCTGAGCCGCGGTTTCGCGGTGGCAATGCCGCCGCCTGATACATCGCATGACGGACGCACCGGCCGCATCACGATCCGCCGCACCGGCGATTGTCCATCGGCTGTTGCGCGCCGACGAGCTGGACGCGTTCGCGGAGCTTTCGCGGCGCTGCTTCGGCGAGCGCGCCGACAGCATCGACTTCATCCGCTCGCGCTACACGCACTCCGACGGCCCGGTGGCCCATGTCATGATCGCGGAGGCGGACGGCCGCCTCATCGGCTCGCAGGCCGTCACGATGCTCCCGTTCTTCGCCGGCGGAGAGCCCGTCGCCGGCGGGATGTTCACGGCCGGCATGACGCATCCGGACTATCGCGGTCGCGGCGTGTTTCGCGGCGTGGTCGATGCATGCCTGCGCTTCGCGTTCGATCAGGGCGCGGCGTTTCTCTTCACGATGCCGAACGAGGAGTCGTTCCCCGCGTTTCAACGAATGCGCGACTGGTGCTGCCTGCCGGACCGTCTGCTCCGCGCGCTGCCGCTGGATCCGGCGCGCGTGCTGCGGGATCGGCACGTTCCACGGTTCATCGCCGCGCCGATCGGCTGGCTGGCGAACCTCCGCGCGCGACGCCGCTGGCAGCGCGTGCCGGCGGGTGTGCAGGAGTGTGCGCACTTCGAGCCGTTCGCTTCCGGGCTCGACGCGCTGGCGCATCGCTGCGGCGCGCAGTTCGGCGGATTCATGTGCCGGCGCGACGCCGCGTTTCTCCGCTGGCGATTCGAATGCAATCCGTCCTATCGCTATCGCTATTTCCTCTCGACGGGCGCGGACGGTGTCGATGGCTACCTCGTCACCACGATCGAGCGGCGCTACGGAACGCGCGTCGCGCACGTCGTTGATTGGCTGGACGACGGCCGACCGGGGGTCGTCGCCGGATTGCTGGCCGCCGCCGCTCGTGCCGCGCGCGAGGATCACGCCGGACTGATGTCGCTCATCGCCGCCTCGGGCGCGGCGATCGAGGAGTTCCGCGCGTTCGGCTTCCGGCTCGTGCCGCGGATCCTCGCGCGCCGAGGCTTTCACACGGCGGTCTGCGCCTCGCCTCGGCGGCCCGAGATCGCGGCCGTCGTCCGCAGCGCGCCGTGGTACCTGACGCTGGGCGACTTCGATACGATCTGATCCGGCGAACGTGGAGCGGGCCCGCACGATGCTCAACGCGCTGACCGTCGACGTCGAGGACTACTACAACCAGCTTGCGATTGACTTCTGCGATCGCATCGAGCCGCCGCGCCCGCAGTCCGAGGTTGACACGCACCGCATGCTCGATCTCTTCGCCGAGTTCCGCGTCCGCACAACCTGCTTCATCCTGGGCGAGATGGCCGAGCACTTTCCCTCGCTCGTGCGCCGCATCGCGGACGAAGGGCATCAGCTCGGCGTGCACGCCTACTACCACCATCAGGTCTGGCGGCACACGCCCGCTCAGTTCCGCGAGATCACCGGGCGGGCCATCAAGACCATCGAAGACGTCGCCGGCCGGACGGTCGACGCCCACCGGGCCGTCGCGTTCTCGATCGTCAAGGAGACGCTTTGGGCCTTGCCAATCCTCGCGGACCTCGGCATCGTCTATGATTCGAGCATCTTCCCGTTCAAGGGCCGCCGCTACGGCATCGCGACGTCCGCGCGCGGCCCGCACCGCATCGAACTGCCGGACGGCCGGTCGCTCTGGGAGTTTCCACTGAGTACGGTGGATGCGTTCGGACGCCGCTGGCCCGTCTGCGGCGGCGGCTACCTTCGGCACTTTCCGCTGACCTACTCGCGCTCGGGCATCCGGCGTCTGCACGCCGAGGGCCTGCCGGCCAATCTCTACCTGCATCCGTACGAGATCGAGGTGGCGCCGCGTATTGCGCCGATCGACGGATTGACGTCGTGGCGGCAGCGGCTGAAGTTCCGTTTCTTCAACTTCCACCAGCTCCGGCGCCGCGCCGAGACGCTGCCCAAGCTCCGCGCGCTGTTGAGCGAATTTCGCTTCGGGCCGATCGACGACGTGCTCCGTGAGTGGACCGCATCGCTCGCGCCGGCGTCAGGCGCGAGCCCGCCCTCCATCCCCCGCGTCAGGCTGGCGCAGATCGCCTGATCGACGCGCGGCGACCCTTCCTTTCCCGATCATGATCTGCTCAGAGAATGCAATCGACGGCGACGGAGTTCTGCGCCGATTCAGCGTCGCTCGAATTGGGCGACGAACCCGTTCGCTACGATCGCCGCGGGAACCCCTCCGCGCCGCTCGATGAAACGCTTCGCCGCGAATGCCGCGGATGGCGCGACGCGATTCAGGGGATACGGCAGGAGCTCGAAGTCGTAGTACGCGACGGCAACGTGCCGCCAGCCACGCTGCTCGAAGCCCGCGCGAACCTGGCGCACGGTGTACGCGCGCCGCTCGACATCGCGCGGACCGATCGAATGGCCGGTCGCGCGGCGGATCGAATGCCAGAAGCGCGTGATGATGCCGAGACGCCGACCGAGGACGCGATTCAGACTTGACGCATTCGGGAGCGTGACGAGGGCGCTTCCACCGCGGGGGCCGGGTGCGCCCGGCCGCACGATCCGCGTCAACTCGGCGATCGCTGCGTCGAGGTGATTGAGGTATTCGAGTACTCCGGACGCAACCACCACGTCCGCCGCGCCGTCCGGGATGTCGAGTCGTTCGATCGAGCCGATCTCGCACGTCGCGCGTGGATCGTCGCCGTAGCACCGGGCGATCGCGGCGCGCGTCTCGTCCACCATGCCCGGAGCCGCGTCGAACCCGCGATACGTGCAGCCGCGCCGCGCAAAGAAGGGCACCAGATTGCCGCTGCCTGGTCCAATCTCGACGACGACGCACCCCGGCCGGACGACGTCGGAAAGCAGCCGCTCGATCTCTTCCTGCCGTCGGACGTAGCTCCAGTTCGTTCGCGAATCCGCCGTGCCAGAGTAGCGCCGCGCCCAGTCGCCCGTTCGCCCCAGTTCATTGAAGTGCTGCGTGACAGGCGACGGCACCTCACGTCGAACCGGTCGCTGGCGTACGATCGTCGTCATGTCGGCAGTATCGGCCGATGTCGCGCGGGTGCTGGAGTGCTTGTCGATGCGGGGGCTCAACCCCGCGCGCTGGCACGCGGCAACCGCCCGACGGACAATGAGAGCACGAAGATCGAGGCGGCCACGAGGATGATCGCCGCTCCGGCGGCCGTGTCGGCGTAGAACGAGCCGATCAGCCCGCCGACGCCGCTCGCCCATCCGATCAGCACGGCCCACACGAGCATGCCGCCCGCCGACCGGGCGATGTTCCGTGCCGCCGCCGCCGGAACGACGAGCATCGCCGTCACGAGCAACAGACCGACGCTCGGCAGGCTCACCGTCACGACGAGCGCGACGAGCAGCGAAAACGCGTGATCCATCGCCCGCGTTCGTATGTCGCGGCTGCGGGCCAGCGACTCGTTCAGGCCGATCAGCAGCAGGGGATTGAAGTTCAGCGCGAGGAACAGGAGCACGACGAACGCGGCGATGATCGCGACCGCGACGTCCGACGGCGCTGCGCCGATGAGCGAACCGTAGAGGTAGCGTTCGAAGTCGGCCCGCAGATGGAGGTGCGAGATCACGGCGATCCCCATCGCAATGACCGTCGCGAAGAACACGCCAATCACCGTGTCGGACGCGAGATCGGTCTTCCGGCGCACGGCCGTGATCCCCGCGCCGACCGCCACGCCGAAGAGCACAACCGTCGCGGGCGGAAGGATGCGATTCCACGCCGCCGCGCCCGGCCACGTCGCCTCGAACACCGGCACGAGCAGATAGCCGATCACGACGCCGGTAAAGGCCGAATGCGAGATCGCGTCGGAGAAGAACGCCATGCGAAAGTTTACGACCTGCACCCCCAGCGCCGCGCAGCACGGCGCAAGAAACGCGACGGCCAGCAGGGCGTGGATCATGAACCGGTGCTCGGCCCATTCGAACGGCATCAGCGACCGCAGGACGGCGTGAATCGTGTCGATCATGGTCGTTCGCCTTCGTCAGGGGCCGGCGTGTTCATGTCCGTGATGATCGGGGTGCGCGTGTGTCGGATGGCTGTGCCGCGCGCCCTCGTGCGCGTGCACGTGATGATGCAGTGCCGCGGTCGGGCCGTAGATCGTGCGCAGGTTCTCGGCCGTCAGCGTGTCCACCGTGCGACCCTGGCAGTGGATCGTCCGGTTCATGCAGATGACGTACGAGGCGTGCTCGGTCACGACGCTCAGGTCGTGCGACACGAGCACGACCGTGCAGCGAAGCCGCCGCTGCAGCGTGCCCACGACGTCGCAGAACATCCCGCGCCCGGCCAGGTCGACCCCCGCCACCGGTTCGTCGAGCAGCAGGATCTCCGGCTCGCGGAGCAGCGCCATCGCCAGCAGGACGCGCTGCAATTCGCCGCCGGAGAGTTGCCCGAGTCGACGGTCGATGAGGCCCGCGGCGCCGATCTGCTCCAGCGCGGCGATCGCCGCGCGCCGCACGGAGCGCGCGATCCCCAGCCACAGCGCGCGGCGCTGAGACCCGCACGCGAGAAAATCCACGACGCGGATCGGCGCGCCGCGATCGAAGTCGAGCGTCTGCGGAACGTATCCGATTCGCGGTCGTGCGTTCGATGCGCCGCGGAACTCCACCCGCCCGACGTACGGCACTTGGTTGAGCAGCACGCGCAGCAGCGTCGTTTTGCCCGCGCCGTTCGGACCGATCAGCGCCGTCAGTTCGCCGGCCGGAATCTCGGCGGAGACGTCGGACAGGATCGACTGCCCGCCGAGTCGCACGCAGACGCCGCGCAGCGTGATGGCCGCCGGACCGCGATGACCGCCGGGAACTTGCGTCATTGAAGCGCCTCGAGCATCACGTTCAGGTTCCGCCGCATCCGCCGCTCGTAGTCATCGGTCGCGGCCCGGCCCGATGTCGTCGAAACCGGGTCGAGTTCAATCACGCGTGATCCCGCCTCGGCCGCGACGCGATCCGCCAACCGCCGGTCGTCGCCGATGGCGCACAGAATCGCGCGGACGCCCTGATCGCGCGCGGCGCGGACGACCTCCGCCAGGTGCGCCGCGGACGGTTCCTCGTGCGCGCTCCGCGCGATCGTCGCGACGACGGTAAGCCCCAGATCGCGCGCGAGGTAGTCGAACACGTCGTGCGATGCGATGACGCGATGATGCCGAAACCGCGATGCGGCTTTCGACATCTCCGCGGCCAGCGCCTCGAGCCTCGTTGCGTACGACTGCGTATTCGCGCGAACCGTGCCGGCGTGCGCGGGATAGTACGCCGCCAGCGCGTCGCCGATCATCCGTACCTGCCGCGCGGCCTGACGCGGACTGACCCATGCGTGCGGATTGACCTCCGGCTCGTGCGGGCCGTGTTCATGTTCCGCGGGGTCCTCGGCGCGCTGCGCAAGATCGCCCTTGCCGGACGCGAGTCGATCGCACGCCGTGCGGGCCTCGATCCAGCGGATCCGCGGGTTGATGCGGCGAACGGTTGCTTCGTCGAATCGCTCGATCCCGCCATGCACGATGAGCACGTCCGCGCGGGCGAGCCGCCGCGCATCGCGGACCGACAGTTCGTAGTCGTGCGGGCAACCCTGTGCCGCCGGCAGCAGCATCTCGACTTCGACGTTCGGCGTGTCGCCGATGATGTTCCGCGCAAACAGGTACATCGGCGCAAACGAACAGACGATCCGCGCCGTCGCTGCCTCGGGCGGCGTCGACGCATCCGACGCGTCGGAGCGGCACGCCATCGGCGCGGCGGAAATCGCCGACAACAGCAGCGCTGCAAGACTCACTCGGCCCGATACGCCCATGCGGTCATACATTGTAATACAACGCGTCCGTGCCGCACCGCCGCCGGCCGGCGGACTACTTCCGCCGCCGATCCTCGTACGCGCCGTGCTCGGCGTGGAACGCCTCCTGAATCTGCCGGTCGGCCACGACGAACGCCGCGTCCAGGTGCACCAACTCCTCGTTGAACGTCCGAATATCTTCAGCCTCCAGCGCCTCCGGAGGCTTCGGAAGCAGCTTCGACCAGCGCGTCGGCGGAACCAGCGCGATCGACGTCCGAAGCGTCAGCAGCTCACCCTGGCCCTCGCGAAACGCCTCCCATCGCCGGCCGAGTTTCTCCGACTTCCAGTACCACGCCAGCGTCGAACGGCGGCCCGTCGATCGCTGCGGGCTCCACGTCTGCGGACCCGCCAGCACCGTCAGCATCGCCTCGAGCGACTTGGCGCCGTGGCCGCGTTCATGGTCTTCGCGATCCTTCGCCGTCGCCTCGTCCTTCGGATCCGCCAGGATTGCGATCGATTGTTCGAGGCGGAAGGTCACGGGGGTCATGAGCGTCGCCTCCAGGCGCGTCGCACGGCGCGGAACGACGCTCCGGTTCGCCCACGCGTCATCGCTTCTGTCCGCCGACGTCGAGACTTCGTGCACCGTGATCAGCACCCGCGCCAGGTCTCGCGTCGTTAGCTCGTGGAAGTGGATACCGACCACGTCCCGCATCGTGGGATCGACCCACTTGTCCCACAGCACCGGCGGCACGCGAATGACCGGGATGGCCGTGGTCCGCTCCACGAGCGCCCAGCTCGAAGCCGGCCGCCATGCCCGTTCGTTTTCGCCGATCGGCCGTGCGTGCAATCTCCACGGCACGCTGTCGGCCGGCTGCGGATTTCGCTCGGCGCGGTACGCCCACCCGCCCAGCTCGACCTCGCGCTCGATCCGACCGAAGCGCTGGACGCGCTGCTGTGCCTGCGGCGAATCCGGCTTCAGATCCACCGGCCATTGTCCCGTCCGTCCGCCCAGTCCGGCCGTGTCCTGGCCCTTGCGCTGCTTCGGCGGATCGGCGGCGCGGAGGTGGGCGGCGACGCATCCGAGCGTCGTGATCACGACGAGGATCGCGGAAATGCGCTGCATGGATCGCCTCGATCGGCCGGGCGGAGGATCGTGCCCGCTGTTGATCTTATGGCCGCAACTCGCCGCCGCCAAGCATGAACCGCCCTTGGTGGACACGCGCCGACCCATCATCTATACATTGTTGCATGGTCCCGGCATCGCTTCTGGAAGACCTCAACGCGCCGCAGCGCGAGGCCGTGCTGCACACCGACGGTCCGCTGCTGGTCCTTGCCGGGGCGGGCAGCGGCAAGACGCGCGTGATTACGCGCCGCGCCGCCTACCTGGCGTGTTCGGTCGCTCGCCCGGACCAGGTCCTGGCCATTACGTTCACAAACAAGGCGGCGGCCGAGATGCGCGAGCGGATCCTGGCGCTTGGCGTGTCGCGGGGCATGATGGTCTCGACGTTTCATTCGTTCTGTGCCCGCCTGTTGCGCGAATTCGCCGATCGTGTCGGTCTGACGCCGGGGTACTCGATCTATGATCAGGACGACCGCCGTGCGCTGCTCCGTGAGGCCATTGAGGCGTGCAACCTCAGCACCGATCATTTCCGGCCCGCCTCCGTCGAGTACCGCATCAGCCAGGCCAAGAATCACATGCTGTCGATCGACGACTTTCGCGACGTCCATCGCGACTACTCCGGCCGCGAGATCGCGCGAATCTGGGAGTGCTACGAGCGTCTGATGCGCGAGCGAAACGCGGCGGACTTCGATGACCTGCTGGTGCTGACCGCGCGGCTGCTGGCGGAACACGACGACGTCCGCGCGGACCTGTCGCAGCGCTATCGCTACCTGCTGATCGATGAGTACCAGGACACCAACCATCCGCAATACCTGATCGCTGCGGCGCTCGCGCGGGACCATCGCAACATCTGCGCCACGGGCGATCCGGACCAGTCGATCTACGGTTGGCGCGGCGCGAACATCGACAACATCCTCGACTTCGAATCGGAGTATCCGGACGCCCGCGTCGTTCGCCTCGAACAGAACTACCGCAGCACGACGCCGATCCTCCGCGCGGCCGGCGCGGTCATCGCGTGCAACGAGCGCCGCAAGCACAAGGAGCTCTGGTCGGAGATCGCGGAAGGCGATCCCGTCCGCGTCTGGCGCTGTGAGGACGAGCGCGACGAGGCACGCCGGATCGCGGAGGACATCCGGCGCCACCTCGACGAGGGCGGCTCCGAGGAGGACATCGCGATTTTCTATCGCGTGACGGCCCTCACGCGCGTGCTCGAGGACGCGCTGCGATACGCAAAGGTCCGCTACCAGATCGCCCGCGGCGTCGAGTTCTATGCTCGCAAGGAGATCAAGGATGTCGTGGCCTGGCTGCGGCTGATCACCAATCCGGCCGACGACCTCGCGTTTCGCCGCGCGGTCAACGCCCCGACCCGCGGCATCGGCAAGACGACCGTCGAGCGACTCTCGAACTGGGCGCAAGGCCAGCGCGTTTCGCTCTGCGACGCCTTGACGCGGGTCGGCGAGATACCGGAACTGAAGTCCGCTCGGAAAAAGCTCGAGGAATTCGCGCGGTTGCTCGCCGAGCTTCGCGCTCAACCCGCCGCGCCCGTCCGGCCGCTCGTCGAGTTTCTGCTGAAACGCTCAGGCCTTCAGGCCGAACTGGACGGCGATCCCGACCCGGACAAGTCCGCGCTGGCCAACGTCAATGAACTGGTGTCCGCGGCCGCGCAATACGACGTGGAATCTCCCGAGGGTTCGCTGATCGGTTGGCTAGAACAGATCAGCCTCGTCTCGGACACGGACAGCCTCTCGAACGCCGGCGGCAAGGTAACTCTCATGACACTGCATGCCGCCAAGGGGCTGGAATACCCCATCGTTTACATCGTCGGCCTTGAGGACGAGCTGCTCCCGCACCATCGCGCGAAGGTCGAAGGCGACATCGAGGAGGAGCGGCGGCTGTTCTTCGTCGGCATGACCCGCGCGATGTACCGCCTGACGCTCAGCTTCGCCGACTATCGCACCGTCCGCGGCGCGCAGCAGCGAACCATCGCCTCTCCGTTTCTGCGCGAGCTGCCCGACGACGTGCTCGAAACGACGGATCATTCCGCGCCCCGGCGCGACGACGGCTACCAGCCCTCCGCCGACTACGATTACGATTCCGTGGCCGTCGACGAGTTCCGCCCCGGCCGGCGCGTCAGCCATCCGTCGTTCGGCGACGGGTCGATCGTCCGGCGCGAGCAGCTCGGCCGATCGGCGTGGGTCCGCGTGCAATTCGACGACGCGGGCGAAAAGATGTTGAACCTCCATCACGCCCCGCTGCGCCTGCTGGGGTATTGAGCACCATGCCCAACAACGGAATCCAACTCTACTACCGGAACGCCCTGGCCGACGCGGTCGGCGCCGAGCACGGCGTCGCAAGCGCCGAGCTCGACCGGCTCGCGCCGCGCATCGCCGAGATCGTGGAACGCATCGAGCACGAACGGAAGGCGGGCAAGCGCCGCTACCGCGACCTGCCGTTCGACGCGAGGATGCTCGCGGCCGTGCACGACGCCGTACGCAAGCACCGGCCGGGCTGCCGCAATCTGCTCGTGCTTGGAATCGGCGGCTCGGCCCTCGGCAACATCGCCCTGCAGACAGCGCTCAACCCGCCGTACTACAACCTGCTGCCGGCGGCCAAGCGCCCCGGTCCGCGGCTCTTCGTCCTCGACAATGTCGACCCGGTGCAGTTCGGCGAGGTCCTCGATCTGATCGAGCCGGAACTCGATGCCACCTGCGTCAACGTCATCACCAAGTCGGGAGAGACGGCCGAGACCGCCGCGCAGTTCCTCGCCATTGTGGACCTCCTGCAGCGCCGCCTCGGGCCCGCGGCGCGGCAGCGACTCGTCATCACGACGGATCCGGCGACCGGCGCGATGCGCCGTCTCGCGCAGGACCAGCGCATCGACACGCTGCCCGTGCCCGACGGCGTCGGCGGACGATTCTCCGTCCTCTCGGCGGTCGGGCTCTTCAGCGCCGCCATGTGCGGCATCGATGTGGATCGCGTCCTCGCCGGCGCAGCGCGGATGAACGATCGCATCTCGCGCGCCGTGCTGCGCGAAAATCCTGCGGCCCTGATCTCTGCGATCCACTTCCTGCTCTACGAACGCGGCAAGCGGTTGCACGTCATGATGCCCTACGCTCATCAGCTCAAGGACCTCGCCGACTGGTACCGCCAGCTCTGGGCCGAGAGCCTCGGCAAGCGACTCGCCCTCGACGGCTGCGAGGTCTTCGCCGGCCCGACGCCGATCAAGGCCCTCGGCACGACCGACCAGCACTCGCAAGTGCAGCTTTATCGCGAAGGACCGAATGACAAGGTCATCACGTTTCTCGTCGCCGAGGCCTTCGACCGCGACGTGATCCTGCCGCCGCGCTTCTCCGAGATTGAATCGCTCAGCTACCTCGCGAACGTCCCCATGAGTCGGCTCATCCTCAGCGAACAGATCGCCACCGAACTCGCCCTCGTCGAAAGCCGCCGGCCGTGCCTCTCGATCCGCTTCCCGCGGATCGCCCCTGAGACCATCGGCGAGTTCATCTATCTCTACGAGGCTGCGACCTCGATCATGGGCCTGCTGATGAACATCGACGCCTACGATCAACCGGCCGTGCAGTTGGGCAAGGACCTGACCTACGCGCTCATGAACCGCCGCGGCTATGAGGCCAGGGCCGCCGAGCTGCGACCGAAGATCGCGCTGGATCCGAACTATCTCGTATAGCCGCGCGGTGTTTGCCGCAGACGACCCGGTCGGAAGTAGATGGAAACCTCGAGCATGACTCAGCGAGCCGGCGTCATCCTGGCGGGCGGATCGGGCATACGCCTCTGGCCGCTCAGTCGCCGCAACCGTCCGAAGCAACTGCTCCGGCTTTTCGACGGCAAGAGCCTTATCCGCCTCAGCTTCGAGCGCCTGCGGTCGGCCCTGCCGATCGAGTGCATCCACGTCTGCGCCGCCGAAGCACACCTGCGGGCCATCGGAAACGAGGTCGGCGAGCTGCCGGCGGATCATCTCATCGGCGAACCTGCCGCGCGCGACACCGCTGCCGCGATCGCGCTTTCGGCGGCCGTGCTCGAAGCGCGCCGGCCGGGCTCGATCATCGGTGTCTTCACGGCGGACCACTACATCACGCCGACCGAGCAGTTTGCGGCCGTCGTCGCCCGCGCGTACGAATGGGCCGAGTCCGATCCGGCCGCGATGATCCTGCTCGGCATCCGCCCGACGCATCCCGCGACCGGCCTCGGCTACATCGAGCGCGGCGACCAGGTCGGCCCCGGCATCTTCCGCGCGCGCGCGTTCCGCGAGAAGCCCGACGCGAAGACCGCCGAGCAGTACTTCGCCGCCGGCCGCTACGCCTGGAACAGCGGGATGCTCGTCGCCCGCGCCACGACGATCCTCGAAAATGTCCGTCGGAACCTGCCCGAGACGCACCGCGTCGTGATGCTTGCCGCGCAGGGACGCGCTGCCGGTGCGGCGTGGGCGGAGGACTACGCGCGGCTGCCGGCCACGTCGTTCGACTACGGCGTGCTCGAGCACGCATCGAACCTGCTGGTGATCGACGCCGACTTCGAATGGCGCGATGTCGGCGGTTTTACGACGCTCGCGGAACTTGCGGGCCGACCCGCCGAGTCGGTGCCATCGGCGGCGGGGCCGGACAATCGCGCCGTGCAGTCCTTCGCGATGGTCGTCGATGGCCGGCGGAACACGTTTGTCTCCGAGCAGGAGCATGTCTTCGTCGCGATCGGCGTCGATGATCTCGTCGTCGTTCACACGCCGGACGCGACGCTTGTGTGCCGCGCCGATCAACTCGATCGCCTCAAGGAGGCCTGCGCGCAACTGCGCGTCGCGTCCGACCAGGTCCTCTGACCGCTCGGAGCCTGTCGATGACCCGCTATCTCGGCGTCGATTACGGTCGAAAGCGAATCGGTCTCGCCGTCGCGACCGACGATCCGCCGATCGCGTCGCCGCTGGAGACGCTTCGCGGCACCGGCCGTCCCGCGGCCGACGCCGAGGCGGTGCTCGCCATCGTCCGCCGCGAGGCCGCGGACGTGATCGTTGTCGGCCTGCCGCTCAACATGGACGACAGCGTCGGGTCGCAGGCGCGGACGACGCGGCGCTTCATCGCCGCGTTGCGCGATCGAACCGACCGCGCGATCTACGAGCACGATGAGCGCCTTTCGACCGACGCCGCCGAATCGCAACTCCTCGACGCCGGCCTGACGCGCACGCGCCGCACGGCGAAGCGCGACAAGCTCGCCGCCGCGGTCATCCTCCAGGCTTTCCTCGAAGGCCGTGCGTCCGGCGCGGAAGGACCCTCGCGCGGCGCGCCCGGTTGATCTTTTCCGCGCGTCCACCTACAACCACCGCCGCATGCTCGAGGCGCGGCGCATCGCAAAACGATTCGGGCCTGTCGTCGCTCTCGCCGACGTCTCGGTCGAGTTCCACGATCGGGAGGTCCACGCCGTTCTCGGCGAGAACGGCGCCGGAAAGTCCACCCTCATGAACATCCTGTACGGGTTGATTCGACCCGACGCGGGCCAGGTCGTCCTCGACGGCCGCGCGCTGCGCCTGCGACGCCCCATGGACGCACACGCCGCCGGCATCGCGATGGTCCACCAGCATTTCATGCTCGTTGAGGATTTCACGGTCGCCGAAAACCTGATGCTCGGCCACCTGGACGTCGGCTGGTGGCTGCCGCGATCGGCCGTGCGTCGCCGCGCCCGTGAGGCCGCGCGACGCTTCGCGCTCGACGTCGATCCCGACCGGCGCGTCGAGGAGTTGTCCGTGGGTCAGCGTCAGCGCGTTGAGATCCTCAAGGCCCTGCTCCGCGAGGCACACACGTTCATCCTCGACGAGCCGACCGGCGTGCTCTCGCCCGACGATGCGCAGCAGCTCTTCGAATCGCTCCGCCGGCTCCGCAATCGCGGCGCGCGGATCCTCTTCATCTCGCACAAGCTCAACGAAGTCATGGCCATCGCCGACCGCGTCACGGTTCTGCGACGCGGCCGCAGGATCATCACGGAGTCCGCCGATCGTGCGACGCCGGAATCGCTCGCGCAGCAGATGGTCGGGCGCCCGCTCGGGGAGTTCGTTCGGCCGCCGGCGCCGTCGTCCGGGGATGCGGTGCTCGAACTGCGAAACGTCAGTTCCGCCCGCGGGCACGTCGCGCTGCGCGATGTGTCGCTCGTCGTGCGGTCCGGAGAGATCGTCGGCATCGCGGGCGTCGATGGCAACGGCCAGACCGAACTGGCGCGCATGGTGCTCGGACTCGATCGCCCCGAGGCGGGCGACGTCCGCCTGTTCGACCCCGACGGCGGGCGGATCGAGCCCGCCCCGCGCGCCGTGGCGCACATCGCGGATGATCGCCGTCGCGAGGCGCTCGTCCTCAACATGAGTCTCGCCGAGAACGCCGTCCTCAAGCACCACACCGACGCGACGTTCAGCCGCCGCGGCTGGCTGAACCGACGCGCGATCGCGTCGCATGCTGCACAGCTCGTCCGCGAGTTCGACATCCGCCCCGCCTCGCCGTTCGTAGCCGCCGCCTCGCTTTCCGGCGGGAATCAGCAGCGCCTCGTCATCGGCCGCGAACTTGCCGCCGGCCGCGGCTTGGTCCTCGCCGTCAATCCGACGCGCGGACTCGACGTCGCTTCCACCGACTTCGTGCACCGCCGCCTGTCCGAGCGGGCGGCGAACGGCTGCGGCGTACTGCTCATCAGCGCCGACCTCGACGAGATCCTCCGTCTCGTCGACCGCATCTACGTCATTCACTCCGGGCGACTCACCGAGTCTCGCCGTGCCGGCGACCCGGCGCGACCGACGCACGACACGGCCGAGATCGCCCGGCTCATGGCCGGCCTGCCGCCGGATTGCGGAGGACGGACATGACCGATCGGCCTCTCGATGCACCGACTCACGCCGACCTCGATCCATCGCGCAGAGCGTCGAGTGCGAACGGCGCCCTGCGATCGCTCGTCGCGGCGCTGGGCTCGGTCGCCGTCGGACTGCTCGTGATGCTCGCCGCCGTGGCGGGTTTCGGCTATCCGCCGCTGATCGTCGCCCGCGCCTTCGTCGCATCGGTTCTTGGCAACGGCGATCGGATTGCCGCCGCGCTCGTCCTGGCCTGCCCGCTCGCGATCATCGGACTTGCGATTGCCGTGTCCTTCCGCGCCGGCGTCTGGAACATCGGCGGCGAAGGCCAGTACGTCCTCGGCGCGCTGGCCGCGTTTCTTGCCGCGCACGCGGGCCTGGCTCAAACGCCCGTGCTCGGTCCGATCGTGTTGCTCGTCGCCGGGGCGCTTGGCGGCGCCGCCTGGGCTGCACTCGCCGCGCTGCTGAAGCGCTACCGCGGCGCGCCCGAAATCCTCACGACGATTCTGCTCAACTTCATCGCCGTGCAGGTCGTCGCCATCGCCGTCCACGGACCGCTCGCGGATCCGCTCAGCGGTGACCGCGACACGACTGCGTCCATCCCGGCCGCCGCGCAGCTTCCGCAGCTCATTCCGACCGCCGGCCTGCATGCCGGGATCCTCGTGCCGATCGCCCTCGCGGTCGTTGCCTGGATCGCGCTTGCGCGGACCACGCCCGGCTTTCGCCTGCGCGTCGTCGGAGACAATCCGATCGCGGCGCGCTTCGTCGGGATCCACGCCGATCGCGTCGCGGCTCGAACGCTGATGCTCAGCGGAGCAATCATCGGACTCGCCGGCGCGGTCGAACTGGCCGGCAACACGCACTACCTCACGGCCGCCTACGACGCCGGATACGGGTACACCGCGATCGCCGTGGCGCTGCTCGCACGGCTGCACCCGATCGGCGTCCTGCCCGCCGCGGCGTTCTTCGCCGCGCTCGAGACCGGCGCCCGCGGGCTTCAGAAGCTGCCCGATGAGGCCTTCCGCGATTTCCCCACCGTTCTGACCTTCTTCGCGCAGGGAACCGTCATTCTTGTCACCGTCCTCCTGACGCGGATGCGAATCTCCGGAGCGACTTCGCCATGAACGATGTCACTGTTCCGGAACTCGTCGCGTCGACGCTGCACCGCGGCGTGCAGGCCGCCGTCCCCCTTGCGCTCGCCGCCAACGGCGAACTCATCGCCGAACGCGCCGGACTCCTCAACATTGGGATCGAGGGCGTCATGCTCATCGGCGCGCTCGGTGGCGTCGCGAGCGCGTGGTGGACCGGCTCGGCCGTCGCGGGCCTCATCGGCGCAGCGCTGGCGGGCGCGCTGGCCGCGCTTCTGTTCGCGCTGTGGACCGTGGCGTGGCGACGCGACCAGGTCGTCACCGGGCTGGCGATCAACCTGCTCGCGTTCGGATTGACCGGCGTTGCCGTGCAACGGCTCGACCGCTTCGCCGAGTCGCACGGCTCGACGTTCGTCGCGCCGCCGCTGCCGATGCCGGCGGGCATTGATCCGCTCGCGACACTGACGCTCCTCGTGGTCGCGGTCACTCACGTCGCAATCTTCTGCACCCGACCGGGACTCACGCTTCGCGCCGTGGGCGAAAATCCCGAGGCCGCCGATACCGCCGGCATCCGCGTCGCACTTGTCCGGTTCATCGCCGCCGCGGTCGGCGGAGCGCTGGTCGGCCTGGCCGGCGGCGCGCTCTCGGTGGGCATGACGCATCGCTTCCAGGAGTTCATGACCGGCGGGCGCGGGTTCCTCGCGCTGGCGCTGGTGATTTTCGGCCGTTGGTCGCCGATTGGCGTGGCCATCGCCGCGTGCTTCTTCGGATTGCTCGACGCACTCCAGGTCACGCTCCAGCCCACCCTCGGCGACGCCGTGCACCTGCTCTATCCGGCGCTCGTCGCGCTGCCCTATGTGCTCACGCTTGTCGCACTGGCCGGCGTGACCGGTCGCGCCCGCGCCCCGGCCGCACTTGCGACACCCTACGACCCGCGGTGAGTCTGCCCCTGTGCTCAATGCCGCTACGGTTCATGGGCATAAGACGGCCGTACACAGAGAAACGGTGTCCGACCGGCTGCGGCGGGCGGGCGCTTCACCCGTAGCCCGCCGTCGTGAGCAGGCAATCCCGAGACCTGCGACCGGGAATTGCCGCGTTTCCGCCTCGGGCCACGGTATCGCCGAATTGACATCGCCCTGCGAAATGCCGATACTGGAATATGCCGACATGGTCCCCGCTGGAAGAATCCGGCCTCGGCAGGCCGGTGGTCACCCCTCAACGGCAGAACATCGCGACGGCCCGACCGCGACGGCGGGTCGTCAGGCGGGTGCAGGACGCGGCGGACCGGGCGCGGGGCGGGTTCAGGCAGGAGCGATGGTGCGATGGCGGGAGCTAAGCCTCAACGGCGTGGCGGCGGCCTGACGGCAATCCATATCTGGTTGATCGTCTTCGTCGTCCTCTGGGTGGCCTCGACGGGGACGTTGATATTCCTCTTCACGCAGCAGGAGCAACTGCGGCAGACCGCCGCGCAGGCCGAGAACGACTTTCGCAAGGTCGCCTCGCGCGCTGATCTCTCGGTCCCGGCGATCGCCGCCTTGTCTCAGCAGGCCGCGGCCGGCGGCGCGCAGACGACGCTGGTCCGCGTGATGTACGAAGGCATGCGCTCGCTCGCCGGACGTCTAACCGGCAACAAGGACGACGACATCAAGACCATCGAGACGCAGTGGAACGCTCTCGTCGACGAGATCGCCTCCGGCGGCAAGGTTCCCGACGCCGAGCAGATCGGCCGCGGGACGGGCGTGATCCCCGGCGTGCGGCAATTGTACGAGTGGTACGTATCCGAGCGGGATGCCCGACAGGCGGAGGCCGCCGCGCGCGAGCAGGCGACGCGCTCGCTCGCTGAGGCCGAGGCCCGCACGAAGGCGCTCGAGGCGCAGTTCGGCGACAAGCTCAAGGAACTGGAGAAGAAGGTCGCCGACATCTCCGCCGATCGCGACAAGCTGGCCGAGTTGAAGCGGCAGGAGGTGGACGACCTCGGGCGGAACATCAACTCAAAGAAAGAAGAACTGGTGGCACTTGCGGCCGCGAACGAAAAGCAGCGCGCCGCCCACGAGGCCGCCCTGCGGGACGTGCAGAAGACGCTGCGTGAACAGGCCGACGTGCTTGCGACCTATCGCACGCCCGGCCCGGAAGGCACGAACGAACTCGACACCGCCCGCCAGCCGGTCGGACGCGTCCTGCGGGCGTTGCCCGGCGATTCGCTGGTGCATATCGACGTCGGCCGGCTCGACGGCGTGAACCTCGGCATGCCGTTCGCGGTCTATTCGTTCAGCAAGCGCGTGCCGGTCGATGGTCGCGGCAAAGCCACCATCGAAGTCGTCAGCGTGGGGCCGCACACGGCGGAGTGCCGCGTTGTGTCGCCGCCTCCGGCGGACGAGCCGATCCTCGAAGAGGACCTTGTTGGCAACATCCTGCTGACGCGAAACCGGGACCGAAGACCGCGCTTCGTCGTCGTGGGCGAATTCGACATCGACTACGACGGCGTTGATGACCCGGTGGGCTACGACAAGGTCTCGGCGTTCATCGAGCGCTTCGGCGGCGAGCTGACCGACAAGGTCGACGCGACGACCGACTACGTCGTCGTGGGGCGTCGCCCGTCGGCACCGACGGCGCCGACCGGCGCGGATCGCGCCCGTCGCGATCCGACGGCACCGACCCGGGCGCGTCGCGCGGCGCGCGACGCGGCGACCTACGACGCAGCGCTGGAGCAGGCGCTGCTTCTGGCCGTGCCGCGACTTCGCCAGGATCAGTTCTTCAACTTCGTCGGGATGGAGTTGGGTCGCGACGTGGCAGCGCGGCTCTCGCCCTGAGATCGGGGCTGCGTCGATCCACTTGGTTACGGCATTGGTAAAAGCCCGGATGCGGGCGGGAGGAGCTCGCGTCGATATCCCCGTCCATGAGAAAAGCGCGAATTCCGCGCCGACATCGTACGCACAGGATCGGCACCGTCCGCGAACGCGTTCTAACCGCAGCATTACACCGTCATAACTTCATTAATTGCATATGGTTGTCCGTCGTTGCCAGGTGCGTCACCATTAATTGTCGGCGCCGAGACTTTACACGAAAAGCGCGCGGATAGCCGTCTTGAACTGCTTATCGGGCGCGGTAATATAGGAAAGTCTGAGGGGCGGGCCTACCTAGGCTTTCCGGATGAGAAAGAAGCGAAGGAAGAGGGTGGCACACACCCTCCGTCCCCCTACTTTTCACAACTCGCTTCCATTGGACTCCGTGGCGTCGCAGCGCGCGGCCGGTTCTCCGTCGGCCTTGTTCACTTCCCGATGCAGAAGCGCGAGAAGATCCGCCCGAGCAGTTCGTCCGGCACGAGGATGCCCACCAGTTGGCCGAGCGACTCGGCCGCGGCGTGGAGCTCGAGCGCGATCAGCTCCGCGTCACGCTGAATTGCGTCGGCATCCGCCGCGAGCGCAATCGAACGGCGCAGTGCTTCGATCGCCGCTTGCAGCGCTTCGCGGTGCTCAATCGTCAGCGCCAATTCCTGCACCTGCGTGGTTCCCGTCTCCGAGACACGCTGATCTAGCGCACGGCGAAGCACATCGATGCCCTCACCCGTCTGCGAGCTGACCATTACGACATCGACACCCATGCGCGTCCGAAGCAGGTCCGCACAGCGCGCCGCTTCGTTCGGGTCGAGCAGATCGATCTTGTTGAGCACAACGAGGTCGGCCCGCTGACGAGTTGCGTGCGAAGGCTGCCCGTCTGCAATTGCCGTCCCGTCCATGATGCGTACGACCAGGTCCGCGTCACGGACGGCCAGGCCCGCAGCAGCCTGCGCCGGGGCGTTCAGTGGGGCATCGCCCGCCTCTTCACCCGCGACATCGAACAGTAGTACGTCCGTTCTCGTCAGCGGCACAACGACGGAGAGCGCATCGCGCGTCGTGCCGGCGCGCGGTGACGTCACCGCGCGCGGAAAGCCGGCCAGCCGGTTGAGCAGGGAGCTTTTCCCCGCGTTGGGCTGACCGCAAAGGACGACCCGCGGCGGCCGGCCGAATCGCTCGACCGCCGCGCCGGCGGCGAGCGTCTGTTCGAGCGTGGCGCGGACGGCACCGAGCCGGCGCTGCAGTTCGTCGGCGGCAATGAACTCGATCGGCTCATCAGCGAAATCGAGCCCGCTTTCCACGAGGCTGAGCAGGTCGGCGAGCTCCTCGCGCGCGGCGTGCGCGCGGCGCGACAGTTCGCCGTCGAGCAGACGTTGCGCTGCGCGGGCCTCGTCGTCGGACGAGGCGGAGATCATGGCGGCGACGCCCTGCGCTTCGGAAAGATCGAGCGCGCCGGAGAGAAAGGCGCGGGCGGTGAACTCGCCGTGGCCGGCGGTGCGGGCACCGTTCTGGCGGCAGAGTTCGACGATTCGCGCGAGCAGACCGGGGCTTCCGAGCACGTGCAATTCGACGAGGTCTTCGCGGGTGTAGCTCCGCGGCGTACGAAAGACATAGGCAACGCCCGGAATGATCGCGCCATCGATCCGCAGCGTCCCCGAAATCCGCCGATTTCCTGTCAGATCGGCGAGCGACGCGCCATCCTGCGGGCGAAAGAGCTGCGCGGCGATCGAGACGGCGTCAGGGCCGCTGAGTCGGACGATCCCGCGCACGGCGGGTCCGGACGGCGAGCTGACAGCGACGATGGTGCCCGCGGTGTCGATCATCGCGCAAAGCATAGCGTTGAAGGCGGTAACACTTCGCCGGGCGGGCGACCGGCTCGATGGAATCGGCCGGACGAACTTGGTATGATATTCAGTGATAAAACGTTTTATTTCGGGTGGGCGAAAGATGAAAACTGAAGCGCGGCACGTCGTCGGGTCGGCCCTGCTGATCGTGCTTGCGTGCGTGGCCATCGCGCGGGCCGCACCGACCTCGGTCGAGCACATTCCGGCCGCGCCGGCCTACGACGAGCCACCGGACACGACGCAGCGCGAGCCAGAGATTCCGCGCGAGGATGACGCGGTCACGATCTATTTCCGCGTCTCATTCCAATTCACGTACGACCGCGTCGCGGTCTATTTCACCACCGATGGTTCGGAACCGAACGGCCTGTTCGGCGTCGGAAGCGGAACGACGCAGGTGCACTCGACGTTTAACGGACTGGTGACGTTTGTGCGCAACGAAAGCACGATGGAGGGCGTGCGCGACTGGTGGAAGACGACGCTGCCGATTTCGGCGCGCGTGTTCGGCCAGACGATTCGATACAAGCTCGGCGCGTGGAGCACCGGCGGCGGCGGGGAGATTCAGGCGAACGGTGGCAACCCCTACGCGTACACCAATAAGCTCGCGTGGCCCGGCGCGGGGGCCGGGGCACCGAATCCGCAGGAGGGCTACCCGTCGGTCTACTTCTGGAAAGAAGAGGCGCTGATCGGCAACCAGTACATCAACGTGATGCTGGACCAGAACGGCACCGTGTTCGACATGTTCTATCCCGGGGCGGGCGCGCACTACGGCGTCGGCACGCGAAACGAGGGCTACGCGGGCGGAAATGACACGTTTCCGGCGTTCACGTCCGGCCGCGGCCAGATGCACGTCAATCAGCTCATGTGCGGCATCCGCGTCGACGGCCTGACACACTGGCTGAACAACCCGAACGCCGTCAGCTTCGATCAGATCACGCAGAGCTACACGGCCAATTCCAATACGGTGCAGACCTCGGCGCGGTTGTTCGCGGGCGGCAACGACATCCTCGTGCAGCAGTACGACTTCTGTCCGGCCGGGATTGAGTTTCCGCTGACGCTCGACAACGTTTCGAACCGCGGCATCTACATCAAGCGGTTCATCCTGACGAACCAGAGCGCGGTCGCGAAGACGGTCAATTTCTACGCCTACGGCGACTTCGCGATCAACGGCGGCGACGGCTCGGACGCGATGTATCAGGACACCGGCGCAGCGCACGGGGCGATGATCGCGTACGACAACGCGGGCGGCTCGGCGAACAGTCGCGGCGAGTACAACCCGACGTTTTTCGCCGACTACGCGAAGGAGGTCTCGATCTTCTTCGGCGCCGCGCTGAAGCGCTGCAACGCGGTCGGTTCGGCCGCGGGAACGCCGGCCACGGATTCGTGGCGCGACACGAGCGCCGACAACGGGCAGGGCTGGATCGGCCTTCAGGTGACGCTGCCGCCGGGGACGCCGGTCGAGATCGACCTGGCGGTCGCGGGCGGGTTCACGCCGGACGATCTGGACGGGCAGGTCGGCGATCGACAGGTCCGGCCGGTCTTCGACTGGTTCTTCGCTCAGTCGATGGCGGGCGTTCAAAGCGCGACGGACGCATACTGGCAGGCGTGGCTGTCGAACGGCGTGACGGTGGACCTGCCGGACGACCGCTTCGACGAGGTGTTCGTCCGCGGTTTGCTCGCGACGGCGCTGCACGTGGACGGCGAGCATGGTGCGCTCGTCGCCGGGTATCACAACGGGGCGTATCCGTTCTGCTGGCCGCGGGACGCGGTCTACGGCGCGGTCTGCCTGGCGCGAACGGGGCATCTTGCCGAGGCGGCCGGCGTCTATGCGTGGATGCGCGACACGTGCTACCGCGATCCGGAGCCGTGGGGACGGGGGTTCTGGAAGCAGAAGTACACGACGAACGGCTACACGATCTGGTCGGCGCCGCAGATCGACGAGACGGCCGTGTTTCCGTGGGGCGTGTACTACCAGTTCCTGGTCACCGGCGACGCCTCGTGGCTCAGTTCGCATTACGCGACGGTCAAGGAGGCCGCGATCACGATGAGCAGCAGCCCGAGCGATCCCGGACTGCTGCCGTTTCTGAACTACAACGCCACCGAGCGCCTGATGTGGAGCAACAACGTCTGGGAGGACAGTTACGGGTTCTTCATCTACTCGAACGCGAACGTCGTTCGCGGCCTGCGCGATGCCGCGAGCATTGCGACGCAGCTCGGAAACGGCGCGGACGCGGCGGACTTCACGAACCGTGCCAACACGATCCAGTCGGGTCTCGACGACGCGCTCAATGCGAACGCCGAGATCACCGACATCTCGCAGCTCGGCATCGTCTATCCGTTTCAAGTCTACTCGCCGGTCGACGCGAAGGCCGTCCGCTACATCGACCGCGTCAACGGCGTGCATCCGGACACGAGCGGGATGAATCACCCGCTGGTGAACTTCACGAACCGTTATGGCTGGCTCGATCTCATCAATCGCTATCACGGGGACGGATACTGGGGCAACGGGAGCGCGGCATCGCCGTGGGGCGCCGGTCCGTGGTTTCTGAGCACGCTCTGGTACGGGCTCTACTACGCCGAGCGCCAGGATCATACGCCCGGCCGGGGCGACATCGACAACCATCGCTATCGCGTCGAGCGGCTGCTGGACCATCTCGGTCCGGTCGGGCTGGGCGCGGAGCAGATCGCGCCGCACTGCGCTGATAACTGTCCCGCGCCGGATTGTCCGAATTGCGGCAGCCTGCTCTACGCGGGCCAGCCGGACTTCACGTTGCAGACGGCCTGGCCGAACGCGTGGGAGAGCATGTCGACGTTCGTCGATGCGGTGATGGCGTTTCTGGATTTCCGCCCCGATGCAACCACCGATCGCATCCTCATCTCGCCGAAGCATCCGACGGGCTGGTCGACGATGACGTTCTCGCGGCTGCCGATGCGCGATCGGCGCGTGAGCGTGACGTGCCAGGACACGCCGACGTACATCCGCAACGCGTTCACGAACGAGGTCGGCGGCACGGTCAATGTCTCGACCACGATGCGGATTCCGGTCGGCAGGACGGTGTTTGGCGCGACGCGCGACGGCGTTCTGATTTCCATCGCGTCGAGCAACCCGGCCGTTGGAGCGTATGAGCTGACCGGGGCACTCAACGGCGGGGTGGCGGCGGTGACGGACTTCCGGCTGTACTACGGAATCCCCGGCGACATCGAGGGCGACGGAACGGTCGATCCGGACGACCTGCCATCGTTCGTGGCGGTGCTGCTGGGGTTGGACACCGATCCGATCCACGTCGCGATCTTCAACATGAACGGCGTCGGCGGTACGGACGGCGCGGACATGCAGCCGTTCGTCGAGGCGATGCTGCCGTAGCGGCGAGTTGCCTACGGGGCGACGGCGGGCGTGAGCGATTCCAACCCTTCCGAACGGTCTGCGGGGAGTTCGATGCGAATCCGGTCGCAGAACCGCTCGCCGGGGGCCCACACCATTGTCGGATAGGCGCCCGCGGCGAAGTAGTACGGTCCCCAACTCCGGCCGGTGGCCTCGTGTTTCAATTCGAAGCGAAGGTCCTTCGCGATCGCGGCGGTGCATTGCCAGTGGAGCGTCACGTCGACGAGTGCCGCACCGTATCGCGCGGTTCCGGCGCAACGGGTCTCGATGGCGATGAGTTGAATTCCCGGCGCGAGTTCACGGGGCTGCGTCGATGCGCGCGGCGGTGGCGCTTCGGGCCTGAGTTGTCGGGCGAGCGCAGACGGCTGTGCGTCGCGCCGCAGCACGACGAAGTGGCCATCGGCGTGGATCGGCTGGTATTCGCCGGCGCGGTGGGCGCGGACGAGTGCGGCGCGCGGTGGAACGCGGTCGTAGTCGTCGCGGTCGTCGATGATGATCCAATCACCGAGCGCGTCGTTGGCGACGGTCCAGAGTCGATCGACGTACGTAAAGTGCGCGGCGACGCGATAGCTGGCCGTGACGGTTGCGGCGGCCGGGACCTGCGCGCGGATGGCGGGAAGCGCGATCCGCGTGTCGGCGAGCCGGGCGGATGGATCAGGCGGGAGCGGGTTGCCGCCGAGCGCTCCGACGCCGAGGTAGTAGTGCGCCGACGTGGCGGCGACGGCGGCTGCGGCGAGTCGCATCGTGAGGCGGCGCGTCGATCGACGACGTTGCGCGTTCGATGGGACGTCGCTTTTCGATCGCGTGATCCGGTCCGGGCCGCGAAGAACGGCGAGGAAGAGTGCGGGGATCGCGGGGGTGTAGTAGTGGTAGCAGAGGCTGCGCAGCTCGGGGTTGGCGACCAGCAGCGTCTCGACGATGGAGGGCGTGGCGAGCCAGAGCGCGGCCGAGGATCGCAGCGGCTGGAACGCCAGCGGGATCAGCAGCGCGAGCACGAACGACGAGCTGGATAGCCAGCGCTGCGCGTCGGTAACATCCGCCCCGGCTGCGTAGTGAAATGAGAAGTGCGGATACGGCGCGCCGCGGAAGTACGGGATGATCCAGAGCACCGCCGTGGCGAAGTAGCCGGCCGCGACGACGGTGGTGGTCCACCCGAGCGCCGGTCGTCGCCGGCCGATGGCGACCCACGCGCCCCACGCGGCAACGGTCAGCGCGACGTCTTCGCGGACCATCATCGCTGCCAGCATGCAAATCGACGCGCCGCGGAACCGGTCCGATTCTCCGAGCAGGTACCCGGCGAAGAGGAAGGGCACCGCGAGGTAGACCTCGTGGAAGCCGTAGCCGTTGGCCCAGATCAGGCAGGAATGAAACGGGAGCATCAGCCAGGCGATCGACGACAGCAGCATCGCGAGCCATGAATTCGTTCGGCGCCACGTCCAGGTGGCGATGAGCGCCGCGGGGGCGTAGAGGCTGATGACGGATGCGAACGCGAGCACGTCGAATGGCGGGACGCCCAGCCGACAAAATGGCGTCAACAGCGCGAGTGCGAAGGCGGCATGTTCGCCGAAAAGCGATCGGCCCAGCGAGTCGACCCAGAACCCGCGGCCGTGCGCGCTGCTGTGCAGCGCACGGGCGAAAAGCCCGATGTCGTGGTAGCCGAATTCGAGCGCGGCCCACAGGTCGTATTGAAGCGCGAGGCCGGCGGCGATCAAGATCGCGGCGAGTCCGATGGTGACGATCAGCGCGGGGCGTTTTGGCAGACGGATGCTTGCGATGAGGGGTGCGGCGCAATACGCGGCCCAGGAAATCGCGGCGAGCCAGGCGTAGAGCATCCAGGGCGCGTGAAGGTCGGCGAGCGATTGCACCAACGCGATCGGAAGTCCGAGTGCAAGCGGCCTTGCTGCGCGGATGATCCGTCGGCGGAGCATCGGCGCGGTGACGATGAATCCGATGAATAGCGCGAGCGGCACGGCAACCGTCATCGCGTCGTGGCGAGGCGTCGGCGGCGCGGGATGCAGTCGGTGGGCGATCCAGTCGAAGCGAACGTGGCTGAAGGTCGCCAGCGCGGCGAGCGTGCCGCCGAGGATCAGGACCGCCGACGTGAGGAGAGGCGGCGAAGTGAATCGTCGAATTCCGGCTGCGGCGGAGGTGCGTCGCGCGGGCACGCGGGCAATCTAGGCCCCGCGCGATCGGTCGGCAAGCAGAGCGCGGAACAGCCCATGATGGACGAGCGGTCGCGGGGCGAAGCCGGCCGATCGGGCCGCGCGGCGCAGGTGTCGGAACGAGGGATAGCACATGTGCGCGGCGAGTCCGTTGAAGTGCTCGGGGAAGTAGTATGGCCGGCCGCGCAGTGACCGCGGGAGACACCGCTGCTTGAATCGATCCCAGCGCAGCCGCCATGCGTGCCGCGTCCAACGGTCCTTGTCGATGACGATGAAGGCGCCGCCGGGCGTCAACCAATCGTGCCAGCGGCCGATCCAGCGTGTCGCCTGCCGATCGGTGAGATGGCAGAAGACCTCCACGGCGATGACGAGGTCGACGGGTTTCGGCGGCGTGAAGGTATCTCCGTCGGCGATGAGCAGTTCGGCGCGCGGATGTCCGGCCAGGCGGGATCGACCGTGCTCGATGCGAGTTTCGGTGACATCGAAGCCGGTGTATGCGACGCGACGATCGGCTTCCGGAATGGCGCGGAAGATCTCAACCGCCCACGTGGCGTCTCCGCAGCCGACTTCGAGGACGTGAAGCGAGTCCGTGGTTCGCAGCCGCGTGCGAATCTCGGAGAGGACGGTGCGGTCGAAGGTCTCGCGGAAGGTCGCGGAGGGGGTCCAATCGCGGAAGTCGTCGGCAAGTGCGACATAGGCGTCGCGGATGCGGCGGGTCCGCGCGTGAGCGATGGTCGGCAGTCCTGCGGTCGGCGCGGTCATCGATCCGAACTCCGTCGCGAAAAGCGCCAGGGAATCCAGCGCATCCAGCGGCGCATCGGGCCGCGGTCGGAGTCGCGGCGGCGCGACCAGCTCAATCGCACGTAGGGCACCAGCGACGGGCCGAAGGCCTGCTTGGCGTGCGCGATCCGTGGTAGGTTTGCGCCGACCCAGTCCAGCGTCGAGCAGTGCTGCGCGAGGCGTTCGAGCGCGCAGGCCATCGCGAGCTGAACCGCGCCCGACGTAGAGGCCGACGTGTCGGACGCGGCAAGCCAGTACCACGCGGTCTCGCCGCATTGCAGGACGACGTTTATCGCGGCGAGCCGGCCGTCGGGCAGTCGCGCGGCGTGGATGTGAGTCGTCGGTTCCGCGCGAAGCTGTTCGATCAGAACGCCCAGTGCAGCCGGCGGAATGGGCGGTCGCGCGTGGGTTCGGCGCAGCGTCTCGGCCCAGAGCGCGGCGAACTCATCGCTTGCCACGTCCTGGGCCAGGTGAACGCCGGATTCGGTCGCGCGGCGGATGCGACGGCGGACGTCGGGGTCGAAGTCGTCCGGCCGGGCGATTCGCAGGTCGCTGCGGAGGGTGTAGCGGATGGACGAGGACCAGTCGGCCCAGAGGAACGGGCGTATGTCGGCGCATTCGGGTACGGCGTCGATGTCGGCGCGATCAAACTCGTCGGCGACGTACGTCGCGAGCGCACTGAGAATTCGATGCTCGCGCCGAACGCGGCGCTGCAGGAGCCGTTCGGTGCCTGCGACGACAAAGACGCCGGTGTGCGGCACGAGCGGAAGGCGTTCGAGGCAGCGCGGTCCGTCAGGCGCAAAATCGACGCCGGCCAACCCGGCGACGAGCCGATCGCGCTCGAAGCAGGCGATGCGGACGATCGGTCGGTCAAGCGTTGTCTGAAGTCTCCGCAGGAACCTGCTCGTCAGGAACGGATTGTTCGTGCCGGAGGCATCGAGCGCTGCATCCCAGGCGGCCTCGTCGTGCGACGTGCAGCGGCGAACGGACGTGACCTCGCCGGGCGCAACGAGCGGCTTGTCACGCAGTGCCACCGGGATGGACGCGACGGCCCGCGGCACTTCAGACCCCTTGCGGCAAGGCGAGTTCGCGCGACAGGGAGCGGACGTCGACCGTGGGCGCGACGTGCACGGGTCCGGTGCTGAGGGCGTCGCCTTCGACGAAGAGCCGCGCGGCGTACGCCTCCTCTGCGGCGTAGAGCGTCGCGTCGCGGTCCCGGACGTGCAGCCCGATGGCATACTCGCCGGGCGGAACGTTGATCCGAAACTCGTAACGCACGCGCTGTCGATCGCCGCGCGCGGCCGGCGGGGCGTGCACGTTCAGCCGCGTGCTGCTCGTCTCAAACAGCATGAGGTGGTCCTCGAGCCGCGTGAGGTACAGGCCGTAGGACGGACGCGGGATGTCGACGCCGAAGGCGGCCTCGAACTCGAAGCGCAGGCGGTCGCCGGGACGGACGCGCGTCATCGGCCGGCCGAGGCGGTTCCTGATCGCGAGTCGCTCAATGCGGACGACGCGCGCCCCGGCGGGGCCTTTCAGCAGCACGGACTCGGCGCACGCACCGTAGTAGCGGCCGATGGCCGCGGTCGCGGGCCCGACGAAGGTCGTGCGGCCGTCGGCGAGGACCAGCGCACGGTGGCAGAAGCGCCCGACCGAGCCGAGATCGTGCGAGACGAAGACGATGGAGACGCCGCGGCGGAGAAATTCCTGCATCTTGTCGAGGCATCGGGCGCGGAACGCGCGGTCGCCGACGGAGAGGACTTCGTCGACGAGCAGGATCTGGGCATCGACGTGCGCGGCGATGGCAAAGCCGAGCCGCGCGTGCATGCCGCTGCTGTAGCGCTTGATGGGCGTATCGAGGAAATCGCCGATGCCGGCAAAGGCGACAATCTCGTCGAACTTGCGGCGCGCCTCGCGCCGCGGCATGCCGAGCAGCACGGCGTTGAGGAAGATGTTCTCACGGCCGGTGAGGTCGGGGTGGAAGCCTGCGCCGAGTTCGATGAGCGCGGAGACGCGGCCACGAGTCTCGAGCGTTCCGGCGTCGGGCTTGAGGATGCCTGCGAGGAGCTTGAGCAGCGTGCTCTTGCCGGCCCCGTTGGGACCGATGATGCCGAAGCACTCGCCGGGGTGGATCTCGAAGCTGACGTCGTCGATGGCGTAGAAGTCGTTCGTCGACGCTCGGCGGCCGCGACGCGTCCATGCGCGTGCGATCAGGTCGCGGAGCGAGTCGACGTGCTCGCCGCGGCGAAACTGCTTGCAGAGATGATCGGCACGGATCAGCGCGTCCGACATTCTGGTCGCCCCGGGGACGGAAGAGCGGGCACGACGGGCGTTCGCTTGAGGCGGCCGAGGATCATCGCGCGATGCTCTGCTGTGGATATCGGCCGCTCCGCGAGTGTGCTTGACGGGTTATCGGTCGTCCCGGCTTGGCCGCCGGGATTGCCAACGGCCGACGCGCCACCAGTGGCAGATCGTCCTCGGGAGCGCGACCCAGGCCTCGCGGTCGGCGGCGAGCGTTTCGCACACGGCCTCGTAGGCGCGGCGCCAGGCCGGCGTGCCATGCCAGTGACCGACGTGCCAGTTCAGCACGGCCAGCCCGCCGATTTCGCGCGTGCGGCGAAGGTGCTCAAGTGCGATGGCGATGGCGGCCGCGTCGTCATCGGTCGGCAGGTGCATGTCAGCGAGGGTCATGGGTAGCTCAAGGAGTTCTCGACGCGGGGCCTCGACGATGTCAGGCGCGGCGCCGGGCAGAAGGTGGTAAGGCGCAGCGATCCCGGCCCGCCAGCCGGGTCGGCGGAGAAAGCCGACGCTCGTGTCGTAGGCCAGCCCGGCGTCGAACTGCGCGCACCAGGATCGGCGGGGGTCGTTTGCGTTCCAGCGAAGGTAATGATGCCGTACCCCGAACACGCGGCGCGCGAGCTGTTGCTGAAGTCGGTCGACCTGCTGGCGTAGCGGCGGTCGATCTTCGCGAGTGGCGTAGGATGAGTGAAGGCCGATCTCCCAGCCGTCGCGATCGAGTCGCGCGACCAGCGAGCGATACCGCCGGCGGCGGATGTCGTACGCGACATCGCAGGGATGTGCGTCCCTGCGCGGAACAACGGAGAAGTACCATGCCGAGCGAAATCCGAATCGATCTTCAAGGCCGCAGAAGTCGTCGAAGTCCCAGCCGGCGGACGCGGGGCGGCGACGCGGGGAGCGGAATTCCCAGTAGGCGCGGCGGACATCGCCGCTTTGCAGGTACCTGATGGCCGGCCGATAGGAGACGGGCCGCTCGGCGTCATCGACATCATGCGTGAGTGCGACGGCGTAGCGCTTTCCGGTCGGCCAGCGTGGCGCGCGGCGGTCGGGACGCCAGGCTTCCATGTCGCGCGAGCGGTCGATGGCGACGCGCAGCAGGCGATGCAAGGCGGGCTCCTCGATCGGTCCGGCGGGGACGTTCGGCTTATCGGAGGAAACGATCGCGCGACCATGTTCGTCGAACAAGGCGCCGGTCACCTCGTGCCGCAGTGAGAGACGGCGTGCGGCGCGGCGCGCAATCGGGCTGAGGCGCTGCGCGACGACCGCGAACTCGTCCGGGTCGAGGGCGACACCGGCGAGCGCGGTAATTTGCGACATGCCGTAACTTGTTTCGGTGTCGTTCGCGGAATACCGATGGCGAAACGGGTGCGATTCGCCGCAGAGTCGCGAGTCCGTTTCGTGACGCGGCGCGCGGCCGGTTGCAATCACCGGCGGCGAACTCGCGCGCCGGCCGGTGGCGAGGGCATCAAGTCCGGCGGTTGACATGATCGGCATCCGAGTTGTTACGCGGTTCCGGACCGCCCGGCGGAGCGAACCAACGCGCGGGCCGGGCCGTTACAGCCTTATCGGAAGCCCGGCACGGCCTGGCCGTATGCAATTGCGGGAACCGGCGTCGGGTCACGGCGCGGATTCGCGAGGCTGATCGACGCGGGCGAACGGCACGGACTAACATCCGTGAAGATGTCGAAACCCCCAGCATCGACAGGCGACGCAGCGGGCGCGCCCGCGCGAAGGGTCCACCGCGCGATCCTCCTCGGTGCGGCGGCGGTTCTCTTCGCCGCGATCGGCGGCGCGTTCGTGCTTGGTGCGGCCGACGTGTCCGTACCGCGCCCAATCGGCTTCCGGTTTCTGATGGGCGTGATCATCGTCTGCAACGTGATGTGGTGGGCCGCGGCCGATCGGCAGTTGGCGATCTGGAGCCGCGGCGGTCGCGTCCGGGCGTCGCTCCGCGTCGGGCTGGCGTTCGCGATGGTCGGACTGCTGCTGCCGGTCGGCCGGATGCTCGCGTGGGGGCACATCGGCAACCTCTCGTGGGCGCCGGTGTGGTACGTGAGCGGGTTCCAGCTCTGGCACATGGTGCTGGTCGTGCTCGTCCCGCCGGTGACGGCGGCGGCGCTGCTGGTCGCCGCGATCGTGTCGGTGTTGCGTGCGCGGCGCGGACGGTTGCGGACGACGATGAAGGCGGGGCCGCCGGATTCGGCGGCGGATGGTCGCGGCCTTTCGCGGCGGCAGGTTCTTGCAAGTGCGGCGGTCTTCGCGCCGGCGGCCGTGCTGGGCGCGGTGACGTTGCGATACGGTCGGCAGACCGGCCGCTTTCTCGTCAATCGATACGACGTGCCCGCGCCATGGCTGCCGGACCGGCTGCGCGGCCTGACGATCACGCACATCAGCGACCTGCACCTCGGGCGGCTGTACCGGCCGTACATGCTGCCGCGGCTGGTGGACGAGGCGAATCGACTGGACGGGGACCTGGTGGTCGTGACGGGCGACATCGTGGATGTGTCCAACGAGATGCTGCCGGCGGCGATGGATGCGCTGCGGCAACTGCGGCATCGGCACGGGATGTTCCTCTGCATCGGGAACCACGACCTGATTGACAACGGCGACGAGTTCGTGCGGACGCTTCGGCGGGAGCGGTTCGAGCTTCTGACGGACGAGCGGCGGCGCGTGGAGATCGGCGGTGAGCGCCTGACCGTCGCCGGGCTGGACTGGACGCGCCGGGACGTGTCGGACGGGCGGCGGCCGTCGCATGCGGATCATGTCCGCGAGATGCTGCACGGGTATCGCGCGGCCGAGGAGGGCCCGTGTATCGCGCTGGCGCATCATCCGCATGCGTTCGACGCACTGAGCGCGGCGGGAGTGCCGCTGACGCTCTCGGGACATACGCACGGCGGGCAATTGATGCTCGTCGCGCCGCGAGCCGATGGCAACGGTCACGCGGCGCATGACCGCGGCGCGGGAGCGATGCTCTTCCGCTACGTGCGCGGGTTTTACCATCGCGGGCCGGCGACGCTGTTTGTCAACAGCGGCGTGGGGAACTGGTTCCCGGTGCGCATCAACGCGCCGGCCGAGATCGTGCGCTTGCGATTGGTCTAGCGACGCGGCGCGCGGTCGATCGTGTGCGGCGCCCGGCCTGCGGCTACCATGCGCGGGATGCCCGCCGGACTGCTGCTCGCGGACCTGACGTTTCTGTCACCGGGACTCTGGTGGGGCGCGCTGGCATGTGCTGCGCCGATCATCATTCATCTCGTGATGCGGCAGCGCCCGCGACGTCAGCTCTTTCCGGCGATTCGCTTCCTGATCCAATCGCAGCGGGCGAGCGTTCGCCAACACCGGCTGCGAAACTGGCTCCTGCTGCTGGCGCGCGTCGCGCTGATCCTGGCGCTCGTGGCCGCACTGGCGCGGCCGATCGTGCGCGGCGCGTGGGTCTCGCCGGTCGGCCGCGCGGAAACGGCCGCCGTGCTGCTGATCGATGATTCGGCGAGCATGGGTTATCGCTTTGGTCAACAGACGCGGAGTGCCAGGGCCGTCGCGCAGGCGCAGGCGCTCGTCCGCGATGCGTCGCGCTTCCCTCCCGGGTCGTCGCTGCTTGCGCTGTCGGCCTCGCAGTCGATGCCGGCCGAGTGGCAGACGAGTCTGAATCGAGTTCAAGAGCGACTCGATGCGATGGGCGAGCCGCTGTTCGATCGCCCGCTGACCGCCGGGGTCGATGTCGCCCTGTCGCGGCTGGCCGAGTCGCCGCTGTCGAACAAGGAGCTTTACGTCTTTACCGACATGACGGTACACGCCTGGGCCGGAGCATCGTCGAGGCGCTGGTCGGATGGACCCGCGGTGCGCGTGCACGTCTTCGACGTGGGCGATCCGGAAGACCGAAACGTCCGCATTACCGCGCTTCGGGGTTTGAACGCCGGTCCACCGCCGCGGACGCCGCAGCGCGTGGCGGTGACGGTCTCGACAGGCGACGAGCCAGCGCACGACCGGCTGGAGGTCACGATCGACGAGCACGCGGTGGGTCGCAGCGATGTGGCGCGGATCGCGCCGCGCAGCGCGGAGGACGTTACCGTGACGATTCCGTCGCTCGAGCCGGGCCTGCACGTGGGGGCGGTGCGCTGGTTGGGCCGGGACAGCCTTTCGTTCGACGACGTGGCGTACTTTGCGATCGATGCGCGCGAGCCTCCGGACGTGCTGGTGCTGTCGGATGGTTCGGCCGTGTCGGAAACGGAAGCGCGGCGGATCGCCGCGATGTTGTGTCCGCCCACGCTGCCGCCGGATCGGCGGCGGTTCATCGTGAATCGGCAAAATGTCGCAGCGTCGGCGATCGCCGCCAACAAGATCGGCCGGCACACGGCGCTGGCCGTCGTTGCCGATGCGCCGCGGCCGCATGCAGCCGCTGCACGGATGCTGGAGGAGTGGGTCCGCGGCGGCGGTCATGCGCTGTTTGTGGCAGGACCGCGTAGTGCGGCGTCGAAAGAGCATGGCTGGGGCGCGCTGCTCCCGGTGGCGCTGGATGGCGTGCTCGCACCGACCGGACCGCTGCGGATCGCCGCGGCGGAGCCTTCGGACGCCGAGCGGTTTGCGATGTTCCGCGATGCCGCCGTGGATCGGGCTGTGCGGTGCCGCCCGATCGGGGGGGCGCGGACAATCGCGAGGTTTTCCGACGGCGGTGCGGCCATGGTCGACGCCGCGGTGGGCAAGGGGACGTCGCAGTTCTGGGCGTTTTCGCTGTCACCCGATTGGGGCGATTTGGGGGTTCGCGCGGGGCCGGCGATGATGCTGCTACATCAGCTTGCCGGCAGCGCGCTCCAGGTGAGTCGGCGCGTGGGAAACGTCGTCTGCGGCGATGCGCTGACGCTCATCCCGGAGACGGCGACGAGCGCGGCGTTGAGCGTCGTCGGAAACGTCATCGGTGGCGGGCGCCGGGAGATTCCGCTCGGCGGTGCTCGACTGCGCGGAGGAATCTCGGTTCCGACCTCGATGGCGGGGGCGTACCGCGTGGTCGATCCGGTCGATGCGCAGAAATTGCCGATCGGCGCGTACGCGGTAGCCCTCCACGCGGAGGAGACGGACGGCCGTCGCATTCCGCCGGAGCGCGTCTGCGGCTTTTTCGCGCCGGACGCGGCGGTGGTGATGCGCGACGTGGCGGACCTGTCCCAACCCACGTTGGAGGCGGCGGGCGACCGGGATCTGTTCGGTTTGGCGTTGGCGTTGCTTCTGGCGCTCGTGCTGGCGGAGTGGGGGTTGGCGAATCGACGGGCGGGTCGAGTCTCGATGGGGACGTGAGCGGGATTTTGCCGATTCGTTATCAGTAGTGCGGCGCGGGGTTGACGCGTCGGGACCGGTCCCGCAATACTGCGGCTCGGGGTTCCGGGCGGAACAGTTGGCAAGGCGCGGCACCCGAGGGAACCGACCCGGCTGGGCGTGAGTCTCGATTTGTATCTTCTTGTAAAACATAAGCTTCGATCGATTTGCGTCGCGGCAGGCCTCGCGGCGCTTGTCGTGCCTGGCTGTCAGAAGTCCACGACGCAGGTCTCGGATATCCAGGTTCGGGACTACCAGTTCGCCGCGCCGCCGGAGGCGGAGCGACCTGCGGCTCCACCGCTCAAGCAGATGGATGATCCGCGGGTCAGCTTGAGCGGCGCGGTCGCGACCACGCAGCCTTCGTTCAGCGAGGTCCTGATCAAGCACCTGCCCGATCCGACGCAGGCGGAGGCGGTCTTCCGCGCGCGGCTGGAGACGTTCAGCGACACGATTCGCCGCGACTACGAGGCGATCTTCTTCGGCGAGGAGAACAGCTCGACATCGCAGCCGGGCGCGATGACGTACGTGCGCGAGATCGAACGTCCGAAGCAGTATCGCCTCACCCTGAACGAGGCCATCCGCCGGGCGCTGGCGAACAACTACCAGATTCGCGTGGAGGGCTACGGCCCGGCGATTTCGACGGCGCAAATCGTCCAGGCGGAGGCGGCGTTCGACGCGGCGTTCTTCACGAACCTGAACCGGACGAACCTCGATCAGCCGCGGCCGACGGCGTTTCAGTTCAACGAGAGCCAGACGACGCTGTGGCAGACGGGCATCCGACAGTTGCTCGCGACCGGCGCGACGGCGTCGCTGACGTACCAGTTGCAGCGCTCCTACGTGCGGCTTCAGGCGTCGGCGCGGCCGCAGGCGATCAACCCGGCCTACAGCGAGACGTTTGCGGCGGAGCTTCGCCAGCCGTTCCTGCGGAACTTCGGGATCGACTTCAACCGTGCGCAGATCAACATCAGCAAGAACGACCGGCGCGGTTCGGAGGAGCGATTCCGACGCAACGTCATTGACGTGCTGAACCGCACGGAGTTCGCCTACTGGGAACTGGCGCGGACGCGCCGCGACGTCGTGCTAACGGCGGAGCTGGTGGCGCAGGCCGAGCGGACGCTGGCGCAGGTCTCGGCGCGGATCGACTACGACGCGTACGAAACGCTGAAGTACAACAGCGAGGCGTCCGTGGCGGCGCGCAAGGCGGAGTTCATCCAGGTCAAGAACGCCGTTTGGAACGCCGAGGACGCACTGCTCAATCTGCTGAACGACCCGGACCTGAAGCTGTCGGACGACTGGGAGGTCATCCCGGTGGACGTGCCGACCGCCGCGGCGGTGGTGCGCGACCGGTTCCACGAGGTGGAGACGGCGCTGCTTCACCGGCCGGAGATCCAGGAGGCGAAATACCTCGTGGAGAACGCGCGGATTCAGCTCGGCATCGCGAAGAACCAGGCACTGCCGCGGCTGGACGTGGTCTACCGCTGGACGGCGAACGGATTGGGCCGTAACGGGGACCGGGCGTTTGACCAGATGGCGGGCGGCGACTTCACCGACAACTTCATCGGGCTGGAGTTTCTGTGGAACTTCGGCGAGCGGGCGGAGCGCGCGGGCATCCGGGCGGCGGCGATGTCGCACTCGCAGGCCATCGCGGCGTTCCGGCGCGCCGTGGACGACGTGATTACGGACTGCCGCACGACGTTGCGACAGTTGCAGACGAGCTTCGAGCAGATCGGACCGAATTCCGAGGCGGTCACGTCATCGGAAGACAACCTGCGGTCGATCCAGGAGCGCGAGGAGCGCAAGAGCCCGGAGCAGTTGAACACCGTGCTCAACGCGCAGGTGCAGCTTGCGGCGAACCGCCGCGCCCTGCTTCAGGCGATCATCACGTACAACCAGACCATCATCGACGTCGAGCGCGCCAAGGGTACGCTACTCGAGTACGACAACGTCGTGCTGTCGGAAGTCCCGTAGCGCGCGGAGGATCGGTGCGAGACGGCCGGCAGCGACCACTCGTGCTGCGCACGAGCATTCCCTCTCCGAACGATACCGTGGCATAATAGTCGGCCGGTCGATCGACCGGGTGCGTCGCTGCGCGAACTCGCGCGCTGCGCACGCCGGGTGCGGCCGCCGGGCGCGTGCGATCCGATGAGTGCGTTCCGCATCGCGGTGTTGGGTCTCGGTGAGGCGGGCTGCCAGTGGCTGCGCGCACTCCGCGCGCAGCGCGGGTTCGAGATCGTGGCGCTGGCGGACCACGAGCGCAAGGTCGTCGCGGCGCTCGCCGAGGCGTCCGGGGCGAAGCTCTACACCGATTACCGCCTGCTGCTGGTCGAGCAGGACCTCGACGGGGCGATCGTCGCCCTGCCGCCGTTTATCGCCGAACGCTTCCTGCCCGTCGCGGCGCAGCGGGGCATCGCGGTGCTCAAGGAGACGCCGCTGGCGCGGAATCTTGAATCGGCCGCGCGGGCCGTGCGGATGTTCGCCGACGTGGGCGTGCCGCTGGTGGTGGCGTCGCGGTGGCGCTTTGAGCCGACGCTCGCAACCATGTTCTCGCGCGGCAGTCCCATCGGCGCGGTGCACCAGTTCAGCGCCACGGTGATGGCCGATCCGGGCGAAGAGCTCGGCTGGCGCGGGGATGCGCACAGCGCCGGCGGCGGCGTGCTCTTGGACGCGGCCTACGAGGTCGTGGACATGATCGCCGCGACGATGGGGCTGCCCGGCGACGTCATCACGCAGTTCGGCCGGTTGTCCGCAACGATGCTCGACCGGTACGACACCGAGGACACGGCCACGCTGCTGTGCCGTCATTCGCTCGGCGCAGCGGCGACGGTCTCGGCGAGCTGGCGGCCCGGCCCGCCGGATGTGCAGGTCTGCGTCGTCGGGTCGGCGGGCCGCGCGACGCTGTCGAAGCTCGCGCTGACCATCGCCCCGTCATCGGAGGCGCCGTGTGCCGTGCGGCGGCCGGGCGAGTCGGAGTCGCTTGCGGCGATCCTCGAGAGTTTCGTGCAGACGGTCCGTACGCATCCGCGGGGCTTTCCGGGGCAGGCGGCCGATCAACTCGCGACGGCCGCGATCCTCGAAGCGGCGTATTTGTCCGGGCGGACGCATGCGGTTGAGAATCCGCTGCGCTGCTACGAGCTGGCGGGTGTGCCGCATCCGCGCGGTCCTGTGTTCACGTCGGCAGCGGCCATATAATGCGGCCGGCAAGCGGTGGTCCGCGCAGGGGTCTCTGAATGCTCATCGTCATGCAACGTTCGGCGACGCCGGAACAAGTCCGCGCGGTGTGCGATCGGATCCGCGAGATCGGCTTCGTTCCGCACGAGATCCCGGGTTCGACGCGCGTGGCGATCGGCATTACGGGAAACCCCGGCCCGGTCAGTCCGGAGTTGTTTCAGGACCTGGCCGGCGTGCACGAATGCGTGCCGGTCAGCCGGCCGTACAAGCTGGTGAGCCGGGAGGTCAAACCGGAGCCGACGGTCGTGCACGTCCGCGGCGAGCCGATCGGCGACGGGCGGTTGAGCATCATCGCCGGGCCGTGCGCGGTCGAGTCGCGCGATCAGATCATGCGTACGGCGGAGCACGTGGCGCGGAACGGCGCGAAGTTCCTGCGCGGCGGCGCGTACAAGCCGCGGACATCGCCGTATGCGTTCCAGGGCTTGAAGGACGAGGGCTTGCGCCTGCTGGAGGAGGTCAAGAAAGTCCACGACCTGCGGATCGTGACGGAGGTCAAGGATACCGAGACGGTCCGCGAGGTGGCGGAGGTCGCCGACGTCCTGCAGATCGGCGCGCGGAACATGCAGAACTTCTCGCTGCTTGAGGCGGTTGGTCGGCTTCGCCGGCCGGTGCTGCTGAAGCGCGGGATCAGCGCGACGCTGACCGAGCTGTTCATGGCGGCGGAGTACCTGCTGTCGCTTGGGAACTACGAGGTCGTGTTGTGCGAGCGCGGCATCCGGACGTTTGAGACGATGACGCGGAACACGTTTGACATCTCGGCGCTGGCGATGATTCAGCACCATACGCATCTGCCGGTCGTGGCGGATCCTTCGCACGGCGTGGGAATATGCTGGGCGGTTCCGGCGATGGCGCTGGCGGCCGTCGTTGCGGGCGCGGACGGCGTGATGGTCGAGGTCCACCCGGACCCGACGCGGGCGCTTTCGGACGGGCAGCAATCGCTGACGTTCGAGGCGTTCGAGACGCTGGCGGCGAAGCTTCGGTTCCTGGCGGACTGGCGGGCGAGCGCCGGGATCGTTCCGTCGAGGCGATCGACTCATAAGTAATGATGTGACAGTGATTTATATCTGTCCGGCGGGGGCGCTTGACAATCGCGGAAGTGACGCTATATTCCACGTTGCCTTGGGCAATCGTCCGAGGCGCGGTTCGACCTTCTTCGGCCGCGGCGATTCGATCGGCGTGCCGCACTGGCGGTAGACAAACGCCGGAACACGAAGCCGCGGCTTGATCGACGAAATGCTGAATGAACGGGAATCCGGGCCTGACCTGGTCCGGATGATCGTCGCGTTTCGTGCGGGTCGGTTCCGAGGGAGTCTCGCACGCGGGTTCGATTCGCGTGGTTGACACGCGGACGGGAGCCGTTAAGATGCGGGGCTCGCCGGCCGGACGCGCGATGAGCGCGATCGGAGTCGAGCCGGCTGCTCTTTGACAAGTGAACAGAGATCGCCGCGAGAATGTGAGGCCGGTTCGCCCTCTGCACTGGGCGGGCCTGGTCTAGAGAGTGCCGCGAGCCTTCGGGCGAAGCGGTGCTCAGGTGTGTTTTTCCGCGAAAGCGGATCACGCTCAAACATTCTCGTGCAGTAAGAGCGTTTGAGCCTCGTCGGGTTTCGGACGGGGATCGGCGGGCGTCCGTGAGGGCGTTCGGCGATGGACCGGTCGGGACCTGGACGATTCCTTGGAAGGATCCCGTGCCGGCGGCCTTCGGGTTGTCGGGCACGTGGCCAGGAAAATCAACCGAAGAGTTTGATCCTGGCTCAGAACGAACGCTGGCGGCGTGGCTAAGACATGCAAGTCGTACGATACGCTGTAGCAATATGGCGTATAGTGGCGAACGGGTGAGTAATATATGGGTAACGTACCCCGGGCACAGGGATAGCGTCGGGCCCCGCAAGGGGTCCTTTGCGAAAGTGACGGTAATACCTGATGACATCCGCGGAGGGCATCTTCCGCGGCTCAAAGGGTGGGGACCTTCGGGCCTATCGGCCTGGGATCGGCCCATATCCTATCAGCTTGTTGGTGAGGTAACGGCTCACCAAGGCTGCGACGGGTAGCCGGACTGAGAGGTTGGCCGGCCACATCGGGACTGAGACACTGCCCGGACACCTACGGGTGGCTGCAGTAACGAATATTCCGCAATGGGCGCAAGCCTGACGGAGCGACGCCGCGTGGAGGAAGAAGGCCCTCGGGTTGTAAACTCCTTTTAGGGTGAAGAAACCAGAGCGACCTAATACGTCGTGAGGTGATCGATCCCAGAAAAAGCCACGGCTAACTCTGTGCCAGCAGCCGCGGTAATACAGAGGTGGCAAGCGTTGTTCGGAATGACTGGGCTTAAAGCGCATGTAGGCGGCGTCGCAAGTACCTGGTGAAATCCCTCGGCTCAACCGAGGAACGGCCCGGTATACTGCGGTGCTTGAGGCAGGCAGGGGTGCCTGGAACTCTAGGTGGAGCGGTGAAATGCGTAGATATCTAGGGGAACGCCCGTGGCGAAAGCGGGGCACTGGGCCTGTACTGACGCTGAGATGCGAAAGCGTAGGGAGCAAACGGGATTAGATACCCCGGTAGTCTACGCCGTAAACGATGCGCACTAGGTATGAGGGACTCTGACGTTTCTCGTGCCGAAGCAAAAGTGGTAAGTGCGCCGCCTGGGGAGTACGGCCGCAAGGCTAAAACTCAAAGGAATTGACGGGGGCTCACACAAGCGGTGGAGCATGTGGCTCAATTCGAGGCAACGCGAAGAACCTTACCCGGGCTTGACATGCTGGGATTAGTTCGTCGAAAGACGAATGACGCGGCTTGCCGTGGAACCAGCACAGGTGCTGCATGGCTGTCGTCAGCTCGTGTCGTGAGATGTCGGGTTAAGTCCTCTAACGAGCGAAACCCCTGTCGTTAGTTGCCAGCGCGTCATGGCGGGCACTTTAACGAGACCGCCGGTGTCAAACCGGAGGAAGGTGGGGATGACGTCAAGTCCTCATGGCCTTTATGCCCGGGGCTGCACACGTGCTACAATGGGACGGTACAAAGCGATGCGAAACCGCGAGGTGGAGCAAACCGCAAAAAACGTCCCCCAGTTCAGATTGCAGGCTGCAACTCGCCTGCATGAAGTCGGAATCGCTAGTAATCGCGTATCAGCTACGACGCGGTGAATGTGTTCCTGAGCCTTGTACACACCGCCCGTCAAGTCATGGAAGCTGGTAGTACCCGAAGTCCGCTCAGCCAACCGAAAGGGGGCGGCGGCCGACGGTAAGACCGGTGACTGGGACTAAGTCGTAACAAGGTAGCCGTAGGGGAACCTGCGGCTGGATCACCTCCTTTCTAGAGGATCATCTAGGGGCCGGTTCTCGCGAACCGCGCCATCTGGAAGGTCAGCACATCCTCGGGTCGCCCTCGCGGCGACCGCGGCCGGACGGCAACGGACGGCCCCGACGATCTCTGTTTCTTCATATTCCAGACCGACCCGTTCGGCGCCCCGGCTCCGAACGGGTTTTTTTGTCTCGGCGCGGATGACAGGGCCGGATCGATGCAAATCGCGCGTCGTGAAACCGTTCACCCGGTCGTGAGAGCTTCGGCTGTTCAAACCGCGACCCTCGCCCGCGCACGGCGGATCACCGCACTGATGATCATCGCGGTTCTGGCGTCCGCGTCGCGCGGCGACGACGGACGTCGAGGCCCGACGACCGTGCCTGTCCGCACCAGCCAACCGACCTCCATCATCGAAGTGCTCGAACCCATCCGACGGCGCCAGCGGGTTCCGGCGCTGGCGGCAGCCGTGGTAAACGACGCGGGGATGATTGCGCAGGGGGCCACGGGACGTCGCAAGGTGCGTTCAAAGGTCCGCGTCGAGCTGAACGACCCGTTTCATCTCGGCTCGTGCACCAAGTCGATGACCGCCACGCTGTGTGCGATCCTGGTCGACCGGAAGGTCATTCGGTGGACAACGACCGTCGCCGAGACGTTTCCCGAACTGGCCGGATCGCTTCACGCCGACTTTCGAAACGTCACGCTGGAGCAGTTGCTCTGTCATCGCGCGGGATTGCCGAACGACCATTCGCCGGACCTCGCCATTTTTCCCCGACTCCGCGTCATGGCCGGGTCACTGCCCGAACAGCGCGCGAAACTCGTGGCACTGGCGTTGTCCCGCGCGCCGGCGTTCCGGCCGGGATCGAAGTTCGCGTATTCGAACTACGGCTTCGCCATCGCGGGGGCCATGGCCGAGCGGGCGGCCGGCCGGGCGTACGAAGAGCTGATGCGCCAAAGGGTCTTCGCGCCGCTGGGGATGAGTTCGGCCGGATTCGGTTCACCCGGGTCTGCGGAGCGGCTCGACGCACCGTGGGGCCATCTGTCGATGCTCGGACTCTTGACGGCGCAGTCCCCCGGCCCGCTGGCGGACAATCCGCCGGCCATCGCGCCGGCGGGCACGGTTCACGCGTCGATCGGCGATTGGGCGCGGTATGCATCGTTTCATCTGGCCGGGGCGCGCGGCCAGGCGCGACTACTGTCCCGCGCGTCATTCGAAAAGCTGCATGCGGATAACCATGGTCAGGAATACGCGTTCGGATGGGTGATTCGAAAGGACGGATGGGCGCGCGGGCGCCTACTCGCGCACGATGGCAGCAACACGATGTGGTACGCCGTGATCGTGCTCGCGCCGGAACGAAACGTCGGGTTCGTGATCGCGTGCAACGCCGGAACGCAGTCCGGAGCGAAGGCCTGCCGCCAGGCCTATCTCGCCCTGCGCGAGCGGTTCACGGCCTCGCCCTAGACCGGGCACCTGCCGGCGATCCTGACCGCAGCCGCCGACGATCGCGCTTTGCGATCCGGGCGTTTCTTCCTATACTGGCCGCCGTCGACCCGTTTCCGCCTCGCGGCGGCTAGAAAGAAGTCGGGTGATCCTCAATCTGCTCTGCATCGGCGACGTGGTGGGCCGGCCGGGACGCCAAGTCGTCAGCCAGGCCGTTCCCGAACTCATCCGGCGTCACGCGCTCGATTGCGTCGTCGCAAACGTCGAGAACGCCGCGGCCGGCTCGGGCCTGACGCCGCAGCTCTACGAGAAATTCGTCCGCTACGGCGTCGATCTCATGACGCTCGGCGACCACATCTACCGCCGCAACGAAATCCTGCCGGTGCTCGAAAAGTCGGACCGGATCGTGCGGCCTGCGAACTACCCGCGCGAGTCGATCGGGCATGAATGGGCCGTCATGCGGACGAAGCGCGGTCCGGGCGTGGCGGTGGTGTCGCTGATGGGCCGCCTGTTCATGAAGCCGTCGGTCGATTGCCCGTTCCACGCGATCGACCGCGTGCTGGCGGCGCTGCCGCGCGACGTGAAGGTGGTCTGTGTCGACGTACACGCCGAGGCGACGAGCGAAAAGGTCGCGATGGGCTGGTACCTCGACGGCCGCGTGAGCGTCGTGTTCGGCACGCACACGCACGTCCCGACGGCCGACGAGCGCGTGCTGCCGAAGGGCACGGCGTACATCACCGACCTCGGCATGACCGGTCCGTACGACTCGGTGCTCGGGCGGCGGACGGACCGCGTGACGCGGTACCTGACGACGGGCATGCCGTCGCCGTTCGACGTGGCCGTGAACGACCCTCGCATGTGCGGCGTCCTGGTCCAGGTCGACAGCGATACGGGGCGCGCGGTGCACATCGAGCGAATTAGCGTGACGGGTTCGTCGGACGAGTCGGACGATGGGCCGGACTGACGCGGCGCGATCGACCGCGGCGCACGCCATGGCGGACATTTGCCCCTACGAGCCTTGGATGAACGAGGCCGTCATCGAGGTCGTGCGATCGGTGCACGACGAGTACGGCTTCACGTGGGAGCACCACGGCTACCATCGCGATCTTTACGACATCCCGGGGCAGTACCTCGACGTCGGCGGGGCGTTCTGGGTGCTGGTCGACGGCGACCGGATCGTCGGCTGCGTCGGCGTGACGCCGCACGAGGGCGAATGCGAGCTGCACCGGCTGTACATGTATTCATCGGTCCGCGGGCGCGGATGGGGCCGCGCGCTGCTAGAGACGGCAATGGCGTGGGGACGCTCGAAGGGGTTCCGGCGGATGATCGCGTGGTCGGACGTGAAGCTCGGCCGCGCGCATCAGCTCTATCTCGCCGCGGGCTTTCGCATGATGGGCCAGCGGCGCTGCGATGATCCCGACGAGAGCATCGAGCACGGGTTCTACAAGGAGCCGCTGTGAGCACGCGCGACGCGGGATTCCTGCCGGCCGTGCCGCTGACCGTGTCGCAGGTCACGCGGCTGGTGCGCGATGCGCTTCGGTCTGCGCTGCCCGAGCGATTGCTCGTCGCGGGCGAGCTGGCCAACGTCTCACGGCCGTCGAGCGGGCACCTGTACTTTACGCTCAAGGACGCCGAGAGCGAACTGCGTTGCGTGATGTGGCGGTCCGACGCCGCGTCGATGCGGTTTCGGCCGGAGGATGGCCTGGCCGTGCTCGCGACGGGCGCGATCGACGTCTATGAGCCGCGGGGCCAGTACCAGTTCTACGTTCGCCGGCTGGAGCCGCGCGGAGTGGGCGCGCTGGAGTTGGCGTTCCGGCAGTTGAAGGAGCGACTGGCGCGCGAGGGTTTGTTCGACGTTGCGAGGAAGCGGCCGCTGCCCGCGTTCCCGCGACGGATCGCCGTGGTCACGAGTCCGACCGGCGCGGCGATCCGCGACATCCTTCAGACGATCCGGCGGCGCTACCCGGCCGTGCACGTGCTGGTGCATCCGGTCCGCGTACAGGGCGATGGCGCGGCGGCGGAGATTGCGTCGGCGATTGCGGCGATCAACGCGCAGGCCGAGCGTCTGGGCGGGATCGACGTGATGATCGTCGGCCGCGGCGGCGGATCGCTGGAGGACCTGTGGGCTTTCAATGAGGAGATCGTCGCGCGGGCGATCTACGCCAGCCGAATCCCGATCGTCAGCGCCGTCGGGCACGAGGTCGACTTCACGATCGCGGACTTCGTCGCCGACGTGCGGGCCGCGACGCCCACGGCCGCGGCGGAGCTGGTCGTTCCGCTGCTGTCCGATCTGCTCGCGGGCCTGGACGATCGCCGCGCCCGGCTCGCGCGGACGGTGCGATCCTTGCTGGCGCTGGCCACCTCGCGGCTGGCGACGGCGGCGCGAAACGAGTGGTTCCGCGATCCGCGCGGCTGCATCCTGCGTCGCGAACAGCAGGTGGACGAGGCGGGCTCGCGTTTGCGCCTGGTGACGATGCGGCGAATTTCGCGTCAGCGCGACGTGCTGCATTGTCTGGAGCGCGCGATGTCGCGACTGCGGCCGGAGGTCGTCGTGGCGCATCGCCGCGAGCGGCTGGCGCGGATCGAGCATCGACTGCGCTGGGCGCAGGGACGTGCAAACCTGCTGGCCGAGCGGCGGCTTAGCGCACTGCGAACGCGATGGGGCGTGGCCGGACCGCAGCGCATCGTGGATCGCGATCGGCTGATCATCGCGAACTCGGCGTCGCGGCTGCGCGCGGCGGCGGCGGCGATGCTGGCGCGCGGATCGGAGTGCGTCGGGCAACTCCGGGCACGGCTGGTGGCGGGCAGTCACGAGCGCGTGCTGCGGAGAGGCTTCTCCATTACCCGTCGGGAACGCGGCGGCCGGCTCGTGCGCGGTCCGCGCGACGTGCGGATCGACGAGCGGATCGTGACCCAGACGGCGGAGGGGGAGATTCGCAGTCGGGTGGTCGATGCGGCGCAGGGAGACCTGTTCGAAGCGGATTGACCGCGGCGTCGGTCAGCGCGGGCCGCGCAATCGCGTTAGGTCGGCCTCGGCGGCGATGTACCCGAATGCGGCCCACTGCGGCCCGCTGACGACGCGTTCGAACGCCTCAATGGCCCGGGCCTTGTCGCCGTTGCACAGGTACCAGTTTCCGAGACCGTAGCCGAGCGTCGCCTGGTCGAGGTCGCCGGTGCCCGGGACGTCGAGCAGCTCGGCGGGCGCGATGCGGCCCTGGTACATGAGGCAGCGGCGGTGGTACGCACCGTTCTCGATGATGTCCATGTTCGGCTGAACGCATTCGAGCGCGCGCCGCGCCTCGTCGTGTCGGCCGAGTCGCCGGAGCGTCATGGAGGTCCAGTCGGCGACGGCGACGACATTGTCATCAAGGCCGCGCGTGTACCTTCGCGTTTCCGTCCAGCCGTGCAGCGCCGGCTCGAACTCGCCGCGGACGTAGTGCGCCAGCGCGAGGTGGTACCAGATGTTGAACTTCAGCGTGGTCAGCGGGATGTTGCGGGCGTTCGGTCGGCCGTCCGGCTCGATCTCGTCGGGTCGGTCGCGCACGAGGTCGGCCGCGCGGCGCAGGTCGACCCGTGCGAGGTCGAATCGCCGCAGCGTGATGTAGCGGTGTCCGCGATGGCGATAGAGCGAGGCGCAGTCCGCGTGCTTCGCGATGCCGCAACTGAAGACGTCGATCGCGTCGTTGACCCGCAGCAGGTACCCGAGTCGGCGTCCGACCCAGATGATTCGATCGGGGTCGTCGGGGTCTTCGGCGAGTCGGCGGCGTGCTTCGGCAAGATCGGCTTCGAGTCGTTCGCGCTGCGGACCGGGCGGAAGTGCGTAGAGCGGCTTGCCGAGCGGCGAGATAAGTTCCGGCCGGCGCGGAGGGGATTCATCGTTGGCGTTCGGGGGCGCGACGGCGCGAGGTCGATTCACGTCGGCGTGACAACCGAGGGTGAGTGCGAAAAGCAGCGGCAGCAAAAGGCAGCGCACGCGGAGTGTTTTACCGGCCTGGTCCGGGGAGCGATAGCATCTGGACGGTGCGTTAAGCCCGACCCTACGATGTCAGTACCTCGGGTTATTCCTGTTTGAATCTGCCGACGAGATTCGGCGTGTGGACGCCTCGTGACCGGCGGGCGGAGGAGTTTCGATGGTGCGGCGCCGAGGCGGACGGCCAGGCGAAGACCGGATTTCGTGGTACGGCGTGGCGATCATCATCGCGATCTTCCCGCTGATTGTGGCTTTCGCGATCTTCGCCGTTTTTGACGCTACGGTGATCGAACCGATCAGGACCCGGCGGGCGCGCCGACGTGCGCTCCGCATTTGTCGAGGCCGGCCGCTGCTCGTGTTGGGTTCCCGACACGGCTGGCGGGACTTCCTTGCAAACAACGTCGTGGCGCAGTTCGGCGATCAGGTCGTCTGCGTCTGGAAGGTCTCCAGCGAAAATCACCCGACTTACGCGCTGCTCAGCGTAGCGCGCAACGAACTCCATCGGTGCGGCAAGTGGCCGTCATTTCCCTTCCTGATATCGCTCCGTGGCGACGGGCGAGAGCGGTCGTTGCTGACGGAGTTGCATCAATCGCTCTTGCCGTACAAGCGGCTGGCGAAGCGCTCCGCGGAGACGCAAGCGGCCGTGCGGCCGATCCTCGATGAGGCGTTACGACGGCATGGCGTGTCGCTGGACGCGCGGTTGTGATCGTCGATACGATGCGGCGCGAATCGCGTGCCGATTGCGTGCGGTTCGACGGAGGACCGGCGGTTGTCGAAGGACAAGCTGAAGTTCGAACAAGCGCTGGAGCGGCTCGAGAAGATCGTCGAGGGGATCGAGCAGGGCAAGATCGGCCTCGAGGAGTCGATCGAGCGCTTCGCCGAGGGCATGTCGCTGATCCAGCACTGCCGCGCGATCCTGGCGGACGCGGAATTGAAGATCCAGAGATTGCAGGCGGACGCCGACGGGACCCTGCGGGCGGGCACGTTGGTCGAACCAGCGAACGAAGCCGACGACGCGGACGTATAGTCGTCGGAGCCGCGCGGCCGGAGTCGTGAGCGAAGGTCCGTGCGGTGGTTATGGCACCGAGGCGTCGGGGTCGAAAAAAGGGCATCGAGGGGTCCGCCGTGCGACCGCCTGCCGCTACAATACCCGCCGGTCGAATCGAGGCGCGGCGGTCGAGAACCGCTGTCGGGTGATTGCGTGAGCGTTACGACGAGCGCGGGTGTCGAGTCGCTGCTGCGTTCCTGCGCGCAGCGCGTGGATGGCGCGCTGGCCGAGTACCTGTCGCATGCCGGCTCGGCCCCGGCGCGGCTCGTGGAGGCGATGCGTTACAGCATCGACGTCGGCGGAAAGCGGCTCCGGCCGGCGCTGGTGCTGTTGTCGTGCGGCGCGTGCGGCGGCGACGAGGATCGCGCCCTGCCGGCGGCGGCGGCGATCGAGTGCGTGCACACGTTCACGCTGATCCATGACGACCTGCCGGCGATGGACGACGACGACCTGCGGCGCGGCCGACCGACGAACCACCGCGTCTTCGGTGAGGCGCTCGCGATCCTCGCGGGCAACGGCCTGCTGGCGCTGGCCTTCGAGATCCTCGCGCGCTGCGAGCTGCCGCACGCGACGATCACGCGCATGGTCGCCGAGCTGGCCGGAGCAACGGGCCGCGAGGGCGTGATCGGCGGGCAGGTGGAGGACATCGACGGGGAGTCGAGGCCGCCGGAACGCGAGCGGGTGCGGCGGATTCACGAGATGAAGACGGCGCGGCTGATCCAGTCGGCGTGTCGATTGGGCGCGCTGGCGGCGAATGCGACGGCGGCGCAGTACGCGGCGCTGAGCGAGTACGGGCGGGAGGTCGGTCTGGCGTTCCAGATCGCCGACGACCTGCTGGATGTGACGGCGTCGACGTCGGCGATGGGCAAACGCACCGGCAAGGACGCGGCGGCGGGAAAGCAGACGTACCCCGGCGTCGTCGGGATCGAGGCGAGTCGCTCGGCGGCGGCCGAGGCGGTGGATCGCGCGAAGCGGTCTCTGGCGACGTTCGGCGAGCGCGGCAGCGCGCTGTCCGATCTGGCGGACTTTGTCGTCGCGCGGACGTCCTGACGCGCGGCGCGCCGCGGATCGGCTGCGAGCGAGATAGGAACCGATCGCGGCGGTCGGCCGCGTGGATGAAGGAAGACATGAGTTCAATCCTGAGCAGCCTGAAGTCGCCGGCGGAACTGCGGGCGATGTCGTTGGATTCGCTGAAGGAGCTCGCGGGCGAGATCCGCGCGCGGATCATCGAGGTCGTCGGCCGCAACGGCGGACACCTGGCGAGCAACCTGGGCGTGGTTGAGCTGACGATCGCGCTGCACTACGTCTTCGACTTTCTGCACGACCGGCTGCTCTGGGACGTCGGTCACCAGGCGTACGTGCACAAGCTGCTGACGGGCCGCAACGAGCGCTTCGATCAACTGCGCAAGGCCGGCGGGCCGAGCGGGTTTCCGTCGATCGAGGAAAGTCCGTACGATCTGTTCAATGTCGGGCACGCGGGGACGGCGATCGCGACGGCGGTGGGCATGGCCCGCGGCCTGTCGCGCCAGCAAAGCGACGCACGAGTCGTGGCGCTGGTCGGCGACGCGAGCATCGTAAACGGCGTTGCATTCGAGGGACTGAACCAGGCGGGGCTGCTGCGGCGCCAACTGCTCGTGATCCTGAACGACAACTCGATGGGCATCGCGCCGACGCAGGGCGGCTTCGCGGAGTATCTCGCGAAGTTCCGCGTCAGTCCGATGTACGAGGACATCAAGCGAAAGAGCCAGCGCGTGCTGTCGCAGGTGCCGCTCATCGGGAAGGCGGCCGTCGATGCGCTCGCGCATCTGAAGGAGGGGATCAAGAGTGCCGTCTCGCCGCATCAGATCTTCGAGCAGCTCGGGTTCATCTACATCGGTCCGACCGACGGGCACGACCTCGAGCACCTGATCGAGCTTTTGCGGCTTGTCCGCGACACGCAGCATCCGGTGCTGTTGCACGTGCACACCGAGAAGGGCCGCGGGGCCGACTTCGCCGTCGCCGAGCCGTGCAAGTTCCACAGCCCCAGTCCGTTCAAGGTCGAGGGCTGCCGGGTCGAGATTCAGTCCGGCGGGCGGAGCTTCACGGCGGCGTTCGCCGATGCACTCATCGATGTCGCGCGGAACGACCCGCGCGTGCTTGCGCTCACCGCGGCCATGCCAGACGGCACCGGGCTGAACAAGTTCCAGACTGTCTTCCCTGATCGCTACCTCGACGGCGGCATCGCCGAGAGCGGCACGGTGGACATGGCGGCCGGGATGTGCAAGACGGGCCTGCGGCCGGTCTGCGCGATCTACTCGACCTTCCTGCAGCGCGCGTTCGACCAGGTCTTTCAGGAAGTAGCGTTGCAGGGCCTGCCGGTCATCTTCTGCATGGACCGCGCCGGACTCGTGGGCAGCGACGGCCCGGTGCATCACGGCTTTCTGGACGTCGCCTACCTGCGCGGCATGCCGAGGATGGTGCTGCTGGCGCCGGCCGACGAGCCGGAGATCGGCGCGGCGCTGCGGCTGGCGCTGAAGCTCGACGTCCCATCGGCGATTCGCTATCCGCGCGACAAGGTGCCCGAGCCGATCCTCGCTCCGGGCGAATCGGCCGTGCCGGAGTTCATTCTCGGTCGATCAAGGTTGCTTCGCGACGGCGATGACGCGACGATCCTCGCCTACGGCGCGCTGTGCCGAAACGCGCTCGACGCCGCAGAGCTTCTCGGCGCCGACGGGTTCGAGGTTCGCGTGGTCAACGCCCGCTTCGCCAAGCCCATCGATCCGGACATGGTGATCGCGGCCCTGCAGGGCGGTCGGCCGGTGGTCACGGTGGAGGATCACTCGCTGGCGGGCGGGTTCGGATCGGCGGTGCTGGAGACGGCGCAGGAACTGGGACTGCCGACGACGCGGCTCGTTCGGCTCGGACTGCCGGTCGATCGCTTCATCCCGCACGGTTCGCGGGCGGGGCAGCTCGCGGAGTGCGGCCTCGATGCGGCCGGGATCGCCGATGCGGTCCGGCGCGGCCTGTCGCGAGAGGATTCACCGTCCGAGTCGTCGAGAATCCCGCTGCGCACTGCGGCGGCGCGTCCGATGTCGGGCGTGCGAACTGCGTAGTCGATTTTCGCCTGCGATCACTACTTCCCGTTCGGTGCGGCCGGGGCGTTCAACGGCGGCGATGCGGCGGCCCGGCGGGCCTCGCGGAGTCGCTCGTAGTACTTCAGGACGGCGCGGGGGTCTTCGGCGCGGCCGTATTCCGGATCATTGTTGTTCGCTTCCGGCTCGGGCGCGGGATCGTCTCCCAGCAGTTGCACGGCCGCGCGCTGCGTCTCGATCGCTTCGTCGATCAGACCGAGCGTGGCCTGCACGTGGGCGAGGGTTTGCAGGCACTCCGCGTCCTTACCCTGCGTCAGCTCGACACTGCGCCGCGCGGCCCGCAAGGCGCGGACCGGATCGCGCTCGGCGATCGCGCCCTTGCCCAACTCGATGATCGCGACGCTGCGCAGCGATTCGGCGTTGTCCTGCACGGCCGCCTCCATCGCCGCCGCGACCTCCTCGCGCTGCGAGGCGGGCCGGTCCATCGCGCGGAGAATCTCCTGACGGATGTAGTACGGCTGCGGATTGTCCTTCTGGATCGCGATCCACTGGTCGATCAGCTCCAGCGCGCGGGAGTAGTTCCGCCCGCGGAACGCCTCCCGGACGTTGCCCTGTATCTCGATCAATCGCCTGGCATCGGCCGCCTGCTTGCGCGCCGCGGCAACGTCGTAGGTGCCGGCGATGACCTTCTCGACCACCTCGTCCATTCCCGCCAGCGGGTGGCCGGTCCAGACGACCTTTCCCGCGCGGTCGATGACGTACGCCGTCGGAATGCCGTCGACTTCCTTCATCCATGCGCTCGTGTCGGATTCCTCGCTGTAGGCCCCGACGGCGTACTGCATCTTGTTCTTTTTCAGGTACGCGCTGATGACCTCCGGTTCCTCGTTCGAAAGCCCGAGGACGATGAGTCCCTTCCCGCGGAGCTTCTCGTGCAGTTTGTTCAGATGCGGAATGGTCTGCCGGCACGGCCCGCACCACGTCGCCCAGAACTCGAGCACGAAGACGTGCTTGTCCGCGCCCGACTGACCGGGCAGCACGTTCGGCTTTCCGCTGACCCACTGCTCGACGATGATCGGCGGGGACTTGTCGCCGAGCTTGGGGGCGGCGCCGACGCCCGAAGCGCCGAACAACACGGTGCTGACGATCGTCGCCACCGCCGCCCGGGTCCGAGTATTGCGCGGTCCGATCGAGGTTCGCATCGTCATGGGGGGCGGCTCCGGATACGATGGTTCGGGCCGTCGGCAGTCTCAGGCCGGCCTGCCGCGGTTTCGGACTATCGTACGCGCACTGGGATGAATCACGCAAACTACGAGTCGCCGGTGACCGTCGCGCTGCGGATCGGCGTCGCGCCGGAGCATCCCTGCTCCTATCTGCCCGGCCGCACCGCGAGGGAAGAGGTGTCGATCGATCCGCAGATCGACGCCGCGCTCTACCGGCACATGATGGATCATGGATTTCGCCGAAGCTCGGATTATTTCTACCGGCCGATCTGCGAGGGTTGCCGCGAATGCGTGCCGATTCGTGTGCCCGTGGAGCGATTTCGGCCGAGTCGCTCGCAGCGGCGGGTTTGGCGACGAAACGCCGACCTGACGTGCGCAATCGGCGAGCCGCAGGTCACCGATGAAAAGCAGCGAATACTGGAGTCGTACCTCCGTGCGCAGCACGGTGCGCGGGAAGTGGATTCGCCCGCGGAGTTCATTGCAAATCTCTATCGATCGCCCATCGAGACGATCGAGATGGTGTATCGGATCGGACGTCGCATCGTCGGCGCGGGCCTCGTCGATATCTGTCCGGGCGCGCTGAGCTCCGTGTATTTCTACTTCGATCCGGCGTTTACGCGGCGCAGTCCGGGCGTGTACTCGGCGCTGCGGGAGATCGAGGCGTGCCGCCGCGGCGGACTGCCGTACTGGTACCTCGGATTCTATGTTCGTGACTGTCGTACCATGAACTACAAGGCGCAGTACCGGCCGTACGAACTGCTCGGTCCGGACGGCGCGTGGCGCGCGGGGGACGATGCGACGGCGCCCGACTCCGGCGCGCGTTGAGCGCGGCGGGCGCGTCGCTTCTAATCCGCCCATGGCCGGACCGACGACGACCGCCGCCCTGATCGCGCAGGGTTTTTTGCTGGGCTGGTCTGTGGCGTGGCCGCCGGGACCGATCAACGCGGAGATGATTCGCCGCGGGCTAGGCAACCGGCGCGGCGCGGCGGTGCTGGTTGGGCTGGGGGCGTGCACGGGGGATTTTCTCTGGGCGCTCGTGGTCATGTCCGGGCTGGGAGCGGCGGCGCAGCTTCCGGCCGTGCGGCATGTGCTCGTGTTCGTCAGCACCGGCTTGCTGCTGGCGCTGGCGTTTCTGTTTCTTCGCGGCGCGTGGGGGGAGATCCGTCGGCGCGCGGACGCCGCGGCCGGGCGAAACTCGCCTGTCGAATCGGCGCGCGGCGGTTTTGTGCTGGGTATGACGATGGCGCTGACGAGTCCGTGGAACATCGCGTTCTGGATCGGCGTGATCGGTCCGCAGAGCGGCCGCGGTCTGCCGGTGTCGGCTTCGCTCGTCCTGGCGCTGGCTGTGATGGCCGGAGCGCTGACCTGGGTGATCGTCCTCTGCTCAGCCGTTCGCATGGGCGCGCGGTTTGCGTCGCACGGATGGATCATCACGACGCAGGCGGCGACCGGGATGCTCATGTTGTTCTTCGCGGCGCGGACTTTGCAGCGGGCGTTCCACGGATAGCGCACCTTCGCGCGGTCCGCGACGAACACGGCCCGTTTGACGAACCGGCCGCGGACGGCGAGAATCCAGAAATGCGGCGCGGTACTCCATGCGGTAAGGTGCTCGTTCTTATCATCGCTCTTGGGCTGCTTCCGTTCGGCGGTTGTGCACGGCCGATCCAGCCCGAGGCGCCCACGGCCGCCGCGGCGTCGGAGGCCGACCTCGACGCGATCTGGAACGCGGCGCTGATGGTGCTCTCGCGCATGGACCTGCGGCCGGACCGGATGGATCGCGCGTCGGGTGTGATCGAGACGCAGCCGACGACGACGCAGCAGTTCTTCGAGTTCTGGCGTCGCGACGTGATCGATCGCTACGCCTACGCCGAGGCGCAGATGCACACGATGCGTCGAAAGGCGACCGTTCGGTTCAGGCGATTGCCCGAATCGCAGCGATGGCAGGTCGAGGTGCAGGTCGACGTCGAGCGCTGGCAGGCGCCCGACCGCCAGTTCACCTCGACGTCATCCGCGCTGGCCGTGTATTCTTCGCACCTCCCGACGACGGAAGGCGAGCGGATGGCCCAGAACCTGGCGATCTATTGGGAGCCGGCCGGGCGCGATGCGGCGATGGAACGTCTGATATTGGATCGCATCCTGCGGATGTCGGGCACGGTCGACTTCGAGTACGTCGAGCCGGATTCCCCGGATGACGGCACCGCGGCCGAAAAGTCCGGGGCCGCGCCGGCCGGCTAGGCACCGAACCGCGCGCGGCGTTCCTTGATCCGAGCCGATCGCGCCCCTAAGGTAATCGCGTGCCGGTACGTGAAAAAGTCACCCTGACAACACTGCGGTCGCGCAAGCGGGCGCACAAGAAGTTCAGTGTCCTGACCTGCTACGACTACCCGTGCGCGGTGATCGAGGAGCAGGCCGGCGTCGACGTCATCCTCGTCGGCGATTCCGTCGCGCAGGTCCTGCTCGGGCATCACTCGACGCTGCCCGCGACGATGGACCTGATGATCACGCTCACGACCGCCGTGCGGCGCGGCGCGCCAAACGTCTTCCTCATCGGCGACATGCCGTACCTCTCGTACCAGGTGAACCCCGATGACGCGATCCGCAACGCCGGCCGTTTCATGGCCGAGGCGGGCTGCGACGCGGTCAAGGTCGAGGGCGACGGCCGAATGGCCGGGACCGTTGCGGCGATGGCACGCGCGACCATCCCGGTCGTGGCGCATCTCGGACTTCGTCCGCAGGCCGTGCACCAGGCGGGCGGGTATCGCGCGCAGGGTCGCGACGCGGCATCGGCGCGACAACTGATCGAGGATGCGCGGGAGCTGGAGGCCGCCGGGGCGTGCATGCTCTTGCTCGAGGCGGTCCCGCCCGAGCCGGCGAAGATCGTCGCCGAGTCGGTGTCCGTCCCGGTCATCGGGTGCGGTGCGGGGCCATACTGCGATGGCCACGTCGTCGTGCTGCACGACATGTTGGGGTTGTCCTCCGGCCCGCTGCCGAAGTTCGTGAAGCGCTACGCCGACCTGCGGGGGGTGATCTCGACGGCCGTCGCGCAATACGTGGCGGACATCGAATCGGGGGCGTATCCCGGTCCCGGGCACTGTTACCAGATGGAGCCGGGCGAAGCCGCGTCGTTGGAAGGGCCGGTTGGGCGCTGACGTCGATCTCCACGTCCAGGAGCATCGGACCCCGGCAGGACGGGGCAATGCGTCGTGCCGGGCGGCGGACACGTCGGCAATAACTAGAGTGTTTCTCGATGGTTATCGCATTCCGAAATGTGACGGGACGGCCCGGACGGCGGCGTCTAAGATGGATAGCAACGCAGAAACGCGGGTCGGTTTGAACGCGACGTCCGGCCGGCAGTCGGGAACAGGCTGTTTCCGGCGTTGATCGGTACGGACTCGCTACGGGGGCGAACGTCGTCGGGTAGAAAGCAGTGGCGGTGCGGCGTCGTTCTGCCAGATGAGGGACGGAGACGAATCCATGACGCAACGAACGAACCTCCGCGGAGGAGCCACGCTCGGTCTGATTGCGATTCTCGCCGTGATCGCGGCATACCAGTTGGACCTGATCGGCCACGTGGCGTACGCGGTGGAGAAGGGTCGGATCAAGGCGGATCGCGAGGCGCTGACGGAGGTCTCGTCGCGGGACATCTCGCTGCTCGAATCGATGTCGAACGCCTTCAACGTCGTGGCCGAGGTGGTCAAGCCCTCGGTGGTGAATATCCGGACGACGTCGAAGTTGGAGGGCGCGTCGTGGACGCGGCGGCTCCGAAGCGTCCCGTGGGGCGGCACGAATCACCCGCCCATCACCGGGGCCGGAAGCGGCGTGATCTTTGATGAGAGGGGTCACATCGTCACGAACAACCACGTGGTGGACAACGCCGATCGGATCGAGGTGTCGCTGTCCGACGGCCGGCGGTTCAGGGCGAGCGTCGTCGGCACGGACCGGATGACGGACTTGGCGGTGATCAAGATTGACGCGGATCGGCTGCACCCGGCGAAATTCGGGGACTCCGACAAGGCGGCGGTCGGGCATCTCGTGCTGGCCGTCGGCAGTCCGTTCCGGTTCGATCAGTCGGTCTCGCAGGGGATCATCAGCGCCAAGGGCCGCAGCGGCGTCGGCGTGGACATCGAGTACCAGGACTTCATTCAAACCGATGCGCCAATCAACCCGGGGAACTCGGGCGGACCGCTGGTCAACATCCGCGGCGAGGTGATCGGCATCACGACCGCAATCGCGACGGAAAACGGCGGCTACCAGGGCGTCGGTTTCGCCATCCCGTCAAACAAGGCGCACCGGATCGCATCGAAACTGATCACCGGGCGGCCGATCGTCCGCGGGTATCTCGGCGTGAAGATCGAGAATCTGGACTATGACGCCGCCGTGGCGATCGGGTTGGATAAGCCGCGCGGTGCGAAGATCAGGGGTCTCGAGGAGGACGGACCTGCGAAGGCGGCGGGACTGATGCCCGACGATGTGATCGTCTCGGTGAACGGGCGGCCGGTCGAGAGTTCCACCGATTTGCAGGAGTGCGTCGCGTCGCTCGAGCCGAGTTCGAAGGCAAAGTTCGAGATCATCCGCAACAGCCAGCGCAAGACTCTGACCGTGACGATTCAAAGGCAGCCGGAGAACTTCGCGTTGCGGAGTGGTCGATGGGCGCCGTGGCGCGACGAGGGAGATGACGAGTTGTACGAGTTGCCGGATGACGTATTGCACTTCAGCTCGCTTGGTTTCGGCGCGGTGACGCTTTCGCCGCAACTGGCCGGGCGCTTCCGCATTCGTGATACGCAGAACGGCGCAGTGATCGTCACGATCGATCCGGCCGGGGACGCATATGCCGCGGGCCTGCGGGTCGGCGACGTCGTCACGGCGGTCAACAAGCGGAAGATCAACAACGCGTCGGAACTGGAGCAGGTACTGACACCCGAGGTCCTGAGGCAGGGCGTGCAGATCCAGGTGCATGATTCCGACGGCACGCGCCACGTCGGCCTGAAGATTCAGAATTGACACAGGTACATCGCGGAGTTCTTTGAGTCGATCGATTCGGACCGGCCCCGGGGCGAGCGGGCCGGTCCTCTTTTCTGCGCGAGGATTCGGATCCCGTTGTGATGGACCGCCGGCGCGGCCTTTCTACGGGGCGTCGGCGTGGGCATCCATCCAATCGGCGATGGCACGGCGGAACGGCGCCGGGTCCGACTCGAACTCCAGCGTGTGCGACGCGTCCGGGAATTCAATGATGCGCGTCGGCGACCGGAGCGCGGCCGCGTAGGACTGCGTGCGGGTGTTGTCGATGATCACGTCGCGGCCGGCGAGCAGGAACTGCGTCGGCGGCGCGGGATGCATCCGCGCGAACTGCGCCACGTAACGGTCCATGCGCCGCGAGGCAAGAAGGAACGCGGCCGTGACGTCGAACAGGCGGAGCGCGTCGCGCTGCAGCTCGGCGAGTCGCGCCGGGTTGCGCGTGAACATGGATGGATCGTTGAGCGGGATGGCGACCGGCCGCGTTGGTTCCGCGATCAGCGACCAGGCGATGCGGAACTTGTTCGCCAGCGGCAGGTCGAGGCGCGGAAACAACCCCGGTGCGACGAGCGTCATCGACGCGACGGCGTCCGGCGTCGTTGTCGCCAGCGCGACGGACCACTTGCCGCCCCAGCTCACGCCCACGAGGTGCACGCGCCGCGATCCGGCCCGGGCCCGCAACGCGTCGATCAGTTCGCGGCCGTCGGCGAGCAGCCGATCACACGATTCGGCGTGTCCGCGGTCGACGTCGTTCAATCCGCTGCCACGACGGTCCGGCATGAGCACGGCGTAGCCGCGCGCCGCCAGCTCGGTGCCGCCGTGTTCATACCATCCACCGTGCGACTGAATGCCGTGCAGGTAGAGCACCGCGCCGCGCCGATTTGGAGGCAGCCACCAACGGACGGCGGCCTCGTACCCGTCGGAATGGCGAATGCGTTCGATTGCGGGCGTCGGCACGGCGGCAGGGTAGGGCGCGTCGGGCGGCCGGTCAAAGCGGTGGGGCATCGGTCGTCGGCACGATCGGAGGCGCGAGCCGGACCCGGGCCGCGTCGAGCTGCTTGTGCGTGCCGACAATCACGAGCACGTCCCCGGGCTCGAGCACGAAGTCCGGGCTCGGATTGGTGGTCGGGTTTCCGTGCCGGACGACGGCGATGATCGTGACGCCGGTCGTCGCGCGGAGGTCGATGCCGCGGATGGATGCGCCGGCGACGGGGCTGTCGGAGGTGACGAGGAACGTCTGCGTGGCCATGGCCTCGAAGAGGTGCATGAACTCCGTCGTCGCGGAGCGCGTGACGGGCCGGCCGCGGAGCATGCCGTAGCGCCCGGCGCGGATCATGGTGATCTGGGCGTCGATCACGTTGTCGGGAATTCCGAACTCCTTGAGCACGTGAGCGAAGATCTCGATCGAGGTTTCGAACTCCTCGGGGATGACCTGGTTCGCACCAAGGCGGTACAGCGCATCCAGCTCGCTGACGTAGCGCGTGCGGGCGAGGATGTAGAGGTCGGGCCGCGCGGCACGGGCCTGTGCGATGATGCGGCGGGTCGCGTTTGGGTCGTTGATCGTTACGACCAGCGCGCGGGCACGAAGAATCTCGGCCCGGTCCAGGATGGAGACGCGCGCCGCGTCTCCGACGACCACGCGCTCTCCGGCGTCGCGCGCCTGGCGGATGAGCTTCGGGTTGATCTCGATGACACGGTGTTCGATCCCCGTCGCACGGAGCACGCGCGCAAGGTTCTGGCCGTTGAGGCCATAGCCGACAATCACGACATGTCCGGGCAGCTCGTCGGACGCCCGCGACGGGCCGGGCGCGCCGCCGCGCTCCAGTCGGGTTCCGATGAAGTGGGCGATCGGTTCGGCGACCGGTACGAGCAGGGCGCCGATCAACATCGTTCCGACGCTGTACGCGATCAGCGCGGTCAGCAGGCCTTCGGAGATGAGGCCCAGCCGCGTGGCCTCGCGCGCAACGACGAATCCGAATTCGCTCACGGTCGCCAGTCCGAGCCCGACGTGAATCGCCAGCCGGAGCGGCCAGCCGCAGAGACGCATCGATCCAGCCGTTACGGCGGACTTCACGACGAGCGTGGCCACGACGGCGAGCGCGATCAGGGGCCCGTGCGCGCCGACAAATCGTGCGTCCACGAGCATGCCGAGCGACATGAAGAACAGGGCGTTGAAGGCATCGCGGAACGGCAGAATCTCGGCGACGAGCTGATGCCGGGCATCCGCTTCGGAGAGGAGCAGGCCCGCGAGGAACGAGCCGAGCGCCCAGGACCATCCTCCGACGCCGGCAAGCCACGCGCCACCACAGGCCATCACGACCGCGAACAGCGCGAGCATTTCTCGGCCCCCGTAATTCTGGAGCGATCGCAGCACGGCAGGCAGCGTGTATCGAAGCGCGACGGTCGCGGCGACCAGCGCGGCGACTGCCGCGCCCCCGCGCCAGGCCATCTGCTGCCAGTTGACCGACGCGGTCGCCGCGGCGACCGGAAGGGCCAGCATGACGAGCATCGACGCCATGTCGTGCATCAGGGTCAGACCGGTGCACGCCGCGCCTGCCGGCGAGTCGGTCTGGCCGCGGTCGCTCAGGTGCTTGAGGATGATGGCCGTGCTGCTGTTGGCGAGCGCAACGCCGATCAGAAACGCGACCAGCCAGGCGACATCGGCCTGTGTCGTTCCGGCGACGGCCACCATCGCGGCCAGAACGGTCACCTGAATCAATCCGGCCAGGATAAGCCGGGCGCCTGGGCGAAGCAGCGTTTCGAACGACAGCTCGAGACCGACGATGAACAGCAGCAAGACGAGTCCGACGTCCGCGAACGGTCCGACGGCCTCCTGTGGGATCAGGCCGAGCCCGTGCGGGCCGATCATCGCGCCGGCGGCGAGGAACCCGATGACCGTCGGCAGGCGAAAGACGCAAAAGAGCCATGCGACCGCGAGTGCGGCTCCAAAGAGGATGACGGTCTCGCGCAAGAGGCTCGGGTCGGTCACGAATCGATCACTTGGAGCCGAGCGGGTCGCCTACGCGCCGGTCGCGTAGTACGTCTCGACGGCGACCGGGAGTCGTGCCCGCACGACGTCGGCAATCGCGTCGAGTTCGCCGTCGGCCAGAGGCGTGGCGTACGGCTCCGGCGTCGGGCGCGCGATCGTGTACGTCTGAATCAGACTGAATCGTGCGCCGCGCGCCAAGAGGTCGGCGAGTCGATCGCAGTAGGCGACGATCTCCTCGTTCGGCGGCGGCCGGCCGTGCACGCGCATCCAGAGCGATTGGATGATGACCGGCCGGGCCCGCGCGGCGTCGAGGATGTTGTCGAGGACGTGCTGAAGCGGGACGTTGGGGCGGTTGACGAGCCGGTAGTAATCCTCCGTCCCGGCGTCGAGCTTGGCCCAGATCTCGCCGTTGTTTCGATCGAGGATCTCCAGTCCCGCGCGGACCTTCGACTTGGTGAGGTAGCACGCATCGGTGATGAGCACGAGCTTCGCGTCGTGCAGACCGGCGCGGCGCCGCGCGTCGGCGGCGACCTGCACGGCCTCGTCGAATCGCGGACACGTCGTCGGCTCGCCGTCGCCGGAGAAGGCGATGTCCCTGACGGCGCGGCGATCGACCGGGACATGGTCAAGCGGCGGCACGGTGAACAATCGCCCGTCAGCCGCGGCGGCGAGGACCACATCGAGTTCGTCCCGCAGGCGATCTAAATCGACATCGCGGATCCGGGGTGGAGTTTTTCGATCGACCTCGCAGTAGATGCAATCGAAGTTGCAGGCCTTGTCCGGATTCAGGTTGATGCCGATCGACAGACCGTGCGATCGGCGCGAGAGAACGGCGTAGACGTAAACATTGTCCCGCCAGCGGCGGTCGTGATTGGCGTAGGCGACTTGTGCAAGCGGGCGATCAGTCACGGGTCGGCGGCCTCGTGTTTTGTAACCTCATATCTGCGTGCGAATTATGGTATCGGGACACCTCAATCGCGACCACGGCGAATCCGCAAGTTTTTCCGCATTGCGGGAATAGTTCGCGCGGACACGTGGTTTGCTAGGGCGGACACCGATCGCGGCCCGTCCTTACCGGGGGCCGCGTCCGAAATATTGCGGTCAATGGGTGATTGTCGGCTCGCCCACCCTTGGTCGCAATCCCATCCGGCTGGTCGGGCTGGATGGGTTTTTTTTTGCGCCCGCCCCAACCACTCAGGTACCGGACCTCCTTTTCAACGCGCCGCCTTCGATTCGGCAGCGACCGCCCCGGCGACTATCATGCGGCCCTTCGACGTGTCGCCGATCAGGAGTCCCGGCGTTGCCGTATCCCGACTTGCAGACGTTCATCGCCGACCTGGAGCGTCGAGGCCAGCTTCGGCGCGTCCGGGCCGAGGTCGATCCGGACCTCGAGATCAGCGCGATCGCCGATCGCATGAGCAAGATGCCGTGTCCGGAGGGCGCGTCCGGTGCGCCGCCGACCGACCCGGTGCACGGCGCGAAGGGGGGCTTGGGGCTGCTGTTCGAGCGCGTTCGCGGCTCGTCGATCCCGGTGGCGATCAACGTGTACGGCAGCTATGCGCGCGTGCGGCTCGCGCTGGGCTGCGAGAGCTTCGAGGCGCTGGCCGAGCGTGTGCAGAAGCTGATCAAGCCCGAGCCGCCGCCGACGCTGATGGGCAAGCTGAAGATGCTGCCGGAGCTGGCGAAGATCGCGAGCTATCCGCCGAAGGTGGTGCGAAGCGGCCTGTGCCAGCAGGTCGTGCGAACCGACGACGCGGACTTGCGGTCGCTGCCGATCATCAAGTGCTGGCCGTACGACGGCGGCGATGATGGCGAGGTCATCGTCGGTCGTGCGGCACGGGACCGATCGTCGCCGAACGACGCCGCGACAGGTTTGAGCGCGGGACGCTACATCACCTTCGCGGGGATCTACACGCAGCCGCCGGGCGGCGGCGAGCGCAACGTCGGCATGTATCGAATCCAGGCGACGGGGACGAAGTCGGCGATCTTTCACTGTCACGTGCATCACGACGGGGCGCGGCATCACCGGCTGTACGCGGCCCGGGGCGAACCGATGCCCGTGGCGATCGTCCTCGGTGGCGAGAGCGTGCTGCCGTACGCAGCGACGTGTCCGCTGCCGCCGAACGTCAGCGAATTGCTGTTCGCCGGATTCCTGAACGGAAGCGGCATCGAACTCGTGCCGTGCAAGACCATTCCGCTGGACGTGCCCGCCAACGCCGAGATCGTGATCGAGGGTTGGGTTTCGCCGGACGAGCGGGAGCGCGAAGGACCGTTCGGCGACCACACCGGCTTCTACAGTCTCGCCGAGCCGTTCCACACGTTGCGCGTGACGGCCGTGACGCACCGGCGCGATCCGGTCTATCCGACGACGATTGTCGGCAAGCCGCCGATGGAGGACTACTACCTCGGCAAGGCGACCGAGCGGATCTTCCTGCCGCTGCTCCAGATGCTGATCCCGGACCTCATCGACTACCACCTGCCGATCTTTGGGGCGTTCCACAACTTCGCGTTCGTGAAGATTCGCAAGCAGTACCCGTACCAGGCCCGAAAGGTGATGAGCAGCATCTGGGGCGCGGGGCAGATGATGTTCACGAAGTTTATCGTGGTGGTCGACGAGGACGTGAACGTCCACGATGAGCAGGACGTGCTGTTTCACGTCGGGGCGAACGTCGATCCGCGGCGCGACACAGTGATCGTCGACGGGCCTCTGGACATCCTGGACCACGCCGCGCCGTACGAGGGCGCCGGCAGCAAGATGGGGATCGACGCGACGCGGAAGATACCGGGCGAGGGTGTGGTCCGCGCCTGGCCGCGGGAGCTGGAGATGAGTCCGCAGGTCGCGGAGCGCGTGGCAAGGCGCTGGAGCGAGCTGGGGCTCTGATTCAGAGTGATGCGCCGGTTCGTCAGCGCGTCGCGTGCTCCCGCCCGGATCATGCGAGTCGGCCGGACGAATCATGAATGACAAGCCGCCATCGCCTCCGGCCTGGGATGAAGCATCACTGAAAGACCCGCACGCGCGGGACGACAAGGCGGAGCGCGTCCGGGGCATGTTTGACGCAATCGCGCCGACGTACGAACGCGTGAATACCGTGGCTTCCGCCGGCCGGGATGCGTATTGGCGCCGCCGCGCAGTCGAGCTTGCGGACGTGCGACCAGACGACATCGTGCTGGATGTCGCGTGCGGAACCGGTGACTTCGCGCGGGCCTTTCAGGCCGGCGGCGCGCGGCGCGTGGTCGGCGCGGACTTCGCGATGCGCATGCTGGCGATGGCCGTCGACCGCTCGCGGCCGGGCATGGACTGGTGCCGGGCCGATGCGCTTCGGTTGCCCTTCGCGGACAGGTCATTCTCGATCGCGAGCTGCGCGTTCGGCGTGCGGAACTTCCAGGACCTGGCGCGCGGGCTGTCCGAGATGCACCGGGTGTTGCGGCCCGGCGGTCGGATCGTCATCGTCGAATTCTCCATGCCGCCGCGCGGGCTTCGAACGCTCTACCGACTCTATTTCGAGCGCATCCTGCCGCGGATCGGGACGCTCCTCAGCGGAGACCGCAGCGGCGCCTATCGCTACCTGCCGCGCTCCGTCGCGACGTTCGCCGACGAGGCGGAGATGATCCGGACGCTGCGGCGGATCGGGTTCGAGTCGGTCCGCGGCGTTCGCTTGACGCTCGGAATCGCCGTGGTGTATCTCGGCGTCCGACCGGGCTAAACTCCCGGCGTGGCCCGCAAGCTCGATACCTACCGCAAGACGCCGCGGGACGAGCCGTACCTGGACGTGTGGTCGCGGACGGCGCCGCGGTATCGCCGCCGGTCGATCGTGCTGCTGATCGTCACGGCGCTGCTGTTCGCGGGGCTCTGCTGCTTCGCGTACTGGCTGAGGACGGGGGAGATGTTCCCCGGGCCGGCGAACGAGTACTTCGGCCTCATCTGGAAGTCGATCAACCCCGTCGGGAGCGACCAGATCACGCTCGTGGATTTTCTGCTCTTTCCCATCAGCGTCGAGCAGGTGCCGGTCCAGATGGTCATCATGGGGCTGCTGCTGGCGTCGCTGGCAACGATCCCTATCCTCGTGGGGATTCTCTACCGCCTTCCTTCGGCCGTCGCCTTTGTCCTGATGATCGCGGTGCTGGCGGCCATGCCGTGGTTCGCCGCGACGATCCTGCTGGGCTGCGTGATCGCGGCGCACCCGGCGTTCCGCATGCACTTTCGCTATGCCAACGCCGTACTGGGGCTGGTCCCCATTGTGATCTACTACGTCATGGCGACTCGCGAGCCCGAGGCGACGTACTCGGCCGCGACGCCGTACGGCTTCAAGCTTTACGCGCCGTGGGTGCTCGCGGTGCTGTTTTCGTGCGTCATTGCGGCGCTGGTGTTGCTGATCGCGCGGGCCATCAACTACCGGCCGGGCGGGATCGCTCCGGTCCTGGCGATCACCTTCGCGGTGCCGGTGATCCTGTTCCACGCGGAAGTCGGGCGGGACGAGCTGGCCTATCGGCTGATCGAGCGCGAGTTTGGTCCGAACAGCGAGCGCGCGTTCGTCACGGTCAATCTGCGCGAGACCGAGACGGAGCAGGCCGAGCGGGCGTGGAAGCGTGCGCGTTCCGTCATGTTCGACACGATTTTCGTCGATCGGAAGCGCCGTCGGGCCCAGGTGGCGCGGCAGGACCTCGCGGAGGATCGGCTCCGCGCGGTCGAGGCGTGCGACGAGTTCATGACGCGCTTCCGGGATTCGGAGTACGTTCCGTGCGTGCTCTACCTCAAGGGACTGGCGCTCGACCGGCGCATGAGCGAGGTCGCGCTCGAATCGAACGACCGTATCGAATACCACGCCCTCGTGCCGAGCGTCGCCGCAACCTCGGTCTGGGAGACGCTGGCGATCCGTTATCCCCAGAGCGAGCCGGCGGCCGTGGCGCTCAACCGGCTCGCGACGCTCGACCTGCGCGACGGGCGGATCGACCGCGCCGCGCAGCGACTGGACCTGCTGATGGAGCACTTCGCGACGTTGCCCGCCGGCGCGCGATCGCCGAGCGCACGCGATCGGCACAGCCTATTCGCGAAGATGCCGCCGGCGGCGACGCTCGGCATCGACGTGGCGGCCGAGGTCCTGCGGGCGCGGCGGCTGCGCGAGATGATCGCGCAGTGCCACGACGAACCGCCGAGTCCGTTCAGCCCGTTCGCGCCCGATCTGGGCCTGATCGACGGACCGCCGACGCACCCGCTCGCCGCGTTCGTCTCGCTCGATCCGACGGCGGAGGACTACGGCGTCAACCTGAGCAAGCTATTGATCGCCTATCCGGCATCGCGGATCGGACCGTTCGTCGCGGCGCAGCTCGCCGCGCTCGAACCATCGCCGCATCGACGCATCGAGCAACTAACGCGGGCCGAAACGCGATACCGCGGGATGCCGGGCTGTGCCGAGGTGATGCTGCACCACGCCGAGTCGCTCAAGGAGGTCGCGCGCTTCGCCGACGCCGCCAGGGTCTTCACGCGGCTGCTCGAGGAGTATCCCGAATCGTGCTGGGCCGCCGAGGCGCGTCGCCGCCAGATGGCCCTGACGATGCTCCTGCTGCCGAGTTGAGACGCACTCTGCTGCGGCGGATAGAATGGAGAGCATGTCCGACCGGCCGCAAATCGTCGTGGGAATCACGGGCGCAAGCGGCGCCGCGTACGCGACACGCCTGGTCGAGTGCCTCGCCGCCGCGGACGTCGACACGCACGTCATCATCTCACCGCACGGCCGGCAGCTCCTGTGGGACGAGTTACGTCTGAAGGACCCGTCGCCGCAGGTGCTCGCACCGAAGCGGCCGGAACGGGTCCATCTCTACCCGCACCAGGACGTTGGCTGCCGGCTCGCCTCGGGGTCGTTTCAGACTGCCGGAATGGTCGTTTGTCCGTGCAGCAGCAACACGCTGGCCGAGATCGCCGGCGGCATGGCCTCGAACCTGATCACGCGTGCGGCGCACGTACACCTCAAGGAGTCCCGGCGGCTGATCGTCGCTCCGCGCGAGATGCCGGTGTCGCGGATCGAGCTGGAGAACCAACTGCGGCTGTCGACCGCCGGCGCGATCATCTGTCCGGCGTCTCCGGGTTTCTACATGCTGCCGAAGCGCGTCGGCGACCTCGTCGATTTCGTCGTCGGAAAGCTGCTCGACCTGCTGTCCGTGCCGCACCGGCTTAATACACGCTGGGCCGAGTCGCCGGCCGCTCCGCCGGATGGATCGGTCGGTGTAGCGATGGAGGATTCCTCGCGCGCCTGAAGCCGATGGTCGCGTTTACGGCCGGCGTCGTCGCCGCGAGACGGGGAACTTCCCGCCGAGCGTGGCGGGCTTGGGCCGCGGTGGCGCGGGTTCCGCGGCGCCGGGCGGTCGTTCGGCGATTACGGTCGGCAGCATGGCGCGGGCGTCGTGTTCACGGGGCGGCGGCGACGGCTCGAATCCATCCACGGTCCACTGCACGATTTCGCGATTGATCAGCTTCTCGATCTCGGTGAGCTGCTTTCCCTGCTCGCGCGTCACGAACGAGATCGCCTTGCCGAACGCGCCCATGCGGGCCGTGCGGCCGATGCGGTGGACGTACACGTGCGGGTCCTGCGGCAGGTCGTAGTTCAGGATGTGCGTGATGCCGCTGACGTCGATGCCGCGGGCGGCCAGGTCGGTCGCGACCAGCACGGGGATCTTGTGCCGGCGGAAACGGTCCATGATCCGCTCGCGCTTCTGCTGCACGAGGTCGCCGTGAATCTCCTTGGCCTCGATGCCGCCGGCGTGCAGCCGCTTGGCGAGCTTGCGGGCTGCGTGCTTGGTGTTCGTGAAGACGATGATGAGCGTGGGCTTCTCGACGTCGAGGACGCGCATCAGCAGTCGATACTTGTCCCACGGCTCGACGCTGACGTAGTGCTGGTCGACCGACTCGGTCGTCAGGACGTCGCGCGAGACGTTTAGCTCGACGGGGTCGTTCATGTACTGCATGGCGAGCTTGCGGATTTCCCCGTCGATGGTCGCCGAGACGAAGACCGTCTGGTGCGCGTGGTTGATCCGTCCGAGGATGCGTCGGATGTCATCGCGGAAGCCGATGTCGAGCATGCGGTCGACCTCGTCGAGCACGGCGAAGCGCAGGTGCGACAGATCGAGCGCGCCGCGCTGCATGAGATCGAGCACGCGGCCGGGCGTGCCGGTGGCGACGTGCGGCTTCTTGCCGAGCTGGTGCAACTGCTGGCGCAGGCCGTGCCCGCCGTAGACCGGCACACAGTGGATCGGCAAATGGGCGGCGAAGCGGCGGAAGTCGCCGAGGACCTGCGCCGCGAGCTCGCGCGTCGGTGTCAGCACGAGCGCCTGCATCCGCTCCGACGGATCGACCCGTTGCAACAACGGCAGTCCGAAGGCGGCGGTCTTTCCGGTGCCGGTGCGGGCCTGTCCGAGGACGTCGCGGCCCGCGAGCACATGCGGGATCATCGCGGACTGGATCTCGGTCGGCTCGCGGAAGTTCATCGCCGCGATGGCCTGCAGGATCGGAGTCTCAAGCCCGAGCTTTGCGAAGAGTGGAGGTGTTTCGAGCTGCTTATGGGACATCGACGCTGATTTGATCCCGAGTCCGTTTCCGCGACACGTTTCCGGCCGCGCAGTCTATGGGAAAAACGCCTTCTCGCCAACTATCGCGGTTTGCCGCGTCATGGCGGGAATGGCGCGCGTCGGCAGTGTAGAATCGGAAGACGGGAGTGGGGGGCAGAAGCCATGACAATTCGTGTGCGCCCCGACGGCGCGGTGAGGCCGGCGGACGATCGCCGAGCGGTTGATCTTACTTCCGACGAAACGATCGAGCGGGTCTTCGTCGAAATGGTGCGTCGGGCCGCCGACGAGGGTTCGTTCGGCTGGTTCAAGCGGCGCCAATATCAACGATATGGACGATCGCTCGGGCTGGAGCGCTTGTTCGTGGAGTCGACGATCGACGCCGCTCGTCATGCGTCGTCGCGCGTCGATGCAGGCGAGCGGATTACGCCGACACTCATCGCGATGGTGGGGCTGGTGGCGATCCTCGCGATGGCGCTGATGGCGCAGGACTGAACAAGCGTCAGTCCCGTTCACCGACCGCGTCCGCGCCGCGCATCTGCTTGAAAACGGAAAACCCGCGGGAGGCCATTCGGCCATCCCGCGGGTCTTCACATTTGTTGGCTGCCATCGGCAGCTGCGTCGGCTGCCTTATGGCAGCTCACCTATTTGAGATGGCACGGATCACCTCCTTTCCATTGAGAACCTTCCCGACCCGCGCCCGCGTACCGACGACGACGCGGCGTCGAGCTTGTTCCCCCTGTCGGCCATCACCGCCCGCCGGCGACGACGACACGACAGGCACACGCGCGATCCGAAGATCGCCCGGCCGGCGTCGCTGGACGCCGACCTGCGCAAGTATACGCGGCGGCCCGCCATGCTCAAAGCGAAATCTGGCGGGGCACCGTCCGTGGATGCGCCGCCGGGGTTTGCCGCCGGCGGGCCTGCCGCCTATTCTGCGACGCGATGTCGCTCGTGTTGATGACGGAGCGCGCCCAACGCTTGCGGGCGCTCGCGATCGCCAGCGCCGCGCTGGGCGCCGCCGTGGGCCTCGCCTGGTCGATCGTCGATGTCACGACGGTGGCCGAGCCGCTTGGAGCGCCGGTGCGGCTGCCGGGTTGGCCGATCCGCTTTCGCCTGCCCGAGGGCTGGGCGATCGACGATGCGCGGCGCGAGCAGGATGACTGGTCGGCGCGGATCGTGGCCAGCGGACCGATCGGTAAGGGCGCAACCGCGACGCTGATGATCGGCTTCGACCGGCGAACGTCCGGAGAGCCTGCGTTCGCGCTGACGCAGGGCTTCCTCGATGAACTGGTCTCCGATCTGCGGCCGGATGCGGCCGGGATCGACGCCGTGGCGTTCGGCGACGTGGTCGGCGCAGAGTTGTGGGCCACGTTCCGGGCGCCGGTGGGCACGCAGTCGTTCCTCATTGGCGGCAGCAGCATCCCGGAATCGCCCGGCGTGCACGTGGCGCTGATCTGCGGCAGCCGATTGCATCGTGTGCACCGGACGTGCTTCCGCGCCGTGTGCGCATCGATTGAGCGGACGGAGGCGGACCTGTCGCGGGAGGCGGCCGACCTGACGCGGCCGATGGGCTTCGAGTGCCGCGTTCCGCAGGGCTGTTACGTCGTCGCGGCGCAGTCCGAGCTCGAATCCGGCATTTCCTTTGTCGCGGACCGAACGGCCGAGTGGCCGTGGACGATCGCCGTCTGGCCGGCCGTGCTCGTTGAGCCGCGCACGGCGGCGGACCTGGTCTTCGATCAATTGCTCAGTGGCACGTTTGAGCTGGACCTGGCGTCGCCGCCGGAGACGGTGCGGGCGGGGTCGTACGAGGCAGCGCGCGGGGAGCTCGCACACGGCGATTTCGTGGTGATCGCGTGGGCGGTCCCGATCGCGCCGCACCAGGCCGTGATGATGCGAACGGCCGTCCCGTCGTCCTTCCGCGATCGGATCGATGGGCTGTGTCGTGAACTTGCCTCGTCGTTCCGCGTCGTGCCGGAGGCGTCGAAGTTCGATGCGGCGGCGGCGCTGGGGCGCGGCAGGTCGCTGTTGAAACGCTGGCGCGCGAGCGTCGATCCGCAGCCGCCGCCGAGCCGGACGGATGTTCGCTGGTATCTGCTGGAGGAGTATCTCGAACCGGCGGGGTACGTGTTTGAGCAGATCGGTCCGGTCCAGCGCGACGAGTCAGACGTCTCGCCGCGCTACGTTCTCGAGGGTAGGACGCGGCTGGAGTGGCGACTCATGCGGCGGAGCGACGTGCTGCGGACGGTGCACTTCCGTTCGGATCGGCTTGGCGACGTGTACGAGTACGAAGAGCGCGCGAGAATGAAGTGGACGCGGCTGGAGCAATCCCTTCGCGCGGAACGCCGCCGAAACGGCCCGGCGCTTGAGTGGTCGGCGGAGACCGGCGGGACGAGTCGCACGGCCAAAATGGAGCTCGGAGCGGTCTTCGCACCGGAGCCCCTGCTCGACTCGGTCCTGGCCGAGTGCGATTCGCTTGCGCCCGGCGAGTCTGCGCTGATTGAGGTCGTTGATCAGGTCAGCCGTGCGCCGCACTATGTTCGCTGCTGGAAGGCGACGCCGGAGTCCGGTCGGCCGCTGATCATGAGCCAGCCGGACTTCTCATCGTCGCGCGTCGGCTATCGGTTTGACGCCGAGGGCCGACTCGAGGAGTTCGTGCTGGATGAGAACCGCGTCTTCCGGCGTTCGACGCGTGCGGAGGTGCAGCGGTTGCTGAGTTGGGCGCGGTTGCCCGAGCGATGATGGTGCGGGCGATGCCTCTGCGCCGTGGACGCGTCGCGGCCTCGGTCGGGGTGAGTTTGGGCGTCACGTGACTGGGAACTGTCGATTGTCGGAAAGATCCGCTGCGATGCTCAGTGCGGCTGCGCTGCTGGCCCTCTCGTCAACCGCCGCGGCGGAGGTTCGCCTCGGCGAGGTGTACGTTGACGGGACGCACGGTTTCCGGCTTCGGCCGCCGCTCGGGTGGGACGCGTCGCGCCGCCGCCGGATCGAACCAATCGGCATCTCGGTGCTGCGGATGTCCAGCCCGCCCGAACGCGGGCCGGCGTGCGAGATTTCGGTCGTGCTCAGCGTCGCAACGAAGAGCCGGTCGCTCGACGAGACCCTTGGCGACATGACCCGTGCCCTGTCGCGCGGACTGCCCGACGTGGCCATCGCGCGTCGCGAAACGCGGCAGTTGGCCGGCCTGCCCGCCGCCGACCTCGTGGCGTCATTCAAGCTTGATGGCCGGCCGATGGCGCTGATGCTCTGCCTGATCCAAGCGCGCTCGCGACAGTATTTCGCGCTGACGAGCGTCGTGCCGGATTCCGCACGGCCGACGCTCGAGCCGGTCTTCGCGTCGGTCGCCGACACGTTTCGCGTCGTGCACGACGATACGACGGCGGCGCGAATCCAATCTGCGCTTCTGGCCGGTCAGGAATGGCTGCGCTCGCTGGCACCGTCCGATCTGGCCGCTCTGGGCGAGTCGGACGATTACTGGCTGGTTTACGTGGCGGGCCGCGCGGCGGGCTTCGTCCATGCAGCCGTGCGAGTGGAGACGTACGGGGGCCAGAGCGGGCTCTCGCTTCGCGAGCGCGGCTGGACGTTCGATCCAAACCGCACCGCGCGGCGGATCGAGAACGACTATTTCGTCAGCCTCTACCTGACGAGCGAGCGCTGGCAGACACGGACGACGGTGCTTCGCCGGGACGCGAACGGAGCGCCGGTCGCCGCCGACTCGGAATGGAACGACGGAGTGCGCGAAAAGGACCGGCTGGTCGTGGCATCGCGCACCGAGCGGCTGGGCGGCGACGTGGGCTTCGTACAGCCGGCGGCCGGCGATGTACCCCTGCCGGGCGAAGCGCGGGAAAGCGAGCCGATTCGCGTGCCGCCGACCTACGCCTCGCGGTCGATCGTGCGGTTGCTGCCGCGACTGGTGCGCGATCCGAGGTCTCCGCGGGAGCTCGCGTTTCACGAATACGATCACGAAAGCGCCGGACTGACGCTCCGCACGTTTGAGTTCCGCGGCGCGGTCGAAAGCGCGGAAGCAGACGGCCCGCGCCGGTTCCGCATCATCGAGCACGAGGGGTTCGTCGGGCCGCCTACCGAGGCGGAGATCGATGCGGGCGGGCACATCCTGCTGGCCGACATGCGAACCGTGCGGATGCGCCGCACGACCGCCGAGCAATGCAATCGTCGCTTCGGCCGGCATGTTCGCGATGCCGAGGAGGCGCTGCGGCGACTCCGCGGCGGCGCATCGACAACGACGCGCGCGACGACCCGCGCGGCGGAACCCTCCGCGCCGGCCGCGACCTCGCCCCAACGCCCGTGACGGCTCCTCAGAGAATCAGCATCGCATCGCCGAAGCTGTAGAAGCGGTACTTCTCCGCAATCGCGATGTCATACGCGCGGCGCACGAACTCGGTTCCTCCGAACGCGTACACCAGCGCAAGGAGCGTGCTCCGCGGCAGGTGGAAGTTCGTAATGAGGGCATCGACGGCGCGGAACCGGTAGGGCGGGTAGATCAGCAGTTGCGTCGATCCGCGGCGGGGCGTCAGCCGGCCATCCTCGTCCGCGCAGGATTCGAGTACCCGGACGGACGTGGTGCCCACGGCGACGATGCGCCCACCGCTGCGGCGCGTTTCGTGAATCGCCTCGACAGCCCCGGCGCTCAATTCGAACAATTCCGCGTGCATTCGGTGCTGGCGCAGATCCTCGAAGGCGACGGGCTGAAACGTCCCCAGGCCGATGTGCAGAGTGACGGCCGTCCAGCCGATGCCGGCGGTCTCGAGGGCTTGCAGCAGCGGCCCGCTGAAGTGCAGCCCGGCCGTCGGCGCGGCGACCGAGCCATCCCGGCGCGCGTAGATCGTTTGGTATTCGGACCGCACGGTGCGATCGTCCGGGGCCACCGCAGTTCGTTCCGGTTTGATGTAGGGCGGAAGCGGCGCGCGGCCGTGCGCATCGAGGAACTCGGCGGCGCCGCACGCCGGCACGATGCGAATGCGGAAGCCGTGGTCCGGGTCGCGGCCGACGTAAACCGCCTTCGCGACGGCGCCGTCCACGGCGAGTTCCTCCCCCTCGCGGAGCCGTCCGCCGCCGTTGAGCATGACCTGCCACTGCCCCTCGTCGCGCTCGGCGAGAAAGAGGGCATCGATCCGCGCGCCGGTCGCCCGCCAGAGGGTGAACTTCGCGGGCAGGACGCGGCTGTCGTTGTAGACAAGCCGGTCTGCGCGGCGGAGCAGTCGGGGCAGGTCGCGAAAGACGGCGTGCGAGATGCGCTGCGCGGCACGGTCGAGGACCATCAGTCGCGAACGATCGCGCTCCGGCAGCGGGCGCTGTGCAATGCGCTCGGCCGGCAGTTCATAGTCCAGATCATCCGTGCGAATGGCGGCAAGGCTCCCTTCGGCGGACCGCGTTCTGCACCCGATAATATGTTAGAGGGACCTGAACCGGGAGCGCTTGTTTCGCGGCAGGTCCGCTTCATATCATTGAGTTGAGACGACAACCGGCGAAGGATTCGGAAAGGGAGGTCGCTTCGGGAGGTCGTTGGGAATGTGCCCCAAATCGCTCGAGACGCATTCGCTGCGTCACTGGTTCACGGGACTGGTGGAACAGAGCCTGTACACGCAGGTCGGGCTGGCGTCCCCTGGCGTCGCGGATTACCTCGCCGACCTGCTGATGGACTTCCTGCATGCGGACCACATCTTCCGCCTGCACGACGCCGGCGGTCGGCGCATCGACCAAGTCAGCGAGATGATCAGCGAAACGGCTCCCGAGCCGGGGATGAGCGACGTCGATCATCGCCGCCGCGTCCACATTCACATCGGCGACTTCACGCTGTTCTGGACGGGCGTCTATCCGGAGAACCTCCGACTGCTTCGCGGTCCGCGCCGCAGCGATCAGCTCGTTGACTACCTCAGCCAGGGCAAGCGCTCATACTGGATCGCGTCGGAGTTGACCACCGACGACGCCAAGCCGCCGGCCTCGCTCCTGCGATGCCTCAGCGACCGCTTCGAGGACTGCGTCTACGGTCTTTCCTGCGTCCGGCGCGAATGGGAGGAACAGCGCCGCAGCCGATTCTCCCCGCCGCAACTCCCGTCGTCGTAGTCGGCCCGGACGCACTGCCGAAGCCGCGCGCAGATGCGCCGTCGCGCCGCGCGACCTGGCGATCAGTCCTCCGCCCGGCTTGGGAGCGGGTGCGGCTGCGTGGTCGGACCCGTTTGCGGGGCGTTCCGGCTCGCGGGCGGCATCCGGCCGTACTGGCGGCGCTCGGTCGATGCGGGCGGCTGGACCGGGGCCGGCGCGCGCGGAGCTGGTTGCGACGTCTGCACGACGACCGGCATCACCGGCGCCGTGTGCGAGACGCTGACCTTTGTCGTGTGCTTCTCCTCGAACGTAAACGTGTATGACGTCGGCGCGGCGGCGGGCTGCGACGCCGGGCCGCTGGTCGGCTTCGGCGTGGTCGTCATGACCACGTCAACCTTGAGATCATCGACGGCCAGAAGCGACACAAGCTCTCCCGCCCCGACATCGAACTGGACCTCTCCGCGATGCTCGGCGCGATGCACGACGTATTTTCGCGAATCCCCGTCGCGTGACCGGTTGTTGGGTGTAAGCTCCAGCGTCCCGCGGAAGCCGATCGTCGCGATCCGCCGCTCGCCCTGCCGCGCTACGCCGGCGAGTCGGTACTCCACGTCGCCGCGAAACGTTCCGTACGGCGCGCGGACGGCCTCGTACGCCCGCTTCCAGGTCTGGCCGGGATTGACGGGATTCGGCGGGACGTACTCCTCGAAGACGGTGGCCAGCACGCTCACAAACTCGTCCCGGTTGGGCGGATCAAAGACGCCGACGCGACCGCGATTGACCGTCGAGGCGGACGGCGCCGACGGCAACGTCTGATAGCCCGTCAGTCCGAACAGCTTGCCGAGGCGATTCAGGCGGATGTCGAAGCTCCGGGACGACCATTGCTTGAGCAGCGTCAGTTGCGGCAGGGGCTGGGTCGGCCGCAGCGAATCGAAGCGCAGCTCGTTCTTGTTCTCGCGGCGGTGCGCCTGCACGCGATCGAGCTTCCACGTGATCTCGACGCCCGGCGGCGCGGAGCCGGGCTTGAGGCGCTGTGTCAGCGTCCAGGTCCGATCTTCCTGGTTGGTGAAGGCCTGCGGGAACAGCGACGTCAGCGTCGACTTCTCGACGCCGTAGCGGATCTCCAGGTAGCGCGGATCGGGCGATTTGAAGCGATGGACGATCTCGACCGTCTGATCGGCGCGCGCGGCCGCGACGACGAGCGCGACGGACGTCAGCGCGAGGACGCGGCGCGCGAATCGCAGCGCCGGGCCGGGATGGCGGGTTGTCTGCACCGGATGGAAACCGCCCGGGTGGGTCAGCCCTTGATGTCGTCGATGGTGACTTTCAGATAGCGCTGCCGGTGGCCTTTGCGAAGGTGATAGCCTTTGCGTCGCCGGAACTTCTCGATCCGGAGCTTGGGCCCCTTGATCTCGCCGTGCACCGTCGCCGTGACCTTGGCGCCGGCGACGTACGGGGCGCCGATCTTGCACGCCTCGGCCTCACCCAGCATGAGCACGCGGTCGAGCGTCAACGACTTCGCAGCGTCGGGCAAGTCCCGCCGCTCCAGAAAGACGGTCTGCCCTGTCCGGACCATGAACTGCTTGCCGCCATCTTCTACCACTGCGTACATCGCGGACGCTCCTTGGGTCGAAATCGAATCGGGAAGTATGACCCGGTTCGGCGGTCGAATCAAGCCCGCCGCGAGGGTGGCGTCGATCCGGTCGGCCGGCCGACCCCTGGACGGAAGGCGTTGCGGCGGAGGGGTTTACTCTCCTGGGACGGCTTCGATCGGCGTCGGCGGCACCTGCCCCATGGCCGCCGGGGCCTCGCCGCCACGGGTCCTCGATGGTCCGCGGAGCCAGCCGATCACGAGGTAATCGAACGGCAGTTTGCCCTGGACGGCCGACGGATCGAACTCGATCGCCATCGGCGTCAGGCTGATCCGGTCAATCTCGCGCCGCGCGGCCTGCGGTTCGACGACGTCCAGATAACCGCGCTGTCGCAGGAGCGAGATCGTCGCGTCGGCCGTTTGCATCCCTAACTGCGGCGATGACTCCAACCCGGAGCGGACGTCGAACGGCAGGACGGCGATGCGCTTCGTCGGCGAGTCGACGTGCTCGATCACGCTCGGCACAAGCTTCCTCGCCAGCGCCGTTCCGTCGTCGCGCTCACCGTAGATGGTCGGGACTGTGATGCTCTCACCGTTGGCGATCACGATCACCCGCGCGCGGAGTTCCGGACCGCGGGACGGGCCCGGCCGGGCCAGCGAGCTGCCGCGGACCGCACGTTCGACTTCGCTGCGGACCTGATCAACACTCGCCGAATCGAAGAGGCGAGCGATGATCCGACCCTCGCCGTCGAGGACGAAGCGCGCGGGCAGCGCATAGGACCAGTCGCTCGCCAGCCAACGGCGGACGCCGGCCTTCTCCTCGCGCGGCACGACGACGCAAGGGAAATTTCCGTTGACGCTTCGCAGCAGCGGCTGCGTCCGCGGCGTCCACTCGGAGGGTTCGTCGAGGTTGACCGAGATCACCTGGAAGCCTGAGGCACGGAGGTCCTCCTGGAGCCGGACGATTTGCGGCATTTCGGCTCGGCACCGGTTGCACCAGCTCGCCCAGAAGTCCAACAGCACGACGCGGTGCTTGAAGCGATCGACGAACGACCGCAATGCCTCGACCCCCGTGACCGGCGGTTCCGGCGGATAACCGTAGGAGCCCGGCACCGGTACCGGCGGCGACGAGGGCGCGCGGCCCTCGACACGAAACGTGTTCGGATCTTCCTCCATGAGGCAGGCGCCGGCGAGCAGCGAGAACGCTACCGCGCACGCCGCAGTCGCCACGATGCGGAACGGATGGCCTTGTCGATCCGGATGTACTCGTGATTGCTGGTGCATGGGAGTAGTGACCTCCACCCTGTCGCGCCTCGGCCCCGATTCGATTCGCGGCACGCGCCCGCCGCCGCGTCTGGCCCCATATTATCTCGGCGCGGTCGAGTCTCCCAAGCAAGTTATCGGGTGATGGATCGAATCGCCAGCCGGCTCGGCCGCGTCGCGAGCCGCGGCGCGCGGGCAACCGCTCAGGCGTCGGCCCCGGCCTCGATCCGCTGACCGGCGGCGCTGGCCCGCGCCTTGAGGGAATCGAGGTGCTCGCGAACCTCGGCGGCCATGCGGCTGTTGGGAAACTCGGCGATGATCTGCTGGCCGGTCTCGAGGGCCTCGGCCCACTGCTTGTCGTGGACGGCGAGGGAGAACTGGACGCCGAGGTTGTGCAGCTTCGCGCGGAAGACGCCGCGGGCGGATTCCTCCAGCGCGGCGGCCTCATTCGGGGTCAGGTATTGATCGAGTTCCTTGAGCAGCGCGATACCGCGGTCGATGTCGTTGCGCTGGACGGACTCGTCCCATTCCTTGAGGAGGCGGCGCTTGTTGTCGCTGCGCTTCTGCCGCAGGGCGTCGGGCAGGCGTCGAATTCGTTCCGTCGTCGGGTACATCTTCAGCAGGCGCTCGATTTCGGCGCGTGCGCGGTCCCATTCGCGGCTCTCGAGCATCCCCTCGACGCGCCGGACGCAATCGTCGATGTAACGGCCTTGTGCGTCGTGACGCGAGGCCTCGATCTCCTGCCGCAGGCGGTCGGCCTCCTGCTTGTAGCCGTGGCGTTTTTCCAGCAGGTCGGCGAGGAAGAACGCGCCCTCGTAGTCGCCGCCGATGAGCGTCTCGCCGAAGGCGCGGCGGATCAGCTCGCGCTCCTGCTCGCGATAGGCGATGCTGCGGGCGACCTCGGACAGGCGCGTGTGCTCGGCGATCGTCTGGAGAAAGCGGCCGTGCTGCTGCGTCTGATCGCGGATGTCCAGCAGGGCGTCGTTGATTCGAAAGGCGCTCGATTCGATCTTGATCAGCACGCTGCCCAGCCCGAGCAGAACCTCGCACAGCGCGACTGCCAGCAGCGCGCCCGCCACGATCATGATCGACCGCCAGCCCCAGCCATCGTTCCACTCCAGCAGGGCGCCGATCGCGAGGATCCCGATGACCAGCGGCAGCCCGCCGCGCAGAAACGCCAGCAGCGAGGCCAGCGTCGAAATCCGGGATCGCATGTCGGAGGGCATGGGCATCCACCCGCGAGACGAGCGGTCCGCGCCGCGTCGCGCGGCGCTTCCTGCATAACCTATGCCTGTGGGCTCCGAGCGTCAACCGACGACGGCACGGTGGCGTTGTTTTCCGACGGCGCCGGCGACGCCGATGCGTCCGTGGCGCGCGGCGGCGTCGACGGTTCGTGGCTCGGCCAGGCCTGCTTCGCCTGCACGACCCCGTGCAGATACAGCAGCGTCAGCGCGGCCAGAAGACCGGCGAAGATGGCATGCTCGGCGTATTCCATGCGAACGTGGCACCGTTGCGGCGACGTGGTGTTTCATCGGCGGGGCGGACCGATTCTCTGCATGCCGACTGCCGATCGCGGTCCGCGCCGGATTCAATCGCCCGACGCGCCGGCCGCCTCCGACATTTCATCCGGCGCCTCGGAGGTCGGCACGAGAATGAAGCTCTGGCCGGTCATGAACTCGCTTTCGAGCAGCTCGGTCGGGCGATAGCCGGGCTTGGCCAGTCGGATCTTACCGCCGCCGCGGACGTCGGTCTTGAGGATCCAGTAGCGCCCGCGCCCGTCGGTCTCGCCCAACTCTTTCCATGTCTCCGCGCATCGCTGCGATATCGTAACGTCCGAGATCGGCCGCGCCGTCTCACGGTCGCTGACAATCCCTTCGAGCACGAACTCGGAACATCCGCCGGCCAGGCCGGTGGCTAGCACGAGACAGACGACGACGAATCGACGAACATCCATTGGTCCACTCCAGTTTCGCGCGCCGCCCCGCGGCATCGCGGTTTCTCAGGCCCCGACGTACCGGGCGTAAACGCTGCGGGCCTCGTCCGGCTCGCTTGTGCCCTTGATGATGGCCCGGCCGTCGGTAAACACGGTGACGTCGTATCGGTCGACCCGCGCGCGGAGCATGAATGCGTTGACCCGCGGCGAATCCGCGGCGACGGGCGCCAATCGCCGCCCGAGATCAGCCAGGTCGATCCGCTGGCCCGGCGGCGCGGCGATCTGCACCGCATTGCGGCCGCACAGGGCGGCCGTACCGCCCGTGCGCGCGCCGTCGAGATACTCGAACGAGCGCCGAACGCAGCAAGTGCACTCCCCTTGCGCGCGCGCCGATTGAAAGTCGAAGCGATCCAGCCGCGCCATCCACGCATCGATCTGCAACAGACCGCGCGAGACATCGTTGCGCTGCCCGGTCAGCAGCTTGATCGCCTCGAGCGCCTGGGTCGCGGCCACGATGTGAACGATCGGCGCGAGCACGCCGGCCGTATCGCAGGTCGGGTTCATGCCCGCCGGCGGCGGGCTGTCCCAGACGCAGCGCAGACACGGCGTCTCGCCGGGCAGGATCGGCATGACCATGCCGGTCGCGCCGATGCACGCACCATAAATCCACGGAACACCCTGCTTGATCGCCGCATCGTTGATGAGAAAACGCGTCTCAAAGTTGTCCGTGCCGTCGAGGATCACGTCACAGCCGTCGATCAAGCGTTCGACGTTCGTGCGGTTCAGATCGACGACGTGCGGCTCGATCCGGATCGCCGAGTTGATCCGCGCGAGCTTGTTCGCCGCGGTCGCGGCCTTCGGCAGCCCCGCCTCGAGGTCCGACTCGTCGAACAGCTCCTGCCGCTGGAGGTTGTTCAGTTCGAGGTAGTCGCGGTCGATGATCCGCAGAAAGCCGACACCCGCGCGGGCGAGGATGCCGGCGATGACCGATCCGAGCGCGCCCACGCCGATGACGACCGCGCGCGATGCGAGCAGTCGTCGCTGTCCGGCCTCGCCGATCCGCTGGAACAGCGCCTGCCGCGAGTATCGCTCCAGCGCGGGATCGCGTTCGGACGGTTCTGTCCGGACCGATTCGCTCATGATGGCTTCGACTCCGCATCGTGCGCGCGGCGGTCACGCTCGCGCCGCCCCAGTTCCGCAAGATAGCCGTCGGACGGCGGCGCGGCCGGTAGCGCCGGCTCGTCGCGCGGCGGCGGGGCTGGCGGCGGATGCGGCGGCGCGGATTCCGGCAACGGTCGCAGTGCCGGCGGTGCGACGTGTTCCTCTTCGGTTGATGCGTTCGGGGCTTCGCGTCGACCCTGAAACAGGCATGAAAGCCCGAATGCGAAAACGACGAAGGCCGTCAGATCGCGGTCGACGACAATCCAGTAGGCACCGATCGGCGTGTAGATCGCGCCCGCCGCGAATGCCACCGCGCGCTCGATTCGCCGGATCGCTTCGATTCCGGCTGCCGTCGCCGCGGCGACGACGACGAACGCGAAGCCGCCGATTCGCGCCGCCCAGCGCGCGACATCGACGCTGGTGTTGTAGAGCGCTGAGTCGGCGATGCCCGAGGGCGCGAGATAGAACCCGTAGATGAGCAGGAAGCACGCGGCGATCGCGGCGTGAACGGCGTCCCCGCGCTGCAACGTCGGCTGGGTCATCGCGTAAGTCCCCGACGCGGCGTCGATAGATCGGATCGGCGTCGTGTCAGGCCTGCGGCGCCGCCGGCGCGGACGTCGGCCCCGACAGCGCGTCGGCCGCGACCTGAAGCCAGTGACGGGCCTGAGCCTTCTGGTCCGGGTCGGACAATCGCTCGGCGCAATCGCGGAGGTATCGCGACGCCATGTCCGGGCGCTCAAGATACCGCGCGTAGAGGATGCCGAGCAATAACTTCACCTGCTCCGCATCGTCATGCGCCTCGTAGTGCCGCAGGTACGTTTCGTATGCCTCGGCCGCCGCCGCGTGCTGTTTTCGCGCCATGAACTGGTTCGCGATCTCCACCTGGTCCGCGCGCGACAGCGGATTCGCCGGGTTGATCTCCGCGAATCGCGCGTAGTGGGCAAGCGCCTCGTCGATCTCACCGTGGGCGAGGCAATAAATGACACGGTCGCGCAGGTTCGACGCCGGGTCGGCCGGCCGCGCCGTCGGGACGATGGTCCGTCCGTCCTCGGCGACGGTTTGGGCGACCGATCCGTACTGTGCGCGGGCCCGCGTGTTCGGATCGGACATGGCGGAGGCGAACGACGCTCGCTGGTAGGCCCGCCGCCAGATCGCCAGCAGGTCGAACGCATCGCGCGGAAGCGCTCGCAGCCAGAGCATGAGCACCGATAGGGCGAAGCCCGCAAGGTAACCGACGAGGTGCGCCGAGTACGCGACGTTGGTCGTGTCGCCGGACGGCAGCTTCATCGCAATCAAATTGTCCCACAGGATCATCTTCAGCACGATGAACCACAGCGCGCTGATCGACGTCGTCCCGATGTAGAGCCAGATCCAGTAGAAGACCGAGATGCCGGTCCGCGGAAACAGCACGAGATACGCCGTCGTCACGCCCGCGATCGCCCCGCTCGCGCCGACGCACGGATGCTCCCGGCCGGCCAGGGCGAACCCCACGCCCGCAAAGACGCCGCAGGCGAGATAGAACAGGCCGTACACGACGTGACCCATGCGGCCGTTCACGTTGTTTCCAAAGACCCAGAGGAAGACCATGTTGCCGGCAAGGTGCCCGAGGTCGGCGTGCAGAAACTGGTAGGTGAAGAACTGGAGGATCGTCGGATCAAGCGGCCAGAGCATGTAGGGATCGAGCCATTCGCCCGCGCGGGCCTGCTCGAGGGCCTTGGACACGAGGTACAGTCCCGCATTCAGGCCGATCAGCGCATGGTTGACAAGCGGTGTGCGTCGGACGATGCGGTCAGCGCCATAGGGAAAGACGAACATCGCGATCCGGTCTCAGAAGCGTTTCACTCGTCGCGGCGGGCCCACGCGCGTCGCGAATTCGAATTGTAGGCCCCCTCCGGCGTCTGTCCACGCGGGTGCCTTCGCGTCGATCCCGCCAATTCGGAGTCGATCGCGTCCCGGCGAATCATCGCTGCTCGATCCGCCGTCGCAGCGCCGCGACGTGCGCCGGCGTCGCGCCGCAGCAGGCGCCGAGGATCGCAGCCCCCGCCTCGCGCAGAGCGGCCATCCGCTCTGCGAACGCATCGGGTTTCTCCGGATAGACCGCGTCGCCGTCCCGCCATTCCGCCGGCCCCGCGTTCGCCCGTGCGAAGACAGGTCGGTCCGATTGCCGGCTCAGGATCTGCACGTGCGTCAGCGCGGTCTCGGGCGCGGCGCAGTCGATCCCGAACGCCTCGACTCCCGCGACGACGGCCGTCCGCGCCATGTCGACGATTCCGACGCCGCAGACCGTCTCCTCTCGCTCGGCGCCCGAATCGAACACGCAACAGGCCAGCACCGGCAGCCCGGTCGCGGTGCGGCACGCCCGCGCCGCCCACTCGAACTCCTGCGCGTCGGCAAAGCGCGCCAGCAGCAGCGCATTCGCGCCCGCCACCTCGAGTTCGACGGCCTGCTCTCCGAACACCTCCAGCGCGCGGGCCTCGTCCAGTTCGCCGATGGCCGTGAACAGGCCGGTCGGTCCGATCTCGCCGAACACGAGCACGCGATCGCGGGCCGGCTCCGCGGCGCGGCGGCACAACTCGACTGCGCGGCGGTTGATCGATTGCACGGAGATCGCGGCGTCGATCCGTGAGAGCGCGGCGCGGTTCGCGTGGTGCGTATTCGTGGCGAGCCATCGCGCGCCGGCGTCGACGAACGCCTCGTACGCGTCCTGGACCGCCTGCGGCTGCGAGAGCGTCGCGACGTCCGGCACGCTCGCCTGGATCGCGCCGCGACGCCGGAGTTCGCCCGCGATCCAGCCGCCGCCGATCAGCGGCGACACACTGCTTACTTTACGGATCTCGACGACCATGCATCTCCCGCGCGCGGCCGATAATGGCCCGCCGCGCGCCGTGCGCGTCACGTCCGGTTCAGCGGTAACCGTTATCGACTCCGCGCGAATTGTACAGTGAACAAGGCAACGCCGGTCGAACGCGACCGCGCGTGCCGTGACGGGACGGCCCGATCCGGAGGCTGCCTGGTGCAGTGGCAGGTTGAAAGAGGCAGCCCATGTTCCCTCACCGTACCTCGTCCGAGGCGCGGATGGTCGCACTCGTCGCGCTGTGCGCGATCCCCACCGCCGCCTGTGACGTCTTGCCCGTCGAATGGGTGTTCGCGGCGAGCCGTGTCCAGGCCGCGTCACGACTGAACCCGATCTCGATCGACGAGGCCGTCGCGCCATTCGCCCACGCAGTGCCGGTCGCATTGCCGCAGGTCGGCAGCGTCACTTTCGATGGAGGTCTCACGTCCGCCGATGAGGTCGCGCTCTACGCCCTCGGGCCCGTCGCGGCACGCGAGCGGATCATCGTCGAGGTCGCCGGCCGGGACGGCCTGAACACCATGGCCGCGCTGTTCACGTCGCGCGGCGAGCTGATCGACGCGAACGATGATCGCTCCTACTACGGTGGCCAGGTCGATCCGTTCCTCAACGTCGCCATGCGCGCCGATGATCCGAATCTCGTGCTCGGCCTGGCGATCTCGCGCGCCCGGTACTTCGGTCTGAACGACGGCCGCTACACGTCAGGCGAATTCCGCGTCACCGTGCGGCGCTCGCTCGACGGCGCGTTCCAGTACGTCCCGCAGACCGTCTGGCTCGAGTTCGGCGGCGGCAGCGGCATCCGCATCGCGCAGGAACCCGCGTTCGACGTCGCGCCGTTCGATGCCGGCCGCATCTCCGGACGCCTCGCCGGCGACACGGGCTACATCCGTGACCTCATCGTCGCGAAAATGCGCGACGACCTCGCCGCGTTCAACGTCGTTCTTCTCAGCAGCGACCGCGACGCCCGTCCGGCCGGAAACTACTCGACGGTCTACTTCGGCGGCGCGAACGCACGGTTCCTCGGACTGGCCGACAATGTCGACAGCTTCAACGGCAATCCGCGCCAGAGCGCGGTCATCTTCGCCGAGACGCTCGGACTCTTCGAAGCGCTGCGCCCGTCGGCCGAGGCCGTCGCGCAGGGCCTGGCCAACATCGCCGCGCACGAACTGGGCCACCTGCTCGGGCTGGAACATGCCGCCGATCCGAACGACCTCATGGCCGAGGCCGCGACGGCGGAGCAGATCTTCTTCGTCGATGCCACGTACGGTCTGTCGCCGCTCGATCCGCATGTGTTCCCGGCCGGAGTACAGAACGCGCCGACGCTGCTCGAACTGGCCCTCGGGCCGGTCGACGGACTCGGCAACTCGACCGTCGCGCGCATGATGAGCGGTCGCGCCGCCGCGCCGGCCGGAATGCAGTTCCGCGCAGGCCGCAATCCATCGTCGGAGTCGCCGCCGGCGAAGCGGCTGCGGCTTTGCGATCGGCCGTTGTCGAAGCAGAAGCGATGAGCCAGTCACGCGCCGCGGCGGTGTCGGCCGTGCGCTTCGCTCGATGTCAAAACGACAATCGAATCGGCGTGATGAAGCGCGCGGCGACGCACACCGTCGGCGTATTCATCGCCGCGGCGTTTTGCTCCTCCTCGCACGGTCGGTTGATCCGCACGATTTCGGCGCGGGCCCGCACGTGCACCCCGTGGGAGTGAATGCCCGGCGCGGCCGGAAGATCGAGCTGCGCCTCGATCGCATCGCCGATGTGCAGGCCGGCCGCCTCGGTTTCGAAGCAGATGCCGCCGGTGCTGACGTTTCGTGTCACCGCGTGCCGGACCGGTTCGTGGTGTCCGCTGCCGCAGCGAAAGGACATCGGCCCGTGTATCGCGACGCGGCGATGCGCTCGCCGTTCGAGTCCAGGGGTCGCGGACCGGGAGTGCCGAACGGTCATACTCCACATAGATCGGAGCGGTCGGGATGGGTGGTGAACAAGGCGTTTGACTTTGCAGCTCCGTCGGCGTCCCGCCTGCTTTGGTGATCGCGCGTAACCCATTGGAAAACAGCGGTTTAGGAACGGTTTCGTCCCCGCGGTGCGTCGAGATCACCGACGGCTCCCGACTTTCGGTGGTTTGACCAAGACCGGCCGGCATTCATAAGATCAGCAGCCGAATAGGTTTCGTGACCGCCCGGTCCAGCCCGCGGACCTGCGTGTCGCGCCTGCCTCCACCGCGTCTGCCGGATCGGCGACGCGCATGAAACACGACGTTGCTTTACCTTCTGGACCGCAGCGTCCGTTAAAGACTCAGGGCTCCTGTGAGGAGATCGTGATGCGTTTGATGGATCAAGTCGGCGCCGCGAATCCGCGTGCTGCATTCCGGACCCGTTGGGTCGCCATCGCGTCGGTCGCATGCGGCGTTCTGATCGCCGGCGGCTTCGCGTGTCAGATCCTCCCGCCCGGAACGCCGCCGCCGCCCGTCGATACCGGCATCGCGCCGATTATTCTCGCCCAGGACCACATCCTTTCCGTCGGCAGCCCGCCGCTGACCGTCTTCGAGTACGGCGACTTCCAGTGTCCGGCCTGCGGCCGCTTCGCGCGCGAGACCTTCCCGACGATCAAGCAGAACTACATCGACACCGGCCGTATCCGCTGGATCTTCCGCCACTTCCCGCTGCGCAATCAGCATCCGCAGGCGGAGAAGGCCGCTCAGGGCAGCGAGTGCGCGAACGACCAGTCGCAGTTCTGGCCGTTCCACGACATGCTCTACGACAACCAGGCCGCGCTGAGCATCGCGCAGCTCAAGGCCGTCGCGGGTCAGCTCGGCATGGACCAGGCGACGTTCGACGCGTGTATCGACTCCGATGCGAAGGCGGCCCGCGTACAGACCGACGTCCTGTCGGGCCAGACGCTGGGCGTCTCGGCGACGCCGACGTTTTTCATCGGGACGCTCCGCGTCAGCGGTCACCGCACGGTGGAGCAGTTCAGCGAGTTGCTCGACGACGCCCTCGAGGGGTTGGAGTAGCCGCGGCGCGCTCCAAGCCGATTCGTCCGCCCCACAGGCGAGTGCGTGGCAGGCATTCGGTCGAATCCCTGCCGTTGTGGCAGCGTCAGGTCGAGATCGGCCACCGCTTGCACGCCGAACGATCCAATCGCAACAATCTGTCAAATCTGATCTTATCACAGCCGATCAGCGACACCTGGCCCGCGGCACGTTGGTTGCAACATCGCTGCCCGAGGAGATGGTCTGTCTCCGCAGCCGTTGGAATCAAGCCGACCGGAAGGTCGCCAAGGAGGACGCAATCCCATGGGTGCCAAGCTGATCTCGTACGACGCCGATGCCCGGGCCTCGTTGCTTTCCGGGGTGGAAAAACTCGCGGCCGCGGTCAAGGCAACGCTCGGTCCGCGCGGACGAAACGCCATTCTCGACAAGGGCTGGGGGGTACCAACGGTGACGAAGGACGGCGTCACCGTTGCCGAAGAGATCGAACTCAAGGACAAGTACCAGAACCTCGGCGTGCAGCTCGTGAAGGAGGCCGCTTCGAAGACCTCCGAGTCGGCGGGCGACGGCACGACGACGGCGACGGTGCTCGCGGAAGCGATCTTCAAGGAGGGGCTGCGCTGCGTCGCGGCGGGCATTGACGCGATGGCGCTGAATCGCGGAATTGAGAAGGGGGTCGCGGCCATCGTCGAGGAGCTGCGGGCGCAGGCCAAGCCGATCAAGGCGAGCAAGCGCGAGGACGTCATCAACGTCGCGGCCATCTCGGCGAACAACGATCGCGAGGTCGGCGAGCGGCTGGCCGACTGCTTCGAGAAGGTCGGCAAGGACGGCGTTATCACGATCGATGAAGGCCGTAGCCTCGAGACGGTCGTCGAAGTCGTGGAAGGCATGCAGTTCGACCGCGGCTATCTTTCGCCGCACTTCGTCACCGACCCCGACAACATGGAAGTCGTGCTGGAAAAGGCCTTCGTCCTCGTGTACGAGGAGAAGATCTCGAGCGTCACCAAGCTCGTGCCGCTGCTCGAAAAGGTCGCGCAGACCAAGCGGCCGCTGCTCATCATCGCCGAGGACGTGGAGGGCGAGGCGCTCGCGACGCTGGTCGTCAACAAGCTCCGCGGCATTCTGCAGGTTGCGGCCGTCAAGGCCCCCGGCTACGGCGATCGGCGCAAGGCGATGCTGGAAGACATCGCGATCCTGACCGGCGGCAAGCCCATCTTCAAGGACCTCGGCATCGAGCTCGACAGCGTGGCGATCGCCGATCTCGGCCAGGCGAAGCGCGTCCAGATTGACGCGGACAACACGACCATCATCGAGGGCGCGGGCTCGAGCAAGGACATCCAGGGCCGCATTGAGCAGATCCGCCGCGAGATCGAGACGACGACCAGTGACTACGACCGCGAGAAGCTCCAGGAGCGGCTGGCGAAGCTGGCCGGCGGCGTGGCGCAGATCAAGGTCGGCGCGGCGACCGAGGCGGAGATGAAGCAGAAGAAGGCCCGCTACGAGGATGCGCTGCACGCGAGCCGCGCGGCGATCGAGGAAGGCGTCGTTCCGGGCGGCGGCGTGGCGCTGCTGCGGGCCGAGTCGGCGCTCGACAAGGTCCGCGTGCGCGAAGACGACGAGAAGGCGGGCGTTAACATCGTCCGCGAGGCGATCCGCGAGCCCCTGCGGATGATCGCCGAGAACGCGGGGTTCGACGGCCGCGTCGTGCTGCACAAGGTGCTGAAAGGCGACGGCTCGTTCGGGTTCAACGCCCTGACCGGCGAATACGGCGACCTCCTGAAGGCCGGCGTGATTGATCCGGTCAAGGTCGTGCGCACCGCGCTGGAGAACGCGTCGAGCGTGGCGCGGATCCTGCTGTCGACGAACTGCTGCATCGTCGAGAAGCCCAGGAAGAAGGAGGCCGGTCCGGGCGGTCCGGGCGGCATGGATGACGAGATGGGTGGCATGGACGACATGATGTAATTCAACGCCCGCGCGCGGCGGGTTGTCGCCGGCCGACTCAACGGGACGGTCCGCCGACGCCGGGCGATTCAGGCGTTCAAGATCAAAGGAGACCGGAGCAATGCCGAGCGTGAAGCTTCGTCCGTTGGACGATCGGATCGTGGTGGAACAGGCGCCCGCGGAGGAGAAGACCGCCGGCGGGATCGTCCTGCCGGAGACGGCCAAGGAAAAGCCGCATCGCGGCAAGGTCATCGCCGTCGGGATCGGAAAGCTGATGGACACCGGCGCCCGCGGGAAGATGTCACTGAAGGTCGGCGACGAGGTGTTCTACGGCAAGTACAGCGGCACCGAGGTCGAGGTCTCGGGGAAGAAGTACTACATCCTCCGCGAGAATGACGTCCTGGCCGTGGTCCAGTAACGCAAGCAACGAGTGCGCAGGAACCCGGGACCGGCCGTCGGCCGGACGCCCGGCTGGAAGGAGCAGACGATGCCCGCAAAGCAGTTGATGTTCGATGAGGCGGCGCGCGACGGGATTCGCAACGGCGTCCGCCAGTTGGCCGCGGCCGTGAAGGTGACGCTCGGTCCCGTCGGCCGCAACGTGATTCTGAAAAAGAGCTGGGGTTCGCCGCGGATCACGAAGGACGGTGTGACCGTCAGCAAGGAGATCGAGCTGCCCGATCCGTTCGAGAACATGGGCGCGAAGATGGTGAACGAGGTCGCCAGCAAAACCGGCGACAAGGTCGGCGACGGCACCACGACGGCTGTCGTGCTGGCCGAGGCCATCTTCAACGAAGGGCTGCGGAACATCACGGCCGGCGCGAACCCGCTGCTCGTACAGCGCGGCATCAACGAGGCGGTCGAGATCGCGGTGGCCGAGATCGCCCGGCTCTCGCAGAAGGTCAAGGATAAGGACGCGATCGCGAAGGTGGGGACCGTCTCCGCCAACGGCGACGCCGAGATCGGCAACCTGCTGGCCGACGCGCTCGAGGAAGTCGGCCGCGAGGGCGTGGTCACGATCGAAGAAGGCCGCGGGATGGAGACGGAGAAGGAAGTCGTCGAGGGCATGCAGTTCGACAAGGGCTACATTTCTCCCTACTTCCTGACCGACGCGACGACGATGGATTGCGTGCTCGAGGACTGCTACATCCTGATCCTCGAAAAGAAGATCAGCAACGTGCGCGACCTTGTGGGACTGCTCGAGAAGGTCCTCAGCACGGGCAAGCCGGTGCTGATCATCGCCGAGGACGTCGAGGGCGAAGCGCTCGCCGCGCTCGTCGTGAACAAGCTCCGCGGCGTACTGAAGATCTGCGCCGTCAAGGCGCCGGGCTTCGGCGATCGGCGCAAGGCGATGCTGGGCGATCTGGCCGTCGTCGTCGGCGGTGAATTTATCAGCGAGGACCGCGGCCTGAAGCTCGAGAATCTCGAGTTGTCGCAGCTCGGCCGCGCGAAGAAGGTCATCGTCACGAAAGACACGACGACGATCGTCGAGGGCGCGGGCCGGAAGAAGGACATTGAGGCCCGCGCGGCGCAGATCCGCGCTCAGATTGAGAAGACGACGAGCGACTACGACCGCGAAAAGCTCCAGGAGCGGCTCGCCAAGCTGACCGGCGGCGTGGCCGTGATCCGCGTCGGCGGCGCGACCGAGACTGAGGTCAAGGAGCGCAAGGACCTCGTCGACGACGCGTTCCACGCGACCAAGGCCGCGTGGGAAGAAGGCGTCGTGCCCGGCGGCGGCGTGCCGTTCCTGCGGGCGATTCCGGCGGTGCGCGCCGCGGCGAAGAAGGCGGAGGACGACGTCCGCGTCGGGTTGGAGATCGTCGCGCGGGCGCTGGAGTATCCGACGCGCCAGATTGCCGAAAACAGCGGCGCCGACGGTCCCGTCATCGTCGCGGAAATCATGGAGAAGTCCGGCGCCTTCGGCTACGACGCCCGCAGCGGCGAGTTCGTCGACATGTTCAAGGCCGGCATCATCGACCCGGCCAAGGTCTGCCGATGCGCGTTGCAGAATGCGGCCAGCGTCGCCGGCCTGCTGCTGACGACTAGCGTGCTGGTGACCGAGCTGAAGGAGAAGGACGAAGAGAAGCCGGTCGCCGGTGCGATTCGATAGCGTGCCGTCCGCCCGCGTCCTGCGGCGATGCCGGGCGATCGACGGTCCGATCCCGGTGCCAGGCGCCGCGCGTTGTGCCGGCCCTGGCACCGTCGTTCGGGCGATGAATCGGGCCCGATCCGGTGCGGTTGCCGAAGAAAGATGAGCGTGGCGACGAAGCCGGATTACTACGAGACGCTGGGTGTTTCGCGCGACGCGACGCCCGACGAGATCAAGCGCGCCTATCGCCAGGCGGCCCTCAAGTTCCATCCCGATCGCAACAGCGACGATCCGCAGGCCGAGCAGCGATTCAAGGAAGCGGCCGAAGCCTACGAGGTCCTGTCCGATCCGGAGCGGCGGCAGCGCTACAACCGCTTCGGCCACGAGGGCCTGCGCGGCACGGCGACGCACGATTTCTCGCACATGCGCGCCGACGACATCTTCAGCATCTTCGGCGACATCTTTGGCGACATCTTCGGCGACCGATCGCGCGCCGATCGCGGCGTCGATCTCCAGGTGCAGATCGAGCTGGACTTGGCCGACGTGGCGGCGGACGTCGAGCGCCAGCTCGAGTTCGTGCGGACGGACTTCTGTGACGCGTGCGGCGGAAACGGCGCGGAGCCGGGCGCACGGATCAAGACCTGTTCCGCCTGCGGCGGCTACGGACAGGTCGAGCGGACCAGCGGCGTCGGGTTCTTCTCGACGCGCATCGTCGCGCCGTGCTCCGATTGCCGCGGCACCGGCAAGATTCCGACGAAGGCTTGCAAGGCGTGCCGCGGGCACGGTCGCGCCGCCAAGAAGCGCATCGTCACGGTCAAGATCCCCGCCGGCGTCCACGACGGTCAGTCGGTCCGGCTGCGCGGCGAGGGCGAGCCGTCGCCGAACGGCCTGTCGCGCGGCGATCTGCATTGCCAGGTCCGCATCCGGTCGCACCCGTTCCTGGTGCGTCACGGCAACGATCTGATCTGCGACCTGCCGATCAGCTTCACGCAGGCGGCGCTCGGGGCGAAGGTCGAGGTGCCGACGCTTTCGGGCAAGGCCGAGGTCACCGTGCCGCCCGGCGCCCAACACAACAGCCTGCTGCGCCTGCCGGGTCTGGGCATTCCGGACCTGCGATCCCGGCGGCGCGGCGACCAGATTGTGCGCGTGCTGATCGAGATTCCGCGGCGTCTGAACGAGGAGCAGCGCGAACTGCTGCGCAAGTTCGCCGAGACGGAGGACCGGCGCGTCCTGCCCGAGTCGAAGGGATTCTTCGAGAAGCTCAAGGAGTATCTGGCATCGGTCTCCGGCGCATGACGCCGGCCGGTGAGATGGAATGATGACGGACTCCAAACCCAAGATCACCGTCGCCAGCGAGGAAGACGTGCGGCGCTACGCCGGCGCGCCCGATCCCTCGCCGAACGACGCTCCCCCGGTTGATGCCGCCGCGCCGGGCGACGAGCCGTCGCCGGATCGGCAGATCGAGCAGCTTCGCCAGGAGCTTGCCTCGCTCAACGACAAGTACCTCCGAGCCAAGGCCGAGACCGTCAACGTCTCGCGCCGCTTGAACGAGGAGCGCGCCGAGGCCGTGCGCCTCGCGCACGCGTCGTTTGTGCGCGACCTGCTCAAAGTCGTCGACGACCTCGAGCGCACGCGGACGTTTCTCAAGGACCGCTCCGACGACGATGCGCTCGCGACCGGCGTGCGGATGATCTATGACGATCTGATGAAGGTGCTGCGCGACCACGGCGTCGAGCCAATGGAATCGGTCGGCCGGCCGTTCGATCCCACACGGCATGAGGCGCTGATGCAGCAGGACTCGACCGAGCATCCGCCGGGCACCGTCGTCGCCGAGCTGTCGCGCGGCTACATGATCCGCGACCGCGTGCTCCGCGCGGCGCGCGTCGCGGTCGCCCGGACCCCGGAGGCGAAGGCCGCCGCGGATTCCGAACCCGCGCCGTCGTAACGGAGTCGCCATCGATGCCGACCTACGAGTACGAATGCAAGCGCTGTGGCTACGTCTTCGATCACTTCCAGTCGATCAAGGCCCGGCCGCTTCGCAGCCACCATTGCTCACGCTGCGGTCGCAGCCGCCCGGTGGCACGCCGTCTCGGCACGGGCGGCGCGCTGCTGTTCCGCGGCAACGGGTTCTACCACACCGATTATCGGTCCGAGAGCTACCGCAAGGCCGCGTCGGCAGAATCGACGCGCGGTGATACCGCCGCAAAATCGGCGGACTCGAAGCCTGCGGCGAAGGAAACCTCCGCAAAGTCATCCGGAACCGGCAGCAACACGTCCAAATCTACGTCCGGCGGGACCGGCGACTCCAAGTCGAAGGCGTCCCCGGCGGACTGACCGCAAACGCGCCGCCGCCCCGGCAAACGTCGTTCATCGCCCGCGCGATGCCTCCCCGCTTCCGCTATTGCGACACGCGCCGCGGTTTTTATAATAGGCCGCGCGGTCACGCGGCGCGTACCCTCCACGCGCCGGAAGTAAGGAGACGTCACGATGGCGGACGAAGCCGGTGCCTCCCGGGCCTTCGACGGGTCGATGTTCGCGGGCGTCACGCATTTGTTCCGCGCGTTTAAGATCGCGCGCGACCCGCGAAAGCTCCTGCTCGCCGCCGCCGCCATCGTCATTCTCTACGCCGTCGGGCGGATTCTCGACGGCATGTGGTCGAAGGACTCGCGCGTCGTTATCAGCGAGACCGGCACGACCGAGATTCAGCGTTTCATCGATTCCGGATTCAGCCGCGCGCAGACCCGTGACTGGGTAAAGCTCGAGGGCGGGCGGCGCGTCGAGCACGATCGCATCGGCGTGTTCCGCGCCCTGCTGCGGCACGCACGAACGGTCGTTCACGACCTGTCCGCCGCGGCGCTGCACGTCGACGTCGCGCGCGTCATTCGCGCCATCGTGGCGACGTTCGGCGCGGTCGTGTGGCTGGTCTTCATGCACCCCGGGTACGCCTTGATTTTCATTCCGCTGTGGCTCGTCGTCTGGGCCTACTTCGGCGGTGCCGTCTGTCGCATGGCGGCGATCGAGGTGACGCGCGATGAGCGGATGACTTATCGCGATGCGCTCGGCTTCTCGCGCAGGAAGTTCGTCAGCTTTCTCGCCGCGCCGCTGCTGCCGCTGGCGCTGGCGGTCGGCATCGGTCTGCTGCTCGCGGTCGGCGGTCTCCTTGGCGCGATCCCGGGGTTTGGCACGATCGTCGCGCCGCTATTCTGGTTCCTCGCGCTCGTCGGCGGGTTCATCATGGCCCTGGCCGTCGTCGGCCTGGCCGTCGGCTGGCCGCTGATGTACCCGACCATCGCGGTCGAGGGCTCCGACGCGTTCGACGCGGTCAGCCGCTCGTACGCCTACATCGGCGAACGGATCTGGCGCACGCTCTTCTACGGCGCGATCGCGCTCGTCTATGGCGCGATCTGTCTCGTCTTCGTCAAGCTCTTCGTGCGGATCATGCTCTTTCTCGTCGCCTTCTGGGTCGGGTTGTCAATGAACATCGGCGACGCCTCGGGCCGCGACGGCAAGCCAATCGCCGACAAGCTGACCGCGATGTGGAAGGCCCCGGCCCTCGATTTCTCGAATACGTTCTACGGTGATTTCGGTTACCAGTCGCTGTCCGGCGCCAGCAGCGTGGGCGCGTTCTTCATCGCGTTCTGGACGTTTCTCGTCGTCGCCATCGTCGCCGCATTTGTCGTCTCGTACCTGTTCTCGGCGAGCACGCTCATCTACGTCCTCCTCCGCCGCGATGTCGATGCCACCGACTATGAAGAGGTCTATACCGACGAGGAGGAGGAGGTCGTCTCGAGCGCGCCGTCCCCCGGCGCGACGGCCGGCGCAGACGCCGCGAGCACCCCGGCCGGCGGTACGCGCTCGCTCGGGTCTCTGCCCGTCGTCGGGCAGGACCCGCAGCCGCCGCCCGCCGCGACCTGATTCGTTGGTTTGCCTCCCGATGGCAGGGTGAGGAAGCCGAATGACACGCACGGTCGCGAAATTGCTCGGTGGGCTGTTGATCTGCCTCGCGGCCGGCGCGGGGCCCGGCTGCTCGGCCATCTACCTCGTCTTCGGTCCGGGCGGACTCTGGCCCGCCGGCGGCACGATCACCGGCCCGACCGGTGGGACGATCAACCCCGGTTCGGGCGGCGCGCAGGGACCGGGCGGCACGATTCCGACAACGACGCAGCCGGCGCCGGTCGCCGGGCCGAGCTACACCGTGTCGCTGCTCGACGACCTGTTCGAGCAGACCTCCGGCGCGCGGATGGTCCTGCGGACCGATCTCGACGGTGATTCGATCACCGATTTCGCGACGATCTCGTCGGAGTCCGAGGTCGTCCTCCTGCATTTCCGGAACCCAACCACCTCGCGCTTCGAGCAGCTCTCCATCGCCGGTGGATTGCCGCTGACGCGCATGGTCCGCGTTCGAGACGCCGACTTCGACCAGGACGGCAACCCCGATCTCGTCGTCGCGATCAACGACACGGGACTCGCGCCGCCCCCCGGCGCGCAGAAGGTCGGAACGGTCGTCCTGCTCTTCGCGCCGGCCGATCCGCGCGATCAGCTCGCCTGGGTCGGCGTACCGCTCGCCAATGCGTTCCGCGCGAACGACAACCTCTCGATCACCGATCTCGTCGTCGCCGACTTCGACAACGTCAACGGGCCGGACATCGCCTTCGTCTCGAATGAGCCGCCGCCCGCCGGCGTCATGACGCCGCTGCGGTTCGTCTTCTTTTTCCTCAATCCCGGTCCGGCCAACGCCCGCGACGGCGCCGCATGGGGCATTCCGCGCCCCAGCGTATTCGGCAACCAGCCGCCGTTCGTCGAGGTCGATGCGCCGGATGTCAACCAGATCTTCGCCGCGGACATCGACCAGGACTCCGACACCGACCTGCTCGTCAGCTTCCCGCCCGCTCACAGTCTCAACATCCGCTGGCTCGAGAATCCCGGTCCCGCCAACATCGACCCCAATCCGGCCGCGGCGCTGCCGCGATGGAACCGTCACTTCGTCGGTCAGCAGGACGGCGGCGCGAACGCCGTCGCGGTCGGCGACATCGACGCGGACGGCGACCTCGACGTCGCCGCGTCGACCAACGTGCAGGGCCTCACGCAGTGGTTCCAGAATCCCGGCGTCCCGGCCGTCGGGTTGCAGTCGTTCCCCTGGCTGGTCTATCCCGTCGGAACCGTCTCCGGCGGCAACATCAGCCAGTTGCACCTGGCGGACTTGAACAACGACGGGCGGCAGGATGTCTGGCTCGCGGCCGGCGGGACGATGCGGGGGTTCTTCCCGCGGTCCGGCGCGAGTTTCTTCGACTACTGGACGCCGTTCACGATCGCGAATACGAATCCGGTCGCGGACATCGGCGTGCCGGCCTTTGTGGACTTGGACGGCAACGGGACGACGGACTTCGTTGTGCCGATCGATCGCATCGGCCTGACGCAGGACCAGTTCATCATCTTCACGCGCAACTAAATTTCGGCGGCACGCCTACGTCAGTGCATGCAGGTTCGCCGCGCGACGGATTGCATTCGCCTGCGCGAGGACGTGCCGCTCGCTTCGAAGGAACTTCGCGAGTGCCGACGAACTCAACCCCACCAGCGCTGACGCCTCCTGCAACCGCCCACCGCACGCGTCGAATACATCAAGCACGATCGCGACCGCTAGCGGAAACGACTCGTGACGCGGCGCAATCGCGAGCCGGCCGGAGCGATCGATCCGCTCCGTCAGCCACGCCGGCGGCGTCCACGGTTTCTCGATCGCAGCGCGGTACGCGATCGCCATCGCCATTCGCAGGCGCCGCGCCGCGCGGCGCTTGTTTTCGGCCTGGCTTCGACTCTCCTCGGCGATGACCGTCAGACCCGTCGCCGCGTGGCGCAGTCGAACCGCCGAGCTGGTCTTGTTCCGCTTCTGTCCGCCCGGACCGCCGCTGCGGTAGATGTCGATCGTGCACGCCGCGAGCAGCGCCGCGTCATCGGCCGTCAGCAAGGCGTCGCGATCGGTCGCATTCGACATGCTTCGTCCTGAAATCGCATCCGCCGGGCCGCAAACCGTGTAACGGCCCGGCCCTCCTTGAGTTCCGCCGGATTGATCGGAATAATAACCCGACAGGAGGGGTATGATCGTCGCGCTCGCCAGGTTCCATCGATTGCGCCGGTGTCTCCGTAAGTCGTTCGCGACGGCACTGTGCCTCGTGCTTGTTCGTTCCGGTCGGGCCGCCGACCTTGCGTCACCCGATCCGCTTCCGCACGGCTTCTTCGGCCGTTCGGTCGCCGGTCTGCCCGACGTGACCGGTGACTCGCGCGGCGATGCGCTCGTCGGCGCGCCGAACGAATCTTCCGGCGCGCAGCCCGCGTACTGCGGCCGGGCCTATCTGATGAACGGCAGCAGCGGCGCCGTCGTGCAGGCGCTGGCGTCGCCCAACGCGGAATCGGCGGGTCAGTTCGGCGCGGCCCTCGCGGCCTCCAACGCATCGCCGATCGACCTGATCATTGGCGCGCCCAACGAGAGCGGTGCGACCATCGCCGGATCGGGCCGCGTCTACGTCTTTGACGTCGCTGGCGCGCTGCAACGGACGTGGGCCTCGCCGAATCCGGCGCTGCGCGGCGCCTTTGGATCCGCCGTCGCGAGCGTGCCGGACGCCAACGGCGACGGCCGCGCCGACGTACTCATTGGCGCTCCGAACGAGAGCCCCGGCGGAACATCGCGAACCGGCCGCGCCTACCTCTTTTCCGGCGCGACGGGCGCGCTGCTCGCCACGCTCGTCTCGCCGACCGCCGAGGTCGATGGCCGCTTCGGAACCTCGGTCGCCGGCGTGCCCGACTTGAACGGCGACGGTCGCGGCGACGTGCTCGTCGGCGCGCCATACGAAGACCCCGGGTCCAGCCCGACCGATTCCGGCCGCGCGTACGTCTTTTCCGGCGCGAACGGGGCGCTGCTGTGGACGCTGATCTCGCCCAACGCCGAATATCGCGGTGAGTTCGGACACGCCGTCGCCGGCGCGGGCGACCTGACGGGCGATGGTCGCGGCGATCTGCTCGTCGGCGCATGGCTCGAAAACCCCGGCACGGTCTACGACTCGTTCGGCCGCGTGTATGTGTACTCCGGCGCGACCGGCGCGCTGGTACGAACGCACAGTTCACCGAAGGAAGAAGCCGAAGGTCGATTCGGCATCGCGCTCGCCACGCTGCCGGACGTCACCGGCGATGCGCGCGACGAAGTCATCGTCGGCGCGTTTCGCGAGGGCAACAGGGTCCTTCCCGAACTGTCCGGCCGCGCCTACGTCTTCTCCGGCGGCTCGGGCGGACTGCTCGCCACGCTCGTCTCGCCGAACGCGCAGCCGAACGGCTCCTTCGGCGTCTCGGTGGCCGGCGCTCCGGACGCCACCGGCGATGGATTCGCCGATGTCATCGTCGGCGCATTCTTCGAACAGATCGGCGGGCCCGTCCGCAGCGGCCGCGCGTACATCGTCTCGACCGACTGCAACGGCAACGGCACTCCCGATGCGCTCGACCTTTCCGGCGGCACGGCCGCCGACTGCGATGCCAGCGGCGTCCCCGACGCGTGCGAGCTGGACAGCGACGCCGACGGCCTGATCGATCGCTGCGACAACTGCCCGCTGGTCGCGAATCTCAACCAGGCCGACACCGACGGCGACCAGATCGGCGATGCGTGCGACAGATGCACCGACACGGACGGCGACGGCAGCGGCAATCCCGGCTTTCCGGCGAACACGTGCCCGATCGACAACTGCCCGACGATCGCCAATCCCGGTCAGGGCGACAGCGACTCCGATGGCGTCGGCAACGCCTGCGACAACTGCGTCAGCGTCTCCAACGCGAACCAGCTCGACACCGACGGCGACGGTCGCGGCGATGCGTGCGACAACTGCCCGACGATCGCGAATGCGAATCAGCTCGACACCGACGGCGACCTCCGCGGCGACGTTTGCGACAACTGTTCGCTGCTGTTTAACCCGGGCCAGCAGGACGGCGACGGCGATGGATTCGGCGATGCATGCGACAGCCCCGGCGACATGAACCACGACGGCGTCGTCAACTTCGCTGATTACCCGTCGTTCGCGATCTGCCTCGAAGCCGGCGGGCCCGGCGTCGTGCCCGTGGGCAGCTGCTCCGACGGCGACCTCGACGGCGACGTCGACGTCGATGCGACGGACGGCATGCAGCTCCGCGCCGCCTGGGACGGCCCGGGTCGCGAACCGAACATCATCGAGATCGAAGCGATCGTCTCCGGCGGCGGGGCGGTCCGGCTGACGGTGACCGATCCGCTGCAACGCGTCCTGCGGCCGGACCTCGCCCAGATCCCCGGCGGCGTGATGCGCGAGCTCGACGTTAGCGGCGACGCAGTCGCGGACGACGTGGCGCACATCGCCACCTACGTGCCGGGAACGTACGCGATCCTGGTCGAGGTCGACGGCACACCGTCACCCGGAGCGACATACGCGCTCCGCTGGCGCGTCAACGGCGTGACGACCGTGCTCGCCTCGAACGTCCTCCTGTCTGCGCTGCCGCAGAACTTCGCGCCGGCCATGTTCGTCCTCGCCGACTTCGACTACGACAATGACTTTGACAACGCGGACGTCGCGGCGTTCGTCTCGGCCGTCGTCGGCGCGCCGGGCGATCCGTGTCATCGGATCATCGCGGACCTGTCAGGCGACGGACTGACGAACGGCCGGGACGTGCCGGTCATGATGCAACTGCTCTTCGGGCCGTGAGACCATGCTCGTGTTTGCAATCCTCCAACCGCGTAGCAGATCCGCACGAAACACCCGATGGCCGCGCGGCGTCGGCGCAACGGCCTTCTTTGGCGCACTGCTCGCGACGATCGGCGCAGCGCACGGCGCAACCTTCATCCAGGGCTACGCCGGAAGCCAGAGCGTCGTGCCGGGCGATGGCCTCGCGTTTCACGTCTCGACCAACGCGCCCTCGTTCAGCATCGAGATCTACCGCGATGCCTGGACGCCCGTGCTGATCGACACGCTGTCCGGCTTGACCGGCGTCAATCACGGCATCCCGGCCGAAGGCTGGCTCGGCGCGAACTGGCCCGTCGCACACACCTGGACCGTGCCCGCCAACGCCGAGACCGGCAGCTACTACGCACGCCTCGTCGCGCAGGACGGCACGTCGTCGAAATGCCCCTTCATCATCCGCCGCGCCGTGCCGGGTTCGCTCAGCCGCATCGCCTACGTCATGAACTACAACACCCGCAACGCCTACAACTACTGGGGCGGAAAGAGTCTCTACGTCGGACCGGCCGTCGCCGTCTCGTTTCTCAGGCCCTACTTCGACGAGAACGGTCTCGGCAAGGGCGCGTTCCTCACGACGGCCATGCACGGCTTTCTTGAAACCGATGGCTTCGTGCTCGAGTACATCACCGAGCTGGACATCCACGCCATTCCCGACCTGCTCGACGCCTACGACGTCCTCGTCATGGCCGGTCACCACGAGTACATCTCCCGCCCGTTCTACGACGCCGTGCAGGCGCATCACGATCGCGGCGGACATCTGGCTGTTTTCTCGGCCAATGACTTCTGGTGGCAGGTCCGCTTCGAACAGAACGGAAACCTGATGGTCTGCTACAAGTCGTCGGCCATCCCCAACGACCCGATGTACGGCGTCGACAACTCGCTCGTCACCGTACACTGGTACGAGGAGATCCTCAACCGCCCCGGCGAAGCGCTGCAGGGCATCGCCTTCAACTGGTCCGGCGCGTTCCAGGCCGAGCCCTACCTCGTGCAGGATGCCTCGCACTGGATCTTCGCCGGCACCGGCGCGCAGGATGGCGACGCCTTCGGAAACCTCATGGCCAGTGGCGAGCAGGACTTCATCGGTCCGGCCTCGCCGCCCGTGATGGACGTGATCCTGCACGCCCGCCGCGCGCGGCCCGGACAGGGCTCCCCGCCGCCCGTCGCGTACGCCGACGGCTGCGCGATCTACTACGAGGACAGCCCCGCCTACGGCTTCCCGAACGGACGTGGGGGCCAGGTCTTCTCCTCCGGGTCGCAGACGTGGCCGTCGAATCTGTTCACGGGCGTACCGGGTTATCTCGCCGTGCGCCGGGCGACGCGGAACATCATTCAGCACATGGTCGCCGCGCCGCCACCGCCGCTCCTTGGCGACATGAACGATGATCGCCGAGTCGATCGCACGGACTTGAACCAGTTCCTCGGCGCGATGCTCGGCCTCGATGCCGATGCCGGCCGCCGCACCCGCGCCGACTGGGACCGCAACGGCACGGTCGACGTCGCCGATCTCCGCTGCATGGCCGACGGGCTGGTCGGCCTGCGGCCGAGGCCCGACCGTTCATCGCCGGCGCTGCGCCGGCGCGACTCCGGCCCGCTGTGCATCGGCGAGCTGGAAGCCCGCCAAACCCGGCGGCCGGAGTAGTCGCCGGTGGGGCGACGCCGTCGCAATTCATCTTCAAAGCGGCGCATGCACGATTCGGATTCGGTGTGACATCATTCGGGCTGGGAGCGCCACCGACCGGCCGTTCCGTGACAGGGCATTCGTTCATTGTGTGCCGATCGTGCGCACGAGCGCCCGGCGCTGCCTCATCGTGCGAGTGCGCTTTCGCGCAGAGTGGCTGCGCATCACGGCGGCAGAAGGTCCACGAACGCCTGCACGTCGCCGCCGCGTGACGCGCGAACGCCGCCAGGTGATCCCGAACCGCCTCGCCGCCGGCCGACTCGATTTCGACATCCGACGGCCTGACGTCGTCCCGCCACGGGTGTCCGTTCGCCATTGGGCGTCCTCCTTTGAATCGAGTGCATTCAACAACCGGAGGAGGACCGACGACTTCAGGAAGCGACACGGGAATTCAGACTACCTCTTGAGGGGTGCCGCTGGCTGCTCCGCGAGTGAGTGGGAAGGGCGCACTGTAGCAAAGACAATCGCTGATAGCCGGCACGACGAAGGCTCGTCCGATTCGCATGCGTTGCGCCGCGCCCAGCGCGCCGAACCACATGGCTTGGGCCGTGCCCCCTCTCCCCGGGAGAGGGTTAGGGAGAGGGCGGAATGGCGTTGGCCGCTCGATTGAACCACACGCAGAGACTCACGCTTTCTCGACGGGTATTACCTGATACTGCGGCGGGGCCGCTTGTACCATTCCGACCGCCGTTGTAGGCTTCCGGCCCGCATGCTCGTTCGATTGCAGAGCGTCACCCTCGTGGGCATTGACGCCGTTGCCTGCGAGGTCGAGGTCAACGTCGCCTCCCGCGGGTTCGCCAACACCGCCATCGTCGGACTGCCCGACGCGGCCGTGAAGGAGAGCCTCGAACGCATCCGCACCGCCATCGTCAACTGCGGCTATCAGCCGCCCAGCAAGCGCACCGTCATCAACCTCGCCCCGGCCGACATCCGAAAGGAAGGTCCGGCCCTCGATCTGCCCATCGCCCTCGGACTGCTCTTCGCCGAGCAGGACCTCGCGCCCGAAACGCTCCGCCAGTACGTCATGGCCGGTGAGCTGGCGCTGGACGGCCGGCTGCGGCCCGTCCGCGGCGTGCTGTCGATGGCGATGCTCGCAGCGCGGCAGGGGGCCCGCGGCGTGATCGTCCCGCGTGAGAACGGCGGCGAGGCCGCGGTCGTCGACGGCCTCGAGGTCGTCGCGATCGGCTCGCTGACCGAGGCGGTGGGCTTCCTGACCGAGCAGCTCCCGCTGGAGCCGGTCTCGATCGACCGCGCGTCGCTGTTCGAGCGATCCTCGCGTTACGACGTCGACTTCGCCGATGTCCGCGGCCAGGAGTTCGCCAAGCGGGCGCTGACCATCGCCGCCGCCGGCGGCCACAACGTCCTGATGATCGGCCCGCCCGGCGCGGGCAAGACGCTCATGGCCCGCTGCATCCCGACCATCCTCCCGCCGCTGACGCTCGACGAATCGCTCGAGACGACGCGGATCTGGTCCGCGGCCGGCAAGCTCCCGCCTGACACGCCGCTGCTGGCGCTCCGGCCGGTGCGGAACCCGCATCATTCCGCGAGCGGGCCGGCGCTGGTCGGCGGCGGATCGGTGCCGCAGCCGGGCGAGGTCTCGCTGGCGCATCACGGCGTGCTGTTTCTGGACGAGTTTCCGGAGTTTCCGCGCAGCATCCTCGAGACGCTGCGTCAACCGCTCGAAGACGGGCACGTGACGATCGCGCGGGCGCAGCACACGATCCGCTTTCCGTCGGAGTTCATGCTTGTCGCGGCGATGAACCCGTGCCCGTGCGGCTACTTCGGCGACCCGCGCCGGCATTGTCGGTGCAGCCCGGCGCAGATCGCCAACTACGGTCGCCGCGTGAGCGGACCGCTGATCGACCGGATCGACATTCACGTCTCGGTCTCGGCCGTGCCGTTCGGCGAGTTGCGGCAGGCGCGACCCGGAACCGACTCGGCGACGATGCGCGCGGGGGTGCTGGCCGCGCGATTGCGCCAGCGGCAGCGCTTCGGCCCCCACTCGACGATGCTCAACGCCCGGATGGGTCCGCGGCGCATCCGCGAGCACTGCGTGCTCGACGCCGAAGGGGAGCGGTTGCTGAAGCAGGCCATGACCGAGCTGGGCCTGTCCGCGCGAGCGCACGACAAGGTGCTGCGGATCGCGCGCACGATCGCCGACATCGACGGCCGCGACGCGATCGCGCCGGCGGACGTCAGCGAGGCGATTCAGTATCGCCAGCTCGATCGACAGGTGTGATCGACGCGCGGCGGCGCGTCAGCGCTTCTCCGGATTGCCGCGAATCCCCATCACGTCCGGCTTGAAGACACGCGTGCTCAGCGCGTTGACCCATTGCGTCCAGTGGCTCTCGGCGTCCGCGTCGGACTCGATCTGCTGCAGGAACATGTTGATCTTGGCATCCATCGTGTCGAGGAAGTGCACCGCGATCGCCTCGGGAATCGCCGGCAGCCGCGGACTGCCGAACTCGAGCGACCCGTGATGCGCCAGCACGATGTGCGTCAGGACGTTTTGCAGGTCGGACGGGAAGCGCTCGCCCGTCTCGGTCTCCACGTCGGCGATCTTCTGGTCGATCATCACCGCCGCCTGCACGATGTGTCCGACGAGCTGCCCGGCGTCGGAGTAGGTGAAGCTCGTGCCGTACTCCAGCTCGATTGTCTTGCCGATGTCGTGCAGGAACACGCCGGCCAGCACGAGGTCGCGGCTCAACTGCGGATAGTGGCTCGGCTCCGCGGCCGTCCGGCCGAAGAGTCGCGTCGCGACGTCGAGCACGCTGAGCGTGTGTTCGAGCAGGCCGCCGAGGTAGGCGTGGTGCAGCGTCACCGCGGCCGGCGCGGACTTGAACTTCTCGACGAAGGCCGCGTCGCTCGTGAACTTCGCCAGCAGCTTCTGAAGCGCCGGGTGCTGAATCGTCTGGACGATCGCCACGACGCGCTTCCACATCTGCTCGACGTCATGCTTCGTTCGCGGGATGAAGTCCGCGAGGTCGATCTCGTCCTTGGCGACCGATCGCATCGCCTCGACGATGAACTGAAGCGATCCCTTGTAGCTCTCCGTCCGGCCGCGGACGCGCAGAAATCCGCCTTCGGGAATGGCGTCGAACTGCGGCTGCGTCGCCTGCCAGACGCGCGAGAGCACTTGGCCGCTGCGATCGGCGAGGACGAGGTGGATGTAGAGCGAGCCGTTGGTCGTCGTGCGGAGGTCCTTTTTCGAGACGAGGAAGATCTGATCGTCGATCCGCTCGCCGGGGCCGAGCTGCTCGACCCAGCGGCGGGGTTTCGCGGCCGCGGGCTTGGATTCTGTCGTGGGCATCGTTTACTCTGCCGGGGACTGTTTCGTCGTGGTTCCGCGATCCGCAACTTAACCGGATTCGCGCGGTACGCCAAGCCGCGTGTCTTTTCAATGCGCGTCGGATGCACCCGACGCCCGGACTGCGCGATTTCGCACGCATTCGGCCGTGGTAACATAGCCGCATGAGTTCCGCCCCGACCGGTACGCCCGAGAGCGTGCCGGACGCCCGCCATCTGAGCGAATTGCCGCGCGACGAGCTGCTGCGCTACGGTCGCGAACTCGGACTCGAGCTTCCCGACAGCATCGACACACCGGACCTCGTCGCCCGCGTGCGGCAGCGACAGGAGTTGCTCCTCGGGCTGGACCGCGAGGCCATGCTCGACGTGGTCGTCTGGGCGCGGCGACCGGTGCGCCGCTCGGCCTCGAAGGAGACGCTCGCAAAGGGAATCGCATCGATCCAGCCGGTGTCGTTCGATGGTCTGTCGGTCCGGGGATTGCGCGTGCTCGCGGCGTTTCGCGGCGTGCCTTATCAGGACAGTGACGATGCCGCGGCGCTTCGGGAGCGGCTGGCCCGCGCCGAGGGTTTCTGGACGCGCGTCTCGCGTCAGCGCCGGGCGCTGGTCGGCGCGTTGCTGAGCAAGCTGATCGATGGCGATACCGGGGACTCACCACAGGCGTACCAGTTCCTTCCGGAGGACGACGCCTCGGCTCGCGCCTCGCTGCGGCACGAGATCGAACAGCGCGGCGTCGTCAGCGGACTGGCCAGCCGCCTCCGGAGCGCGGCGGACGACTATGTCCGGCAGAAGCTGGACGAAATCGAGATTCGGATTGACCAGAAACTGGATCAGATCGATCGTCGGTTATCGGAATGGCGCGACCGCGAGGTGGCCAATCGTCTGCGGATCATTCGTATCACGCTGATGGCCTCGGTGGTTTTCGCGATCCTGAGTTTGGGGTATCATGGTCTGAAGCACTGGGTTTTCGAGGGCGCCGCCGGCGCGGCGCCGACGACGTCACCAGCCGTCACGGCGGACTCGGGCGGATCGCGTTGAATCCGACCCGTTCAAGAACGAACCGGGCCGAGATGTTCGAGCACCTTTCCAAGCGGGCCGAGCGCGTCATCGCGGAAGCGAACAACATCGCGCGCGAATACGGCATCGACTACGTCGGCACCGAGCACCTGTTGCTCGCAATCGCGCGCGACGGTGACGGACTGGGCGCCCGCATCCTGCGCGCGATGAACGTCGACGAGTACAAGCTCCAGACCGTCGTCGAGCAGCTCGTCAAGAAATCGATGGAGGACACCTGGGTCTTCGGCCGACTGCCCGGCACGCCGCATTATCGAAACGTCATGGCCATGGCCATCGAGGAAGCGCGGCAGCTTGAGAGCAAGCAAATCTGCACCGAGCACCTGCTGCTCGGACTGCTCCGCGAAAAGGGCAGCGTTGCCGAAGTCGCGCTCGGCGAGCTCGGCGTTACGGCCGGCAAGGTCCGCGCGGCGCTGACGCATGTTCTCGAGCAGGCCGCAAAGCCCTCCCGGCCGGGATCCTCCGGCGAATTCCCCGCTTCGTGACCGCAGCCACACGGCGCGGTAGCAAGCTTCGGCTCCTTGTCCGCAGCGCCGCAGTCCTCGCTCATGGCCCGAGCGTGCCGCGCAGCTTCTCGTGAACTTCGGGTGAATTGCGGATCACGAGACGTCCCTGAAAGTACGAGATCGTCCCCCGCCCGCCGTTGACGGCCCATGAGTCCGGCTCGATCGTCTGCGTAATTGCCGCCACGAGCTGTCGAATGCGGTCGTTCGCGCCCGCCAGCGGGTCGGATTCCGACTTGCCGCCCGATTGCCGGACGAGCGGCCCCGGCTGAGGACGGCGGCTGCCTCGCCCGATGTCGTCCGTGTTCAGGTCGTCGCCGCGGAAGTTCGGCACGACGACAAGCAAGTCCTGCACGTCGTAGATTCGTGTCACCATCTGCCGGCCCAGGTCGCGCTTCGTCGACAGCGTGATGAAGTTCTCCGATGCCTGGTAGCCGAGCGGCTCATCCTCGGGAGCGATCGAATTCAGCGCCGCGGTCACGACGCGGCTGAGCTTGACGTTGCGCAGATCGAGCGTGATCGGCGTGTCCTGCGTGATGCCGTGACGCTTCAGCTCCGCCCAGCGGACAATCACGTTCATCTTCGTCTGTCGCTCCAGCCACTCGGCGAAGTCCTCCAGCGGCATCGCATCGAACCGCGCATCCTTCACGACGGCGCGCAGCGCCGCCGCCGCCTCGTTCTTCGGCCGCGACGTCGGCGACGGCGGATCCCGCTTCAGACCGCCGGCCGCCAGAACGAGACTCAGCAGGATCATCATCGGCCACATGGCATGTTCCTCCCCGCGCGCCAGCGCTACTTCTGCGGCGCAACCTCCCACCGGCCCGCAGGACTGCGCACCAGCTCGAGCACTTTTCCGCGCCGGCCGGTGATCTCGATCGGCTGCCGGTCGATCTGGAGATTCCACGGGCCGCGGCCCGGCACTCCCGGCGGCAGTTGCGTCAGGTCCAGCTTCAGCCTGGCGACGTTTTTCGTGCGGATCTCGAGACGATTGCCGCCGGTGTGCCGCGCGTCGATGTCGGCGTCTTTCGCCGGGTCGGAGGCGGCGAGAAACGTCGCCCACGTCCCCGTCGGTCGCCTGGGCGGATGGCGCTGCGGGTTTTCCGCCGGGGCGCCGGGGCGATCCTCAGACGGTACGCCCGCGACGGGCTCCGGCGACGTCGATGGTCGCTCGGGCGTCCGCGCCGAGTCGTCGCCGCTCGTCGTCGGCGACTGCGTTCGTTCGCATCCGGCGAGCAGAAGGAGCAGTACGGAAACGCGCAGGCGTGCGGATGCGTGCACAAGTCACCTCGTTGACCGGCCCGGCTCGTCACGAGATGATATCGCGCGGCGGTGAAATCGTCGCATCCATGCGGAAGACCATGGACCATCAGATCCACGGAACGACCATTCTCGCCGTAAGACGCGACGGCCGCGTGGCCCTCGGCGGCGACGGCCAGGTCACGCTCGGCGACGCCGTGCTGAAGCAGGACGCGAAGAAGGTCCGTCGCCTGGCCGGCGGAAAGGTGCTCGCCGGTTTCGCCGGCTCGGCGGCCGACGCGTTCTCGTTGCTGGAGCGGTTTGAGAACAAGCTCGAGGCGTTCAAGGGGAATGTGAAGCGCGCCGCGATCGAGCTGGCCAAGGACTGGCGCTCCGATCGCGTCCTGCGGCGTCTCGAATCGCTGCTCGTGGTCGCCGATGGCGAGTGCTCGCTCATCATCGGCGGCGGCGGCGACGTCATCGAGCCGAGCGATGGCATCGCGGGCGTCGGATCGGGCGGAACGCTCGCCGTCGCCGCGGCCCGCGCGCTGCTGGCCCATTCGAGCCTGCCGGCCGATCGCATCGTCGAGGAAGCGCTGCGCATCGCCGGCGCGATCAATATTTACGCCAACGAAAACGTCACCGTCGAAGTGATCTGACCGCGCTCAGAGCAGGCCGCGGCACGCGCCGCCGTCGACCGAGATCGTCGCGCCGGTGATGAAGCTCGACCGCTCGCTGCACAAGAACGCCACCATCGCCGCCAGCTCGGCCGGCTCACCCAGCCGGCGCAGCGGGATCGCCGCGGTCATCTCGGCCAGCACCTGGTCCGGCGACTTACCGCCGGACTTTGACCGCTCCCCGATCAGCTCTTCCAGCCGCGCCGTGCGATGGACGCCCGGACAGACATTGTTGATCAGAATCCCGTCCGGCGCCAGTTCGGTCGAGAGCGTCTTCGCCAGCCCGACGACCGCCGGCCGGAACGTGTTCGAGAGCAGCAGGCTCTCGATCGGCTGCTTGGCCGAAATGCTCGTGATGTTCACGATGCGACCCCAGCGCCGTGCCTTCATGTGCTCGACGGCCGCGCGGATCTGGCGCACCACATTCATGACCACCGCGTCGCAGGCCGCAGCGAAGTCGGCGTCCGTCAATTGCGCGAACGGGCCGGGCCGCGGTCCGCCCGTATTCGTCACGAGGATGTCGAGTTGTCCGAAGTGCTCCGCGGCGCCGTCGATCAATCGCCGGCAATCATCGGCCTGCGTGACGTCTGCGGCGATCGCGTGCGTCGCCACGTCGTAGCGCCGCGCGAGCTTGTCCGCCACGGCGTGGAGCAATTCCGCATTCCGTCCGTTGACGACGACGCGGCAACCCTCCGCCGCGAGCGCCTCGGCGCACGCCAGCCCCAGCCCCTTGCTCGAGGCCGTCACCACCGCCACCCTGTCGCGAATTCTGAGGTCCGTGGTCGATCCTCCGGCCGCCGCCTCCGCGACCAGTATGCGGGCGGGGCCGGCGATTCGCAATTGCGGAAACCCACGGGAGATGCGTGCGTCGGCGGCGTGCGGAGGCGGCCCCGCTTGCGTTTTCAGCCCGGATCGGCAGAATGGACGCTGCGACGCGGTGCACGTTTCTTTCCCAGTCCGAGGACTCATCGATGATTCGATTGGAGAGGCCGCTTGCGGCGGTCGTGCTATGGACGACGATCGGGTTCCTTGCCGCGCGAGGCTACGCGCAACCGACGACGACGGCCCCGGCCGCCGTGCCGCCGCCCGGCTCGCTCGGGACGGTGGCCGTGCTCGACGTGGTGCGGATCTTTGAGGAGTGCGATCAGATCAAGGACCTCAACGCGCTGCTGAAGGAGGCGCAGGAGTCCTACGCGAAAGAGGCCGAGAATCGCAAGAAGGTGCTGGCGCAGAAGGAGGTGGAGTTGGCGGCGTTCTCGCCCGACAGTCCGGACTATCTGCCGCGCCGGCGCGAGTTTACGCGGCTGAACATCGAGGCAAACGTCTGGGCGCAGACGACGACGCAGGAGCTGCGCCGCGAGCATTTCAACTGGACGCGCATTGTGTACGAGGAGTGTCTCCGGGCGGTCGAGGAGGTGGCGAAGGAGCGCGGCTATTCGCTCGTGCTCCAGAAGAAGGAGTTTGCGCCCGAGGCGTCCCCCGACAGCAACGTCGACAATCTGCGTCAGATGATCCATGACCGCGGCGTCGTCTACGCCGACCCGGCGCTCGACATCACCGACGCCGTGATCCGCAAGATGAACGCCCGCTACCGCGAACGCGGCGGCCGCGCGAAGCTGAACTTCGGTTTGAAGGGACCCTGACGATCGCTTCGCGCCATCGGGCGCGATCGCGCGGCGGACGCGGTCGCACGCCCGGTGCAATCGGAGCGGCCAACGACGGAACGATCATGACAACGCCCTCACGTCCGGCGCTGACGCTCGCGGAAGTCGCCGCGCTGGTCCGCGGACAACTCCGCGGCGACGGCGGCGTCGTCATTGCCGGCGTCAACACGATCCGCGACGCGGGCGACCGCGAGCTTACCTGGACCGTTGGCGAACCTCATACGCGAAAGCTCGCCACCAGTCGCGCCGCGGCCGTCATCGGACCGACCGACCTGCCCGCGACGCCGATGCCGGCCGTCCTCGTCTCGGACGTCGAAGCCGCGATCGCGACCGTGCTGGAGCGATTCCTGCCGGATCGCTGGGCGCCGTCGCTCGGCGTGCATGCCACGGCGCTGGTCGATTCGACCGCGCAGCTCGGAGGCGGCGTTGCAATCGGTCCGTATGTCGTCATCGGCCCGCGATCGGTGATCGGCGCGGGGACGGTGATCCACGCCGGCGCGTTCATCGGCGCGGATTGCGAGATCGGCGAGCAATCGACGCTCTGGCCGAACGTCTTCATCGCGGATCGTTGCCGGCTCGGTCGGCGGAACATCGTCTGGTCGAATGCCGTGATCGGCCGCGACGGATTCGGCTTCATCGCTCGCGAAGGCCGGCACCGGCGAATCCCGCAGATTGGCACGGTTGTGCTGGAGGATGATGTCGAAGTCGGGGCGTGCAGTTGCATCGACCGGGCCAAGTGCGGCGAGACGCGAATCGGGGCCGGATCGAAGATTGATAACCTCGTCCAGATCGCCCATAATGTCCGCACCGGGCGCGGCTGCATCCTTGTCGGCCAAGCCGGTGTGGCCGGCAGCGTGCACCTCGGCCATGGCGTCGTCCTCGGCGGACAGGTCGGCGTAACGGACGGCGTTGAGATTGGGGATGGTACGATGCTGACCGCCCAGTCCGGCGTCACGCGGAGTCTGTCCTCCCATCTCGTGGCCGAAGGAAAACCGGCCCAGGAGCGGCACCGGGCGTTGCGCGAGCAGGCCGCCGCGCGCCGCCTGCCCGAACTGCTCGATGAGATCCGCGAATTGTCCAAGCGGGTGCGAAGGCTTGAGATCGCAACAGACCATTCAGCGTCCGACTGAGGTCCGGGGCCTGGGGCTCTTCACCGGGGAGGAGGTGTCGATCCGGTTCAAGCCCGCCTCCGCCGGGTCGGGTGTGCAGTTCGTCCGCGTCGACACGCCCGCGCCGGTTCGCATCCCCGCGCAGGTCCAGCACGTCGGCAAACGCGCCCGCCGCACCAGCCTTCAGAACGGCACGGCCGCCGTCGAGACGATCGAGCACTGCATGGCGGCGCTGCACGGCCTGGGCGTTGACAACGTCGAGATTGAGATTCACGGCGGCGAGCTGCCCGGCGGCGACGGCAGCAGCCTGCCGTTCGTGCACGCCCTGCGCGACGCCGGCCTCGTCTCGCAGGACCGCGCCTTCGAGCCGCTCATCATTCAGGACACCATCCGCGTGCAGGACGGCGACGCCGAGCTGATCGCGTCGCCCGGCAGTCCCGACGAACTCAACATCATCTACGACCTCGACTACGGTCCGGACGGCCTGCTCCCGCGGCAGATCTACGCCGTGCGCGTCACGGACACGTCCTTCTGCGACGAGATCGCGCCCGCGCGGACGTTTCTCTTCGAGCAGGAGGCCGAGCAGTTCCGCGCGCTCGGCCTCGGAAAGCACCTCACCTACAAGGACGTGCTGGTCATCGGTCCCAACGGCGCGATCGAAAACGAATTCCGCTTTGCCAACGAGTGCGTCCGCCACAAAATCCTCGATCTCATCGGCGACCTGTACCTCGCCGGCCGCGCCGTCCGCGGGAAGATTTACGCCTACCGCAGCGGCCACGCGCTGAATCACGAGCTCGTCCGACGCCTGCTCGAAGAACTTGAGTCGCGAGAACTGTCCGCCCGGCTCAGCGGGCCGCCGGCGCTCGACATCCGCCGCCTCCAGCAGATCCTGCCGCATCGCCCGCCGTTTCTGATGATTGACCGCGTTCTCAGCATCGAGGGCGACCAGCGCGCCATCGGCATCAAGAACGTCTCGATCAACGAGAGTTTCTTTCAGGGGCATTATCCCGGCCAGCCGATCATGCCCGGCGTGCTGATCATCGAGGCCATGGCCCAGCTCGGCGGCATCCTGCTGGCGCAGAAGCTCGAACACACCGGCAAGGTCGCCGTCCTGCTGTCGATGGACCACGTGAAGTTCCGCCGGCCCGTCGTGCCCGGCGACCAGCTCGTGCTCGAGGCGCGGACCCTGCGTGTCAAGTCCCGGACCGGCCACGTCGCGTGCTCGGCCCGAGTCAATCAGGAACTGGCGGCCGAGGCCGAGATCAAGTTCATGATGGTGGACGCGGAGCCTTTGTGAGGTCGGGGAAGAGGAATCGCATGCGCAACATCCATCCCAGCGCAACGATCGAATCCGGCGCACGGCTGCCGGACGACGTCGTGGTCGGCCCCGGGTGCTTCGTCAGCGCGGGCGTGACGCTCGGCGACGGCTGCCGCCTGATGCAGAACGTCGTCATCCTCGGTCGGACCACGATCGGCGCGAACAACGTCTTCTATCCCAACTGCGTCATCGGCGCGAACCCGCAGGACCTCAAGCACGGCGGCGAGGAGACGCAGCTCGTCATCGGCGACCGAAACGTCTTCCGCGAGCACGTCACCGTCCACACCGGTACCGTCCTCGGCGGCGGCATCACGCGCATCGGCAGCAGCAATCAACTTCAGATCGGCTCCCACATTGCCCACGACGTCACGCTCGGCGACCACTGCGTCCTGTCCAACCAGGTGCAGATCGCCGGCCACGTCGTCATCGAGGACCACGTCACGATCAGCGGCATGGTCGGCGTCCACCAGTTCGTCACCTTCGGCAAGTACTGCTTCGTCGCCGGCATGGCCCGCTGCGAGAAGGACGTGCCGCCGTTTCTCATCTACGGCTACGACGGCTCGCTCGGCGGCGTCAACGTCCGCGGCCTGATGCGCTGGGGCTTCACCGAGGAGGAGTGCGAGCGGCTCAAGCGGCTCTATCGCCTGCTCTTCCCGCGACGCGGGCGGGAAGGCGAAAACGGCGGCATGCGCAACTGGTACGGAATGCTCTTCTCCCGACGCGCGCGGCGCAGCGCGATGAGCCTGTCGCGCCGCATCCACGAGGCCGAATCGAACGGCGCCCTCGATGAGAATTGCCGTTACCTCATCGAGTTCATGAAACGCTCGCTTGAGGAGAACGTCTACGGCCGGCACCTCGAGACCAAGCGCCGCGACTCCGGCATCGCGCCGCCCAAGTTCTTCACGCGGCAGGAGTCCGTGACGTGACCCGCCCGACCCGCGTCGCGGTGATCGGCGCCGGGCACATGGGCCGCCACCACGCCCGCATCTACCATGAGCTTCCGCAGGCCGAACTCGTCGCCGTCGTCGACGCGTCCGCCGCCGCGGCCGAGGCGGTCGCCGCGCCCTTTGGCGCGCGGGCGCTGACGCGCATCGACGAGCTGCCCGACGGCGTCGAGGCCGTCTCGGTCGCCGTGCCGACGGTCGCGCATGTTGCCGTCGCCGAGCCGCTGCTCCGCCGCCGCATCGCCGTGCTCGTCGAAAAACCGCTCGCCGCCAGCGTCGGGGAGGCGGAACAGCTCGTCCGCACGGCCCGCGAGTGCGGCGCCGTCCTTTCCGTCGGACACACCGAGCGCTTCAACCCCGTCGTCCGCGCGTTGCAGCGGCTCAACGTCCGGCCGCGTTTCATCGAGACGAGTCGCATCAGCCCCTTCAGTTTCCGCTCCGCCGACATCGGCGTCGTGGCCGACATGATGATCCACGACATCGACATCGTGCTGCACCTGATGCGCTCGCCGTGGACGCACATCGAGGCCGTCGGCGTCAACGTGCTCGTGCCGCAGGAGGATGTCGCCAACGCCTGGGTGCAGTTCGAAAGCGGCGCGGTCGCCAACCTGACGGCATCGCGCCTCGCGCTCAAGACCGAGCGGAAGATCCGCGTCTTCTCCGAGCAGGCCTACCTGTCGCTCGACTATCAGAAGAAGACGGGCATCGCGATCACCAAGAGCGCGAACGTCGACATCCTGGAGATGTCGCGGCAGGGGCGCTTCTCCGACCTGTCCGAGATGAAGGGCCTCGACTTCGGCAAGCTGGTGAAGGTCGAGCCGCTCGTGGTCGACGACGTCGAACCGCTGCGGGCCGAGCTGGAGGCGTTCCTGAAGAGCGTCGTCACCGGCGGGCCGCCCGCCGTCACGGGCGAGGAGGGTCTTTCGGCGATCCGCCTGGCGCACGAAATCGTCGCGGCCATCCGGCGCCACGCGTGGGAATCCCCCGCCGCACGCTGATCCACTCGGTGAATCGCCGTCCGATCAGAACGGCACGCCCCGATCGGGCTCCGCCGGCATGAACGACGCGGCCGCCGCATCGGCCTCGTATCCGCCGGCCATGGCCGGGTGCAGGTTGCCGAACCGCGTCAGGCGGCGATCGAAGAACACCTCGATGGTGTCGGTGGGGCCGTTGCGCTGCTTGGCGATGATCAGTTCGGCCTTGCCTTGCACGTCAGGGTCATCGGGTTTGTAGTAGTCCTCGCGGTGCAGGAGCATGACGACGTCGGCGTCCTGCTCGATCGCGCCGCTCTCGCGCAGGTCGCTCATCCGCGGGCGATTGCCCTCGCGCTTCTCCGGGTCGCGGTTGAGCTGCGCCAGTGCGACGACGGGGATGTTCAGCTCGCGCGCCAGGGCCTTGAGGCCGCGGCTGATGAACGAGATTTCCTGCTGCCGGTTGCCGTCCTTGGAGATGCGCGGCTCCTGCATGAGCTGAAGGTAGTCGACGAAGACGCAGCGGACGCCGTGGAGCTGGAGCAGTCGCCGCGCCTTGGCCCGCAGCTCCATGACCGACATGCCCGGTGTGTCATCGACGTAGATGGGCTTGTCGCACAAGTCGCCGCAGACGAGGGCGAGGTGCTGCATCTCCTCCGACGAGATCAGTCCGCGGCGCATGCGATGCGCATCGACGCGCCCGCGGCTGCTGAGCAATCGCTGCGCGATCATCTGCTTGCTCATCTCCATCGAGAAGAACGCCACGGGGATGTTCTCCTCCGCGCCGATGTGCTCGACAAAGGCCAGCCCCAGTGCCGTTTTCCCCATGCTGGGCCGGGCGGCGATGATGATCAGCTCGCCGGGCTGCAGCCCGCTGGTCAGCTCATCGAGCTGCGTAAAGCCGGTGGGCAGGCCGCTGATGACGTGCCCTTCGCGCGACTCGATCTGGCGGAAGGTCTCCTCGAGGAACTCGCGCAGGTGCAGCACGCGCTGCCGCACGCGCTGCTCGGTCACCTCGAACAGACGGTGCTCTACGTCGTCGAGAAACAGCTCCGTCGGCGACTGCTGACCATAGGCCTCTTCGATGATGTGCGAGGCGCAGCGAATGACGTCGCGCCGCAGCGACTTGTCGCGAACGATCCGCGCGTAGTGCTCGGCGTTCACCGCCGACGGGACCGACTCGACCAGCCGCACGAGGTACTCAACGCCGCCGATCTGCTCGAGCCGGCCGAGCCGCGCCAGCTCGTCGCGCATGACGATCGCGTCGATCGGCTTGCCCTGGTCGAATAGGTCCACCAGCGCCCGGTAGATCACCCGGTGATCGGGATGGTAGAGCCGCTCGGACTCCTCCCGCGAGATGATCTGGAGCACCGGCCCGATGACCTCCGCATCCAGAAGCATCGAGCCGAGCAGGCTCATCTCGGCGTCGAGGTCCTGCGGCGGCTGCCGCAGGCGATCCGGTCCGGCCGTCGACTCAGGCGTCGGGCTCCGTCGGTTCGGAGTCCGATTCGGTCCGTCGCTCGTCGTCCAATCCGACATCGCCGCCCTCCAACCCCAAGTCCTTTGCGGTCTTCTCCGGGACGACCCACACCTTGACCTCGGCCCGAATGTCGTCGGTAAACACGATCGACACCGTGCGCGCATCGAGCTGCTTGATCGGCTCGTCCATGCGCACCTGGTCGACGTGGATGCCGAAGCCCTCGGCCACGAGCGCCCGCGCGATGTCGCGCGGACCGACCGAGCCGTAGAGGTGGCCTTCCTCGTTCGCGGCGGCCTTGATTGTGATCTCCTTGCCGGCCAGCCGCGCCGCCTCCTGGCGCATCATCTCGTGACGCCGCGCGCGCTCCTCCGCGGCGCGGCGCTTGTCTTCCTCGATCTTCTTGAGGTTCGCCTTCGTCGGCTCCAGCGCGAGGTGCTGCGGGAGCAGGTAGTTTCGCGCGAAGCCCGGCTTGACGTCGACCATGTCGCCCGCCAGGCCCAGCTTCGGGATGTCTTTTCGCAACAGCAGTTTCATCTCTCAACCTCTCGGCGGATGACCGCCGGATTCTCTCGTGTCACGGTTCCGTCCGCAACGCCCCGTGCCGCACCGCGGCTGACGGGCGCCCGCGGCCTAGCCGACGAACGGCAGCAGGCCGATGAACCGCGCCCGCTTGATCGCCTGCCGTGTCGAACGCTGATGCCACGCGCAATTGCCGCTTCGCTTGCGCGAAAAGATCTTGCCCTGCGACGACATCATCTTGTGCAGCGTGCCGATGTCCTTGTAGTCGATCGTCCGCACCTTCTCGCGGCAGAATCGACACTTGGACGCCTCGTCCCTGCCCGCGGCGCTGCGGCGCTTCGCCGGAGCGCCGGACCGGTCGTTGGATCGCATTGGTTTTCTCATCGCTCTCTCGCTTTTCTGACTCCGGCAGTTCGACGCCGGAAATGTCAAAACGGGATCTCGTCACCCACGTCGACGTCGCCGCCCGGCGGAGCCTCCGCCTCGACCGGCGCCGCGCGACCCGTGCCGCGCGGCTCGCCGCCGGCGCCGTCGCGCCGCGGACCGCCCAGGAACTGGAACTGGTCCACGACCACGCTCAGCTTGTTGCGCTTCTGACCTTCCTTCGACTCCCACTGCTCATACCGGAGCCGCCCTTCGACCAGAATCGGCTGTCCCTTCGTCATGTATTTGTTGATCGTCTCGGCCCCGCGGCCGAAGCAGCGGCAGTCGACGAAGCACGTCTCCTCGCGGTCCGCGCCGTCGGGGGACTTCCATTTCCGATTGATCGCCAGTCCGAAGTCGACCACCGGCGTGCTGCTCGGCAGGTACGACAACTGCGGATCGCGCGTCAGGTTTCCCGCCAGAATCACCTTGTTGTAGTTCGCCATGCTCGGCTACCTCCTGTTCCGGTCGACAACGCGGCGCAGAACCGTTCCGGCGTGTCGCGTCCTCCGATCAGCGCGCCTCGGCCGTATCCAGCTCGCGGGCCGGCGTCGCCGCGCGCGGCGCGGCCGATTCCGGCGCCGGCTCGCCGCGACCGTGCCGCGGCCGATCGCCGTACTCGCCCGGCTCCCCGCGTTCCGGCACGCGATGCTGGCCGATCTGCGACATGACCTTCTCGATCTGCTCGGCCGTGATGCCGTCGGCTCGCACGACCAGGAGGCGCAGGATCCCCTCGCTCAATTGCGCATCGCGTTCCAGGCCGCCGATCTTGTCGCCCGCGGCTTCGAAGTACGTCAACCCGTAGATACCGCGCTTCTGCCCGCGGATCTCGTAGGCCAGCTTGCGCTCGTCCCACTTCTGAAGCGCGAGGACCTTCGCCTCGGCACGCTCCAGCACGCGACGAATCTCGGCCTCGGCCGCCGGCCATTCCGGATGCACGGCCGGGTTCATCAGGAACATTGCTTCGTACGTATTCAACGCTGCTCTCCTTGCGATCCGGCGCTCGAGCCGCCGGTCCGTCGTTCTTGCAGCCGCATGCGGATCAGTCCGCCCGATTGTACTGGTTCATGGCTGCGTCGATTCCGCTTCTCAGAAAACACTCCACGGCCTCCATCGCCCGCGGCACCGCCGCGTCGACCTGCTCCCGTTCCGGCGGCGCGAACCGCTCGAGCACAAAGTCCGTCGCGGATCCGCGGGCCGGTCGTCCGATCCCGAACCGCAGCCGGGCGAACTCATTCGTGCCCAGCGAGCGGATCACGTCGGCCAGGCCCTTCTGTCCGCCCGCCGATCCGGAGGCCCGAATCCGCAGCTTCGCGACCGGCAGGTCGAGGTCGTCGCTCACGACCAGCAAGTCGCCCGCCTCGCAGCGAAAAAACTGCATCGCCGCCAGGACCGACCGTCCGCTGCAGTTCATGTACGTCTGCGGCAGCAGCAGGCCGATCCGAATGCCCTCGAACTCGCCCTCGGCGAGCAGGCCGGAGAACTTCTTGCGCCAGGCGGGCAGCTTCCACCGCTTCGCCAGGCCGGAAACGACCTCGGCGCCGATGTTGTGCCGGGTCTGGGCGTATTCGCGACCCGGGTTGCCCAATCCGACGACCAGTTTCATGCCCGCTCATGCCGCCGTCAGGACTTCTCGCCTTCCGCTTCCCCTTCCTCCTCGATCTTGCCGCGGGCGATGACCTCCGGCTCGGTGGCCGCCGCCGCTTCGGCCGGCGCCTCGGTCGGCGCAGCCTGAACGTGCGGCTCGCGGCAGATGGCCACGATCGCCTCGGGGTCGGCCACGGCCCGCACGCCCTCCGGCAGGACCAGTTCCCGCACGTGGAGAATCTGGTCGAGCGCGAGATCGTTGATCGGAACGCGGATACTGTCGGGGATGGCGGTCGCCAGACACTCGATGTCGAGGTCCATAAGCTGCTGGATGACGATGCCGCCTTCGGACTGGCCCTTGGCCGTGCCGCGCAGCTCGAGCGCCACGCGCACGCGCACCTTCTCGGTCAGGTCGATCCGCGCAAAGTCAACGTGCAGCGGCGCGATGCCGAGATGATCGTACTGAACGTCCTTGAGCAGGCACGTCTCGGTCTTGCCGTCCAGCGCGATCGTCACGACGTGCGCGCCGTCCTCGAGGCATCCCACCAGCGCGTGCTGGTCGACCAGGATCGTCTCCGGGGCCTGCTGATGACCGTAGATCACCGCCGGGACCTTGCCGCGGCGCCGCAGTCGTTGCGCGGCGCGGCTGCCGTGGGGTGTTCGGGGTTCGGCTTGTAGCGTTTGGATTTCCATCGGGATCTACCTCACGATTTCAGGAACAGACTGCTGACCGACTGATTGCTGTGAATCCGCAGGATCGCCTCGCCGAGCAGTTCGGCGCAACTGAGCACGCGGAGGAACGGCAGCCGCTTTCGGATCTCCGGCCGCACGGGAATGGTGTCCGTCACGACCAGCTCGTCGATGGGCGAGTGTTCGAGCCGCTCGCAGGCCGGTCCGCAGAGCACGGCGTGCGTGGCCGCGGCACGGATGCTCTTGGCGCCGCGGTCGCGGCAGAGCCGGGCGGCCTCGGTGACCGTGCCGGCGGTGGCGATCATGTCGTCGACCATCACCACGTCGCGGCCCTCCACGTCGCCGATGATGCTCTCGACGACGGCGGTGCTGCCGCTGACGCGGCGCTTGTCGATGATGGCCAGGTCGCAGCCGAGCCGCTGCGCATAGACGCGCGTGCGCTTGACGTTACCGACGTCGGGACTGACGAAGACGCAGTTTGAAAGCGTGTTGCCGTTGCGGAAATGCCGCGTGAGGATCGGCTCGGCCGACAGGTGGTCGACCGGGATGTCGAAAAAGCCCTGGATCTGCGGCGCATGCAGGTCCATCGCCAGCACGCGCGATGCGCCGGCGCTGACGATCAGGTTGCTGATGAGCTTGCCGCTGATTGGCGTGCGACCCTCGTCCTTGCGATCCTGCCGCGCGTAGCCGAAATAGGGCAGGACGACCGTGATGCGCTTGGCCGATGCGCGGCGCAGACAATCGACGAAGATCAGCAGCTCGATCAGGTTTTCGTTGACGGGCGTGCAGGTCGGCTGCACGAGGAAGACGTCACGGCCGCGGACGTCGTCGAGCAGCCGCACAAACGTCTCGCCGTCGGGAAACGTCGCGATCTCGGCCCGGCCGAGCGGAATCGACAGGTGGTCGCAAATGCGCTGCGCCAGGTCCGGGTTCGCGCGGCCGCTGAAGATCTTCAGAACGTCATTCGTTTCGTTCATGACGCCATTCCCTCACACCGTTTCGTGCGCCTGCCCGACGGGAACGCGGCGCGTCTCCGCGACCAGCCGTTCGGGCGCCGCCGAGATCGGTTCCGCCGCGTGGCCGCAGACGATGCCGTCGTCGCCGATCCGCGCATCGCGCGCGACGACGGCGAACGGGCCGATCCGGCAACGCGCGCCGATCTGCGCGCCGCTGCCGATCCAGGTGTACGGGTGGATCACCGCCTCGGGGCCGATCGAGGCGCCGGCCTCGATCCACGTCAGCGCAGGCGCGATGATCGTCACCCCCGAGTCCATGATCGCGCCCTGGAGCCGCGCCTGCATCAGCCGGCTGACCTCGGCCAGGTCGGCCCGCGAGTTGATGCCCGTCGCGTCTGCCGGGGGCACGCTCGTCTGCGCCACGACGCGCCGCCCCTGCTCGCGGAGGATCCGCAGCACGTCGGTCAGGTAGTACTCCTTCTTGGCGTTGTCCGGCCGGACCAACTGAAGCGCATCAAACAGCGCCGCGCGGTCGAACAGGTAGTAGCTCGGATTGACTTCCTTGATCTGACGCTGCGCGTCGGTGCAGTCGCGCTCCTCGACGATGGCGAGGAATTCGCCGCGCGTATCGCGCACGATCCGGCCATAGCCGAAGGGCTCCTCGAGGACGGTCGTGGCGATGGACGCGGCCGCCTGCGCCTGAACATGCGTCTCGCGCAGTTCGCGGAGGGTTCCGGCGCGGATCATCGGCATGTCGCCGGCGATGACGAATACGTCGCCCTGAAAATCACGCAGCGCGTCGCGGGCCATCAACACCGCATGGCCCGTGCCGCGCTGCTCTGTCTGTTCGACATAGGTCAGATCGCGCCGGCCGCCGAACGCCTCCAGCACGATCTGCTTCTGGTGCCCCACGACCACGATGATCCGCTGCAGCCCTGCGGCCGCGCACGCGTCGAGTACGTACGCGAGCATCGGCCGGCCGCAGACTTCGTGCATGACCTTGGGCAGGTCGGACTTCATCCGCGTGGACTTGCCCGCGGCAAGGATGATGGCGGCTGTCGGTCGTTGGCTCATCGTCGGTTCCCCGCGATGCCCGGCACATCGCGCTGCTGACTACCCGGTCTGGACTCGAACCAGAACTAACAGGACCAAAACCTGTTGTGCTACCAATTACACTACCGGGTATCCGAACTCGCTCCCGTGCGCTGGCGACGGTCTCGGTCCATGCCTGATCGGCGAAGCCGCGTTCCGGGCGCGCTTCCGCCGGTTCTGATCGATCTTCGTTGACCTCTGCCGACCGTGCGGAAACGCCGACGCGCTCCCGCCAAATCCTGAACGGTCGCGGCAATGCAGATCCACTTCGAGGCGAGAGCTGCCGGCCGCGTGCTGGAAGCCCTGCGACTGCCGCGCCCGCCGGATCGACCGGCCGGCCCATCAGTCGGCCCACTTGAGTGGACGATACCCGCGCCGCCGCGATTCGCGACTCGCGGGCGAGTTGCGAAGCCTAGCGGGCCGCCGCGGCGGTGTCAACGAAAACCGCCGGCCATCGGCTCGGAGGCCCTTGGCGTCGTGGACGCGCTCATTCCTCGCCGAACCCGAGCAGCAATTGCTGGTTCGGCCGGGGTTTCCGGACGCGTCTGGCCGGCGCCTCGGTCGCCGTCCCACAACGGGCCGGCTCGTTCTTCCACGCGCGCCGCCGGACGGTTTGGATCCCGAGTCGATTCACGGTGACCTCGAACAGGTCTTCAATGCTTTTCCAATACGTGCCCTCTCCGCGCATCCGTTCGCCGAAGCGGCTGTCGTTCAGCCGGCCGCCGCGCATGTCGCGAATCCGGGCTTCGATTCGATCCGCGCGCTCCGGCAGGGTCTCGCGAATCCGCTGCCGGAAGACCGTCAGCACGCTGCCCGGCAGGCGGAGCGGGACGTAGCCGGCCCATTCCGCGCCGTGGCCGGCGGCGCGGGTGAGGATGCGCGGAATCTCGCGGTCGTTCAAACCGGGGATGATCGGCGCGATCAGCACGCCCACGGGGATTCCGGCCTTCGCGAGTTTCTCGATGGCGTCGAAGCGTCGTGAGGGCGGCGGCGCGAACGGCTCGATCTTGCGCGCCAGCGCATCGTCGGCGAACGGGATACTCTCGTAGACCGCCGCTCCGGCACACCGCGTGAGCGTCGACAGCACGTCGGCGTCGCGAATGACGAGATAGCTCTTGGTCACGATCGCGACCGGATTGCGATGCTCGACGCAGACTTCGAGGCAGCGTCGCGTGAGCTGGTAGACCGCCTCGAGCGGCTGATAGCAGTCGGTCACGCCGGAGAAGTTGACGCACTCGCCGCGCCAGCCGGGTAATCGAAACGCCGCGTGGAGTAGTTCCGGCGCATTCGTCTTTACGACGATCTTCGTGTCGAAGTCGCTCCCCGCGCCGAAGCCGAGGTACTCGTGATACGGCCGTGCATAGCAGTACGCGCAGGCGTGCTGGCAGCCGCGGTAGGGATTGACCGACCAGCGGAAGGGGATGTCGGGGCTGTCGTTCTCCGAGAGGATCGACTTGGCGGTCTCTTCGTACACCTCGACCTGCGCGGGCGGCGGCGGTTCGAGCCACTCGTGATGCGCGGCCAGGTAGGGATTGGGCGGGTTGTCGAGGCGGCGCCACATCGGTTGCCGGATTATATCAGGTTTTTGTTAGGGTTCAATAACGCGGCGGCGTTGCCATCGGACCTGGCGGACGGCGTTTTTCGCCAAGCGGCCGCGTCGGCGGGCCGATAGGGCTCCGGGAGACTCTTCCATGACGAACCTGGTTGCTACCGAACTGACGGCGGCCGCGGACCAGATCCAGGCCGCGACCCAAACGGTCCTCAACGCGGCCACGCCCGAAGCGTTCGAGCTGCTCGAGCAGCGAATCAACCGGCTCGGCGTTTTTTTGAGAGAGTCGCTCCAGGCCGAGTTGAGTCCTCTGGTCAAGGCGGCTCTTCGCGCGCTCGAACGCGGCGATGCCGTACCGCCCGACCAGCTCGACGCGATCCGCGCGCTGGTCGTCGGCGACGCCGCCGAGTACCTCGCCGCCGAGAACAACTTCGATGAGTGGGTCGCCGAACTCCAGCGGCTTGCGACCGAGATCGCACGGCTCGCGTCATCGGCCGACTCCGCCGCGCTGCGACGTCTGCGCGGGACGATTCAGGACGCATCGCGGTTGCTGCCGGCGATGCGCAGCTACGCCGCCGACAAGCAGCGGATCGCGCAGTTCGACCGGGCGTTCGGTTCGCTCGACGACGGCAATCGCCGCGTGCTCATCGACGTGCTGCGCGAGATGCTGGCCAGCTCGACGCGCTGACGACACCGTTTCATCCACGACTTGTCAACGCATCGCGGCCCCGCGGCGCCTGCGGTATCGTACGCCCCGCGATGAAGGCCCTCGTTTTCGATCCGCCGCGCGCCCGCTGGCCGCTGACGCGACTGCTCGGCATGGTCGTGCCGCGGACGTGGACCGGACCGCTCGGCGGGCTGCGGCTGGTCGACGTGCCGCCGCCGGCGCTGCCCGGCGAAGACTGGGTCCGCGTGCGGACGCGCCTCGGCGGAATCTGCGGCACCGATCTCGCGCTCATTACGCTCCGCAATCATCCCGCCACGATCCTGCAACGGTTCGCGTCGTTCCCGGCCGTGCTCGGACACGAGAACGTCGGCACGATCGACGCGGTCGGATCGGCCGTCGCGGGCTGGCGCGTCGGGCAGCGGGTCTGCATCGAGCCATCGCTGTCGTGTGCGCCCCGCGGGATCGCACCCGTGTGTCGATCGTGCGCGGCCGGCCGCATCAGCCTGTGCGAGAACACCGATCGCGGTCGATTGCCGCCGGGGCTGATGATCGGGCTGAATCGCGTCACGGGCGGGAGCTGGTCACCGTGCTTCGTCGCGCATGAGTCGCAGCTCGTGGCCGTACCGGACGACGTGTCCGATGAGCAGGCCGTGCTGGTCGACCCGGTCGGCTGCGGATTGCATGCGGTCCTGCGCCGGCTTCCCGAGCCGCACGAGCGCGTGCTCGTGAACGGGGGTGGCATCTTGGCGATCGGACTGATCGCGTCGCTTCGGGCGCTGGGGCACGCGAACCGCGTCGTCGCCGTCGTCCGACATCCGTTTCAGGCCGAGTGCCTGCGGCGCTGCGGGGCGGACGACGTTCGCGTGCACGGCCGGCGCATGACGACGGCCGAACGCTACGACGATGTGGCCGCAGCGATCGGCGGCCGGCGGATCGCGGCGCGGTTCGGGAATCAGGCGTTCGTGGGCGGGGTCGAGCTGACGTACAACTGCGTGGGCAGCGGGGGGAGCCTCACCGACGCGATGAAATGGACCGCGCCGCGCGGCACCGTCGTGATGGTCGGGACCTCGCAGATTGCGGTGGTCGATACGACGCCGCTCTGGTTTTCGGAACTCCAGGTTATCGGCTGCAACGGACGACAGCGCGAGCGGCTCAACGACCGCGAGATGCACACGTACGAGGCGGTCTTCGAGCTGGTGCGGCGCGGGCGGCTGAATCTATCCGGGCTGCTGACGCACCGCTTCCGGCTGGCGGACTATCGCGAGGCGCTGGAGCGGCTCGCCTTCCGCGGGGCGTCGGGCGTCATCAAGGCGGCATTCGAGCCGGTCGAGTCGGATCGATAAACCGGCATTTGAATTCAGGACGTGCATATGATTGTCCGACCAATTCCTCGCAGGCCGGCCGCACAGAGGCGGATCGCGGTGCGGGCCCGATAATCGCCAGTTTCGAGGACAGTTCCGTGAAACGCGTCGCCCGAATCCGTGCGGTCGTACTTGTTGTCGCGCTGCTGGCCACCACGACGGTGGGGAGCGGCTGCCGGTTGACGAACTTCTTCAGCGACAACTTCTCGCTGAGCATCATCATCCCGCTGGGACTGGACGGCTTCCCCGGCGTCCTCAATCCGTTCGGGATCTTCTCGTCCCTCTTCGACGCCATTGTCAACCCGGGCGGCAGCTCGGCGCGGACGAACAGTCCGGGCGGGAGCACGATCCCCGGTCCGCTCATCGGGTAGGGCGATCGGTGCGCTTGCAGCGCGCCGGCGGGAGCGAGGTGGTCCCAGTCGCGATCACGGCGGGGCACGCATCCCCGGTGTTGCAGATCAACTCGCCGGCCGAGTCGTCGCGTAGGGCGAGGATGCGCTGGGTCTGGCCAGGGTCGACGGCATCGACCTACCCCACGATGAAGTTTCCCTGATTCTCCACCGCGTCGATGGCGACCTTGCGGGCGAAGCCCTGGCCGACGGACTGCTCGATGATGGTGTCGCTCGGGGTGGGCGGGCACGACGACCGCGGGCCTGCGCGAGGCGGGGCGGCTGGATTCCTGCGTTCCTAGGAATGACGACCGAGCGCCTGCGCGGCAGTCACGGCGGTCGCCTCGGGCTTCGCTTTGGGATAACCCAGATCAGCGTTCCGGGTGTGGGGAATGCCACGTGTCGATTGACGATGGAGTCGGCGCAGGCGCGGCGTACGCGCCCTCGCGCCCGAGTCGTCACCCCCACGAAAGTGAGGGTCCAGGTCCTTGGGCGTCTGGACGACTACCCCACCCGGCCTCTCCTTGTGAAGGGGAGGAGAGGCGGGAGATCGGCGGTTCGTCATCGGCTCGGCAGGAGCCTCGCCCTCCCAAGCAGGAGCCTCGCCCTCCCAGGGACGAGCATCGCGCCCCCGAGAGCGGCTCGGCGGGGCTTCGCCCTCCCGACGACGGCCGGCGCTGCCGCGTGCATCGGTGCGTGCGCAGCGCACCTTGCGTATCATGAACGCTCGATGTCCACGCGGAGCGCTTGTCCGGCCTGTCAGCGGTCCGTGCTGATTGCGCCTGATCTCGGCGGCAGCCTCGTGCGCTGTCCGCACTGCGGGCACGAATACCAGACCGAATTCACGCCGGGTCAGGTCAGCGCGATGACCGCCGGTCCGCGGATCGACCGCGGACGAACCGCCCTGCGGTTCCAGTTCGCGTGCCGCCGCTGCGGATCGATCCTCGAGGCCATCGGTTCGCTGTGCGGCCGGCCGGGACGATGCCCCACGTGCGGCACGGTGTTCATCATCCCGGAGGTCGACCAGCGTACGGGCGTGCCGCTGGAGCCGCCGTCGGCGGCGAAGGAGGATGAACCCCCGCAGCCGGTGCACGCGTATGCTGCGGGCGGAGCGGCCGCGCCGAAGATCGAGCGAATGCCGGATGGGTCGTCGCAGATTATCTGTCCGCGATGCAAGGCGCGGTCGCCGATCGAGGCGGACCTGTGCCACTCGTGCGGTCAGCCGTTCACGCTCGAAGGCGCGACGGCGGTGGCGGGCGAAATCGATGCGCCTGGCCGCTGGGCGGGACTGTCGATCACGGTCGGCGCGCTGTCGTGCTGCATTCCGGTTCTCGGTCCGGTGGCGATCGTCTTCGCGGGCATCGCGCTTCACCGTACGCGCGCGACGCCGCTGAGTCGGACGTCGCGCTCCCCGGCGATGATTGGGATGCTCCTCGGCGTGGTGGGCACGGGGCTGGGGGTGGCGATGCTGGCGCTGTAGGTCGGTCGGGGGCGTCAGTGCCGCGCCGGCTGCGTGGTTGCATCGCTCGGCAGCCCGTGACGGATGACGTACCGCATGGCGTCGATGAAGCGGTCCAGCTCGCTGGTGAGCGTATAGACGCTCGGCGAGATTCGGATGCCGGAGAAGTCCTCGTGCTTGATCGACGTGACGAGGATGTGGTGGCGGTTCCACAGCCACAGCGCGAGGTCGTCGGAGTGCACGCCTTCGATCTCGAAGGTGGCCAGAGCGCCGGCGCGGCCGGGCCTGCGGCTGGTCCAGAACCGCACGCGCGGTTCGGCGGCGAGTACGTCGGCCCAGTAGTCGCGGAGATAGATGAGTCGCGCGAGCTTCCGCGCGGCGCCAAGCCCTTCGTGAAACGTGACCGCCTCGGCGATCGCGAGGTGGTTGGCGGCCGGGTGCGTGCCGATCTCCTCAAACTTGCGGATGTCGTCGTCGAGCTTTTCGGGTGCGGCCATGAGCGGCCAGAGGTCGCGGATCCGGCTGCGGCGAACATAGAGCAGGCCCGTGCCGTGCGGCGCGAAGAGCCACTTGTGCAGGCTCGCGGCGAAGTAGTCGCAGTCGAGGTCGGCGATGCGGAAATCGAGATGGGCGAAGGCGTGCGCGCCATCGACGATGACGGGGATTCCGCGCGAGCGGCCGAGCCGGACCAGTTCCGCAGCGGGGAAGATCGCCCCGGTGAGAAAGCAGACGTGGCTCACGAGCATCAGCCGGGTCCGCGGCGTGATGTGCCGCTCGAATGCGCGGACGATGTCAGCCGCGTCATCGCAGGGGGCCGGCAGCGATGCGGTGACGAGGCGGATGCGCTCGCGTCGCTGGCGCTGACGAAAAGTTACGATCATCCGCGGGTAGTCCTGGTTGGAGGTCAGGACCTCGTCGCCGGGCTTGAGATCGAAGCCGAGCTGGCAGGTCTCGAGGCCCTCGGAAGCGTTTCGCGTCAGGGCGACCTCCTCCGGGTCGCAACCGAGGAGGCGCGCCAACTGCACGCGGACGGATTCGCGCCGCGGCTCGAGGACGTTCCACAAGGCGTGCGCCGGGGCCGTGTTGGAATAGTCGAGGTGCCGCTTCATCGCGTCGAGGACGATCGTTGGCGAGGGGCTGACGCCACCGTTGTTGAGGTTGACGATCGAACGATCAACGCTGAAGGCCTGCGCGACGTGCGCCCAGAAGCTCGCATCGCGGGCGGTCTGCTCCGGCGGCCGGGTATCGGCGGCGATCTCCTGGACGACGGCGCGGGCGCGGTCGATGCGCAGGAATCCTCCGACCGCGGCGGCGGCGGGAGGGATCAGGACGCGTTGCATGAAACGGCGACGGGTGGATCGAACGAAGGCGGCGCGCATCGGCAGGTCGGGTGTCGTCATGGCGCGGCCGCTATGCAGTCGAATTCGATCATCGCGCCGGAGAGCACGAGCTCCTTAACGACCACGGTGGACCGCGCCGGCAGCCCGTCGGTGAAGAACGTCGAGTAGACGCGGTTCATCGCGGCGAAGTCAGTGGCGGCGGTCAGGAAGCAGGTGCACTTGAGCACGCGCGCAAAGCTCGAACCGGCGGCCTCGACCGATGCGCGGAGGTTTTCGAGCGTCTGCCGGCACTGCGCTTCGAATTCGGCCGATGCCAGCTCGCGCGTGCCGGGCCGGACTCCGAGGACGCCGGAGACGAAGACGAGATCGCCGAAGACGACCGCGCGCGAGAACGGTCCGACCGCGCCTGGCGCGACGATCCGCCGAATCACCGCCAACTTCGCCTCCGGCTGATCGGCCAGGGCGGCGGGCGCGATGGCCAGCGGTGCGGCCGCACCGGCCTGTCGAAGGAAGGTCCTGCGTGACTGGGGCATGGTCTGCCTCCGGGATTCGGGCGCGTGCGCGGTTCGCCATCGAACCGGTTCCCGGCATGGTATCGTCGCTTCCGCCGCGTGCCAGCCGGACGGCCGGTCTTTCCGCGCGGGCCGGTGGAGGGATAGGCTGTCGGACCGATGCGCCGGGCGTCATGAATCGCTGTCGAGGGCGAGCGGGAGGATCGCGCATGGCCGGGCATTCCGAGATGCTGCCGATGGCGGCGCAACTGGAGATCCTCCGGCATCGGCTGGTGGCAGTCGCCGAGCGGATGGGGCAGACGCTCGCGCGAACGGCGTATTCCGCGAATATCAAGGAGCGGCGGGATCACTCGTGCGCGCTGTTCGACGCGGACGGTCGATTGCTCGCGCAGGCCGCGCACATTCCGGTGCACCTCGGCGCGATGCCGGAGAGTCTGGCGGCGATCCGGCGGCGGCTGACGCTCGATCCGGGCGACGTGGTGCTGATGAACGACCCGTACGAGGGCGGGACGCATCTGCCGGATATCACCGTCGTCGCGCCGGTGTATCTCGATGCACGGTTGATCGGGTACGTCGCAAACCGCGCGCATCACGCGGACGTGGGCGGGATCGTGCCGGGGTCGATGGGCGTGACACGGCACATCGACGAGGAGGGTGTACGGCTCGCGGCGGTGAAGTGGTATCGCGGCGGGCACGAGGACGCGTCCGTGCTCGACACGCTGTTGTCGGCGGTCCGCACGCCACAGGAGCGTCGCGGCGACCTCCGTGCGCAACTGGCCGCCAACGCGGTCGGGTCGCGCGAGCTCGCGTTGTTGGTCGCGCGGTACGGGGCGGGGCGTTTCGCATGGTCATCCGCGGCGCTGTTCGAATACGCCGCGCGCTGCATGTCCGAGGCGATCGCGGAGGCGCCGGACGGCGAGTATTCGGCCGAGGACTTTCTCGATGGCGACGGAGTGACGCGCGATCGCATTCGGATCGCGGCGCGGATCCGGATCAGCGCCGGCCGCGCGGTCGTGGATTTCGACGGCACGTCGCCGGCCGTTGCGGGCTGCGTGAACTGTCCGCCGGCCGTGACGCGATCGGCGGTGGTGTATGCGTTCGCGTGCCTCGCCGGTCCGCGTCTGCCGCACAACGCGGGGATGTTCGAGCCGATCGAGTTGCGCACCCCGCCGGGCAGTGTCGTGCACGCGCGCCCGCCGGCGGCGGTGGCGGCGGGCAACGTGGAGACGAGTCAGCGGATCGTGGACGTCGTGTTTCGCGCGCTGGCCGGGGCGCTTCCGGATCGTATTGCGGCGGGTTCATCGGGGACGATGGCGTCGGTGGCGCTGGGCGGCGATTGGCCGGACGGCCGCGGCGCGTTCACCTACTACGAGACGATTGCGGGCGGATCGGGCGCGTCGTCCGAGGGGCCGGGTCAGTCGGCGGTTCACACGCACATGACGAACACGCTGAACACGCCGGTCGAGGCGCTCGAGTCAGCCTACCCGCTGCGCGTGGTCCGGTACGAGATTCGGCGCGGCAGCGGCGGCGCGGGGCGATTTCGCGGCGGCGACGGCGTGGTTCGGGAGATTGAGGCACGAACGCCGATGACGGTATCGGTGCTGGCGGATCGAAGCGCCGGGGGCGGATTCGGATTGTCCGGCGGTGCGGCGGGTGCGGCGTTGAGAGTTACGCGGATTCGGGTCGATGGCGTTGCGGAGGCGTGGGCGTCGAAGGTGACCGCGCGGCTCGACGTCGGCGAACGGCTGCGGATCGAGACGCCGGGCGGCGGCGGCTACGGCGCGTGCGCCGCATCGTGATGGCGCAGTCGCGGAAAAGAAAAGGCCCGCGTCGAATCGGACGCGGGCCCTTGAATCGGCGTCAAGCGAATCGCGGTTCGCGATTCGGTAGATCGGCAACTTAGACGCGGGCGATCATCTCAACCGCCTTGCGGGCGGCCTCGACCTGCGCCTTGGCCAGGTTGATCTTGGCCATGTACTCGCAGCGCGTCGACTCCGTGCCGACGACGTATTCGACCTTGCCGTCCTTCTTGGCCATCGGGCAGACCTTGCTCTCGCAATCGACGGCTTTGCCTTCGACCTTGTAGGCGATCTTCACGGCCTTGACGGCCTCCATCGCGCGCTTCGCGGCGGCGGCGGCATCCTCATGCTTCGTGTAGGTGTGGCCGGCCACGCGGAACTTGGTGCACTTCTTGGCGGCTTCGCCGGCGGCGATCGTCTCGCCCTTGGCGCCCTTGCTGCACGACTCGGCCGCGGCCTTGGTCATCTCGGAGCAGCTCTTGGAGCAGCCGGCCTCGCCGCAGTAGACCCACTTGCCATCCATCTCGCAGGCGATCATCGTGAAGCGCTTGGCGTACTTCTCGCTCGCGCAGGCCCAGGCTTCCATCGCCTTCTCATGCGAATCGAACTTCTCGCCGGCGACGACAAACGTCGGCTTGGTATGGGCGCTCTCGGCGGCCTTGGTGGCCTCCATCGGGCAGTCGTAGGACTTTTCACCGACCATGACGGCCATGGTCGGGAACGCATCGGACGAGCAGGCCGAGGCGGATGCCGAGCACCCGGACTTCGCCTTCGTCAGCGACGCATCCTTCTTCCCGGCGGCGCAGCAGCCGGGTCCGGCGAATGCCGCCGAGACGCCCAGGCTACACATGCACGCCAGCGCCAACACCCAAGAGAACTTTCGCATAACAGACCTCCGAAAAAAAACTGGTGTGATCCGGCCCGCGACGTTCGCGAACGACCCGCTGCCGCTCGCGTGACGACCGTAGGTTTTGATGCCGGCAGTATAGCCGGAGTTTCCACGAAGCGTCGGAAATCGTGTTCCGAGGCCGCGAAACACGGCAACCCGGCACGGGTTATTGTACCATCAGGTTCCCAGAACCGTCGCGGCGCGTCGCAGAAGTTGTCTCAGCGGCAGGGCGCGAGGACAGGCGCGTTCGGCCTGTTCTAACTCCATTGCGATCCATTGCTTACGGTGCAAAGGCAGGGCGGCGTATTTCGCGCGGGCGTCCGCGCGGCGGCCGTAACTGTCGTGGTACATCAGGTACCGGAGCGTGTCGGCGATCGCCAGTCGGCCGCCGGTCGAGATTTCGCATTCGCGCTGACAGCCGCCGCAGCCGCCGTGGCAATAGTCGGCGGCGGTCCGGTCGGCGTATTCGCGGAGCAGGGACTCTTCCGCGGCGGAGAGTTTTTCGCTCGCGGCCGCTGCGTTCTGTTCCAGCACGGAGATCGACGGCATCGCGGAGATCGCGGCCGCGAGCCGCTCGTCCTTCCAGACGGCCTTAAGCACGGCCTGGTGCTTGGAGTAGCCCTGCTCCTGAAAGGGATTGACGCGCTCGGAGAAGCTGACGGCGGAGCCCTGGGTCTTCATCGCGATGAGGCCGATGTTCGCGCGGTGCGCTGCGTCGAGGGCCTTGTTGAGCTCCGCGTCGCCGTAGGTGCGGAAGTTGTACTTGAGCATGATGACGTCGATGAAGCCGGCGCGGGCCGCATCGGTCAGCAGCGGGACGACGTGCGGGTTGTGACATGAAAAACCGAAGAAGCGGATCTTGCCCTTCCGCTTCATGGCATCGGCCGCTTTGCGCCAGTCGGGATCGGAAAGTACGGCGACCTCGTCGAGGTTGTGCAGGTAATAGACGTCGACGTAATCGAAGCCGAGTCGGCCGAGGGACTCGTCGATGGCTGCTTCGAGTCCGCCCGGGTGCTTGGGATGGCCCTTGGTGACGATGACGACGTCCTTGCGTGCATCGAGCTTCCGAATCGCCTCGCCGAGGGTGCGTTCGCTCCAGCCGTTGGCATAGCTGGCGGCCGTATCAAAGAAGTTGCATCGCAGGTCAAGGGCGCGGCGGACGAAGCGGGGCGTGAAGCGATAGGTACCGCCGACTTCGAGGATCGAGACGCGAAGGCCCGTCCTGCCGAGCGTCCGCGTCGGCATGCGGACGGACTTCTCCGTCGCCGACGCAGATTTCGGCAATCCGAGCCACAGGCTCGCAAGCCCACCGAGGAATCGTCGCCGTGAATGGTACATGATTTCACTCCGACGGCCATTCTAGCGGCTCGTGGCGATCCGCGCAGCGCCCGGGAGATTGGGGATTTCAAGAAGCCGGATCAGGGTTTTCCCTCGTCTTGAGAATTAGAGGTGGTCTTCGCCGTCGGGCCAGCTATGCTTGATCGTCCACTCTGCCGCGGTCTTCGGGCGACCGCGTGCGTTGCACGATCCGATGAATCGCAGAGCGAGCCTCACTCCGACCGGGGGGCATGCTGGCGGGGCCAGCGTATTGACCGCGCGCCAATGGGCGGAGACGTCGCGCCAGCTCCGCTTGTCCGGACGCGAGTCCCAGATCGTTCGCTTCTGCTTCGACGATCTGAAGGAGTCCGCGATTGCGCAGCGACTTGGCATCTCGCAGCACACGGTGCATACGCATCTCGAACGGCTCTATCGCAAGCTGGGCGTGGCGAGCCGGTGCGAGCTGATCGTCTGCGTCTTCGCGGCGGCGATCGGGCGGCGCTAGACCGAACCGCGCGCTGTCCCCTGTCAAGCCGACAACCCATCAGCCGACTTCGCTACACCCTTGATGGTTGCGACAATCCTGGATTGTGAAAGGCCGGGTCTCGGGTGTGCTGCGCCTGCCGGGCCGGCGGGCGCTGAGAGTCGCATCGAAGCCGATCTGTGGTCGTGCGATTGAGCGGTGCGCTGCGCACGTCGGCCGCCGCGCGGCCACCGGTCGTCTGGCGACTCGAAAGGAGGTTTTCGTCATGGGGTACTTGAGGACGTCGATCATTGCCGTGGTCGTGGTCGTCTCGGCGGTCAGCAACGTCCGAGCCGACTGGAACTACGGCGATCTGTACAAGATGCACTATCCGCAATTGCCGGCGCTGGACCAGGGGATCGATGTAAATGCTTCGTTCCCGAAGATCCTCGCGGACGACTGGCTGTGCACGGAAAGCGGACCGGTGGCGGACATCCACATCTGGGGTTCGTGGCAGTACGACTACAAGTACCCCGGGGCGTGGATCCACGCGAGCATCCACGAGTACCTGCCGCCGGACACGCAGTATCCGTACAGCCGGCCGGGGCAGGTCCTGTGGCAGCATGATTTCGCGCCGGGACAGTACGTGCAGCGGCAGTGGATCGAGCCGGACTTTCCGCCGCCGTATCCGCAGTACTTCTGGGATCCGAAGCAGCCGTTCCAGCCCACGATCGACCACTTCCAGATCTGGCAGTACAACATCTATCCGCCGCGCGACAACTGGTTCTACCAGACGGAAGGATCGTACTATTTCCTCGACATCAGCTTCTTTGCGGGCTACGACGCGAACGGGTTCCCGATCCCGCTGCCGCCCGAGTTCCGGTTCGGATGGAAGAACTCGCGCTCGCCGCAGTTCAACGACGCGGCGGTGTGGGGGCACTACGGACCCGGACCGTATCCGCCACCGCCGTGGGGCCATTATCCGGAGAAGCCCGACTGGCCCGACCCGGATCCCTGGAATCCGCTCTACGACCCGCGGTTATTGGTACCGATGGACCTGGCGTTCGTGATCACGCCGGAGCCGACGTCGCTGGTGTTCCTCGGCGTCGGTGCGGCGCTGGCGTTGTGGCGCCGGCGGACGTCGGCGTAAGCGGCCAGTTCGCGGGAAGTGAACATTCCGCGCGGCGTCCGGTTCGACTGGACGCCGCGCGCGACCGGCGACGTTCCGACAAATGGAGGCATGGGAGAAGAAGTCCTCCCACAGTCAAGGAACTTGGTTCGGGAATCGATGAGAGTTGATACGCGAGATTGAGCGAGCCGACGGCAAACCACTCGGGAATCACATTCGTCCGGGCCGCGCGACCATTGCGAAAGCCGTCGCCAAACTCCCATAGAAAAGTCGTTGCGGGGGCCTCGATTTGGGTGATCTCGAGCCAGTACGGCGCGTTGGCATCGAGCGGCATGGGGGCAGGAAGATCGATCTCGAACCGGAATTCGCGGGGGCTGACGGTGACCGGGATTCGTCGCCCCGTCGCAGTGCGTGTTGGATCGAGGAAAAACTCCTCGTACACGATGTTCCCGTCGTCCGGCAGGCGCGCGACCAGACCCTGAAACTCCGGTGTCTCCGAGATCGCGTTCGGCCATGCCGCTGCGGCCTGCGTGATCTGCACCCCGTCGCTGACCCCGCCCGAGACGTACGGGACCGCACCGGGCCCGGACGGACAGCCCGGACCGCTCGGGGGTCCGACTGGAGCGGGCGTTTCGTTGAAGTGAAACAGCGAACCCACGCGCCACGAGGCATTGAGAG
>JAKLKO010000050.1 GCA_023150615.1 Phycisphaerae bacterium
GCTTCCGCCGCGTGCGGGGCCACAAGCGGATGTCGACGCTGATGGCCATCCTGCAGAACCGGCGGACCGCAGTGGCGACGAAGTCGCAGGCGGCGTAGCATGAGTGAAACGCGCGGCGAATCGCTCAATTCCAACTATCAGTGGGACAACCTCTTGACGATCCACGACTACCGCTTCTTCACGCGTTTCCACTGCTTGCAGACACACTCGACAACTTCACGGAGCGCTGGATCGGGATCATGGTTGTGCTCCAGGACGGCCTGTTTTGCGGCTGGATGATCATTGGCAATCTGGGCGAGCAGGCTGATGGCCCCGGTACGTATGATAGGATCCCGCTCGGCGAGTCTAGCCTTTGCAAACTCAACAATTGCCGGCGAAATCGGGCGCGAGGCGAGTGCGGCAATGGCCGTGCCCCGCAGCTTGGAGTCCTTCTCCTGCAGCAACGCCTGAAAGTAGGCTTCGGCCTTTACATTGACCAGGCCTAATTTGGCAAGCGAATAGACCGCCGACTGAGAAACCTCATCCTCTTCGACCATCGAATGCACAAGATCAGCGGCGGAATCCGTCGCAAAACGGGCAAGCGCTTCGACCGCATCGTTTCGACACCAGCGCGCCCGCGGCGCAGTCGCCTTCACTCGACCAGTGGCCATCTCTCTTACTGTTTCATAATCACCGTACCAAAGGGCGAGGGAATCGTATTGGGCTGTCTTGATCTCCTGAGTATTTACGAGGCCGTGTCCGAGGTTGCTGACCACGTCGATCGGTATCTTTGTCAGCGTCTTTTCCCGTAGCCAAAGGAGATTGGATGATTGGCTGTCGTCTACGACATAGGCATCATTGAGGTACATACGATAGCGAACGAGTCGGAGTTCGCCCTTCGCTGGCCGGTATCCAAGCATGCGGCTGAATTCGCCTCGCCTCACGATGGGCCAGTAGAAATAGCTGTTGCCGCAGTCAGAGGGAATGTGAAGTTGCGCCCGTTCGAACGACCCATCCTCGCGCCGGGATTCAAGCCGGATGCAGGGATCGCCGTCGCCCTGCGGGCGGAATGCGAGATTCTGGTCGGTGCGATTGACGAGATAGAGGACAACTCCGTCCTTCTGCGGGTGTTTGTAGTCGGCGAACAGCGTAAGTTGCCCGGGAGGCGCGTGCACATGAGCTGGCATTTTTTCGATTGGCTCCGATTCGCCGGCACTCCTCGGAATCGAGTGCCCCGCGAGCGGAGCCTCGCTTCGCGGTGGAGCATCGCACGCACTCGTGAGACCCAGCGTGCCTACGCAAGCAAATAGTCGAATCAAATGAGTCATGTGAGTCCTGTGGTCGAATAACCGCCGAACCCCTGAACCGATTTGAGAGCAGTTTGAGGGCAGTCCGGAAGACAACAATCGAAAAGTCCGCCGCGACTCGAACCGGCCCAAGCATTTGCACCGCATCGAGCGTTCAAAGCAGAGTATGCCGGCCTGTTTCTTTCGGGTGCCAACGCAACCGTCGTGCGAATCACTCTAAATATTAGTCTTGCTGGCGTTGCTCGG
>JAKLKO010000051.1 GCA_023150615.1 Phycisphaerae bacterium
GTCACCACCCGTGCCAACAGCGGCTGGCGGGCGATTGTCGCCACGCTGAAAGAGGCATCCGTCGAGTTCGAGATGGTCTGGGACACGGCGGATGCCGGATTCACGGCGATCAAGAACGCCTTCCTCACCAACGCCCCGATCGGATTCCAGGTCCTCGACGGCGACAGCGGCTCGGGCCTCCAAGCGGACTTCATGATCACTGCGTTTTCGCGGAACGAGGCGCTGGAAGAGGCGCTGACAGTAAGCGTGACGGCGAAGGTCACGTATTCGACCACACCGCCTAGCTGGATTTGATGACGAAGGCGCGTAGGCAGAGAGGCATGAAGGCACGGAGGCCAACGCAGTGAAGACATTCACCGACAACGCCGGGCGCACCTGGACCATCGCGATCAACGTCGACGCCATCAAGCGGGTCCGCGGGCTGCTCGACGTGGACCTGCTGGAGATCGTCGAGGGCAAGCTGATCGAGCGGCTTATCCGCGATCCGGTGCTGCTGTGCGACGTGGTCTATGTCGTCTGCAAGCCAGAGGCGGACACGCGCAACGTGTCCGACGAGGACTTCGGGCGAGCGATGGCCGGCGACGCCATCGAACATGCCACCAAGGCCCTGCTGGAGGAACTCGTGGGTTTTTCCCCAAGCCCGAGGGATCGGGCGAACCTCCAGCGTGTGCTCGAGACGACGTGGCGGGTGATGGACAGAGCGAGGGACGTAATCGAAACGCGGCTGGAAAACGTGAACGTCGAGAAGGTGGTCGATCAAGCGCTGGCGAATGCTGGGACCTCGTCTGGCGCTGCGCCGGCATCGTCGGAGTCGATCCCGGCCCCTTCACCCTCGCCGAGTTGATATTGATGGCCGAAGGGCGCTCCCGCGATGAATGGGCGCGGATGTCGTCGCTGTTGGCCCTGATCGCCAACGCCCACCGCGACCCGAAGAAGACGCGGGCCTTCAAGCCCGGCGACTTCGACCCGTTCGCCAAGCCCACACGACCCATCAAGGTCGGCGTGGAAGTGCTGAAGGATGTTTTTCTGCACGGCGTGGTGCCGGAGCAGGCCCTTGACACGCCGCACGGGCGTCGCCCGACAACGCTTCGCGGTGGTTCCGCGGAGCGGAACGCGGCGAGTCAAGGGCAGGTTGGAAACAGGGAGGATGAATCATGATGTCACGGAAGACGACGATTGCGACGGCGCTGCTTTCCATCATCGGCGGCTGCGTCACAGGCTGCGCGAGCCTGAACGCCAAGCCACCGATCGAGGAGTTCGCCAACAAGCTGGCCGATCAGGCGATCATCCCTGCGGTG
>JAKLKO010000052.1 GCA_023150615.1 Phycisphaerae bacterium
CGCTTGATGCGGCGCATCTGCTCGGGGACCGACAGGCCGGCGAAGTCCTGCGCGATGATCCAGGCCTCGAAGGCGGCAAGGCGTTCGTCGAACGACGCGCCACCCGTTAGTGACGGATCATCTCCAGCGCCATCGGCACCGGATGCGACGCCGTCCGCACCCTCGCCCAGCGATGAACCACCATCAGCACCGCTCGGGGGTCCGACTGGAGCGGGCGTTTCGTTGAAGTGAAACAGCGAACCCACGCGCCACGAGGCATTGAGAGCCAGGGTGGGGATGCGGACCGCCGAGACCCAGGTGGCGAAGATTGGGGGGGTTCGATCGACGGAAGCGCGCCGCGACCGACGGCGATTGACACCCGCGCGTTGATGGTCCGCGGGTCCTCGCAATCCGCGTCGCCGGGTCCGGAAATGACGACGCCGTTGGTGGTGTCGATGGGCGTTCCGTCGATCTCGAAGCGTTTGATGCGGATGGCCACGGGATCGCCGGTAGGGACGACCTCCTGCCAGGCGATGATGAACCTGCCGCAGCCATCGATGCCGACCGCGGGGTGATCGCCGAGGGGCATCGTGTTCAACGCCTGGTCAAATGCGGTCGGTGGCGGAGTTCCGCACTGCGCCAAGGCGCGCCCGGGCCATTGGAAGCCGGGGGCTCCGGCGAGCGCGAGGCACAGCGTGAGCCAGCGAGCGCAAGCTGGGGTGGTGGGGACCATGGCGAGACTCCTTCCGCGCGCACCGTGAGCGCGGCGCGTGATCCGCGCTGGCTGTGCGCTGCGATTGGGACGGGGCAATCTCTATCGTCTGCGGCGCGCGACGCGACCGCGCCAGTTCTTCATGCCTGCGACCATCGCCGTGATGAACAACAACGCCGTCGAGGGCTCGGGAGTCCAGAGTTCGTAGGCTAGCTGTCCGGGCGA
>JAKLKO010000053.1 GCA_023150615.1 Phycisphaerae bacterium
CGCGAGGGAGGGAGTCATCCAGCGCGGCGGGTCGCAAGAGATATATGCCGCGCCGGATTCCCTCCTCGGCCCCGGCCGGCATGGCGGGTTGAGCTTGGTTCTCGTTGTAGAGGGTCAAGTAGTAGAAAAGATTCTCCCCATCGCGCATCATGCGGTTGATGCCGTCCTCCACGATCACGGCCACCTCATAGCCGAAGGCCGGATCGTAGGCGCGGCACGTCGGAACCGTCGCGGCATAGACCTGGCTCTGCCCATCCTGGTGCTGCAGCCCCTCCCCCGACAGCGTGGTGCGCCCCGCGGTGGCGCCGAGCAAAAAACCGCGCGCCTGCGAGTCGGCCGCGCACCAGATCAGGTCGGCGACACGCTGGAAGCCGAACATCGAATAGAAGATGTAAAACGGCAGCATCGGCTGATCGGTATGCGACCAGGCTGTTCCTGCGGCAATCCATGAACCGAGCGAACCCGCCTCCGTTATTCCTTCTTCCAATATCTGCCCTTTGACATCCTCCCGGTAAAAGGCGAGCTGCTCGGAATCCTGCGGCGTATAACGTTGTCCCCAGGGCGAATAAATGCCGTACTGGCGAAACATGTCCTGCATGCCGAATGTGCGTGCCTCGTCCGCCACGATTGGCACGATGCGCGGCCCCAGTTCCTTGTCGCGCATGAGTTTGCCGAGCATTCTGACAAAACCCATGGTCGTGGAAATCTCTCTGCCGTTTGCGATGGCATGGCCGCTTGCATAGACGGCCGCAGCCGGAACCGAGACCGGCCTGGGCTGTGCCTGCCTGCGCGGCA
>JAKLKO010000054.1 GCA_023150615.1 Phycisphaerae bacterium
TCGCGCTCGAGGCGCTCCCGCTCCTCGTCGCTTCGAAACACGGACTCATCGTTTTCAAGGGGCGGCGGGATCCGCGGCTGGGCCAGGATGAGAGTCGGCCAGAGCAGTCCGACGGTCAGGGTCAACGTCCCGGTGAATCGACAGGCGAGCAGTCGTGCCATGCGACACCTCCGAGGAGCCCCGCAGTGTTCCGACGTCCGTTCGCCAGCGAGGGCAATGCGTCCACCTCGCAGGTCGCTTCGGCGAACAATTCATTCCATCAGGTTGCAGTTCGGCAGGAGGTTGCAGCGCGCTTTGCACGCCAGCACGACCTCACGACCCCAGATCGGGTTCCGAAGACAGCAGTAGTGGCAAGAATCGCAATCATTGCACATGGCCGCACAACAGTTCTTGTGATTCGGTCGCCCATTGCACGGACGGCAATTGATGGCGTCGACCGGATCGACGATCACCGGATCCGCCACCACGGTCGGGGGAGGGCTCCAGGCGAGGTGACTCGCGAAACCCAGGATCAGCAGTAATCCGGCAACACGACCGGTCCGATGGAATAAAAGACGAGTCATTCGCGTGCTCCTGGTGGCCTGGTTCAGCCTGAACTGGAGAACCAGCGATTGCGAGATTCCCCTGTTCGGGAGACCGCCTCCCGAATCGAACGCTCTCCCCATGATGGATGGTCCATGACCGTCACCGGTCCCTTGTCCTCGACAGGGGCCGACGCCGTATCTCCACGGGGCTGGACGCCCGGTGGAT
>JAKLKO010000055.1:0-283 GCA_023150615.1 Phycisphaerae bacterium
CAACTCTACTCCCCGCTGGACGCAACAGTTCCCGCGCTCACGTCAGGTCGCGAGTGTTCCCGCGGCAAGCGCCGCGGCGTCCTGGTTGCTCCGATCGACGAGGCGGTCGATGTCCTCCTCGGACATCCACGGCAGCGACCGCATCTTCTCGCGCAGCGACGGCGGAAACGGCCGGTTCAGCCGTTCGTGCCGCGGCCGGCTCTTCCAGATGCGGTGCATCCACAGGTACTGCTCGGGCGCCGAGATCACGGCCTGCTCGATCGCCCGGCGGTACCGGGCCGTC
>JAKLKO010000055.1:296-722 GCA_023150615.1 Phycisphaerae bacterium
GGGCGCGTCCTTCCAGTCCCGCGGCCAGATGACGTCCTGGATCTCCAGGATGTACCGGAAGTTCGCCTCGTCGAGCCGCCGGGCCATCCCGCAGATCACCGGCGCGTCGAACTGCATGGCGAGCAGCCCGATCGACTTGTAGGTCGACGCCAGCCGGCCGAAAAATGGCACGAACAGCCCGCGGTCGCCCGCGTTCTGGTCCGCCACGAACCCCACCGGGTACCCGCGCGACAGGATCGAGGGGAGCTGGTCGACCGCGCCGAACTTGTCGACCAGCGTCAGCCCGCACGCCTCACGGGTCCGCCGGACCCACGCGTCGAGCGGCTTGACGTCCAGCGGCCGGTACAGCGCGTGGAGCCGGAATCCCAGCAGCGACAGCGTGTACCCGAGCACTTCCCAGTTGCCGCAGTGGCCGCAGATCAGGAT
>JAKLKO010000056.1 GCA_023150615.1 Phycisphaerae bacterium
CCGCCGCCGCCTACGCCACCGGCGACATCGCGGCCCGTTCGCCGATCGATGGCACCCCCATCGGCCAGGTGCCCGATGCCGGGCCGCAGGCGATGGCTGACGCCGTCGAGCGTGCCCACGCCGCCTTCACCCACTGGCGCAACGTGCCTGCGCCGCGCCGCGGCGAGCTGGTGCGGCTGTTCGGCGAGGAACTGCGTGCACACAAGTCGCGCCTGGCCGCGCTGGTGACGCTCGAAGCCGGCAAGATCAGCAGCGAGGGCGCCGGCGAAGTGCAGGAGATGATCGACATCTGCGACTTCGCCGTCGGCCTTGACGATCGCCAGCGAGCGCCCAGGCCATCGCATGATGGAGCAGTGGCACCCGCTGGGCGTGGTGGGCGTGATCAGCGCCTTCAACTTCCCCGTCGCGGTGTGGGCCTGGAACGCGGCGCTGGCGCTGGTGTGTGGCAACGCCGTGGTGTGGAAACCCAGCGAGAAGACCCCGCTCACCGCCCTGGCCACGCAGGCGCTGTTCGAGCGGGCGCTCACCCGCTTCGGCCAGGATGCCCCGGCCCACCTGTGCCAGGTGGTCAACGGCCGCGCCGCCACCGGCCAGGCGCTGGTCGATCACCCCCAGGTGGCGCTGCTGTCGGCCACCGGTTCCACCCGCATGGGCCGAGCC
>JAKLKO010000057.1 GCA_023150615.1 Phycisphaerae bacterium
CGATCACTTCCGCTCGGCCGGTGAGGTCGAGCACATCGTCCTGGATCTGGAACGCGATGCCCAGGCGCCGCCCGAACGACCCGAGGGCCGCGACGACCTCGTCGCTCGCACCCGAGTGCAGGGCGCCGAGCTCGCACGCCGCCGAGATCAACGCGGCCGTCTTGCGACCGACGATCTCGAAGTAGGTCGCCTCGTCGAGCGAGAAATCACCCCGGTGGTGGAGCTGGAGCAGTTCTCCCGCGCACATGTCCATGCTCACGCGGCCGATGATCAGCGCCGAGCGCTGAGAATCCAGCTGCGAGCACAGGTGAAACGCGCCCGCGATCAGCAGGTCCCCCAGGATCACCGCCGTCTCGTTGCCGTGCAGCCGGTTGATCGTCTCGCCGCGCCGCCGCGTGTCGGCCTCGTCGAGCACGTCGTCGTGCACCAGCGTCGCCATGTGCGTCATCTCGCACACGGCCGCGACCGTCTCGTGATCGGGCCCCAGCAGCGAGCCAAGTTCCGCCGGCGGCGTGGTCGACGCACGCGGGTGCGCCGCGAGCCCGCACGCCAGCGTCAGCATCGGCCGGAGCATCTTGCCGCGGTAGTGCTCGACGTGGCGGATCAGCCGCTGGACCGGCGGAAGATCGGACTCAAGCTGCCGGTCGAACCGCTCCTG
>JAKLKO010000058.1:0-335 GCA_023150615.1 Phycisphaerae bacterium
ACCTTCTCCGTCCCCACATCGCACTACACATCGGTACAGGAATATTGACCTGTTTCCCATCAGCTACGCATCTCTGCCTCGCCTTAGGGGCCGACTCACCCTACGCCGATGAACGTTGCGTAGGAAACCTTGCGCTTACGGCGAGGGGGCTTTTCACCCCCTTTAACGCTACTCATGTCAGCATTCGCACTTCTGATACCTCCAGCAGACCTCGCGATCCACCTTCACAGGCGTACAGAACGCTCTCCTACCGCGCGTCTTGCGACGCACCCGCAGCTTCGGTTACTGGCTTAGCCCCGTTACATCTTCCGCGCAGGACGACTCGATCAGTGAGC
>JAKLKO010000058.1:345-638 GCA_023150615.1 Phycisphaerae bacterium
TGCTTCTAAGCCAACATCCTGACTGTTTTAGCCTTCCCACTTCGTTTCCCACTTAGCCAATATTGGGGACCTTAGCTGGCGGTCTGGGTTGTTTCCCTCTCGTGTCCGGACGTTAGCACCCGGTGCACTGTCTCCCAAGCTGTACTCATCGGTATTCGGAGTTTGCAATGGTTTGGTAAGTCGCCATGACCCCCTAGCCATAACAGTGCTCTACCCCCGACGGTAATACTTGAGGCACTACCTAAATAGTTTTCGGAGAGAACCAGCTATCTCCAGGTTTGTTTAGCCTTTCA
>JAKLKO010000059.1 GCA_023150615.1 Phycisphaerae bacterium
ATCGAGTCGCCGACCACTGCCGCGACTGTTTCCTCAACACGGCCTGCCTGGCGCTGGATATCCGGCCGGCCGGCCATCCACCAGCAGCCGGAGCCACGTGATCGCCATGGATCGTCATTTCGCCCCCAAGCCCGCCGCGAGCTTCGATTTCAAGGACATCCTCTACCGGAAAGAGGGTTCCGTCGCGCGGATCACCATCAACCGACCCGAAGCCTACAACTGCTACCGCACGGCCACTCTCGAGGAACTGATCACCGCGTTCGACGATGCCTCGGCCGACGATCAGGTGGCGGTCATCGTGTACACCGGCGCGGGCGACAAGGCATTCTGCACCGGGGGCGACGTCAAGGAATACGCGGCGCTCTACACCCAGCGGCCGCGCGACTACTTCAAGTACATGGGGCTGTTCAGCAAGTATCTCGAGAGCATCCTCCGGACCGGGAAGGTGGTCATCGCCCGGATCAACGGGGCGGCGGTCGGTGGTGGCAACGAGTCGCAGTTGGCCTGCGACCTGGCGGTGATGGCCGACGATACCTACCTGGGCCAAGTCGGCACCGGGGTGGGGAGCGTGGCCGCCGGCGGCGCGACCCAGTGGCTGTCGGTCCACGTCGGCGACCGG
>JAKLKO010000005.1 GCA_023150615.1 Phycisphaerae bacterium
GCCTTCGGCGACGCGGTGCACGCGTGGGAGTCCGTGCCTGGCCTTCCCGCGACGGCGACGCGGTACCTGTACGCGGGCGACTGGGGGTACGAGACGGGTCTGCTGGCGGTGGGGCCGGAGACGCTGGTCCCGCCCTCGGCCGGCTGGCAGCACGTGGGCGAGCGCTTCTACGACCCGGCACTCGGGCGGTTCCTGCAGAGGGATCCGATCGGGATCGAGGGGGGCATGAATGTGTACTTGTATGCAGCAAACATACCGAACTTATTGGTTGATCCAACCGGCGAGGCGTGGCTGGCGCCTGCGCTTCACGCCCTCCGGGTAGGCGGACGATACGTTGCCCAAGGCGCGCGGTCGGCCTGGGGGGCTGCGGCTCCATACGCAAACCGCGCTTGGCAGTGGTGCTCAAACAAGGCTGCCGAGTTCGCGCGTGCCTGCAAGTCGGCGACCAAAAACACTTTGCGCTGGCTCAATCGAGGAAAAGTCAGGATTGGCCCAAGTACGCACCAAGGCAAGACCTACTTGAGCATTCGTCTCGGAGATCGACATCTTGACTTGATCGAGATCGGGGATGGATGGAGAAAATGGTATGAATAAGTCGCTCGCAATTGTTCGCCATGCGAATTGATGCGATTCAATCAAATGTGAGCCCCACGACGATGAGTGCATTAAGTGGCTCCTGACGAGTTTGATCGCTGCTTACACGACCGGCTGATCGATAGGATCAATCAGTGGTGCGCTGGCCTTCCCGTTGGTAGTGTAAGCATAAAGAGAGCGGCTCATCGAAAGAATTGGGAGAATTGGGAAACTCTAGAAATACTGCCATCGAATCCTAGCGCTGCGGCCCTGACTGTTAATTTCATGATGACGCGCCCCCATTGGATCGAAATGCAGTTAGGACACCACGCTACCTTGTGCCTTCCGACAGATATAACGCTTAACCAGAAAACGGGCGATAATTGGGAGGACTTTATACTGGAGTTGATTGCGGCCGTCGCCGTAAGGGGGTTTTGGGAAAAAGTGGTCCTTTCTGACGGACGAATTCTCGTGATCGCGTTTGGCGTCGCGCTTACAGGCGGCGAAATACGATTCAGGCGCCGTCGGCTCATGCACACTATTTATACTATATTCAGGAAAAAGAGTGTGCAGCAGTACAAGTATGAGCCATATTTTTGTCAGAGCACTGATGACTGACCATGCCGTGGTGAGCCGATTGTGCCACTGCGCAGGCTCTGGTGTCGCGTTCTTTGGCAGTGGTCCTGATGTCACCTTGGGCGGTCCCGCCCCGATACGGCGGCGCGACCCGATTTGGTTCCGTAATCCGTCATTTCCGCGGAAGCGGGAATCCACGCCCCCTGTCGCACAATTACTTCTGGATTCCCGCTTCCGCGGGAATGACGTCCGCCGGGCGCGATTGTTTCTGGATTCCCGCTTTCGCGGGAATGACGGCCGCGGGAATGACGGCCGCCGCGCAACCGGGCGCCGCGCTGGGACACGCCGTCCGCGTCGGAGGGCGCTACGCCGCTCGGGGCGCGAAATGGGTCTGGAACAAGTCTGCCCCGGCGCGGCGATGGACGTACGACAAGGCTGTCGCCGCCTGCAGGTACATGACGCGACACATTCGCCTCGAAACACACCCTTTGCCAGGGTATCATAACTATCCAGGAGGAGTATTGCATCTTAATATCGGCCGCCTGCACATTGTCTGCGATCCGCGCGTAATACGTGATACTATCCGGAATTGGTGGTAAGCCATGATGGCCCCGATCGGGCCCGATGCGAACATGTCGGAGCATACAGACTATTTCCTCGAAGCCGATGCAACGCGACCGGCGCAGGGCCAAACTCAGTGCGGAACGAACCTCAGCCTGAGTTGGCCGTCCCGGCGCTGGGGAACCCCGGAGGCACGATTCGTCGCGGAACTTCTCTTCGCGCTGTCGGACCCATGCCCTACGATCGCCTTTTGTCGGAACATTGACCATCGGCGCAGGGAGTTTGATACGGCGGTCAGCGCTGATTGTTCGATCGTTCTTCCGGCCCCGCCGCATCACCGGGCTCATGGGTGGCGCATGGCACCTGTGTATACTGTTCCCGTATTACGGAGCGATCGTCTTGCCGCTGTCATGGAGGAATACTGGCGTGTTTACGATGGTAGTTGGATATTCATGGATTGGCCGATGGATGGCGCGCATCACGCACGTCGGATAAGTCTATTGGAGTTCGATTGGAAGCGTACCGTGGATATGCTGAATGCGTCCGCCGTCGCCTGTCCGCTCGTCGGTGTTACATATGATGATTGGATGCTGGACATGAAGCTGCACGCCGGCGCAGACCAGGTTGGTCCGGTGCTGAATGCGGTGGCGGGACGTTGCTCCGTCACGCTTCGACCGGAACGGGCGTGATGCGGGCCGCATCGACGCGGACGATCCGGTTTGCGTGATCCGCCATCCGGTCGGGACGGACGACTACGCCGCCAGCGTGCTGTACTACGACTCGGCCGGTCGCGTCTGGCTCGTGCTGGACCAGCAGTGGTCGGTGGCGGATGGCGAGCCGGAGAACTGCCAGAAGACGCGCCTGACCGTGTTCCGCTACGACCTGACCGGCCGGCGGCGGGCGACGGCGACATCAACGACGCTGAGCGCACAGCCACCCGGTCCGGTGCCCGACCTTGATCTTAAGTCCCTTTTCCGATAGGATTTGCCTCAACGAGGCGGAAATTCGGGTCGCTCGTTCCCTCGTTCCAACCATTCACCAACGCCCATCGGCTCGGGCAGAGAGGGTTGCCATGAACTCGCGGTACCGTGCGCTCGTCGTCTGTGCCTCGGCAATCGTCGGCCTGCTCACGCGGGCCGCTCTCGCACCGGCGGGCAGCCTGACGCCGCCCCTCGGACCGATCGGCCCGACGATGAAGACGCTCGTTGAGGTCGAACCGCGAACGCCCGTCCAATCCCTGCCCGGATCGGCCTCGGCCGTCCACGTCATCAGCGCCCCCGGCTCGTACTACCTGACGGCCGACGTCCTCGGCCAGCCGGGCAAGCACGCGATCGATGTGACGGCGGTCAACGGCGTGACGATCGATCTGCGCGGGTTCGCGCTGCGGGCCGTGGTCGGATCGCTCGACGGGATCAACGCGGCGGGCGACCTGGCGGTGCGGAACGGCTCGGCGATCGGCTGGTCGAACGGCGTAAACGTGTGCAACAACGCGCTGCTCGAGAACCTGCGTTTCAGCGGCTGCGCGGTCGGCGCGACGGTCTGCCGCGGACAGGTGATCGATTGTGTCGCGCAGCAGAACCAGATCGGCTTCGCGGGCTTCGGCGTGCTGTTTCAGCGCTGCACGGCCACGTCGAACGCCAGCGCAGGGTTCTCCGCGGCGAACGGCTCCGCGGTGATCGACTGCGTCGCGTCGTCGAACGGCCGCGGCATTGCCGCGTCCGGAGGATCGCAGATCGAACGCTGTGCCGTGTTCGCGAGCAGCACCATCGGCATCGAGCTGGCCGACTTCTGCCGCGTCGCCGGGAACAACGTCGACAGCAATGGCACGATCGGCATCTTCGCGTATGGCGAAGGCAACACGATCGACGGCAACATGCTCAGCCGCAACCCGGTGGGTATCCGCGTCACCTACATCGGGAACTTCGTCGTCCGCAACCGCGTTCGCAACGCGACGACGGGCTACGACATCGCGGCCGGCAACGATTATGCGCAGATCATCGGCGCGCCGGGCGCGAACTTCGTCGTGACGAATGCGTGGGCGAACTTCGGCGATCTCGCCACGCCGACGTGCACCGACGGCATCCAGAACGGGGGCGAGACGGACGTGGACTGCGGCGGCGGGAACTGCCCGCCGTGCCAGAACGGGCAGATGTGCGCCACGGCGTCCGACTGCGTCAGCGGCGTGTGCATGGGCGGCGTCTGCCAGCCGTCGGGATTCTGCCAGAGCGCCGGCGATTGTCCGCCGAAGCCGAACGCCACGGCGACCTGCGTGGCCAGCGCGTGCCAGTACGCGTGCCTGGCCGGGTTCGGCGATTGCGACAACAACATGATGTTGAACGGCTGTGAGGCGAGCGTCCTGAGCGACAACAACCACTGCGGGGCGTGCAACAACGTCTGTCCGCAAAACCTGCCGAACGCGACGACGCAGTGCGGCAACGGGAACTGCAACCTCGTCTGCAACGCGGGTTATGCCGACTGCAACGCGACGTTCGGCGACGGCTGCGAGGTGAACACGCAGTCGGATGTGGACCACTGCAGCGCCTGCAACGTCGCGTGCCCGAACCGGCCGAACGCCACGCGGACCTGTGTCAATGGCGTGTGCGGCTACGTCTGCAACGCCGGTTACAACGATTGCAACGGCAACCCGAACGACGGCTGCGAGGTCTTCGGTTCGTGCATTCCGAATCCGTGACGGGCTTGCCGCGCCCGCGGGCTGGGTCTGCGGAATTGTCGGCGCTGGCGCCGGGACGCATCAATCCGCCGCTGCGCGCGGGGCGTCGCCGCGGCGTCCGGATTCGCGGATACGCTCGATGATCTCCTGGAACCCGGACATTTCGCGCAGCGGTTTGAGGTCTTCGTCCGATCGCACGAGCTGCTCGTCGCGCAGCCCGCGGATCACGGCCTCGTCGAGCAGCGCGATCGCGCCGTGCGGATCGCCCGTCAGCGACTTGATGCACGCGAGGTTGTACGGCGGCAGCCACGAGTCCGGCCGCAGCGCATCGGCCTGGTCGAAGTACTCGGTCGCGCTCGGGTATTCGCCGAGTCGCAGCGAGCAGAGCCCGGCCTGAATCAGCGCGTGGAAGTACCTCGGCATCGTCTGAAGGCATCTGCGGTAGTACTCGCGGGCGTTCGCGTAGTCCTTCCGCGCCACGAGCATGTCGCCGTACTGCGAATAGGCCCGAGGATACGACGGGTCCTCGGCGAGCGCCTTTTTGCACCACGTCTCGGCCTCGTCGGTTCGGCCCCGCTGCAGCGCGATGAACCCGAGGTGGACCATCGATTCGACGAATTTCGGCGTGACGGCCAGCGCCTGCTTGTAGTAGCGCTCGGCCTGGTCGAGGTCGTTCTGCTTGAGTCGCAACAGTCCGAGCATGTGCATCACGCGGTGCTGGCGCGGATCATCGGCGAGCGATTGCAGGTATTCGTGCTCGGCCTCGGGCAGCCGGTTCATGCGCATCAGCGCGATGGCGAGCGTGTTCCGCGCCGACGTGTTTCGCGGCGTCTGGCGGAGGAGTTCGCGCAGGAGCGGTTCGGCCTGCGCGGGGCGGCCGCGCTGCATGAAGTGCCGTGCATCCTCGAGCATGTTATGGAGTTTGATGCCGTCCTTGGGGTCGATGCCGCCCATGGCGGCGCGGTTGGCGTCGGACGTGAGATATCCGAGGGCCTGGAGCATCTCGACCGTCTCGCGGTCCATCGGGTTCTCTTTGGTCTGTTTGGCGCGCTTCTTGCAGTCGTCGAGGATCGCCTGAAGCTCGTCGTCGAGCCGGTCGGCGACGGCGGGCTGCGCGGCGAAGAGGTTCTTGAGTTCCTTCGGATCGGTGCGCAGGTCGTACAGTTCGGGCTTCGGCGCGCGGATGTACTTGAAGCCGTTGTGGCGCACGCCGTACAGCGGCGCCATGCCGAAGCCGACCTCGCAGAGCAGGCTCTCGCAATACTGCGGCAGGTCCGGTGGCGGCGAGGCGCCCCGGAGGGCGTCCCGCAGGTCCACGCCCTGCGTTTCCTCCTGGCCGGGCAAGCCCAAGATACCGAGGATCGTCGGTACGATGTCGGCGGTGCGAACTGGTCCCTGGTAGACGCGCGCCGCGGGAAAAACCGGTGGATAACGCCAGATGAGCGGGACGCGGATCGTCGCGTCGTAGATGAAGATCGCGTGCGTCTTTTCGCCGTGCTCGCCGATGCTCTCGCCGTGGTCGGCGGTGAAGACGACGATCGTGTTGTCCAACTCGCCGCTCTCTCGGAGCCGATCGACGACCATCCCGACGCCGATGCTCGCGGCGGAGATCTCGGCATCGTAGGGCGTCGGGATCAGGAACTGTTTGGGCACCCTCGCTTCGTGTGGATGATGCGGGTCGAAAAAGTGAATCCAGGCAAAAAAGGGAGACTTGGTAGTTTTCGAGGCTCGGGCGTTGTACCACTCCAAGAACTTCGTGGCCGTCTTGTCGGCTGATCGATCGCGGATCATGAACATCTTGGGCTGGTCCTCGGCCCAGAGGTCGTCGTCGTAGCCGTCGAAGCCCTGCGTCAGGTTGTAGCGCCGATTCAGGACGAGCGCGGAGACGAAGGCTTGTGTTTCGTAGCCGGCGGCCTTAAGTCTTTCGGCGAGCGTAACTGCCTCATCTCCCAGAGCATACGCGCCGTTGTCGCGGACACCGTGCGCGGGTGGATAGAGGCCGGTCAGGATGGTGGAATGGGAAGGCATGGTAATTGGGGCAGCGCTCGCGGCGTCGGTACAGAGCACCCCCTCGACTGCGAGGCGGTCAATCGACTTCGTACGCGCGAGTCCGAATCCGTAGCATCCGAGCCGGTCCGCTCTAAGGGTATCCACGGTGATGATGAGGACATTGGGACGACGGGCGTCGGAGTGCTCCGAAGTTGGCGTCGCGTCGTTGCGACAACCGGCGAGGATCGCCGTCGCGGAAACGAGCGCGCTGACAATTGCGTGTTTTGATGTTGACATGGCCCAATTGGCTTTATACGTTGCAGGTCCGGTTAAGGACGCAGTTCGAACGGGCTCAAGTGAGGTGCACGTCATGAAACGAACATTCGGCATTGGACTCTTCCTCTGTTTCGCGGTTTCCGCGACGGCGTTCGGCGCGGCAGGCTCGGTCAGCCTGATCGACGAGAGCTTCGTTGAATATTTCATCAACACGTCGGTGACGTTTACCTCGTCCTCGGCGTCGGCCGCGGCGTCGGACGCCTCATACACGCAATCGGTGCTTTGTACCACAACGAGCGGTGATACGACGTCCTCAACGCCGTCGGACGCGTTTGACGGGTACGGCGGCGTCCGGATCAACGGTGCGGCGTACACGGACAACGGTGCGCCGACATTCGAATGCAACAACGACCGTTCGGTCGTCTTTGCGTTCCAGGACATCGGGAACCTGCGTGTGACGCGCAAGGTCTTCGTCCCGGAAGATGACGCGTTCATCCGCTGGCTGACGATCATCGAGAACCGCGGGGACTCGACCGAAACCGTGAACGTCATCTTCCTGAACAATTTCGGCGCCGACGGCGACACGCAGATGATGGCGACGTCGGACGGGGACGCCTTTGCGGAGGCCAGTGATTGCTGGGTTGTCTGCGGAAGCTTCGCGGGACCCGAGACGCGAATCGTCAGCCTGTTCGCGGGTGACGGCGCGGCGGTCAGCCCGACCGATCTCGATTTCGTCAACTACTTTGACATCCTTAATTACCGCTTCCAGTTCGAGTTGTCGGCCGGCCGGACGGTGATCCTGATGACGTTTGCGTCGGTCCAGTCGACGAAGTTCGAGGCGATCCTCAAGGCGCTGGAGATGAAGGAAGTGACCGAGACCATGCTCGACTGCATGTCGGACGACGAGCTCGCTCAGGTCATCAACTTCTTCGTCGGCGACTGCAACAGCAACGGCGTGCCGGACTTCGATGAGGCGGACAGCGACGAAGACGGCATCATCGACGATTGCGAAGGCCTGCTGCCGGGATTCCCGTGCGCGGTCATGGGCGGCGCCCCGCTGCTGATGATGTTTGGCGGTTATTTGTTCGTGCTGTTTGCGCGCCGACGCCGGATCGGCTGGTAGGTGCGTGTTGTTCCGGTCGTCGGGTCGGCGGCGCGTCGTCGCCGGTCCCTGGGGCCGGGGTTGGGTTCGCGAACCGTTCGTCGTCATCCGCCGGTGCGAGCGACGGCGAAAACCGAAAAGTGAATCGGGCTCTGAAGAGGTAAACGTCATGAAACGAATCACATCGAGCGTGGCCGTTCTGTGTCTCGCGTTTGCGTCGCCGGTGTTCGCCGGTGCGGGCGACATCGCCCTGATTGACGGGAGCGGGTTGGAGTTCTTCATCAACTCCGATGTCACGTTTTCGACTTCGTCGGCGTCGGGCGCGGTGTCCGAGGCTTCCTTCACGGCGTCGGTCTCGGCGACCACGTCGTCGGGCAGTCCGACGCTGACGACGCTCAGCGACGCTTTCGACGGCTATGGCGCGGTCGAGGTCGACGGGACGTATTACACCAACAACGGCACGCCGACCATGGAGTGCAACGACCGGCAGCTCGTCTATCCGGTCCAGACCATCGGCGACCTCGCCGTCTGGCGAAAGGTATACGTCCCGGACGATGACGCGTTCTGCCGCTGGGTCACGTTCATCCGTAACGACGGCGCGGCCGATGCCATGATCACCGTATTTCTCGACAACAACATGGGCTCGGACGGCGGGACGAACTTTGTCGGGACGTCGGACGGCGACCTCGAGGCCACGACCGACGATCATTGGGTCATCAGCAACGGCGACGAAGATGACCCCCGGATCGTGCACGTCTTTTCGGGCGTGGGCGGCGCCATCGGCGTGTCGAACCCGAACTTCGTCGTGGGCGACGACGACACCGAGTGGGAGTATGAGCTGACGATCGCCCCCGGCGAGACCTGCGCGGTGATGCACTTCGTCGCCGGGCTGCCGACCAAGTTCGAGGCCATCCTCAGGGCGCTCGAGATGGAGAACGTCACGCCGGCCATGATCGCGTGCCTGACGGATGAGGAGTTGCAGCAGATCAAGAACTTCCTCGTCGGCGACTGCAACGAGAACGGCATCAACGACGCGGACGAGTCGGACAGCGACGGCGACGGGATCATCGACGACTGCGAGTCGGGCCTGTTTCCGATCTGTGCGCTCTTCGGCGGCGGACCGCTGTTGATGATGTTCGGCGGCTACCTGCTCGTGCTGTTCGCCCGCCGCCGGCGGATGTCCTGGTAGCGCACGCCGCGACGATTGATTGTGATTCCATCGCGGGCCTCGGGTCGGCTTCGGCCGGTTCGAGGCCCGCGGTGTTTTGATCGGGCGGGCCGCACGACGGTTGGGGTGGGGCGCTGGTGCTATCTCGACGACGGGCGTGCGAAGGCGAGCATCAGGGCGGCGTGGACCGTCCCGGCGATGCCGAAGCTGATGAACCACGCGTAGTGGTACATCTCGATCCAGAACGGCGAGACCTGCACCACCTCAATCGTCCCCAGGAACCCGGGCGCGCAGGGCGCGATGCCGGCGGCCAGCGCGATCATCGCGATCCAGTTGAAGCCGCCGCGATACCAGTACGGGCCGTTGCGATGGTACAGCCCGGCCAGGTCGAGCCGGGTGCGGCGGACGACGAAGTAGTCGGCCACGAGGATCCCGCCGACCGAGCCGAGCAACCCGGAATACGCGATCAGCCACTTGAAGATGTAGCCCGAGGGATCGGCGTAGAGCTTCCACGGCCGCATGGCGATGCCGATGACGCCGGTGATGAGGCCGCCGGTTCGGAACGAGATGCCCTTCGGCCAGAGGTGCGCGAAGTCGTTGGCCGGGCTGACGACGTTTGCGGCGATGTTCGTCGCGAGCGTTGCGAGGCAGAGAGCGAACATCGCGATGACGAGAACGACGGGGTTCTTGAACTTCGCGAGCAGCAGCACGGGGTCCCAGATCGCGGCGCCGTAAATGACGATCGTCGCGGACGTCACGGCGACGCCGATGAACGAGTAGAGCGCCATCGTCGTGGGCAGGCCGAGCGCCTGGCCGAGGACCTGATCGCGCTGGGAGTAGGCGTAGCGCGTGAAGTCCGGGATGTTGAGCGAGAGCGTGGCCCAGAACCCGACCACGCCCGTCAGGGCAGGGAAGAAGAACGCCCAGAACAGTCCGGCCTTGGGTCCGCCGGTGATGAAGGCGGAGGGCTGGGTCAGCATGGGACCGAATCCGCCCGCCTCGCGATAGGCCCAGGCGAGCAGGGCAAGTCCGAGGGCGATCAGCAGCGGGGCCTTGATATTGAGCAGGATTCGGATCGACTCGATGCCGCGGTAGATGACGAGCATGTTGATCGACCAGAAGAACAGGAAGCAGAGCAGCTCCGGCAGGTTGATGCCGATGCGCGGCAGCTTGGGGAGTTCCTGCCACGCGGGGAAATAGACGGTGAGGATGACGTAAATGGCCGAGCCGCCGATCCAGCACTGGATTCCGAACCAACCGCACGCGACCAGTGCGCGGAGCAGCGCCGGCACGTTCGCGCCGAGGATTCCGTATGCGGCGCGGCAATAGACCGGGAACGGGATGCCGTACTTCGTGCCGGCGTGCGCGTTGAGGACCATCGGGATCAGCACGATCACGTTGCCGACGAAGATCGTCAGCACAGCCTGCCACCAGTTCATGCCGCCGTCGATCAGGGACGACGCGAGCGTGTACGTCGGTACGCAGGCCGCCATGGATATCCAGAGTGCGGCGATGTCCTTCAGGGCCCATTTCCGCGCAGCGCGGGTGGTGGGCGCAAGGTCCTCGCTGTGGTGGGCCGAGTGCGAGAGGTCGAGGGCCAGCTCGTGAATGCCGTCGGCGACGATGACCGCGGTCCGGCCGTCGGGCGGAAGCGCGTGCGGTCGGGGTTCGGATGGAGGCATGCGGTTGTTCCGATCGGGGCCGGCCACGGCCGAACGGGTGAATGATAACCACGCCGATCAGCGGCGTGCGAGCGATCTCGCGACGAGGAGGCGACCGTTCGCAGCGGCGGGAGGGGTTGCCTTCGCGGGCAGGACCTGCTCTAATAGACCACGGCGAGCGGCGGGGTGCAGTTCGGCAGGGCTTATCGGGCTTGATTCCTTTCTCGGCTCGTCTTTCCCTGAATCGCTAACGCGACCCTGACAGATCGGTTCCACGGGTAGTGGCCCGCCTTGCGGTGCGGGTTGCGGAGAATCACACATGACATGTGCGAACGCGCGCCGGTGCGGTTCCGGGCAGTCTGCTCTCATTCCTTGCGGGTTCGCCGTACTCGTGATCGCAGCGCTCGGCCGAGGCGCCGTGGCGCTCGACGCGAACGGCGCCGAACCGTGCTGCGGTCCGCACGGCGCGTGCGCCGGCGATCACGCGGGATCCGCGGCCACGCATGGCGCGGTGACGTGCTATCCGGCCAACCTGACCAAGGAAGAGCTGGCCCGCCTGATGGAGCGCACGCAGTTGCTCCCGCCGGCGATGCTCGGCGCGGACACGCGCTACTTCACCGATTCCAGCGTCTGGACCGGCGATCTTTCGATCGGGCCTTCGGCCCGTGCGCAGCCGGCGCACCTGACGTACAGCTTTCCGGCGGACGGGACGACGTGGGGGCTTTCGTCGGTGTCGGCGACGGGGCCGAACGATCTGAATTCGCGGTTTACGACGCTGTTCGGCGCGGGGAACGTCGATCGCGGGCGGGAGTTGCTCCGGCAAGCGCTCGGCGGCTGGCGGCGCGTGACGGCGCTTACCTATGACGAGGTGGCGGATGACAACGTCTCGATGAATCAGACGACCACGCGCGTGAGCACGCGAGGCGACATCCGTGTCGGCGGGCTGGGCTTCGGAACGAGCTCGTTCCTGGCGTACAACGCATTTCCGACGGCCGTGTTCGCCGGCGTCGGCGGCAGTGACATGTGCATCAACACGTCCTTCTTTATCGCCGGCGCGTTCAACAGCTCGACCAACAACTACCGCTACTTCCGGAACACCGTCGCGCACGAGCACGGACACGGTCTCGGCTACATCCATACCGTGCCGTGCAACGGCGTGTTCCTCATGGAGCCGGCGATTTCGACGGCCTTCGACATGCAGACGATTGACGAACGGCGCGGCGGACAGCGAAACTACGGCGACCGCTTCGCGGGGAACAACTCGACCGCGACGGCGTGGAACTTCGGAGACCTGACGTCCCCGTCGATTCGATCGGTGATCGAACTCGACCTCTCGACCAACGGCACGGGCGGCTTCGCCGACACGGACGAGGACTGGTTCCGCTTCACCATCGGCTCGAACCAGAACGTGACCATCACCGCCACGCCGACCGGCGGGACCTACACGCAGGGCCAGCAGTCCTCGAGCTGCAGCGGATCGACGTCGAGCATCGTCGCCTCACAGGCCGGCAACCTCTCGCTCGAGCTGCGTGACGCCGCGGGCACGACCGTGCTCCAGACGTCGGCAAGCGGCGGAGCGGGCGTGGCCGAGACGCTGACGAATACGCCGCTCGCGGCGGGCACGTACACCATCCGCGTCTTTGACATCGGTCCGAACGCCAATCAGACCTTGCAGCTCTATGACCTGATGATCCGCGTCGGGACGTCGAAGGCGCCGCCGCAGGCGATTGCCGGCGTCAACAAGCGCATCGCCGCCAATGCGAACTGCTTCTTCATGGGCAACATTACCTCGCGCGTGACCGAGGCCGGCGCGAACATCACCGGCAACCCGCCATTCGACTGGGACCTTGACGGCGATGGGACGTTTGAGGTGCTCGACACGCCGCAGCCGAACCGGCAGTATCCGTCCAACGGCGTCTATAACGTGACGCTGCGCGTGACCGACTCGAACGGTTCGGTCGATACCGACACGATCAGCGTCACCGTGTTCGGCGCGACCACGACGGTCACCAGCGTCCCGCCTTCGAGCGGCGCGCAGGGTCTGACCGTGCCCGTGACGATCAACGGCACGAACCTCAAGAACGTGACGAGCGCCAGCCACGTCAGCGTCTCCGGCTCGGGCATCGCGATCACCGGAACGCCCTTTCCCAACGCGCTCGGCACGTCGGTGACGGGGCTGTCGTTCGTCATCGATTGCAACGCGCCGACCGGGGCGCGAAACGTCACCGTGTCCAATGCCGACGGCACGGGGACCGGCGTCGGTGTCTTTACGGTCACGCCCGCGCCGCAGATCGCCGGCGACTTGGATTGCAACTGCATCATCAACAGCGCCGATGCGATCGCATTCGCCCTCGCGCTGACCGACGCGGCCGGATATGCGTCGGCTTATCCCGGTTGCGATATCAACCGCGCGGACATCAATGGAAACCTGTCGATCGACGGCGACGACTTGCAGGAAATGGTGGACCTGCTGATTCCGTAGCGGTCCGCTCCGCGTCGCGGGGTGGCCGGTTGAACGATGAACCGACTGCGTGCGGCCGCTCCGCCTGTCGGAGAGGTTGCGGGGGGTGGCCGTTCGGCCGACGGCGTGGTGGAGCACCGGCGCGGTTGCTCGGCGGACGGAGCGGCTGCGCGGGTCGGGGGTTGGCCGTTGGATACGATGGTGGGGCGTCCGTTTGGCCGATGGATGGGCTGTGCCGGCGGTCGAGCGGGCGGTCTTGACGCTTGCGCGGTCGGGGCATAAGGTAACGTGTCTTGTTGCGACGCCGGCGGCAACGCCGGTGGCGACGTCGGCGTCCGAGAACGCGATCCCCGATAGCTCAATGGTAGAGCGGCCGGCTGTTAACCGGTAGGTTGTAGGTTCGAGTCCTACTCGGGGAGGTAGACGAGTCGTCTCGATTTGAGACGTACCGTCTGGTTGACAGACCGCCTCAACGAAAGAGAGGTGACCTTTGACCAAACTTTTGTCGAAGCCGGTAAACACCCCGTTGCGGGGATAACCACGGCCGCGTCGGCAGAAACCCACGGTTCGGCGTGGAGAACGCGGCTTTCGAGACGTGGGATCGCGGCGAGGCAAGGCATGGGTGTCTTTGACACGAGGCCGCCAGGTCCGAACGCTTGGCGGCCCTTTTTCTTGTGCTGGCGCTCTCTGTTTTGATCGCCCCATTCGACGGCCCGAACGCAACCCCAAGGTTTCGGTTCGCTCCCCCGCTCGGCGCTCTCAAACTCTCTGCCTCTCTCGGTTGACACCCCGATTCGGTTAACGCGGGGTTGCGTCCGTAGCCCGGATGGAACACGAACCCTATTCGAGTACCAGGGCACCGCCCGCGCGCGCATGCCGGCCCCAGTTCGGACGTCCGCGCGCATTTGGCTGGCGAGCAGGCGTACCGCACGGCGGACACTGCCCCGGCGATGGTGACGAGACGCCGAGACTCGCGCGTCGGGCGACGCGGTGGACGATGCTGCGTCAAGAGGCGCGCGACCGGGCTGTGCGCGCGACCGCTACGTCGTCGTGAATGAGATGGGATCAGGCGCGCTCGACTCTAGGACGATTTCGCGCAGTCTGGCGATCTCGTCGAGCTCCTCGCGGGAAACTTCCCCACCGTGCCGGATCGCCACGGTTGCGCGCTGAGGCTCCTTCCGAGTTTCGTCGTCCAAGACCTGTTGCATCTTGGTGTACACCAGTTTGAACCGCTGACCTTCGCTCATGGTGCCCTCAGGACCACTCGTCAACCAATGGCCTCTTTGATTGTACCTCAATCTGACGCCGAGCGGCAGCCAAGTTTATTTCGGCCCCGCAGCCAGGGCACTTGAATCGGTTATCGGCCGGAAAACGGTGGTTTCCGGGCTCCAACGGCATCTTTTTCAGGTTGGCCTGGATTCTCGACACCGCATGGCATTTCTGGCACTCAACTTGAAAGATCGCGCAGTCGGCGTCTTTCGGCGGAGGGACCGCCGGCGCGACGAACCTGATTATCTGCGAGTTCGGCGTCTCGAACACCTTGTAGATGTTCGTCGAGTCAAACGTGATTTGGAGCAGCGTGTGATAACGCCGGATCGCCTCCGCGAGTTCGGGCTGCTGCGAATAATCCGTGATCTTGAGCCGCATCTCCTCCAAATCGCTGAGCTTGATCGAGCGACCATGCGTGAGCCATCGCCGATGATCACAAAGCGCGGTTGCAACCTCCTTGGCCCGAGCGGCCTTCTCTTCCAGCGTGACATCCTGTCCCGTGCTCGAATGCGTTTTCCAATTCTTGAACTTGTATCGGCTCAGCCAATCGGTTACGAGCGTCTTTGCGAAGTTGAGCGCGTTCTCGGCGCTTTGCAGCTCGCCGGGTGAGAGCGCCTGCAACATTGGAATGTAGGCGCGGTTCAGTGTGCCCGATTGCTCGACCTCCCGCTTGATCTTCTCCATTCCTTCGATAAGTGCGTCGGCGGAAAAGACCTTCCCCTGCCAAGAAAGCTGGGCGTCGATCGGCCCGAGCGAGGACGCGGGCTCCATCAGAATCTCATCGCCCGCCATCGCGATAATCGTGCCGGCGCTTTTCGCCCAACCCGGAATGATGACCGCCACCTCAGAGTACTTGTCGTGGAGGCTGCGGACGATGTCCTCGGCGACTTCGCCAGAGCCGCCTCCTGTTTCCAAGACGAAATCGAGCTTTGAACCGCTCAGATTCGAGAGCTGATCGTGGAATGGTACCAGGTCGCTGTAGCCGATGGAGAGCAGAGCCGGCGGCGTGTTCGCCTTATCAATGTCCGCGGCGAATACGAGAACATCCCGGCCGCGGAGCTCGGAGATCCGCTTGAGCTGCCGTTTTCGCTCCTCTGCAAGCTGCTGCGCGTTGAACTGCCGGTCGAGGTACTCAGTGTAGTAGCCCATCCTGGCCGTTCCTTCATGGGTCTCGTTCGCTTCCGCGTCGTCGCCCATCCCGATCATCGCGGCCGCCTTTTCGCCCCACGGGATGGCCCCGCGAGTTGACGGAGCGGGCCGGCTGGTGCTCCTCGCGAGCATTCTGCGCCGGCAGCGCGGACGCACCGGGAATGAAGCACGTCACGGCCCGACCGTGGGCCGCTTCGCCGGACCCGAGGATTATTCAGCTGGGCCGAGGGAATGTCCAGACCGGCTGGGCGGCGGCGCGGCTACTCCCGTTGGCGGGCTGGGCAGGCCAGGCTCTCGGGCCGGTCGGGACCTCCACCCTACCGCGACCTTAAGGGTTACGTCCGCACCCTCGGCGGCAACGCGAACCGCGATTGCGTACATATCAGATGGGCCGCCGGATCGAGCCGGCGGTGCAACTCAGCGGATCGCTCGAACAAATGCCGTGAGGGCGATGACGCCGATTGTGGCTTTGATCAATACGACGACGAAGTTCGGCAGGCCGGAGATGTCGGTCGCCGACGCACTGCGCAACTGGCCGAAGAAGCTGTAGTACATCCCTCCGCAGACGATTCCCCACGCGCCGGATAGGAACCGCCTGCCGCAGCTGACGCCGCGCGACGTGCAGTAGGCGGCGGCGACCAGCAGCGCGCCAATGATGAGGTCGTCCAGGTAGGCTGCACGGTCTGAGAAGTCCGTGCGCCGGCGCAGTGTCTCAAGGACCGGTAGCGCGATGCCAAGCGCGTAGGCAGCTCGTACCTCGAATCGCATGATTCGGCATGGTACCGACTTTCGATTGCTACAGCTACCGCATGGACGGCCCCACGCTGGACGCGTTGAGCCACCGCCTCCGCGCGATCGGGCACCCGCGCGAAGCCGAGGAGAGGGTTACGTTCGGCCCCCGTACGACAACTCGAAGCTCCTCTGCGTACATATCAGATAGCGCCGCCGCGACGAGCCGGTCGCCACAGCGACTCGACCGGCGCGAGCGGCCGAGCATCGACACCTTCGCCGGACGACCGGCCGGGCGCGGAGCGCACGTCGGCGTGGGCGCACCCTTGACACAGCCGGTGCCGCATGGCGGCACCGATCGCTGCGCGACCTTCGAGCTTCGCTCGCACCGCTGCGTCAATGGCGAGCGCAGGCGACACCCATGCGGCCCGCGCGCGTTACCGGCTGCGCGACGCGTCGCGCCGGTGGCGGCGTAAGCTCTCCGGTCCCGGTGATCCCAGGGCCGTTCAGTCCTTCGACAGCTCATTGCCCGCCGGGAACGCGGGGCCGGGCATTCGGTCCTCGAGCCTGAACTTCTCGGGGGCGGGCAAGGGCGGCTGACCAGCTTGCCGCCGGCGCTCCTGTTCAAGTTTGTATGATTCGGTGATGACCCGCGTGCCGGGTGATTCGACACCGAACTTGTCAATCTCCCACTCCACGCCGAAGTTGCCGAGGTCCGTTTTCGCTATGACACCGATCTGCACAAACCGACGGGGGTCCCCCTTGGTCGCTATTCCAGACATTGTCGCCGAATACGCGTCTAGCCGCGCAAACTTGTCTCCTTCCATGCAATACCACCTGTACCATGCCAGCCACGCTGGTCCGCTGCCGTTCTTATGAGCCGCAAGTGTCGCGCTGCTATTGAGATAGTCATCACGGTTGATGCTGTACTCCATCGGTCGAAGCGCGAAGGCCACGAGCGGGGCGGCCTCCGGCGTCGTTGCCCTGCCATCTTCGTCCCAGCCCCGCCCATGGTCGTCGCCGACGGAGACCAACAAGCCGGGGTCGGCCAGCCACGCCCACAAACCGACACTTCCATCATGCCATGCCTCGAACAGCAATGTTCCGCCCAGGTCGTAGATGCGGATAATCCGTTGCGAAAACGTCGTGGCGAATGTTGCTACGATCTCGTTCCCAGGATGTTCGTCGCCTGGAAACACGTCGGCGACCATGCCGTACTGAACCGCGAAGTGTTCGGCATCGATCTGCCTTTTCTCCACGAGCTTGGACAGGACTTCCCCTCTCTCGATTCTCCGCTGCCAGACGGGCTTGGTGCGGTCGCCGTCGACTTCGTAGACGCAGAGGGATTTCGCGTAGGGACCTCCGTCGGCGGCAGTGTGACCGATCACCGCGACGCGGCCGCCCCCGAATAGCGATGGGCGTTTTTCGAGATACGCGAACGCATTGGCACCCGTCGCCCCACCCCAGCGGTGCAATTCGTTTCCACCGCTGGACCTTAACCGGGCCTCGTCCGCCGAGGAGAATCGTTCTTGATCGTTCACTAATGCGCCATCGCGATAACGAACTACGTGATCCGGTCGGATCGTGCGATACCAAACGATGAGCGACGAGGCGGCCAGCGTCGCGAGCACTATCACCGCACAGACCGCGCCTGTTACGACGAACGGGTGGTGCGTCGCCCAGCGGACGGCTTTCGTCCACCACGTCGGCGCGCGGGCTGAAATCGGCTCGCCGCGCAGATAGCGATTGAGGTCCTCGGCCAGCGCGGCCACCGACGAGTATCGCGTCGCCCGGTCCTTCTCCAGACATTTGAGGATGATCGTGTCGAGGTCGCCGCGGAGTTTGGCCGGCGAGACGCCAGCGCCCCGAGCATTTGAGGGAGGGCCGCACGCAATGGTGCTCGGCCTCGCCGGCTCCTGTTCGCAGATCACCCGCGCCGCGGAGGCGATGGTCATGTATGACACGTCGTACGGCAGCCTGCCCGTCAGCAACTCAAAGAGCACGACGCCGAGCGAATACACGTCGCTGCGCGTGTCGATGTCGCCTGCGCCCCCTCTCCCTTCGGGAGAGGGTCTGGGTGAGGGCACGCCCGCCAGACCAACGCCGACACTGCTCGCGCCGCCGCACTGCTCCGGACTCATGTAGGCCAGCGTGCCGATCAGCGCGCCCGTCTCGGTGTGCATTGTCGTCGCGGCAATGTCCGAATCCGTGGACCGCGCAACGCCGAAGTCGATGACCTTCACGTGGCCGTCGGCGTCGACCAGGATGTTGCTCGGCTTGAGGTCGCGGTGAATAACACTTTTCTGATGACCGTAGTGGACGGCCTCGCAGACGTGACAGAAAAGCCGCAGCCGGGCGCGCAGGTCCAGGCCGATTTCGTCGCAATACCCGGTAATCGGCCTCGCGTTCGGGATGTACTCCATCGCGAAGAAGGGCACGCCGCGAGCCGGTTCGTCCCCGAGCCGAGTCGTCCCCGCTTCGTACACCAGGGCGATGCTCGGATGATGCAGGCGACCCAGGATTTCCGTCTCGAACTCGAACCTCCGCTGCGCCGAGCGCGACCAGAATCCGCCTGTCATGATCTTCAGCGCCACCTCGCGCCGCGGCTTCTCCTGCTCGGCCAGATACACCGCCCCCATGCCGCCGCGGGCGAGCAATCGCTTGATGGTATAAGCGGCAATCATCTGGCCAAGTAACGGGTCCGGACCATCGACTGGCGGAAGGCCCTGGTGTCCGCTTACGGCCGCGGGCCGCGCCAGAAAATCGGGCCCCGCTCGCTCGTGGTCGTGCAGAAGGCGCTCGACGTGCATCCGAAGGTCGGAGTCGCCACCGCAGCGGCTTGCCAGGAAGTGCTTTCGCTCGTCCGGCGGCAGCGCCAAGGCCTCGCCGAACAGTTCGTCGATCTGTCGCCAGTCTTGCCTCATAGGTAGAACACTGGCGGCACGGTCCGGCAGCGTCGTTCCGTAGCGGCCGACTTCCGAGGGCCGAGCGCTCGCTCAAGCGAGGCGGCGCTCGGTGATTACTGCTGCGGCTCGTCGCCGCTGAGCAATCCGTAGAGCATGGCCCGCGCGACCTGCCACTGGTTGGCAATGGTGCGTCGGGCAACGCCGAGCACCTCGGCGGTCTCGTCCAACGTCAACCCGACGAAAAACCGAAGCCGGACCAGTTCGACCAGGTCGGGCCGGTCCTGGGCGAACTTTGCCATCGCCTCGTCGACCGCCAAGACGAGGGTCGGGTCGTCTGCGGGACCGTCGCACTCAGCGGAATACGCGACCGTCCGCGCGAGTCCGCCGCGCTTCAGCCGTCCACGTCTGCGTGCGTCATCCACGAGGATTTGGTGCATCGCGCGTGCGGCGGCCGCGAAAAAATGCCGCCGGTTCTCAAAACGGGCAGCACCGGCATCCCCGCCGCCGACGCCGAACAACTTCAGATACACCTCGTTCACCAGCGCCGTCGGCTGGAGCGTTCGCAACCCGTGTTCGGCGGCCATCCGGGACTTGGCCATCGCGTGCAGTTCATGATAAACCGCCTGCCAAAGCCGCTCGGCGGCGGCCTCATCGCCCCGGCCCACGGCGTCCAGAAGTTGTGTGACGGCATGAGTTTCCATCGCGGCAACCTCCGAAGTTGAAGCGAATCAGCGCCATTATACACGGTCGCGTTGCCTTGCCTGGGCTCTCTTGTCGCATGGAATTGTGAGTGGCGGGCTAACGGGGTCCGCCCGACAAGACAAGAGATGTATCTGTTTACGGTGTCAGCGGCGCCCCGAACGGCGTTTCTCGCTGAAAGACAAGGGTGCGGCCGCGAACTAAAAACACCTACACACTTCTCCGGAAAGCGCCTTCCCCGTCAGCGCTCCTCGCGCGGGGCGACGGCGGAGAGCGCGTCCCCAGCCACCGCCGCGCGGATGGGCCGCAGCGTCACGTCGATCTGCTCGGGCACCAGCTTGTTGTCGGCGCCGGTGGAGGCATCGACGGCCAGGCCGATCAGGCCTCCCACCCAGATGCTGTTGACCACCTTGCCGGTGGGCACCCGGGTCACCTCGAATTCCTCCCGGGTGTAGCCGGGCATCTCGATCACCACGGAGTGATCCCGCTTTCGCTCGAGCTGAAAGGAACAGGGCGTGGTCGCCTCACGGCAGTCGTCGACGAGAACGCGGACCCCGGGTGGTCGGGATTCACCACCACGGCCGGGGTCGTCCCATGGATCGCAGAGGCACACCCTGGGAGCCAAGGCAGGACGCACAACGCGGGAAAGATTTGGGCCCGTCTTAAAGCACGATTTCGCGTCGGCTGAAACATGGGATGGTTCTCCTGATCTCCGCCATCCCTGATGAAGTACTTGATTCCTTACGGGTCCGCCGCTCCAACCTGTACATGCGTCATCCGCGGGTCGTCGACGCAAAACAACCTCGCGGCCGTTTTCGGCTTCCCTTGGTTTCGGTCGGGGATTAGCCCTGGTGTCGGCCGAGCCTGGCTCGTTGGCGGAAACCTGGAATATCGGATTCGCAGCGTGAGAGGTTGCCAAGATAGTCGTGAAGTCTGCTTCTACTCGAGCTGGCCGACCATGCCGAGTCTCGCCGGTCGCTTCGACTCGACTGCACGTGACCGCCGGCCTTGCCGAGAGCGAGCCCCACTAAGGCTCACAACGAGTCGGATCCTTGCAGCCCCTCGGGGCCGGAGCATCAAGAAACCCGGTTCGTCGGCATCGAGACATGCTGTCCTCCAGCCAGCAGTCCGAGGCTATCGGTAACGAGGCGAGGTACGCGTGGAATCGGCCGACCGTGCCCGACGAGCGTGTCCCCTTGATCCGATTCCACACCCCCCAACCCGCCGAGTACAATGGCGAGCGTATCCGTCCGTCCGCTTCTACCTGGGAGTCGAGTCGGTATGGACGAACCTGGGTCAGGTACGGTGACGCAGATTCTTGAGGCCGTCGGCCGCGGCGACGAGACTGCGCGCAGCCGCCTGTGGACAATTCTCAACGATGAATTGCACCGCCTTGCCCGGCGCAAGGTCGCCGCCGAGCCGGCCGCCTGCGAAATAGGGACGACCTCACTGGTCCACGAGGCCTTCATCCGTCTGACCGCCGGCCAGGTCGTCGAATTTGCGAACCGCCGGCATTTCTTCAACGCCGCGGCCGAAACCATGCGACGAATCCTCGTCGATGCCGCACGTGCCCGCCTGCGCGTCAAACGCGGGGGCGGACAAAAGCCAGCCGCATTGGAGGAAGACCCTCCGGTGCTCGCGAGGGACCCTGCGGAGATTCTCGCCGTCCATGAAGCCGTTGACAGGCTCGCGCTCTTGGAGCCTCGCCAGGCGGAAGTCGTGAAGCAGCGGTACTTCAGCGGCCTCAATGTCGAAGAAACGGCACATGTCCTCGGTGTTTCGCCGCGGACGGTGGAGATCGATTGGAAACTTGCTAAGGCCTGGATGCACCGAGAGCTCTCGAAAGGACCAAACCGACAACTGCCGTCCACTCGTGATGGAAGCAGGGATGACGCCTGAGCAATGGAAGAAGGTCCGTTACCTCTTCGAGCAGGCCCTGGAACTGCCCGTTCAAGAGCGCGTCCAGTTCGTTCGTCACGAATCGCAAGGGGATGTTGAGTTGCGCGGTGAGGTTTGTTCGCTTCTCGAGCATTACGAGGACAGCGGCAACAGCTTCTTGGAAACCACAACCGCGCAGCCGCAGGCTTCCGAGCGCGGCCGGTCTGAGAACGGCGGCTCGACGGAGCATTCCCGCCCCGTCGAAGCCGACGCATTTGATGCGCCCGAAAGTTACGAAGTCATCCGCGAAGTCGGGCGGGGCGGGATGGGCCGTGTTTACCTGGCTCGCGACAAGAAACTCAATCGCAACGTCGCAATCAAGACGATCGCAGCGGCTGATCTGTCCCCCCAACATCTCGACCTGTTCACTCGCGAGGCCCAGCTAACCGCCAACTTGCGGCATCAGAACATCGTCACGCTGTACAGCTTCTCATCATCGGGCTCGACACCGTTCTTCGTCATGGAGTGGATCGATGGTGACCCCCTACACGAGTACTGCCGACGCCGCCGGCTCTCGATTGACGACTCGGTAAGGCTGCTTGAGCGGATCGCGCGGGCCCTCGCATACGCGCACACCCGCCGAGTCATTCACCGCGACCTAAAACCACAGAATATTCTTGTTGACGGAAGCGGCGAGCCTCGCATTTTGGACTTTGGTTTGGCGAGATTAGCTGCGACTGTGGCAGAAGGGAGCTCAATCGGTGAACCGGTCAAGGGCACGCCGCAATACATGGCACCGGAGCAGGTTGCTGACCCGGAGGAGGTTGGGCCCGCGGCCGATATCTTCGCGCTCGGCCTGATCATGTATGAGCTGCTTACGGGCGTGCCTCCCCCAAAGCCTCCGGCCATGACCGACCACAAAGCATGGAAGTGCCGCGAGATCCCCCTACTCCGCGATATCAACGCCGATATCCCAGAATCCTTACAGCGGATTTGTCTGAAGGCGACCGAGCCGACTCCTGGAAACCGTTATCAAAGCGCTGATCACTTTGCAGACGACCTCCGCCGTTACCTTGATAACAGGCCCATCACAACCAGACCAACAAGGTACGCGCGACTGCTTGAAGGTCGCGTGCGTGAGCACATCGATGTGCTCAGCGGTTGGCATCAAGAAAACCTGATCTCGCATCGTGAACTTGATATGCTGCAGGACAAATATCTCGGGCTGCTTCGCGCCGAGTCGCTGTGGGTTCCTGGCGCGCGAAGGCTAAGAACGGGTCCGATCCTCACGCAACTCGGCGGATGGCTCCTTGTTGTCAGCGCCGTCCTGTGGCCTAAGTTCTATTGGGACTACCAATTTGGGCACAACATCAATCTGGCGAAATTCGGTAGGGTGTTCTTCGAAGCGATCCCTACAATCATCGTTAATGCAGGCGCCTTCCGCCTATGGAAACGTGGAAACAAGCTCAACGCCCTCATCTTTACGGTTACCGGCGTGCTACTCGTCCCCATCTGCCTCGCTGTGATGCTGGGCGTCGGCGGTGTCTTTGCCTGGAGGCGTGGGAACGAGTATGAGGTTTTTCCAGAGAAGTACTTCTCAAATACTCAGGTCACGTTGGCGATCTCTGTTGCGCTGGGGTACGGCATATGGTGGTTGCGCCGAAGGCCTTACGCGTTGCTTTCGATGGTCGTCGCCCTGCTTGCCGCCCTCTTCTGGGCGAGCATCCTTTTCTGCCTTGGGATGATGAAGTGGCTAAACAGCAACGATTTTGCGTTCACGGCCCTATGTTGGGTGCCTTTCCTCGTGGTGGTGTTATCGGTCGCACGCCGTCTTGATCGTCCAGCATGGGAGCACCTGGCGGTACCGTATTATGCCGCAGCCGCAATCAGCTTTGTGCTTATCACGGCGACGCTTGCCTGGGATGCCCCGAAGTCCTGGTTGCATCTTGGGAGTGCCCCGGCAACAACTCAACCCGCCAATCGTCAAGTTGATCCACTCCAATTCACCCAAGGGATCAGTTTGTTTGGATGTGGCTTGGCATACCTGCTCGTGGCATTGTTACTCGATCGCTCTCGGAGCAGGCTGCGGCGACTCTGGGGCGCGATCATTTTCAGAATTGTGCCGCCGGTATGTCTGTTGTCCTGGGATTGGCTGGGCGATCAACCAATCCGGTCGTGGACGCACCGGCTTCACCATGGTGAAGTGTACTTCCTGACGCCGATCGAGGTTTCGGTTCCCATTCTCTGCTTCGGCCTAGCAGCGGTTGCTATGAGGTTTCAGCTGCGATGGTTCCTCTACTACAGCCTCATCCATTTGGCATGGTTTATCTTCCGCACAACCGAAAGGTTTCTGCAAGACAACTTCGCATGGCCCTTCAGCCTCCTCGGCATCGGCATCGTGGCGCTCATCGCCGGCCTTCTCATCGAATATCGACGGTTGATGGCGGCCCGACCTGAAACACCAAGCCCGTCACCATAAGCCGGCAGCCAGCGACACCAACTTGGGAATGGAAAACGACCAATAGGTCAGGTATCCGATCCAGTACGCAAGACTACTGGCCCCGTAGATGGTCGGCACACAGAGAATCTTGGCCCAAGTACGACGGGTTCGCACACAAACGAAGCTTAACAGGATCGCCGTCCACCAGAGGAAGAACGCCGTCCGCCCCAAAAGCTGAGGGTCACAACGTCCACCTGGACGCAGGTCGAGTGTGTAAACAGGAAAGAGGAAGTTCAGATGCCATCCATCGGTTAGCGGTGCACCGAAATATGGCCACGTAGCGACGAAGCAGGTTGCGTAAAGCGAGACTTCCAGGAGCAGGCGGAATCGTTGCGGCCAACTGAGTGTCTTTGAGCGGTCCTGACAGAACGTCGCGAGGACTGCGCTGTTCGTCAGGATGCAAGCCATCATCCCACTCGCGTATGTCATCCCCCAGCAAAGGTCGCTCTTGCCGATCCGTCCGGAGATCAGGAAAGGAGCAACCGCGAACAGGCATGACGCCGCTGCGACCGCGAAGGCAGCCCACAAAGGTTCGTCGTATCGAAGTCGCCGCGCAAATGCGATCGGGCGAAACAACATAAGCCCCAGAGCCGCCGGGGCCGCCCACAGACGATGCCATCCTCTCGCACGATGGGCAGGGGTTCCTGTCCGTCGCTGTTCGTCGTTGGTGTACGCCAGGGCCCAGTCAACGATCCAACCGCACTCGGGACATCGAGGTGAAACAAGGCCCGACAGGTTGTATTCGCAACAAAGACAGGTTGGCGGTAATGCCTTACGCCGCTCGCGGTTCATGGTCTATGTCCACGGGGTCTTCAGCCGGTTGGATCAAGCGCATCAACTCACCGCTGGTTCGATGGATGGCTGCGACACTTGCGGGTTGATCGTGGAGGTGGCGGGCGCTGAGGGCCAAGGGAGTTCTTCGGCTTAATCGGACAAGCAGTGCGAGTACTGGCGTCCACGGTCGCTGGATCTCCATGATTCCCTGAAAATCGATCGCGGCGGCTCGCAGCTGGGTACCCGAGGCGAGCGTCTCGAGTCGCTCAACGACGAGACGAAGGTCTTCGTAGCCTAAGTTCGGCCCCAGCAGGCGGATGTCCAGCACTCCGTCCGCCGAGACCACAAAGCGGCAGACCCGCGATAACGCCTCAAAGCTCACAGTTGGATCCGCGTTGAGCTTCCGGTGGAACCACATGAGTCGGCCTCCGGTCGATGGCTTCCCCACAGATTAAATGCGTCGGAATGGGGCACGTGGCGCAAACAAATGTCCACTGGGCGCGGTACCGGCCTGGGATGACGCCCCTGGAACAGGCCATCGGCGCGTTGTCTGGCCGCCGTGGTCCCATGTCTGCAAACTGGGCCGGCTGCTTCGACGTTGTGGCCCCGGGCGACTGCTCATTGCTCCATGAGGACGTTGCAGCGTGTCGGATCGATGCTGACCTGGAGCGGGCGCGAAAGCGTCGTGAAGGAGACGACCGCCTGGCCGGCGCGATGCAGCGCGTCGGCATGTCGCAGGTCGAGATTCTCGCCGGCCTCCGGCTGGTCAACGCCGTGTCGAAGCGGCTGGCGGCGCTCGGGGCGCTCACCAAGGGCGAGCGGCAATCGCTCTCCGGCGAACTTTTCCGGCCGGAGGATGTAACGGATGAATACGGAAAGGCCGCGCTCACGCGGCTCTATCGGGAAGTCGAGCGGAACCAGCATGCGGCCGCCGGCATCGGCATGAAGGACTTGGAGCGGATGGGCGTGCTGAACAAGGAGAAGACCACCGTCCGCGAGGCGTACGCGGGCAACGTCGAGCAGTTCCTGAACCGCATCATGGTGCTGCATGTCGAGAAGCAGAATCGATTCTTCGAGCTTTTCTACGAACGCTACCTCGAAGCGGTCGAGGCGGCCAAGCGGGCCGGGGCATTCGACTTCGGCGTTGAGGAGATCCGGGCGCTCAACCTGGGAAGCGTCGCCGAGCCGCAGACGCTCTTCGTTGATCCGTCCTCGGGGGCGAGGACGATGCTGCACGAGTTGGAGGGCGAGGTGGACGTGCTGCGCCACACATTCGCCGAGGCGGCCGGGTCGTTCGCGTCGGAGGGCTTCTATCGCAACAAGCGAAGCGGCCGCATCTACGCCGTCTCGCCGCATCACGACACGCGACCGGGCGAGGTGCTTCTGACCGGCGTGAAGGGGCCGCGTCGCGGGTTGGAGGCGTACGAACTGGCGGAGAAGTACGAGCTGGTGGAGCGGGAGGAGGCCCGCGGCTGGTGGGATGCCGAGCACGCCAAGACGCCGGCGACGGAGGCACAGCGGTTTCACATCCTGGGCGGCGCGATTTTCCCCATCTACGATCGTGTCATGGGTTCGTCGGGAATCCAGAGCGTGAAGATCGCCCGTGCGATCCTGGCCGATGGCACTGCTCTGGTGGGGCTGAACCTCAGCCCCTCCGACGTTCCGGGCGTCAAGCAGCGCCTGGGCATCGGCACCCCGCTGGCCGAGGCGACCCCAGACGAGATTCTCGACCAGGTGCTAGGCGGCAGTATGATCGAGCTCGACAACGGCTGGCGGCTGACCAGGGGCCGGATCGCCGGTGACGAGGTGGTCGAAGTGGTGCTGAATGGCGTCCCGGCCAACCGTGAGGAACTTCGACGCTACGGGCTTTCGGAGGAGATCGTCGGCTACAAGCGCCGGTGGTTTGCGCCGCAGGGCGGTGCCGCGTCGGCTCTCAGGCGGCTTCTGCTGCATCGGCGGGCGATACGCGATACGAGTGCAATGATGTCGGCACCGGAATAGCCGTAACTCAAGTATCAACAATGAGTTGCAATTGCCGCCACGGCGCGGCCGCCCCGGCAAGGACTTTTTTATCGATCTGCTTTGCGCTCAGGGCGCCCGTATGACGCATGGTTATTCAGAGAAGTTGAGTCCTTGGGTACAATGAGGTTTGCGACGCAGGTCTCAATCGTGCCCATCGTAGTGGCTCGCTTGAGATGCGGTCCGCTGCGACCGGGCAGCGGCATCGCGAGGTGGCTTCAGCGTCGCTGAAGGCGAGCGACACATGACTGCATTGTTGCATCGGGCCACGCCCCCGAAGCGCCATCGCAGATTCCGCCTCCTCACGCTGGGTGTTTTGGCTTTGCTGATCGGCTGCGGCACCCAACCCAGCGGCTGCCAGCCGCCAGCCACCGATCCAAATTACGCCTTCGATGTTGCACTCATCGAAGACCCCAGCACGAACATCGTGGGCGTCGCAACGGATTTGATGAGCGGAAACAAGCTAGTCGTTCTTGGGAACAAGGCTTCTGATGGCAATGTTCTCAAGATTACCGGCGGGGCCTTCGTTTACGCCGATGGAACATCGCTGGTGAGTTGGTTGGGAAGCGATGGGCTACCAGAGGTCGTAATCATCGGCGCTGCTGGCTTGCGACTTAGCAACTACGGAACAGATACCGTTGATGCTACTTTCTTCGCGCCCGACGGAAGCGCAGCGTACTACCCTGACCTGCCAATCGATCCTGGGATCCTTGCTGAAGCACGTTCTGTTGGGTCGTCGGCGCGATCTGTGGTCAATGAGCATAAGCAGCACTCGACCAGCAGACTGACATATGAGGGTGCCTTGGAGTGGTTTCAGAGCACGCGTAAATGGCTGGCCATTGCTGCTGTATTGGCAGCGCAGTCGCAGTAGCAGTACCGGAACCCGTCTCCACTGGTGCTGGCTTGCTGACTGCAAAACTCTGCTGTGGCGGTGCCGCGCTTGCCATTTTTCAGGACCTTACCCTGAACGAATATCAAGTAAGGGTTCAGACTATTGGCCCTGAGGAACTTGAATCAGCAACATGGCTGGCCATCACTGAGGCAGAAGAAATCTCGAACGGGCTACCGCCTAGCATGCCGTCGGGGCCGAGCCCTGCGAATGGGGCGACGAATGTTTCGATCAACACACAGATCAGCATTTTGCCGAGTTCGGGCGCGACGAGCTACGACGTGTACTTCGGTACGGGCTCTCCCCCTCCGTTTGTAGGGTCGTTCTCCTCATCGAGTACGTCGAACGCCCCGCTGAACCTCTCCTATAACACAAGCTATTACTGGAAGGTGGTAGCCAAGAACAGTGCGGGCAGCATGAGTGGACCAATATGGTCGTTCACAACCTCTAACTCATCGGCGGGCGCCTCCATCGTGGCGTGGGGAAGTAATGCGTATGGCCAGACTAGCGTGCCGTCACCTAATAGTGACTTCGCGGCCGTGGCGGCGGGTCATTGGCACAGCCTCGGGCTGAGGCGAGACGGCTCGATTGCCGCGTGGGGCGCCGGAATGACAAACACGGGCAATCCTCCTGACTTTGGCCAGGCGATCGTCCCGTCGCCGAACGGTGGCTTCGTGGCCCTCGCCGCTGGCGCCTTTCACAGTCTGGCGCTGAAGGCTGATGGCTCCATTGTGGCCTGGGGGCAGAATGTCGTCGGACAGACCAACGTCCCCTCGCCGAATGGCGGCTTTGTGGCTATCGCGGCTGGCGAGTTTCATTGCCTGGCACTCAGGGGAGACGGCTCAATCGTCGCGTGGGGAAGTAACCACCACGGTCAGACCAACGTGCCTGTCCCGAACAGTGACTTTGTGGCAGTAGCGGCGGGCGAGGGTCACAGCGTAGGACTCAAATCCGACGGATCTATCAGGGTGTGGGGATACAGTTCTTACGGCGACGTCACTGTGCCAGCGCCAAACAGTGGCTTCATGGCGGTCGCGGCCGGCCTTTACCATTGCGCTGGGCTCAAAGCCGACGGCTCAGTTGTTGCGTGGGGATGGAACTTCTGGGATCAGACAATCGTTCCGACGCCGAACAGCGGATTCGTAGCGGTCGCGGCAGGTGGACACCACAGCCTAGGGTTGAGGGGCGACGGATCGATCGTGGCGTGGGGTTGGAACGCAGATGGTCAGGCGACTGTGCCGTCGCCGAACGCCGGATTCGTGGCTATGGCAGCAGGCAGGGAGCACAGTCTAGGGCTGAAGGGGGATCCGGCGAGCCCGGTGCCGACACCGACGATCTCGCCGAATGGAGGAACATTCACCGGATCGGTCCAGGTGACCCTGGCATGTTCCGACGCGCTCGCGACGATTCAATATACTACGAACGGCAGTGATCCAACCAGTACTTCGACGCTGTACGCGGCGCCGTTCACGTTGACGAACTCGGCCACGGTAAAGGCTCGCGCGTTTCGGTCCGGGTACAACGACAGTGAAGTCGCGGCTGCGTCGTTTACGATTCAGCCGCCTGTTTGGATTCAGCGAGCGCCCCTGAGCAGCCCGCTCTCGAGGTGGTTGCATGCGATGGCTTTTGACAGCGGCCGCCAAGTAACCGTTTTGTTTGGGGGATTCAATTCAGATCCAGTGGATGACAGGCTTAACGACACATGGGAGTGGAATGGCACGACATGGGTGCAGCGTAGCCCACCGATAAGCCCATCAGCGCGCACGGGCCATTCGATGGCTTACGACAGCTCTCGCGGCATGACTATGTTGTTCGGCGGAGGCGACGGCAACGACACATGGGAGTGGAATGGTAGCGGCTGGATACAGCGCAGCACCTTGGCCGCTCCGCGAGGGCGGAACTACCACTCGATGGCGTATGATGCCGCTCGCGGCGTCATGGTTCTCTTTGGCGGTGCGTATTATGACGATGGCACCCAATATTTGGCCGACACATGGGAATGGAACGGCACGAATTGGGCGCAACGCACGGCACCAAGCAGTCCGCCCGCTCGCAGGCTGCATGCAATGTGCTACGACAGCACGCGCGGTGTGAGCGTCCTTTTTGGGGGAGATGCAGGTAACACTGTTTGGGGTGACACTTGGGAGTGGAACGGTACCACTTGGACCCAGCGCAGCTCAGCAACGAGCCCACCATCGCGGGCTCAACACGGCATGGCCTACGATAGTTCTCGACGCGTGTCGGTGTTGTTTGGAGGATGGAATGGTAGTAATGGTAGTCGATTCAGTGATACTTGGGAATGGAATGGCCTAGACTGGGTGGAGCGTATGCCTATCACTGCACCTCAGCCGCGTACTGATCACGCGATGGCTTATGACGCGGCCCGCAGCCACGTTGTGTTGTTTGGTGGCCTCGTCGGTGGTTCGCTGTCGGCGGATACCTGGGAATACGGGGGGCCATGATCGCCGGTTAATGTGACATTGGATGCATGGAATACACGATGGACGAAACAATTCAACGCTACAGCGATCCGGTTCTGCTGATTCCCGTCGGGCTGATGTTCGTCATCCTGCTCGTCGCGGTTTACAGGACGACGGCGGACATCCCCTTGTTTCAGGGCGGCGCGCGGTTCGTCCTCGCGTTCTGCGTCACGTCGCTGGCCATCTACGGCTTCGATCGCGCCATCGTGCAAACCATCGTCAACAACTACGTCGTAATGGGCGCCGCCATCCTGATTTCGATCGCGGGCCTGATCCTCACCACCTGGAGGCGTGTGTCCAAGCAATCAACGAACGATGAGCACATCCAGTATTGACCGCGGTCAATGCCCGGCAGTTTGCAATGGCTTCCTTGGTCCACAGATCTAAACTCTGACCCAACCGGTTCCGCCACACGCCTCACACATGTTTCGAGCAAAGCCCCGTGAACCGGGATCGACACCGTCTCCGCCACAACGGCCGCACTGGACCAACTGTGATTCCCCGGTACAACTCGAAGGCGGCGTAGGAGTTCGGAACTTTCGGCCGCAGTAAGGGCAGTATTGAGCGCCTGCTGGTAGCGGATAGTTGCCACAACCATGACACTGGAGCGGTTGCATAGCCATCTAACCTCCTTAATGCATGTTTCGTTGGCAACATGCGTGGCCGCCGGCGAGCAATCTGGCACCTGCTAAAGCGCCGGAGCACAAAGTTGTATCCTAACAGCGGCGCGGCAACCAGTCGACGGGCAAGACTACGTGGTCGCGTATGACGCGTGCTGTCGCGTTCATGGCAAGGCCACCGGGCGTTGTTCGCTTCGGTGGAGCCGACGCCGCATGGGCTTCGCTAACCGCCGGCTTTCGAGCGACTCGTTTGTGAATAGATGATTACGCGACGGGTTTGCGATATGGTGATTCCTAGCGGGACCACCGTCCCGCGGCTGTCAGGAACGCAACCGCGTATCTGACGCTTTAAGAGGGACGTGGGCCGCCCGGTAAATCCGCCCTCACCAGGCGGGCTAAGGGGACGCGCCTCACCAGCCGTCAAGGTCCACGACCCGTAGAGCCGGATGCCACGAGAGTGGCTCGTCCGGTTCGAGGGAGGCTCTACAGAGTAATCCCTGCGAAGTAGTTCGTTGGAGCAATCCTGTAGTTCTATCCCATAGTGCAACTGGAAATCGGGCGACCGGGACATGCCCTTGACGCGCCGCGCCCGCCTTCGGCGGGCGATTTGCGATGCAGCCATCGGGCGATGCTCGATGCGGCGTGTCAAGGGCCGCGATGGTCGAAGGGGTGATGCCCTGGACACGGCGAGTGCCGCAGCGGCGGCACGGATCGCGCTGCGGTCCTCAAGCGATGCTTGATTCGCCGAGTCAAGGACGTAATCCCCCAAGCGGGGTCCGGACCACAGGCCGCCACGGCGGACAATTCGGGTGCAAGTCCCGTCAGGTTCGTTCAACGCTTGCCGGCGTCGGGAGCTTCCGCGTGGCGACACGCGGAACCGGGCGATGACACGCTTGGCATTCGGGTGAGCGGCGTGAGCCGCCTTGATAAGCCCGATGGCGAAAAGCTCAACGATGAACGGGGCATCAAGCCCTTGCCGGTCAGTGCAATCGGAGACGGTGCCGAACAGGGAACATCTCGCAGCGAAGGGTAGGGGCGAGCTTCTGTATTCTGCGCCTCGAAATGGTCCGCAACCCTTGCGGACCGAAACTATGCCGGGGCGGGAGCCTCGGACATACGCTGCCGGACCGGGCTTTAACCAGCCCTGCCGACGTGACCGATTGTGCAACGACTATCACTAACCGGGGAATGACTGCGGCTGACGGGTACCGTGTCTGGGCCCTGTTGCCTGTGTGAGATTTGGAATCTCGTCGTGCTCGAGTATCAGGGAAGCGGCGTATTCCAACCCGTCTACTCGTCGAACTACACGAGCCCGACGTATAGCAGCCGGCGCCATGATTTCTCGGAGGGCCTGCTCGTCCTCTGGAAGAAGGCCTGTGGGCACGAATTCGACGTGTTCGACTACTCCAATGGCGGCACACTCTACCATCCCGTGCTTCCCGATGCACAGCTGCCAACGGGGGCGGCGTTCGGACGGTTCGTATACCAATGGGAAGGAGCAAACTCCGATGACGATCATATCAGCATGTGGCGGACAAATGGCCAAATTGAAGATGTCGTGCCTCGCGTGGATTTTGGTAACGAAGACTATTGCAACCCTGGAGATGACGTAGTCGCTATTGGAGGACCAAATGGAAGCGACATAGTTGTCTATGACTATGATTGCAGGCAAAGAAATCACGGCCTCTACTATTGGGATAGAGCGACGAACCCCGAGGGTGTCCTGAGTACTACCGGCTCGGCTTCGGGGTTGCGGATGAACGGGTATGGTGCAGTGTGGCTAGAATACCCGGGACCACACTTGAAGTATGCGTTTTTCAAGCAACCGGAGCTAGCGGTGGCGGGAGGTGACATCGCGAGCAGCGACAGCACGCCCGTTGAGGGAGCAATGTTCGATGTTATGGTAACGGTGCGAAACGTATCTGATGTTGCGACTGGGGAAGACGTCGTCGCCCGTCTTTACTTTGGGGATCCGGAGCAGGGGGGGGGGGGGCAACAGGGTGCGGAGCAGATCATTCCGCCCGGGCTCGCCGGGCACGGTCAGGTGGTCGTTTCCTTGGTGGGGCTGGTTGCGCCGACCGTCACGCAGGGCGATAGGCAGAGATTGAGTCTTTGCGTGAAGGTAACAACGCTTGAGATCGAGGAGTTGGCAAACAATCAGGCATGCTCAACCGTCAACGTCGAAGACGACGACGTGGAGGCGCCGGTGTTTGAGTTCGTTTCGATAGGCGAGCATCTGGGCAACGGGGACGGAATCATCTCCGACACGGAATTCTGCCGAATCGCATGGTTGGCGACGGACGCGGCCGGAATATCGCTACAGCAACTTTGGTTGGACGGTAATCCTATCGACTTGGGTGGTCAATCCATCGTCGTTGTCGGGCCACTCCCCGAGGGCGCCCATTCGGTCAGGATCAGCGTCACCGATGGTGACGCAACCCCTGAGTCGCGCGAGATCACGGAGCGGTTTGTCGTCGACGCTTGCCCAGATGATCCAGACAAGATTGAGCCGGGCGTGTGCGGCTGCGGTGCGGTCGATACGGACACGGACTCTGATGGAACGGCAGATTGCATCGACAATTGTCCATCAGCGCCAAACGCCGGTCAGCTTGACAATGACGGCGACGGGCTGGGCGACAGCTGCGACAACTGCCCCGCCGTTGCTAACGGCCCGGGGCAATCGGGTATTCCCGGCGTTGGGAACCAAACGAACACCGACGGCGACAGCGCAGGCGATGCGTGTGACGATTGTCCGACTGACGCGGCGAAAGTTCTACCTGGGCAATGCGGTTGCGGTGTGCCAGATGTCCATTCCGATTCCGATGGCGTCGCCGATTGCGTTGATGAATGCCCGGACGATCCGAACAAGACCTCTCCCGGCGCATGCGGCTGCGGTGCGGCCGATACGGATACGGATGGTGATGGGACGCAGGATTGCCACGACAACTGTCCAAATGACCCCAATAAGACTAATCCAGGGACGTGCGGCTGCGGCGTTGCCGACACGCTGAATTGCTGCCAAGGGCCTGGGCCATCGTCGACTTGCTGTGTGCAGCTCTGCGGGATCTGTATGGTACCGGCCGCGATATTGAGCTTTGTGGGAATGATCGGTATGATGAGAGTGTACCGGGGTCGTCGACATAGACGGGGTCACAACGTCTGAACGTGGACCAACGGGGAGTGAGTCGTTTTCCTTCGGGCTCGATGAGCGCCCTTGCCGCTTGTCGTTGCTTGGCACGGACTTGCACCGTCAGGAACTCGATGATGCGGTCTACTCGCGGAGCGGCGTCGGGGCCGGCGCTGCTCACGATCCACGATCACGACCTCTTGGCCGTCCCCTCCCCCCCCGCGCACGTTGACCGCATCATCGCCTTCTTCGGCCTCGCCGTCCGCCCCGAGCAGCGCCAGGCGGCGATTACGTTAATTGAACCGCAGTGGAGGAAGTTCTGAATCGCCAAGCCCGGGGCACGATCGGCCTGCTATTCCGCTCCGTTCGGGTATGCTAAGCTACCGCCGAATACGACGATACAGTGATGCCGTGGCCCGGCGTTCGATGGTGGATACTCCATGCGGACGATTCCTCTCCTGACGCTTGAATCGCAGATCAAACGCGGCTTCCGCCGCCATCTTCTGGGTCTCGGGTTTTCCCGGAACGCGGACGGCGGGCTCACACCTCCCTCGGGCAGCAAGGAAGCCGTACGAGCCCTGCATGCAGAACAGCGTCGCGCAAGGCTGGCAGCCGAAAAGGGGTTCGTGGCGACTGAGTGGCCGAAGCTCAAGGAGTATTTCGCTGACGGTTCCGATGTCGATCCGACTCAAATCAGCCCCCGACTCGAGCTGATTGCCTCGGATACCTGGCAATCGCGGCTCTTCCGGCTGGCGTCCTTGACGTGGAGTGTTCCGGTCTCGCAAGGTTATGGGCGCCGCATGCGGTTTCTCGTGTGGGACGATTTCAACGGAAGATTGATTGGTCTGATTGCTCTAGGCGACCCGGTTTTCAACCTCTCGGTTCGGGACGAGTACATCGGCTGGAACGCCGAGCAACGTCGACAGCGCCTTGTCAACGTCATGGATGCATACGTGCTCGGAGCGGTGCCCCCGTACAACTCGCTTCTTGGCGGAAAGCTCCTCGCGTCGCTGGTTCGATCACAGGAAGTGCGCGACGCGTTCGCCGAGCGGTACGCTGACGCAACTGGGATAATCTCGAAGACGAAGAAGAGACCAGAGCTCGTTCTCGTTACGACCACGTCGGCACTGGGAAGATCGTCGGTCTACAACAGGCTTAAGCTCAAGGGGTCGCCCCTATTCAAGCCGATCGGCTTCACGAAGGGTTGGGGGCACTTTCATGTTACGGACTCGACGTTCGATCAGATTCGGCAGTATCTGAAGCGGAAGCGGCACCGCTACGCATCCGGCTTCAAGTACGGCGACGGTCCTAACTGGCGGTTGCGGGCCACGCGACTGGCCGTGCAACTGGTCGGCCTGCGACCGGAACTCCTGCGTCACGGCGTTCAGCGAGAAGTCTATGTTTGCGAACTGGCTACGAACGCAAAGGCCGTGCTACGCGGCAGGCACAAGCGCGCCAAGTATCCCGACCTCCTTTCCGCTAAGCAGGTTTCCGATCTTGCCCGCGAGCGGTGGGTCGAACCGCGAGCTGGCCGATGCCCCGAGTACAAGCTCCACAAGAGGGATGCCATCGTCGAATTGTTGCGTCGCACACCGGTTCGGTCCGCGATTTCCTTGCAGGTAGCAACCCGTGGCTCTTGCGCAACTTGATCTCGAGGCACTTCGGGCTCGCGTCGTCGCCGCTTACAGACGCGACGATCCCCTGTTTCAGCAATTCCGCGGCTTCGCGCGGCGGCTTAAGGAGAAGATCAGGCCCCTCCGGACGTATTCCGTAAATGCTGTGTCCTTCGTCTCGGCGGATGGCGGCGACAATCGCCTTGTCTTCAATCCTTCGACGATCGAGCTCATTCGTGTGGTGGACTCCCGGGGCGTAGAGTGCGTGCTGGACGCTGTTGCGAGCACCGCGAAGCTCGATGAACTTGAGGCCAGGGCCACGACCGGCGGCTCGGCGACAGTTGGACCGTTGGAACGGCTCTGCTCGGCCCTGGGCAAGAAGTTGTCGGAATTGTCCTACATCCTCGGTTCCATCGATAAACCCGGAAAGAGCACGGGGGCCATTCGCTGCTACCGGGACATTGTCGAATGGGCGGTCCTGTACGATTTGGTGACCAATCCCTCCATTCAGTGGGGGACTGACACAATTCTCGTACGCGATGGGCTCTTGCGAACGAAGTCGTTCCGACGGGACGTATTCCCACTGATCGACAAGCTGCTGCGCGAGGGCGTGGCGACACACGGCAGGCGGAATATCCTGTTGTCGGTCGTTGGCGTTGCGAAGCTGAGCGCCGTGCTCAGTCGACTCGCCGTCGCGCTCGAACTCGAGGCAACTTTCCACAAGCCGTATCCGTGCTACGTTCAGGTCGACCGGGAAATCGAGGAGGCGTGCTACAATTTCGATCGAACCTGGCTTGATACGTATGAGTCTTCCGAACCCGGCGAGGAAGGCCAAAAGCTCTACCAGGCGTTAGGACGGCTGTTCCTGGTGAAGTTCGGGGATCGGCCGCTTGACCCGGTATGGCCGGTGGACATCGCCGAGTGGCAGGTTCAGCAGGTCGATAAGATCCTTGGGCAGTTGACAGTCGATGCTCAGCAGGGCTTTCCAATCCCCGATTATCCGATGTGTATCCAGCGTGCTCATGACTACGCAAAACTCACCGGGCTCGAAATCGCGGTCTTGCAGGATGTTCTTGTGGAGGGGATGTGCTCGCAACTCAAACCGGACGAGGTAGAACGCCTGCTCCGTCTGAAATACCTGAAACAGTCGCTGACATCGCTGCGATACAAGGAGGCCTGACCCGATGCTATTCGCCGATTCCCAGGCCATGGGCACCTTCAAGGGGTTTAATGAACGCGGCTTAGAATTCGCCGCCGAGATCGTCGCCCCCTACGAAGCTTCCATGCTCGACCGTCCCCAGCTCGGTCAGTTCGTGCTCATCGAGCTTGGCTCCGTCGAGGAAGCTGCACTCGGCCGGATCACGCGGTTTGTGCCGTCTGGGCTTCTGGCGACCGCCGAGGGAGAGGACTACGTGAACACGATGCAGCGGCGGCAGCAGGCGGTTCCCGAGGATCTGAAACAGCAGCGGCTCAAGTATCGCGTGCAGCTCAAGCTGCTGGGTGCCGTCCGCATCGTCGATGGCAGGGTCGTCTACGTTCCTTCTCAGCGCCGGCTCCCGCACCTCGGGGCAAGGGTTGCGTTTCCAAGCGCCGCGGTAATCCAGGAGCTGTGCCGCCTTAGCGGCGGGCAGACCGACCTTGGCGACTACGTGCTCGGTGAGTTCGTGTTCGCTGGCGCACCCACGCCGCCTCCGGCGCCACACTTCCGGACCATCGACCCGAAGCTGACCGTCACGTTCGACATCCACAACCTCGTTTCGCGTCGCAGCGTCGTGTTCGCACGTGCCGGTTACGGCAAGTCAAACTTGATGAAGTACCTGATCGCGGAGCTCTATCGCGAGACTCCCAAGACTGAAAATGGCCTTCCGGTAGGCACGTTAATCTTCGACGCTGACGGCGAGTATTTCTGGCCGGACACAGTGAAGACCCCGCCGCGTCCGGGCCTATGCGACGTGCCGCATTTGAACGACAAGATCGCGGTCTTCACAAATCGCCCGCCGCCTTCGCCGTACTACGGGAGCTGGAAGGTCGGCGAAGTCAAACTCGACATTCGCGAGTTGCCTCCCCGCGACGTGATCGGGATCGCCGTTTCGCCGGACCGGCAGGAGCACCAGAACGTGCTCAAGCTGAAGGGCGTATCGCGTGATAACTGGACGCGGCTCGTGGATTTGGTCTACGACAAGAGGCTGCAAGCCACTGACGCCGAGATCGGACCGCTCCTTGGCTATCAGGGCCAGCAACATATTCAGCAGGCGACCGCCGAAATCGCCGCGGCCCGCAGCAACATGAATGCGGTCGTCAGCGTGCTCCACGATCCCAACAGCCGCGTGTTGTCTGGGACCATCGAAGGGCTGCGCCGCGGCGGCATCGTCGTTATCGACATCAGCCTGCTCAGCTCTGCTGCCGGCGAGATGCTCGCGGGGCTGATTCTGCGCAAGCTGTTCTCCTTCAACCAGGAGAACTTCACCGGTGGCCTGCCCATCATCCCGACACTTGCGGTCATCGAGGAGGCGCAAAGCGTCCTGGGCGGCCGTCTGTCTGAAACCAGCCCCTTCGTCGAGTGGGTGAAGGAGGGGCGCAAGTACGAGCTCGGCGCGATGTTGATCACGCAACAGCCGGGCTCTCTCGCCGGCGAGCTGCTGAGCCAAGCGGACAACTGGTTCACGTTTCACCTGCTTTCGGAGGGCGACGCGGGAATCCTCGGCAAGTACAACGCCCACTTCTCTGACGACGTGCTTGCCCACCTGATCGGCGAGCCCATTCCCGGCAACTGCTTCATGTGGAGCGCCCCGAAACAGCCGTTCGTACTGCCGGTTCGTATTCGCAGCTTCGAGGACCTGTACCGGGCCAACGTCAACACGAACAAACAGGCCGGGGCGATTGGCGGAACATTGGCAGGCGAGATCACAAATATGACAGCCGGCGCGATCGACCGGCTTGCGAAGGCGCTCCTCTCGAAACTCAAGGAGCCGAATACGAAATTTCGCCAAATGGATGATGTAGCTGGCGGCGAGGGTCTGATCGCCATCAAAGGCGGGCAGCTCTACTACCTGATCAAGGACGTCAAGACGCCGGCAGACACGACGCCCGAGGACAACCTTAAGCTACCGCTCCTCACGGAATTGCTCGGCCAGGGCGTCGTTCAGGTGCTCAAGGATGCACAGGGCAGCGACTGGTTCTGCGCCCCGGAGGCAAACTGGCAAAAGGCGGGCGTTCGGCCAAATATCCGACCTTTATGATCGCGTAACTAACCGCACCGGCCGTGGCCGAAGACTTCGGGGTGCTTGGAGATACGGTCGCGGAGGGCCTCATCGTGCCGGACGACAATCACGCGGTAACCGCGATCCGCGAGACGGCGGCGCGTCTCGGAATCGCGGGCAGCCTGTGCTGACTCGTCATGGACCGTGCCGTCACAGAATACGAGGACATTCGGGTTGTAGGCGAAGTCCGCTATGCACGGAACCCCGGGCACAGACTTCTGTGCCTCGTCCGGAAGACGGTGGTAGTTGGCAGCAAGAGCATCGAGGAACCGCCGCTCCAGCGGGGACCGCGAATCAGTCAGTGAACGCAGCCACTCGAGATGTGCGGCCCAGTCGCGTCCGCCGATACGCGGAAACACGTCGCTGGCGAGCAGATCGAGAAGTACCTGGCGAATCCGGTGCCGGTCGAGTAGTAGCGCTTCATGTTGGTTGCTGAAGGTCAGCAAACACTCGTAGCAGGCGGCCTGGCACTCCTTTCTGAGATCACTGCCTTGCTCATCAAAATGACAGCAGGTGAGCGCCGCGCGCGCGACCTTAGCGAGCGCATCAGCCTCGTCGACGAGCCGACTCAGCACGCCGACGCCGCCCTCTGCGGCCTCGTAGCACAGGATCGCCCGGTGTTCACTGGCGCCAACCCGCTCGGCGGCGAGCTCCGACTCCTCTAGCTGGAACGCATGTTCGCAGCCTCGCTGAAGGGCGTACTGGAGCGATACCTCCAGCGCCGGATCGTTCTGAAACTGTGGGCTCACAAACCGAATCAAGAGAGCGTTCTGAGTATGTTGCACGCCGAGCCGCACATTCTCCAGCCGCAGAGGTCGCGGCGGGTTCTGGTTCGCCGGCGGAGCGCCGACGAACACGTCGCCGCATTCAAAGTCCACCAGGAATCCTGGACGATCTGCGGCCCGAGAGCCGTGGTTGATCCGGAGCAGCGACGTCGCTGGGGCGTAGATGAGCCGAAGCAGCGTACTGCCTTTGCAGGATACGTCCGCCTCTTGAACGCGCTGAGCGCCACATTCCTGGGCAAACTGGAAGTACGTGTCCAGCTCATACCCGCGTCGACGCCGCTCTTCTTCGTCACAGGTGATCCGCTCGCGCCGGCGAACTCGTACGTTGGGCATCTCCAGTAGTACCGTGAGCAGGCTGTTCTGTCCGTCGAACCGCGTGTTGCAGGCTGGACACAAATCCTGCGACGCATCGCAATACGCGCCGCATGTTCGGCACAGCCGCTTCTGCGAGCACCGCTCGTCCAGACCACCGGGCGGTGCTTGAAAACTGACGACCTCCCACTTGGCACCCTCGTGATAGAGAACGTTTCCAGGCGCAAACTCCCGCAGAGCAAGGAAGCGAGGCCGTCCGATGAACTCGCCATTGTTGCGCGGCACCCACGCTCGCACCGGTAGCGCCGGAAAGTTGTAGCCCGGGAGGAACCCCTCGCTGGCCAGGTATCGGTACGGATAGAAGTCGCCCTCCTCGCGGCTCGTGTTGATCTGGAGCAGCAGGTTCCGCTGCCGAAGTGCTTCCTGCTGCCGAGCCGAGGCAACGGCTTGATCGTCCGGATGCCGCGCTCGCAAGAGCTCCTGCTGAGCGTCGAGAAGCTGGCGCGTCGCAGCTCGGTACAACTCGCGCCACCGGTCGAACGCGCGATCGAACTGGTCTGGCGCTTCCCCGACGATACGGTCGATCCAGTCATCGCCAAACCACGCGGCGGACGAGAGCACCGCTTGGTCCGCGTTGAGGACTGCTCGAATCCGAACTTCCACTTCTCGTCGGGCCGACTCGGCGAGCTGAATCTGCCCCGCCGCGTTCGTCTTCAGCGGTAGATTCTCCTGGTCGATGTCGATGACTTCTTCGATCGACTGCCCCAACGGCAGCCGGACCTGAGACAGCCAGATCGCGTGGGCATGCGCCGCGACAAGGGCCTCGTTCGCGAGGTCGAGACGTGGCGGGCGTACGCTTCCGGCGACTATGTCTTCGCGGCAACGGAAGAAGTACTGGTCGTGGCTGTTCAGAGCGCCGCAGTAGGTGATGATCAATCCCGGTTGCCCCTGCCGTCCGGCGCGGCCGCTTCGCTGCGCGTAGTTCGCCGGCGTCGGCGGCACATTCCGCAAGTGCACAAGATCGAGGTCGGCGATGTCAACGCCGAGCTCCATCGTGGGTGAGCAGACCAGGTACGGCAGCCGGCGCCCGAGCTCGACCTCCTTGCGCGCGTCCGCTTCGTCCCAGCGGAAACGCCGTTCTCGCCGCTCTCGCTCGCCAGGCTCCACAACCTGGGCCGTATGCTCACGCGCCTCCAGCGCAGCAAGCGCAGCCGAGCTTTCACGATAGAACCGCAGGAAGAACTGATTCACCTGCGGCGCCCCGGTCGCATATCCGGCTCCGCTGGCACGACGCGAGTGGATCGGGTCGGGCGGCGGAGCAGTCCCGTCCCCGAGCCGCCACAGCAGGCAGCTCGCGTCGAGTTGATACAGTTGGTGATCATCAATCGTGTCGCGCGCGAGAAATCCCTGTGCCACGAGCAGATTGAGCAAGTCGGTGAGCAGGCGAGGATAATCGGCTGTGCTCAGTTCGAGCCGCTGCCGCAGAAACCGCCCGAGCGTACTCCGCGCGTTCAGGCTGAAGCCGTCCACTTGCCGCGCCGCCTGGCCGACTCGGACAAACCGATTCGCCGGCCGCAGCTCGTTTACGTCCGGGTCCAAGCCCCAGAAATCGTTCAAATGCTGCTCAGCGCGACGTCGAATTTGCTGCTGATGGGTCTCGTGCAAGCACCGACACGAGATCGCCAACTTGCGGCGGAAATGATCAAGGATCGCCTTGATCACGACTTCACGATCTTCGGCGGAAAGCGCCGCGAACGACGGCAGCGACTGCCAGCGGCCGTTGTCGCTGCACAAGTCGGTGAGTCCACGGTATGCGACGCGCAGCAGTCCGACGTGCTCCAGGTTCGGCTGCACCACGCGCCATCCACGGCGCAGATCCTCGTATAGCCGGTATTCGGTAAGCTCAGTGAACGCACGCCAGACGTCGCGTGCCGCGGGCGACTGCGGGTCGAGCTCGGGTGTACGGGCGATGTCCGCGATCCCCAGCCCACAAGCGCTCACCACCGACTCGGCCACACGATCGAATGTCAGTTCGGTCTGCCGCTGAAGCGCTGCGTGCAGCGCCGATCGCAGCAACGCCATGTGCACGAAGTCGTTGAAGTGCCCGGCTTGAAGCGACGCATCCTGACGGTTGTCCGTAAACGAAAGCAGCTTGTCCCGCGCGGCCCGCGAGCGCGCGGCGTGCCGCAGGGCCGATGTCGCCAGAATTGTCGTCGCGCTGCTCCGCGCCTCGCTCGACAAGCTGGCCAGCTTGCCGAAGTCGCGCTCGCGGGCGGTGTAGAACTCGCCGCAGTTCAGGCAGAGCGAGAAGGGCGCATCCTGCCACCACATCTTCAGCGCCCCCTCGCGCGGATGCGTATGGAAGTCGCCGTTCGCCTCGACCCACACGGCTACCGGCACGCGATCGCGCCAAGTCTGCTTCAGGCGACCGCGGGCGTCGCGCCATTCCTCCGGAATCTGATCCTCGCTCCAGTCGCTCTCGTGCCGGGCAAGCATCAGGTAGCCCGGCGATCCCGCGTCGCCTTCGATCTCGCCGCCGACCAGATGCGGCAAGAAGCGGCGATCGCTCTGAAGTACGTGGTAGTAGTCCTGGCCGCACTGTCGGCAGAACTTGATCGGCACGTAGATGCGACCGCCGCCCGCCTGGACCTGACCATCGAGCGAGAACTCGCGCCGCGGCTCACCGTCCGCGGGTTGCAGCGTCGCGAACAGCGCCCGCCCCTGGCCGATGAATTGGTGCAGCTTGAACGCGAACGCGCGTCCGCCATCGCCGCGCAGCAGCTCGCTGCCGCGTGTCAGCAGGTCTCGAAGGCGGTCGCGGCAGGACTCGAAACTCGCCCCGCTCACGTCCGCCAGGCGCTTCGCCGCGTCGGCCAGTGTTCGGGGAACGCGGCGCTTCAACCCGCCGTCGTCTTCAGGTTCAACGCCGAATTCGGTCTCGGCCCAGCGTGCCAGCGCATACCGCCGGAACTCCTCCGGCGTGGTTGGCAGCGCCCCGGCGATGGCCACAGCAAGCTCCGCGGGTGTCGGCGGTCCGCCTTCGGTATAGGTGACGAGCGTCTCCTCGACCACCTGCTCTGCGCCAAACGGATGGCCGAACAGCCGCGCCGCGAACTCGGCCACGGTCGCGCGCCGGGCGTCCGGCGACGCCTTCCGGTCGGCGACCATCGTCGCGCTGGTGCCGACGTGGACCAGGTTCGGCGCCGCGCAGCGCTCCTTGATCCGGCGGACGAGCATGGCCACGTCCGCGCCCTGGCGGCCGCGATACGTGTGCAGCTCGTCAAAGACCAGGAATCGCAGCCCGCCGCCGGCGCGGTCGAGAAAGCGCTGGTCGTCCGGCCGCACAAGCAACAGCTCGGCCATGACGTAGTTCGTCAGCAGGATCTGCGGCGGGTGCTGCTGCAACGCGGCGCGCGCCTCGCCCGTGGTGTCACCGGTGTACTTGGCGAAGGTCACCGGGAACGGGCGGCCGGTGTGCCGCTCGTAGGTCTCCTTCAGGCGTTGCAGGGCCTGGAGCTGCGAGTTCACGAGCGCGTTCATCGGGTACACCACCAGCGCCGCGACGCGGTCGCCGGTGTTGGGCTGGCGCAGCAGGTTGTCGATGATCGGCAGGAAGTACGTCAGGCTCTTGCCCGAACCCGTGCCGCTGGTGACGACGTAGCTCTGACCGGCCAGTGCCAGCTCCACCGCCTCAACCTGGTGCTGATACAGGTGGAACGGATCGCCGTCCGGCGTGCGGAAGATCCTGGCCGTCTCGGCGTGCAGCCGGCCCTGGCCGGCCAACTCGTCCACCGTCGCCGCCCGTGCGTACGAGGGGCTGACCTGAAGCAGAAAGTCCGGCCACAGGCGCGACTCCTCGACGAGGGCCTGGTCGACGAACGCCCTGGCCCGGTCGTCGGCGATCAGGAAGAACGACCGCACGAAGTCGCGGTAGTCGGCGAGAACGGCCGAATGCAGTTCGAAAATGCTCATCATCGAACCTCGCGATGACTCGTCCTGTCAGCCCGCGTTCGCAAGCGCGCCATTGACCGCCGTGCAGAACATGGCTGCCGCGTCCAGCAATTGCTTTGCAAATGTTCGCATCTCGTCTTTCTTGCGCTGCCTCCGTCTGCGAGATCCCCTTCCGCGAGTTTGCGTTTCGATGGCATCCATCTCGTGAACGATCTGATTGCGCGCCGCAAGCGCATCTCGAACCCCCTGGGGCACCTGGAAGCCCTCAAGCCCCAAGTAGCCCGCGGCTCGCTGGAGCTCTTCTACACTCTGCAAGCTTTCACCGGTAATGTCGTCGATGATGAAGCCAACGATTGCGGCCTGTGGCGACTCCGAAAGCAGTGCCTCGGCGAGGCGCTGTCCGCCCCGATCGTCAATGGTCTTGAGCAAGCGGCGATGAACATGGTCGCGAGCAGCCTTCAGCGCCTTAGCGTTCTTCGTGACGAGAGCATGCAGGGAGTCCCGAATGATCCTCTTGACCACAATGTCCAGCGTCGCGCCGGCCATCACAAGCATCGCCCGCAGAAGGTCCTGATCCTCGTGTGTCGGCGCGCCTCGACCGCGGGATTCCGTGAGCGTGTCGTAGAGGTCCGCCAACGAGTTCGTGGATGCGATCCCGTATTCCAGTAGTTCGTGCGCTCTCTTCAGGAGCTCGGTGCTCGGCGCGTTTGGCGGCGCCATCACTGGGGTCCTAGCCATGCCGTTGGTCTCCTTGACTGATGCGGATATTGAGGTCCAACAGGCGCCGAAGAATCTGCCGCCGGGTGTCGGGGCTGATAGTGTACCGCGTCTGGCCGCGTTCGTTGGCGTGGAAGCCGTGCCTGGGGTCGAGGTCCGTCCAGCCGTAGCAGGCCAGGATCGCCCGGTCCATTGACGCATGCAACTCGTGCAGCCGGCCCTGGCCGGCCAACTCGTCCACCGTCGCCGCACGGGCGTACGAAGGGCTGACCTGAAGCAGAAAGTCCGGCCACAGGCGTGACTCCTCGTCGAGGGCCTGATCGACGAACGCCCTGGCCCGCGCGTCGGCGGTCAGGAAGAACGACCGCACGAAGTCGCGGTAGTCGGCGAGGACGGCGGAATGGAGGTCAAAAATGCCCATACTCTCCGGGCCCGCGGCAAAGTTTCGATAAGTCGTTGCATGCCAAGACGTTAGAGCCAGCAGGGCGAACATCTCCGCTAACGCGATCGCGGCGCCCGCGCCCGCCCGTAGGCGTGGCGGCCAGATGCGCTAAGATGCTCTCCGTGGTTGGAGGAAGCGAACGATGGACCTGCAGTACGTCGTATTCACCTACCGAGAGGTCCAGCTCGCCCTCAAGGGCGAGCGCGGAAAGATCGGCGACCCGCAGTTGGAGTTTGCTCGAACCGGAAGTCAGTATGTGCTGAAGGTTCATGCGTTCGTCCAGGAGGCGTGGGATTCCGCACGCGATCCGCAGGATCACCTTGACTTTTACGTCCATCAGGACCTGATTGACGACCTTGAGTCCGAGGTTCAAGCTTGGGCTGGTCCCGCTAACGCCCAACAATTCCCAGCTACTAACCCACGGTGGTCTGCGACCGGCGCCACTCGGCTCTTCTACGTTTTCGATAGATCTGAGATTCCGACCATCCGCGCAGAAATCGTGCTCGGCGCCGGTATTCATGGGCCGCGCTCTTTGGCGAGCGACTCGATTCGTCTCTTTGTTGATCGCGAGGTACCGCAGCGCGGTCGAGGTTTTCAAGCACGTGTGCACTTCGGGGCTGTCGGGGCGTTCGTCCTCGGCGCTCCAGTTCAAGGCGGAGCAAGCGACGAAATCGCGATTCACTTCGATCGTGCCCAGGCATCTATGGTTGCATCGGCGGTACAATACGTCATCGATGAACATAGATCGCGCAATCCTTAGTCCGCGGCAACCGATCGAAGCACTGAGATCTCCTCGTCGGACAGCCCAAACAAACGGTAAACCGCCGCGTCGATCGCCGCATCGATAGCCGACGCAGCGGCGCCAGCCGTCGGCGTCGCCCCGGTCTCAGTGTGGCCGTGCAGCTTGAGGGCCTCATCACACAGGGCAACAAGCCCGTCATGTTCTGCTCGATCCTTCGCCATCGTCAAGTCGAGCCGGGGCATTGGAAGGGCTTTCATGGCTGCGTTGGAAAAGCGTATAGTCAACGAGGCGCCTGCCGTGATTTCATACTTGACGTATGCCCTGATCACCTCAGAGTTCAGCACTGCAAGTACGTAACGCAGGTCAAGGCGACTTGTCGCGCGCTTTCGCACGACATTCAATGCATTCAAGCAGAGGAGGCCGCTTTCATCAAGGTACCCGCGCAACGTCGGTGAGATGCGCACGAACAGCAGCTTAGGTTTCGATTCGTGCAGATCCTTGTAGTCCACTCCTGGGACATCGAGCTTCGCGTAGAGCGGTACCTGCCTCAGAGTGTATCTGTCGATTGAGCTGCCGAGGAGCAGGCCCCGGCAATCTGGACCCGTCGGCGTCGAGTAGATGAACGAGTACGGTTCGCCGTCGAGCAATACTGTTGTCCGACAATGTGGACACGGCGTTTCAGACGCATCCTTTCGGCGTTTACCCGGTCGCTCGAAATATCTGCCGCAACCGGGACAATGGGCCAGCGTTCCGGCGCGCCCGTGTTCCATCCCGCGAAGCACTTCGCATTCAAAATCAAGACTCACAGAGCGAGCCCGCAAACGATCGCATAGCTCGCCAATATCGGGCGTAGAGGCAAGGGAAATCACCGCTTGTGGGCTACGGATGACATTCTCAGTTAGCAGGAGGGGCATCGTCTCGGCCACGCCGTGTGCAACGCGCTCAATCACATCCGCACGGCCCGCAGCGCTGCTTGCGATAAGACCGATCGCTTCCTGTGCCACGTTCGGGAACTGACCGAAGTCGATCACCTTGTGCAACGAGTGCTTGGTAATGAGATCGCGCCGGTATTCCGCGTACGAATCCGTCTTCACGTAGTTCTTGGGGACAAGCAGGCCCAAACGGCCACTTGTCTTTAACAGGTTCCTGAGCGACAGATCGATGAACAGAGCAAAAATGTTCATGTTCTTACTTGGGCGCCCGAATGCAGTGGCAAGAAAGCTCGCACTACTTTGCGAGAGCGCAACTTTGCTGCCCCATGGAGGGTTCCCCACTACGACGTCAAACCCACCGTCGGCCGAGACTTCCGGAAACTCGAGTGGCCAGTGAAAGAAGTGTTCGCGCAAAGCAACGACCTTTGCCGCTGAGATGATGCGGGGATCGACCGCGCGGCCTTGCAGGTAATCGAGAAGCGCGCCGGTCGTGATGGCGACCTGACCCGAACGCAACCGCTGAAAGAACCCGCCGATCCAGAGGTTGCAGGCGTCGCGCAACCGCCGCCAAGCCTCGTCGGCGTGGCTGTGCTCGAACAGATCGCGCTTGCGGCGGATCGCCTCCGGTGAATCATCGGGGATGGCGCCCACGTCGCGGCTGCGCCGCGCAAGTTCTGATAGCGCGTTTCCTATATCAAGAGTGAACAGACTACTGCTCCGTTCGCTCTTGTTCTGTCGCGCCAGCGCTCGGGCTACAGCGGTGTCGTCGCCTTCGTGTGGCTTAAACGCCTCGTCCGGAATTCCCTCAACGAGCGCGCCGAGGTCGAATATGCCGACCAGCGAATCTCCAGGGCGGACACGGTGATCAAGAAACGTTAGAGGCTTATCGCTGGTGTGGGCCTCGAGCCAGAGCGCGACACGGCAAAGATCGACTGCCAGCGGGTTCTTGTCCACGCCGTAGATGCAGTGGCTGACGACGTCGCGGATGGCCTCACGGACGCGCTCCGGGGCCGGCTCGTCTTCGCCAGTGCGCACGCGGGCAAGTTCCTTGCCAAGCCGGCGCGCGGCGGCGAGCAGGAAATGGCCCGACCCGCACGCCGGATCGCACACGCGGATCGAAAGAATCGCCTTTTCCGGTTCCTTCGAGCTGGCCTTCAACCGATCGGCAAGGACCGGCTCCAGCGCTGACTTGATCAGCTCACCAACCAACTCAGGCGGCGTGTAGTACGAACCTGTGCTCTTGCGCTCCGAGCCAAAGACGAGGTCGAACGTCAACCGGCCCGCCGTGTCGCGCCGGACGGCCGGATGGAACTCCAGCAGGCTCTCGTAGACGGAGCCAAGCTCCTCGACATCCAGCGCTGAGTAGTTGACCCTTTGCCAGATCGCCCCGCGCGCCGGCTCGTACTTGGCCAAGTAGAAGTACCCGTCGAGCAGGTCGCAATTTGCGATTGAGGCCTCATCAAGCGATTGGTACGCGAACAACTCGCCGTTCAGCACGGGCAGCCCCAGCACCGCGGCCATCGGCTGGTTGTTCAGATATTGCTGGGGCGTGTCGTCATTCAGAAGGCGCCAGAGCACGCGCAGGGATTGCCACAGGTCCTCGTGCTCGGTGAACGCGGCGCGGTTGTCGAGCAGTCGGCGCAGGCGGGCGACGCCGTAGTGCTCGCGGTACAGCGGGTCGGTGCTCAGCAAGCCGCGGTCTTCGGACACCAGCAGGAACAGCAGGCGATAAACCAGCCGCAGAAGTTGGCGGTAGAAGTCCTCCGGCGTGATGCGGTCGTTGTCGGCGCAGTCGGGCGCGACGCGGCGGCGGAGCTCGTCGCTGGCGGGGTGACGCAGAAAGCCGTTGGCCAGCCGCAGGATGCACTTCTCGACGCCGTCGCGCAGACGGTCGCGCACGCGGCCGCCCTGCTCGATCGAGTGCTCGTAGTACTTCTCGAGCAGACAGTCGCGGGCCGTCTCGTCGGTCCGGGGGAGCCGCGTGCGGTGCAGCAGGCGGTAGAGCGCGGCGTAATCCTGGAAGCGCAGCTCGTCGAGCATCGCCTGAAGGTCGAACTCGACGTAGGCCTGCCGGCGGATGTACGAGCAATCGCGCAGCAGCCGCAGGATGCGGCCGTTGGTGACGATGCCCCAGAGGTTCTCGGTGCGGTTCAGGTACTCCTGCACGAGCGAGTGCGGTGCCAGGCGCGGCCGGCCGGACGCGGGCACGCGGCCGAGTTCCTGGCGATAGCCGACAATGTGAATCGGCGGGGCCTTCTCGGCCTCGTCGGCGCGGTGCGAGATCGCAAACGACAGGCCGTCGATCTCGTACGCCCGCTGGTTGAACGTCGGCGCGTAACCGAGCAGACCAAGGAACGGGATCATCCAGGCGTCGCGCGTCATAGTCGTCGCGAGATCTTCTTCGGATAGGCGTTGCAGGCGGTTCTGGAAGACACCCCAGAGGGCGCGCGCGTCGGCGAACGTGGCGGCAATCTCGTCGGTAAGATTGCGCTTGCCATCGACACCGAAGTCGGCGGGACGCTGACCGGGCAGCTCGGCGCCGAGGACCTGGTCGAGCAGATCGGGCCCGAGCAGGCCGCCCTCAATCTTGATGGATGGGAATACCGCCATCGTCAAACCACCGGCTGCAGTACAAGGACGCCGAGCAAATCCGGCGGGAGCTGCGGCTTGACCGAGAGTTCACGAACACGAAGCGAAACGGCCTGACGAACGCGCTTGTGACTCTTTTCGAGCTCAGCGGCGCGGGCAGCGATCTGGTCGCGCAACGCCGGCTCGTGCCGGGGCCACTGATCCAGTGCCTCCGCGACGAGTTGCCGCTTCTCCGGCATCGGGACGTTCGCGTCGGGCTTGGCGTCGGTGAGGAGGCGCCGCGCCTCGTCCTCATTGAGCCAGGTCGCTCGACTTGCATCAGCGTCGGTGTAACCGCGGACGATCACCTCCTCAGAAAGCAGCGGAACGCTCTGGCCCGGCTGTTCGATCAGATATCGCACGCGCAACAGCAGGATGGTCGTAAGCCGGCTGACCGAGCGAGTGCGAATCACGCCGCAGCGAGACGCCTTGGCCTCGCTGCCCTTCGTCAGCGCCTCCTCGAAGAGGAAGCGCGCGAGGGCGGCCACGAAGCGATGATTACGACCGAGGTACTCGGCACCCTCGGGCGTCGGCGACGTAAAGCTGATCAACCACTGTCCGTCTTTTCTCGCCGGCAGGGCATAGCCTACTGCCGCAGGCACCGTTGCCGTGGCGCCTTCACTGATCGCGACGCGGAACACGTCGCGCTGCCTTGTCTTCGTGATACTCAAGCCGATGCGTTGGGCGGCGCTCAGGACGAACTCGCGGACTTCGGCCGGGTCGCCCAGGACGGCGTCGGTCGCTTCCAGCTCTTGGCGGACCTCGGCCGGCTTCAGCGCCCGCTGCGCGAAACGAGTGCGGTTGATCTTCTCCCGCTCGGCGTCGCGTTCCCAGCGACGGTGAAACTTCGTAACCGGCGATTCCTCACCGCCGAAATGAAACTGCATTTGCGGCTTGTCTGCCTTGTCGCCGCGCAGGAACAAGGCGTTCAACACGGCCTCGGTGACGGACTCGCTTTCCACCGGCACGGGCACGTGTGTGCCGAGCGTCCTGTGGATTTCGCGGGCCTTGTTGAGCAGAACTTCGAGCACGACGCCATCGACGGCGCTGTCAGGGCTGAAGTAGCGGATCGTCTTCACGACCTTGGCCGTCTGGCCGTATCGATCCACACGCCCTTCGCGCTGTTCGAGACGGTTCGGATTCCACGGAAGGTCGTAGTGGAGCGCGGCGTTGAACGCGTGCTGAAGATTGATGCCCTCGCTCAGGCAGTCCGTTGCGACGAGGACCCGCAGCGGCGCTTGGGCGAGCTCCTCGACCTTCGTGCGTCGCTCGTCGTCGCCGATTCGACCGGTGATCGCGACAACGCGGATTCCCGCGTGCCGATCCCGAAGCGCGCGCTCCAATCCTTCGGCGACGTAATCTGCAGTTGCGATGTACCGGCACCAGATAATCGGGTGGAAGCCCTCGCGGAGAACCTGGTCCACGAGATCGGCGCAACGGACCACTTTTGTATCAGCACTCGAGTGAAGCAATGCTGCTGCCTGGCGGCCAAGCTCGCGCAGGCGACGGCGGTCGGATTCCTCCAACGTGGCTTCGGCGGCCTCGACGGGGGGCGTCGGCTGCTCGTCGTCGGTTACGTCGTCGCTGGATTCAAAGACGAACGGCCGGAGGTCGAGTTCGTCCTCACCAGTGGGCAGCCCTTCCAGGCGAGTGCTCAGCGCCGCCACTGCGGCGGCCGGACTCGACATGACGCAACGCAGCAGCGCCAGGGCGCCCCAATAGCGCACGCGCTGCCGGCGCCTGTCGAGGGACTGCCCTGCCTGGACGATCTCCGAGCAGAAGTTGTAGGTGCGCGTGAACAGGTCCTTGTAGTCCGGCGACAGGGGGTACGTTTCGTCCACCGGCTCGCGCGTCGGGAAGCAGTGCTCACCTTCCCAGTCTTTTTCGATGTCGCGTCGCGTACGCTGGACGAAGTGCCGCGCAAGCTGAATCCGGTGGTCTTCGGAGAGCTCCCCCATGACCCACGAGCCAAATTCTGATCGCAGGAGGCTGAGCAGAGATCGAAACGCACTTTCGATGCCGCTATGCGGCGTGGCCGTGAGCAGGATCAGGTGCCGACCTTCAAGGCCGGCAACCTCTCGCGCGAGCGCGTGGCGCTGATGTTGGCTCTCGCTGCCATCGGCGGCCGCGGACCCGTGCGCCTCGTCGATGATCACGAGTTCCGGACAATGCAGCAGGAACTGGTGCTTGTTGCGGTCGCTCTTGAGGAAGTCGATGCTGGCAACCTGCACCGGGTAGAAGTCGTAAAGCGACATATCCCGCGGCTTCCGTGGGTCGCGATCAAGCTGGTTGATCGTACCGGAGCGGATGACCACCGCGTCCAGGTTGAACTTCTCGGACAACTCCTTTTGCCACTGCTCGCACAGATAGGGCGGACAGAGGACACAGAACCGCCGGATCTCGCCGCGATCGAGCAGCTCGCGTGCGACGAGTAACGCCTCGATGGTCTTGCCGACACCAACGTCGTCCGCGATGAGAAGCCGCACGGAGTCGTGGCGCAGCGCCATCAGAAGAGGAACGAACTGGTAAATTCGCGGCCGGATCGAGATGCGTCCGAGGGAGCGGAACGGCGTCGCACCCTCGCGCAGCATGAGGCGCGCTGCCTGCCAGAGCAGGTGCGCGCTCGCCGCGTCGGCAAGGTCGGCCTGTGTTGGCAACGGAAATGCCGCCGAACGAACGCGCTCCTCGGGGAGCGAGTAAAGGCTCAGGTCACGGTGGACGGAAACCGTGTCATCCGTAGCGCCGGTGAGGGGTCGCAGCCTGAGGATCAAGGCGTCATCGCTAGGCAGAAGGACCCAATCGCGGTTTCGACACCGGACGATCGCGCCCGCCCTCAGCGCCGGTGGGCCGTGAGCCGCATCTTCTGCCTGACCGCCGATACTCATGGTTCCTTCCATCCAATCCGGTGCGCGTGGCCCGCCTGGGTCACTCAGCCTGCATTCTGGGTATCCACGCCGGCTCGGCCTGACGAGGGACGTCTTCGGTCTGACATCCGAGACGGCCGCCGCACTTGGCTTGATCTTAAGTCCTGTTGCGAGCGAGGGGTAGCGGCACGCCCTGCATTCCCCGCGTTTCACGGGCGAGCGCTGCTGCCTCCGCCGGCGCCTCTGGAAAACCGTGGCTGGCTTGATTTCCGTCGTCCCGGAAGGCAAAGGCGCCAATTGCTGCGGAAGGGTTCCGCTGAGGGGTGTGTTTTGCGGTCGCCAACCCGCCCTCGATTCCCTGCTGCCCGCGGCCAGGTTGTCGGGGACGAGTGGCCTCGACAGCGCGAGAGTTGCTGCCAGGGTAACGTTCGGGGAGGTCAACGATCGGTCACGAGTCTGGCGACCGGCCAGTTAGCGCGAAAGCCCGGGCTAGAGAGCGCCCGGGGTTACTCGTTTTGTCGCGAGGATTTGCAACGGTTTGCGCAATGTGTCCGTCACGCGATTCCTCCGTGAGAGTGCGCCAGGAGCTACGAGAATCTGCCGACCGGGCGTCCGGACGATCCCTTCGTCGCTGTTCCCTCTCTGTTTCTCTGGTTTACATGATGCGTCTGGTTAACGCTTCGCGTTCCGCGCCGCGCGACGCGCAACCGTGTTGCTTCATCGGGGGCGAATCCGATCCAGCAGGCCGGAGTCACACGGATTCCAACGCGAGCATGGATTGGACCATCGTGCCCAGGCGCCCCGGACGCCCGGGCCAGTGTCCCCCCCGCCTCGAGGATTGATATCAACAGCGGGACATGGTAAACTGACGGGCCGCGGAACGGACGGGGCGAGCACGAGCACAGGCCCGGTCCGTCCGGCCTCCTCTCCGCCGACCGCAAGGCCGGCAACATCTGCGCGGAACGAGGGCGGCTCATGTCCCCGCCGGTCGTTTGGCACGAATACTTTCCTGGAGGGCCGCGTCGGCCCATGCAGCCCGATACCCGGCCGGGCCCGGGCCATGATCCGCATTGCGAAAAAGGGAGTCTCAACCCAGGAGTCCAGCCATGCCACGACGCCTGCATTCCCCGCTCGTTCTGATGGTGCTGTTCGTCGCCCCCGCGATGGCCCTGGCCAATTCGCCGCCGGTCGTCAGCAACGTCACCGCCGCCCAGCGCAACGACGGGTCGAAGCTGGTCGACATCCGCTACAACCTGGCCGACGCCGATGGCGACGCCTGCGCGGTCTGGTGCGTCGTCAGCGCCGACGGCGGCGCCACCTGGACCGTCCCGGCCCTCACCTTCAGCGGCCACGTCGGCGGCGGCATCGCGCCGGGCGTGAACAGGCAGATCATCTGGGATGCCGGCGCCGACATCGCGGGCGCCGTGCGTCCGAACATGAGGGTCCGCGTCTTCGCCGACGACGGCCGCGGCCCCGCGCCGATGGTCCTGGTTCCCGCCGGCACGTTCAACATGGGCGACCCGTTCTACGAGGCGAACAACGACGAACGCCCCAGGCACCTGGTTTTCCTTTCCGCTTACCGAATCGACAAATACGAGGTCACCAACGCCTTCTACACCCAGTTTCTAAATGCCGGAGGCCACGATGCCAACTGGGACGCGAATCAGAAGATCATCCAGATGGGCCAGTCGGGCAGTTACTTTTACGCTCCCATCTCCGGCTACGAGAATCATCCGGTCGTCTACGTGTCTTGGAACGACGCAACCGCTTTCTGCGACTGGCGCAGCCAGGTCGAGGGGCTGCCGCCCGGGGCCTACCGGCTGCCCACCGAGGCGGAATGGGAGAAGGCCGCGCGGGGCGGCGCGGCCGGCCACCGCTTCCCGTGGTCCGACCAGGACACGATCCAGCACGCGCGGGCGAACTATTACAGCTCGGCGAGCTACGCCTACGACACGAGTCCGACGAGAGGGTACCACCCGTGTTGGGGCGTCGGAACAAGCCCGGTGGGCTTCTTCACCGGGGCGCTCCAGCAGAAGGCGGAATGGAATTGGCCGGGCTCGGCCACGAGTTACCAGACGGCGAACGGGGCCAACGGGTACGGCCTGTACGACATGGCCGGAAACGTCTGGGAGTGGTGCAACGACTGGTATTCGTACAGCTACTACTCATCTTCGCCCTCGTCGAATCCGACCGGGCCGGCCAGCGGGACTGGCCGTGTCCTTCGCGGCGGCGATTGGAGCGGCCTTCCGAACAACTGCCGGTCCGCGCTGCGCCTCAACCTCACGCCCGGCAGCCGCGTCAGCAGCATCGGTTTTCGTTGTGCGTCGGGGACTCCGTAATGCTTTGCTCTTTTGTCCTGTTACTCTTTGTTTCCGGGGTCCAGGGGCGAAGCCCCTGGTCGCGTCAAAAATGAAGAATGGCCCGCGACGAGTTGTTAGTCATCGACCGGACCTACGAGCTGCTCAAGTGGTTTCTCGGGCACTTGGGCAAGTTTCCGCGCTCGCACTGTTATGGGCTGGGGCAACAGATCGAGCATCGGCTGTATGCCATTTTCCACGGTCTGTTGCGGGCCAAGTACGCCGGCGCAGACGCCAAGCAGGCCACCCTGACCGAAGTGAACCTGGAGCTGGAATCGATGCGGATGCTGTGTCGATTGGCGCACGAACTGGGCTTTCTCCCGCACAAGTCGCAGGAACATGCCGCGCGGGAGATGATTGAGATCGGCCTCGACCGGCCTATGCAGCCATTGCCCCGGTCGAGGCCGGACGATCAGACCCGTTTGCGCCCATCGAGACGAGCGATCGCGGTGGCGAGGGTTGGCCCATGTTGTGCGTAACGGGCAGGCGTTTCGCGGTTCCGAAGCATGGCCACAGCGCCGCACGGTGTGGTCCGGCCGTGTGCGCTGCGATCATGTTAGCGACGGTGCACGCCGCCCACGCCGACGTCCACTGGGACGATTCGCCGGACTTTACGCTGGACCTGTCTCCCGCACGGGGAGTCGGTTGGTCGGACAGCGGAGACTTTGGCATCGATCTGCGGCTGGTCCATCGTGTCTGGGGCGATTCGAACGCCTTCGGCGTCAGTTCGCCCGGCGGCGTGGGCACGCATCGCGTGGTCGGCCTGACGGCCAGCTATGGCGGCGTGTTCGCGCAGGGCGTCGACGTCATCAACACGATCACGGCCACGGTCGACTGGGCCGGCCGAACGCCGTCGATGGTCGTGTTTCAGTTGAACGGCGCGATGACAACCGTCCCGACGTCCTCCAGCACGGCCCAAACGACGTATAACATGGCCAGCGCTCTTGCATACAGCAGCGGGGGGACGCGGAACGATCTGCTGGCTTACGCCGTCGCGGCGGATGGCTCCGCGTCGCCGCCGGTGTGGTTGAATCTGTATGGTTTGGCGCTGCCGCAGTGGGCGACCTCGGAACTGACCAAGCCCGGCAACCACCCGCCAGGCCAGCCGCGGGTCGGCTGGCGGATCGAGCCGCTTACCGGCAAGCTGACGTTTTTCGGCGAGGTCGAGCTTCTGAAGGACCCGAACGACGGGGATGGGAAGGTCAGCATCCCGGAGAGCATCCCCGAGGTTGGGGGCGAGTATGGCCTGGACCTGTCGCCCTTCACGTTCGGCTGGGAGCTGTCGGCGCAGCCGCGCTTTGGCGACGGGGCGGGGCTGACCGGGTCGTTCGGCCTGAGCGGCTCCTGGGGGGCCGAGGTGAAGGCCGGGAGCCGCCGGCGGGGCGAGGTCTCGGCGACGCTCAGCGGCGCGGGCGAGTTTTACCCGCAGTTCAGACTGACCGACGTGTCGGCGGAACTGGCCGGGAGCTTCACGTTTCTGTCTCAGCGCTGGCCGCTGCTGTGCGGCCCGCCGACGTTCTGCTGCCACACGGGGTACTGCCCCTACTTTCAACTGAGCATCAAGCCCGAGATCGCCGGAACGGTCGGAATGGAGGAGGGTGAGCCGGCGCTGATCGCGGGATTGAAGTTCAGGAACGCGGCGCTGGACCTGGCGGTGACGGTCGCCGGGACCGTCGGGGCCGGCTCGGAAGGCAGCATCTACTACATCGCGGGGACCATCGGTGGAAGACCGAGCGTGACGCTCCAGTATCCGGGCGATGCGTCGAGCATGTGCCTGAACGAATACGTCCAGCAGGCGCAATTCGATCTGCTGGCGCGATTCGTGGTCGAATGCGCCTGGTGGCGGATCGAGCGGAACATGACGTTCAACATCTTCCGCTGTCCCGATGGCGGGCAATACTTGGTTGGAACACCGATCGGCGAACCCCAATTCGACCTGGTGGACCGCGGGTATTTGCACGCGGCGGAAGGATATTGCGTGTTTCCGCCCGCGGGCCAACGGTCGGTCGGGGCGCTGCCGGATCCGATTCTCAATGTCGGGACCGGGCCGACGCCCGCCCTGGCGACGGCGAGCGACCGCGGCTTATTGCTCTTTGTGTCGGACAATCCGAGTCAGCCCACTGGTCGGCACCAGGAGATCTACTTCGCCCGCTGGACCGGCGCGAGCTGGACCGCGAACGCCCTGCTGACCGACAACGATCGGCCCGATTTTGAGCCGGCGGCCGCGATTGACTCGGGCGGGACGGAGGTCGCCGTGTGGGTGCAGGCCCCGACGCCGACCGGCAGCGAGACCGGACCGCGCGACATCCTGCCCGGCTGCGAGATCGTGTATTCGAAGTACGTCGGCGGGAACTGGACCGCGCCGCAGGCGATCACGAACAACGGCTACGCCGACTTGTTGCCGTGGTTCGAGAAGCTGCCCGGCGGCGGCCTGCGCGTGTGTTGGGTGTCCAGCGCCACGAATGCGGTTCCGGTGTGGCATGACGAGCGTATTGCGCCGCTGCTGGATGTGATGGCGGCCGACTGGGACGGCAGCGCCTTCGGCACGTCGTATGCCGTGACGACGGGGTTGCAGACCGCCTCGCCGCCCGGAGTCGCTCGCTCGACGACGACGGAGTTCATGACGTACCTGTTGGATACGGACAACGATTCGGGCACGGCTGAGGACCGCGAGGTCGTGGTGCGCTCGCGGGATCTCGGCCAGGCCTGGGGGCCTGACGTGCAGCTTACCACGGACGCGCTGTCGGATACGTCTGCCCAGATTGCCGTGGACACGAGCGGCAATGCGCTGGTCGTCTGGGTCAAGGGGATGGTGCCGGTGACGCTGCCGGACCTGACCGAGACGAGCGTAGATCAACTCTGGTTCTCGACATGGGCCGGCGGGGGCTGGACCGCGCCGGCGCTGGCATTTGAGAACGACGGTATTACCGAGGCGAAACTGATTCGGAACGACGCCGGGAGGCTGCTGATCTTCTGGGTCGCGGCATCCCCGGAGTTCGCCGACCTGTATTACAGCGTATTCGACTCCAATCTGACGCAGTGGGGCGTGCCGCAGCAGGTGACGCATGACCAGGGGGCCGAGACCATGACGGCCCTGAGCGAGAGCGGCGGCAACATCCTGGCGGCGTTCGTCAAGCGGCGAATCGACCTGGTAAGCGATCCGAACGGACTGCCGCAGATCGGGCTGTCGGACATTTACCTCCTCCAACATGTGCCCGCGCAAGACCTGTTTGTCGCCGCCGGGGACATCTCGTTTACGCCCGACCCGGTTGTTCCAGGGCAAAGCGCGAATGTCTGTGCGAATGTGCACTTGTCAGGCGACTTCACTACGGCCGACGTGTCCGTGAGTTTCTATGACGGCGATCCGGCCGCTTCGGGCGTCCTGATCGATTCAACCACGATTCCATTGATCTTGCCCGGTCAGGCGCAACCGGCTTGCGTGAGTTGGACCGTTCCGAACGACGGGCAGGCGCATCAGGTTTTCGTGGTTGTTGACCCCGCGAATACCATTCCCGAGACGGACGACACGCTCAACAACAACGCCAGTCGCGGCCTGTTTGCGCCGGACTTGAGAAATAGTGCGCCGTCGGTCACGGCCTATCCGAGTCCGGATTCGGTGCTGGTGGGCTGCACGATCCGCAATGATGGGAATGCGATTGCAGGGGAAAGCGCTCTGGAAGTTCGTCAAGATTCGCCGGCGGGACCGGTGGTTTACTCGACCCAACTTCCGCCGGTTCCCGCGGGCGGCTCGTCCAGCGTACAGTTCGCCTGGGACGTGACCAGCTTGCCGATCGGGACCTATACACTGGTCTTTCTAACGGATGCCAGCAACGCCGTGGTCGAATCGAACGAAACGAACAACCTGGCATCGCTCCTGGTCCGCGTGATGGGCGATCTCCAGGCCGAACCGTGGAGCGCGACGTACGACGGGGCAAACGCTCAAGTCGTCGTGCGGAACGTCGGGGCCAAGCCGATGGCGGTAACCGTTGTTCGCGCGACCCAGTACGGCCAGACGCTTGCTGAGGCGCCGCTTGGGGCATTGGCCGCAGGCGACTCGGCGACCGTGACCATCCCAATCGCCGGGCCGATCCCTGCGGGCCTGATCTTGCTGACGGCCAACCCCGATTCCGACGGCTCCGATGAGGTCTCGCTGTTGAACAATGCCGCGTATGCAGCCGTGGCCGCGAACCCGGACATGAACTGCGACGGCGTGGTCAACACCGACGACATCGCGCATTTCGTGCAGGCACTGCTCGACCCGGCCGGCTATGCGGCCGATCATCCTGCGTGCAACGGGCTATTGGCAGATATGAACGCCGACGGTCAAGCGAATGGCGGCGATATTCAATTGTTTATCAACCGCTTGTATGCGCCGTGAACACCCGATTGTGGCGTGTTCTGTGCTGCCTCCTATTTCACCGCCAACGGGCACCGAGAAGCTGTTCGGCCGAATATCCCCCCATTCTGTTAACCCGCCGCGTATGTAACAGGTAGCGGGCCGCGCTGGCCCGAACCCGCCGCGGCGACGACGTCGATTCGTTTGTCCGCTGTCTGCTCGCGGGCACGGGACAGTGCCGCTGCGCCGACACCAACGTGGCCAATGGTCTGACGATTGACGACGTGCCCGTCTTCGTCAATCAACTGCTGGCGGGGATCCCGTGCCCTTAGCGGGCGGAACGAGAACGATTCTCGTCGATGGCAAGAAGGTCGTCCAAGCCCGGATCGAGCGCACGCAGGTGACGATGTACTTGGCGGAAGAGCCGGCCGACGTGGGGCTGGACAATGCGACCCCCGTGATGGAGGATCAGAAGGAGCGCGACAACCAGTTCACCGGCCGGATCGGCAAGGTGACGATTGACATCGCGCCCGGTAAGCTCGGCGCCGCCGACGAGGAGGAACTCCGGCTGGCAGAACACCGCCTCAGGATGAGCGAGTGACGGACCGGCCGAATCCCCGCTCGGCAAGCGGGCCCGCCGCTGCGCGGGGCATGGTGAACCGGAACAACAACCTGGAGGACGTGCAATGACCCGAAACGTGAGAGCGGCTTCGATCGCTGTGTTTTCGATCATCGCGATCGTCGGCGGCGCGGGCTGTCATTCGCCGGTCGGGATGGCCGTTCAACTGGTCGGCAAGGCGGTCGACTCCGTCGAGACGAAGCAGCTCGGCGACGAACTGATCGGCAAGCCGGCGTCGGCGGCCGATTCCCGGCTGGGGGAGCCGATGGATGTCCTGTCCGAGGTCGGCGGACCGCGGATTTGGCGGGTCTACTCAGTCCCGAGCGACATCGCCGGCAATGAACGCTACGTCGTGGAGGTCTCCGGAGAGTCGGTTGCAAGCGTCGTGAAGGTGAAGCGCGACGCAACCGGGATTGATCTCGCGCGGAAGATGCTTCTGGATCAGAAGCTGGATGGCAAGACGCCGGTGGAGTGCGAGGCGGCGCTCGGGATGGGGCGGCCGCTCCTGACGGTCCGTAGCCGGACGGCGGGCACGATCAGCCAGCTCTATGATGCGCGGCCGCTGCGCGGCATCGGGAGTCCGAAGTACTGCCGCCTTCAATACGATGTGGGCGAGCACTGCATTGAGGTGCACATGATCGACGTGGGCGCTTCTTCGGGCGGCGAGCCGCCCACGTAGCATTGCGATGGCGTTTGGGTCGTTGCCCTTGCGCCGGACGATGCGTCGATCCGCGGCGGAAGCGTATCGTCCCCATCGTTGAATGAGACCGGGGCGCCGGACAGCGGGTTGCTGTTCATCGAAACTGCCGGTCAGGGGTCCTGCGATGGGTGAGGAATCGCCGGGTCGTTCGCCCACCGGCGTCGCGGCGTCGCCGCCGGCGCGCAGCGCGGCGGCCGATGAACGGTTGCACCTGGCGATTCAGAGTTCCGAACCGCGGCGGTTGTGCCTGCTGCTCGTCGTGATCGCGCTGGCATGCGGGACCGACCTGGTCCGGCATTTCACCGGCGGAAAGGTCATGCAAGGGCAGACGTTCGTCCTCCGCATGGCCTTGTTGGCGATCACCGGGGTCTATGCACTCGCGCTTCTCCGGTTGGTCCGTCGCGCGAACGGAGCGAACCGACTGCTGCCGGTCGGGCTATGGGCCGCGACCACCGCGTTCGAGGCGCTCGTGCCCACGATCGCAGTGGCCGAGGTCGTGATCTCCGGGCGCGAGAGTCGCCTTGATGCGCTCTCGGCCCCGGCGATTCTCCTGTATGGCATCGTCATTGCGCTTTCGATCGTCCGCATGCGACCTTGGCTCTGCCTTGTTTCGGGGGGCGTGTGCGCCGGCGGGCACGCGTGCCTGGTCGTCCGGGCGCTCGTCACGACGCAGGGACCGCTGACGCCGGGGCAGTGGCCGTACTACTCGAGCTATCCGATCTACCTGGCGGTCACGGGGGTTGCGGCCGCGGTCTTGAGTCGGGAAGTGCGGGAGTATTTCCGCGCAGCGATGCGCGAGGCGGAGGCGCGGCGCCAACTGGATCTCGTGCATCAGGAAGTCGAAATCGCAGCGACGATCCAGCAAGGACTTATGCCGACGAAGCCGCCTGAGATTCCCGGCTTCGATGTCGCCGGTTGGAATCGCCCCGCAGAACAGACGGGCGGCGACTACTTCGACTGGCAGATCCTGCCGGATGGCCGGCTGGTCGTGGTGATCGCCGACGTGACCGGCCATGGGCTGGGACCTGCGCTGCTGATGGCGGTCTGCCGCGCGTACACGCGGGCGTGCGTTCCGGTCGGGCCGGAGCTGCGCTCGGCACTGCGCCGCGTGAATTCGCTGCTTCACGAGGATGTGAGCGAAGGCCGCTTTGTGACGTTGGCCGTCTCGATCATGCACCCGCAGACGGGTGAGTGCGAGTTGCTGTCCGCCGGACACGGCCCGCTGCTCCGCTTTCGCGCCGCCGATCGTCGGATCGATGAGTTCAACGGGGACGGCGTTCCGCTGGCGATCCTGGAGGACGAGGACTACGGCTCTCCGCAGCGGCTGCATCTCGATCCCGGGGACGCACTCATGTTCGTGACGGATGGGTTTTTCGAATGGGCGAATCCCCGTGGCGAGCAATACGGGCTGCCGCGATTGCGGGAGTTTCTCGAGCGCAACGGCGGAATGGACGCTCGCGCGATGATCGAGCGACTGGATGAAGACGTACGCGCGTTCGGCGCCGGCGTGCCGCAGGGCGATGACATGACGGCCGTCGTGATTCGGCGGCTGCCGGCCGCTTGAGCGGGCCGCGCCGTCGCGACGGTCGGCGCTTAACGTGGAGGCGAGCGATGGCACGGTGGCAATGGCCGTTGATGTTCGTGGTTGTGGCTCGAGTGATGGCCCAAGATTCGGGATCCGGGGCGGGTTCCGACGCCGATGCGGGGCAGCCTTCGCCGGGTGCGACGACCACGCAGCCCGTCACGGCGTCGCCCGCCGCGACGCCTTCACTGATACAGAAGCTACCTGACTACTCGGGCGACTGGTGGTCACGCGGGTACCTCACCGGCGACTGGGGCGGCGCACGGACCGAGTTGGCGGAGAACGGCATCCTCTTCGACTTCGGCCTGACGCAGATCATCCAGGGGAATGCCCACGGCGGGAAAGACACGCACAACGCGTTCCGATACTCCGGTTCGGTCGATTACACGCTCCGGCTCGACACGGCGCGGATGAAGCTCTGGCCGGGCGGGCTGATCACGCTGCGCGGCGAGACGCAGTTCGGTCAAAGCATCAACAGCAAGGCCGGCTCGCTCGGCGTGGCGAACTTCGACGCGCTCCTGCCGATTCCCGATGAGGGCGGAAAGACGACACTTTCGGAGTTCTACATCACGCAGGCCCTGTCCGAAAAGCTGGTCATCGTGGCCGGGAAGATGGACCTCACGAGCGGGGACGCGAACGAGTTCGCGCACGACGAGCGATCGCAGTTCCTGAACTCCGCGTTCCGCATCAATCCCGTGCTGTTCACCGCCGGGCCGTATACCGCAATGGCCGTCGGCGTGATCGCGTTGCCGACCGACTGGCTGACGATCAGCACATTCGTGAACGACAACGATCCCGAAGGGGCGGCCACGAAGACCGGCTTCAACACCGCATTTCACGATCGCGACTGGCTGTCGGTTGCGCAGGAATACACGTTCAAGATCCGGCCGTTCGAGAAGCCCGGGCATCAGCGCTTCGGCTGGTTCTGGACATCGCGCGACTTCGTCGATTTCGCGGGCGATCCGCGGCTTCCGCTGCCCGGCCGCGTGCAGAGCCTCGGGTTCGCGCGCCGCGGCGGGATCGGTTCGCGCGGGATCCGCCCGATTCGCCTTGGGAACACGGTGCTGCGCGCGGACGGGCCGGATCGCCGGCCGGACGACTGGGGCCTGTATTACAACTTCGATCAATACCTGCACACGGAGGCGGACGACGCGACGCAGGGCTTCGGCGTCTTCGGCCGGTTCGGATGGTCGACCGGCGAGTCCAATCCGGTCGAGCAGTTCTACAGTCTGGGCGTCGGCGGCCGCGGGTCGATCCCGACGCGCGACCGCGATACGTGGGGCATCGGCTACTACCACGTCAACGTGAGCGACGATCTGCCGGAGCTGCTGGACATGCACAGCGAACAGGGCGTCGAGCTGTACTACAACATCGAGGTGACGCCCTGGTTGCACATCTCGCCCGACGTGCAGGTGCTCATCGATCCGGGCGCCGGCTTCGACGATCGCGATGTCGCGCTGGTGTACGGCCTGCGCGCGCAGATGAGTTTTTGATTCATGCGCCGCGAGGCTCTAATCGAACTTGTACGATAAGCTCCTCGGCGCATCCGCTGAGAGGATCGCTGGTCCGGACGGGACTGGAGGCCCGGCCGCGTGGTCGGGTGTCGGAATCGAAGGCTCAGCGCCCGATCATGCCGCGTTTCCGCGGACGTTAGACCGATTATCAGACATCGCTTCGCCGGAACTGCGTTGATCCGGCCGCGCATCCTTACGTATACTTGAGACGCCGCGCCACAGGAGAGGGACGACGTGCCGACTCGGGCCGTGCCGCCGACAAGACCGATCTTGCGACCCGCCCCGCGCAGCGCGGCGTCCGTCGCGGGCTGCATCCTCGCCATTGGCGCGATGGCCGCCCTGCTGGCGTGCCAGACGAACAACGGCGTCGTGCCGACCGGCTCGATCAACGTCAACGGCGACTGGGTGATTACGTCGACCGTTCCCGACTTCGAATCGGCCTGTATCGCCTTCGCCGACGGTTACCTGGCAGAATGGCTCGATGGATGCACGACCGATTACCCGGTCATCGTCAGCCAGCTCGTGACCATCTTTGGTGAGCAGGTCTTCGTCGGCGCGACGGTCAACGTCTTCGGCGAAACGGTGATCGTCATCCTCGATCTGATGCTCCAGGACGATGGCACGTTTGCAGGTTCGATCCGCATCAAGCGCGCAACGTCCGATCAGTTTGTCAGCTCCTCTGCGACCATGGTCCGCCCGCCCGCGCCATAGGGGCCGCGCCGCGCGAGGCCGCTCGATCGCATCAGCCGCTCGCGACCCTTGTGCGCCCGGACGGCCCTCTCTATACTCGCCCGCGCATGCCGATTGCGCGGATCTCCTGCCGCTTGTTCGTCGCCGCCGCAATGCCGATATTGCTCGCGGGCTGCGATGATTCGCGTCGCCGGCCGACCTCGGAAACGTGGAAGGCCGAGCCCGCCGTGATCGAGTTTGAGGGCCGAAGGCTCGATGAGAACACACCGCCGAAAGACGTCGCCATCATCTTTCTCGAGGTGTTGAAGCGCGGCCAGGCGATCCGGAAGGCCGGCATGGGCGATCCGAAGAACGTCGAGCGATACCGTGAGATCGAGCGTTTGATCTGGCGCTTTTCCGCGGCCGACGCGGTGCTCAAGGCGGCGGAAGCGGACCCGTTTCACATCGTGCCGAAGCGCCTGTCGCCCGAGCGCGCCGTCGAGATCATCTCCGCCTTCTGGACTCCGACCGTTGCGCACTACCTCGACGGCATCCGCGCCGAGACGGCGGTTGAGTCCGGACCGTCGAAGGATGAGCGGGTGGTCCGCATCCAGGCCGGCAATCCGCGAGACCGCGCGGTGCTCCGCGAGATCAGCGAGTCGCTTTCCGGCCAGCGCGATCCGAGCGGTGCACCGCTCGTGGCCGGTTCGCCGCTGTTCGAGCAGCGCTTGCGCGAGGCGGCGGTCGCGCGGGGCGTGAACCCATCGCCGGATGCCACGATCGAGATCGGACTGACACGCTTCGGCCCGTACTGGCGGATCAGGTCGGTGAAGCTTGCGCCGCCGATCTCGTCGGCCATGGCCCGGCCGCGGGCGATCTTCCCCAGGCCATCGCCGCGGCCGCGCTCAACGCAGCCGACAAGCGCCTCTCCGGCGAGCTGAGCCTCAACTCGCCCGAATCCACCTCCACGTCTCCGGCTGAATCGGATGTGCGATGACGGCGGTTTTTGCGGACGCTGCGCAAAACCTGCGCCCTGGCTAAAGAAGTTCTTCTGCCTCCGCCGAATCTGTTGTTTGTGCAATTTGCGCAGTTTACCTATATTAACGCACTGGACTCGATCCGAGTTGGTGTGCGAGTTCGGGTGTTGGTTGTGTAAGAGTCGCGCGGAGGCGCAGCAGACGTTTGAACCGGCGGTTCCTGCCGGCGCAGCTCGGAGAGCGGCGGGCGTGACCTGCGACGGCGCGGTCACGGACGGATTCAACGGGCGCGTTGGCAAGGCCAAAGGAGTCACGCGGTGATGAGGCAGGAGAGCACGTTTACGGGTCTGTTTGAGCAGTACATGGAGCCGCTGGTCGAGGGTCGCCGGCAGACATGTCGGAGCCTGGTGCTCGACGCGCTGCGGTCGGGCGGCGAACCAACGCGGATCTATCACGAAGTGCTCTGGCCGGCGATGGAGCGCGTGGATCGGCTGTACCGCGAGGACCGGATCTCGACGGCGATCCAGAACATGGCGGCGCGGATCAACCGCGTCGTGGCGGATCAGATCCAGTCGTTTCTGCCGATTCAGCCCTCGAACGGCAAGCGCATCCTGATCACCTGCGCCGCGGGCGAGCAGGAGGAGCTCGGCGCACAGATGTGCGCGGACCTGTTCGAGTCAAACGGCTGGGATGTCTACTTTCTCGGCGGCGGCGTGCCGAACGATGAGATCCTGTCGCTGGTCGGGCAACTTCGCCCCGACATTCTGATGATCTTCGGCAGCCGGCCGCAGGATGCGCCGGTGGCGCGGCAATTGATCGACGAGATCCGCGCGATCGACGCCGTGCCGCAGATGAACATTCTCGTTTCGGGCGGCGTTTTCAATCGCGCGGCGGGACTCTGGAAGGAGGTCCGCGCCGACCTGTTCGCCGAGACGGCGGTCGAGGCGCTGGACCTGGCATCCACGGCGCCGCCGCGGACGGCGGAGCGGCGCAGTCCGAATGCACCCAAGAAGCGGCGACGCCGACGGCGGCCGCCGTTGCTGGTCCAGCCGGGCGAGGAGGATTGATCGGCCCGCGTCCTACGGGGGCGGCGTCCCGTCGGCGGATGGGGGGCGGGTCTCTGCGGATGGCGGCGGACTTGCGCGGTTCGCGAGCCCCGCGGCGACCGTAACGCGGACGAGGTCGGCGACGCCCCTTACTCCGAGTTTGCGCATGATGTGGGCGCGGTGGACCTCGACCGTTTTCTGGCTGAGGTCCAAGTTGGTTGCGATTTCCTTGCTGGGCAGTCCATCGATGACGAGTTGCATCACTTCGCGTTCGCGCGGCGTGAGCTGTGCGTAGCGCTCCCAAGTGTCGGCGTGCTCGGCGCGGGCGGCCTGTTGCTGGCGGTCCAGTTCGATGGCGTTGCGCACGCGCTCGATGAGCGCCTGATCGTTGAACGGTTTTTCGAGGAAATCCACGGCGCCGTTGCGCATCGCGCGGACGGCCATGGACACGTCGCCATGCCCGGTCACGAAGATGATCGGCAGGTCGATGCGGTGCGCGACGAACCAGTCCTGAAGTTCGAGACCGCTCATGCCCGGCATTCGGACGTCGAGCACGACGCAGCCGCGCTGCCACGGCTTCCAGCTGGAAAGGAACTCGGCCGCCGACGCGAAGGTCTCGACGCGCTGCTGCACCGATTCGAGCAGCCAGCGGATGGAGTCGCGCGCCGCCGCGTCGTCGTCGATTACGAAGGCCGTCGGCGGCTGTGTCGCGTGCGCGGACGATGGCTGCGAGTGCGCCATCCTGAGCTTCTCCGAGTTGACCCGAACATGAAACATCGTACCCGCCATGTGGGAATACGCTACACCTTTCGCCGCTCCCGCCGGGTGCTGCGAAATACTCGTCGGTACCGACCCCGAGGTTTTCCCGGGGTTCCACCACGTCTCTCTCGGGTATATGCGTTATTCGAGTGCGAGTTTTGACGCGAAATCCGGCGGAATAAAGAACTTCAGATGCTTCGGCAGCGAGCGCTCGGGCTGCCGCTCTGCCGAACATCTGATCGGTACGCCGCAGCGGCCTAGGTATTTGTTGGTATGGCGACTCCCCGCGGAAGGGTCAGGCAGAAGGTCGTGCCTCCGCCCGGCCGCGGCATGGCGCGCAGCACGCCACCGTGGGCTTCCGCGATCGATCGGCTGATCGACAGGCCCATTCCGAGCCCGTCCGGCTTCGTGGTATAGAACGACTCGAACACGCGTTCGAGCAGCTCCGTCGGGATTCCGCAGCCGCGGTCGCGGACGAGGAGCCGGACCCCCCCCGCTTCATCCTGTGCGGTTTCGATGGTCAGTTGCCGCTGGTGGGCGGGCACGTCGGCCATGGCCTCGCAGCCGTTGCGGATCAGGTTCATCAGAATCTGCTCGATCTGGATGTCGTCGCCCTGGACCGGCGGGAGGTCATCAGCGAGCTGGAGGCGCAGGTCGACCTTTTCGAGGACGCCGGGCCGTGACAACTCGACGGACTCGCGGACGAGGCGATTGACGTCGAGCGCGGCGAACGCGGGCTCGCGTCGCCGGACGAAGCGCTGCAATCGCCGCACGATCTCTCCGGCGCGGGCGGACTGCTCCGCAATGTTCTTGAGGGCCGCCTGTAGTGAGTTATCCGGTAGCTCGCCCGACTTCATGCGAAGCAGGCAGCCGCGGGCATAGTTCGTTAGCGCGGCGAGGGGCTGGTTGAGTTCGTGGGCGATACCGGTGGCGAGTTCGCCCATGAGGCTGACGCGCGCGACGTGGGCAAGGTCGGCGAGATGGCGTCGAACCTGCTCTTCGGCGCGGCGGCGCTGCGCGTACTCGACTTCCATGGCGCGGTTGGCCTCCTGGAGTGCGGCCGTTCGCTGCACGACGCGGGCCTCGAGCTCATCGTGGGCGGCGCGGAGGGCGTCTTCGGCGGCCTTGCGGCGCTGGACCTCGCGCTGCGCTTCGTCGTAGAGGATGGCGGTTTCGGCGGCACGGGCCTCGGCGTCGGCGCGGGCGGCGACGAGCTGGGCGTAAAGCGCGGCGTTCTCGAGCGCGACGGCGGCGGCGTCGGCCACGGCCTGGAGCGTCTGCACGTCAGTCTCCGAGATCGGGCGCGGGTTGGACCAGTGCACACCCATCGCGCCCATCGGGTCGGCGGAGCGGATGGGGACGAAGGCGATCTCGGCGTCGGCGGCCGGATCGCCGTCCGACACCTTGCCGTTGGCGAGGACGAGCGGTCGCCGATCGGCGGCGCAGCGTTCGGCGTGTTGCAGATACGATTCTGGCGGTTCGTTCAGCGCAGAAGCACAGGTGAGGTCGGGGTCGATCCGCAGCGTTGAGTCGCCATCGCGCAGGACGCCGATGACGGCGGGCGCGCCGCAGAGATCGAGAACGGCCTCCCGAACGAGGCGGAGAACGGCCGGGCGCTCGATGGCGCGGGACAAGCTCTGGAGGAGACGGACGAGTCGCTCGAGGACGGCGCGTTCGCGCTCGAGACTGAGTTCCATGCGTTTGCGGAGGGTGATGTTGGCGAAGGCGCCGAAGGCGCGGGCGGGCCTGCCTTCCTCGAACTGGACGCGGCCGACGGCACGGACCCAGATGCGGTTTCCGCGCGCGGTGATGAGTTCGAGTTCGAGGTCCCAGGGTTCTCCGGTCTGCATCGCGCGTTCGACGGTCCGTGCGATGATCTCGCGGCTGCCGGGGGCGTAGAAAGAAAGGGCGGTTTGCAGGGTGGGCACGTACTCGGCCGGATCGACCTCGTGGATGCGGTGGGTCTGCTCCGTCCAGTAGAGGTTGCCGGTAAGGAAGTCGAGTTCCCAGCCGCCGATCTCGGCGACGGCGTTGGTCTGTTCGAGCAGGCGATCGCGCCGACGCGTGTCCGTCACGTCGCGCCCGATTCCGTAAGTGACGTTATCGTCGGCGGAATAGCTGAGTCGGCCGTGGATCCAGCGGGTGGAGCCGTCGCGGGCACGGGCACGGACCTCGACCGCGACGACGCCGCCGCCGCTGGTCGCGGCCGTCAGCGCGGCGGCGAAGGCGGCGTGGTCGTCCGGGTGCGTCAGTTCGAGCACCGGCCGGCCGACGAGCTCGGTCGCGTCGCGCCCGAGGGTCCGGGCGAGGGCGGGATTGACGCGGCGGAATCGTCCATCGGGCGTGATTTCGGCCATGAGGTCGAAGGCGGATTCGAAGAGCCGATCGCGTTGTTCTTCGGCGCGGTGGGTGGCGCTGGTGTCGATCATGACGCCGTAGACGCGGAGGGGGTCGCCGGGCGCGTGGTCGACCTCGACGGTGTCGTGGATCCAGACGACTCGGCCGTCGGCGGCGATCATGCGGTATTCGAAGACGTGCGACTTGCCGCCGAGGGTCTGCGCGCGGCAGAAGGCGATGGCGGCGTCGCGGTCGTCGGGATGGAGGTGGTCCACCCAGAAGTTCGGCGCGCACCACTGTTCGACCGTGTAGCCGAGCAGCGAACCGGGTGCGCCGTGGACGTAGGTGAACCGCATGGTGGCGGCGTCGGCCTCCCAGGCGATGACGCCGACGCGGGCAACGACGCTCTGGTAGCGTTCCTCGGTGCTTCGAAGCGCGGCCTCGACGCGTTTGCGTTCGGTGAGGACTTCGGTAAAGAGCATCACGCCGCCGATTTCGCCGCGGTCGTTGTGCCAGGGTCGGATTTCCCATCGGACCCAGTCGACCGATCCATCGAGTCGCGTGAAGAGGTCTTCGTCGCAGCGTTCGATCGCGCCGGCGAGGCATCGGCGGTGGATCTCCTTCCACCGTTCGGGGATCTCGGGGAAGACCTCGTAGTGCGACCGGCCGGTGAGGTCGACGTCACCGAGCCGATAGTCGGCGAGCCAGCGTCGACTGAAGGCGATGTAGCGCATCTGGGTGTCGAACATGGCGACGGCGGCGGGGGAATGATCGAGCATGAGTCGCAGGTTTGCCGCGCTCTGGGCGAGTGCCTCGGCGGCGCGCTTGCGCTCGGTGATGTCGCGGAGGAGGGCCTGGATGGCGGGTCGGCCGCCGAAGTCGCAGGGGGAGGCGGTGGCCTCGACGTCGACGACAGAGCCGTCGAGTCGGCAGACGCGGATTTCGATGAGGGGCGCGACCTCGCGTTCGCGAAGGACGCGCTGGATTCGCGAGCGCACGAGGTCGCGCGAGGCATCGACCGCGCGGTCGAGAATCGGCGTGCCGATGAGTTTGCCGGTCGAGTCGGCTCCGAAGAGCTGCACGGCGGCGGGGTTAGCGTAGAGGATGAGGTTGCCGTCATGCACGAGAACGGCGTTGGGGTTGATCTCGACGAGGGCGCGGTAGTTCTGCTCGCTCCGGACGAGATCGACCTCGGCGCGGCGACGCACGGATCGCGAGATGAGCAGAAGGACGATGATGCCGGACTCGGCGATGATGCAGGTGAGCGCGGGCAGGAGATAGGACGGCGCGGCGGCGAGCGGCTCGGCCGGTTCGGCGGCGCGTTGCGCATCGGCGGACGGCGCGCGCGTCGCGCTGTGCGCGGAATGCGTTGATGCGACCGCGACGACGATGATCAGCGACGCGAGGAGAACGCGTCGCATGCCGGCGTGAGACGTGCGCGGACGCCGGGAGGCCGGACCTCGCGAATTCGGCATGGATTCCCTCCCCGGGCCGTCGCCCGTTGAGTGCATGGACGGGACGATCCGCCGAGGATGCCGCACCGGGGACGTGCGTCGTGCCGGGTTCGCGGAGCGGACGGATCGTCAGCGTCCGGGCCCGCGAATATCGTACGCGACGGGCGTAGGGACATGAAGCCGGCGGCCGGGAGTCCGGAGCGGAGAACGCGGGGCGGCGTCGGGAAAAAGGTACGGGTGTGCGGAGAATCTCCGGGAAGTCGGGCCCCTCCGTCTGGTAAGATGGCGTATCGGCACGGCGTTCGGGCGGTCGTGCCGTACGAGCTCGATTGATGACGCCGATGATCGCTGCAGTCGCGCTGGCGATGTCGATGGCGCACGGCGCCGGCGGCGTGGCGTCGGCGTCGCCGCTCATCGCGTTCGCCGCGTTCGGGGCGTGCAACGCGGATTCGCGACTGAACGGCGAGGACGTGGGGGCGTTTGTCACCTGCCTGCTGGCCAGCGGTCCGGACTGCGAGTGCTGGGACCTCAACGACAACGGCGCGACCGATGCGCCGGACATCCCACCGCTCGTCGCGACGCTGCTTGACACGCTGCCCTGGGCGAACAACGACCGGTACGTCGCGGTCCTGAATGCCCCGATCAACGGAAACGTCCTGACGAACGACCTCGATCCGCTTGGGCCGGGGACGACGGCGGTTCTGATCACGCCGCCGGCGCAGGGGACGTTCAATCTGGCGGCGGACGGGACGTTCAACTACACGCCGGCGTTCAACGTGAGCGGCGAGCAGACGTTCGCGTACCGCGCGGTCAACGGGTCGGGGGCGTCGGGACCGGCGACGGTGTTTCTGCGGACGTGCACGTCGATGACGGCGAGCTGCGACGGCGACGTGCGGAACGGCTGCGAGACGAGCCTGACGACGGTGACCGATTGCGGCGCGTGCGGCGTGTCGTGTTCGCTGGCGAATGCGACGGAGTCTTGCGCGACGGGAACGTGCGTCATCGTGACCTGCGACATCGGCTACGCGGATTGCGATGCGAATCATGCGAACGGCTGCGAGGTTTCGCATGCGGCGTACTCGAATTCGTGCGCGACGCCGGAGAACCTCGGACTGGCTTGCGGAGACACGAACGCCAACTTCCTGTGTCCGCCGACGAGCTTCTTCGTGCACGCGAGCCGCTCGCGCCGCGATTCGCGCTGGTACCTTGTTCGCGCGCGCGAGTGTTCGGATTGCACGGCGGCGATCCAGGCGCGGATCACGCTGGCCGTGCCCGCGGGGATCGATTACGACCTGTTCGCGTACTCGGCGTGCGGGACGCTCTGGGCCTCCTCGACCAACGGGATGGGCCAGACGGAGCAATTGACGCTGAGTCGGAACGACTCGGGCGGCTCGGACGACAGCTACAACTACTGGATCGAGGTGCGCTGGTTCAGCGGGGCCTCCTGCTCGAATTGGACGCTGACGATCGAAGGCCGCGACTGATTCTCCACGTGTCGACCGGACAAGCGCCGTTGCGCGAAATGCGCCCCGTCGGGCGACTCCGGCCGCGATGCAGGAACGAGGCCGCTGCGGCGGGCATGCGCTGTATTCGCCCGGTGGGTACTTGCCGCGTACGGCCGGATTCCACGTGACCGATGTCAGAGCTTTGAAAACGCCTCGAGGGCGCGGGAGAGGTGTTCGCGCTGGTGCGCGGCGGAGACCTGGACGCGGAGGCGGGCCTTGCCCTCGGGCACGACGGGGTAGCCGAAGCCGATGACGAAGACGCCCAACTCCAGCAATCGCTGGCTGGCGGCGATGGCCTTCGAGGTTGCGCCGAGGATGATCGGCGTGATCGCGCTTGGCCCTTCCACGGTTTCGAAGCCGAGTTTGCGCAGCCCGTCGCGGATGAAGCGGACGTTCTCGCGGAGCCGCGTGACGCGCGAGCGGTCGCGCATCAGGATCTCGACGGCCTTGTCGGCGATGGCCGCCGTCGCCGGCGGCAACGCGTTGCTGAACAGTTGGGGGCGGGACTTCTGCACGAGCAGCTCGATCAGGCTGCGCGGACCGGCGACGTATCCGCCCGCCGCGCCGCCGAGGGTCTTGCCGAGCGTGCCGGTGAGGACGTCGATCCGGCCGTGCAGGCCGAAGTGCTCGGCCGTGCCGCGGCCGGTCTCGCCGACGACGCCGACGCCGTGAGAGTCATCGACGACGAGGTCGGCGTGGTACTCGCGGCAGAGGGCGTGGATGCGATCGAGGGGCGCGAGGTCGCCCTCCATGCTGAAGACGCCGTCTGTGACGACGACGCGAAAGGGCTTTGACGCGGCGGCCTTGAGCTTCGCCTCGAGATCGGCGACGTCGGTGTGGCGATAGACGTGCGCTTCGGCGTTCTTGGCGATCTGCCGGCCGAGCCGGATGGCGTCGATGATGCTGGCGTGGTTTAGCTCGTCGGAGATGACGGCGATCTGTCCATCGGCGACGGTCATGAGGGTGGGGAGGATGGCCTCATTGGCATTCCAGCAACTGACGTAGGTGGTCGCGGCCTGCGTGGCGGAGAGTTCGGCGAGCCGGGATTCGAGCGCGCGGTGGTAGTCAAACGTCCCGCAGATGAAGCGAACGGAGCCGGTTCCGGCGCCCCAGCGCGGCGCGGCGCTGGCGCCGGCGGCGACGACCTCGGGGTCGTTGGCGAGCCCGAGGTAATCGTTGCTGCAGAGCACGACGACGGGGCCGATGCCTTCGATGGTCGCGGTCGGGCCCATGGGGGTCGTGAGCAGTCGCAAGGTCTTGAACTGTCCCTGGGCCCGCATCGCGTCGAGGTCGGCGTCGATCTTGTTCCAGAGGCTCATCGTGCGATCTCCGGGGAGGCCGGGGACTTGCCGGCGGCCGTGCGCTGGTCAAGCGAGGCGAGGTTGAACAATCGCTGTTTGAGTTCGTCGTACATGGCGTCGATGGGGCGGTCGATCTCGCGGGTCATGGCGGCGCGCTGCTCTGGGTTCTTAAAGGCGGCGACGGTCTGGTAGTCTTCGTCGAGGTCTGTGCGCAGCTCCCGGGCGCGGGCGACGACGTCGTTGGCGATGGCCTCGGCGGCGCGGCGTTGATCGAGGTTGTAGTGATAGCGTTGCTCGGCAAGCCCGACGGTCTTGAGCCACTGGTCGATCGGCGGCGCTGCGGGGAAGTAGCGCGGCACGGGCGTGGGCGGTGCGGTGGTCGAGTCGAGCACGACGGACAGGTCGGCCTTGCGAATGGTTCCGTCGAGCTTCAGCTCGGTGCGGTAGCGTTCGAGGGCGAAGGCGGCGCGGGTGTCTGGCAGGCCCGGGGCGATCGAGGCGAGGGGGACCGGCTGCGGCAGTTCGACATACTTGCGTCGCGCGCGGACGATCGTCGCCCAGGCCTTGGCGCGCTCGTTCTGCGGGATGGCGTGCGCGATCCGACCGAGGGTGTTGACCGGTTCGAGCGGCGAGCCGAGCAGGATCTGCTCGAGCTGGCCGTAGAGATAGTCGATGCGTGCGCGGCCGGCGGGCGTGCGGCCTTCCGGGCCGGCTTCAAGTTCGGCGATTTCGCGGGCGAGGTCCTGTCGCGCGGCGCGGGTGTTGCGTTCGTAGAGGTCGTTGTCGTTGACCATGAGCTTGAAGTTGCGGGTGATGGACTCAAGCTGGTAGGTGTACTCGAACTCGATGTCCTTGCGGAGGGCCTCCTCGTAGCGGTCGGCGAGTCGCTGCGATTCAGCGCGGATCTCCGGCGAGCTGGGCAGCGTGGTGGCGACGTTGTGGGCCGGCGGGATTTCGGTGAATTGCGCGATGGCCATGCGGGCCGATCCAACGACGAGCCAGGCGAACAGGCCGGAGCGGATGGGCATGGTCCTCCTCGATGCGAGTCCCGCGGCGGAACGCGGATTCGTTCGCGCATTCTCGGGAATGCGGCGCTGCGGGTCAATTCGTGCCATGGTCACGTCGGGCCGCGCGCCTGTCGCCGCGGCGTTCAACCTTCGTGGTGGCCGGGATCGAACAACCGCGCGCACTCCTGGCGGCAGAAGCGGTCGGTCATTCCGGCGACGTAGTCGCAGACGACGCGCTCGAGGCCCTGCTCGGCGATCCGCTCCACGTATCGCTGCGGCATGAGGTACGGTTCGTCGCAGTAGGCCTGGAACAGGTCGCGAATGAGTCGCCGCGCTTTTGCATCCATCCGGACGACACGGTGATTGCGGTATACGTGCGTCATCAGGATCCGCTGCAGGGCGTCCACCCGCTCCTGCATGTCGCCCGAAAACGCGATCAGCGGCCGGCCGGCCCGGCGCACGTCATCGGCCGTTCTGACGCCGGCGAACCGGCGCGCGGATTCTTCGGCGACGTCCTGGACGAGGCGGTCGGCGATGGCGTCGAGGACGGGTCGTCGGATTCCGACGAGCGGCCGATCGGGCCATTGGGCGCGGATACGGCCGAAGGCGTCTCGCCAGAGGGTGGATTCGGCAAGCAGTGATTCGTCGAGCATGCCCTGCATCAGGCCGTCTTCGAGGTCGTGCAGGCTGTAGGCGATGAGGTCGGCGAGGTTGGCAACCTGCCCTTCGAGGGGCGGCAGCGGTCCGCACGCGTACAGGGCGGCGGGGGTCGGGTCACTCGTCGCGGATTCGTCCGGCCGGTCGTACGGCGTGCAATGCTTGATGAGACTTTCGCGAAGCTCAAAGGAGAGATTGAGGCCGCGAAAGGCCGGGTAGGGATGCTCGAGGTAGTCCACGACGCGGAGCGACTGGACGTTGTGCTCGAAGCCGCCGCGGCCGGCCATCAGCTCGTTGAGGGCTTTTTCGCCTGCGTGGCCGAACGGTGGGTGTCCGAGGTCGTGGGCCATGGCGACGGCTCCTGCGAGGGTGGCGTTGAGGTTGAGTCGCCGGGCGAGCCTCTGAGCGTGGGCGGTGACTTCGAGGGTGTGGGTGAGGCGCGTGCGGAAGTGGTCACCTTCGTGCGAGACAAAGACCTGCGTTTTGTGGACGAGCCGGCGAAAGGCGGTGCAATGGAGGATGCGGCGCCGGTCGATCTCGAACGGGGAGTCCGCGCCCGCGGCGAGATCGGCTGGCGTCTCGGCGTGAGGTCGGCCGAGCGAGCGATCGTCGTGGACGGCGTAGGTTGCGAGTGTGGACACGTCGCGCCTCCGCCTACCGGGTCGTTGAGCCGCGCCGCGTGCGCGGCAGGCCGGCCTCGGCGGAAATGCGCCGCAGGTCGGCGTAGAGCGTGTCGATCGACTGCAGGATGACGCGGGCGTCGCCGACGACGGACATGAAATTCGTGTCGCCGTTCCAGCGCGGCACGAGGTGCAGGTGCAGATGGTCAGGCAGTCCCGCGCCGGCGCAGCGGCCGAAATTGATGCCGACGTTGAAGCCGTGGGGCGAGATGGCGCGGGAGAGGGCGGCCTGCGCGTCGGCGACAAGCTGGATCAGCTCGAGTTTCTCAGCGTCGTCGAGGTCGTCGAGCGCGGGCTTGTGCGGGCCGGTGGCGATGAGCAGGTGGCCGTTGCTGTAGGGGAAACGATTGAACAGGACCATCGCGCGATCGGTGCGCCAGAGGACGTGGTTGGCCGTGTCGGACTCGGGGTGCGACCAGTATTGACAGAGGAAGCAGCCGCCGCCGGCCTCGTCGCTCAGCGAGCGGATGTACTCCATGCGCCAGGGGGCCCAGAGGTTTTCGTTTGCTTCCGGCATGCTTTCGGACAGTCTAAGGACCGCGCGGGGGAATGAAAAGCCATCGATGCGGCCGACGAGCGACGGCCTGCGGGCCGGCCGGGGATTCGTCGATATTGATGGCATGGCGACGGCAGTCGAGGTCATCGAACGAACGGAGGAATGGCGCGCGGGACGACCGACCGTCGGCGAGGCTTCATTGGTTGAAGGGGCTGCGCCGGCGGAGGTCGGGCGGCATCGCGTTGCGTCGATCACGATGTGCTATCCGACGGCGTCGGAGCCGTGGCGCGGCAGGTTCGTGCAGTGGCGACTGGCGGCCCTGACGCGCCACGCCGACGTTCGCGTGATTTGTCCGCGGCCGTGGTTTCCGATCGTGCGGTCGGATGGTGCGGCGAAGGATGCCGCCGGTGCGGCCGCGTCCGAGGAGCCGCGGGCGGAAGTCGTCCCGATGCTGTGTGTGCCGCGTCTGCTGAAGTCGCTGGATGGCTGGTGGTTCGGCCGTGCGGCGCTGGCGGCTCTGCGGGCGCTTCGCGAGCGGTGGCCGTTCGATCTTGTGGATGCGCACTTTGAATGGCCCGATGCAGTCGGGGCGGTGTGGGCGGCGCGGCGCCTGGGCGTGCCGGTTGTGGTGACGCTTCGCGGCAAGCTGCCCGGGCAGATGGGGCACCGGATCCGGCGGCGACAGATCGCGTGGGCGCTGGCGGCGGCGGATGCGCGAATCGCGGTGTCGCGGTCGCTGGCCGGGTTGGCGCGGGAACTCGTCGGTCGCGAGTTGCCGATCGAGGTGATTCCGAACGGCGTGGATAGGGCGTTGTTTCATCCGCTGGATCGGGCGGACGCGCGCCGTGCGCTGCCGGACAGCGGCGAAGCGCGGTGGATCGTCTCGGTCGGGCATCTGCAGCGCCTGAAGGGATTCGATCTGTTGATCGAGGCGTTGCCGGCGGTGCGTGCACATTTGGGCGACGTGCGGCTGGCGCTGGTCGGCGGTCCGGCGGGCGAGCCGCGGTATGAGCGGTCGCTTCGGGCGCTGGTCGATACGCTCAAACTGGGTTCGGCGGTACGGTTTCTCGGCCGGGTTGCGCCGGGCGAAGTCAACGTGCTGCTGAATGCGGCCGATCTGTTCGCGCTGGCATCGCGGTCGGAGGGGGGATCGAACGCGCTGCGCGAGGCGCTGGCCGCGGGCGTGCCGGTGGTCGCGACCGAGGTTGGAGGGAATCCGGAGCTGGTCTGCGATGCCGCGCTGGGGCGGACATGCGCCGTGCGGGCCGATGCGCTGGCGCTCGCGATCATCGACGCGCTGCGGCAGTCGTGGGACCGCGCGGCGATCGCCGCGGCGGGCGGACGTCGCACGTGGCAGGATGCGGCGCGGGAGACGATGGACGTGTTCCGCCGCGTCGCGAGGGCGCGATGATCGAAGGGCGGAACATCGTCTGCTTCGCGAGCGGCTGGGACTACGACCCGACCAGCAAGCATCACCTCATGCGCATCCTCGAAGAACGCAACCACATCGTCTGGGTCAACTACCACGGCTCGCGGCGGCCGAGCGCGACCGCGGCCGATCTGAACGCGATCCTACGCAAGCTCACGCAGTTCGCGGCCGGACCGCTGCGAGCGAGTGAATCGATCACGGTGATCACACCGGCCGTCGTGCCATTGCCGGGTCATTCCGCTGCGCAGCGGCTCAACCGCTTGCTGCTGGTGCGGCAGGTCCGATCGGTGCTGGATCGACTGCCACCGCGTCCGGTGCAGGTCTGGTCGTTCGCGCCGGATGTCGGACATCTTGCGGGACAATTCGGCGAAGAGCTTTTCCTATACTACTGCGTCGATGCGTTTGGCGAGTTTGCCGGCTACGACCGCCCGGCCATTCAGCGGGCGGAGCTCTTGACGCTTCGCGCGGCGGACCTGGTGATTACGACGTCGGCGCGGCTGTACGAGTCGAAGCGCGGATTCAATCCGCGGACGGAGCTCGTCTTCCACGGAGTGGACTGGGAGCATTTTCAGCGCGACGACGCGGCGGGTGAGCCCCCGGCGGAACTTCGAGACGTGCGCGGTCCGGTGCTGGGGTTCTTCGGGTTGATCGAGCACTGGATCGACGTCGAGATGCTGGCGGCCGTTGCGCGGCATCGGCGCGACTGGACGATTGCGATGATCGGCGACGTGCGCACGGACGTCGCGGCGCTGCGCGAGTGTGCCAACGTGCGGTTGCTCGGACGGCGGCCGTACGCCGAGCTGCCGCGGTATGCGCGGTGGTTCGACGTCGGGATGATCCCGTTCCGGCTGAACGAGCTGACGCGGGCGGCGAATCCGATCAAGCTTCGCGAGTATCTCGCCGCGGGCCTGCCGGTGGCATCGACGCCGCTGCCGGAGGTGCTGCGCTATCGGCCGCTGATCGAGGTCGGCAACGGGCCGGAGGGCTACGCCGCGGCGTGCGAGCGGGCGCTGCGCGGGAACGACGAATCATCGCGGCTGCGGCGGCGCGAGGCGATGCGGCGCGAGGGATGGCGAGAGAAGGTGGCGGATATCTCGGGGATGATCGAGGGCGTGCTGGCGGGGCGGCGGTCGCATTCTGACGCGACGACGTAATCGGGATTAGGACTCGGCGGCCCACAGCGCCGCGACGGCGATGGCGGCGGTCTCGATCCGCAACGTCGTAGAGGCGAGTCGCGCGGGTGTCGCGCCCGCCGCGCGCAACTGTCCGAGCTCGTCATTCGTCCAGCCCCCTTCCGGCCCGATGAGGGCAAGCCAGCAGGCGTTCGGGTGCGGCGCGAACAACCGCGCTACGGTCGGGGCTTCGGGATCAGGATGTCCGAACAGGACACGGTCGTGTTCCCGGGCGCGCTGGAGGATGGTCGCGATTCCCGCTGGGGGCACGATGGTCATTTCCAGTGCTGCACCGCATTGCTTCGCGGCCGAGGTGCAGATGCGTCGCCAGCGCGCGAGTTTGCCGGTTGCGGGACGGACGACACTGCGGTGGCAAATCATCGGGATCAGCGTGCGGACGCCCAATTCGGCGGCCTTTTCGACGAGCCAGTCGGCGCGCGGGCCCTTCGGCATCGCGACGGCGAGCGTCAGCGAACGGCGTGGGGCAACGGTCGTTGTCCGCGAGAGGATATTCGCTTCGAGTCGGTCGGCATCCGCGCGGGTGATCTGCGCGCGGGCCTCGCCGCCGACGCCGTCGAAGAGCACGACGCGGTCGCCGGCGCGGAGTCGGCGCACGCGAAGGGCATGGTGCGCCTCTTCTCCGGCGAGGCAGACGACGTCCGACGACAGGCTCGCGACTCGAATCCGCGGTTCGGCCATGCGTTGAATCGTCGTGTCGCGCGGCGCGGGGATCAAGGCGTTCGGTCCGCGGCCGGGTGCTCGTACGTGGCGGGACGGGCGGCGTGGCGTTCAAGGGCCTCCGCGGCGACCGCCGATAGCACTTGAGACGACTCCGCAATCGTTCATCGAGTGCTGACATGGCCGACTTGCCCGCCGCGCCGCGACCCGACGGATCGACACCGTCGGACTCTGCGCTGCCATCGGACGTCGATGTCGAAGCACTGCTCGCTCAGGCCGAGGCGCTCGCACGGGACGTGACGGCCGAGATCGGCGTCGCGGGCGATGCGCCGCCGGGTGCGGAGCCGACCAACGCGGAACTCGACGCCGAAACTGAGACAACGCAGGATGTGACGACACGGTTTGAGCAGGTCGACGCACTCGTTGACGATGCGGCGGAGGCCGTCGGTGCGGAGCGGCCGGCGCCCGATGCGCCGGCAGCAGCGGGATCGGTCGAGGTCGGCGTCGAATCGATCGAGTCGGCGTCGCCTGAGGCGGCAATCAGCGGGGCATCGCCGGCCGTCGACATCGAGTGCGTGGACGCGGATGGGGAACCGTCCGAAGGTGGGGCCCGCGCGGAGGTCGATGCTGACGCCGCGCCCTCTGAGTCCGCCGCGTCGGCGGCGGGATGCGCCGAGGCTGAACGGGATTCTCCCGCCGACATGGGGCCGGACGCCGCCAACGCCGATCAGGGCTCCCTGTTCATTCGGATGCCGCTCTGGATTCTGGCATATGTCTTGTTGGTGCTCGACAAGCCGTTCGGCTGGATCGGTCTCGGGCCGCGCCGAGTCCTCGGTGCGGTCGCCGTGGCGACGTTTATCATGGCGGGCGTCGCCTGGCTTCTTCCGCTCCTGACGGGTCACGCTCCGGCGTCGCCGGCGGCCGGTCACTGAATTCGCGCTTCGACGGGCTTCGGGGGGTAGAATAGGGGGACGCCCTGCCGGAGCACCCCCATGCCACGCCCGGGACCGGATCGACGACGCGATCGCGAGCACGTGCTGACGTACGGTCTTTCGGCCGTTCGGGCGCGGGTGAAACTCGCCGACGCGGCGTGCGGTCTGCTGAGTCTTGCTGCCTGGATCGCGGGGTCTCTGCTAGTTCTGGTGATTCTCGATCACATCGTATCCGGCGGACTGGATCGGGCGTGGCGACGGGCGGGGCTGGTGGGAGCGTTGACGGCATCGGCCGTGGTGCTGGGCTGGCGAGTGATCCGTCCGCTGTCGCGGCGGATCGCGGACATGTACGCGGCGAGGCTGCTCGAGCGACACTATCCGGAGCTGGAGAACGCGCTGGTGACGGCCGTGGAGCTGCGCGGGCGGCGTCTGGTGCGCTCGGGCGTGGCGTACGGGGTGGCGGATCGCGTGGCGCAGACGCTGGCGCGGATGGGGTTCGCGGTCCCGGTGCCGTGGAAGGATGTGCGTCGTTCGGCGTCCGCGTTGTTGACCGTGCTCAGCGTGTTCGGGCTGTACGCGTTTCTTTCGCCGAAGGCGGTGTGGCCGTCGCTGATGCGGATGCTCGGAAGCGATCGACCTGCGCCGTCGCGGACCTGGGTAGTGGTGCGTTCGCCGGCGGAGGATGTGTCGGTGCTGATCGGCGAGCCCGTGACGTTCGAGGCGGAGGTCGGCGGTCGGATTCCGGACGCAGCGCACGTCGAATTCTCGAGCGACGGCGGCGCCACGTGGATCGCCGGCGAACGATTGCCGCTTCAGATGCAGTCGCCGGTCGAGGGTCGGCGCGGGCGGCTGTGGATGGTCACGCGACCGGGTGAGGAGACGCGCGCGTCGCGCGACTATCGCATCGTTGCTGGCGACGCGGTTTCGCTGACGCGACGGCTGACCGTACGGCCGCTGCCGGACGTGGCGTCGGCGCGCCTGCGGATGGAGTTTCCGCGCTACACGGGGCTGGCGCCGCGGACGCGTCCGGCGGGCGACATCGAGGTGATCGCCGGAACGCGCGTCACGCTGCACGTCGAGACGACCGTGCCGGCGCGGGATGCGCGGCTCGTGTTCCGGCGCGTCGGGCAGGAGGTCTCGCGGATGATCTCGCGCGATGCGCCGGAGGCGCAATCGCTCGAGGCTTCTTGGCTGGCGGAGCGGGACCAGGTCTTCTTCGTCACGTTCACCGATCGATTCGGCGCGGTATCGCGGAATCCGATTGAGTATCGGCAGCGCGTGCGGCCCGACGGTGCGCCGGAGATCCGGATGAAATCCCCGGTGGGCGAGGTCGTGCTGGCGTACGGGCAAGCGTATGCGTTGTCCGCGGAGGTGGGCGACGACTTCGGATTGTCGCGTATTCTGCTGCGCTATGCGGCGAAGGGTCGGACCGATGAGCGCGAGCTGTCCGGTCGCGCGACGGCCGAGCCGGGCTGGCAGCGGGTCGCGACAACGCTTCGGCCGACGGAGCTGGGCGGCGGTACGGACGCGGACGTGGAGTGCTGGATCGAAGTCGCCGACAACCGGCACGATTCAGCGAACCAGCCCGCGCCGCAGCGGACGATCGGACCGGTGATCCGGCTGCGCATCGATCCGAAACGGACGACGCCGCCCGAGCCGCCGCCGACGGAGTCGGAGGATGCGTCCCCGGACGGCGATGCGGAGTCCGACAACGAGGGTTCATCGGCGGGCGAGGACCAGGCCCCCCCAGAGGTGGCGCGAGCGGCCGCGGATGATCTACGCGAGTTCCTCGATCGGAATCGCGACGCGATCGAGAAGCTGCACGAGCGAATGGAGCGCGAACGCCGGGAAGACGCGTCAGGTGACGCGTTGCGCCAACGCACGAACGGGAAGGCGGGCGAGGAATCCGCCGAATCGGGCCGTGGCTCGTGTGAGCAGCCCGAAGCGGGCGATCCCGACGATGGCGGCCAATCGGGTCGCGAGCGTGGGAGCGAGTCGGGGCGGCGACCGGCGCGGAGCGGTGACGAGTCGCGCGAGCAGGGTGGCGGCGGCGGCGCACTCGAGCGCGACGGAGGCGGCGATAACTCGAAGCGCGACGACCGTAGTGACGCGAAGGGTGACCGGGACGACGGCAAAACGAAGCAAGATTCGGGCGACGGCCGGTCCGACGAACGTCGAGAGAGAGGGTCGAAGCCCAACGCCGGCCGCGTCCCGGGTGAGGAAGACGGCGGCGAACGGTCCGACGGCGACGGCGATGGCAAGCAGAGCGGTGGCCGGGCGGAGGACAAGCCGCGGTCGGGCGGAAAGCCCGATGCGAGCGGATCGGACAAGCCGGGCGACGACGGCCCCGCGGGCGAGAACCCGTCGGACGATGCGCGGTCGCGCGATGCCTCGCGCGGTTCGCAGGGGGAACGCAAGCGTTCAGAAGAGGATTCCGCGGCCGACAGCAGTTCGGTCGGTTCGGAAGGGTCGAGGACGAGAGAACACACCAAGGGCGACGCCGACGAAGCCAAACCGGGTTCGGGTGAGAAGTGCGCAGGCGCGGATGATCGCAAGCCTTCCGAGGGTGGCGAAGGGTCTGGTCGCGCCGAGGCCGGGGAGTCGGCCGGCGAGTCGAAACCGAAGTCCGGAGGCGATGGAACGCATGCCGGGCGGATGCCGGCGTCGGGCGTGGACTCCGGTCCGCCGGAAACTGGTGACTTGCCGGCGGGGGATGAGCCGGAGCGGCATGGCCCGGACGATGGCCAGTTTGTGGAGGAAGGTGCGACGGGCGATCGACCTGAGTCGCTCGGTCGCACGGAACGGTTGGTGAACGAGCTTGAGCGTCGGTTGCGTCGTGGCGGCGACGAGGCGGACGAGTTGCTCGAAGACCTCGGCTGGGCGCGTGCGCGGGCCGAGCAGTTCGTGCGTGAGTATCGTCGAAAGGCCGCCGCCGTCGGGCCGCAACTGCTGGAGACGGAGCGGCCGACGCGGACGAGACAGATGCGCTCGGCGGAGACGGATTCGGGAGGGATTCAGCGAGGAGATCGCGGGTCGCGCGCGTTCGGCGGGCTCGCGGGGGTCGATTCGCGCGAGGCCGTGTCGGAGGGGGCGTTGCGTGATGCGGAGGCGGAGGTCGTTCCGCCGGAGTTCCGCGAGATTCTGGACGAGTACTACCGTTCGATGGCGCAGACCGCGCCGCCGAAATAGGCGCGCCCCATCGCGTTTCGTCGATCAGCCGGGTCGGACCCTGGAGGGGTCGCGGACCGAGACGAGCTCCATCCGCTCGCGGGTCTTCGTGTAGAGCGAGCCGCCCATGCGGCCGATGGCGGCGAGCTTATCCGGGTCGCAGGTCCCGTCCGGGGCGAGTACGTCGTCGTCGACATGCACGACGAGGACGTCGCCCATGACGACATTGCCCGCGCCGTTTTCGATCCCGAGCTGGATGATCTGACGCAGTCGGCACTCGATGTTGACCGGCGATTCCTTGACCAGCGGCGGCCGGACGTGCGTCGCGGGCAGGGGCGTGAGGCCGGCCTTCTCGAACTCGCTTTCGCCGCGCGGCCACTCGGTGCTGGTGACGTTCATCGCCTTGGCGTTCGATTCGGTGACGGTGGCGATGACGAACTCGCCGGTTTCGCGAATGTTCGCGAGCGTGTCCTTCGGATCGCCGTTGCGATTGAGGGCCGGGGAGAAGAGCACGACGGGCGGATTGGCAGAGACCATGTTGTAGAAGCTGAAGGGCGCGAGGTTGGTCTTTCCATCGCGGCTGATCGACGAAACCCACGCGATCGGACGCGGCTGCACGAAGCTGAGGTAGAGACGGTGCAGGTCGCGCCACGATTTCTCGGTATTCGCAAGGTCGATGATCATGTTCGCAGTTTATCCGCCGTCCGCGGCGCTGTCAGTCTCGTCGTCGATGGCAGCGTCGACCGCCGGCTGATAGAGCGTGACGACGAAGCCGATCCGTCCGACGAGCGCCGCGGGGATTCGTTCGGCCATTTCGGCGGCGATGGCGTCGGCCGCGTCGCGATCGACGCCGTCGATCCGCACCTTGAGCAGAGGTGTTTTCGCCAGTGCCTGTCGAAGCTGGGCGATCAGCGCATCGCTGAGTCCGGCTCGGCCGACGGTGATCCTCGGTTTGAGCGCGTGTGCCCGACGCGCCAGCGCGCGACGCTGTTGATTCGTGAGCGGCGTCATGGTTCTCGGGTTCCGTATCGCGGCCGGCTGATGTGGAACGCGGCGCTATCGATGGGCGGATCGAAGCGGACGTCATCGTAGGACATCGACACGACCGTGCGTTCGTCGGCGCCGTGGCCCTGATCGATGCTCCAGCGGAGCAGGGCGAAGCGGTCCTGATCGATCCAGACGCGAAGCCGCGCGGGTCGTGGCCCGCCGGTCTCGCGGACAAGGACATAACACGGCCGGCCGCGGACGAAATCGAGCTGCCCGAGCATCCAGTCGGCGCGGCCGCGCGGTCCGTCGTCGAAGGCGCGCGGTCCGCGGCAGAAGAGGTCGACGGTCAGGAGGCCGACGCCGCCCGCTGCCAGTTCCGCGGCGGTCTGCCGGGGCGTGTTGGTAAAGGCACGGTACTTTCCGAAGCGGTCTTTCTGCCCGTCGTAGGTCCAGACGTTTCGATCCTGCACGACGACGACGTCGCGATCGATTTCGATCCGCATCTGGGCCGGGCGGCGGAGGACCAGCGCGATCCGCCTTCGCTGCTCCTGCGCGGTGCGGGCGTCCTCGAGCGTGCCGAACGCCTCGAGCGATTTTGCGGCGGTGTAGCGCTGCGCGCATTGCGACAGCACGTCCGAGGCGTCGATGCGGCCCGGCTCAGCCGTTGTGGGACGGAAGGCGCGGCACCCGCAACTCGCCGCGCAGGCCGCGCCGGCAGCGACGAGCCAGTGGATGCGTCGACGTTGAGCCGGGTGCTTCATCGCTCCGCCTGAGACGCGGGGGCACGGCGGCCGAAGGCGGCGAGCTTCATCCGCGCCGTGAGTCGGTCGTTGACGAGCAATTCGCTCCGAACGACGCCGTAGATCGGCACGTCCGGGTGCATCCAGATCCGCCGCTCGCAGCGCAGTCCGTCGCGCGTCCAGCGCGACACGGTTCGCCGGCAGCGCCAGCGCCGGCCGGCGGCGTCGATCGTGTCCTCCGATTCTGACAGGTCGCCGCCGTCGTCGCGCGCGACGTCGATCGCGTAGTCCGAGTCGAGCCGGACGGTCCGAATGGCCGGCAATCCGACCAGCCGGCCGTAGAGGACGGTGCGGACTTCCAGCTCCGCCAGCAGCAGCGTGCGATGCGTCAGCTCGACGCGTTCGACGCCGCTGGGAGACTCGTAGACCACCCAGTCGCCGACGTCGCAGTGGAGGAGCGGCGTGATCCGGCGCGGCGATGAGCGCGTGGTCGAGGCGGGCGGCGAGGCGGACTCTTGCGGCGCGGCGGGCTGCGTCGGGGGCGACGGGTTCATGGCGACGGCGAGCAGCAGGCAGACCGATTGAAGCGTCATAGGATCGCGTCCATCGGGGGCGCGCGGCGCAACGCGGCGCCCGTTCCCCGGCGGAATGCTGCGCTCGAGCATGGACGGCCCGTCGACTGTATCCGACGCACGGGCCGCACTGCAACGGCGGGTGGTGGGCGGTCGGCCGGGCGGCTACGATGATGGCATGCCGGAGGGCTCCAACGGACAGCCGTGGTATGCCGACGGGCTGAAGTTTCGCTGCACGCAGTGCGGAAATTGCTGCAGCGGGGCTCCGGGCTACGTCTGGGTGACGCGTGAGGAGATCCGTCGGATCGCGGAGTTCCTCGGGCGGGGCGACGACACGCTTGATCCGACGCAGCTTCGGGGCGTCGGGTCGCGATGGTCGCTGACCGAACGGAAGAACGGGGATTGCGTGTTCCTTCGAACGGAAGCCGGCAAACGCATCTGCGGCATCTATCCGGTTCGGCCGCTTCAGTGTCGCACTTGGCCGTTCTGGGACCAGAACCTCGACTCGCCGACCGACTGGGCGCGGGCGTCGGAAGACTGCCCGGGCATCAATCGCGGGCCGCGCTACAGTCTGGTGCAGATCGAGGTTCGGCGCACGGCCAAGTGTTGGGACGCGGTCGATTCGGCGACGGGATCGGGACGAACGAAGTCATGAGCGGAATTGGGGAGGCAGCCGGCGGGGCGGATTCGGGCGGGGACGCGTTCGAAGTCCGGATGGCCGAGTTCTACGCGTCGGTCGACCGTGCAATCGAGTCGCGGGGCGCTGTCTGCATCAACCGCGGATCGTGCTGCCGGTTCCGGGAGTTCGGACACAGCCTCTACGTAACCGAAGTGGAGCGGCGATATTTTCTCAAGCGGCAGTCGGTCGATGGGTTGCGGTCCGTGGTGAGCGACGAGGCCTGTCCGTACCAGGTGGGCGGGGCCTGCACGGCCCGGGCGCACCGGCCGCTGGGTTGCCGCGTGTATTTCTGCGATCCGACGAGTCGGGACTGGCAAGGGCTGCAGTACGAGACGGGCCTAGCGGAGCTGAAGGCGATCGGGGAGGCGTTCGGAATCCCCTACCGGTACCGCGAGTGGTTGACGGCGTTGCGTGGCGATTGACTCGGCGTCGCGGTGGCCGATAAGATTCGTGCGGCACATTGGTCAGGCGCGAGCGGGGTTGTGCCGATATAGGGTGATCGGCGGAGGTATCGAGGGTGCCATGAGAATCGTCAGGGCCTTTTTGTTGTTGCTGGTATTCTCCGTCCTGTTCGTCGGTAATGGCTGCGGCGTCGGGACGACGGCGGCCGACACGATGCGTCAGACGGCGCGCGTGGCGGACTACGATGCACGGATGCTGGTCGATGACGTCAGCCTCTTCATCATGACGGATCGGCCGATGCGCGGCTCGTACTACGCGATCCCCTGAATCGCGGATCATCGGCATCCGACGACGACCATGTCCGACTGGGTCCGCGTCGCCAGTTTGAATCAACTGCCTGTCAACCGCGGGAGGTTTTTTGAGCTCCGCGGTCACGAGTTGGCGGTCTTCCGGCTCTCGAATCCCGAGCGCGTTGTCGTCGTGAGCAATTGCTGTCCGCACGCCGGGGGAAACATCGCGGCGGGGGACGTGGACGGCGCGTGCGTGACCTGCCCGTGGCACCAGTGGCAGTTCAATCTGGAGACGGGTGTATCGCCGTTGTCGGAGTCGGCGCGGCTGACCATCTATGAGAGCCGGGTGGTCGATCAGCACGTCGAAGCGCGACTGCCGCCGAAGCGCAAGAACACTCCCAGCGTCATGGTGTAGTCGCGCGCCGCGCGACGCAATTGCGCACGCGGTCCACGCCGGACCGCTCCGAATACGGTGTCTATTCGACGTATGTCGGGCCGTTGACCGTCGGCGGCGGGCGGGCGCGGAGGTCGTCGGCCGACAGCGCGGCGAGTGGAGAGATCTCGATCGGGTGCGCGGGCTCGCCATCGGCGCGGCGCGGCACGCGGGCGCCGGCCACGTCCAGCCAGCGGGCGGCGCGGCGGACCATGTCGCGCTGGGCGGTCTCAAGCGAGTCGACGCCGGTGGCGTTTTTGACCGGGCTGAACTCCTCGGTGCGGTCGGTCTCCAGAATCAGCGACGGCGTTTGTGTCAGGGGCAGGGCGTCGAAGATGAAGGCCTCGAGCTTGATCGCGTTGGGTTCGGCCGGTTCGATGCGCTGTCCGGTGCCGAGGTCGATGCACGGGACCTTCTTCTCCGCGCGGTGCCAGGGCAGGCCGAAGGCTTCGGCATCGCGCGTGAGGCGTTCGACGAACCCGCGCGACAGGACATGGATGGCGAGGTTGGCGGCGTCGAAGCGGCGCGAACCGTCCGGATTGCGAGCGTGCGCGAGGGAATCGGGCAGATCGGAATACTCGATCACCCGGACGTGGCCGTCGGCGAGCACAAAGTTGCCGACGCGTTCGAGGTCGTCGGACTTCGGAACCATCTTGCTCGACATCTCCGATCCGCGCTGCGCATGCAGACCGACGAAGAGCGGATCGAGGCAGCGTACGAGCGGATTGTCGACCTGGAAGTAGCTGATGTACTCGATGCCGTGCGCGGCCATCTCGGCGAGCACGCCGCGCCGCGCCATGGCGAGCAGCGAGCCGCCGTGTCCGTCGGGAGAGAGCGCGACGCGGTGCGGTTGGTCGAGGAGGATGCGGCCGTCGGGTGCGAACGCGGGCATGACGCCCTGCGGAAAGAAAACGACGTTGCCCGGATCGAGGCCGAAGGCGCGGTGCTCGCGGAAGAACGCCCGGGTCGCGTCATCGTTGCCCGGGCTGGTCATGATATACCAGCGGATGGGATGTCCGACGCGCCGCTCCGTGGCGAGTATCTGCTCGGCGAACAACTGGAAGAGCGGTTTGCGGCGGATCGGCGAGACGGGCAGGCAGCCCTTCGGACCGGCGAATCCGAGTCGCGTGCCCTGTCCGCCGGCGACGGTGAGCGCGGCGACACGCCCTGCGCGGAGCAGCGACCACCCCTCGTCCCTGGCGGCGTGAGTTTCGTCGGAGGGATGATCCGGATCGGGCCGCGGAACGAAGGGCGCGGGCTCGATGCACTGGAAATCGGCGTGTGGGGGGATGTTCCGAACGCACGTTTCAACGAGGCGCTGAATCGGCACGAAGTCGATCTGTTCCAGGTCGGCCAGCAGCGCGTCGCGCTCGTCGTCGGACAGTCCGGGCCAGAAGCGCAGCAGATGCCGCTGGCCCGCCGCCTCGCAGCGCTGACGCATCACCTCGAATCGCTGCTGCCGGTTGTCCACGGCGGGAATCTCCACGGGGGTCCAGCCCTGGCGGCCGCCCGGTCGATAACCCTATGGAATTCGACGGATTGTTGTCAACGCGATGCTTGACGCGGACCCATCGACGACCGGCCCGGACTCGACGACGCGCCGCAGGTTTCTCCGCGCGACAGCGGCGGCGGTCGTGCCCGCGCTGTTTGGTGCAGCGCGGGGCGACGACGGCGTCGCCGCGGCAGTGCGAGCGGTAACGAGTTCGACGACGGCCCCGGCTGCCGACGCGGGTGCGACCGCGCAGGTCGTCGAGACGAACTCGGAGTACGTGATCAGCGGCCAGACGGTGCAGCCGAACGCGCTGGACGAGATGCTGTCGGTCGGGTTGCAGCAACTCACGCGGACCGAATCGACGCCGGCGGCGTGGAACACGATTCTCCGGCCGGACGACGTGATCGGCATCAAGTTCAACTCGTCGGGCGCGGCGAGCATCGGGACGACACCGGTCTTCGCCGGGGTTCTGTTGCGATCACTCGTTCTGGCGGGCTTCGACCCAGCCCGAATCGTCATGATCGAGGAGGGTGGCGCGACGCGGCCGAGCGTCCGCACCGCGCGGCCGGAGTTGCGGTACTCCGACAGGACGGTGGATTTCGGCTGCGGGTCAGACGCGTTCATCGGGTTCGTCGAGCAGGTGACGGCGATCATCAATGTGCCGTTCCTCAAGACGCACCACACCGCGGTCATGACGTCGTGTCTGAAGAACCTCTCGCACGGGCTGATCCGGCATCCGGCACGGTTTCATTCGAACGGGTGCGATCCGGCGATCGCGCGGATCGTGGCATCGGAGCCGGTCCGCAGCCGGCTGCGGCTGAACATCGTGAACGCGTTGCGGGTGGTGACGGACGGCGGCCCGCGGGCAAGGGCGGACGACATCCTGAACTTCGGCGGGCTGCTGTTTTCGACCGACCCCGTGGCGGCGGATGCGATCGGGTTCGAGATTCTCAACCTGATGCGGGCGCTACGTAAACTACCGCCTTTGTTGGTGTTACCGACGATTCCTCCGCAGTTGGTGACGGCAGCGCGGCTCGGGCTGGGGCAGGCGGACACGGAGCGAATCCGCTGGCGGCGGACGACGGTGTAGATTCCCCGCAGTCCGTTTGGGAAAGCTGTGAAATCTTGCGGAAAGATCGGTTGGGGGCGATTGGGCCGCTGGTCTGCGGCGGATTCCGTTTGACACCGGCGGAAACACGCAATTAGAATCCGGTGGCGAGTCGATAGGAGGAACTGCGAACAGTCGCGAGCACGTGCGGGTCCATCCGACGTTATTATTCTTACTTCTTACCGACGTATATCCATTCCGTATCATCCCGCCTGAAGCTCGAAACGAAGTTCCGAACGGTTGCCGAGATCGCGGTCTGACGCGCGGCGCACGGTCCATCATTCGGCCGCCGCGTGCACCGGTGACTTCGGACGGGTGACGAGAGTCTCCCGCGGTTCGAGGGTATCGAAGGTCGAGGCGTACAAACGATCGGCTGCGGTTGCCGTGCCTTCATCGGCGCGGCGTATCGGCTGAATCGATGAATCGGATGTGCACGGGTGATCGAGCCCGACGGCGCTGCGTCGCGGGAGTTCTCGAGCCCTGGATTGTGAACGAGACCAGGTCGTTTCGCAGACGGATCCGGGCATGACGACCGCCGCCACTGGGCGTGCATGTCTTGCCGGTGTTCTCGTCGGTGGTCGACGACCATTCGTTCTCATGTGATCTCGTCCGTATCGTGTCCGGCACGCGTGCTCGGCAGGAGCGGACGGCCTGAGGATCGTTGACAAGCCGGAAACACCCGGTGCACAGGTTTCCAAGGAGTACTCGGCCATGAGAAAACTCAAACTCCGCTGGAAGGCGTTCACGCTGATCGAGCTGCTGGTGGTGGTGGCCATCATCGCCCTGCTGATCTCGATCCTGCTTCCGTCGCTGTCGCGGGCGCGGGAGCTTTCGAAGCGGACCGTCTGTCTCTCCAACATCCGCGGCGTGGGCCAGGGCATGTACATCTATGCCCAGGACGGTGACCGGTTCCCCGCCTACGCGGGCACGAACACGGTCGGGTCGATGACCATTTTCAACCCGCCGGATCGCACGGGCGACGGTGCGGGCAGCGGTCCGTCGACGACGGGCGTTCCGTCGCCGACCGTCGACCTGTGGCTGCTGCTGCGGGCGAACAACTGTACGCCGAAGCAGTTCAACTGCCCGAGCACGACGGATACGCCGGACCCGGCGCAGGACACGACGGCGTACTACGACTTCCTGACGTCGACGAACCTGAGCTACGCCTACCAGTACCAGCATTCGAGCACGCGCCAGATCATCGGGACGGCCTCCGAGCCGAACTTCCCGATCTTGGCGGACTCGAATCCGTACATCAAAGGCGGCGTGCAGTCGGCGCTACCGGCCGATCGCCGGGCGCAGTGGCGGGGCAACAGCACCAACCACACGGCGCGCGAGGTCAGCAACGTCCTGTTCGTCGATGGTCACGGCGAGTCGCCGAAGGATCCGGCCGTCGGCCTTCCGGGCCGCAACGATCCGTCCTCCCCGGTGTTCAAGCCGCAGGACAACATCTACTCGACGCACCTGGCGAATCAGTTCGTCGATCCTGGCAACCAGAGGCCGACGGCGACACTGTGCGCGCTGGGCGGTCGCTCCGACACGTGTCTCGTGCCGTGACGCACGACGCGCGTTGGTCGTGACGAATGGAGCGAGCGGCAGCCTCCGAGCGGGGCTGCCGCTTTTTTTCGGCGCGGATTCGCCGCGCAGGCGGCAGAATGGCGGGCACAGAGTCCAGTTCGCGTCGTTGCGGCACGGGCTTCACGATCATCGAGCTGATGGTCGTGATCGCGATCATCGCGCTGCTCGTCTCGATCCTGCTGCCGTCGCTGTCGCGGGCACGGGAGATCAGCCGGCGGACCGTTTGCCTGACGAACCTCCGCGGCATCGGGCAGGGCATGTACATCTATACGCAGGACGGTGAGCGCTTCCCCGCGCGCGCCGGCAGCAGCGCCGTCGGCAGCATGACGATCTTCGATCCGAACCATCGCACGGCGCCCGGCGGCGCATCAACGCTGGGTACGCCGTCGCCGACCGTCGACCTGTGGCTGCTGATGCGTGAGACGACGATCGTGCCGAAGCAGTTCATCTGTCCGAGCACGACGGATCAGCCCGATTCCGCGCAGGAGCCGACGGCGTACTACGATTTCACGACCGCGGCCAACCTCAGCTACGCGTATCACTATCAGCACAGCACGGTGCTCGATCCGATCGGACCCGGCTCGCACTCGCAATTCCCCGTGCTGGCCGACGCCAACCCGTACATCAAGGGCGGCGTGACATCGTTCGTGTTCTACGACCGCGTCGGCCCGGGCCGCGGCAACAGCGTGAACCACACGAAGCGCGAGGTGAGCAACGTGTGGTTCGTGGATGGGCACGCGGTGACGGTGCGGGACCCGGCCGTCGGACTGGCGGGCAAGCCGGATCCGAACTGGCGGCGGGCGATCGCGCAGGACAACATCTACTCGGCCCACCTCCGCAATCAGGCGGTCGATCCGGGGAGCTTTCGGCCCAAGGCGACGGAATGCCTGCTGGGCGATCGCTCGGATGCGTGCCTCGTGCCGTAGGCGGCGCGCGATCGTCGAGGGCTGGATGCCGCGGCGACGTCATTCCCTTCGTTTACAGACCGAGCAGCACGGATACGAAGCCCGGGATGTCGGCCACGTCGATCTCGTAGTCCCCGCTGAAGTCGCCGCGGCAGACGACCGGGCCGCCGGCGGTGCCCGAGAGCACGGCGGCGACAAACACGGCGATGTCGTCGCCGTCGGCGTCGCCGCTGAGATTCACGTCGCCGTCGGGCGATCCATCACAGACGGTGAGCACGGCCGCCGCGCTCGTCGATGACCCGCAGGCGTTGAGAACGACGCAGTCGTAGGCGCCGGCGTCTCCGACGTCCCCGGGAGTGACGGTCAGCGTGGCAGTGGTCGCGCCGGCGATGTTGCCGCCGTCGGACAGCGGCGTGCCGTTGTGCCGCCACTGGTACGTCAGGACGCCCGCGCCGGAGGCGGAGACGGTGAAGTCGACCGGTGCGCCGATGGAGGTCACGGCCGATTCCGGATTGCTGACGAACACGGGCCGACACACGTCATTGATGTTCGCGACGAGGATACCCGCAGTGCCGTCGCTGAAATCAGCGCGGAAGACGAGCTGCCCGGAGTCATTGAAGCTGGAGTTCCGGCCGTTGTTGCCACCGGTGCCCGTGATCGGGCGGAGCAGGCTGATGGTTCGGAAGTTTCCGGGGGCGACTTCGATTGTCTGGCCCTCGCGGACAACGAGATGCATGACGCCGAACGGGTCGGTCGCGAAGATTGCGAGGTCGTTGGCGAATGTGACGCCCGTCCCAGTCAGCGTGGCGAGGAAGGCGAGCTGGCCGGCGCCGTTCATGACGGGCGAGACGGCCGCGGCGGGCAGTCCCTGGAACGTGGTGAAGGTGACGCCGGCGGGGACGTCGGGTACGGCATCGCCTTCGCGCGCGATGATGTGCAGCGCTCCGAGGTCGTTGAGTGAGACGATTGCGACATCGTTGGCGGCGGTGATCGTCGGGCCGGCCAGCCGCGCACGGAAGGCGACGCGGTTGGCGGCGTCGAGTCGCGGAAAACCGTTGCCGAAGAGCGCTTCGAGGTTGTTGTAGGTGTGTCCGATCGGAAGATCGAGCACGGCGCCGCCTTCGAGCATGATAAGGTTGGTGACGCCGAGCGCCAGGCCGCGCCAGACGCCGAAGTCGGTGTCGGTGGTGACGCCCGGTCCGCCGAGGAATCCGCGGAACGAGACCGCGCCGGTGTCGTTCAGCACCGGGTCTTCCATGGCGAAGAAGACGCCGGGGGATGGATCGTCATCGTCCTGGCCCGGCGCGGCGTTTCCTTCGCGCGCCATGAGGTGGACGCTGCCGGGCGTCCCGGCCCAGAGCCCGAGGTTGTTTGCGCCGCCGACGCCGGGGCCCGTGACCGTCGCAAGGAACGCGATCTGGCCCGGCCCGTTGACGCGGACGCTGGCGGGGGTGAAGTCGAGAAACGAGATACCCGGTCCGGTGTCTGGGGCGGGATCGCCTTCGAAGACGGCGGTGGAGAGCGAGCCGGGCGCGCCGATCCAGATTCCGCTGTCGGGCGACGGCGAGGCGTTTGTCGTACCGAAGAAGCACACCTGGTTGAAGCTGTTGAGCAGCGGGGGATCGAATGAGGCGAAGGTCATGAAACCCGGGACCCACGGCCCCGGCGCCGTACCGCCTTCGCGGGCCATGAGAGAAAGGCTCGTCGGCGGCCCGGACCACATGGCCATGTCATTGGTCGCCGAGACGCCCGGTCCTGCGAGCGTGGCGCGGAAGGCGATGCGACCGTTCGGGTTGAGGGAGGGCGAGAAGTTGTCGGAGAGGGCGCCGATCGTGATGCCGCCGCCGATTTCCGGCGCGGCGTCGCCTTCGCGGATGGCGAGCACGAGCGACCCGGGTTTCCCGACCCAGATGCCGCGGTCATTGGCGCCGGTGACGCCCGGGCCGGTGAGATTGGCGGTGAAGGCGATTTCGCCGGCGTTGTTGATGAACGGAAAGCCGACGCCGAGGTCGATGGCGCTGAAGGTGACGCCGACCGGAGCGCCGGGCGCTTGCAGACCTGAGGCCGAGACCGGCTCAAACGTGATGGTCTGCGCGTGCGCGGCTGGCGCGGCGAGGACGGCAATCGTGGACATGGCGACGATGGATTGGATCGCGCGGCGGGCATTACGGAGGGTTGAGCAGTACATGATTCGGCTCCACGAGTCCCTCGTCATCCTGACGTGATCTTCCGCTGCGTGATGAGCGTTGGAGGCTCGCGTTCGGCGATTCCCGATGTGCGGTTCCTCGCAAGAGAAGACGGCCGGGATGGAGATTCGGACACGTTCGTCGGCAGGAATTCGGACGAACCAGCGGCGGTCCGCGGTCTGGGCGTTCGTTGTGCGTCGCGGCGGGAAGGGCTATAATTCGGGCCTTTACTGGGCTTGTGTGAACGCTGGATGACCGGCGGCGGGCGTGGCCGGAGGCTGGTTCTGCCGCCGCGGCGCTAAGAGACGAAGGAGAGACGGCATGGCGCGGAACATCACGTTGAAGGGCAATCCGGTGACGATCGAGGGTCCGGAGCTGAAGGTGGGCGACACGGCGCCGGATTTCACGCTTCAAGGCGTGGACATGTCGGACGTCACGTTGGCGAGCACGGCGGGAAAGGTCCGGATCCTGATGACGGTTCCATCGCTGGATACGCCCGTGTGCGACAAGGAAACGCGGCGTTTCAACGAGGAGGCCGCGAAGCTTCCGAACGTGGAGATCGCGGCGATTTCAGTGGATCTGCCGATGGCGATGAAGCGCTGGTGCGGCGCGGCGGGGGTGGAGAAAGTCCGCTGCCTGTCGGACCATCGAGCGACGGACTTCGGCCGCAAGTACGGCGTGCTGATCAAGGGCGGTCCGCTGGACCGGTTCCTGGCACGGGCCATCTTCGTGGTGGACAAGGGCAACAAGCTGGTTCACGCGGAGTACGTTCCGGAGATCGCGCAGGAGCCGAACTATGACGCGGCGCTGGCCGCGGCCCGGAAGGCGGCGGGGGGGTAGGCCGTCGCCGCCGCTCGGAAGTAATTGCGTCGCGGCCCACGGATCGCCTCCGTGGGCCTTGTTTTCGGCGGACGGCGAGGGACTCGAACGGATCAGGCATGGCGCAAGAGCACATCCGGAACGTCGCGATCATCGCTCACGTCGATCACGGCAAGACGACGCTCGTCGACTGCATGCTGAAGCAGTCGGGGACGGTCCGCGCCGAGTCGGTCGAGCATGACCTGATCCTGGACAGCAACCCGCAGGAGCGCGAGCGAGGCATCACGATCTTCGCGAAGAACTGCGCGATCCGGTGGAAGGACTACAAGATTAACCTGATCGACACGCCCGGACACGCGGACTTCGGCGGCGAGGTGGAGCGAGTGCTGAAGATGGCCGACGGGTGTCTGCTGCTGGTCGACGCGTTCGAGGGGCCGATGCCGCAGACGCGGTTCGTGCTGAAGAAGGCGTTCGAGATCATGCTGCGGCCGATCGTGGTCATCAACAAGATCGATCGGCCGGATGCGCGGATCAACGAGGTTCTGGACGAGGTGTTTGACCTGTTCGTGGACCTCGGGGCCGACGACGCGACGCTCGACTTCCCGATCCTCTACGCCGCGGCGAAGCACGGCTGCGTGCGGCGGGAACCGGACGATTCGAACACGGACGTCACGCCGCTGTTCGAGCAGATCGTGTGCTCGGTGCCGCCGCCGACGGTCGAGCCGGGCCGGCCGCTCCAGATGCTCGTGACGACGCTGGACTACAACGACTACGTCGGACGAATCGGCATCGGGCGGGTGTTTGCGGGGACGCTTCGGGCCGGGCAGCCGGTGTGCCTGATCCGCCGCGATGGTCAGCGGCACGTGGAACCGGTCGACATCGTGTACACGTTCGACGGGTTGGGACGGCGGAAGGTGGAGTCGGTCGAGGCAGGGGACATTGCGGCGGTCGTCGGTCTGCCGGACATCGGGATCGGCGACACGGTGGCGGACGCGGAGGATCCGCACCCACTGCCGGTGATCGCGGTGGATGAGCCGACGCTGACGATGGTGTTTGCGGTGAATGACTCGCCGTTCGCCGGGCGGGAGGGGAAGTTCCTGACGACGCGGCACTTGCGCGAGCGGTTGATGAAGGAGCTGCAGAGCAACGTGGCCCTGCGGGTCGAGGACATGGCGCAGCGCGACAGCTTCCGCGTGTCGGGGCGCGGGCTGCTGCACCTCGGCGTGCTGATCGAGACGATGCGCCGCGAGGGTTACGAGCTGCAAGTGGGCAAGCCGCGGGTGATCTACAAGGAGTTGAACGGCCACAAGACCGAGCCGATCGAGTATCTGGTCGTCGACGTACCGTCGGTTTCGCAGGGGGCGGTGATCGAGCTGGTCGGCGCGCGGCGCGGCGAGCTGGTGAAGATGGACGTGGCGGACAACCTGGTGCATCTGGAGTTCACGATCCCGGCGCGGGGGCTGATCGGGCTGCGGACGCGGGTACTGAATGCAACGCGCGGCGAGGCGGTGATGCACCACAGCTTCTACGAGTACGAGCTGTTGCGCGGGGCGATCCCGGTGCGGCTCGCGGGCGTGATGGTGGCGTCGGAGACGGGACGGGTGACGGCGTACGCGCTGGAGGGCCTGTCGGACCGGGGGATGTTCTTTGTGAAGCCGGGCGACGCGGTCTACGCAGGTCAGGTCGTCGGCGAGCACTGCAAGGACGACGACATCGAAGTGAACGTCTGCCGGGCCAAGAAGCTGACGAACATCCGCGCGGCGTCGGCGGACAAGACGGTGGTGCTCAAGCCGCCGCGCGAGATGCCGCTGGAGCTGGCGCTGGAGTACATCGAGGAGGACGAGTTCGTCGAGGTGACGCCGTCGGCGGTGCGGCTGCGGAAGCGGGTCCTCGATGCCACGCGCCGCAAGCGAATGCAACGCGACGAGACGGCGGCCGAGAGTCGGGCGCCGTAGGAGCCGCATTCCGCCCGGCGAGTGCGCACGTGCTGACGCTGCGAAACGTCGCGATCAACGTCGGCTACTATGGGATTACGCTGTTTGCGCTTCCGGCGGCGCTGCTGATCGCGGAGCGCCGACTCGGCTGGGCCGGTCCGCCGCGTCCCGCATGGCGCGTCGCCGCGCTGGTCATCGCTCTTCCCGGGGCGGCGCTGCAACTCTGGTGCATCGTGCTGTTCCAGTGGATCGGCCGCGGGACGCCATCGCCGCTGCTTCCGACTCGTTCGCTCGTGCGGCGCGGCCCGTATGACCGGGTCCGCAATCCGATGAACCTGGGGGAACTGGCGGTCTTCGCGGGTCTGGCCTTGTGGTTCGCGTCGCCGATCCTGGCCGCGTACGTGGCGGCGGCGGCGCTGGTGTTTCATGCGTTCGTCGTCCGGGTGGAGGAGCCATGGCTCGCGGCGCAGCACGGCGCAGCGTACGATCGTTACCGGCGGGCCGTGCGCCGATGGCTGCCGCGGTGGAGGTCGATGGTCGAATCGGGTCGCGGTGACTGGGGCGATGGACTGGAGCGGCACGATGGATGAGTCGCAGATCGTCTCCGCGATGCGTCGCGCCGACCAGGTGTACTACGCCCAGTTGTGCGACGTGGAGACGCTGGAGTTCGGCCTGGCATACCTTGGCCCATCGTTTCCCGACTCGGACGAGACGAACCAGTTCCGCGAGGTCGTGCTGGGCACGACGCCGCCGGCCGCGGCGTACGAGTCGGTCGAGCGATTGTTCGGGCAGCGCGGACTGACGTGCCGGCGCTGGGTGCCGGCGCTGGGGCAATCGACGGACGTGTTTGAGGCGTTCCTGCCGCGCGCCGGATGGTCGCGCTGTGACGTGATCGCGATGGTCCTGCAGGAGATGCACGCACCGGTTCCGGAGGGATCGCCGGTGCGGGTCTTGCCGGGTCGGGCGATGCGCAAGGCGCTGCGGGCAACGTTCGGCGAGGGCGCGGCAGGCGAGATCGAGTCGGACGCGTGCACCGAGCGGATGAACGACTCCAATCTCGACGTATTCGTCGCGATGCTGGAGGACCGGCCGGCGGGTCGCGTGGCGTATCACGAGGTGGGCGACATCGCCGCGCTGCGAGATCTGTACGTACTTCCGGAGCAGCGCGGGCGGGGCGTGGGCCGCGCGCTGGCGCGGCACGCGGTGTCGGTGGCGCGGCGGCTGTCGCCGCGCGTGTTCCTCGCGCCGCTGGATGCAGCGAGGACGGACGTGCGAGCACTGCTGGAGCGGGCGGGCTTTCGCGCGGCGGGCGCGCTGGCGGAATATCGCCGGGGCGTGACGTAGGCTGCGGTCGTGGGAGGTGAGGTCGGCGGGATGAGCGACGAAGCGCTGCGAGTTGTGGATGAGCTGGCCGCGGCGCTGGCATCCGCGCGCGGCGCGGTCGCGTTCACCGGCGCCGGCATCAGCACCGAGAGCGGCATCGCCGACTTCCGCAGCCCCGGCGGCGTGTGGTCGCGATATCAGCCGGTGCCGTACGACGAGTTCCTGGCCAGTCACGAGGCGCGCCGGCGGTTCTGGGCCGCGCGGCGCGAGATGTACGAGACGCTCAAGACGGCGCGGCCGAACGCGGGTCATTACGCGCTCGCGCGGCTGGAAGCGCTGGGGCGGCTGCGTGCGGTGATTACGCAGAACATCGACGAGCTGCATCAGCAGGCGGGAAGTCGCCGCGTGCTTGAACTGCACGGCACGGCCCGCAAGGTGGCGTGTGTGTCGTGCGAACAGACCTATCCGGCGGAGGAGATTCACCGGCGCGTGGTGGCAGGCGATGAGGCGCCAACGTGCGATGCGTGCGGCGGGTGGCTCAAGTCGGGGACCGTGTCCTTCGGCCAGCCGCTGCCGATGGACGTGTGGCGAGAGTCGGATCGGCTGGCGCGGGAGTGCGACCTGTTTCTGGCAATTGGCTCGTCGTTGCAGGTTCAGCCGGCGGCGTCGCTGCCGGTGGTGGCGAAGCGGCATGGGGCACGGCTGGCCATCGTGACGGCGAGCGAGACGCCGCTGGATGACTTCGCGGATTATCTGATCCGCCGGCCGATCGGGGAGACGTTTGAGCGGATCATGGGCCGCGTCGGGCCATCGACCACGGGTGTCGAGCCACGTACATAGCGAATGCGCTGCGGGGAGCATCGGCACGGCTAGGCGCGGCGAAAGGAAAAACGGTATAATCATACTCGGGGATGGTGGTCGGGGCCCGGAGACGCGGTCGCCGACTTGCCATCCGGGACCCGCGGAGAGCGGATCGTGCCTCGAATTGCGATGGCCTGCATCGGCGCATCCGCACTCGTCGGGGCCGCACTGGCCGCGCCGAGAGCGGCGCATGCGACGGACTTCGCGCTGACGCCGGTCGTCGACACGACGGACATCATTCCCGGATCGAGCGAGACATTTGACGGCGTGTTCGGGGCTTCCCTCCGCAACGATCACATCGTCTTCGGCGGCTCCGGCGATGTAAACGGCGGGATCTACTCAACCCTGGGCGGATTGAGCCTCATTGCCGATCGCAACACGCCCGTCCCCGGTGTGCCGGGCAGCACGTTCCTGAACGCCAGCAACCACTCGTTCGACGGCACGCACGTCGCGTTCTACGGCAACACGCTGGGCGGCAACGGCGTCAGCGGGATTTACAGCACGATCGGCGGACTCAGTATCGTCGCAGACACGAACACGCCGATCCCCAACTCGCCGTTCGGTCACACGTTCAAGCAATTCGAAAACCTGCCGATGCTCGACAACGGCCAGGTGGTCCTCCGAGGGCAGGACCAATTCGGCAATTACGGAGTCTACCTGCACAACGGCCTGAGTCTGACACGATACGCGGACTGGCAGACCGCCGCCCCGGACGGCTCGGGGAATTACTCCGTGATGTTTTTTCCGAACATCGAGGACGGCCGCGTCGGGTTCGTTGCGGGCACCTCGACCAACTGGGCCGAGTTCGTGGACCTGGGCAGCGGACTTGCCGTGCAGGCCGACATCAACACGCCGATGCCCGGCGGGCCGGCGAACTTCGCGGGGCTCGGGCGACCGCACATGGAGGATGGCGATCTCGCATTCGCCGCGACCGATCAGAGCGGTGCGCACATCGGGATCTACGCGAATTTCGGCGGCGGCCTGACGAGGGTGGTCGACGTGAACACGCCCATTCCCGGCGGCGTCGGGACGTTCACGAACTTCTTCGAGTTTTCGCTCAGCGACGAGACCATCGCGTTCTGGGCCACGGGCACGGGCGGGCAGGAGGGGCTGTTCTTCGCCCGCGACGGCATGATGCACCGCGTCATCGGGCTCGGCGACACCATCAACGGCCAGACGGTGACGACGCTCTATTTGTACAACGAGGGGCTTGATGGTGACTCGCTGGCCTTCGCGGCAGGCTTCGGCGAGGTCGGATTCCTGACGGCGATCTACGTCGTGACGATTCCCGAACCGGCGGCGTTTTCGTTCCTGCTTCTCGCGGCGCTCGCCGCTCGCGTCGGACACCGCGGCTCCGGCTGAACACGGCAATCCCGTAACATCATCGCAACCGGCGAAGCGCCGTCAAGCGCGATCGCGAATCTGGACGGTCGCGCGGCGCAGCGGTACAACCCCCGGCCTGCGCGGTCCGGGAGGGTCCGCGATTCGAGGGTGCGGAAGATGAAATCGCTGAAGGGTCGGGACTACATCGAGACGCAGGACTTCTCCATCGATGAACTGAACCAGCTCGTCGATTTCGCGCAGGACCTCAAGAAGAAGTTCCACGCGGGCCGCAAGACGCTGCTCCTGCCGAACCAGACGGTTTATCTGCTGTTTTTCGACAAGAGCACGCGGACGCGCAACGCCTTCGAGGCCGGCGCGACGCAGCTCGGGGCGCACGCGCACTTCCTCGATTCATCCGTGACGCAGATCTCCCACGGCGAGACCGCGAAGGACACGGGCATCATCCTCGGCAGCATGGGCCACGCGATCGCCATCCGCCACGACCTGATTCTCGACGAGGGCAATCGCTACATGCGCGAGGTCGCCGACAACACCGACGTGCCGGTGATCAACATGCAGTGCGACGTGGACCACCCGACGCAGACGCTGGCCGACCTGATGACGGTCCGCGAGGTGTTCGGGCGCAAGCTCGCCGGGCGGAAGATCGCGGTGTCGTGGGCCTACTCGCCATCGTACGCAAAGCCGCTGTCGGTGCCGCAGGGGCTCATCACGCTGATGACGCGGTTCGGGATGCACGTGACGCTGGCGCATCCGCCGGGCTATCGACTGATGGATCGGACGGTCTCGGCGGCGGAGCAGAACGCGCGGGCGTCCGGCGGGTCGTTCCGGATCGTGCACGACATGGACGAGGCATTCCGCGACGCGGACATCGTGTATCCGAAGAGCTGGGGCGCCTACGATCTGATGCTCCAGCGGCGCGATGCGCGGTCGAAGGACGAGATGGACCGCATCGAGCGCGAGTGCCTGGCGATGAACGCGAAGTACAAGAACTGGATCTGCGACGAGCGGCGCATGAAGCTCGCCCGGCCGCACGCGATCTATATGCACTGCCTGCCGGCCGATCGCGGCGGGGAAGTGACGGACGCCGTGATCGACGGCCCGCAGTCGGTGGTGTTTCAGGAGGCCGAGAACCGCCTGCACACGGCAAAGGCGATCATGGCGTCGGTGATGCGGGAGCGGCCGTTCGCCCGCGGCGCGGGGGCGTCGCGCGGCGCATCGAAGTCGAGATCGAAGCCGTCGCGGGCGGCCGGATCGCGCGGCAAGCGCAGGCGGTGAGTCATGAAACTGGTGGTCGCGCTCGGCGGGAACGCGCTGAGCGCGCCGGGCGAAGTGGGGGACATCGACGATCAGTTTCGGCACACGACCGAGACCGTGCACCGGCTGGCTGATCTGATCGGGGCCGGCCACACGCTGCTTATCACGCACGGGAACGGCCCGCAGATCGGGAGCATCATGCGGCGCGTGGAGATCGCGGCGCGGCAGAACATCTATCCGATTCCGATGACGCTGGCGGTGGCCGATACGCAGGGCGGCATGGGCTACATGATCAGCCAGTGCCTGATGAACGAGCTGGCATCGCGCGGCCGGTGGCGCCTGTGCTCGACGCTGATCACGACGACGGAGGTCGATCCTGACGATCCGGCGTTTCGTCATCCGTCGAAGCCGATCGGGCCGTTCTACACGCGGCAGCGGGCCGAGGAGCACCGGGACCGCGACGGCTGGACGGTGGTGGAGGATGCGGGTCGCGGCTGGCGGCGCGTCGTCGCGTCACCGAAGCCGATCTCGATCGTCGAGATGCCGGTGATCGCGCGACTGATCGACGCGGGGGAACTCGTCGTGGCGTGCGGGGGAGGCGGGATTCCGGTCGTGCGGACCGCGGACGGCCGGTATCGGGGGCGCGACGCGGTAATCGACAAGGACCGGACGGCGGCGCTGCTGGCGCTAGGGATCGACGCGGATGCGCTGATCGTCCTGACTGGCGTGGAGCGCGTCTGCGTGAAGTTCGGGACACCGGCGCAGCGCGCGGTTGATCGCATGACGACGAGCGAGGCGGCGGCGCTGATGGAGGCGGGCGAGTTTCCGGAGGGATCGATGGGGCCGAAGATCGAGGCGGCGCTTCGATTCCTCGGCGGTACATCGAAGCCCGAGGCGTTCGTGCTGATCACGTCCTGCGAGCGCGTGCTGGATGCCTGGGCCGGACGGACCGGGACGCGGATCGTCCGCGGATCGCGCGGCTAACGTCCGCGGAAATCCGACGGGTCGTTCGGCTCGGTGATCGCTTCCAGGCCGCGGCGCAGTTCAAGCAGTGATCGCGATTCGACGTGCGGTTTGCCGAGCGTACCCGTGACGTGGACGCCCAGCAGATCGCGAGAGGCCTCGTCGAACAGCTCGGAGAGCAGCGGCACGCGCAGGCGATGCGGACTGCCCGCGACGAGCGTGATGTCCATCTGCTGCGACTCGGTGTCCACCGTGCCGCCACCGAGGAACGAGACGGCGTGGCCCTGCAGGTCGATCTTCGAGAAGCGAAGCGTGCGGCCATCGAGGTGAAACTGCAACCAGCCATCGTGAAACATGTTCTGGTCGGGCGCGAGGTTGAGCACCTGGAAGACGCCGAGGGCGAGCGGAAGCTGCCAGACCTGCGCCTGGCGGACGAAGAACTCGCCGCCGCCGCGACGGCTGGCGTCGTCGCCCGCGCGGCCGCGGAGGTAGAGCTTTCCGTAGAGAAGTCCCTTGGCGTTGGACGCCCGCTGTTTCTGGAGATTCGCGGCGTCGAGGTATTGGGCAAGCTCCGCATCCTGGACGTACATCGTGCACGAGTAATCGGTGTGCTCGGGGCCGAAGGTCACGGAGAAGGTCCCGCTGGCGTCGCCGCCGAACAGGTGCGCGGCGATGCTCGATAGTTCGAGCGTTCGGGAATCGGGCTTCATGCTTGCGTCCAGCTCGACGCCGCGGAGATCAAAGACGCCAAAACGGGCTTGGCTGAGCCTCGCGTGGGCCTGAAGCGACACGCCGCCGGTCCCGCCGAACGAGCCGCTGCCGTCAATCGACCCGCGGACGTCGGCCAGCCCCATTCCGACGCGGGCCGATGCATCGTGGAATGTGACGCGGCCTTCCCAGTCCCAGCGCGTCCCGCCGTCCGGTTCGCACCGGAACCGCAGTACGGTGTTCTCCAGGTCGACGCGGCCCCGCGGTCGAATCTGTCGCCACGGATCACGCACCACGGCAGGCAGTGCCGAGGCGAGCGGTTCGTCGAGCGGGATTCCGCGAACCTCAACCCGCAGCGCGCCGCCGCGGATTCCGTCGTCAAGATCGAGCGATCCGCTCAGGACGATGGAACCGCCGGCGCATCGGCCCCTCATCTCGCGCAGCTCGATGCGTCGATCGGTCACCAGCGCGTGGCCCTCGACCTCCTCGAGCGGCAGCGGGAATCCGTGATAGCGCAACCGCCCGCCCATCAACTCGATCTCCGTGCGGAATGCCTGCCGTCGGTTGCCGTTTCGCTCAAGCTGATGCAGGCGCGTCGTGACGTTGACCGTGCCGCGCGGCGAGAGCAGTTCCCAGACGCGCTTCAGCGGCGCCGGCAGGGCGGACTCGATCGTCTGGTCGAGCCGGACGTCGCGCACGGTGATGGTCAGGTCGGCGCGGTGACCGTCCGGAAGGCGCGAGACGTCGCCTTGCGCATGGACGCGCGCTCCCCCGTGTCGGCCGTTCACGTCGATCAGGGTCACCTGATCGGGCGTGATCCGCAGTCGGCCAGCGATGTCGGTGATGCCGTACGGGAATTCCTCGTACTGCATCGTCGCACCACGCAGCTCGGCCCACATGTCGTATCCGAGTCGTGCCTGTCCGGGCCGGCTGAAGACGCGGCCTGCGAGGTGGACGAGGCCGCTCGGCTGAAACTGGCGGAAGGCAGCGCGTGCGTCGGGCGGCAGTGCCTGACCGAGGGCGTCATCGAGAGGCAGGTCGTCGGCCTCGACGAGCAGTTCGAGCGTCGGCGTTCCGGCGCCGTCCGGCGAATCATCGAGGGCGTAGCCATCGACGCGGACGACGGGCGGTCGGCGCCGCGTGTCCGGATCGAGCGCGCCGGCAAGGGCAGGATTGCCGGTCAGGCCGTCGATGCGAATCACGCCTGGACTGATGGCGAGTCGGCCGCGGACGCGTTCGAGTGGATAGGGGAACTGGTCGAAGCAGACGCGCGTGTCGACCAGATCGGCGATGACACGGGTTTCCCACGGCGCGGGGCCGTGCTCCGGATCGCCGGACGATCGCTTCAGGTCGACCGAGACGCGCGCCAGCCCGCGCGGATCGAAGCGCTGCCAGATGCGGCGGTATTTCTCGCCGAGGCAGCGGTAGAGCGCGGCGTCGAGCGGTACGGACGAGGCGTCGATCGTCAGGTCGACGGCGGTGTACCAGTCGGGCGACGCCACGCGCCCGTTGAGGCAGAGTTCGGCCGCTGCGTGTCGCCCGCGGAGGTTTTCGAGGCGGATGCCGTCGGCGGCGAACCTGACCTGGCCCGTCAGGTCGTGCAGTCGATAGGGAAACCACAAGTAGGCCGCGTTGGCGCCCCGGGGCGAGAGCGTGCCTTCGAAGGAGACGTGGCGCCCGGGTCCGGCTTCGCGGCGAAGCCGGCAATCGACGTCGATCTTTCCGAACGGATCGTAGTGCTTGAAGAACTCGCGTATTTTCTGAGGGACGGTCGGACTTTCGAGGATTTTCGCGCGCGTATTGCCTTCGGGCATGGGGGCGCCGCGGAGCTCGGCGGCCAGATCGAGCCCGACCTGATCGAGCGCGAGGTCGATTTGCGAGATGTTGCCTGCGACGGTGGCCTCCGCGCCGTTGAGGAGACCCTTGAGGTCGAGGTGAACGGTCCCGCGGGCGAGTCGGAGCGTGCCGGAGATTCCGCGAAACTCGAACGCAGCGTCATTGGACGGCGACGTTTCGTCACGAGGCACGGCGGATCCCAGCCCGGCGGCCGTCGCCTCGCCCGATCGGAGCATCGAGAGCGGGATGGCGAACTGAACGTCGCGCAGCCAGAGATCGAACTCGCGGTCCTCGTCCTGCGTCCCGCCGTAGCGGAGCTTTCGCGACCGGATGTCGCCTTTCAGCTCGAGCTTCGCGAAGAACTCCTGATAGACCTTCGGGAGCAGGCTGCGAATCTCACCCAGTCCGATGATCGGAGTGTCACTGACGCTGCCCTTCGCGAAGTCGAAGGTCATTCGGCCGCGGTTGGGGCTGTGGCCGTACTTGCGGATGTCGATCAGGTAAGTCGTGGTTTCGCTCGGGTGCAGGTGAGGAAAGGCGTCGACGTCGAGCTTAACGGTGTCGCCGGGATGTCGACCGGTGTCGTCGATGGTCACAAACCGCACGCGCGCATCCCGGAGCCGCATGACCGGGCGCTGCGGCTCGCGCCGCATCCGGCGCGGTTCGATCGTGCGGAAGAGCGATTGCCAGTTGAAGCGGCCGGTCTCGATATTCTGCACGATGGTGAGAGTCGGATGGGTGGCGGTGATCTGCTCAACGCGCAGCTCGAACGGCAGCCGCCACGGGTCGTGTTCGAGATGGACCGAGCTGGCGGAGAAGATCTCGCGCGCGACGGCGTCCTGCGCGTTTGCGTCGAGGGTCGGATCGGGCGGCGTCGAGACGCGGACCTTGGACAGGTAGATGCCGCCGAAGAGCGAGAAGCTCGCTTTCTCGACGTGGACCTCGCCCCCGGTGGCCTGCTGAAGGAATCGTTCGGCGCGACGGCGAATGGCCTCGTCGGTGGTCCGAAATCGGTAGATGGCGTAGCCGAGCGCGATCAGGAGCAGGATGGCCCAGCCGATCCGCGCGCGGGTGTCGGAGACTGGACGGCGGAGAAACGTCTGCTGCGAGACGTAAGGGAGACGTCGCCGGCGTGGCTGGGTCGTCGGCATTCAGCGGTCCTGTCCATCGGCGGGGCCAGGCGGCGCCGCCCGTCGGGTCGTGACGTGCGCGATGGCGATACCGGCAAGGATCATCAGAAGCGGCATGACCGGCACGCGGTAGCGCACGGACCCGACAAAGATGGAGTGTAGCACGGAAAAGTAGAGCGGCGCTGCGAGCAGCAGCCAGAGTGCGTCGCGCCGTCGGCGAAGGGTCCAGATTCCCACCAGGGCCAGCAGATAGACCGGCGCCACGGTAAGCCAGCCGATGGCGGTGAAGGCATCGCCCTGGTAGCCGGGTGCGTGGAGCGTGATCGACCAGGTGCGCCGGAGCTTGACCCACGCGAGGCGCAGCGTCACGGCTGGATGCGAGCGCGCCCAGGCGATCGCGGCTTCGCGGCAGACGCGGTCGCGCACGGCCTCGTTCGCATCGGGCGGGAACGCTGGCCAGACGACCTTTTCCATGCCCGGTCCGCCGTCGGCCCAGGGGCCGAGCGATTCGAGCAGTGTCGCGCCCGAACCGGTTCGAACGGGGACCCAGTGTCCGAGGAGGCGGTAGTTCCGTGCGGCGACCGGGGCGATGGGAAGTGCGAACGCGAACAGAAATCCGCAGGCGAGCAGCGCGCGACGCGCCGGGCGTGCGCGGCCGATCAGGAGAGCGGGCAGCAGTGCGATCGGCAGGAGCAGGCCGCTGCTGCGGGTGATCGCGCCGAGTCCGAGGCAAAGTCCGGCGAGGCAGACCGGGAGAATCCGCGCATCCTGTCGTGCCGCCAGGAGGCGATCGATGGTCCAGAGCAATGCGGCGGAGTAGGCAACCTCAGTGAGCACAAGCCCGTGAAAAAAGAGCGTGATGGGGTCAAGCGAGAGAATCAGTGCGGCCACGATCGCCGCTCGGGTGCCGCCGAGTCGGTCGGCGATGCGGTAGACCGCGATGACGCACGCGAGTCCGAGGATCACGTTGACAGCGCGGCCGCAAAGCAGGATTGCCCCGTTGGACGATGCGCCAAGAGTCGGCGCGATCGATAGAAACAGCGGATAAAGCGGGTCGGTTCCGCAGCGACCATGGTTCGACTCGATCGGTCCGAGTCCGGCGGCGATGTTCCGAGCGACGGCGACGTAGCGGCGGGTGTCGGGGTAATCGAATCTAGCGGGTGAGACGGCGGCGTATGCGACCATCGCGAGCCGTGCGGCGAGCGCGAGCGGCAGGATCCACCGCAGCGCCGAAGGGCGCCGCGCATCGCCGTACGCAGGCGACGGCGGCGTCACGGGTTCGCCGCCGCGCGCCGCGAACCGGCACTGTGTCGGGTCCGTGCGGGTCGGTGTGCGGAGGCCCGAGTCGCACCGGTCGTGCGCGTTATCCGCACCTCGTCGCCGTGCCGCGTCGCGACGTATCCGCCGGGCAGCTCGACGCGCTTGCCGGCGCGGCCGGCCGCGGCCAGCTCGCCGACGGCGCGCAGATGCTCGAAGCGCAGCTTCTGCTCGGGCGCGCGAAGCCGTTGCAGCGCGAGCAATACGACGTGCGCGCGGATGATCCGCGGCCGGCGGGCCAGGCCGTCCGCATCGAAGACGATCGAGCCGCGTCGCGACGCGCGCATCAGTCGCCGAAGGGCCTCGGTGGCGACCTCGTCGATGAACTCGTGCGCCCAGGCGGCCTGTTCGGAGAGGCGGCGCAGGGCCTCGACGCTTCGCGGGTTGAGTTCATCGCGCAGCAGCGGCAAGAGGCGATGACGGATGAAGTTCCGTGTGACGTCGGTCCGCGCGTTGGTCGAGTCCTCGCGAACACGCAGCCTCCGCGCGGAGACGTACTCTCTTATCTCGGTGCGAGTCAGCGCGAGCATCGGCCGGACCAGTCGTACGCGGCTGCGCGGCGCGATCGGCCGCACGCGCGGAATGCCCAACAAACCGCGCAGTCCGGTCCCGCGGATCAGCCGGTGCAGCACCGTCTCGGCATGATCATCCGCATGGTGTGCAACGACCACCCACGTCGCGCGGCGCCTCCGGGCGCAGCGCTCGAGGAAGGCATAGCGGGCGCGGCGAACCGCGTCCTCGGCCGTATGTGACGACGAGCGTCGAGGCAATCGCTCCACGTCGCACGGCAGGCCGCGCTGCGCTGCGATGGCAATGACGAACTCGGCATCGGCATCGGACTCTGCGCCGCGCAGGCCGTGATTCAGATGCGCAACCGACAACCTCCAGCCCGCCTCGGCGCGGCGGTTGAACGCATCGATTGCGGAGAGCATGGCGACGGAGTCGGGCCCGCCGGAGACGGCCAGGACGATCCGCGCCGCGTGGGGCACGCCCGATTCGGTCAGCGCATGTCCGACGAGTCGTTCGAAATCGGCGGCGTGCATCATGGATTCCGCCGGGAGTTGGTTCCGGCGACATCAATGTACGCTGCGGCATCGTGGGCGTCCAACGTCCTGCCGCTCGACAGCTCGCGCCGCAGCACATCGCCGACGACTTGCCGCAGCAATCGCGCCGAGATGACGCCGCTGAGGTGACTGCACTCCAGCTCGTGCACCTCGATCGACGGATGCGATCGCCACCACGGTCGGAGCAAGTCGATGTCGACCATCGTGTCGTGCCGGCCGTTGATCATGATGAGTCGAGCACCATCAAGTGAGCCGGCGCGATCGAGGTCGGTCCCGGCGCGGAGGTCGTCGTATTTCGTGCGTCGGCGAAAACCGCGGTCGACAAACCGGGTGAACGACGATCGCAGGAGCATGGCCGCGAGGAACGGCGTGGCGAGAATCGAGACGTTTGCGTCGAACCGCGGCTCGTGCATCGCCTCGATCAGCGCCGCGATCCCGCCGATGCTCATGCCGGCCAGGACGCGGCGGTCATGGGCCGCGCCGAACTGATCGACGAAGGCCTTGGCGGCAATCACGCTGCACGCCAGGAAGTCCTCGAAACCTTCGATGCGTTCGAACCGAGCTGCCTCACCGCAGCGTCGATCATCGTGGTCCAGCCCGACGATCAACCCGCGATCGGCGTCGAGCGCCGGGTCGGCGCGTGCGACCAGCGTCGCGAACGATCCGCCCGGGACCGGCTCGCCGAGGCCGTGATGATAGAGGACGAGTCGCCGGCTCTCGGTCGCGGCGCGCTCGAAGTAGAGCGCGGTCTCGAACGTCGCGCCGCGGGCGGTGATCTCGACGCGATAGCGCGTCATCCGGCCGCGCGTCTCCGTCGGTTCGAAACAACAGGTCGCATCGCCCCAGCGCGCGATCCGTTCCCGGAACGGCGTGCTGGACAGCGCGTGTGTATCGCGCAGATAGCGCGGTCGCCCGAGTGCGAGCAGCGTGAGCAGGACGTGGTCAATCGCGCGTGCGGCCGGACCCCACATGCCTGCATGATAGGGCGGCGCCGGCGGCGAGCCTATTGCGGCGCGTTTGCGCGAAGAGCCGGCGCGTGTGCGCGGACAACGAGAGTCCTTGTCCTACCGGCTTGGCGAGCCTGGTTCTGAAGGGCGCGGGGACCAGGCTCAACTTTGTCCGACGGGGCCGAGACACGAGAAGGGCAATGTCCTGCGCGGCGGGCCGGGCGCTCGTCCGACGCAGTCACGCGTTTTTCGACGACGGCGCGCGGAGTTCGACGGGGACGGATGATTCGTCGCGTGCCTTGCGACGAAGCTGGCCGCAGGCGGCGTCGATGTCGAGTCCGCGCGAGGTCCGCACGTGGGCGTTGACGCCGGCCTTGCGGAGGATTGCCTGAAACGCGTGCGTCGCTTCGGATGTAGGGCGGTCGTAGGGCAGGCCGTCAATCGGGTTGTAGCGGATGAGGTTGACGTTGCAGCGCATCGACTTCGCGATTCGAGCGAGTTCGGTCGCATGCTCCGGGCGGTCGTTGACGCGGTCGAGCAGGATGTACTCGAGCGTGATCTCGCGGCCGGTGCGGTCGAAGTAGTGGCGGCAGGCGGCGATGAGGTCGGGCAGGCGGATCTGCTCGGCCCAGGGGATCAGTTCACGCCGCAGTTCGGACGTCGGCGCGTGGAGCGAGAGCGCGAGGTTGAGCTGCAGGCCTTCCTCGGCGAGCGCGCGGATCTGCTTCGGCAGGCCGACGGTGCTGAGCGTGATCTTCCGCGCGCCGATGCTCGGCCCCCACGGCGCGTTGAGGGTTCGGATGGCGGCCAGGACGTTGGCGTAGTTCGCGAGCGGCTCGCCGGAACCCATGAAGACGATATTGCTCAGCCGGACGGCGCGCGGGCCGCCGTCCGGCGCGTCGGCCGACGCGAATTCGCAGAGCTGTCGCACGCGCTGCACCTGCTCGATGATCTGCCCCGCCGTCAGGTTGCGTTCGACGCCATCGAGGCCGCTGGCGCAGAATCGGCAACCGACCGGACAGCCGACCTGTGAACCGATGCAGGCCGTGCGACGGTCGCCGTCGGGGATCAGGACGCACTCGCTTGTCGCGGCGTCCGGCCAGCGGAGCAGGAGCTTGATCGTTCCATCGCGGGACTCGGCGCGGCGGATGATCTCCGAACTGTAGATCACGAACTCGTCGGTCATCGCCTCGCGGAGCGTCCGCGGCAGGTTGGACATGGCGTCGATCGACGCCGCCCCGTGACGATAGACCCACTCGAGGATCTGCGTCGCGCGATAGGCGGGCTGGTCGTGCGCCTCCAGCCAGGGGGCGAGCGAGTCCGGCGTTTCACTCAGGAGGTGTCGCGGTGCGGTCGTCATCGTGCCGCCTATTGTAGTGCGGCGGCGCGACGACGTGGCGCGGCGTCATTCCTCGCGGGCGCCGAAGGCGCGCTGCACGCTGTCGTGCGCCGCCAGCACACCGATCGCGCCCATGGCGGCGAATTCCATCGGCAGCGCGCGGCAGATCGGCGCCAGCTCGATCCGCGCGCCGATCCGCCGCGACGCCGGGTCGACGTTCGGCGCGCCGACGGCGTAGCCGACGGTTCCGACGATGGCCACGGCCAGCAGCAGCCAGAGTCCCTGCCGCAGACGCAGGAACCACTGGCAGAGCAGCGTCGCGAGATAGAAGCCGATGCCGACGGCGAAGTAGACCTGCCCTTTGAGGATCGACTCGCGGTTGTCACCGCCGAGGATCCGGACGAGCACGAATGCGACCACGGCGACGATCGCGACGTTGGCCGCCGCGCGGGTCAGTTCCGCCGCGCTGTCGACCATGGCGCCGTCGGCCTTTCGCCAGTCGGCCCGCGGCCCGCCGGCCGGTGGCGTGAACCAGCTCGCAACCCAGTGCCCGACGACGGCGCCCACCGCGATCAGTCCGCACCAGAGCCACATCTCGACGATCAAGTCGCGCGTCGGCCAGCCGGCGACCGACGTCGGCAGCGCCGTCGGGAGCGCCGCGATGCTCCCGCCGCGCAGGCTGACGGCGGCCAGTCCGACGGCGACCGCGATGGGTCCGAAGGACGCCGCGCTTCCGCCGTGAATCGCGACAGCCAGTCCCGCCGCGACGATGGCCAGCGCGATCATCTCGGCCATGACGATCAGGCGGTTGTCAACGAGCAGAAGGCTGATGGGGGCGAACGGGTCCTTCGGCTCGACAACCCAGTAGCCGACGTACCAGTAGACGGCCGCGGCGATGGCAAGCGCGGCGATCGTTCGTAGTCGTGCCGTCAGACGGCCGGACGATTCGCCGAGCTCGGACGGGACCACGGGTTGCGTCGCCGCGCCAGAGCTGTCAGTGGTCATGGTTCGGGTCTCCTTCGAAGTAGGCGTGGAGCGCGGAGATCAGCCGGGTTCGATTCGCCGACGACAACGGACACATCGGCAGTCGGAATTCCTCCGCGAGCTTTCCGCGGAGAGCGAGCGCGGTCTTGATCGGAATCGGGTTCGTCTCGAGCGTGAGCAGGTCGCGCGCGAGGCGGAACGTCCGGCGATGCGCCGCCCGTGCATCGGCCCAGCGCTCCTCGAGCGCGGCCGACGTGAGCGCCTTGACATCGGTCGGGACGAGATTGGCCAGCACGCTGACGACGCCGCGTGCGCCGATGATCATCAGTGGCAGCGTCATCGTGTCGTCGCCGGACAGGATCGTGATGTCGCTCGCCAGCGCCAGCTCGCTGGCGGAATCGACGGAGCCGGTCGCGTGCTTGACCGCGGCGATGTTGCGATGCTCGGCGCGGAGCCGCGCGATCGTGTCGGCCGACAGCTCGACGGCCGTGCGGCCGGGGATGTTGTAGAGCAGGATCGGCGCGGCGATCTCCCGGGCGCAGCGCGAGAAGTGCTGGTAGAGGCCCGCCTGCGTCGGTCGGTTGTAGTACGGGTTGACGAGCATGACCGCGTCGGCCCCGCGGCGAAGTGCGGCCACTGAATCGCGGATGGTGCGGGCCGTGTCGTTCGTGCCCGTGCCTGCGATGACGGGCACGCGTTTTTTTGTGACGCGGACGACCGTGGCGATGACTTCTCCGCGCTCCTCGTCCGACAGTGTCGGCGATTCGCCCGTCGTGCCGCACGGCACGAGGCCATCGACCCCGCCGGCGATCACGTCCTCGACGAGCGCCTCGAGGGCCGGCGTGTCGATGCGGCCGTCGCGAAACGGCGTGATCAGTGCGACGAGGCAACCCTTGAACATTGGCAGGACTCCGACGGAGCGTAACGCTTCAGCAGCTTGACCATTTCGCGCGTGGCGCGGCGGATGCCGACAAACATGGCCCGCGCGACGATCGTGTGCCCGATATTGAATTCGACGAAGCCGGGCATGGCGGCAACGGGGGCAATGTTCCGGTACGTCAGGCCGTGCCCGCCATGGATCTCCAGTCCGCAGGCGCGTCCGACCGCAATGGCGTCGCCTAGGGCGTGCAGCGCGGCGACACGTCGCTGCGGCGTGCGGGCGTGGGCGTAGCCTCCGGTCCACAGCTCGACGCAATCGCAGCCGATCTCGGCGGCGGTCTCGACCTGCTCGGCCAGCGGTTCGATGAACGCGCTGACGCGGATGCCGCAGGCCTTGAGCTTCTTCACGACGGCCGCGACGCGGCGGCGGAGTCGGACGACGTCGAGTCCGCCTTCGGTGGTGAGTTCCTGCCGACGCTCGGGCACGAGGCAGCACTGCGTCGGGCGCAGCCGCGCGGCGATCGCGACGATCGACGGCGCAATCGACATCTCGAGGTTGAACTTCACGCGGACAACGGCCTTCAGCGGTTCGAGGTCACGGTCGGTGATGTGCCTCCGGTCTTCCCGCAGGTGCGCGGTGATGCACGACGCCCCACCGAGCTGCGCCTCGACCGCGGCCCAGACCGGGTCGGGTTCATCCGTCCGCCGGGCCTGCCGGACGGTCGCGACGTGATCGATGTTGACGCCGAGCGTGGCCACGCAGCCTCTCCCAAACGGCACGAGTATACAGGTTATCGGGGTGGCGTGTCGGCCCGCCGTGGATCGCGGATTGCGGGCGTGTCGAAGCGGCTCGTGGTACGTTCTCCCGGATAGGGCCTGCGCGGCCGGCGGTCCGGAAGCGTCGGATCGGGCTGCGTCTGCGGGCGGACCGCTGGGAGAGCAATGGTGAATCCTCGACGATGGGAAGGCGTGATGGTCCGCGTGGCGCGCGGGTCGGCGTTGCTGGTGCTCGCCGCGGGCGTGCCCGCACTCGGTGAACCGCGTTCGTTTGACCCCGTCAATCCGCCGCAGGGGGTCTTCATGGATGACTGGTATGCGGCCACGATCGGCGGGGCGCGCTGCGGCCATATGCGCAGCATGACGCGCCGCGACGGGGACACGATCATCAGCCGTGCGGAGTTCTCGATCTCGATGCGGCGCGAGCAGGCGGCGGTCACGATCGAGATGACCCAGTCGTATCGCGAGACGATCGACGGCAAGGCGTTGAGCTTTGAGCACAGCATGAACATGGCCGGCCAGCCGATCGTGCAGCGCGGTGTGATCTCGGGTCGGACGGTGAAGATGACGAGCGAGCAGTTCGGCACGAAGCAGACGAAGACGATCCGGCTGGACCGCGACGTGCAGTACACGTGGGGGCAGTGGCTGGCGCAGCACAAGCACGGGCTGAAGCCGGGCACGAAGTTCTCGATTGCGTCGTACGAGCCGACGCTGAAGGCTGACGAGCCGGTGGAGCTGGACATCGAGGTGATCGGGACGGAGAACGTGAAGGTCGGCGATCGGAGCGTGTCCGCAACGCGCGTGCGGACGACGACGAAGCTGAGTGTGCCGATCCCGAGCGATTCGTGGGTTGATTCAATGGGTGTTCCGCTAGTGGTGACGATGCGCGTCGGGTTCCTCGACGTTCGGCTGGAGCGGACCGATCGCAGGAGCATCGAGACCGGCAAGCCGGACGAGCTGCCTGAGCTGTTTCTCAGCACGTTTATCCGCGTGAAGGAACCGGTCGATCGCATGGCGAAGGGGCTGGTGCTGCGCCTGTCGGTCGATGAGGACAACATGCCCGAGCTTCCGACGACCGGCATGCAGACGCCGCAGCGGATTAACGATCGCACGGTCGAGCTGACGATCCGGCGGATCGATTGGGAGTCTGTCCGGCGCGAGGCGGCGACGAACGTGGACATTCCGCCCGATGTCCGCGCGCGGTATCTCCGCGGTTCGACCTATCTCGACACGTCGGACAAGAGGATCCGGGAGCTGGCGCTGCAAGGCCGCGCGCACGCGCGTGATCGCGCCCGGCTGGCGCACACGCTCTGTCGCTTCGTCGAGGGCTACGTCGAGGACAAGAACCTCGGCGTCGGCTTCGCGACCGCCAGCGAAGTGGCAAAGTCGCGCGAGGGCGACTGCACCGAACACAGCGTGCTGCTGGCGGCGCTGGCACGGGCCAACGGCCTGCCGTCGCGCGGCGTCGCGGGGCTGGTGATGATCACCGGGCCGTCGGCGGCCGATGCGCAGTTCGGCTATCACATGTGGACGCAGGTGTACGTGGCCGGTCGGTGGGTGGATATCGACGCGGCGATGCGGCAGCCGGAATGTGACCCGACGCACATTGCGCTGGGGATCCTGGCGCTGGACGACGACGGCGTGATCGAGGGGGCGACGTCGATGATGCCGCTGATGGGGCGGTTGAAGATCTCGGTGATACGCACCATCAAGTAGGCTGAATCCTGACGCGCCGGTCGAACGGCGTCCGGGCGGCCGCATGATTGACACGCGTGCGGGAGGCACGCCGCTCATCCAGCGCACCGCTGGGAACGATGGTGAACTCCGGTGCACGTTGACGCCGTGGAGCCGCATCATCTCGGGCGGGCCCCGGCGCAGGCGGTGCTGATTCCGCCCAGAGCGGCGCGAAAGCGTTGTCAGTTGCGGACGAGCGGTTTGTCGCGCCATCATGTGTACGGTCTTACGGCCGCATCGTCGCACGTGCTATAATGAGCGTTTGAAGGAGTGTCGCCATGCCGCCTCAGGACAGGATTGTGCGGGACCGGGCGATATGCGGCGGTGAACCCGTCATCCGCGGGACACGTGTGACGCGGCGCACCGGGACTCGGTGGATGAAATCGTCGAGGGTTCTCCGACGCTCACGCGTGACGACGTGCACGCCGTGATCGCGATCGCGGCCGCATCGGTGCAAAAAGTTCCGCCCACTCCGGGCGTGCCTGCGACATGAGGGTCAAGCTCGACGAAAACCTCCCTGGCCGCCTCGCCAGCGCCCTCGAAGGACTCGGGGACGACGTAGACACGAGTGTCCAGGAAGGCCTCGCCGGTGAGAAGGATGAGATCTTGTGGAGTGCAGCGCAGCAGGCGGGGCGGTATTTTGTGACGCAAGTTCTGGATTTCTCGGATGTGCGCCGCTTTTAACCCGGTTCACATCATGGATTGCTGCTTGTTCGGCGTCGACATCCAAGCTGCCGGGCGCTCGTTGCGCGGGTACGAGCGCTCTTCATGAATGAAGCCGTCACGAGCTGGGAAGGGTGATTCGTCGTTGCGACGGAGAGCAAGGATCGTGTTCGGAAACGATAACCGTTGGTCGTCTGCGGAGTGAAGTGCGGTGGCGCATCTGTCCGGCGACGAAATTCGACGACTGGCGCGCGAGATCGTTCGAGACACGCCAGGCGGGATTCGCTATACGCCGTTGGTCAGGCGAATACATGCGGATCACCCAGAAACGCCGATCAACACGATTCATGGAGGTGTGTGGGATCTGCATCGTCAGTTCGCCAATGAGATTGCGAAGCCGAGTCGAGGCGTATACGTCTGGATCCCAGCCACAGCGGCCGCGACGCCCGGCGAGCCTGCTCCAGCATCGCCGACGCCGGTCGCGGGACCACGCGAGCAGGATTTCTATGAGCCGTTCAAAGACTACCTTAAGGACGATCTGGAGGAGGCAACCCGGGCGGTCGTGCTTGGCGGAGCAGGGTTGGGCGAGAAGTGGGGTACACCGGACGTGATCGGCGTGTATAAGGCGCGCTTCAGACATCGTCAAGTTCGAGGCCGAGATCATCTCGGCCGAAGTCAAATCGAATCCGGCCGAACCGGTGACGGCTTTCGGACAGGCGGTCGCGTACCGGCTGTTTTCGCACAAGTGCTACCTTGTCATGACTCGTGCGGTTTCCGAGAACGATGCGAGTCGGTTTGAGGCGCTTGCGATGCTATTCGGCATTGGGCTTGTGTTTTTTGACGCCAATCCCGAGAACCCGAATTTTGAGATTCGCTGCCGTGCGCAGCGGTTTGCCCCCGACGTTTTCTATGCGAACGAGCTCGCAGAACGCCTGAGACAGCATGACGAACGGAAGTTTGAAGAACTCTTTTCGTAGATTGTTGCCAATGCGCCCCGCAGGAGCGCTTCCCTGCTGATTCGGATAGGGCGCAGCGTACGAGGCCCCATGGTGTCCCCCCGCCGGAAAACACGCCAACTATTCGTCGGCCCGGTCGCGGTCGGGGGCGGCGCGCCTGTCTCGATTCAGTCGATGACGAGCACGTACACCTACGAGATCGACCGAACCATCGCGCAGATCCACCAGCTCGCCCGCGCCGGCGCCGACATCGTCCGCGTGGCCGTGCCCGACAAGGCCGATACCGACGCCCTGCGGCACATCCTCCCGCAGGTCAGCGTGCCGATCGTCGCCGACGTTCACTTTCACTTTCAGCGGGCGCTCGAGGCCGTCGAGGCGGGCGTGCACAAGATCCGCCTGAACCCGGGCAACCTCCAGGACCGCGCGCAGGTCGACCGCGTCATCCGCGCCTGCCGCGAGCGGCGGATCCCGATCCGCGTCGGCGTCAACGAAGGCGGCATCGTCGAGCGAAAGGACAAGGAGCAGCGCGCCGCCGAAAAGCAGCGGCTCGCCGAGGACTACCACGCGCACCTCATCCGGCTCATGATCGAGAAGGTCGAGGAATACCTGCGGATCTTCGACGCGAACGACTTTCATGACGTCGTGCTCTCGGCCAAGAGCATCGACCCGCGGATCGTCATCGACGCCTACACCGAGATCAGCCGCCGCTTCGATTACCCGCTGCACCTGGGCGTCACGCACGCCGGGCCGAAGGAGACGGGCTGCATCCGCTCGGTCGTCGCGCTCGGCGCGCTGCTGGCCAACGGCATTGGCGACACGGTGCGGATAAGCTACGCGAGCGATCCGGTCTTCGAGGTCGAGGATGCAAAGGAGATGCTCTGCTGCCTGGGCATGCGGCAGCGAAACGAACCCGAGTTGATCGCCTGCCCCACCTGCGGGCGGATCGAGGTCGATCTGCTCAAGCTCGTGCAGGACGTGCGGCGGCGCCTGGCGGAGATCCGCGTGCCGGTCAAGGTCGCGGTGATGGGCTGCGTCGTGAACGGTCCGGGCGAGGCGGAGGGGGCGGACGTGGCGGTGTTCGCCGGCCGTGGAAAGGGGATCATCTACGTGCAGGGCGAGCAGACGCGGACGGTGGGCGAGTCGGAGATGCTCGAGGCGCTGTTCGAGGAGTGCGTGCGCTTCGCGGCGCGGGTGGAGTGCGGCGAGGCGACACTGAACCGCGGCGACGTGACGATCCGCCCGCCCGATCCGCTGCCGCGTGCGGACGGGAGCATCCCGCTGCCGGTCGTGACCGCGTCGCGGTGATTCGATCCGCGGCGCGGCGCGTTGAGTGCCGTGCGACTACTCGGTGCGATTCTCCAGTTCCCGCAGTTCGTTCTCCGTCTCCGCATCGTCGGGGGAGCGCTTCAGATACTCGCGATACTGCCGGACCGCCTCGTCCACGCGGCCCTGACGCGACAGCGCGCGGGCCAGCCCCAGACGCGCCGGCGCCAGTTCCGGCTGCTGCTGAACGACCTCGCCGAACAGCCGGATTGCCGAAACGTCGTCGCCGCGCCGCGCAAACTCCAGGGCCAGATTGTATCGCGCCACCACGTACCCCGGATTCAGCCGCAGCGCTGCCTCGAACGACGCGATCGCCTCCAGCACCCGGCCCTGCGCCGAGAGCAGGTTGCCGAGATTGTTGTGCGATTCGGCATGATCGGGGCGCAGCCGGATCGCCTCGCGATACGCCGCCTCGGCCTCCTTGGGCTGGTCGAGCTTTTGCAGTGCGTTGCCGAGGTTGTAGTGAAAGTCCGGATTCCCCGCCGAAAGCCGGATCGCCTCGCGCAGCTTCTCGGCCGACTGCGCGTATCGCCCGGCCTCCATGTACGCCGATGCGATGTTGCTCAGCATCTCCGGATCGCTCGGCTTGAGCGCCTGTGCTTTCGCATACAGTTCCAGCGCTTCATCGATCCGCCCCTGCCGCACGAGCAGTTCCGCGAAGTTCACATAGACCGGCACGAGGTCCGGGTCCAGACGCATCACCTCGCGAAACGCCTTCTCCGCATCGGCCGGCCGGCCGGCACGGTTGTAGCAATCGGCGATGTTGAAGCGCGCGGCGACGAATCCCGGCCGCACGTCGATGGCGGTCTGATAGGTCGGGATGGCCCGCGCGAGGTCGTTCTCATCGGAGTAGGCGTGCGCAAGGTTGTAGTAACCGGAGGATACCTCCGGCATGACGGCGATCTGGTGCGACCAGAGCGTCTTCGTGTCGCGCCAGATGCGCTGCTGGGCGATCGTCTTCGGAACGCGGGCGCAGAGCGCGACGAGGAGGATAGCCGCCGCGACGTGCGGCGCGCGATCGCCGCCGAGCAATCGCCGCGCCGCCGCTCGCAGGACGAGCAGCAGCGCGAGCGTCACGACCCAGCCGCTCTGATACGCGTAGCGGTCCGCGGCGTATTGCAGGCCGACCTGAAATAGCCCGCTGACCGGCAGCACCATCGCCAGGTACGCGACGAGCAGCATCCAGACCGCCGGAACGCGCCGCCGCCACGCGATGCAGGCGATGAGAAGCGCGGCCAACAGCACGGCCGAGACGATCGCCGGTCGCCGCAGGTTCGACACGTCGCCGCGCTCCGGCGCTTCGCCGACGAGCCGGATCTCGCGGATCACCGGCTGCGGGCCGGGCCAGAGCGTCTCGCGCACGTAGAAGCCGAGACTGTTGCCGCACAACACGAGCCGGTCGACGGGCGTCAGCGTGCGCGTCGTCACGGTCGCTTTTGTCGCGTGCTGGCCCCAGAACGCGACGATCGAAAACAGCGCCGCGGCCCCGATGGCGGGCCACTGGCGCACGAGCGCGCGTGCGAGCGTCACGCGCGACTCGCCCGCGCCGGCCGCGCGACGGCGGTACAGCTCCAGCAGAATGAACAACCCCGGCAGCACGACCGCTACGCCCTTCGCGAGCATGGCCGTGATCGCGACGAGTGCGGCGGCGCGGCGACGGTCGGCGAGGCAGAGCAGGAGGCTCGTCAGCGAAAGGACGCCGCAGACCACCTCGCGCCGCTCGGTGATCCAGGTCACGGCCTCGACGCGGAGCGGATGCACGGCCCAGAAGAGCGCTGCGGCGCCCGCGAGCAGCGACGTCGACCAGCCGGGTTCGGTCGGTGTCGAATTCGATGGCACGGCGGACATGGCCGGATCGCCGGATGTTGCGCGGCGCAGCCACGCTCCGCTCAGCAATCGCGCGAGCAGCAGCGCGAAGCAGGCGGCCGTCGCGGCGTGGAACAGGATGTTGGTCATATGGTATCCGCCGGGCCGCATGCCCCACAGGACGTAGTCTGCGCCGAGCGTCAGCCAGGCAAGCGGTTGGTACGGGCCGAGGTGGAAGGTGGTGAACATCCAGGCGAGGTTCTTCGGTCCGAGGCCGCGGTAGTTTTCGTTCTCGAGAAAGTTCTTGTCATCGTCCCAGTTAACCCAGCCGTTCGACAGCGAGGGGATGAAGGCCAGAAAGGTAAGGACGGCGACGGCGACAGGAATGAGCCAGGGTCGCGGCGCGGCGGAGGCGGTCGGCGCTGCGGTGGACGCGACGCGCGCTTGTGTCGATTGCGGCTCGCGAGGACCACTCGGCCGGCCCGGTTTTTCTGCATTCCGCGTCACGGGAACAAATGGTACCCGGGGTCAGGGGGATTTTCCGATGCGCGAGCGCGGCTGGTTCGAGGCGTGATCGCGCGAATCACGCGAGCGCCACACCGCCAGCAGCATATCCTCGCCACCGCTCGACCGGCGTTGCAGGCAGTGCCGGCGGTGACGGTGTGCGGGCCGTGACTGATCGGCCGTGGCGTTCCAGGCCGCCCGCTCGCGCGGCGCCATCGAATGAGCCGGGATGATCGCTCGGCCGCGTCCGAGCACGATTCCGATGTCGGTCTCGACGCGCCCGTATTGCACGCAGATGTCGCTCATCTGCGTCGGGCGAGGATGCAACGACAGCTCGAGCCCGGTGGTGAACGCAAGCAGGGACAGGACTACCATCGCGTGGCGCGAAAAGCGGCGGCGCCTCGGTCCGTGGATGCCCGCATAGCCCAGTTTGGCCGGGTTTATGGCGGTGGATCGCTTCAACGCGACGTTCCTTCGTGCCGCGGCGTGCGATTGCGGTGCGACGCCATCGACCGATCATCGAGTCGGTGCCGATCGACCGTGCGCCGCGTCGCGATGGAAGATGAGCCACGCATCCCGACGCCCGGGACGCATGGTCCCGGACCGGGCGAGGCGACTAACAACCGCCGGGCTGGCACGTCCGTATCGGTGTGAGAACACTGCCGATTCAACGGGGTGATCCGCGGCCCGGCCCGCCGGTCGACGCGGCCGGAGGGGTGGTCTGTCTCGTCGATGACCTGCTCCGCGAGGCGATCATCCGGCGGGCGACGGACCTGCACTTCGAGCCGGCCGACGATGGCCTGACCGTCCGCGCCCGGATCGACGCGGAACTGCACGCCGTCGAGCACGTTCCGCCGGATCTGTGCGGCAACGTCGTTGCGCGGCTGAAGGTCCTCGCCGGGCTGCTGACGTACCGCACGGACATCCCGCAGGAAGGCGCGCTGACGCTCGACGAGGGCTCGCCCGTCGCGCAGGACGTGCGGATCTCGACCATCCCGACGATCCGCGGCGAGCGCGTCGTACTGCGATTCCTCGCCCGGCAGCCGGACATCCTCTCGCTCGAATCCCTCGGGCTGTCGGACGAGTTGCTGGCCGCGCTGCGAGGTACGGCCTCCGGCGGCGGCGGATTGATCCTCGTGACCGGTCCGGCCGGCAGCGGGAAGACGACGACGCTGTACAGCCTCGTGCACTGGCTGATCGGTCGGCCGCACGCGGGGTGCATCGTGACGGTCGAGGACCCGGTCGAGTATCGCGTGGATGGCATCGCGCAGATCCAGGTGCAGCCGAGCCGCGGGCTGACTTACGCTCGCGTGCTGCGGAGCGTTCTGCGCCAGGACCCGGAGACGCTGCTGGTGGGCGAGATTCGAGATGCCGAGACGGCGCACGTCGCGGCGGAGGCATCGCTGACGGGCCACCTCGTACTGTCGACGATGCACGCTGGCGGCGCGGGCGAGGCGCTGCTGCGGCTCCTGGAGATGGGCGTGCCGGCGTACCAGATCACGAGCGGCGTGCGATTGATCGTTATGCAGCGTTTGCTGCGGCGGCTGTGCGAGTCGTGCCGCCGGCCGACTGGCGATCCCGAGGGGCCGTATGCCGCTGCGGGGTGCGATCGATGCCTGCACACGGGCTACGCGGGGCGGATTGCCTGCGGGGCAATCGCACGTATGACGCCAAGGCTGCGCGAGGTGCTGCTGCGGCATGGCGACGCGGCGGCGCTGAGTGCGGCGGTCGACGCCGAGGGTCCGGCCGACCTCGCGCGCGACGCGGAGCGGCATGTTCGCGACGGGTGGACGACGCGGCCGGACGTGCGTCGCATCTCGGGCTGATCGCGGCGTGCGTGAGGACTTGAGACGGAACCGTAACCATGCGAGTCGACTACACGGGTCAGTTGCCGGGCGGGTCGGCGATCTCGGGTGCGATCGAGGTCGAGTCGCTCGACGAGGCGCAGCGCCGACTGGAGCAGATGGGCGTGCGGGTGATGAGCGTCTCGCAGGCCCACGCGCCGCGGCCGCGGCGTCAGCTCGCGCGCGAGGACTTCCTGTTCTTCAACGAGCAGCTTGCGTCGCTCGCGCGGACGGACATGGCGCTCGAGCCGGGCTTGCGGATGCTGGCGCGCGATGTGAAGTCCGAGCGGCTGCGGCAAGTGATCGATGAGCTGGTCGCCGATCTGTCGCGCGGCGTTCCGGTCGATCAGGCGATCGCGGCCCGCGGCGCGGCGTTCCCGCCGCTGTATGCGAACCTGATCCGCGCCGGCGTCGAGAGCGGGCAACTCGCCTCGACGCTGTTCAATCTGAACTCGCACTTCGAGCTGGCCGCGCGGACGCGACGGCTCGTCTGGGAGGCCGCGGGCTATCCGGTCGTCGTCGCGGCCGTGGCCCTGGCGGTCCTGTCGTTCTTTCTCTGTTTCGTGGCGCCGAAGTTCCGCGAGATCTACGCCGATTTCGGGATCCACCTGCCCGCGCTCACGCTGGCGTTCCTGTGGGGCGGTGAGCGGTGGCCGATGTTCCTGGCGGCGTTTGGCGCGGTCATTGTCGGCGTATTCCTGCTCTGGAAGATGCTGAACTTGACGGCGCGCGGTGTCCGCATCCGCGAGGCGGTGGTCTCGCGGATTCCGCTCATCGGTCAGACGTTCGCGTGCAGCCTGATCGCGCGATTTTCGCGCTGTGCCGCAGTCCTCGCCGATGCGGGGCATCCGCTGCCGAACATCCTGCGGCTTGCGGCCGAGAGCACCGCCAGTCCGCTGCTGATTCGCGATGCGGAGCTTTGCGCGTCGGCCATCGAGCGCGGCGAGCCCGCGATCGCTGCGACGGCGCGGACGAGGTTGATCCCCGCGTGCTTCGCCTTCACCTCCGACGCGTCGCGCGAAGCGGACCGGCTGCCGGCGGCGCTGCACGAGATCGCTGAGACGTACTCCGATCTGGCCGAGCATCGCCTGATGATCCTGCGGACGGTCCTCGTGCCGCTGTTCACGCTGGTCGTTGGTGCCCTGATCGGCCTCGGGATCGTTGCGATCTTCCTGCCGCTGCTCACGCTGATCAACGCGCTGACCGGTTGAGGAGCGTGCGCCCGCAGCGGGATGTTTCATGGTCGTACTGATTTCAATCCTGATCTTCTTCGTGACGCCGCTCGTTCTCGTGGCGGTGATCCTCGGACACGCCGGCACGGTGGCGCGGCGGCTTCAGGATCAGGAGTTGGTCGACAAGTTGTCGATGATCGTTTCGCAGAACCTGCCGCTGGCGCCGGCGCTGCACGCGCTGGCCCGCGATGCGCGGGGCTGGAACCGGCGGAGGATTCGCACGATCGCGCACGGCATCGAGCGCGGACTGCCGCTGTCCGAGGCGTTTCGTTGCGCGGATCGAAGCTGTCCGGGTGAGATCATCGGCACGATCGCCGCGGCCGAATGGAGCGGGACGCTCGCACCGGCGCTGCGGACGCTGTCCGAGAAGTCGAAGCGCCGTGCCGCGCAGCGGGATCGCAACCAATGGTTCGTAATTCCCTACGCGCTCGCGGTCTTCGCCATCCTTACCATCGAGATTCTGTTCTTCGATCAGGGCATATTCCCCCACTTTCTGGAGCTATTCTCCGATTCCGGGATGAAAGTCCCTCGACTGACGGACAGCGTGTTCCACCTTGTGAGGCATGACGAGAAGTCACGTGAGCCGGCGGAGGAACTGACCACCGGCGCCATGCTGCGTTACACCCTCTGGTCGGTTCTTGGCCTCGGCGTGGTATTCCTGACGCTTCGATCCACTCCGCGCCGGACCGGCAAGCCCGGATTGCTCATGCGGGCCGGCGACTCGATTCGCTGGCTGCTGCCGGGACTTCACGGCATCGAACTGGCGCGCGGACTGGCGACCGCGCTGCCGGCCATCGAATTCGCGCTCGTCGCCGGCTGGCCGTTGGAGGCGGCCGTCGATCGCGCCGCGGCGGTCGATGTAAACGTCCGCGTCCGCCGACGGCTCGCGGCCTGGGCTGATGCGATGAAGCGCGGTGACTCGCCGCCTTCGGCCGCGCGCGGGGCGGGGTTGCCCGAGCTGCTCATCCAGGCGCTCGCCGGGGGCATGCGCGAAGGGGATCCGATCCCCGGCATTCACTACGCGCGCGGCTATTACGAAGCGATCTGCCGGCACTGGCAGTTGTGGCTGGCGCAGGCCGCGTGGCCCGTCGTGACGCTGGTCCTCGGCGCGTTCGTCGGCCTCTTTGTCGTCGCCGTGATCGCCCCGATGGCCGAACTCGTGAGGGTGGTATGCGCATCCATTCAGTGAGCACGAGGCGAAGTTCGTTCGCTTGCCGGGCGGCCATGCTGATCGAAGTTGCGACGGCGACCGTGATCATGGGCGCGCTCATGATGGCCTTCGCCGAGACGGTGCACGTGTTCAATGAGCGCCGCGCGCTTCTCGAAGCGCGCGTGCAGGGAATGCTGGCCGCGGAGTCGGTGATCGAGCGACTCCGCTCGGCCGAGCCGTGGAGCGCAGCGGAGTTCGCCGCGGCGTATCCCGACATGATGTACCGAATCGATCGCGCGCCGGGCGCGGGGGACTGGCGCGAGCTGGATCGGATCACGATTACGGTCAGCGGTCACACGCGCTTCGGACGTGAATTCAACGTGGCGCTGAGCGGCTATCTGCCCGCGGAGGCACGGCCATGAGCGCTCCCACACGCTGCCGCGGCGGCTTCATGCTCAGTGAGGTCGGCATTGCCATGCTCGGTTGGGTCGTGGTCGCGACGCTGGCGGCGGCATTCGTCCGCGAGATACACCGCGCATCGAACGCGCTGGCGCAGTCGGCTGCGCGCGAGGCGACGGCCGCTTCGATCCTCCGGCAACTGCACGCCGATACGGTCCGGGCCCGCCGCATCACAGGGGTTGATTCACACGCGGTACGGATCGAGACGATCGACCGCGTGATCGTCTACGGCGTCGAACCGGATGGGGTGTTGCGCCGTTGCGAGGGTGAACCAGACCATGCGTGGAAGACGCCGGCCTGGCAAGTCTCGCTCTCTCCCGCGTCGGCCGCACGGGGCGATCTGCTGGAAGTGACGTTGTCCGGTCGGTCCGTCGATGTTCGCGCCGGCCGTGCACACTGGCTGCGGCGCGTCACGTTGCGAGCGATGGTGCCATGAGCGCTTTCCGCCGAGCCATGACGTTGTTCGTCGTGATCGCCGCGGTCGCGATGGCGGCCGGCGTCGGCATCGTCCTGGCGGACGTTTTTGCGACGGCCGCGGCGCAGACGCGCCGCGTCGAACTCGTCATCACTGCGCGGCAGCTTGCGGCCAGCGCGGCCGTGCAGATCCAGCGCGCGCCGTCACGATCGAACGCAATCGCCGACGCACCGCCGCGCGAGCTCGACGTCTCCCACTTGCTGCCGCCCGGGCGAACCGGTCGCGTCCTCGTGCGCCGCGTTCGCACGACGCCCTCGGCCGCGACGCTTCGGATCGAGGCGATCGCCGGCGCCGGGCGACTGACCGAGCGGTGCGTACTGGAGTTGCCCGTCCTTCCGTCCGATTAGCATCCGCCGCCGTTCTTGACGGCGCTTGCGAGTCATCGTACCCTCGCCCGCGAGTTGCTCTGCGGAGGCTCGCCGTGACACCGGCGCAGGACAAACCGGAAGGCACGACGCGTCGCGGCTTTGCTTCGTGGGTGCTCATGTTCCTCGGGATCGCCGCCGGCTACGGCCTCGGCGCGCTGCACTTCTTCAAATACCTGGTTCCGCTCCGACAGGAGCGCCCGTCCCGCGAGATGTTCATCGGCACGCTCGACACCTTCCCGGTCGGCGCGACGCGAACGGTTCGCGATCCGCGCGGCCAGGAGATCATGATCGCGCGGATCACCGATGACGCCGCCGATCGATCGAGGAACTTCCGCGCCCTCTCCACGAAATGCCCCCACCTCGGCTGCAAGGTGCACTGGGAGGCCGGCCAAGATCGGTTCCGCTGCCCGTGCCACGAGGGCATCTTCGACAAGCAGGGCCGCGCCGTTTCCGGTCCGCCGGCGCAGGAGAACAAGGACCTGCTTGAGTTCGAGGTCCGGGTGCGGCCGGAGACCGGCGCGGTGTACGTGATGGTCGCGGAGGAAGCCCGCTATGGCGCATGAGTCCGGCGCTGGCGAGACGCACGTCCGCGCGCCCGGCGGGCGGCTCTGGCAACTGCTGCCCGTCGACTGGGGAAAGGTCCAGGAGGTCACGAACGAGCCGGTCCCGGGGCACATCAAGCGCTGGTGGTTCGCGCTGGGCGGCACGCCCGCTTACCTGTTCTTCATTCAGATCACGACCGGCATCCTGCTGTCGTTCTACTACGTGCCGTCGCCCGATCACGCCTACGACAGTGTCTCGGCCATCACCCACGCCGTTCCATTCGGCTGGTTCATCCGCAGCGTCCACAAGTGGGCGGCAAACCTGATGATCATCACGGTGCTGCTGCACATGTGCCGCGTGTTCTTTTCGTGCGCGTTCCGGCACCCGCGGCAGATCAACTGGATCGTCGGCTGCGGCCTGCTGCTCTGCACGCTGTCGCTCGGATTCACCGGCTACTCCCTCATCCAGGAGCAGCTCAGCTACTGGGGCATCACCGTCGCGTCCGAGCTTGTCGCGAACATTCCCCTCGTCGGCGCAACGCTGGCCACGTTCATGCGTGGCGGCGAGGAGATCGGGCCCAACACGCTGACGCGCATGTACAACCTCCACGTCGGCATCCTGCCCGTGGTGACGATCCTGCTCATCGGGTTCCACATCGCCCTGCTGCGGATCCACGGCGTCTCCGACCTGTCCTTTTCGGATCCGCGCACCGAACCGGCGGCCGATCGGAAGCTGGCGCATCAGCTCCCCGGCGTACGACTCCTCGCGCTGGTCGCCGCGTTTGGCGCGCTGGCGTGCCTCCTCATGGCCGCGTTTCGCGCCACCTCCGCGACGCTGGTCGCGCGCGAACTGAGCCCGTCCAGCACGCGATTGCTCTGGCTTGTCGGCGGCGTACTGTTGGCCACGACGTCCACGCTGCTATTTCGCGGACACATGTACGGCCTGCTCCTCTGGCTCGTGACCAGCATCCTCGCGATCGCCAAACTGATCTTCGACCTGACGCATCGCGAGGCCGCCAGCACGCCGGTCTGGGTCATCGCCGCGGTTCTGCTGGCCATCACGGCCGTGTACGGCGTCGTGCGGCAGGACCGGTTTATCGAGGGCAAGGGTCCGGACAAGCCGTTCAACTTCTTTCCCGATCACATAATCACCGAGCTGCTGATCGGCACGCTGCTGCTGTTCCTGCTCACGCTGTTCACGCTCGTCTTCCCGGCCGAGCTCGGCGAGCGGGCCGATCCGCTCGTGACCCCGGACCACATCAAGCCGGAATGGTACTTCTTCTTCCAGTTCCGCCTCCTCAAGCTGACCGGACTCGATACGGCCGTCGTGCTGAGCGGGCTGCTGGTGGTGATGATCGTCGCGTGGCCGTGGATCGACGCCCTGCTCGAGCGGCTCGCGCCGAAGAAAGACCTCGGCATTTACGTCGGCATCGTCGCGTTTCTGACGTTCCTGGCCTTCACCGTCTGGGAAGCCACGGTGTAGCCGGGGATCAATGAGGGAGCAGCCATGTCGCTGAATCTGAAGCGAGTCATCGTCTTCGTCCTCGGAACGGCGCTGTGCGCCGCGCTGATCGTGGTCGCCGAGACCGAGTCGCGCCGCCACCAGCCGCCGCACAAGATGCCGCTGTCAACCGTGCTGGCGATGACGCCGGAGTCGAGCCGCAACTGCGTCGACTGCCACGCGCAGAACTCCCCGATGATCGTCGAGCACTGGAAGGGCAGCACCCATTCGCGAAAGGGCGTCGGCTGCGTCGAGTGCCATCAGGCCGAACGCGGCGACGCCGACGGCTTCGATCACTACGGCCAGCACATCGCCACCGTCGTCTCGCCGCGCGACTGCGCCCGATGCCACCCCAAAGAGGCCGAGGAATTCGCCCGGAGCCACCACTCCAAGGGCGGCAACATCCTCGCCTCGCTCGACAACATCCTCGCCGAGAACGCCGAGGGCATGCGCGGGTTCTTCGATCCGCATTCGCCGACGCCGGGCCGAGACGTGACGCGCGTCAACGGCATGGCCAGCGCCGATCTCGGCTGCCGACAGTGCCACGGTGCGAAGGTCGCGCTGATGACAAAGGACGGCGGCAAGGTCAGCGTCGATGAACTCAAGCCCGGCCCGGATGGAAAGCCAACGAACACGGCCATCCTCGCGATGCTGGTTCGCAACGACGAGGGCCGCCCGAAATACCATCCATCGACCTGGCCGAACACGGGGATCGGGCGGATCAATCTCGATGGATCGCTCGGCTCGTGCTCGGCGTGCCACAGCCGGCACGATTTCTCCCCGCGCCGCGCGCGGCAGCCGGAGAGCTGCGGCAAGTGTCACATGGGTCCGGACCATCCACAGAAGGAGATCTACGAGGAATCGAAGCACGGTATCGCATTTCGCGATCTGAAGGAGCAGATGAACCTCGATTCCGACTCGTGGATCCTCGGCAGGGACTACTCCGCCGCGCCGACCTGCGCCACCTGCCACATGTCCGGCCATACGCGGAACGGCGGCCGGATCACGCACGACCCCGGCGAGCGGATCTCGTGGACCAATCGGCCGCCGATCAGCCTCGTCATGGACGTGGACAAGGACCACAAGGTCGTGACCGAGACGGACCCGGCGAAGCGCGCCGGCGTGATCGCCGACTCGGCCGAGCAGAAGCGCAACCGCATGAAGGACGTCTGCCTGCACTGTCACACGCCCGATTACGTCAACGGCTTCTACCAGCAGTACGACGACCTCGTCGTGCTCTACAACGAGAAGTTCGCGAAGGCGGGCAAGAAGATCATGACGGCGTTCTACGAGCAGGGCCTGCTGACGAAGCTCGATTTCGACGAGGAGATCGAGTGGACGTGGTATCTGCTTTGGCACCACGAAGGCCGCCGCGCGCGGATGGGCGCATCGATGATGGGCCCGGATTTTACGCACTGGCACGGGATGTTCGAAGTCGCCGAGCGTTTCTATCAGGAGCTGATCCCGCAGGCGCAGCACCTCGTCGCCGAGGCCGCCGCGAACGGCAAGACGTCGCAGGCCGAGGCCGTGAACGCGGTGATCAAGGACGTGCTGAGCCGGCCAGAGCACGGCTGGCGCCAGTTCGGCGACGCGCTTTCGACGGGCCACGCAGCGCAGAAGTAGCGGCGGGCCTGTTTCGTCGAAGGCGGACGCGGGTCGGCCGGGGTTGCGCCCGGTTGTTCGGCCGGCGGTGCTGGATATAATGCCCGGCTCGGCATGCACCGCCTTCGGGCGGATCGCTCCGGCCGGGCAGGTAGCTCAGCTGGTAGAGCAACGGACTGAAAATCCGTGTGTCGCCGGTTCAACTCCGGCCCTGCCCAGTTCCCCCACACCGCTGCAACGCTGCGGATCTTCGCGCTGATCGGTCCTGCGGTCCGCGGGGACGGGTACGTCTGAACAGGGTCTGCCCGCGCCGTAGAATCCCGAGCATGAGCGCACACCTCTCGATCCGCGAGTTGTTGCACCGCGAGGTGTTCGAGCCTTTTCGGATCGTCACGACCAGCGGCGAATCCTGCGTGGTTCGCAATCCCGACAACGTGGCATTGCTGGAGCGCCGCTTGTTCATCGCCGCCCCGAAGTCGGATCGGTGGGCGTTCGTCGAGTACCTTCACGTGAATACCGTCGAGAGCCTCAACGGCCACATCCGCCGGCGGAAGTAGGCGGCCTCCGAACCGCTCCGCTGCGGCCGGCACTCCCGCACGCGCATCGACCGATCCAATCACAGGACCGCAATCGCCGCGCGCAGCACGCCCGTGCGCGGAGCGTAGACCGCACCGGACGGAGGATCGCATCGCGGGGAATCCGACGCCCCGCCCCTACCCATCAATCGCGAACGATGTCTCGTAGTCCTGCTGCGGATCGCCGTTGGCATTCTGATTCAGCGTCAGGCCCGACGTGCTGCGGATCGGACTCCCGCCCGAACCGAGCAGGCGCAGCGTGACCGTGTTCGTCACGCCGGGGTTCAGCAGCGTCGACGCGTCCGCCACCGTTTCGATCACGGCTTCCAGCAACGTGCCGCCCGCCGACACGGTCACGTTCGCGCTCGCATCGAGCGGCGTCTCGAGGATCACGTTCGTACCCGGGATCATCGACGTCAGATCGACCGGCCGGTTGAACAGCAGGTTGATGCGGATCTTTCCGCCGACGATCTCAAACTCCGTGGAGTCCGTCTGCATCGGCAGCGGCAGAAAGACGCGCAGCGCGCGTTCCGTCTGGCAGCCGATCATCGCCGACAGCCCCAGCAACAACATCCATGTCGCCCGTCGCCCCGTTCGCTCCATCATCGTTCTTGCTCCTTGAATCCTGGCATCGTGAGGATCGAGCCCGCAGAAAGGGCGGAATATTCCTCCACCCGATCCTCCGCGTCAACCCGCAGAGAAAAGTCGGCCCCGGGCCGATCCGGACCCGGGGCCGCACAATCGCTTCGACTCGATTCGCGCGCGAATGCCGACGACTACTTCTTCTTACCCTTCTTTTGATCGTCCTTGCCCTTGTTCGCGTCCTTATCGTCGCCGGGCGGCGTCAGTCGGAATCGGTTTCGGTCGACCTTGCCGTTGCCGAACTGCCCCTTCTGCACGCGCTCGTTGAACCGCTCCAGCAATCGCCGTTCGCGCTGCATCTGCTCCTTCAGTGCGTCGCGCTCCAGCTCCTGGCTGCGCCGCAGCTCGTTCGGATCGATTCCCATCGGCGGCTTCTTCAGCTCCCGCTGATGCCGCTCCTCCATCCGCCGACGCTCCAGCTCCATCCGCTCATCCAGCACGTGCCGGTCGCGGTCGAATTCCCGCCGAAAGTCCTCCGGCTTGAAGCGCTCCTTCAGCGGCCGGAACAGCTCCTTCGGCGTCTTGGCCGGCTTCGCATCCTTCAGCTTCGGCCGGAACAGCTCGATCAGGTCCTTGCGGATGTTTCCGCCGCGGGCGTGACGCACGTCCTCCACGTCATAGATCTTGTAACGCGGCACCGGCCGGCGTACGATCTTCTCGATCTCCTCCAGCTTCAGGCTCTTGTTCACGAACCGCTGATTGACCACGCTGTAGTTGGTCAGGTTGACCGTCAGGTTGAAGATCGACACGCTGCGATTCGGCCGCACGATGTGGTCGATCACCTGCGGTTCGCAGAAGTACCGCGCCGGCACAAAGCACCACGAGAACCGGTGCATCCCGCGGCACGACACGAGGTCGAAGTCAAACCCGAATCCCGGCCGATACACCGCCGCCGGCGGCAGCGGCGCCCATCCGATCCAGCCGCGGCCCGCGCGCCATGCCACCCACGCCGGCGACCACTCCGTGCCCGGGATCCACGCCCAGCCGTACCACGGATCGTAGTACCAGCGACCGTAGTGATAGGTCGCCCATCCGAACGGCTCGTACGACACCCACGTCCAGCCGCACTCGGTCCAGACCCAGTGCCCGTGGCTGTAGGGTCGCCAGCTCGGCGTCACGTCGTACGGAATCCAGACCCAGCCGTACGGTTCGCGAACGACCCATTCTCCGTACGGCGCCAGCTCGTAGTAGAACAGGCTCACGTCAAAACCGCCGCCGTACGCGCCCGGCGGAGGCCCCGGCGAGTACTGCCCGAAGTTTGCCTGCGCCAGTTGCGCCCGTCCCGGCGCCGCTGGAATCTCCTCGTCGCGAAACTCCGAGGCCTGCGCGTCGTCGTCCTGCGACCACGCCCGCTCGTCCCGCGCGGATTCGCGCACCCGCGTGCGACCGTCATCGTCGCAGCCCGCCAGCAGCGCCCCGTTCGACATCAGCACCCATCCGATCATCACACTCGTCAGCACGCCGCGTCGCATGGCTCGACCTCCTTCGGTTTGATGGTCCGTCTTCCCGTCGGGCCGGACGTGTACCGCGTCCGTGCGGGCCATCCTAATAGTCGACACGCCGGCGGGCCAGCGGATAGCCGGCCGACCGGACGCGCCATAAGTCGTTGCGGCGCCTCAGTTGCGCGCCCGGGGCTGCGGGCCGGGCGATCGCGTTTTTTACGCCGTGTTGGATGTGCTTTTGCTGAAAGCGTGTGAGGCCGCCGGGAAGATAGAGTCGCCCGGTGCGACGGCGTCCCGCTCAGCGGTGCGGCTTGAGTTCTTCCTCGATGCGGGCAACAACCTCGCGGATCTTGCGGACCTGCGGCCCCGATGGCGCGATCCACTCGGCATCCAGGTCGAGTTCGACCATGCGGTCGATTTTGCGGTGGGCGAGCAGCACGGTGGTGTGGTTCTTATTGCCCATGAGCCGCGCGATCTCGGGCAGGCTCAGCGTCGTGTGCCGGCGGGCCAGGTACATCGCGACGTTCCGCGCGAGGGCGATCGTGCGGCTCTTGCGCGAGGAGTGCAGGTCGGCGGGCGTCAGTCCGAAGTACGTCGCCGTCGTCGATTCGATGTCGCCGACGGTGAGGATCCTCGCCGTGCGCACGAGGTGCTCGTCGAGGATATGGCGCGCCATCTGGACCGAAAGCTCGCACTTGGCGACGTTTGCGGTCGCGACGAGCTTGAGCAGCGCGCCTTCCAGCTCGCGCACGTTCGTCTGGATCTTCTCGGCGACGTAGGCGATGACCTCCTCGGGCACGGTGCGGCCGATCGCGGCGGCGCGGCGGCGGAGGATCTCGCAGCGCATCTCCGTCGCGGGCGGATCGATCCGCACGACGATCCCGGAGACGAAGCGGCTGACGAGCGACTCGGAGAGCTGTCCGATCATCCGCGGGTGCGCATCGGATGCGAGGACGATCTGCTTGCCGATCCCGCAGACGGCGTTGTAGGTGTGGAGGAACTCGTCCTGCGTGGCGCGCTTATTGGAGAGGAAATGCACGTCGTCGATCAGCAGCGCGTCGAGGTCGCGATAGCGCTGCCGGAAGGCCTCGAGCTTGCCGGTCTTCAGCGCCAACAGGAATTCGTTCGTGAACGCCTCGGCCGGAACATAGCGCCAGCGGATGGCCCGCGATCCGTTTCCGTCGCCGTTGTACGCGTTGGCGATGCCTTGCAGGAGGTGGGTCTTGCCGAGGCCGCACCCGCCGTGGAAGAAGACGGGGTTGTAAGCCTGGCCGGGGCGTTCGACCACGTGCCGTGCGATGGTGAAGGCCAGTTCGTTGGCCGGTCCGACGACGAAGTCGTCGAGCTTGAAGCGAAGCGGCGGGCGGGCCGCGGAGGCGTCGCCGTTGACGCCCGCGCCTTGTTCGCGCGCGCCGCGGTCGGCGTGCTTGTGGACGAATTCGGCCTGGGAGTTGAGCTGGCTCTTGCGGAGCTGGCGGAGGAGCACCGGATCGATGGCGTAGCAGACGCGGACGTCGCGGCCGAGGACGTCTCGTGCCGCGGAGTTGATCGCATCCGAGAAGTGGTTCTCGATCCAGCTTCCGATGAAGAGGTTCGGCACGCCGACCTTCAGGATTCCATCGGCGATGGAAAGCCGCGTGGCGTTGCGGAACCAGACTTTAAAACGTTTCGGACCTACAATTTCAGCGATTCGGATTCTGATCTGTCCTTCGGCGTCGGGGGATGAAGCGTTCAAGGCGCGCACCTTCTTCGCGGGCCCGTTTCGGGTTTTTCTAATCACGGATGATGCTGAATGTGGCCGGGCCAGCGTCGCCAACGGGAACCGCGCTTCTGCGACCGCTGCGGCCAGTTGAACAAAGGCCCATGCTATTGGCGTCGGGGGGCTTCGTCAATCGGGTAGTTTCACAGGTTTGCGTGGGAATTCTCTGATCGTTTGTGCGGACCGCCAGTTGGAGCAGAAAAAAAATCTTATCCACGCGGCATCCACACGTTGGCGGCGCTGTGGGGATGTTGTGAAGTGCCCGCGAGGCGTTGTTGCTATCCATTTGTCGGGCCGTCGAGTACGCGCATCCATGCATCGCGCGACATCGAAAAGCGCAGGCCGAACGCCGCGTAAACGCGATACGCCGGCTCGTTGTTCTTGTCAACGGCGAGACTGAGCGTTCGAAGTCCGGCCGTGCGAGCGAGTTGCAGCGCGCGGTGCACCAGATGCCGCGCCCGTCCGCGACGACGGTGGCGCGGCACGACGCCCATGTACACGATCTCCAGGGTGTTCCGAAGCGGAATCTCGCCGGTCAGGACGCAGCCGGCAGGTTCATCGCCGGCGAGCAGCAACTGCCAGTGTTCGGGCCGGAATCGTGTGGCGCCGCGATAGCCGGCCATCACATCGTCGATGTGCCGAACGCCGTTGAGCGCGGGGCAATCGCGCGTGGCCTCGTAGGTGGCGACAATGGTGCGGGCGAATTCATCGCGGTGGTCGTCGGCGTAGTCGCGCCATGCAAGCGATGCGTCGTCGCACGGCGCGAAGTCGCGGGTTGCATCGCGGACGTCGCGCTCGAGGTAGTCCAGCCGCGCGAGCGATCGATATCCCGCGGCTGCGAGCGGCGCGGCCGAGACTTCCTCGGGATCGATCAGGCATTGCAGCAACCGCAGCCCGGCGTCGCGCGCGTAACGTTCGACTTCGGCGAGCAGCGCAATCGTTGCGTCCGCGCGCTCCGGCCGGCCGAATCCCGGCGGGAGGAAGACCATCGCGGTGCGCCCGGGCGATGGAACGACCGTGCAGGCGTTGGCGCGGACGTCGCCGTCGTCGATGACCCAGTGGCGCGTCAGGTCGAGCTTCATGATCTCGGCGTAGGCGCGGAAGAGATCGACGTGCGTGTCGGGAAGCGGCGGCGGCGTGGCGCGGCTGGCGAGGGTCCAGCGGAGGACTCGAGGGACTTCGTCGGGCTGCGCGGGTCGGACCGGCGGCACGGATCGGGCTCCTGGGGTCGCGCAACGGGAGGTCTCGAACTGTACCGCCGCGCGGCGGCGCGATCAATCACCGTCGAGGGCGCGCGACGCGGCGCGTATGACCGTTCCGACGTCCGGCCACGGCGATCCGCGCACGACGGCGACGTTGTCGCCGGGCGGTCGCCAGTGCGCTGGATCGGTCGGCCCGAAGACGGCCACGACGCGCGTGCCCACCGCCGCGGCGAGGTGCGTCGGTCCGGCGTCGTTGCCGATATAGAGTCGCGCTTCGGCGACCAGCGCGGCAAGTTCGCCGAGCGGCGGGTCCATGATCGTCGCGCCCACGGCGTCGATCGCGCGGCGCTCGGCGGCGGAGAACCGCTCGAGCTCCGCCGGGCCGAGGATGAACGCGACGTGCACCGCGCGGCCGACGAGCGTTTGCGCAACGGCAAGGAAACGGTCGAGCGGCCAGCACTTCGATGCGCCGCCGCTGCCGGGGTGGATGAGCGCGATGGGTGCGTCGCCCGGCGGGGCAAGCGTGTGGCGCGCGGCCTCGCGCGCCGAGGCGGAGATGACCAGGCGCGGCGGCGCGGCGCCGAGGTCAAGTCCTGCGGCACGAAAGTCGGCCAGCCACTGGTCGGTGACGTGGCCGGGCCAATCCGCCCGCAGCCGCGGATCAATGGTGATGACACGGCCGGGGCAGATCGCCGCGAGGTTCTGCGCGAACGGCCCGCCGGGATCGCCGAGCGTGCTCAGGATGAGATCGTGTCGGGCGATGGCGTCGCGGACGCGCGGCGGCGGGTCCGCGTGGGGCGCGAACAGCGTGTGAAAGCCGTCGGCGTCGAGGTCGAGGATGTCGCGGACGGGCATGGCGTTTCGGGCCAACCCGGCGATGGCGGGCCGGCCGAGGATCGAGAGGCTCGCCGCGCCGCCGCGGTGCAGGCCGGCCAGGATGGGGAGCGACAGCACGAAGTCCCCCAGCGCCGCGGCGTGGATGAACAGAGTACGGCAGTGGGCGGGATCGGTCATGGGTGGTTTGCCGTCGATCGGCGGATTGTACGCCGAGCGTCGATCACCGCGCGAAGCGTCTCACGCAAGTGCGCGTTCGTTTGCGCGCATCGAACGCGGAAAGGCCGCTACGCCCAAGGCTCATCGCGCAGCGCGACCGGCGGGCCCAGGATCTCGCGGAGGAGGATCGCGCGGCGAAGGTCGCGCTTGGACGCGATCCCGACGCGCGAAAAACCGCTCGGAAACGGCTCGCGTCGCGGCGGCACGGCCGAGAGGACGGTGACCGGCCGGGCGGTCGGCAGCCGTGCGGGCCGAGCAGGTTCCGGCGGCAGCGCCGCGGGTCGCGCGGGAACGACGGTGACGCGGGCGGCCGGACGGCCTGACAGGATGTCGGACAGGTTCGGGATCGGCAGCGCGATCGGCGGCAGCGGTGCGGCGGGGCGTCGCCCATCGGGCACATCGGGCACGCGCGGCGGCGTCACGGTCCGCGGCTCGATGCGCTCGATCTTAATGACTTCGATCTCGGGCGCATCCTCATCCCGCGCGATCGACTCGGATTCGCCCGACGCGGACTTTCCGGCGGCCTTCTCCGCGCGGTTCTTGAACCACGCGACGATCGCGCTGGCCGCGGCGAGGATGAGCAGGCCGAGGACCTGCGCGAGGTTCTCGATCAGTTCGCCCTTTGCAAGCAGGTTCATTCAGCACCTCGGGCCGCCGACGTGCGGCCCCACGGCGCGCGTGCGCCCTCGCCTCTACGGCATCGGCGGCTTCTTGACATCCATCGGCGGCGGTGGCTGCGGGGGCGCCGCGCCGTCCGCGCGGGCCAGGCTCTCGCGCATCTGCGAATCAGCCTGCACGTTTCGCATGCGGTAGTAGTCCATCACGCCGAGATGGCCCTTGCGGAAGGCTTCGGCCATCGCCAGAGGGACCTCGGCCTCGGCGAGCACAACCTTGGCGCGGTTCTCCTCAACGGCGGCGCGCATCTCCTGCTCGCGGGCGACGGCCATGGCGCGACGGCCCTCCGCCTCGGCCTGACGCATCTTCTTGTCGGCCTCGGCCTGCTCGGCCTGCAGGTGCGCGCCGACGTTCTGTCCGACGTCGATGTCGGCGATGTCGATGGAGAGGATTTCGAAAGCGGTGCCGGCGTCGAGGCCGCGCTCCAGCGTCCGCTTGGAGATCATGTCGGGGTGTTCGAGGACCTGCTTGTAGTCGTTGGCTGAGCCGATCGCATTGACGATGCCCTCGCCGACGCGGGCGACGACGGTCTCCTCGGTGGCGCCGCCGACGAGTTGCTTGATGTTCGTCCGCACGGTGACGCGGGCGCGGGCCTTGAGCTGGATGCCGTCCTTCGCGACGCCGTCGATCGTCCCGCGGGCGCCGGTCTGCGACGGACAATCAATGACCTTCGGGTTGACGGAGGTCTGCACGGCGTCGAGCACATCGCGGCCGGCGAGATCAATGGCCGTGGCCGTCTTCCAGTTGAGGTCGATGTTCGCGCGGTGCGCGGCGATCAGCGCGCGGACGACGTTGATAACGCGACCGCCAGCGAGGAAGTGGCTTTCGAGGTCCTGTGTGGAGATCTCGGTGAGCCCGGCTTTGATGGCCTGGATCTTGCTCTGGACGATCGTGGGCAGATGGACCTTTCGCAGACTCATGCCGAAGAGTTCGAAGATGCTGATGTCGGCGTTGCTCATGTAGGCCTGCAGCCAGATTCGGAAGAAGCGGCCGAGGACCGCGATGAGCACCAGCAGGAAGAGACCGGCGACGCCCAGGAGCCAGGTCACGATTCCGAAGCTGCCGAGCTGTGCCAACGGCAAGTGTGTGAACGCAGACATGTCGACCTCCCGGCGACGTCCTACGACGCGCCGTCTTGTTGACGCCGGGTCGCGCGAACGATCAGCGCGCCCGACACGATCCCCACGCCTTCCACGTCGCTGTCAGGATCGATGAAGCCGCTTTCGGCCGCGCACTGCACGCGGCGGCCGTTGAATTCGCAGATGCCCGCCGGACGCAGCGGACTGATCGACCGTCCGGCCGTGCCGATGAGCGATTGCAGGGCGCGGACGTCGAGGCTGGTATCGGCCGGCGTCAGCACGGGGTTGGGCGGCGCGATCCAGCGGCCGACGGTGGTACGGCGGAAGACGCGGACGCCGATGATGGCGATGATCGGCACCAGCAGCACCTGCGCCGCGAGCGACACATAGCCGAGCACAAGCCCGACGCGGAACGCGAGGTAAAGCCCGCCGACGATGCAACCCGCGCCGCCGATGCCGAGCATTCCGTGCGACGGCAGAAAGACCTCGAGCACGAAGAGTGCGAGGCCGATCGCCTGGACGAAGATGGCCAGCCACGCATCGCTCATGCATCAATCTCGCAATCGCCGTACGACCACGCGGTTGCCGTGACGCTCGATGACTTGCACGCGTGTGCCCGCCGGGATGTACTCCGATTCGCTCACGACGTCAACCAGCGTCGGTCCGAAGCGGGCCTTGCCCGCGGGCCGAAGGAGCGACTCGGCGATGCCGATGTCGCCCGGCTGCGCGGCGTAAGGATACGGGTCATCGGGCACGACGCGCTCGGGCGCGGGGTTCGGCGTGATGATCCGTCTCAGGAGCGGCGAGCGCGGCAGGATGCGGCTGAGCAGATAGGCGCCGATCGTGCCGACGATCAGCCCGGTCGAAACCACGGTGATGCCGACGCGGACGCCGTGCCAGGTGGCGGGCATCTGCGGCCAGTGCCAGTCGAAGACCGGGCTCGTGTCGCGCGGGACGATCGGCAACTCGGGCTGGACGAAGCTCGCGACGAGACCGACGAGGACAAGTCCGAGCCCGAGCACACCGGTCACGCCGAAGCCGGGGATGAGGAACAGCTCGATGCAGAGCAGCCCGACGCCGATCACGACGACGACGATCTCCCAGACGTTGGCCAGTCCGGTGATGTACGGCGCGCCGAGGAACAGCGCCAGCGCGATGACGGCCACTGCGCCGCCGACGAAGTGACCCGGCGCGTGAAACTCGGCGTACGCGCCCATGAGCATGAGGACGAAGAGGATGCTGCGGACGATCGGGGAGCTGAGCCACGCGGCGAGCAGCTCGGACCAGTTGGCCTCCAGCCGCAGAAACGGCGCGGAGAGCTTGAGATACTCGGACAGCTCCGGCTCGGAACTCACGATGGCCTTGGCGAAACCGAACCAGAGCGCCTCCGTCTGCGTGAGCGTAAGCAGGTCGTTCGACTGCACGACAGGTTGCTGCACGTCGAGCGTCCTGCCCGAGAGCGGGTCCTTCATCTTGCGGACGAGCTGCCACTCGCCGGCGTTGCCGCCCGCCTCGCCGCTCAGGTAGGCGTCCTTCTCGGTGTCGCGGACGAACCGGCGCTGCCTCGTGGCCGTGTTCTCGATCCAGTAGATCTCGTTGCCGAGTCGGACCATCGACTCGGAGAGCAGCGGGTCGTAGCCGCGGCGGTGGGCCGAATCGCGGAACTCCTTGAGGATCGGGCTTTCGGCCTTCGCGCGTTCGGTCTTGCCGAGCTCCTCGAGGCCGTCGGGGCTGAGCATGATCGGGGCGCAGTCACCGATGCGGCTGCTGCTGCTCATGACGATCTCGTCGCAGGCGACGGCGATCATCGAACCGGCCGAGAACGCATGCGGATGGACCCAGGCGATCGTGCGCAGGTCGGTGACGTTCTTGAGGTAGTTGCAGATGTCCAGCGAGCTGGTCACCAGCCCGCCGGGCGTATCGAGCTCGAGCACGACCATCGTCGCGCCGCGGGCGCGGGCATCGTCGAAGCGCCGCTTCATGCTCGTGAACGTCACATCGTTGATCTCGTCGCGAACGGGGACGATGGCGGCGCGGTGAGCGCGATCGGCCGACGGCGACTTCGACGGTGTGGTCTCGCGGCGCTCGGCGAGCACCGGGGCGACGCACGATGTGACGAGGGCGAACATCGCGGCGGTCCGCGCAGCACGCCGCCATCCGAACCGATTCGGACGCAGGATCGGGTTCATGCCGCCATCCTCCGACGGGCGTACGGGCGGCGCATGCACTCCCCCCGCACGAGGCCCGTCCGACGCCGACACATTATACGATTGGCGGCCGGGTCCGGCCGCCTATAAAGCGGAACGATCCTTCCACTCGACGATCACGCGTCCGTGCGTCGCGCACGCGTTCCGGCCGCCCGGTGCGGGGCGAAACGCCGGCAGTGACGGTCGTGCGCAGCGGGGATCTGTCCGACGCCCATGAGATAGCACCTGGTCGTCGCCGGCCCCATGAAGCGGAACGTGCTGCCGAGCCTGTCGTAGAGCGCGCGGACCTCGCGCGGCGTTCGCGCCCGAAGCGCGTTGAACCCGCGCAGGTAGGAGCCGTGCGCGTCGGCGAGTTCGAGGAACGTGCGGGCGTTGTCGATCGTCGCCTTGATCTTGCGGCGGTTGAGGATGATCTGCGGATCGGCCAGCAGGCGCGTCACATCGGTCCATCGACGCGACGCGCTCCGGCCGGAAGCCGAAGAACGCCTCGCGCTTGACGAGCACGATCCGCCATGAGAGGCCGCACTGGAAGATCTCCAGCGCCATGCGCTCGAGGTGTCCGCCATCCGTGCGAATCGGCCGGCCCCACTCGCGATCGTGATAGGCGATGAGCAGCGGATCGCTGCCAGTCCGGTTGCATCGCCGCTGCGGCGTCATGTCACCTTCCGCCGGATTCTTGGCCCGCATCGTGCATTCCCCTACAATCAAACGCGTCACGACGCAACGGAACCATGACCGATCGCCTCTACGTTGACAACGCCGCGACGAGTTTTCCGAAGCCGCCGGAGGTCATGGCGGCGATGACGGAGTACGCCGAGCGGCTGGGGGCGTCGGCGGGGCGCGGGGCCTATCGCGAGGCGATGCAGACGGGCGAGCGCTTGAGGGAGTGCCGCGAGCGGCTCGCGCGGCTCATCCACGCGCCCGATGTACGGCAGATCGTCTTCGGGCTGAATTGCTCCGAGGCGCTGAACCTGGCGATGCGCGGACTGCTCGACGCGGGCGACCACGTCGTCACGACGCGCTTCGAGCACAACTCGGTGCTGCGGCCACTGCACGACCTGGCCCAGCGCGCGGGCGTCGAGGCGACGTTCGTCGAGGCCGATCGCTCGACCGGCCTCGTCGACCCGGACGCGGTGCGTCGGGCGATGCGGCGCAACACGCGGCTCGTCGTCTTGCAGCACGCGAGCAACGTGACCGGGACGATCCAGCCGATCGACGAAGTCGGCCGGATCGCGTCGGAGCACGACGTGCTGCTCTTGGTCGACGCAGCGCAGTCCGCCGGGCACCTGCCGATCGACGTGGTCGCGCAGCGGATCGACCTGCTCGCGTTCCCCGGTCACAAAGGTCTGCTCGGGCCGCTCGGAACGGGCGGTTTGTACATCCGGTTGGGCGTCGAGTCTCGCCTGCGGCCGCTGGTGGCGGGCGGGACGGGCTCGGTGAGCGAGCAGCCGACGCAGCCGACGCACCTGCCGGACAAGTACGAGTCGGGCAGTCACAACGCGATCGGTTTGGCGGGGTTGTCGGCGGCCGCGGAGTGGCTGCTGCGGCGCGGCGTGTCGGCGATTGCGCAGCACGGTCGGGAGTTGTCGCGGCGGTTTCTGGAGCGAGCCTCGGCGGTGGAGGGCGTGACGCTTTTCGGTCCCCGCGATCCGCGCGAGCGCGTGCCGGTGTTCAGCCTGCGCGTGGACGGGATGGAGCCGGCCGAGGCCGCGGCGGTGCTGGAGGCGGAGTTCGGGATACTGTGTCGCGCGGGGATTCACTGCGCGCCGTGGGCGCACGAGACGCTGGGGACGGCGGCGGAGGGCGGGACGGTGCGGCTGAGCTTCGGCGTCTTCAACACGCTTGCGGACGTCGATCGCTGCGTCGAGGCGCTGTCGCGCGTGGCGCACTCGGTCGCCCGGACGGGGTAGGTCACGATCTCCGCGGGGCCGCCTTCGCGAGGCTGATCCGGCAGCTTCGTCGCCACGGTGATGCAAACGTCAGTCGCGTACGCGTTTCGGTGCGTGCGCGAGCCTCCGTTCCCAACCCTTTCGCAAAGGCGAGGGAACGGATGGGGTCTCCGTGATCGTCAATGCCGAGAGGCTGGTGAGGCCGTGATGTTCGCCGAGTGAGTCAAGCCGGCTCTCTGTTCAGAATCCTTGAGCCGGCTCACTCGAAGACCGCAGAGAATTTCGCCGTCCGGTCGGCTGGAACCTGTCCCGGTGCGAACCAGGTGATCTCCTCGCCGGGGGTCAGATTGGGCGTGCTGCCGAAGTACAGGCCGCCGTTCGCGCCGATGGCCGGCGGTACCCAGTCCAACTGACCATCGACCTCGAACTCCCACAGCACCGAGAACCCGCTCGCCGCATTGTAGGTCAATCCGTACATGCGGCCGTTGACGCCGCCCGCGCCGATCGTCGGATGCTTGCCGCGGATGCCGACGTAGATGCGCCCCGCCGCGTCGACCGTCGGCGCGGTCATGCCGCCGACGCCGGGCTGCGGACGTGACGCGGGATCGAACGTGTGCAGGATGCTCCCGTTCGCGGGGTTGATCGCGAAGAGGGCCCCGCCCTCGCCGTTGCTCGTGCGCAGGTGCGTCGTCGAGGCGTAGAGCACGTCGAGGTCCTGGCCGGTCTCGACGATCGCGAGTCCGGCGGTGAATTGCGCGGTGCTGGAGGGATAGCCGTGCGGCTCGACCATGTGTATCGGCCAGGCGTATTCCGCGCGGTTGCCGCGGTCGCGGAGCGCGAACACGACCGGTGCAAGCCCGAGGAACTGCGTCTCGCACCCCGCGACGAAGATACGGCCATCGGCGCCGACGGCGATCGCGCGGGCGTAACCGAACGGCTGGAACAGCCGCTGGTCGTTGCGAACGTCGAACGACCACCGGAGCCGGTCGGCATCGCTCGCGCCGGGCGGCTGCGCGAGATCGAAGGCGAGAATCCTGCCCGGCACGGTCACGTCGGTGCCGAAGGTGCCGACGTAGAGCGTGCGGCCATCGGAACTGAGGGCCGGCGGCGTGACGATCCAGTTGTCGAGCGTGGCGGCCGACGCGGGATAGCGCCAGACCAGATCGCCGTTCGCGTCGATGGCGTAAACGGCGTTGGTTTCGTAGCACGGGTCGTTGGGCGGATTGCCCGGCCAGGGTACCGCGCCGGTGGCGAAATAGAGGATGTGGTCCGGACCCATGACCGGCCCGCCGATGACCTCGCCGCCGCCGTCCGGATCGTTGGGTCGCTGGGGATTGAAGGTCTGAAAGGACCATTCGACGCCGCCGGTCTCGGGGTCGATAGCGAAGAGCCGGCCATCGCCGCGGCCTACGTAGATCGTGCCATCGCGCGGGTCGAGGCAGGGCGTGCCTTCGATCGTGCCGTTGTAAAACGAGACGAGGTAGTCGTTGTTCGCGCCGCACCAGAACTGATCCCGCGGGAGTTTGTTGCGGCCGGGCAGGAGATAGCCCACGGGTGTTACTGCGGGCAGGACGGGCGGGAAGCGTTCCTGCGAATTGGGCGCAGCGTCGGCGAGGTGCAGCGCGTAAAAGCGGCCATCGCCCTTATCCCACCGGTCGGGCGAGAGCGCGAGGTCACGTCGCAGGACGCCCCAGGAGCCGAAGTAGACAGCATTGTTGCTCAGCACCGCCTGGATGTTGATCGCGGCCGCGCCGACGGCGAAGTAGGTCCAGTTGGTCGGCGCGGCGGGATCGGCGGAGGTCGGTCCGTTGAACGGCGAGCGGGCGGTGCGGCGGACGTTTTGCGCGAACATGGGCCAGGGAAATCGCGCCGCGTTCCAGACCGGCAGCGGCCCGATCGGCGGCGGGTTGTTCGGCGGTGGATTCGGAATCGGTGTCTGGCACGCGATGAACGGCGCGCAGGCGAGCGCGGCGAAGTGCAGCAAGGTGATGGCAGGGAATCGGGTTCGGCTCATGGCATCCTCGTGACGCGGGCCGACTTGACGCCGAGCGTCTTCGTCGCGCGACTGCGGGTTCTCGGACTTGCGAGGATGTTCGCGAGGGGACTGCCCGATGAGTGTCATATGAGCATACCGGAATATCGGCGCGATTACAACGGGGGGAACATCGCACCAGCAGGACGGACGTAGCGTTCGGCGGCGCCACGCCATTACACGTCACCCCCGCGCAAGCGGGGGTCCAGTAGCCCGGCTCTTCGCGCTTGATGTCCTGGATTCCGACGTTCGTGGGAATGACCAACTCGGCACGTTGGTGGGATGCAAGAAGGTGAGTTTCGAGGACCGGTTGTGAAGCCCTTGAATGCAAACCAACGTCACGCGGCGGGGATGTCGCGGCGGATGAAGATGACCAGCCCGGCCGTCCACGCGGCGACTGCCGTCGCGGTCAGGACGGCGAGGTCGTGCCACGGCCACTGGCCTGTCGCGACGATCGGCAGCGGCTTGTAGTAGTCCAGGACGCCGAGAAAGGCGACGCGTCTTGCCGGCGACCAGAAGACGGCCAGGAAATTGAGTGCGAACGACACCAGCAGCGCGCCGGAGATCAGTCCGATGGCCGGTCCGCGCCGCGTGGCGGCGGCCGAGATCGCGAACGCGCTCGCGCCGACGGCGAGATAGAGGGCGAAGAGGTTGACGCAGACAATGGCGAGCCGGGGCAGGTCGAACGGGCCCTTGTCGAGCAGCGCTTGTCCGATCCAGGCGCCGACCCACGGCGCGACGCAGAGCAGGACGCCAACGAAGGACCACGCCGCGGTGAGCGTGACGTAGAGCCGCGCGCGGCCGATCGGCAGGGTGAGCAGCAGGTCGGCCGTGCCGCGGTCGATCTCGCCGGCCAGCACCCGCGTGCAGAACGCCGTGACGAAGGCCCAGCAGACCAGGTGCACGACGGGATGACTGAAGCCAACGCACATGAACCCGGCGGGGGTCATGTAGCGCGAGATATCCGCGCCGGCCAGGAGTGTGAGGAACTGCAGGACGAAGGGTGGGAGCTTTCGGAAGTACTGCTCCATGTCGTGGAGGGAGTAGTCGATGGCGAGGGAGAACAGGGAGATGAAGAGAACGATCGCGCCGACGGCGAGCACGATGAGCACGCACGAGTCGCGGAGCGTCTTGAGGAGCACGGCGCGATTCACGGTCGGTCGCCCGAAGCGCTGGCCGCGGCGCGCGGCAGCGCCGCGGCCGGTTCGTCGTAATACGCGAGAAAGAGGTCTTCCAGGTCGGGCTTGCCGATTTGGGCATCCTCGACGTCGCAGCGCGCGAGCCATTCAAACAGCGGTTGCAGCGACCCGGTCCACGCACCGGCGGCGGATCGGTCATCGCGGCGGTGCCAGCTCAGTGCGGACGGCGCCGGCGGGAGGTTCGCGCCGGGTCGGATGCGGAGTTCGACGCGCCGTGGCGCGCGGCTGCGGAGGGCGTCGATCGTCTGCTGTTCGATGAGTCGGCCGGCGCGAACGATCGCGACGTGGTCGCAGAGCGCCTCGACCTCGCCGAGGACGTGGCTGGAGAAGAGAACGGTCGCGCCCCGTCGCACGGCCGCGCGAAGCTCGTCGTAGAGCGTCTGCTGCACGAGGGGGTCGAGGGCGCTGGCCGGTTCATCGAGGATGAGCAGCTCCGGCCGGTGGGCGAGGGCGATGAGCAGGCCGAGCTTCTGCTTCATGCCCTTCGAGCAATCCCGGACGCGTCGATCCAGAGGGAGGTCGAAGGCTCCGGCCAACCGCGCGACTTCGTCGCGGGCATCGGCGCCGCGCGCTGCGGTAAAGAAGTCGAGGGTCTCGCGCGCCGTGAGGTGGTCATACAGGCGCAGGTCGCCGGGCAGATATCCGGTGCGTCGCCGGATGCGGATCGAGTCGCGGCGGCTGTCGAGGCCGAGGACCGCAGCGCGGCCGCGCGTGGGTCGAAGCAATCCGAGCAGGAGCCGCAGCGTCGTGGTCTTGCCGGCGCCGTTGGGTCCGAGGAATCCGAAAAGCGATCCGGCCGGGACGAGGAGATGAAGGTCCTGCAAGGCGCGCACGCGGCCGTAGTGCTTGGTGAGGGCGTCGGTTCGGACGGCGTGCATGGGCGTGCATTAGACGATCGAACGCGCGCGTCAACAAGCAGCGCGGGCGGTGGCGATCGTTTGGCGCATCCGTTAATCTGCCGGTTCTGAGCGCGGCACGGCGCGTGGCGTGCGTCCGGCGCCGCGATGCGGGGGGAATGTCGCGCGGTTCGCGCGCTTGTGCGTGGCGTGCGGGTCGACGAGGTGTCGAAATGACGAAGGACGTCCTGGTATTTGCGGAACAGCGAGACGGGCGCCTGCATCCCGGCGCGCTACAGGCGCTCGGTGCCGCGTCGGAACTGGCGGGCAAGACCGGGGGGAAGGCGGTGGCCGCGCTGATCGGCGCATCGGTGGGCGCGCTGGCCGAACCGCTGGAGCAGGCGGGCGCGGCGGTCGTGTACCTGGCGGAGGATGCGCGGTTCGCACGCTACAACCCGCTGTCATGCACGGCGGCGCTGGCGGCCATCATTGGGCGGGCGGATCCGCAGATCGTGCTGATGCCGGCGACCATCATGGGTCGTGATCTCGGTCCGCGCGTGGCGGTGCGATGCAACGCGGGCCTGGCGACGGACTGCACCGAGGTCGGGACCGACGGCGGTGCGCTGCGGGTCCGGCGGCCGATCTTCAACGGCAAGGCGACTAGCGTGGTGACGTTTCGGTCCGACCGGCTCCAGATGGCCTCGCTGCGGCCGAACGCGTTCTCCGCGCCGGCGGCGGATGCATCGCGGAAGGCGGAGCGCGTCGCGGTGAGCGTGCCGGCGACTCCGGATGAGCAGCGACAGACCACGAAGGACGTGGTTCGCACCGGCGGCGAGGAGAAGGACGTCACCGAGGCGAGCATCGTCGTCTCGGGCGGGCGAAGCCTGAAGTCGGCGGAGAACTTCAAGATCCTGTACGAATTGGCGCACGCGCTGGAAGGGGCGGTGGGCGCGAGCCGCGCGGCGTGCGACGCGGGCTACCAGCCGCACAGCCGCCAGGTCGGCCTGACGGGCAAGACGATCACGCCGAATCTCTACATCGCCTGCGGGATCAGCGGGGCGATCCAGCATCTGGCGGGGATGCGCGGCAGTCGGCGGATCGTCGCGATCAACACGGACGCCGAGGCGCCGATCTTCAAGGTAGCGGACTACGGCGTGGTGGCGGACCTGTTCGCGTTCGTGCCGCTTCTCACGGCGGAAGTGAAGAAGGTCCGCGGCGGATAGAAGCCTCAGGAATCCCCCCCGGAGCTCTGATGAAATTCTGCTACTTCTATCGATCCGAAGCGGAACGGGATGCGGACTCGATTCGGCGGATCCCGCGCGGCGGCCAGGTCGGCGTCGTCATCGGAGACACGGTGCACCGCCTCGACGTGCCGCCGGCCCTACTCCGCGATGGGTTCGAATGGGCCGACGGCGCGTTCGAAGCGCTGGCCCGGCTTCGACCCGGGCCTGCGGCGGGTCCCCTGGACTCGGTGTGGCTCGGCGCGCCGGTGATCCGCGCGGCACAGTTCCTGGATTTCTACGCCTTTGAGCAGCACGTCAAGACCGCGCGGAAGCTGCGCGGTTTCGACTTTGTCGTGCCCGAGTGGTACGAGATCCCGGCGTACTACAACTCGAACGCGACGACGCTGTTCGGGCATCGACAGATGGTCCGCTTCCCGCCCGGCGAGGAGAAGATGGACTACGAGTGCGAGCTGGCTTGCGTGATCGGCCGCACGATCCGCGACGCAACGCTTGAGACGGCGCGGTCGGCCATCGCCGGCTACACAATCCTCAACGACCTGTCGGCGCGGGCGCGGCAGCGACAGGCGATGGCGATCAACATGGGCCCCGCGCCCGGCAAAGACTTCGGCAGCGCGCTCGGCCCGGTGCTGGTGACGAAGGACGAGATCGGCGACCTGTCCGCGCTGGGCATGCGGGCGTACGTCAACGGCGCGCTTTGGACCGATGGCCGGTTCGGGACGATCCACTACAGCTTCGAGCAGATGATCGTCTATGCATCGGCGTGCCGGACGCTTTATCCGGGGGATGTGCTGGGTTCGGGGACGGTCGGCGGCGGTTGCGGGCTGGAGCTGGGCAGATTCCTCAAGCCGGGGGACGTGGTGCGGCTGGAGATCGATCGCATCGGCGTATTGGAGAACCGCGTGGAGCGCGCGGGGGCGTGACCCTCTAGCGGGTCTCCGGCTTTCGAGGTTGCATTGTGAATGTCACGTGCGCTTGAGGACGACCGCGGTGAGGTCGTCGTCCTGAGGGGAGCCGCCCGCAAAGTCGCGCACGGCCTCATGGAACTGCGAGATGATCTCGCGCGCCGGCCGCGCGTGCGCGTCCATCAGTACCTGTTTGAGCCGTTCGATGCCGAATTGCTCGCTGGCGGCATTGCGCCATTCGAAAAAGCCATCCGTGATCAGCACGAGCACATCCCCGGCTTGAAGCAGGAGTTCCTGCTCCGGGCCGTACTTGACGCCGGGCGCGACCCCGAACGGAATGTCGTGGGCGTTGAAGGCGTCGACCGCGCGCCGCGCGTGCTGATAGAGCAGGATCGGTCCGTGGCCGGCGGACAGGAGCTTTACGCCGTGCGTGTTCGGATCCACGAGCGCGACGACGAACGTGATGAAGCGGTCGTCGGGCAGGTCCTGGATGAGCAGGTCGTTGATGTGCTGCATGAGCGCGCCGAGTTCGCCGCCGGAGGTGAAGCTGGCGCGAGCGTAGGCCCGGCAGACGGCCGTGACGAGCGCGGGGCCGATCCCGTGGCCCGTGACGTCGGCGAGGGACGCGACGACGCGGCCGTCGGGGAGTTGTTGCCAATCGTAGTAGTCGCCGCCGGTCTGGTCGGCGGGTTGGCTCCAGCCGGCGATCTCGAATCCGTCAATGCGGGGCGTCTCGCGCGGCAGCAGTCCCTCCTGGATCGAGCGTGCGATGTCGAGATCATGCTCCATCTGCTCGACGCGTTGCCGCGCGGCGGCCTCGTTCAGCGCGGCGATGACGTGCGCGCGGACCTGACGCGCGACCAGTGCGGCGGCGATGCCGGCGATGGTGAAGAACGCACCGTACGTGTAGTACCAGGCGAGGTTGCCGTTGCGGGGCAGCACCGCCGATGCGTCGCCAGACGAGAAGACGTACGTGACGAGCCCTGCGTGGGCCGATCCCGCCAGCATCCCGGTGACAAGGCACAGGAGAGGGCTGAGCCGCAGGATCGAAAGGACGATGAGGAAGGTGTAGACGAGGATGATGGGTCCCGTAACGGCACGGATCGGCCCGGCGAACGCGCTGCGGGTGAGGAAGAACATGACGGCCGTGGGGAAGAGGGCTTCGACGGCGACGTTGAACCAGACGAAGGCCGCCGGGGGCTCGCAGCAGCGGCGCACCGCGCGTGAGACGACGGCGAGCATCAGGAACTCGTAGCCGATCAGTCCGAGGACGACGAGGCAGATCGGCGCGATGAGGGCGCGCTCGTTGGCGTTTCCGAAAAAGGCCGCGCGGACGAGTCCGAAGCCGAGGGCGAGCGCCGCGACGATGATGACGCTTAGGATGCGCAGCCGCTCGCTGCGGAGGGTCGCCTGCCAGAAGGCCTCCGATCGGATCGCATCGCGGGTCATGGAATCCCTCGAGCGGACGTTTCGGCCGGCCGCGTCGGCAACGGCGACTACGCGAGGATATCGCCGCTGCGCCGCGTGTAGGAGACCTGCGCGGGTTCGAAGCGACGCGCCGATTCGGCCCGCAGGCGCGGCGCGTGCGCGGCCTGGTAGTGCTCGTACGCCTGGCGCGACGGGAATTCGTATTGAACCACGAAGGTATTCCGCGGATCATCGAGTCGCACGAGCCGGCCGTGCGTCGCACCGGCCTGCAGGATGTCGTTGATGTGCTGTTCGGCGATCCAGCGGATCCAGTCGTCCGTGATGGACGGGTCGGTGATCGTGGCCGTGACTTCGTACATGATGCGTGTCATGTGCGACCTCCGGTCAGGGCGTTCGGGCCTCGCGCCGCGGCCGCGGCGGTACGATCGTGGTTTGGTACCGCATGTAGGTGTAATGGGTTGAGGGTCGAATGGCAACCGTGATCCAAGACGCGCTCGTGGTCGGCCTGGACCCGGCGTCGGTGATCGAGGGCGGCGTACGGATCGAAGGGGACCGCGTGACAGCGGTAGGCCCCGGGGTCTGTCCGTCGGCGGGTGATGAATCGATCGATGCGCGCGGCGCGGTGGTCCTGCCTGGGCTGGTGAACGGCCACACGCATCTGTACGCGGCGCTGGCGACGGGGATGCCCGCGCCGCCGCGGGCGCCGACGAACTTCCACGAGATCCTGCGGTACGTCTGGTGGCGGCTCGATCGGGCTCTCGATGCCGAGTCGATCCGCACGAGCGCCCGAATCGGCGCGCTCGATGCCCTGCGCTGCGGAACGACGACGCTCATCGATCATCACGCTTCGCCGGAGTGCATCGCCGGCAGTCTCGACGCGATCGAAGCGGGACTGTCGGACGTCGGGCTTCGCGGCGTGCTGTGCTACGAAGTGACGGAGCGGAACGGGCGTGACGGCGTTGCGGCCGGTCTCGCGGAAAACGAGCGTTACGCGGCGCGGTGCGCCGGTCGGCGCGCGGGCCGATTCGCGGCGATGATCGGCGCGCACGCGGCGTTCACGATGCGCGATGAGGATTTGGCGGCGTGCGCGGCCCTGGCGCATCGATTCGGCGGTGGCGTGCACATCCACGTCGCGGAAGACGGGTGCGACGACGCGATCTGTCGCGCGACCCACGGCGGCGGACTGCTCGACCGGCTGGCGGCGAGCGGAATCCTGAAGATCGAGTCGATCCTCGGACACGGCACACACCTGACGGCCGACGACCTGCGGCGCGTCAATGCCTCGAACGTCCGCGTGGCGCACAATCCGCGATCGAACATGAACAACCGCGTCGGCTATGCACCCATCGACCGTCTCGCGCGGCCGATCCTGCTGGGGACCGACGGCATCGGCGCGGACATGTTCGCCGAGCTGCGCGCCGCGTGGTTCAAGGCGTGCGATGCGAGGGTCGCCGTGCCGCCGGATCGGTTCGTTGCGATGCTGGCTGAGAACGCGCGGGCGGCGAGCGAACGGCTGGGCGTGCGCATCGGGGCGCTGGAGCCCGGCGCGGCGGCCGACGTGGTGGTGACGGACTACGTCCCGGCGTCGCCGCTGACCGCGGGCAGTCTCGCGGGGCATCTGATCTTCGGTCTATCCGCAACGCACGTTCGCACGGTCCTCGTCGGCGGCCAGGTGCGGCTGCGCGATCGGCAGGTGGTCGGCCTGGATGAACCGGGCGTACGTCGCGAAGCGCGAGAAATCGCGCGGCGGATGTGGGAGCGACTCGAGCGGATTACGTTAGGCTAGCGCCGCCCGTCCGTTCGCAGTTCGTCACGGACATGCATGAGGATTCGCCCGAGTCGGTTCTCGCCCTCCCCCTGATAGACGCCCCAGACGCGGTCCCCCCAGTTGTTGCCCTCTTCGAGATAGGCGTCGCCGGTCGCGAGCAGCTTCGCGCGAAGGTCCGCGTCCCGCGTGAACTTGTCGCGGACGCACGCCTCCATCACGGTGAATTTCACGGACTCCCAATCGGGTCGCAGCGGAAGCGCCCGGCCCGCGCGCTTCGCCTGCGCGGGCGTGGGCAGCGCGGCAATGCGGCGTCGCTCGACCACGTCGAGCGTCTTGGCGGCCTGGTACGCGTGCTCGACCGATGGATAGATCATGCCCTCGAAATGCACCTCGGCGGACCAGAAGTTCGAAAGGAAACGGTACGGCCCGCGGAACGACGAGATCCTGTTGTTCGAATCGGCGGGCGAGGAGCGATCGTGTTGAGTTGTGGCCGTCGGTGAAGCACAGCCCGCGACGAGCGCAATCGACGCCGCGATGATTGTGGGCGTTCGGTGGCTACGATTCCCGGCACGCGGTCGAGGCATGCCTGCGCAGTCTATCGCGGACGGGCGCGGGTCGAAGGCCCCGGTCGTAACCCGCCCGCGGCCGGAATCATCGAAATCCGCGGGCGGCTGGATCATGTCGGTCGGTTATGAGGAGCGGCGTCATGCGACAGGCGATCATCCCGTTGTTGCTGGTGGGGCTGTCCGGCTGCCAGAGTCCGCGACTGGACGTCAGCGATACGTACGCGATGCCCGGCCGTGTCAGCGTTCTGGAGGCGCACGTCGAACAGCGCGCAGTGCTGGGCGATGACCGGGGCGTGCCTGGCGCGCGGGTCGTATTCCGCGTCGATGACCGCACGATCGGCGAGGCGGTGACGGACGGCGAAGGCCTCGCGCGGCTGACCTGCGCGCTACAGGAGGGTGAAGGGCACATCCACGCCGAGACGACCGTGGCGGGCAAGTCGCTTCGCGCCGAGGGCGGCGTGTACGCCTGGCCGAAGGATCGCACGATCATCGTCTGCGACATCGACGAGACCGTGTCGGACACCCACATTCGCGAGTTGCTGACCGGCCGCGATGAGGACACGCGCTCGCAGCCGCTGCGCGGTTCGGTCGAGACGCTGAAAACGCTGGCCTCGCGCTACGGACTGCTGTACCTGACCGCGCGGCCGGGGTCGTTGATGGCCAAGACGCGGACGTGGCTCGAGCGGCACGGGTTTCCATCGGCGCCGCTGATCACGACGCCGTCGATCGGCGGCTCGCTGGCGCCGCGGCGATTCAAGGACCGCAAGCTGATGGAACTACGTCGCAACTGGCCGAACCTGCTCATCGGAATCGGCAACGCGAACTCGGACTCGGAGGCGTACGCGAAGAACGGGCTTCTGGCACTGATCATCGACGATGAGGACGACAACCGGTTCCGCTCGCACGCCGTCGTCCTGCGGGACTGGCGAATGGTGCGGGCGTTCTTCGATGCGAACGAGGCGGTGCTGGCCGAGCCGACGAAGCTGGCCGACGTGCTGGCCAGCGAGGGAATGCTGCTGCGGCCGGTTATTCGCTACCAGAAAGACTAGCCCATCGCTGCGGCGGTCAGATCATCAGGCTCGCGACGCAGGCAGTCATCCAGCAGGCGAGCGCCCCGCCAAGCATCGCGCGCGGCCCGAGTCGCGCAAGGTCGTGGCGACGATCGGGCGCCATCGCGCCGATGCCCGCAATCTGAATCGCGATCGAGCTGAAATTCGCAAACCCGCACAACGCGAACACCGACAACTGCACCGCGCGCGGGGAGAGGCGCCCGTCGCTGATCATCTCGGCGAGCGAACGATAGGCGATGAACTCGTTGGCCGCCATCGCCCGGCCGAGCAGGCTGGCCAGCGGGCGGCAATCGTCGACCGGACCGCCGATCAGCCACGCCACGGGATAGAACAGCAGGCCGAGCAGCGCGTCGAGCGAGAGCTGCTCGACGGCCATCGCGCGCAGCGCGGGCTGCATGAAATCGAGGCGGCCGAGCGCGCCGAGCGCCGCGTCGAGCAGGCGGATGATCGCGATGAACGCGATGAGCATGGCCGCGACGTTCAGCGCCAGGCGCAGCCCGTCGAGCGCGCCGTTCGCGGCCGCGTCGATGACGTTCACGGTCTCGCGCGGAAGTTTCAGCCGTACCGTCCCGGCCGTGACCGGCTGTTCCATCTCGGGCAGGAGGATCTTGGCGATCACCAGCCCGGCTGGGGCGGAGATGATCGACGCAGTGAGCAGGTGCTGGGCGAAGCCGGCCATGGCGGCCCGGTCGTCGTGGCCGAGCAGCGAGGTATAGACCGCGATCAGGCTGCCCGCGATCGTGGCGAATCCGCCGATCATCACGGCGTTCAGCTCGGAGCGCGTCATGGACGGGATGTACGGTCGCACGAGCAGGGGCGCTTCGGTCTGGCCGAGGAAGATGTTCCCGGCGGCCGAGAGACTCTCGGCGCCGCTGACGCGCATCAGCCGCTTCATGACGTACGCCATCGCGGCGACCGCCTTCTGCAGCACGCCGAGGTGATATCCGACGGCCGAGAGCGAGGCGAAGACGATGATCGTCGGAAGGGCCTTCGCGGCGAAGACGAAGCCCCACGCGTCCGGCCGGCTGTCGACGAGGTTTCCGAAGACGAAGCGGGCGCCTTCATCCGAGGCGGCGATCAGCACTGTGACGAGATCGCCGATCGCGCCGAAGATCGTCATTCCGATCGTCGTCTTGAGTACGAAACTCGCCAGCGCGAACTGAAGCGCCAGTCCCGCCGCGACCGTTCGCCACGGAAACGCCCGCCGGTTCGACGAAAGCAGCCACGCCACGAGTAGGAAGACCGTCAGTCCCAGCAGCGCGCGGAGTTCGCTCATCTCAGGCAGGCTCGGGCGCCGGACCGGGAAGCGGCTCAAAGCAGCGGCCGCAGCGCGGCTCGTAGCAGTCGGCGCCGCCGACCATGAAGTTCTCGTGCACGGGCACCAGCCGCTGCGAGTAGCGGGCCTCGCCGCCGCACTTCGTGCACCTCGCCGAGGTCGCGATGACCTCGTCGGCCATCGCGGCCAGCTCGGGCATCGGCGTGAACGGTCGGCCCCACGCATCGTTGTCGATGCCCGCGACGAAGACGGTCTTTCCTTCGGCGAGCAGCGTGCTCGTTGCGTCGATCAGCGCGCGGCCGAAGAAGTGCCCCTCGTCGATGGCGATGACGTCCGCGTCAGCGGCGAGCCGCTGGATCGTGGCGGCGTCGGGGGCGCGCTGTGCATCGAAGCGGTCCTCGTCGTGCGTGACGAGGTGGGCGGCGTCGTAGCGGTCGTCGATGCGGTGCTTGAGGGCCAGAACGCGCCGTCCGGACCGCTGGGCGTCCCGGAGCCGCGCGATCAAACACGTCGTCTTGCCGCTGAACATGCAGCCGGCGATCACGACCAGCCGGCCGGGATGTGGGGAACGGTCCTGCACGGTCTGCGGCGCTCCGGGTCCGGACTGCATTGTGCCGCCGGGATTCTGCACGGCAAGTCGGCGTAGGTCGGCACGGATCGCCAGAGGGATCGCAATCAGATGTGCTCGAGATGCGAGGAGGCTGTGGAACCGGCGCGAGTCCGGTTGCGTTCGGCCAAGCCGTGTGCGCGATATCCGGCATCACGCTGAGGAAGGATGATGCCTGGCTGCGAGCCATCGCGCCGCGACGTCAGCGAACAGCGTGACGAAGACGGAACGCTGGTACGGATCGTCCCATTCCCCAGAATCGTCGCGCCATCCGAGCGTGACCGAAATCGTCGCCGCGTTGCCGGCTCGTTCGGCTTCGACATTGCACTTCGTGCGCCGTAGCGGATGCTGTCCATTCGTGAACTCAAGGTCAAGACCCGTGAGCACCGCCCATGCGTCCTTGACCGGTCGATCGGACCCCGTGAATGCCGGAGCGGTTTCCGTGCCGAGCAGGCACGATTGAAACCTATCCGAACGCGCGAGTGCGTTCTATTGGTATTTCTACCCAAAATGAGGCACGGTTCGTCGAGTGCGGGCGTATTGGCTGCGAAAAGTAGAAAGGGCGGGCCATTACGACCCGCCCGGATCGATCCTGAATTGCTCCGCAGCGTTAACTCCGCTCCTGACGCGCGACGCGGAGCGAACGCGCTACCGCTTGTACTTCACGCTGCAGCCGAACGACTCGGTCTTCGACACCGGCACGTCCTTGCCGGCCAGAAGGGCGTCGAGGGCCTCGGCCGCGTACTGCCGGCTCCCGTTGCGCTCATCGAGCGAGCCCATGTAGGCCAGCGTCCCCTTGTTGACGATGAAGATGTGCGGCGTGGTCCGCGCGCCGTAGGCGCGGCCGACCTTGCCATCGAAGTCCGACAGGATCGGATACGGGATCTTCGCGGTCTTGGCGTAGTCGCTGTTCTCGCGCGTGGTGTGGTAGTTCGTGCTGTCGATCGCGAGCCAGACGACGCCCTTCTTCGAGTACCTCTCGCAGGCGGCCTTCATCTTGTCGTGGTAGGCACGCGTGACCGGACATTCGCGATTGAACCACTCGAGAACGACGATCTTGTCCTTGACATCGTCGAGCCTGTAGGTCTTGCCATCGCTGGCCTCGAGTGCGAAGCCCGGCGCGCTCGCGCCGATCGTGGCCGTCGTCGCGCCCTCCGACTTGCCCGCGCCGGACGATGAGCCGCCCTTGGCCGATGCGCGGGCGACGATCAGCGCGGTCGAGAGGATCAGCGCGGTGATGACGAGGTGATTCTTCTGCATGGCGATTCTCCTTTTCTTCAGGGCCTTCTTCGATAGTCGATGCTCATGAAGGTTTGTTCCGAACGGGACGAAGCGAATCTTCGCCGGCCGGTGCCGCAACGCAAACCCTGGCACGACGAGCCGCGCATCACCGCCCGGTCGTCCGCAAACGCCACCCCGCTTACGCCACGGGCTCCGCCGGGATCGGAACGACCGATCGGCATGCGGCTCCGCCACCTTCCCTTGGATGACAGGACGGATGACAGGCCCAGGCCCGGTCGAAAAACGGGTCCCGGGCCCAGGGCCGCGGGCCTCGCGGGGTGCTTCGGCGTCGTCGGGGGTTTCCCTAGCCTGGTGTCGGAACAGGTGTTAGAATCCTGTTCTTCGATCTTCCGCGGGGCCTTTTTTCTGGCGCGGTGGTGCGGTCCGGCCCTGGAGCGGGAGAGCAAGCCCCTTGGAGATTTCATTCGATGAAGGCGGCGATCGTCGGCGTGGGCGTGGTCGGTACGGCGATGAAGGCGCTGGTCTCCGACGCGGTGGATTACGACGTGAAGACGCACCCGGATTCGCGTCGCAATGACGTGAACGCGTGTGATATCGCGTTCGTGTGCGTGCCGACGCCGCGGGCCGCGGATGGTTCGTGCGACACGAGCATCGTCGAGGAGGTCGTGCGCTGGTTGAAGACGCCGCTGATCGTCATCCGCTCGACGATCTCGCCGGGCACGACCGAGCGCCTCAAGGCCGAAACGGGCAAGCGCATCGTCTTCCAGCCCGAGTACCTCGGCGAAACGACGGCGCATCCGATGTGGAACATGCGCGGGCGGGAGTTCATCGTCCTCGGCGGCGCGCGCGAAGACAACTCGGCCGTCGCCGACTTCTACAAGAGGTTCCATCACTCCGAGCTGCGGTTCTACTTCTGCGATGCGACGACCGCCGAGCTGGCGAAGTACATGGAGAACTCGTTCTACGCCGTCAAGGTGACGTTCTGCAACGAATTCTTCGATCTGGCGCAGGCGTTCGGCGTGGACTTCAACGAGTTGCGAGAGATATGGCTGGCCGATCCGCGGATCAGCCGCGATCACACCTTCGTCTATCCGCAGCAGCGGGGGTTCTCGGGCAAGTGCCTGCCCAAGGACGTCTCGGCCATCATTCACGCGGCGAAGCAGCAGGGTTACGAAGCGCATTTGCTTCGGGCCACGATGGCGGTGAATGACCGCTTCGTCACGCTCAACGGTGGCAACGGTGAAAAACCGACCGAGCGTCGCGCAGCGGTCGAGCCGGCTGTGCCGACGGCCCCGCGCCGCGTCGTTCGCTCCGAAGCGCCGGCGACCGTGGGCACCTACCGCACGGACTGAGACGCTACTCGACGACGAATCCACGAATCCGGCCGGTGCTAGGCCGCGGCGGCGCGCAGTGCTATCGTAGAGCGCCATGTCGCTCGTCAGCCTGCCGCAGACCGTTCGCAGCCTCGCGCGCCTGCGGATCATCGCGCAGGTGCTGACGAAGCACGGCTTCGGCCACATCGTCGAGCGCGTCCAACTTCGTCGATACATCCCGCTTCCGAGCTGGCTGATCGGTCCGCCGCCCGATGCCTTCGAGCCCGACCTGCTCCGCAGCGTCGGCCAGCGGCTCGTGCGCGTCTGCGAAGAGCTCGGGCCGACGTTCGTGAAGCTCGGACAGCTCGCGGCCGGCCGGCCGGACATCCTGCCGCCGGTGATCGCAACCGAGTTGTCGCGCTTGCAGGACGACGTCGCACCGTTTCCATCGGCGCAGGCACGGCGTTGCATCGCGGACGCGATCGGCAAACCGATCGAGGCGATCTTCCGCTCGTTCGACGATGCGCCGTACGCCAGCGGCTCGATCGCGCAGGTGCACCGCGCGGTCACCGCCGACGGCCAGGAGGTGGTGGTCAAGGTCCGCCGCCCCGAGATCGACTCGGTCATTCATCTCGACGTGACGATTCTTCGCTGGCTGGCGGGAGCGATCGAGAACCACATCCCCGAGTTGCGCTTTGCCCGCCCGCGGGTGCTGGTCGACGAGTTCGCGCGGGCGATCACGCGCGAGCTGGATTTCGTCAACGAGGCATCGTTCACGACGCGCTTCGCCGATGCCTTTGCCGACGATCCGCACGTCCGCATCCCGGCGGTGCGCTGGGACCTGACCGAATCCAACGTGCTCACGCTGGAGTATCTCACCGGCCTGTCGCTCCGCGAGGTGCAGGATGATCCGAAGTGCGGCGTCGATCGCGCGTCTGCGGCAAAGCACCTCGCGACTTGCTTCATGCGACAGTTCTTCGACCTAGGCCTGTTTCACGCCGATCCGCATCCGGGCAACCTGCTGTTCATCCGGCCCGACCGCGTCGGCCTGATCGACTTTGGCAACGCGGGCCAGATCGAGGAGGAGCTTTCGGCGCGGCTCGTCATCGCCCTCGTGGGCACCATCCGCAAGGAGGTCGACCTGATCATCGACGTCCTGGCGGATACCGGCGCGCTCGGCGCGAACACGAACCGCGATTCGCTGCGCCGCGACCTGCGCGAGATGCTCGAGAAGTACTACGGCCTGCCGCTGCGGAGACTCGAACTGGGGGCGATCTTCTTCGAACTGATGGAGATTTCGCGGCGTAACGACGTGACGCTTCCGCGCGAGTTCGTGCAGCTCGGCCGGAGTCTCGTCGCCGTCGCGGGCGTGGCGCTCCAGCTCGATCCGGAGCTGAACCTGCTCGAGATCATCGTGCCGCGCCTCCGTCGCACACTGCTCAACCACTTCTCCGGCGGCCGCGTGCTCCGCGAGTTGGGCTTCGGACTGTGGCACCTGCTCAACATCCTCCGCGAAGCGCCGCGGCTGATCCGCGACATCCTCCGCCGTGCGGGCCGCGGGCAGTTCCAGGTCAACATCCGCCACCAGAACCTCGACTACCTCGCCAGCGAGGTGGACCGCTCGAGCAACCGCATGGCGTTTTCGATCCTCATGGCGTCCACCGTTATCGGAAGCTCCATGCTCATCAGCATGAACCGCTCCGAAACCATCATGAACCTGCCGATCCGCTACCTCGGCGTCGTCGGTTACCTGATCTCCTTCGTCATGGCCGTCTGGCTCGTCATCGCCATCCTCCGCAGCGGAAAACTCTCCTGATCGGGCGCGATCGGACCGAATTAATCGGCAGATACCGCCATGTCCCGTCCGCGCGCCCATAGCCCGATCGGTTCGCTCCGCGCTCCGCCGACGCCTCGCACGCCCGCCGGCCTCTTCGGACCGGGGGCCTTCCTCCAGAATCTGTATGCGACCGGTCCGTCCCGCCCGTCCGCGCTGCGCGGCTGGGCGCTGACGCCGCTCGCTCGGGCGGACATCGTCCTGGCGATGGTCCTTGCCGCCTCCGCGATGTGGGTGCGCCAGCCGTTCATCGTGCACGGCGAATCGCTGCTGCATTCGGACGAGGCGATCGTGGGGCTGATGGCGCAGGACATCGCCGATGGAACGCGCTACCCGATCTACTTCTACGGCCAGCGTTACATGGGCGCGCTCGAAGCATACGTCGTCGCGGGCCTCCGCCACCTGCTCGACGATCCGGTTGTCGCGCTGCGGAGCGGACCGGCGTGCTTCTTTGCACTCCTTGTGGCCGTGCAGTTCCTGATGCTGACTCGCTGGTATGGGCGCCTCGCGGGGTTGGTGGCCGCGGCGTCACTGCTCGCGGCGCCGCCGATGTTCGTGCAGTGGAGCGTTGCGGCGCGCGGCGGATACATCGAAATCCTGCTCTGGGGCAGCGCGGCGATGTGGGCGTACGCGGAGTGGTTCGTGGCACGGTCCGATCCTGCCGGCCCGCGGCGTCGCTTTCTGTTTGGCGCGATCCTCGGATCGGGGATGTGGATCAACCCCTCGATCATCGTCTTCGCGCTGCCGATCGCGATGCACGCATTCCTGGCGCGGGTCTGGCCGATCATCCGCGCCGGACCGGACGTTTCGCGCTTCGTGGGACGTCTGGGGCCGCTCGCGCTGCCGGTGTTCGCGGCAAGCGCCATCGCGCTGACCAGCCTCGTGCACTGTGTGTGGGTCGAGGACGGCCGCATCCGTCGCCTGACGCTGCTCGGCGTGCTCCCGCCGGCCATTGCGAAGCTCGTCATCGGCCTGGCCGTCGCGGGCGGTGCGTTCGCCCTGCTGCGGCATCGCGAGTTGCGCGAGCATGTGCGCACAGCGCTGGCAAGATCCGCCGGGCTCGTATTCGGCATCGTGGCCGGAGCGACGCCGGCGATCGTCTATCTCGTCGGCGGCGCGGTCGGTCGGTACGCGCTCGACCCCTCGCTGCCGCTCGGGCTGCGTCCGTTCTGGAAGTGCGGCGCGACGCTGGCCTACCTGTTCGACGGACTGCCGATGTTGTTCGCCGCGGATGCGCGGACGTATCTCGATCTCGTGCTGCTCGGTCGCGATTCGCCGCTCCGCCCCTTGCCGCTGGATGTGTCGCTGGCAGTTTCGGCGGCGGACGTGCTGGTCGGCGGCGCGATGTTGACGATCGCCGCGGCCCTTCTCGTCCGCTACCGCAGCGAGTTCGTGCGGTTGTTGTCGTTGCGCGGCGGGACTTGTGCCCCGGTGATGATCCCGGCGCTCGGCGCGGTGACGCTGATCGGGTTGTTTCTGCTGAGTGGCGCCGCGGTCGACATCAACAGCGTCCGATACCTCGTGCCGATCTGGGCGTTCGTTCCCGGATTGATGGCGGCCGCAGTCTCGACGCGGCGGCGGCCGCGGCTCGGCGCGGCCGCGATGGCGCTGCCGGCGCGATTCGCCACCGTGCTCGTGCTTCTGGCGTGGACCTACGGACAATCGGCGATGGCCGCACAACTCGGCCAGCCGCACCCGCTGCGACGCGCAGCCGACACGCTGGTGGGGCGCTCCACCGGCACCGCGACGGCCGAGATCTTTGACGCCCACGTGCTTTCGTTCCTGACCGGACAGCGCTGCCGAGTCGCGGAATACCGGCCGTTCTGGTCGCGCCTGGCGCACTATCGCGCGACCGAGGCCGATCGGGCGGTCCAGCGGCGGACGTTTGTCGTCGAGACGCGACCGGGCGATTGGTTGAGCGACTGGCGGCGTCTGCGACTGCCGGGCGATCCTCCGCCCGAGACGCATCGGACGCTCTGGCCAAGGATCGAGCGGTACCTTCGCGGACAGCCAGACGCACTCGAGTCGATCGAGCGCCTGGATGACCGGTTCTCGCTGGTGCGGCTGCGACATCCGCTCCCGCCCGAATCCCGCATCTCCACACTCCCGTAGCGTGCGATCCCGCGCGAACGGCGCGAAATTCGGCCACACCGTCTTTTGGTCGAGCCGCCGCAAAGCCCTTCGCCGATAACACAAGCGTTGCCGCGCAGGTCGCGTGGTTGGCGGCCGCGCAGGATTTGCGCATGGATCATCGTCGCGACGAATCGAGCCTGCCGCCCGGCGAAGCGCCGGACGCCGCGTCCGCATCACCGGATGTACGGGTTGCCGACCGCCATCCGCGCCGCGACTTCCTCAAGAAGACCGCCGCACGCCTGATCTACGTTGCACCGATCGTCGAGACCTTCGTCGCCGCGCCGCTGATGGCAGCCAGCGGCTTTGGCTCAATTGGATCAGTCGGAGGTGCGCCGCCGCCGCCCGAGACGCCGCCGCTCGACAAGTCGGCCGAGGTCCAGCCGATCGTGCCGTCGCCGAAGTGATCCGATGATGCATGCGCTTCCACGTATACAGTCGCATCTCACGGTTCGGACGCTGGCCGGCGAAGCGGTGGTCTACGATCCCCGATCGCGCGCAACGCACCGCCTGAACGCGACCGCATTGACGATCTGGCGCTGGTGTGCGGAGGCCCGCGGCTCCGCCGACGTCGCACGGCGGCTGACGGCGACGTTCGAGGTCGATGCCGCGCAGGCCGAGGCGGACGTGCGGGCGACAATTGACGCGCTATACGAGCGCGGGCTTACCGACGGGCTGCTGCTGTCGTGATGGGCGAGGACCAAACCAATCCGGCTGCGCCCAATCGTGCGGACGGTGATGCGCTCGTCCACGTTGCGCGCTATCAACTGGGCGTGATCGGCCTTGAGCTTCGTTCGGACTCGCGGCGCGCGGTGCGCGAGTACGATCGGTACTATGCCGAATTCCGATGCGCGTCGCACGCGACCGATCCCATCGTCGTTGACGTTCGCCGCTCCGCGTCGCGCTGGCGGCGAAATCAGCGCTTCGACGTGTCGAGCAATGGCCGGCCGCGATCCTCGTTTCGATCGGCGGCCGACGTGCCGCCGCACGTCGACTGGGCGGTGAATTGGGCCATCGGTTTGGACCGCGGCGAGTACTTTCAGGTCCACGCGGCCGTGCTGAGTCGCGGCGCGCACGGCGTGGTTCTTGCGGGTGCTTCGGGGTCGGGGAAATCGACGCTCGCGGCCGCGCTGCTGCTGTCCGGCTGGGGCTATCTCGGCGACGAGTTCGCGCTGCTCGATCCGGACGACGGTCGTCTACTCGCGTTTCCGAAGGCGCTCTGCCTGAAGCAACCATCGTGGAAACTGTTGCGCTCGGCGTGCGGACTGAGCGGCCTGCGCGCGTGCTGCCGGCGTCGCGCGGAGGGACCGGTCGCGCTGCTGCCGGCACGGCGCGTGCGCGGCGATGCGATCGCAACCTCGGCAATGCCGCGACTGCTCGTGTTTCCGGCCGCTCGGACCGGCGGCGCTCCGCGCGCGCGGCCCATCACACCCGCCGATGCGTTGATGCGCTTGGCGCGGCTGAGCTTCAATTTCTTCTCGTACGGCGCTCGCGGACTGGAGGTCCTGGAACGATTGGTGCGGTCCGCGCCGGCGTACGAGCTGGCGGCCGGCGAGCTTCGTGCAACGGTGCGGTTGCTGGGCGAACTGTTCGACGACGCGCTTGAAGCGCTGCGCGAGGATGCGCCCATGCGGGTACCGGCATGATGTCAGACGACGCGCGACGATTCTGTCGCGTGCTTGCGGCGCTGGCGCCGGACGGTCCCACTCGCGCATCGGACGTCCAAGCCCCGGGACTGGATGATCGCGCCGTCGCGTTGGGGCTGGGGCCGGCGATGTACGCCGCGGCACAGCGCGCGCTTGCCCATGACGATCGCGCGGCCGCCCGGTTCCCCCGGTCGCGCGCCGCGTACTTCCGCGCGGCGGGGCGCACGTCGCACCAGTTGGCCCAGGCGGAGAGCATCGCGGTCGCACTGCGCAGCGCGGGACTGCCGGCGATCGCCCTGAAGGGCATCGCGCTCGCACGTCGGTACTACGCCGATCCGGCCGCGCGGCCGATGATCGACATCGACCTGCTCGTGCGCGGGGCGGACCTCGCCAGCGCCGAGGCCATGCTCCGGCGCGCGGGCTTCACCGATGCCGTGGACGCGACCTTCGCCGCGACGCTCCGCCGGCGACATCATCACCTTCCCCCGCTCCGGGACCCGGCAGGCGGCGAGCTGATCGAGCTGCATCACGATTTGCTTCCGCGCGCATCGCGCGTCCGCATCGACGTCGATGCGCTCTGGCGGCGGAGCATCACCGAGCCGGACTCGGCGCTGCGGTTTCTCGCACCCGAAGACCTCTACCTCCACCTGGCGATCCATTTGCTGCACTCGTCGGCCGTGATCGGTCGGATCGGCGCGCTGCTCGACTTGCACGTGCTCGCGACGACGGAGATGCAGCGTGCGCCGGACTTCGGCGCGCGGTTGTCCGCGCGGGCAATCTCTCTGGGATTGTCGCACTGGGCCGGGCTGGCCGCGGCGCTCTCGCACGACGTATTTCAGACCGACCTGGCCGGCGACCGCCCGCGCAACTCGATCGGCGTTCGCGTCTCGCCCCGCCAGGTCCGGCGATTCCGCGATGCACTGCTATCGCCGCTGGAGCGTCCACTGGACCGCGCGCAGCACGATCGGTGGATGCGCCGCAAGCTTTGGCTGGAGCGGCCGACGGTGCTGCATGGGCTTCGGCTGGCCGCTGGCGCGCTTATGGACGCGGTGCGACGGCCGAGGCCTCCGTCGATTCGGCCAGCGACGTACACGTCCGGATGAATTCCGCGTACGTGACGGGCAGGCGCACGGACGCGTGGGGGCGGGCCTGCAACCCGTCGGGCAGCGGCGCCTCGGCCGGAAAGGCGCGGACGACGACGAGCGGCAGCGGTCGCTGCAATCGGGCCTCGAGCGAGGCGAGTTCCGCGACGCCCGACTTGAGGTCGCCGCTCGCGGCGGCGGAGACAACCGCGACGGTCGGTCGCTCCGACTCGCTCCATCCCATCTGATCGCAGAACAACCGGACCGGGTCATCGTCGCGCCGGGCGATGACCGCGATGCGCGGCGGTTTGGCGACTTGACTTGCCAGTTCGCGGGAGAACGCCTCGCGTAGATGCGTACTGCCGGAACAGGCGTAAAAAAGCTCGGTGTCGTTGACGCGGTCGCAGATGCCGCGCGCGATTTTCGCCGCAACGGCCGGCGCGATGTCCAGCGCGTCGACAAACCGCGCGGTCGACAGCAGCGTCGGCGCGCCGCTGTTGCCGAGCACGACCGCGTGGGCGATCCGGTTCGCAAGCGCGACCACGGTGGCGGCGACTTGCGCGGCGCCGCGCTGCGATCGGTCCGGCGCAATCAAATCATGACCCGCCGCCGCCTCGATCGTGGTTCGCGGCAGGCGCCACTCCTCGAGCACGGCGCGCGTCACATCGGCGTGCGTGAAACCGAGCGCATGGCGTTCGATCGCGGAGAGGTCGGAGGATTCGACGCCGCAGCGATCCAGGAGCGGCCGGTAGACGTCGGGATAGAGGTCGTCGATGACCATGCGGCCGATGTCGTGCAACAGGCCCGCGAGGAAGAGTTGATCCGCGTCGGGGCGGTGGATGGCGCTGGCCAGGTCCTCTGCGACGAACGCGGTTGCGAGCGAGTGTTCCCAGAAGTGCTGCGGAACGAGCCCGCCGGGCAGAACGCCGTCGAAGTGATCGATCGTGAGGATCGCGATCGCGAGGTTGCGGATGCTCGTCATGCCGAGGCGCTTCACGGCTTCGGGGATGTTCCGTGCGCCCGTCCCAGTGCCGTACGCGGATGAATTCGCACCGGCCAGCAGCCGGAGCGAGAGCGCCTGGTCGAGTCGCACGGCGGCCGCGATGTCCTGGAGCGAACTGGCGCTGCTCTGAGTGAGTTTGATGACGTGCTGGAGGACGGGCTGAATGCCGCGAAGCTGCTGCTTGGCGCGAATCTCCTCAATCGTGATCGGGGCCGGCGTAACTCTTGTTTGCCCCGGAGTCGGCGCGGGGGTTGACGCGGGCCTCGGCGACGGAGTCGTCGCGGCCGGCGACACGTTTGACGTGCCCGGCGCTGGCATCGCGGGGGCCGCTCGCGGGGACGATTGCGACGCGCTCGGGTTGGCCGACGGCGGCGCATCCGCGGATGCGACCGGACGACTGCCCTCGCCGAGGTGTTCGCGGATGCGCGCGGTCAATTCCTCGGTCGAGAAGTTCGTCTTGAGAAGGTAGCCCTGCACGCCGACGTGTGCGGCCCGCTCGACCATCGCGCGCTCCGACAGCGCGGTGAGCATGATGACCGGAATGTCGCGCATCCGCGGATCGGCGCGCAGCAGCTTGAGACACGTAATCCCGTCCATCTGCGGCATGGCGATGTCGAGCAGGATCAGGTCCGGCCGGCGCTTCTGCACCAGGTCGAGCGCTTCAGGTGCGCTTGCGGCCGAGATCGTCTCGTAGCCGAAGAGTCGAAGCGTGGCGGCGATGGGCTCGCGAAAGATCGGCATGTCATCAACGATCAGAATCGTGCTCATGTCTTGGCCTCGCAGAGGATCCGGGCCGCGTCGCCGACCGGTGCGGCTTCCGCCAGGTCGGCGCGCAGCGAACATCGAATTGTGGTGCCCTTTCCGGGCGCGGTCTGCGCGATCACTGTGCCGCCGTGCGCCGCGACGATCCCGCGGCAGATGGCCAGTCCGAGTCCGGCCCCCTGCACGTGGTTTTCGCCGACGACGCCCGAGTTGAGCGCGAACGCCTGCCCGAGCTGCGCCGCCACCTCGGGCGGCATGCCACAGCCCGTGTCGCTGACGGTCATCTCGACCCGCCGGCCGTCGGCGCATGTCCGGCCGGTCACGTCGACGCGGATCGAACCGGCCCGCGTGTGCTTGCACGAATTGCTCAGGAGGTTGACGAGCAGTCGCCGGATCGCGGCGGCGTCTCCGTTCATCTGCACGTCCTCCGGAGTTACGCGAACCTTTAGCTCCACGTTCGATTCATCGACCAGCGGCCGAACCGTGTCGATCGCTGCCCCGCAGGTCTCCGCCAGGTCCACCGTCGTCCAGTTCCATTGCGCCGCGCCGCTGTTCAGCCGCGCCACCTCGAGCAGGTCGCCGACGAGTCCGGCCATGCGGATCGCCTCGTCGTGGATGCCCTTGAGAAACGTGTCGAACTCCGCAGTTTCGCGCGCCGCATCCATCAGCAGGAACTCCGCCATGGCGCGAAGCCCGGCCAGCGGTGTGCGCAGCTCGTGGCCGACAATGCCGAGGACGCGCTCCTGCGCGCGGATGGCCTGCTCAAGGTGGTCATGTTCCTGTTCGATGCGCAGGCGCGTCAGGCGTTCGGTCTCCAGTCGCTTGCGCTCCGTGATGTTCTCGTGCGCGACGACGAGCCGCACGGCCTCGCCCTCGCCGAAGCGCGTCACGTTCACCGTGAACCAGCGCTGCTCCTCGGGACTGTGACACGGGTACTCGAGGCAATAACTGTTCAGCTCGCCCCGCGCGATCGATCGCATCGCATTCGCCATTTCGATGGCGCGCTCCGAGTCCGCGCCCACCGCGCGCTCGCAAACCTCGACGTAATTGCGCCCGACGCACCAGTTCGGGCAGCGCAAGCCGTTCGACTTCGCGAACCGCCGCCACGCTTCGTTCACGGCCAGGACGCGCCCCTCGCGGTCAAGGATGGCGACGTGGTCCGTCAGCGCATCGACTGTGGCCTGGAGCATGTTGTAGGATTGCTCGCGCTCGGCGGCGATGCGGCGCTCGACAATGCCCAGCGCCAGGTAGTTCGCAACCGCCGCCAGCGAACGCATCGTCATTCCCGACATCCGTTTTCGCGAGAACATGGCGACCACGCCAACGAGCTCGTCGCCGTGCAGGAGTGGATAGCCCGCGAAACTGACCATCTTCTCGCGAAGGGCCCATTCCTGGTTGCCGACGTAGTGATCACCGATGACGTTGTTCGTCAGGTGCGGCTTGCGACTCGCCGCAATGCGACCGATCTTGAACGCCCCGAGCGGAACTCGGGCATGCCCGCCGTCGATGTGCGTGTAGAGGCCCGCGCTGGCCTTGAGCTCGAGCATCGCGTCGCCTTCGTGGTAGGTCCAGATCCGCGCAAAGGCCACATCGAGTCGATCGACGAACGCCTGGGCACAGCGCTGCAGCGACTCGTGGAGCGCCCGACCCGGTGCCACGGCGAGCGCGATGTCGGCCGCCAGCGCCGTGACGTTCGATCGTTCGTCGAGCTGCCGTGTCAGCTCGGCGTCCAGCGGGACGATGATCCAGTAATAAATGAGCGGCGAGGAAAACACCGTCATCAGCGTCGCGGTCACGAGGGCACGGACCCAGTCGGGCAGGCCGCCGAAGGCCGGCATCAGGCAGAAGAGGACGGCCTCGCAAGTCAGCACGACGGCGGCGATCTTGACGATCGCGGCGCGGAGTTTCGCCGTGTGCTCGGCGGCGTGGCTTCGCGTGCGTCGGACGATCAGCCACACCAGCAGCGGCACGGCGATGCTCAGAACGGCGAGCAGGACGGTGGTCTGCCACAGCGCGGACTGCGCCGCGGCCACGCGCTCATCGAGCGGCCGGATCACCTCGACGAAACCGGCCACGTCGCCGACTTGCCAGTCCCGCTTGGTGCTGGCCGGGTTGTTGTTGTGGCACATCGTGCAGGTCTCTGACATCTGCTCGGCCACGGCGTAACGAAGCGACGGCCGGCCCTGGAACGTCTCGAACCGATAGAACGGCCGCTCGGGCGCGCGTCGTAGTTCGGCGAACGCCTCGCGCTCGAAGCCGTCCATTTCGGGGCGTCCCGCCCGCCACGGGAACGGATGATCGCCGCGGAGCCGGATCACCGCTCCGGGTCGGATCGACTCGTATTCGGCGGCGAGGTTGGCGAAGAACGTGGCCGGTGGCGGAATGGCCAGGCCGCGCTCCTTGTAGTCGTGGGCGACGGCGACGCCCTGGTCCCGCAGATGAGCGACGATCTCGCGGTCGTAGATCTTCCGCACGAGCAGCAGCGCGCGGGCGTGCAGTTCCGATCCCTGAAGCGCCATCGCTTCGGTGAGGTTTTGGGTGCGCCGATTGAGGACCCAGAGACCGCTGAGCAGCAGCCCCGCGATCAGCGAAAAGAGCAGGGCCGACGCGGCGCCCGGCCGTCGCAGCGTCCGGCTCGTGGATGACGTAGACGTCATTCGCAGGTCCTCCGACTCCGTCCGGCGTCGACTCCGCTCGGACGAATCGCGCGGTACCGGTTTCGCCCGCAGACGATCCGAAGCGCAACGACGCGTGCGGCGACGCGCTTCGTCCGCGGAGGGACCCCATCGGGCTATCGGTGCTACGGACCTGCGGCGTGACGTATCCGGCGAGGATCAGAGACGTTTTCGGGGCGTCTGATAACGCCGATCGATCGAGCTGTTCCGACCGGGAGTTATCGCGTCATGGGCGCTCCGCGCTGTTCAGGATTGCGTGTGGCTGAATCATTCGAGCCCGACGGATTGACCGTGCCGCGCGCTACCGCGCCCCCGGCGCATCCACCCCGCCGCCCTCCCGGCTCACCCAAGTCAGGTGGTAGTCCCGGTCCTCGATCTCGTGTGCCACGGTCGTCAACCGCAACTGCTTGTACGTATCGCACATCACCGCCAGCTCGCTCGTGCGGTCCGTGCCGACGCTCTTCTCGTACGTCCCCGGGTGCGGCCCGTGCGGAATACCCGCCGGGTGCAGGCTGATCGAGCCGGACATGATGCCGCGGCGACTCGTGAAGTTCCCGGCCACGTAAAAGAGGATCTCATCCATGTGCACGCTGGCGTGGCCGTACGGGCAGGGAATGGCCTTCACGTCGCCGCGCTGGAAGTAGTCGACCTTCCGCGGAACGAACGAGCACACGACGAAGTTGTTGCCCGCAAACGTCAGGTGGATCGTCGGCGGCAGGTGGATCGTTGACGTCTTCGGCTGATAGTCGTGGATGTTGAATGCGAAGGGATAGACGAATCCATCCCAGCCCACGACCTCGACCGGGAAGTGCGGGTGCAGGTGCACCGTCAGCACGTCCTCGCGCTTCACGACAAGCTTGAACGGCGCCTTTCCGTGTTCCGCCTCGTGGTAGGTCAGCAGCGACTGCGGCGCGCGGAAGTCACGATGTGAATATGGCGCGTACATCGTGATCTGGCCGGAGCGGTTGCGCCACTCCTTCGGGATGTCGATGAACTGCGTGCCCTCGAAGACGAGGAACTCGGGCGCGGCGCCGTCGTCCCAGCGGATGCGATAGGGCGTGGCCCGCGGGATGTGTACGTAATCGTGCTCGCGGAAGGGCAGGACGCCGAAGAGCGTCTCGAATCGGCCGGTGCCCTTGAAGACGAAGTAGAGTTCGTCGCCGTCGCCGTTGGCGAAGAAGCGCGGCGAGCGCTCCGTCGGCTTGACCATGCTGATCTGTACGTCGGCGTTGAACATCAGCACGCGCCGCGCGTCGAGAAAGTCGCCCTTGAGCCGCAGGTCGAAGGTCTTGATGTGCCGCCGGTGGAGCGGCTGCTCGCCCAGCGGCTCGAACGGGCAGAAGCCCGGGATGGCGAGCTTCTCGACGGCGTTCTCGTCCGTGGGCGGCACGCGGTAGTAGAGGATGCTGAACGGGCCTTCGAAGCCCTCGCGGGTGTGGCAATGCTCCATGAGGAGCTTGCCCTGCTCATCGTGAAAGGTCGTATGAGGCTTGGGCGGGACTCGGCCGAGCTGCATGCGATGGATCATGTCGACGGCTCCTGTTCGGAGGGGATTATAACCGGTTCGAGCGCGGCGATTCCGCCGGCCGCTCGCGCAGCGGAAACGGATGCGCCGCGGCGCGGATCGTGCAGCGAATCGGCGCCGAGTGATGCTACGGGCAGGCCGTATTGGGATCGGTCGCGAGCTTGCTGACGAACGCCGCGAGGTCGCCGGCCGTGTCGACGTCGGCCGTCATCGTGTTGCCGTTCAGGTCGCTGACAAGGCAGTCGGTGCTCGTGAGCACGCAATCGACGAAGCCGTTCGTGTCGAGACCATCGACGCGTCCGTCGCCGTTGAAGTCGCCGGCGCAGCGGATGAGCACGACGGCCCATCCCGCGCGGATCATGCCGCCGCCGTCGATCGCGCGGATCGGAAACGCGTCAAATCCGTAATAGCCGCCGTCCGGCGTGTAGACGAGTTGCGTTGCGCCGTTCACCGTGACGGCCGTGCCGTGCGAACCGGGACCGGTGACGAGGTATGTGTGCGAATCCGTGAGATTCGGATCGGCCGTGAGCGGCGACGTCGGCGCAGTGGGGAGCGGATCGACGGCGAAGAGCCGCGCGTGCGTGGCCGTCGGCGCGACGTTTCCTGTCGGGGCCGGGAACGCCGATGTGAGCGTGAGCGTTGTGGTCTGCACACCGTTGGAGCCTGGATTGCCTGGGCTCGCCCCACCCGGACCCGCCGGGCCGAGGTTGGTGGTCGGTGCGTTCAGGCTGACGGCGGCCGAGACGGTCCGCGCGACTGCGGCCGACGAGCCGCCCGCCCCGCCTCCGCCATGTCCGCCGTTACCACCCGTGCCGCCGTTTCCACCGTTTCCGCCGGGACCGCCATCATCCGCGCCGGGTCCGCCGCTTGCGCCGGCGCCGCCGGAATTGCCGCTGCCCCGGTTGCCGCCCGCGCCGCCTGCAGCGCCGCCGACGGTGTTGAAGATGCAGTCGGTCGTGTTGATCGTGCCATCATTTGCCACGATCGCGACGGAAGAGCCGCCGTGCCCGCCGCCGGTACCGCCCGTGCCGGGGTAACCGCCCTCACCGCCACCCCCGCCGCCGCCGCCGCGGTCAGCGTTGCAGAAGAGGTCGCTCCGACCCCCGCCGCCACCTCCACCGCCCCCGCCGCCTCCGCCGGGACTTCCGATCGAGCCAGCGCCGCCGTCGCCAAATGGCGGCGTTCCGCCAAGGCCGTCCGCACCGGCTGCGCCGGGAGCGCCGGATTGTCCCGCCGCACCCGGGTTGCCGCCGCCGAAGCATGCATCGTCTTGTCCGCCAATTCCGCCGACACCGCCGGCGCCTCCTCCGGGCGCGGTTAGGCCCGGGCCGCCGGTCTGTCCGTCCGCCGTGTTGTATCCGCCGATGCCGCCGAAGCCCCCGCGTTGCGGCGAGCCGATCCCAAAACCGCCGGGTGTGCCGCCGCCGCCGTTTCCCGAGCAGCCGTTGCAGCCGCCCTGGCCGCTCGAGCCTGCTTGCCCGGGTGCCCCGAGGGAGCCGTTGGTGCCCGCCACGCCGTTGCCGCCGAGTCCGGCGGTGAGTGTGCAGCGCGCCAGGTTGAGCGTCGCCGTGTTCGATCGTGCCAGCAGCGCGACCGAGTGTCCCGAAGGCGATGCGTTGTTGGCCGAAACGAGGCGGAGCCGGTCGATCAGGCTCGCGCTGGTCAGCGCCTGTGCGTAGGTTCCGATGGTTGAGCCGTTGACGACGGCCTGGGTGTTGCCGCGCGTCCAGAGGGGCGTGGGATCATAACCGCCGTAGATTGCGACACGGCCGGAAAGGACAAGTGTCTCATTGTACGTTCCGTTGGCGACGTAGACGTCGCGCGGCGGCGTGAGCAATCGCGCCGCGAGCACGGCCGCGCCGATCGTCTGCATCGGGGCGTCGATCGTGCCGGCGTTCGAGTCTAGCCCGGTGTTCCTGACAAAGATCGGTCCGCAGCGCATTCCGTCGATGCCGTCGCCGTTGCTGTCGGTAAACGCGTCGTCTGGCAGGTCGAGCGCGGCCGGCGGCGGATTCACCAGGCAGGCCGCGTCGATCGCGGTGGCGATGGATGGGACGATCGTAAGGGCCGTCATGGTCGGCAGCGCGACGACGATGAGCGCACGAAGTGCGCGGTGGCACATGGATCGTCCCTCCTCTCAAGAGGATTGATTGTCCGGCCGTCCGCTCATCGTACTCGGAATTCGCGTTGCGATGCAATTGCATTCTGGTGCGGACGGCGACACGACTTGGCGGGCCGCGAGACGCCGGCCGATACCGCGCGCCGCGTCGATGGGCCCCGGGCCGGTTCGCGTTCTGGCATCCGGCATCTTGCCGGATGCGCGGTGCTCACGGCGCCTTTGGACAAGGCTGGCACGTGGTCCAACCGCTCGTGCGAGGTCCGGTTTCCGAAGACAGTTCGCGTGTGTGTTCTGCGGTTGCGCCCGCCGGAGGTGGAAGGAAGTCGGCGTGAACGGGAGAGGCCCTCGCAACAGCGCGCGTGGAATGGTCCCTTTGCACCATGGCGACATGCCGAATTACTGGCCAGTGGTTGTGTCTCGATCGCGCGGCGAACCCGCGCGGATGCGAACAGGATCGGGAAAGTCGCGGTACAGCGCGCTCCGCACGTCCTTGACCATCGAGTACATGCGGACGTGCAGACGCTCGATCTCCCCGCTGCGCGTCGCGACGAGATCGAACGCATCCTCGAGCTGCCCGAGTCGCTCAATCTCGATCGAGATCTGGAACTCCCCCAGCTCGCTCGGGCCGAAGCCGTACTTCCGCCGACGCACGTGGTAGTCGTGCAGCAGCCCGCGCTGCTTGAGATACCCGAGGTAGCCGTGAACGGCCTCGACGAACTCCAGGTCCTTGTGCGAATCGACGAGGTTGCACCAGATCTCGAAGTGGTTCATGCCGCGCTCCGGACATCCGACGTTCCGCGGCCGGAGCGCTCCGGCCGGCGGGATTCGTTCGCGGATTGTACGCCAGACCGGCCGCGCGGGTTCGCGCAAGGCAGTGAGAATGGGCGGACTTGGGCGGTCGGCAACCGCGGCCTACACTAGAGGTCGTGACCGAGCAGCGCGAGAAGCTGAGCGCCGAAGAGCTGGCGATCGTCCTGAGTCATTACGACCTGGGGCTGGTGCAGGAGGTGCGCGAGTTCGCGCGCGGGTCGCACCGCGCGCCGAAGGTCACCATCCGCACCGATCGCGGCCGGTTCATCCTCAAGCGCCGGCCGGCTGGCAAGAACGACCCGTACCGCGTGGCGTTCGCGCATGAGCTTCAGAACTACCTGGCGAAGAAGAACTTCCCCCTGCCGCACCTGATCGGAACGAAGGAAGGCAACATCTCGATGCTGCGGCTCGGTGACCACGTCTACGAAGTGTTCGAGTTCATCCCCGGCGAGCGCTACGACGGCGGGCTGGTGGCGACCTATGAGGCCGGCAAGGTGCTCGGGCTCTATCACCGGCTGGTGCGCGAGTATCACCCGAAGTGGACGCCGCCGCGCGGGCACTACCACAACTCGCCTGTCGTGCGGCAGCAGCTCAAGGAAATCCCCGTGCGATTGCCGGCGAAGGTGCCGATCGACGGGAAGGAAAAGGAACTCGAATCGGTCTGTGCGCAGTTGCGCGACACGTACGACAACGCGGCCGTCCGGATCGACAAGCTCGGCCTGCCGAAGTGGGAGATGCAGATCGTGCACTCCGACTGGCACCCGGGCAACATGCTCTTCCGCGAGGGACACGTCGTCGCCGTGATCGACTACGACGCCGCGCGGATCCAGCCGCGCATCACCGACATGGCCAACGGCGTTCTGCAATTCTCGCTCCAGACCGGCTCGCGCGATCCGGAGACCTGGCCCGCCGAGCCGGACGAGTCGCGCTCGCGCCGTTTCATCCGCGGCTATGATGAGATGGACCAGCTCAGCCTGGCGGAGCTCGACACGATCCCGCTGCTGATGGTCGAGGCGCTCATCGCCGAGGTATCGCAGCCGATCTGGACGCACGGCACGTTCGCGCGGATCGACGGCTTCCGCTTTCTGAAGATGGTCGTGCGCAAGACCGACTGGCTCATGAAGTTCGGCAAGCAGTTGACGCAGGACCTGAAAGAAGCGACGTAGCGGGGCGAGTCGCCGGCGTCCGCCGCAACGGGCGCCTCGGGTGGTGATGATGACGACGATGCTCGTGTGGTTGCTGACGATTGGACCGGCCGCGGCGCCGCCGGTGACCAGTGCGCCGGCCGAGGCGTCGATCGAAACGCTGATTGCAGACCTGTCGCGCCCGCAGTACGACGCGCGCCTGGCCGCCGCACGGGCGATTGTGCGGATCGGTCCGCCGGCGTACGGTCCGCTGAAGGAGGCGTTCCGCTCCACAAGCAGCTACGACGTGCGACGGCAGATTCGCCGCATCGCCGAACGGATCTACGTCGAGGAGGCGCTCGGTCCGCCACCGGCGTTTCTTGGCATTCAGCACGCGCCGATCTCGCCGGCCGAGGATCCGAATATCCCGATGGGCACGATCCGCATCCGCATCCAGAACGTGATCCGCAACACGTCGGCGGACGCCGCCGGACTTCGTCCAGGCGACGTGATCTTGGGCGCGAACGGCAAGACGTTTCCGCCGAGCGATGATCCGCGCGAGAATTCGTTCCGCACATGGATCGCGTCGAACAAGGCCGGCAGCGAATGCACGCTGGAGATCGAGCGCGATGGCCGGCGACGCTCGATCGTCGTCCGGCTTGGCGAGATGCCGTGGAACATGGGGTACAACTACGCCGGCGCATCGGATCGACTCGAGTCGCGGTTGGCGACCTTTCCCGCGTGGTGGCAGGAGAACTTCGATCCGACGGGCGAGGTCGACGTGACCGGCCCGAGCGACCAGGATCGGCGCTGGCGGCTGCGGACGGGCCGGGGGGCGCGGTAGCGCGGGGGCGGAGTTGGGGATCAAGCCTCAAGCAGGCGCGCGACGGCGTTCGCGCCGCTCTTCGCGCAGGTTCTGCGCCGGTGGGCGGCAGATTCTGCGCTGCGATGCCGCAGTTCTTGCGCCGCCCCCGACTTGCCCGCGGGGCGTGATATCGGCGATGGGCGGACTCGGTCGGCGCGTCTCCGATGCGCATCGCTGGCGGACCGCGCATGGTCTGCGCAGCGCGCGGTCCGGAAACGTCTCACACGGCGAGATGGCCGCGAGATCGCGCGCGAACGCAGCGTCTGGATAATGAGATTCTCCGCATCGACGCGAATCTGCTAACCGATATCAACACTGAAAAGCGGCGTCGTCGCCGGGTTTTTCGTTGGCGACCGCGGTCCCAACGCAGGAAATGGGGACGCGGTTTGCCCGGTGCGGAAATGAATCTTACCTTGAGGATGTCGATGCCCGAAACCCGGGCGAGTCGCGGGCGCCCGACGCTGCGGTCGACGGTCACGTCGCCGCACCGATCGAGGATGCCCGTCGAGAAGCGGCTCACGGGGGGCGGAAGCCGGGGCCATCGAGGATCACGCAGGGGGCAGGTCGGCCGCTGGGGCCGGGCCGCACGGATCCACGAGCGGTTCGAAGCGACGTTGAAGGACAGAACGGACATGTCCTTATCGGGAGTGCCCGCCCAGGAGGTGGGGCTTCAAGCATGTTCGCGCCGGGGTGAGAAGGGACGCTCGACCAGCGCTGGGGGTCTTCGGACCCGATCTGGAAGGGTGGAACCATGAACTCGTTCCTTTGCCGCGTCAAGCAGTTCCTCAAGAGTGAGGACGGACCGACCGCGACCGAGTACGCGGTCATGCTGGCGTTGATCATCATCATCGCGCTGGGCGCGATTAGCGCGCTGGGCACCAAGGTCTCGACGGTGTTCACGAACATCGAGGCGGAGCTGCCGGACGGCGCCGGCTAACCGACGCCTCCCAGGAACGGCTCATTCGGGCGGGTCGGAGGCCGGTCCTCCGACCCGCCTGGATGCTTGATCGACGGGTATCACGGGTCGGCCCGTCCGGGTCGACGCAAACGGGTGGGAGCAGGCCAGACCATGTTCGGATCCCTTGCGATGACGCCGGATGCGTATCTGATGCTGACCGCGGCCGTGGTCGTTCCCGCGACGCTGTATGCGAGCTGGATCGATTACAAGGAACGTCGCGTGCCCAACTGGCTGAACGCGTCGCTGGCGCTGGCGGGACTGCTGGCGCAGGCGGCGTTTTTCGGCTGGAGCGGACTGGGCGCGGGCGCGGCCGGGCTGGCGGTTGGCTTCGGGTGCCTGATCGTGCCGTGGGCCATGCACGGGATGGGCGCGGGGGATGTGAAGCTGATGGCGGCGATCGGGGCCTGGTTTGGACCGTGGATGTGCCTCGCGGGTTTCGTCGTGGGCGCGCTCGTCGGCGGCGTGATCGCGTTGATCATGATCGCGCTGCAACGCAAGTGGGCGCACGCGACGGCCAATCTCGGGGTGATCCTGTTCAAGCTCAGCCGGCGGGACACGTGGTTCAGTGAGTTCGGCTCGGCCCGGAGCTTCGGCTCGACCAGCTCGCTGCTGCCCTACGGCATCCCGCTGACGATCGGGTCCTGGATCGTGCTGGCGGCCCAGATAACCGGATGGTGGAAAGTCCTATGATGAAGCGATTCTTCTCACGGCGTCGGCGACGCGGAAGCGCGGTGGTCGAAACGGCGGTCATGGCGCCGCTGGTCGTTTCCGCGATGTTGGGCATGGTCGAACTCGGCTATGCGTACATGGTGCGTCAGACCGTCACGAACGCCGCCCGCGAAGGCGCGCGCGCCGCGGTCATGCCCGGCGCGGCGACCGCCGACGTGAACGCGGCCGTCGATGCCACCATGGGCGCCGCCAACCTGCAGGGCTACACGACCGCAACGAACCTGGCGGATGCCCCGGCGGACGAAGACGAGATCTGGGTCGAAGTGTCGATTCCGTTCTCGCGGGCGTCGATTACCGGCGGGTTCTTCGGCGGCGGATCGTTCGAGATCTCCTCGCGAACCACGATGCGCCGCGAGGGTAGCGGATCATCGGGCGACGGCGAAGGCGTCATTCCCTGACGAAGGAGCGCGACAACGCGTATGCGGCCGCGGACAGTCATACTGCTGGTGATCGGACTCTCGATCGGCGGACTCGCCGTCAAGATGGGCGTTGACATCGTCAAGCGCGCCCAGGCGAGCCAGGGCACCTCCCGGCCGGTCGTCGTGACGGCCGCGAACATCGACGCCACCGCCGCGCTGACCGAGGGCATGCTCAGCGTCAAGCGCGTGCCCGAGGCGCTCGTGCCGAGCGGCGCGATCACCGACCTGCGCAAGATCATCGGCCGCGTGGCTGCGACCTCCATCCCGTCCGGCGTCGTGCTCAGTACGTCGATGCTCGCGCCGCCCGGCACGGAGCCGGGATTGCGCAGTCGCATTCCCGACGGCTATCGCGCCGTGGCGGTGAAGGTGGACGAGGCTTCCGGCGTCGCCGGTTTTCTTGTTCCCGGAAGTCGTGTGGATGTGTCGGCGATGATGACCCGACTCGTGAACGGACGCTCGAAGAGCTACACCGAGCTGATCCTCACGGACGTGGAGGTCGGCGCGGTCGGCCAATCGCTCAGCGCCGGCGGCGGAGACTCGAAGGGCGGGAAGCTCTTCCGCTCGGTGACGCTGCTGCTGCCGCCGGCCGACGTTCCCAAGCTGCAACTCGCGATGTCGAAGGGGCAGATTCACCTCGCGCTGCGAAACGGGCGCGATGGGGGGCTGGAGCGGTCCGTCGCGGCCGCCGAGCGATTCCGGGAACTCCTCTCCGCCTTTCGCACGCGTTCCGAACCGCGGCCCAAGCCGCGCGCGAAGCTCGAACCGCTGTCCGCCGTCGGTGCGACGCAGACCGTCGAGGTCTATCGCGGCGCGACTGTCGAGCGACTCGTGTTCCGCGAAATCGGCGGCAAGTGGCAGGCCGCTGGCGCCGGATTGTCAGGCGGTGCACTGCCCTCGGGGCTCTTCACGCCGGTCAAGGACGGTGCGGAGTCCGGGACGAAGGGCGGATCGGAACCGGACCAGGCGGATTCGGGCGACAAGGAGGTCGGCGAATGACCGGTGTGTATCGCGGATCAGGGTCGATCCTCGGACGTCGACTCGCGCTGCGCGGCGGCGTTTGTGCGTTACTGCTGGCGGTCGGCGCCGCCGCGGGAATGCCGTCCATCGCCGCGGCGCAGTACGTGCCCAACGTGATGCTGCTTCAGAGCGCGACGCTGCTGCCGGTCCAGACCGATGCGCCCCGGGCGATGTCCAACACCGCGCTGTGCATGGCGCCGTTCGATCTGCCGGCGAACCCTCCGGTGTTGGACGGCGTGCGGGCCAACCGGCCGATGTGCGTCGCCGTGGCATCCATCGGCGAGCCAGTGTTTTACGATGAGCCCCGGATCAACGCGACCGAGGCACCGGTGGCGGCCGACGCCGCGCCGCCGGCCGTACCCGACAAGCCGATCGCCGCACCGAGTGATTCGAAGGACGCGCCCGCGGGCTATGCCATGATGCAGTCACCGCCATCCGCGCCGCCGACGGCTCCGTCGACGGGCGGCGTCGTGACCACGATCGTCGAGTCGCAGCAGGAGCCGCAGCGCGTCCGACTGGTGAAAGACAAGTCGCTCACGCTGAGTTTCAGCAAGTCGGTCGCCCGCGCGTCGATCGCCAGTCCCGAAATCGCCGACGTGCTTGTGCTGTCGCCGACGCAGATCGTCGTCACGGGCAAGTCCTTCGGCAGCACGCAACTGGTCATCCACACCGCCGACGAGGAGCAGAAGGTCTTTGATCTGTTCGTCGAGATCGACCTGCCCCTGCTGCGCGAGCTGATCCGCAGCATCTCGCCGACGGCCAACGTGCAGGTCCGCAGCCTGCTCAACACCGTCGTGCTGACCGGCGCCGTGCCCGACGCCATGACCGCCGAGCGGATCGCCGAGCTGGCCGAATTGCTGAACCCCGGCCGCGTCCGCAATCAGCTCATGGTCGCGGGCCAGCAGCAGGTCCTGATCCGCTGTACGGTCGCCGAGGTCAACCGTTCGGCCATGCGCGAGCTGAACATGAACTGGTTCTTCGGCGGCGCGACCTGGTCGCGGGAGTTCTTCTTCGCCAACAACCTCGACAACATCAGCCCGACCCAGGTCCAGAGCTCCGGCCTGCCCAATCTGCTGCTCGGCCAGCAGACCTACACGCTGCTGCCGAACGTCAACAACGTCGCGTCGACGAACATCACGCTGGGCTTCCCGCGGGCCGAGATTCAGGCCTTCGTGCAGGCGCTGCGCGAGAACGGACTCGTGCGCGTCCTGGCCGAGCCGAACCTGATCGCCATCAGCGGGCAGAAGGCCACCTTCCTCGCCGGCGGCGAGGTCCCGATCCCGATCGCCCAGGACCAGAACACGATCTCGATCGAATTCAAGCGCTTCGGTGTGCAACTCGAGTTCACGCCGTACACCGTCGGCGGACAGATGATCCGTCTGACCGTCGCGCCCGAGTTCAGCGAGATCGACCCGGCAAACTCGATCGTGCTGGCCGGCTTCACGATCCCCGGCTTCTCGACGCGCCGCGCCGAGACGACCGTCGAGGTCGGCAACGGACAGACGTTCGCCCTGGCCGGTCTGCTCAACGAAACGGTTCGCGCCACGGCGCGCAAGATCCCCGGGATCGGCGACGTCCCCGTGCTGGGGACACTCTTCTCGTCGATGCAGTACCAGCGCAACGAGACCGAACTCGTGATTCTCGTCACGCCCGAACTCGTGTCGCCGCTCGATCCGCAGCAGGTCGGCGCCGTGCCCGGCCAGCTCATTCGCGAGCCGACAGACGCCGAGTTTTTCCTGGGCCAGCAGTTGGAAGGACGACCGCTTCCGCCGCCCGAGGTCGGCGAGGTGCCGCGAAACACCCGTCCGATCAACGTGTATCCCGGCGGTTCGGAATGGACGAGCACGGCCGTGACCATGGCGTTGCGCGGCCCGTGCGGGATGTCGTTCGACGAGGAGGAAGAACGCTAGATTCATGCGAGCACCGCCGGCCGGCCTGAGGCGGCGGAACAGCGGGGGAACGGGGGGACGGTCGGGGCGATCGCAACGGCGTCAGGGGGCCGCGCCGAACGTCACCGAAAGGCGGAGGGTGAGATATGTCGCTTTCTCAAACGCGAAATCGCAGTTCCGCGCAGCGGCGCGGTTCGGCGCTGGTCCAGACGGCGCTCTTCGGGACGTTTGTCGGTCTCGGCTGCGCAGCGATCGCGATCGACTCGGGGTTGCTGTTCAACGCGCGGGCCGAACTTCAGCGCGCGGCGGACGCGTCGGCGCTGGCGGCCGCGGCGCAACTCGTATCCGGCTCCAGCGCCCTGAGCGCGGCGCGTGAAGAAGCGGCAAGGTTCGCTGCGCTCAACCGCGTGCAGGGTCTCGCGCCGTACGTCAACGGGGACCAGGATGTCGTCTTCGGTCACGCAGCGCTCAACGGCACGCGCTATGAGTTCCAGCCCAACGTGCAGCCGTATGACGCCGTGCAGGTTACGGTCAAGCGCGATGGTTCAGACTCCCTCCACCCCGGCATCGACCTCACGTTCGCGCAGGCGATCTTCCTGGGCGATGCCGAGGTCCAGGCGACGGCGACGGCCATGCTCGTGCCGCGCGACATCGCGATCGTCATCGACCTCTCCGGCTCGATGAACGACGACAGCGAACTGCGGCACTATCGGGAGTACACGTCGGAGGTGCAAGGCACGTCGCGGCCCGGCGTGCAGGTCAACCTCGAGGACGTCTGGCTTGCCCTTCCCTGCACGAAGGGCAACAACGGCGTCGGCAACGGCGTCGATCCGCAGCCGCCCGGAAACCCCGGCAACCAGAACGACCAGCCCGGCACCGGTCCCGGTTCGCCCAACAGCCAGGGCGGCAATCCCAGTCCCGGCGCTGATCCGTCGGGCGGGGGCAACTCGTGCGGCGGACCGCGCTGGGGTTGGATGTCCGGTTTCGGCTCCACGATCGTGCTCGGAAGCTACACGCCCGTCGGTGATCCGGGACTCTACTACATCCCGAGATACGCGACCTGTTCCGACGCGGATGTGATCGAGAACCTCACGACCGCCGGCTATTCGGCCGCCGAGCGATCGGCGCTGCTCTCCTCGGCCTATGACGGCACGTTTACCTATTACACCAATCGCGTCAAGGTCTTGCTTGGGCTAGCCGGCTGGCGCAGTAAGAAACAGGACAGCAAGTACTCCGGCGGCCCCGGCAACGGCGACAACCGCGTCGATACCAACGAACTGACGCAGCAGGCGTCGTGGCCGTTCGCGGGCGGGTCGTGGAGTGACTACATCAGCTACGTCTCCGGCAGCTCGCAAATGACGGCGACCGATTCCAACTTCCGGTATCGCTACGGCATCAAGACCGTCGTGAACTACCTGCTGGAGAAGCAGGCGCGCGCGAGCGGTTGTCCGGAACTCGCCGCCGCACCGGAGTTGCCGCTCAAGTCCGCGAAGGACGCGGTGCAGACGATGATCGACCTGATCATCTCGCTCGACTCGGACGATCACTGCTCGCTCGAGGTGTTCGCCACCACCGGCCGGCACGAAGTGAACCTGACCGTGCCGGGGGGCGGACAATCGCTGGCAGCCGCGCTGCAGACCATTCCTGACACGCTCTACCAGCGCCAGGCGGGACATTATGACAGCACGACCAACATCGGCGCGGGGCTGCACAAGGCCATCACCGAGCTGACGAGCAACCGTGCCCGATCCACCGCCGCCAAGGTCGTCATCCTGCTGACCGACGGCAAGCCGAACGTCGGCGAGAACGGCCTCTCGCCGGAGGACTACGCGATTGATCGCGCGCATGCCGCGGCCAACCTCGGAATGACGCTCTACACCATCGGCGTCGGCGCCGACGTCGACCCGGAACTGCTCCAGCAGATCGCCGACATCGGCGATGGCGAGTACTTCTATGCCGACAGTACGCCGGACGAAAACGGTCAGCCGATGTACGTCACGCAATTGCACGAGATCTTCGAGCGGCTCGGTAGCGAACGACCGGTCCGCCTGATCGACTGACGCGGGCCCGACGGGGGCCGCCGCCGGACGCCCGCGCGTTCTGCGGCGGCCTCCGACGCCGGGCGGGGCTTAAGTGGAAAGCAGGCAGCCAATGACCGGGTCCATTCGTGTCATCCTGTTCAACGCCGACGAGGCGTACGCGCCGGAGCTTCGCCGCGCGCTGACCGCACAGCCGGCGGTCAAGATCGTCGCGGAGTTGGACGAGCCGAGCCTGCTGCCGCAGGCGGTCGCGCAGTTTCCTTCCGATCTGGTGCTGCTCAATCTCGATCCGGCGCCGCTCGTGGTGCTCGAGGTCGCCGCCCAGGTCGTCGCCGCCTCGCCGAAGCTCGCCGTCTTCGCCGCCAGCGCGAGCACCGAGGGGGATGTCCTGCTCCGCGCCATGCGTGCCGGCATTCGACGCTTCCTCGTCAAGCCGATCGACAACGACGACCTGCGACAGGGCCTCGCGCAGATCGCCGCCGATCGCTCCGAGACCGAACAGCCGGGATCGCTGATCTCCGTCATGGGTTCGGCCGGCGGCGTCGGCGCGACGTTCGTCGCGACCAACCTGGCCGTAGAGCTGGCCGACCTGATCGGCACTCAGGGAAAGGTCGCGCTGCTCGATTTCGACTTTCGCTTCGGGCAGGTCGCGACCATGCTCGACCTCGAGCCGCACTTCACGATCTCGGACCTCTGCACGACCGTCGAGGCGCTGGACCCGGCGATGATCGACAAGGCGCTCGTCCGGCACCGCTCCGGCGTTTACGTCCTCGCGCGGCCGCTGCACTTCCATCACGCCGAATCCATCACCGCCGCGCACTGCGCCAGCGTCATGGCCATGTTGCAGCAGATGTTCGACTACGTCGTGATCGACGGCCCCACGCGAAGCGACCCCACGGGCCGGACCGTGCTGGACGCGGCCGACCACAATCTGCTCGTGATCCAACTGCTCGTGCCGTGCGTGCGGAACGCGGCGCGGATGATCGAAGAGCTCGTGTCGCAGGGCTTCAACGGCGACCGGATCAAGCTGATCTGCAATCGCACCGGTCGCGAATCCATGCACCTTGACGCCGCGCAGGTCGAGCGGACCCTTCACCGATCGCTGATGCACTCGCTGCCCGAGGACTGGCGCGTCGCCAGCACCACGGTCAACCTCGGCCAGCCGCTGATCCAGGAATTCTCGCGCAGCCGCCTTCGGCAGTCGCTGCGCGAACTGGCGATGAAGGTCCATTGTCCCGGCGAGATTCCGGCCACGTCGTCGGGCGGTCTGCTGAGCAAGCTGATCAAGGGGATGGCGCGGACGACGTCCGGTGCGGAGACGTCGAGCGCCGCCGTGGCGCCGGCACTGCCCGGCGCGGCAACGACGTAACGCCCGCCGGGGCGATCGTCGGGGGTTTCATCGGGGGACCGGGATTTGCGGCGGAATCGACCGTGCGTCGGCGGCCGCGAACCTCGGCAGGTCGGACCGGGAGGTGTACGAGGATGTTCGGTAAGTCTGCTTCCGTTCTGCGCAAGCTCTCACCCAAGACGGAACTCAAGCCGGTGACGGCTCCGCCGCCGCCCGCGCCGGGCGCCGCCGCGCCCGCCTCGCCGACCTCGACGGTCGCGCCGCCGCTGCCCGCGACGCCGCGCAAACCGGAATCGCGCGCGGACGACCGCTCCGACCAGTTCTACGAAATCAAGACGCGCGTCCACCGCAAGCTGGTCGAGCAGCTCGACCTGACGGCCCTGAATCAGCGCAACAGCGACGAGGTCCGCGACGAGGTCCGCGAGGCCGTCACCTCGCTCTGCCAGCAGGAAAACGCCCTGCTGAACGTCAACGAGCGCATGCGCCTGATCGAGGAGATCCTCGACGAGACGTTCGGCCTCGGTCCACTCGAGACGCTTCTAAAGGACCACACCATCAGCGACATCCTCATCAACGGCCCGAAGCAGGTGTACGTCGAGCGCCGCGGCCGACTGGAGTTGTCCAACGTCCGGTTCCGCGACAACGCCCACGTGCTGCACGTGATCGACAAGATCTGCTCGTCGATCGGGCGCCGCTGCGACGAGGTCACGCCGATGGTCGATGCGCGCCTCAAGGACGGCTCGCGCGTCAACGCCATCATCCCGCCCCTGGCGATTGACGGCCCGTCGCTGTCCATCCGGCGCTTCGGCAAGGATCCCATCACCTGGGACGATTACCTGCGGTTCAAGAGCGTCGCGCCGCAGATGGTCGACTTCCTCAAGGCCTGCGTCGAGGCGTCGCTGAACATCCTCATCGTCGGCGGAACCGGATCCGGAAAGACGACGCTGCTCAACAACATGTCCGCGTTCATTCCCCCGACGGACCGCATCGTCACCATCGAGGACGCCGCCGAGCTTCAGCTCCGACAGCCGCACGTGGTCCGGCTCGAGACCCGCCCGGCCAACATCGAAGGCAAGGGCCGAATCACGATCCGCGACCTGCTCATCAACGCCCTGCGAATGCGGCCCGATCGCGTCGTCGTCGGCGAATGCCGCGGACCCGAAACGCTCGACATGCTCCAGGCGATGAACACCGGGCACGACGGCTCGCTTACGACCATTCACGCCAACAGCACGCGTGACGCCGTGCAGCGCGTCGAAACGATGGTCATGATGGCCGGCTTCGACCTGCCCGTGCGCGCCATCCGCCAGCAGTTCGCCTCGGCCATTCACCTGATCGTGCATGCCGCGCGCCTGACCGGCGGACCACGAAAAGTGATGTCCGTCACCGAGGTGCAGGGCATGGAAGGCGACGCGATCACCATGCAGGAAATCTTCAAGTTCGAGCAGCAGGGCATCGACGCGTCCGGTAAAGCCTTCGGCCAGTTCGTCGCGACCGGGCTGCGCCCCGCGTTCCTCGATCGCCTCGGCGCCCACGGCGCGCATGTAGACCTCTCGATATTTGAGCGCCGCGTCCTGTTATCCGACAAAGAGGGATGACGGAGTCGTTCCTCCCCATGGGGTCGCTGCTGGCACAGTTCGGCTCGCTCGAGTCGCTGGCGCTCTACGTCCTGCCGCTCGCCGGCTCGATCCTGCTGGTCTTCGGCATCGCGCAGGTCGTCGCCGACCTGCGCCGGACCGAGTCCCGGCGCGTCGAAACTCGACTCCGCGAGCGCTGCGGCGCACAGGCGGCGCACAACGAGGCCGCCGCCCGCGAATCGCTCCTGCGGCAGCTCGACGTCCCCACGACCGGACTCACCGGGCTGATCGGCCGGCTGAAGTTCATCCCCAATCTCCAGCGCGCCATCGAACAGGCCAACCTCCCGTGGGTGGCCTCGACCCTGCTGCTCAACCTCATCGGGCTCGCATGCCTGGCGTACCTGGCGTGCACGCTGTCGAACCTCGCCGTGTGGTGGGGCGTCGGCGCGGCGTTCGCGATGATCGTGCTGCCGCTCCTGTACATCCACATCCGGCGCAAGCTGCGCCTGAACCGGTTCCTGCACCAGTTGCCCGACGTCTTCGAACTGATGAGCCAGGGCCTCCGCGCCGGGCACTCCCTCGGCAACGCCATCCACCTCGTCTCGCAGCAGATGCACGACCCCGCGGGCACCGAGTTCGCGCGCGTCTTCCACGAACAAAACCTCGGCCTCAAAATCGAAGACGCGCTCCAGAACATGGCCAACCGCATCCAGATCATGGACGTGCGGTTCTTCGTCACCGCCGTGCTCATCCAGCGCTCCAGCGGGGGCGACCTCGCCGAAGTCCTCGACAACATCAGCGGCGTGATCCGCGACCGCATCAAGCTCTTCGGCACCGTGAAGGCCCTGACGGCCGAGGGCCGGCTCTCCGGCTACGTGCTCTTCGTGCTGCCGTTCGCCGTCTTTGCGGTCGAGCAGGTGATCAACCCCGAGTACGGCCGCATCCTGCTGGAGGAGCCGATCGGTCACTACATGCTGATTACGGCGTTCGTGATGCAGCTCATGGGTCTGGCGATGATCAAGAAGATCGTCAACATCCGAGTCTAGCGGCGGGCGCGTCATGGCGGAAATCGGGATCCTGTTGCTGCTCTCGGTCATCGCGATCGGCCTCATCGCGTACTCGCTGATGCCGAATCGCCGCGAGCGCGACGAGACCGTCGAGCGCCGCGCGGCCGGACTGTCGTCGACGGCCAAGCCCTCGGAAATCTCGCGCCAGGCGCGCGACGCCGCCATGAAGAACATGTTCGAACGCGCCGCGCCTCTGCTCTCGCGGCCCGTCATGCCCAAGACCGACTCGGAGCAGTTCTCGCTCCGGACGCGCCTGGCGAACGCCGGCTTCCGGCGCGAATCCGCGCCGATGATCTTCCTTGCCAGCAAGACCGCCGCCGCCGGCGTCGCCGGACTGATCGGCCTCGCCTTCGCCATCTCGAACGGCTACACCTGGAACAACGTCTTCGGAATTGCGGCCCTCGGCGCCGGCGTCGGCTTCATGTTTCCAAACCTCTGGCTCTGGATGGCCGTCAAGCAGCGCAACGAAAACATCCTCCACGGACTGCCCGACTCGCTCGACCTGCTCGTCTGTTCCGTCGAGGCAGGCCTGGGTCTCGACGCGGCGCTGCTGCGCGTCGGCGACGAGATGAAGTTCGTCTACAAGGAGCTGGCCGAAGAGCTCCAGATCGCCACGATCGAGACCCAGATGGGCGTAACGCGCTCCGAAGCGCTGACGCGCATGGCCGAACGCACCGGTGTCTCCGAGATGCGCGCGCTCGTGGCCGTCATCACGCAGGCGGAAAAGCTCGGCACCAGCGTCGCCAAGGCGCTGCGCAACCAGGCCGAGGCGCTGCGGACCAAGCGACGCCAGAAGGCCGAGGAGCGGGCGCAGAAGACCGCCGTCAAGCTGATGCTGCCGCTCATCCTCTTCATCTTCCCGGCCATCCTCATCGTGCTCGGCGGTCCGGCGGGCATCAAGCTGTCGCAGACCATGTCCGCCGGCGGCAGCGGCGCCATCTCCGCGAAGTAATTCCCTCGCCGCAGTCGACGTCCGCGCAATTCCTGCGCCGCCTTCGACGCGTTACGATCTCGTCGCAGCGACGTTGACGAACCAACGAATGCCGGGCTGCGTACTCCGGAGAAGCCGCGCGGCGGATCGCACGATGCGACCGTGCGCGATCAATGCGAGCGACGTGACATGAACGGAATCATCGGTGGTTGGGTGATGCTGGTCGGGTGGATCGCAGCGAGTGGAAGCGCCGCGGACCCGTCGGTCGATTTTCCTAGTCACTTCGGGCCGTTCCGCGGCGCGTTCGTGCTGCGCGAGATCGGCGGCCCGCTGAGCGTCCGCTTCGACGCGCCGGGCTGTGCCGAACGCCTGCCGCCATGTTCCACCTTCAAGATCTTCAACGCGCTGGCCGGGCTGGATTGCGGCGTGCTCTCGGACGAAAAGACGACCTTCAAGTGGGACGGCAAGCCGAAATCGCGCAAGGAGCTGGAGCGCGATCACACGCTCGCCAGCGCGATTCAGCATTCCGTCGTGTGGTACTTCCAGGAGGTCGCGCGGCGCATCGGCGAAAAACGCATGGCGGAGTACCTCGTGGCCAACCGCTATGGCAACGCCGACCTGTCCGGCGGGCTGACCACCTTCTGGCTCGACAGCAGCCTCGCGATCTCCGCCAACGAGCAGGTCGCGTTTCTGGAGCGCCTCTACACCGGCCGGCTCTCGTTCAACCAGCACGCCATGGAGTTGGTCCGCAACCTCCTCATTCTCGAGCGCGGCAAAGACTGGGCCTTTTCAGGGAAAACGGGAACCGGAGCGGTCAAGAAGGGCGTGGCAACGCTGGGGTGGTTCGTCGGGCATGTATCGAACGGCGAGCGCCAGTTTGTCTTCGCCGCCCACGTCCGCGGCGAAAAGGGCGTGTCCGGCGCACGCTGCCGCGAAATCGTCTTCGCGATCCTCAAGGACCTCGAGCTTGTCTCTACCCCCTGACGGGCGGGTCATTCCTCGTTCGGCGACTTGCCCCCGGCCGAGACCTCGTCGAGGTATTTTTGAAACTCGCTCAGCTTGTACGAGATGAAACAGAAGGCGTGGTGCAGCGCGAGGTACTCCAAGTCCGCCCTGTCATCCTCGGCCTCGTGCCGCAGTTCGTTGAGTTTCGCGAGGATCGGTTCCGCTCTCATGGTTGCTCCTGTCGCACGCATCGGCCGCACGCGCAGCACCGGCGGATCGTAGTATCGCGGGCAAGGGCCAGGGCTCAAGCTGCCGCGCGAACGGAATGGGCATTCGGACCTGACGTCCATTCATCTCGGCGGCCGCGGGTCGCATCCGTACCCCGGGGTGGTATCGAGCCGGCCGCACGTCCCGCGCACGACTGTAACTGTTTTGTCAGCAGGAGGTTGCGATTGCCGCGCAGCGGCCCGCCTTGCATTGGCGCGGGTCTTGACGTAGATTTCCGCGTTTCCAGACGCAACCCGGGCCGGTAGACGATCCGTGGGACGAGGGCATGAAGTTCGTATTGCTGGACCGGATCATCGCGATGGAGCCGGGCCGCCGGATCGTGGCCCAGAAGGCGTTGACGCTGGCGGAGGAGTACCTGGCCGATCATTTTCCGACGTTCCCGGTGATGCCGGGCGTCCTGATGCTCGAAGCCATGGTACAATCCGCAGCCTGGCTGGTGCGTGCGTCGCAGGATTTCACTTCGAGCATGGTCGTGCTCGAGGAAGCGAAGAACGTCACGTACAAGAGCTTCGTCTCGCCGGGTCGCGTGCTGGAGCTCCGGCTGGAGGCGGTGGCGATCGAGCCCCGCACCAGCGAGTTCCGCGGCGCGGGCGTTTGCGGCGACCGCGAGATGGTGAAGGCGCGGTTGAGGCTTCGACATTACAACCTCGCGGAGCGCGATCCGGCCCTGGCCGAACTGGATCGGCAGTTGATCGAGAAGGCCCGCGATCAGTTCGTCCTGCTGGGCGGACCGGCCGCGATGAAGTCGGCGATGTCGGTCGGCCGCGCGACGTAGTCGCTGCGGTGCGCGAGCGACCGCCGGAGATGCAGTTAGGGAGTGACAGAACGATGCCGTTGAGTCGAGAAGACGTATTCGCGAAGGTCAAAGAGGTTCTTGTCGATGCCCTGGGCGTGGACGAGGATGAAGTGAACGAAAAGGCGACGCTGACGGGCGACCTCGGCGCCGAGTCGATCGATTTCCTCGACATCGTCTTTCGGCTGGAGAAGACGTTCGGGATCAAGATCCCGCGCGGCGAACTCTTCCCCGACGACATCCTCAACAACCCGGAATACGTCGAGAACGGCAAGATGACTGCGGCGGGCCTGATGCAGCTCAAGCAGACCATGCCGCACGCCGACTTCACCGACTTCGAGCGCGACCCGGACGTCGGCAAGATGCCGAACCTGTTCACGGTCAAGACGATCGTCAACTACGTCGCGGCCAAGGTCGCCTGACCCGCATCCGCCGCGCGCCGCGCCGGCCTCCCGACGACGAACCGCACATGCGCTGGATCTGGATTGACCGCTTCGCCGAGTTCGAGTCCGGCCGCCGGGCCGTGGCGATCAAGAACGTCTCGCTCGCCGAGGAGCACCTCCACGACCACTTCCCCGGCTACCCCGTCGTGCCCGCGTCGCTGATGATCGAGGGCATGGCGCAGACCGCCGGAATCCTCGTCGGCGAGGCGCGAAACTTCGCGGAAAAAGTGATCCTCGCCAAGGTTCAGCGGGCGCGCTTTGAGCACGAGGTGCGGCCGGGCGATCAGCTTACCTACGAGGCGACCATCGAACGCATTGACGACGCCGCGGCCTATACCGTCGGGCGCGTCTGCTGCAACGGCAAGCCGATGGGCGAGGTCGACATCGTCTTCAGCCACATCGATCAGAACCTCAGCGGGCTGGAATTCCCGGAGGAGAACTTCGTGTTCACCGAGGACTTCAAGTCGTTGCTGCGGACGTATCACATCGACCATCGCTGACCGCCCGCCCGCGCTGCCCCCCGTCACTGGATGTCGAATTCCTTCAGCTTGCGATACAGCGTCCGCGCGCCGATGCCGAGCTGTTTCGCGGCCCGCTCCCGGTTCCCGTTGTTCTGGCGCAGCGCCGCCTGGATCGCCAGCTTCTCGATCTCGCTTAGTGTCAGGTTCGACAGCGGCGTCGCCCCGGCCGGAACGATGTCTGTCGCGCCGCGGATCGGCGGATCGGTGATGTCGTCCACGTCCAGTTGCGGCCCGTTCGCCAGCACGACCATGTTGCTGATGACGTTGGCGAGCTGGCGCACGTTCCCGGGCCAGTTGTATCGCGTCAGCAGGCGCACGGCGTCGGGCGTGATCGACTCGACGTGCTTGCCGTGCAGCTCGTTGCCCTGCTTGATGAAGTGCAGGATCAGCGGCGGGATGTCGTCGCGGCGCTCGCGCAGCGGCGCCAGCGCGATCGTCGCCTGGTTCAGCCGCCAGAACAAATCGTCGCGAAACTGCTTCTTGTCCACCAGCTCCTTCAGGTCACGGTTCGTCGCCGCCACCACACGCACGTCGACGTGGATCGGCCGGTTGCTGCCGACGCGCACGACCTCCCCGTTTTCCAGCGTCCGCAGCAGCTTGGCCTGCATCGGCAGCGGCATGTCGCCGATCTCGTCGAGGAACAGCGTGCCCCCGTCGGCCTCCTCGAACAGGCCGCGCCGATCGGCGATCGCGCCCGTGAACGCCCCCTTCACGTGGCCGAACAGCTCGCTCTCCAGCACGCCCTCCGAAAAGCCCGCGCAGTTCGCCGCCACCCACGGCTTCTTCGCGCGGTCCGAGCGATTGTGGATCGCCCGCGCAATCAGCTCCTTGCCCGTCCCCGACTCGCCGTAGATCAGCACCGTCAGCTTGCTCGCCGCCAGCCGCCGCACACGGTCGAGCACCGCCGTCATGCCAGCGCTGTTCGCGATGATTCCCTCGAACGGCTGGATCGCGTCGAGCTGCCGACGCATCGACTCGTTCTCTCGCTGCGTTCGGGCCTGACGCGCGGCGCGGGCCACCACCTCGCGCAGCTTCTCCAGATCCACCGGCTTCGTGATGTAATCGTACGCACCGCCCTCCTTCAGTGCGTCGCGCGCCAGCCGCTCGTCCCCGTGCGCCGTGACCAGGATCACCTCGGTCGACGGCCAATGCGCCCGGGCGTGCCGCAGCACGTCCATCCCGTTGCGGCCGTCGCCGAGCTTGTAGTCCGTGACGATGACATCCGGCCGCCGCTGCGCGATCGAGTCGGTCGCCTCGTCGGCGCTGCTGACCAGGTGGCACGCGTGCCCGGCGCGGCGCAGCCCCTCGGCGATGGCCTCGCCGTGCTGAACCTCGTCCTCGACGATCAGTATAAAGGCCGTTTCCGACATGGCCGCCGCCTGCGCCCTTCGATCCTGCTCCGACCGGGACGTAAGTATAGGCGCCGCACGGCGGTCGACAATCACCATCGCGCCGTCACGTTCAGCGCCCGGCGCAGCCGCCCCAGATACTCCGATCGCGGGATGTCGACGGCCCCGAACCGCGCCAGATGCGGGTTCGTGTACTGCACATCCAGCAGGACGAATCCACCGCCGCGAAGCCGCTCCACCAGCGCGACCAGCGCCACCTTGCTCGCGTCGCGCTCGGCGTGAAACATCGACTCGCCGAAAAACGCGCCGCCCAGCGCCACGCCGTACAGGCCGCCCGCCAGCCGACCCTCCAGCCACGCCTCCACGCTGTGGGCGTAGCCCAGCTCGTGCAGCCGCACGTAGCAATCGATGATCCCGCGACCGATCCACGTTCCCTCGCGCCGCCGGCCGCAGGCGCGGATCACGTCGCCGAACGACGTGTCGGTGCGGATCTCGAACCGCCCCTGACGCACGACCTGCCGCAGCGTCCGCGGGACGTGAAACGCATCGAGCGGCAGGATCGCGCGCGGATCGGGCGAGAACCAGCGGATCGTCCCGTGGATGTCCATCGGGAACAGCCCCTGCGCATAGGCGGCAAGGACCAGGTGTGGCGACAGCATCGTGCTCATGGTCGGACGTCGCGCTCGCATCGCGGCGCGCGAAGGAGCATGATACCCCGCCGGCCACCGGCGCGCCAGCCTCGCTATAGCCCGAGCAGGTCCTCGATCGCGCAGAGTCGGTCCGCGTCGTTCAACACGCCGTCGCCGTTCAGGTCGCCGGCCTGCACGACGCTCGGCGTCGTGATCTCGCCGAACAGCGCACCGATGAACGAGGGTAGGTCGCGGCCGTCGGTCACGGTGTTGCCGTCCGTGTCGAGCGAGCCCGTGCACGGGCAATCCTCGAGCGCCGTGACGAACGCGCCCCGCCCATGCGTGAAGGCGACGAGCCGGTTGCCGTGCGGAAAGTCCAGCGTTTCGACGACGGTATGTGCAAGCCCGGCGTTGGCCGGCTGCCACGAGGTGCCGTTGTCATCGCTCGCGAAGACGCCCAGCTCAGTGCCGACGTAGAGCTGCGTCGGCGTGCACGGCCGGATCGCGATCCAGTGTACAGGGATCTCCGGCACGCCCGCGGCGCTGAGGCTGTCGATCGACGTCCAGTTCGCCCCGCCGTTGACCGTGCGGAAGATGTGCGCGACGCCGAACGTCGAATAGGTGCAGTACGCCACGTTCGGATCGGTCCGCTGGACCGCCAGGCTGCTGACGAAGCCGCTCGACGGCAGGCCGTTTGCGGAGTTGAACTCGGTCCAGTTGGGGTCGGCCGCGAGCGCATCAGTCGTCCGTGCGATCACGCCGTTGTTGAATCCGAGGTAGACGATGTTGCTGTTGCTTGGCGCGACGGCGATGGCCGAGATGCGGCTGCCGAGCGGAAACGTGGTGCTGCCGCCGAGCCCCCAGTTCGCGGCGCCGTCAAGCGTTCGCCAGACGCGCTGTCCGCCGGTCCAGAGGATCTGCGGATCGGACGGGTCCATCGCGAACGGCGTGATGAACAGGCCGTCCGAATCGGTGATGCCGTTCGTGGCATCGAACCAGTTGAAGCCGCCGTCGGTGGATTTGAGGAGGTTGGGGAAGTTCTGGAATTCGCCGTACATGGTCAGCGGGTCGGTCGCGTCGATGGCGAAGTATCCGCCGTCGCCGCCGAGCACGTTCAGCCATCCGTCGGGCGTGGCGGTCGAGGTCACGAGGTTCGTGCCGTTGTCCTGCGTACCGCCGCCGAAGACATCCTCGTGCCGCGCGGCGTCGCCGTGATAGAACTGCGTCACGCCGTAGCCGTTGTTGAGATCGACCCACGCGATCGTCGGCAGCGGATCGGGCGCAGCGTCGAACGGGCAGTCCTCGACGCTCGTCGCGGCGCGGGCGTTGTCGGTGCGGAAGAGGCCGCCGTCGTTGCCGACGTACATCGTCTGGTTCGTCGTGCCGTCGTACTGCGGGTGAAAGACGATCGCGTGCTGGTCGGCGTGCGCGAAGTTCGGATCGCCCTGGCCGAAGAACCAGTAGCTCGCGATGCCGAAGTTCTGCGCGCCGTCGTCGGAGCGGAACAGGTCCACCCCGCCGATCCATACGATGTCGGAGTCGACCGGATCGACCGCCAGGACCTGGTCGTACCAGCCCTGCGCGAAGTTGCTCGAGCCGAAGCAGCCCAGCCCGAACGACACATTGCTGAGCAGGAACGCGCTGAGCGGGTTGCCGAAGTTCAACCGCCCGGTCCACGTGTCGCCGCCGTCGGTCGAGCGGAAGACGTTAATCATGCCGCCGGTCGGCGCGGAGTTCCGCGCCATCGAGACGTACACGATGTCGTTGTTGCTCGGCGCGACGGCGATCGCCATGCGACCCTGCGTCGAGACGAGCAGATCGCCGGCGGTCCCGAGCTGCGTCCAGGTCGTCCCGCCGTCGGTCGAGCGGAACAGCCCGTCGGTGTCGAAGCTCCCGAAGGCCGAGAACAGCACGTCGGGATTGCGGTCGGAGCGGATCGCGAGATCGGTGCAGCCGACGCTGCTGCCGTTGCTCAACGGCGGCGTGCCGATGAAGTTGGGATTGCTCAGCACGACCGTCCACGTCGCGCCGGCGTCCAGGCTCCGCCACACGCCGTAGCGCGTGCCCGCGTAGAGGCGGTTGTGGTCGTTCGGGCTGATGACGATGTCGTTGACGCGAAAAAACGCACCGAAAGGAACGCCGCTGACCGTGCCGGCCAGTTGGGTCCAGCTCGCGCCGCCGTCGATCGATTTGAAGATCCCCAGTCCGCGCACCGCGTCGGAATTGTTGAAGCCCTCGCCGGTGCCGGCGTAGAGGATGTTCGGATCGACCGGATCGATCACCAGGCTGCACACCGCGATGTTCAGCAGCAGATCGTCCGTGACCGTCCAGCTCGCCCCGCCGTCGGCCGACTTCCACACGCCGCCCGCCACGCCGGCGGCGAAGATCGTGCTCGGCGTCGTCGGATGCACGACGATCGCGCGCGTCCGGCCGCCGATGTTGCCCGGCCCCAGCTCGCTCCAGCCCTGAATGCCGCCCGGCAGCGGTCCGCGCATCCGCTGAAGTGCGGCCTCCCGCTCGACGATCGTCCGTCGCGCGGCCGCAAGCTGCTCCATCGGCAACTGCGTCTGTCCGGGCCCCAATCGCTGCTCAACGTAAAACGCCTCGGCCTCGGCCGGCTGGTCGAAGCGCTTCGGGCCGGCGCTGCGGAGCTTCTCGCGCTTGCGCTCAATCCTGGCGATCGCGGCGGCGCGACGCACCGGGTCCAGCGGCGCGGCAGCCGACGACATGTGCGGGCCATCCTTCGATGCGAAGAGCGGCACGATTCGAAGCGGGTAGACGGCAAACAGAAATGCGAACAGCGCGACGCCGAAGCTCCGACCGAGGGACATGAGGCGACTCCTTTGAACGTCGGCCCGCGGTCGGAGTCACACGCTCCAGCCGTCCGCGGCTGCGGACGATTCCGGACGATCGGTCGGCGGCCCGTCGCGTACGTCTCCGGCGAGGTTCCCACTCCGATTCCGATCCAGTATCGCGAATTCGGGGCTGCGATTCAATCCGCGGGCGCGACGACCGACTGCGATCGCGGCGGTTTGCACCACTGGTCGAGCCAGCCCAGCACGGTTTCGTGCCACAGGATGCTGTTGGCGGGCTTCAGGACCCAGTGATTCTCGTCCGGAAAGTAGAGCAGCTTGCTCGGGATGCCGCGTCGCTGCAGCGCGGTGAACGTGCTCAGCCCCTGCGTCTCGACCACGCGAAAGTCCAGCGCGCCATGAATCACGAGCATCGGTGTCTTCCAGTTCTTCACGAAGTTCAGCGGATTCTGCTTTTCGTAGCCTTCGGGATTGTCCCACGGCGTCCCGAGATGGTCCCACTCCGGGAACCACAACTCCTCCGTGTCGAAATACGCCATCCGCTCGCACAGATTGCCATCGTGGCACACCAGGCAGCGGAAGCGATCGGGCCAGTTGCCCGCGATCCAGTTGATCATGTATCCGCCGTAGCTCGCGCCGAGCGCCGCGACGTTCGTGCCATCCATCCACGGATAGCGCTCCAGCGCTGCGGCCAGACCCTTCTGCAGATCGACCAGCGGCTTGCCGCCCCAGTCACCGCGGATCGAGTCGCAGAACGCCTGGCCGTAGCCGCTCGAGCCGTGAAAGTCGACCATGACGGCCGCATAGCCCGCGCCGGCGTAGGCCTGCGGATTCCAGCGGTAGTGGAAGTGATTGCCGAACGAGCCTTGCGGTCCGCCGTGGATCAGAAACGCGACCGGGTACTTCTTCGAGGCGTCGAAGTCGACCGGCTTCACGACGTATGCGTACACGGTCTCGTCGTTCCAGCCCTTGAACGTGAACTGCTCTGCCTCGCCCATCCGCGCGCTCGCGAGCTTGTCAACGTTCAGACGCGTGATCGGCGAGACCTCGCCGCCGTCCGGACGGACGCTGATCAGCTCCGCCGGACTGCGCAGGTCGTCGCGACTGAAGACGATCCGGTCGCCCGCGACGACCGGCGACGCGATCTGCCCTTCCGCGGCGAGCGTCCGAATCTGCCGCGACGTCACGTCGATCGCAAAGAGCGGATGCTGGCCGAGGTGGTCGGCGGTCGTGTAGATCGTCCGGCCATCCTTCGACCACACGAGGTCGCCCGCCGAATGGTCCCAATCGCTCGTGAGCGGTCGCGCGGCCCCGTCCGGCCAGTCGCGGAGCATGATCGTGAGCTTGTCGGCCTCGTAGCCGGGCCGCGCCATGGCGAGGTAGGCGAGCGACTTCCCATCGGGCGAGAACGTCGGACGCGTGTCGAGGGCCTGGTTGTCCGCCGTCAGGCAGCGCGGCTTCGCGGAGCCGTCGATCGGCGCGACAAACAGATCGCCGTTCGTTGACCACGCCTCCTCGCGCCCGGCGTTCCGCGAGGCGAAGACGATCGACGCGCCGTCGGGCGTGAAGGCAATCTCCTCCGGTCCGCCGAACGGTTTCATCGTCGCGTCCATATCCAGCCCGGCGATGACGTCGACCGCCGCCCCGCCCTCCAGCGGCATGACGAACAGGTGCGTCCGCCGGCCATCCTTCCACGCATCCCAGTGGCGGACGAAGAGCCGGTCATAGATTCGCCCGCTGGACTTGCTCTTCGCGATCTCGTCCAACCGCGACTTCGTCTCGTCGGGCGACTTGGCATCGACGAACACGTCCATCGTGAAGGCGACGTGCGTGCCGCGCCGCGAGAGCACGAGGTTGTCCACGTCGAGCGGCTGCCGGCTGACCTGCGCGGCCTCGCCGCCGTCCGGGTCGATCTTCCAGATCTGCGATGAGCCGCTGCGGGTCGAGAGGAAGTAGATCGTCCGGCCGTCGGCGCTCCAGCGCGGGCTGGAGTCGGCGTCGGGATGCGACGTGAGTTGTCGCAGGTTCGTTCCATCGCTGTCGACGATCCACAGGTCGGTGCGGCCCTTGTTCGCATCGAGGTCCGTCACGCGACGCACGAAGACGATCCGCCGGCCGTCCGGCGAGCCTTGCGGATCCGAGAGTCGGTCCATTGCGACCATGTCGTGCACGGAGAAGGGGTGCGAATCGGCGGCATCAAGCCGCGCCGTCGTCACGATCAGGGCGCACCAGAGCGCCGGCCGGGCGAATCGGAGCATGCGAAAACCTCCTGTAGCTCGCGGAAAGACCCTTCAGCCCGCCTCGCAGTATCGCGGGCCGATTGCCGTGCGACAAGCGCCACACGAGCTTCGGCCGGTCAATTCGCGTCGTTCGTCAGCAGCCCCAGGTAGTCGTGATACGCATACGCGCGATCGCGCGCCCGGCCCGTCGTCTCGCGGAACACGCGTGAATTCACCAGCTCGGCGATCGCCCTGGCCGCCGTGGGCTTGGTCGTTCTCAGCAGCCGCGTGGCCCTGGCCAGCGTCATGATCGCGTGCGTGGGGAGTCGGTCGAACGGCCGGATCGCGGGGATCGTCACCTGGTTGCGAACGAGCAGCCGCGCGCGATCATCGCTGATCAGCCGAAACAACCGCCGCGCGACGGCCACGCCGTCGTTGGCGGCCTCGCGCACGCACTCCAGGTAGAACGCCGTCCAGCCCTCCCAATCGCCTTTCGTGCGAACAGCCAGCAGCCGGTCGGAGTATTCCTGCTGTCGCCGCCGGAGCGCCAGGCTCAGGTACAGGAGCGGCGTCTCGAGCACGCCCCAGTGCTCCAGCAGCAGCGTGATCAGCAGGCGCCCGATGGGGGGCGGCCTACGCCGACTGGCTCATCCGCCCGTGGCAGACCTCGAGCCGGTCCTTGACGAGCTCCATGTTGGCGGGCCGATCGCTGCGATCGGGTTCGAGGCAGTCCTCGATGAGCTTGAGCAGCGCCGAGTCGAGCTGCTCGTGGCGCTCGCCGCGGTCGAACGTCCGTCGCTCCATCACCACCCGCCCCCCGCGCCGCACGCTGGTGGAGTTCAGTTCCGTCTGCGTTGGCTTGCCGAGGAACACGAGGTGCATCGTCGCGCCGAAACCGAAGACATCCGTCCGTGGATCGAGCGGCTCGCGCGAGACCTGCTCGGGTGCGATGAAGTCGGCCGTGCCCTGAATCCGTTCCTTGCGGTGCCAGATCGGGCAGCTCTGCCCGAAGTCGATCAGCGTCGGCCGACCGTTCGATGCGCACAGGATGTTCGCCGGCTTGAGGTCGGCGTGAACGAAGCCGCGGCGATGCAGGTCCGCCAGTCCGTCGGCGACGTGCCAGAAGTTCTTGATGATGCCGCGGATCGACGCCGTGTCGGACCATTGCGTCAGCGGGACGCCGTCCACGTAGCGGAGCAGGATGTACGCCTCCACCGCGCGGAGCCGCCTGCGAACGATGCCGAACTCGATCGACTGGCGCAGCGCGCGGTGCGTGTTGTGCTGGCCGACCTCGAACTCGTTCTTCATCTGCCGAATCTGCGAGTCCCAGTTCGGCGCCGAGGCGAGCACCGACTTGCGGCAGTAGTGCTCGCTCGTCTTGAGGCTGCGAACGAGCGTAGCGCGGGTATTGGCCCCCGTGCCGAGGTCGCGGACGAAAACCAGATCGTCGGCAATCCTTCCCATGCCGTTCGGCCCGCATGGACGATCAGAAGACGAACGTCTCCGGATCGTCCGTGCTTCTCTGACCGCATTCTAGACGCCCCCCAGGTGTCAATCGCCCGGTCGTCGGTTCTTTCCGCCGCGACCGGTACCCACGCAGTGCGTACAAATCTGGGAGCGGAAAGCTGGGTCATATTGCCCGGCAACCGCCGGCTCCGGCCGTCCGAGAGCGGATTTCACAATGGCACGGCGGATGCAATGTCCGAGAACGCGGGTCGCCGGGAGTTCTCGCGATCGCCGGGACCCGCAGGAGAGGCGGTCATGTCGGTTCAACCCACGCTCCAGACGCGAGCCTTCGACTGGCGGGCGGCGCTGCATCGGATCGGCGAGATGATCGCCCGCGCGTGGCGGGCCGTGTTTACGCGGTCGCATGCGACCGCGCGACGCGAGTCGATGGACCTGCCCTGCTATTACGTCGAGTAGTCGCTTGGATCGCCGCGCGGCGGGACGCACGGATCAGTCGCGGTTGTTGTTGATCGCCGCGATGATCTCGGCGAAGGCGGCGGCGCTCGGCCGCATCGTCCGCTCGAGCGTCTCGTAGTTGACTTCGTAAAGCCCGAAGCGCGGCGTGAAGCCCTTCTCCCACTCGAAATTGTCCGTCAGCGACCAGTACACGTACCCGAGCACCGGCACATCCGGCCGATCGCGCATGAACCGCGACATCTCCGCCAGGTGGTCGTGGATGTAGTCGGGGCGCAGCTCGTCGGTCTCGTCGGCGATGCCGTTCTCGGTGACGATGATCGGCAGGCCGAACTGCGCGACGAAGTTGATGGAATCGTAAAGGCCCTTCGGGTAGACCTCGATGCCGAGCGAGCTGCGCACCACGCCCGGGTACTGGTCGATCACGAGCCCGCCGCGCAGCGGGTCGATCCGCATGAGTTGCCGGCTGTAGTAGTTGATGCCGATGAAGTCCAGCGTGCCCTGAAACAGCGGGAACTCCTCGACGATCTCCGGACCGAACGGCAGCCGCAGGTCGATGATCCCGGTGCGGTCGGCCACGAACCAGAAGGCGTTCGAAAACGTGCTGATGGCCGTCGCGATCGTCGCCTCAATCGGGTTCCACGGATTGTACGGCTCGAACGGCACCACGAGGTGCGCGATGCCGACCTCGGCCGGCGATCCATCGCCGTCAGCGTCGACGTCGTCGTGATCCTTGATGATGTGATACGCCTCGGCGTGCGCCTTCATCAGGTTCGCCAGGACGCGCAGCGACAGCGGAAAGTCGAGCTTGCCCGGTGGAAAGACACCGCGCGACCAGCCGTGAAACGCAAAGACCTCGGGCTCGTTGACCGTGATCCACCAGTCCACGTCGCCTTTCCAGCGATCGACCGCGAACTGCGTCAGCTTCTTGAAGTCCTCGATCGCTTGCCCCGAGCCCCAGCGGTCCTGGTCCGTCAGCCACGCCGGCATCGAGAAGTGATGCAGCGTCACCATCGGCCGGATCTTCCGCGCCGCCATGGCCGCGAACATCGCGTCGTAACGCGCCACGGCGTCCGGATCGGGCTGCGACATCCCGGGTTGCGGATAGAGCCGCGCCCAGTTCAGCGAGAAGCGATACGTGTTCAGGTTCAGCGCCACCAGCCGGTCGAGGTCCTCCTCGTACCGGTTCCAGTGATCGGTCGCCAGCCCGCTCGGCTGGCCCGAACGCACGCGCCCGGCCTGCTCCCACGCCCACCAGTCACTGTGCACGTCGTTGCCCTCGACCTGGTGCGCCGAACTCGCCGCGCCCCACATGAAGTTCCGCGGGAAGACCGTTGGATCGATCCGGCCGATGACCGGCCGGTCCGCAAACGGCGGCAGGCCGGGAATGCCGGTCAGGCACGCGAGGCTGAGACAGATGGTCGGTACGGCGATGGCCAGGGCCTTGAGCGGGATACGTCCGAACGGATTTCGCATGCGACGGTGCATCCTGATCTCGCGAGGAATCCGTGCCGATCATCGGCCGAGCGCCGCGGGCCGATGGCACGGGCGGAATGATAGCATGCCTCCGGCGGTGTGAAAAGCCCCGCGCCGCGCGGCCCGAAGCTACGACACATGGACGCCCTTTTGCGCCTCCGATACCATCGAAACGCTCGAATCTGCCGCTAGCGGGCCGAACATGCTCGTCGAAGAACTGCTCGTGACCGCCGATCGCGCCGCCGGTCGCGTCGCACTCGCCGACCCGATGCGATCCATGACCTACGCCAACCTGGTCCGCTTCGCCAACGTCATGCGCCGCCAGGTCGACGCCCACAGCCGATCGCAGAACGTCGGGATCATGCTTCCGGCCGCTGCGGCCTTCGGCGGAGTCTTCTATGGCGCGCTCTGGGCCGGCCGGATCGCCGTGCCGCTCAATTTCCTGCTGCCGCCGGCCGAGCTGCGCGGCGTCGTCGAAGACGCGGGCATCGACACGATCTTCACCATCCGGCACTTCGCCGAGCTGGCGGGCGGACTGGGCGTGCGCGTCTGCCTGCTGGAAGACCTGCCGCTCAAGCGCGAGATGGTCCTGGAACGCCTCCGGCGCAAGCCCGCGCCGCCGAGACGATCGGCCGGCGACCTCGCGGTCATCCTGTATACCTCGGGCACGTCGGGATTGCCGAAGGGCGTCTGCCTGACGCACGGCAATCTCACCAGCGATTGCCGCGCGAGCATCGAGGCAGCGCGGCTCGTCGGCGAGCACAACTTCCTCGGCATCCTGCCGCTATTCCACACCTTCGGTCTGACCGCCATGTTGCTGATTCCCGTCGCGCTCGGCGCGCGGGTCTATTACCTGCCCCGCTTTTCGCCGATGCAGGTGCTCGGCGCGATCCGCGACCAGCGCATCTCGGTCATGATGGCCGTCGCGTCGATGTACTCGGCGCTGATGCGATTGAAGGCCGCCGCCCCGGCGGACTGGGCGTCAGTGCAGTACGTGATCTCCGGCGGCGAAGCGCTGCCGCAGGTCGTCTATGACGCGTTCAAGGAGAAGTTCGGCAAGCCGATCGTCCAGGGCTACGGGCTGACCGAGACGTCGCCGGTCGCGGCGATCGATCTGCCGTGGTCGCACCGCGTGGGGACGGTCGGCCGTCCGCTGCCGGGCGTGACGATCACGGCGTTCGACGATGAGGGTCAGTCGCTTTCGGCCGATGCGGTGGGCGAGTTGTGGATTCGCGGCCCGACCGTCATGCAGGGGTACTATCACAAGCCCGAGGAGACCGCGGCGGTGCTGACGCCGGAGGGCTGGTTCAAGTCCGGCGACATGGGGGCGGTCGACGCGGATGGGTACGTTCGGATCACCGGCCGCAAGAAGGAGATGATCATCGTCGGCGGGGAGAACGTCTATCCGCGCGAGATCGAGTCGGTGCTGGATGCGCATCCGGCCGTGGCGGAGTCGGCGGTGATCGGCGCGGCGGACGGGAGTCGGGGGGAGGCGATCGTGGCGTTCGTGACGCTCAAGGAGGGGGCGAGCGCGGGCGAGATCGAACTGCGCGACTTCTGCCGTGATCGGATCGCGGGGTACAAGATCCCGCGGCGGGTCATCATCCGATCGGACCTGCCGCGCGGGCCGACGGGCAAGCTGTTCAAGCGGAAGTTGCACGAGCTGCTGTAGCACATCGCGACCGGCAACGTGCCGGCGCGCCGTTGGTCGCAGGCGGACTGGGTCGTAGAATACGCCCCGACGCAACACGGAGGCCCGCGATGGCGCTGGATGAAATCGAGTTCGAAGCCGAAGAGAAGATGGAAAAGTCCGTCGAGTTCCTGAAGAAGGAATACCGCGCGGTGCGGACCGGCCGCGCCTCGCCCGGGCTGGTCGAGCACCTCAAGATCAAGGTGGCCAGCTACGGCGATGCGCCGATGGACCTGCGCTCGCTGGCGACGATCAGCGTGCCCGACCCCACGCTGCTGGTCATCAAGCCGTTCGATCCCTCGACGCTCAAGGACATCGAGCGCGGCCTTCAGGAATCGGACATCGGCATCAACCCGCAAAGCGATGGAAAGGTGATCCGTCTTCCCGTGCCGCCGCTGTCGGGGGAACGTCGCAATCAGATCATCGCGCAGCTCAAGAAGCTGGCGGAAGGGCAGAAGATCGCGCTGCGCAACGCGCGGCGTGACGCCATTCAGCAGATCGACGCGGGCAAAAAGGCGGGCGACATTCCCGAGGACGACGCCGCACGCGGCCACGAAAACATCGACAAGCTCATCAAGCAATACGAAGCGCAGATCGACGAACTGACGAACGCAAAGACGAAGGAAGTCCAGCAGGTCTGAGCGGCGTCGCCTACGACGCCGTCGCGAGGCGCTGACCGTCGCGGATCTTTTCGACGCCCTCCACGGCGATGGTCTGCCCGGCCTTCAAACCGTCGAGCACCTCGACGCGATCGCCGACCTGCTTGCCGATGCGGATCGGGAATGATCGGGCGCGGCCATCGACCACGACAAATACCGTTGCGGCCCCGGCGGACTCGCCGTGTCGGCAGGCGGTGGCGGGAATCCAGATCGCCGCGCGGGCCTCGGCGGCGGGCTCATCGGACAGGAACGCGACCTGCGCCGATCCCTCGACCCGGAGGTAGTGGTCAGGATTCTCGATGCGGACCTTGGCCTGCACGGTCGCCTTCGAGTAGTTCGCGCCGGGATCGAGCCACATGACGTGGCCGGCGTACGCGCGGTCCTTGTACGCGTCGGGCGTCACCTTGCAGCGCATGCCCTTGTGGACCCGCGCGATGTCCAGCTCGCTGATATCGACCTCGACGCGCAGCGTCTGCATGTCGGCGATCGACGCGAACTGCGCGTTCGCCATCGCGCCGCGACCGCCCTCGGCCGCAACGAAGTCGCCGACCTCGACGTTGCGTTCGAGGATGACGCCCGTGATCGGCGCGACGACCTCGCAGTCGTTGAGAGCCTTCTGCGCGAAGTCGAGGGCCGCCTGGCTCGCGGCGACCTGCGCCCGGGCCTCGTCGAGCGCGCGGCGCGCGTCGGCCCATTCGATGGTCGGGGCGCGCTTCTCGTCGTAGAGCCGCTGGATGCGGGCGAAGTTGACCTCCTGGAATTCGAGCGTCGCGCGGGACTTCTCCAGCATCGCGGCGGCCTCGTCGCGCCGCGCGCGATAAACCACGTCCTCGATCCGCGCGATGACCTGGCCCTTGCGGACCGGATCGCCCTGCTCGAACAGCAGCTCGACGATCTGGCCGGAGACCTTCGTCGAGACCTGCACCTTGTGGTCCGAGACGATCTTCCCGGTGGCGGTCAGCACCGGCACGCCGCCCGTCTCGCGCTGCGGCGCAACCGTCATGACGCGCACCGGCGGCGCATCGGACGCGCCGGACGCCAGGCCCGACCACACGCCGCGCAGGCCGTAGCCCGCCGCGATCACCGCTGCCAGCGCGATCAGCGCGAAGATCAGCCGTCGCCGCGGACGCGCAGCGGCGTCGGACTCGACGATCGGCCGCTGGGCCTTGTCGATGCGGAGGTTCTGAATCTCGGCCCGCAGGTCGGATGGCGCGCTCATCGCCAGCCTATTTTAGCCGCCCGTCACGCCTTTCGCAGGGCCTCGATCACGCGGATGCGCGATGCGCGCAGCGCCGGGGCCAGCGCGCCGACGGCGCCCACAACGACCGCCAGGCCGAGCGCCGAAACGACGATGTCGCCGGTGATCCGCAGCTCGTACGCCAGCACCGTCCAGGTGGTGTCCGATAAGAAATCCTGCCGGCTGCCGGACAGCAGCAGGCTGCCGCCGATGCCGGCCGCGCACGCGACGACGCAGATGAGCATTGACTCGATCAGGAACGCGGTGAGGATCGCACCGCGGCTGAAGCCGATCGTGCGCAGCATAGCGATCTCGCGCCGCCGTCCATCGACCGAGGCGTACATCGTGTTGGCGACGGCGAAGACGGCGCCAATGGACATGATCCCGATGAGGATGCTGGTCAGCAGAACGATCTCGCGCGTCTTGCGCGACAGTTCGATGTAATAGTCCGACTCGCGCCGCGCTTCGAGCTGGATCGACGGGCCGTTGATCGCGGCGATGGTCTCGTCAGCGCGAACGGCATCGTCGAGCGCGAGCACGGCGCTCGACGAGAAGCGGCGGTCGAACGAGTCCCGGATCGACGTCAGACCGGCCCAGATCTCGCTTTCGAGGGCGCCGCCGCCGGCCTCGAAGACGCCAACGACGCGGTAGGTGCGGTTCGAGAGCTTCCCGAGCGGGACCTCGCCGCCGATCTGGAGATTGGCGTAGCGGTCCCGCGCCGCCTTGCCGACGATGACTTCGAGAGCGCCATCATCGAACCGGCGTCCCTCGATGAGCCGCACCTCGCGGTGGACGTCGAACGCGACCGGCGCGACGCCGCGCACGGCGACGTTCGCGAGCGTGCCGTCGGTCGAGCGCGGGATCGAGGTCTGCACGCAGAGTTCCTCGCTGACGAGCGGACGACCGTCGCCGCCCCGCGCGACGTGGGGGGCCTGCACGAGCTTGGAAATCTCGTCGGGCAGGATGATGCTGGTGCTCTCGGCGGTCGCGCCCGGCTTGAGCACCATGATGTTCGATCGCGAGCCGCTGGACGCCAGCGAGGCCCGGATTCCTGCCGCAAAGCTCAGCAGCACCGCCAGCACCAGCACGATGACGGCGACAACGGCGAAGGTCAGCATCGTGCTGAGCTTCCGCACGAACAGGTTGCGCCAGTTGTAGTACAGCGGAAGCGCCATCGCTCCGACTACTCCAAACTCCGCAGCGCCGTCACGACGTGCAGGCGCACAGCCAGCCAGCTCGGCCACGCACCCGCCAGCAGGCCGATCGCCAGCGCGATCAGCACGGCCTGGCCGCAGACCGCCGGCGCAATGTCGAGGTGCTGGATGAGCGGCACGGTGAAGTTCTTCATCGGCGTGTGGGTGAAGAGGACGTACGGGACAGCCGCGCCCGCGATTCCGCCGGCGGCGCAGGTCAGCAGGCTCTCACTCTGGATCATGGTGAAGACGATTCCGCCGCTGAAGCCCATGCTCTTGAGCGTGGCGTATTCGCTGATACGGTCGCGGAAGTTCATCGACATCGTGTTGGCGGCGGCCATGACGGCGACGAAGACGGTGACGGCGGCGAGGATCCGCAGGTTGCGCGGCAGGTTGAACTGCTGCGTGACGTATTCGTTCATGAAGGTCTTTTCGTCCTGCGTCTTCGTCTCGTCGGGCGATCGCGCGAACAGCGCATCGATCGCCACCCGGAAGTGGTCGAGGTCCGCCTTCGATCCGCACTTGATGAAGAAGAAGCTCACCAGCCCCTCCGGCGCGCCCGACTTCCGCAGCTCCTCCTCGAGATAGTCGCGGCGGAACCAGTTCGTCAGCGGATCGCTCGCCTCCTCGCTCGTCGAGACGACGTGAAATTCCATCGGTGTGTACGGCGGGACCGACGGAACGATCGTGACCCGGTCGCCCTTCTTCCAGCCGAACTGACCCGCAACGCCCCGGCCGATGATCAGCGCCTGCTTGTCGCGGACCCACGCCTCGCGCTCGTCCGGCGAACGCAGGTACTCCGGGAAGGAAGTCGGAAACGTGTCGGCGTCGACGGCCAGCGTGGACAGCGGCCGCGGGTCGTTCTCGATCCTCCCGCCGATCCAGCGCATGCCGCAGACCGCAACCAGTCGCGCGCCGGTCGGATCGAGCGATTCGATCTTGGGTCGATGTCCGGCCGGCAGGGGATTGATGATCGACGTCCGCTGCGTTACGGCCAGTCGAAGCTCGCGCGCCGCCTGCTCGAGAAACTCCTCGTAGCCCTCGACGACCGCCGTGCTGAGCACGTAGATGATGATCGGAAGCGCGACGGCGGCGCAGGTCAGCGCGGTGCGGATGCGGTTCCGCGTCAGGTTGCGAGCCAGGTACAGCAACCGCAGATTCATGTTGGATCGTCCGATCCGTCGTCTTGCGAGGCCGCGGGCGGCGCGGCCTCGCCCGGGGGGTTTCTATTCCGCGCGCAGGGCGTTGACCACCTGAACTCGCGCTGCGCGTCGCGCCGGGACGGCCGCGCCGATGATCCCGACCAACGTCACCAGCCCCAGCGCCTTCGCGACGATCAGCGGCGACAGCCGGATGTCGAACGCGAGCGTCGTAAACGTCGTCGAGCCGAACATGTCCTTCGTGCTGCCGGCGAGCTGGAGATAGGCCAGCGTCCCGGCGCAGCCGATCAGGCCGCCGATGAGCGAGAGCAGCACGGACTCGATCACGAAGCCGGTCAGGATCTGCCCGCCGGAAAAGCCGATCGTGCGCAGCATGGCGATCTCGCGCGTCCGTCCCGCGACGGAGGCGAACATGGTATTGGCGATCGAGAACACCGCCGCAATGCACATGATCGCCACGAGGAAGTTCGCGATGCCGAGATAGGTGCGGATGTTGCGGGATTGCTCCTGCCAGTACGCCGGCTCGGTCTGGGCCGAGAGCTGGATCGCCGGTCCTTCGATCTCGCCGATGACCGCCTTCGGATCGGCGCCGTCGCGCAGCCGCAGGTTCGCCGACGAGTACATCGTGCGGTTGTAGGCGTTGAGCAGCGACGGAAGGTAACCCCAGATCTCGCTTTCGAGCGGTCCGCCGTCGGCCGAGAAGTGCCCGACGATCTGGTAGCCGCGGTCGCCGCTGTAGCCGAGATTGAGCGTGCTGCCGATCTGAAGCCCGGCGAACTGCGCCGCGGCGGCGCGACCGACGATGACCTCGCGGGCCGCGGGGTTGAACGTCCGGCCGGCGACGATCTTCACGGTCGTATGGACGCGGAACGCCGTCTCGGTCACGCCGCGCACGGCCACGTTGGCCGCGGTGCGTCCGCCATCCCGAAGGCGCGGCAGCGAGATCTGAACCAGCATCTCCGGGCTTTGAAGCGATCCGGCGTCGGTGCGGGCCAGTTCGGTGAGCTGGTTCAGGCGGTTGTAGTCCTCGATCGGGATGGCGCTGTTGCTCTCGGCCGTCGCGCCGGGCTTGAGCACGATGAGCTTGCGATCATCGCTGGCGACCGAAAGCGAGTCGTCGAGCGCCGCGGAAAACCCGAGCATCCACGCGAAGACGCCGACGACCGCCGCCACGACGCCCATCGTCAGCGCCGTCGTCGTCTTGCGAACGAACAGGTTTCGCCAGTGGTAACTGATCGGCAGGGCCATCGTAAGTCCGCGATTGTCTCCTGCTCACGCGACCGAGCGCAGCGCATCGGTCGTTCGTAAACGCATGGCCTGGTAGGCGGGCCAGAGCCCGGCCGCGATCCCGACGGCCAGCGCGATGATGAGCGAACCGACGACGGCGACCGGCGAAATGCGGAGTTGAGTGATCGGCCCGAAGTTCAGCCTAGGCAGCGGAAACAGGGTCAGCATCGTTACGGTCGGCAGCACTCCGAGCAGCGCGCCGATCAGCGCGAGCATCAGGCTCTCGCCGAGCACGATGATGAAGACCCGCAGCCGCGGAAAGCCGATCGCCTTGAACACCCCAAGTTCGCGCGTCCGCTCGCGAAAGCTCATCATCATCGTGTTGCCCGCGACCAGGGCGATGATCACCACGACCACCAGCGCCATGGCCTGCATCAATCCCGGGATGTTGCCCGCCGCCTGGATGAAGTTCGCGGCGAAGGCGTTCTCATCCTCCGACTTGGTCTCGTCCGGCGTGTGGGCGAACGTCGCGTCGATGTCCTTCTGCAGGGATCGCAGCGCCTCGGCGCTGCGGCACTTGATCCAGAAGACGTTGCAGAGCGGATCGTCCGAGCCGGCCGCCTTTCGCGATTCCTGCAAATAGTCGCGACGGAAGTAGAAGAAATTCTGCCGCGTGGGGTTGTCGACGATCTTGACGATCTTGAACTCCAGCGACAGGTACGGCGGCACGGTGCTGGTCAGCGTGCGGAGGTCGCCCACCTTCCAGCCGTAACGCTCGGCGACGGCCTGCCCGACCACGGCCGCGCGGCGCTCGCGCATCCATTCGGCGACGTCCGCGTCCGTCAGGTTCGTGTCCGAGTAGACGATGGGAAACGTGTCGGCGTCCGCCGCGAGGCTGGTGATCGTGTTCTGCTCGCCCGGCACGCGCCCGCCGAACCAGCGCATGCCGCACACGGCCGTCAGGCGCTGGCGGTCCGGATCGAGCGCTTCGATCTTCCGCCGCAGGGCCTCCGGGAGCATGTTGGTGATGGTCGTCTTCTGGTGCACGGCCAGGCGCAGTTCCTTCTGACTGGCGGCGCTGAGTTCCACGAGCGCCACGACGAACGAGATGGCGGCGACGAAGATCGCCATCGGCAGCGCAAACGCGACCAGCGTCAGGCCGGTCCGCAGCCGGTTCCGCCGCAGGTTCTGCATGAGCACATAGGAGATCGTCATGGTGGATTCGTCCGCTCGTGTCGGCGTAAGGCGTCGGGCGGCGTGTGGTCGGCCTCAGGCCGATGCCGCGGCGACGGTCTTGCGCGGCATGACTTCGTCCCGTTCGAGCACGCCTTTTTCCAGGTGGATCGTCCGCTGGCCGTGCGCGGCGGCCTTCGGATCGTGCGTGACCATCAAGATCGTCTTTCCGAACTCGGTGTTGAGCAGGTTCAGCAGCGTGAGGATCTCCTCCGACGTCCGCGCGTCGAGGTCGCCGGTCGGCTCGTCCGCGAGGATGACGTCCGGATCGGTGACGAGCGCCCGGGCGATCGCGACGCGCTGCTCCTGTCCGCCCGAGAGCTGATTCGGACGGTGGTCCGTGCGGTCGGACAGCCCGACGATCTTCAGCGCCGTCGCGACGCGCTCGCGGCGCTCGGCCGCCGACATCTTGAACAGCAACAGCGGCAGCTCCACGTTCTGCGCCGCCGTCAGCACCGGCACGAGGTGGTACATCTGGAAGATGAAGCCGACGTGCCGGCTGCGCCACGCCGTCAGCTCGCGCTCGCTCATCCGCTCGAGTTGCGCATCCCCGACGCGGACGGATCCGCCCGTGGGCGAATCCAGCCCGCCGATCAGGTGCAGCAGCGTCGACTTGCCCGAGCCGCTGGGACCCATCAGCGTCACGAACTCGCCCGCGGCAATCCGCAGGTTCAGCCCGTCGAGCACGGGGATCGCGATGCGGTCCTTGCGGTAAACCTTGCGAACGTCGATGCACTCGATCTCGGCGGCACTCATGCAACTACTCCGGTGCGACCCCCGCCCGCGCCCGCGCCGCGGGCGAATCGGGAGCCCTATTCTAATCGCCTCGCGGCCGCGCCGCACGCGCGCGTCAGCGCCGCGGCCGCGACAGCGCATCGCGCAGGGCCTTCCCCACGCGCGATGGCTGCCCGAGCGACTCGGTCAGGTGATAGTCCAGCAGGTCGAACGCGCTGGCGACGTTCGCCGCGTCGCCGGCCGCCCCGGCCGCGCCTGTCAGCAGCGGCAGCGCAGCCGGATCGACCTGGCGCTTCTCGACGTACGCCGGCTCGCAATCGCGGCAGAGCAATCCGCCGCGCCGCGCGGAGAAGTGGATCGGCCGGCGCGTGATCGGCCCGCCGCAGCCGGCGCACTGCGTGAGCTGCGGGGACAGTCCGGTCTCGCGCAGCAGGTGCAGCAGGTAGTGCACCAGCGCCAGCAGCGGCGGCGCGGTCGACAGCTCGTCGAGAAGCTGTTGCAGGGCATCGAACAGGTCCGGGTGCGGATCGGCCTCCTCGGTCATCTGCGAGGTGCGGTCGGCGGCGTACTGCGCGGCGTACCACGCGACGAGACCGCAGCGCGCGGCGTCGCAGCGCGACTCCTGCAGCCATTCGGTAAGCGTGCCGAGCTGCGCCTCGGAGCCGGGACGGCGCGAGAACGTCACGCGGCCGGTCTCGAGCAGGTCGATGCCCGTCGCGACGCGCGACTTCGTGCCGCGCTTGATGCCCTTGGCGATCAGGCGCTGCAGGCCGCCTTCGCGGCAAAAGACGACGAGGACCTGCGATGTCTCGCTGTAGTCGAGCCGCCGCAGGACGATGCCAAGGTCCTTTGTGACGATGCCCATGGTTGGCTCAGCGCGCCGCCCGCGCGCCGCGGCGCGATCGGCCGCCCGCTCGGCGAGAATCACGGTCTCGGCCGCTGAATACGCGGCCGTATCCGAGCGCGGCAAGCAGTTCGTCCTCCCGCGCGTGCATGCGGCGAAACTCCTCGGCGCTCATGTCATCGTACTCGCACAGGTGCAGGCAGCCGTGCACGACGTAGAGCAACAGCTCGGCGAGCGCGTCGGTGCCGCGCCGCCGCCCCTCGCGCCGCGCCACGTCCTCGCACACGAGGATCACGCCATCGACGTCTCGGCCGGCGGTCCGCTCGCGCAGGTCGAATGAGAGCACGTCCGTCACACCGGATTTGCCGCGCCACATCCGGTGCGCGCGTCGCATGGCGGCGGCATCGAGAATAGCGATCTCAAGCCGCCCGGAGGCGCGGCCTTCGGCGCGGAGCACGCCCCGGGCGACACGTCGGATGATCGTCGCGCGCGATCGCGCCGTGCCGCCGACCTCGATGACGAGGTTCGCATCGCGTGGCTTCGCGGATCGCCTCCGTTTCATGCGGTTCGGGTCTGGACCGGCTCGCCGGGCATCGGCGTCTTGGGGTAGGCGATGCGGCCGTGGTAGATCGAGCACAGGCTCTTGACGAGACTCTGCTCGATGCGGGCCAACTCCTTGAGCGTCAGGTCGCAGTCGTCGAGCTGCCCGTCGAGCAGGCGGCCCATGACGATGTCGTGGACGACGCTCTCGATGCGACCCGGCGTCGGATCGGCGAGGGAGCGGACCGTGCCTTCGACGCTGTCGCAGAGCATGAGGATGGCGGATTCCCTGGTGCGCGGCTTGGGTCCGGGATAGCGGAACTCGCCTTCGTCGACGCCGCGGTCATCGCCGCGGCCGCGCGTCTTCTGCTGTTCCTGCTGGGCGGCGATGGCGTGGAAATAACGTACGACCGTCGTGCCGTGATGCTCGGCGATGAACTGGTGCAGCACGGGCGGCAGGCGATACTCGCGCGCCAGCGCCAGGCCGTCCTTCACGTGTCCGAGGATGATCAGCAGGCTCATGCGCGGCGCGAGCCGGCTGTGGGCGCTGATGCGTGCCTGCTGATTTTCGACGAAATACTCGGGCTTGCACATCTTTCCGACGTCGTGATAGAAGGCCCCGACCCGCACGAGGAGCCCGTTCGCGCCGATCTCGTCGGCCGCGGCCTCGGCCATGCTGCCGAGCAGGTGGCTGTGCTGCCAAGTCCCCGGCGCCTTCTGGATGAGCTGCTTGAGCAGCGGACTGCTCGTATCGGCCCACTCCAGCAGCGTCATCGAGGTCGCAATGCGGAAGACCTTCTCGATCACCGGCAGGAGCACCAGAACGGCCGAGCACGCCAGCAGCGCCGCGGCCGCGGCAATCGCGGCCTGACCCGCGACGAACTCGAACGGCTGCTGTTGCGTCAGCCCGACGAGGAGTGCCGTCGCCCCGGCGACGCCGGCCGTGAGCACGCCGACCTCGATCAGCTTGAACCGCGAGCGGATGTCGCCGAGCAGGATCACGACGACGCTCGCCACCGACGCGAGCACGATGAAGAGCTGAAGCGAGCCGTTCAACGTCAGCGTCGTCAGCATCGCCAGGAGCGTCGATGTCCCCAGCGCGAAGCGCTGCTGATACGCGATTGTCAGGATCGCGGCGGCGACGATCGTCGTCGTGATGGCCCAGTACTCCGACCAGTGGCTGACGATCAGGAGCCGCGCGATCAGCAGCATGCCGAGCATCAGCACGGCGAAGCCGACGCAGCGCGCCGGTCGCTCGACGATCCGCCGCACGTAGCGATACGTGTACGTCGCCAGCCCGATCGTCACGAGGAAGACAATGCCGACCTGCCCGATGCGCTTGCCCATCCAGCTCTGGCGCAGGCCGGGCAGCGTGGTCCGCGCGGTCAGGTAGGCCTCGTGCTCCTGTTCGAGCAGGTCGTACGCCTCGGGCGTGATCGTCGCGCCCGCGGCGACCAGGATGTCGCCGCGCTTGTACTCGTCAAGCACCGGCGGGAGGTTCTTCACCGCCTCGAGCGCCGTCTGCGTGCGCTCGCGATCGAAGACGTAAACCGCCTGGAAGCTGTCCTTTTCCGGCTCGACACGGATCGCGCGCAGCAATCCGGCCGACACCGCCGGGCGGAGCTTGCTCGGAAAGATCTCTGCCAGCTCGCGGATGATCCGCGCGACGTGCTGCTCGTTGGTGACGTAGGTCAGCCGCTGGATCGAGACGCGGTCCTGCCGGCCGTCTTCGCGTATCAGAATCGCGTCCTCGCCGCCCTGCGCAAGCGGGTCGCGCTCGGCGGCGGAAGGCCGCTGCACCAGATTTTCGGTCCGCAGCCGCCCGAGCAGCGTCTCGATCCACTTCTCGTACTTCGCCGCGCCCTCGTCGTCGGTCATCGACTTGAGCACGTCGAAGGCCGCGGCGTCGATCGCCCAGCCGCCCTTCGACGACTCGGAGAACTTCTTGAAATCATCGGCGGCCCGGGCCGCGGCCAGCATCTGCCGCAGGTCGCCGGCGATCTGGTCGAGCAGCGGCCGGTTCAACCGGTAGTAGTTCGGGATCGCCCGGCGTCGGGCATCGCGGAGCTGGGCGGTCTTGGACTGGTTCAGCCGCGAGAAGTCCACGCGGGCCGTCACGGGCTGGTCCACGCGCTGGTGAAGGACCCACGGAAGACGCTCCTCGCCGGAAAGCACGATGGCGGATGCCCCGGCCAGGAAGGCGAGCGCGATGAGCACGGGCAGGACGACGCCCGAATTCCAGAGTCGACTCAGGGCCCGGTCGAAGGTAAGTCCGTCGCGACGTCGCGGGTCAGGTCGCCGCGTCACGCGCGACCGGCCGAAGAGCGGCATAGGGAGGCACCTAGCGGGACGAACGCCGGGCCGCATGTATACAAGTCGACGGCCCGATGCTCCGTCGGGGCATTATACGACGGGCTCTGGGGGACCGACAGCAAGGGGGCGACGGCGCGTCACGCGATCGCGGCCGGACGCGATGATTCAACATGTAACTTATTTATTCAACACATGTTAGGTGTGGATCGAGCGCGGCCGTCGCCGGAGTTCCGGAGCGCGCAGTCGGCGCCGAATGCGAGGGTTCGGACGGATGGCAGGGGAGCCGTTTCCACCGGGGGCCTCGTACAGCTTCGTGAGTCGGGCGTGCATCCGCGGATGGCGGTCGCGGACGTAGGTGAGGAACTCGCCCGGAGCGGTGAACAGGTGCGTGTGCGGGTCTCCCTCGGCATAGGTCGTGCAGTCCGTGACGTCGTAGTCGCGGCAGATTCGCGGCCGGTGGGGGTAGAAGCCGCAGCGTTGGTCGGCCCGCAGTTCGGTGCAGCGGGTGTTGAACTGGAGGTACCAGTCATTCTCATCATCGATGAAGACCCAGATGTTCTCGTGCATGAGGAACCAGACGATCTCGTCGAAGTCCTTGAATGTGCGCGGCGCGGAGATATTCACCGTCACGTACTCGCAGCAATCGCTGCATCCGCGACAGGGGTCCGGGTCCCGCGGGTCGAGCGTTCGTGGATGGATCACCGGCAGGGCGATCGCGCGCCGGGCGAAGGCGGGGACGACGACGGGGTCGGTGGCCGGCTCGATTCGACACGAAGACGGTAGCGGCAATTCGTTCAGCATGGCGTCTTGATGGTATCGGAGTTTCGACGGCTCCGGTCCGGTCGACGCGACCGGCGGGGCGGCCACATGGTATCATCCGGCCGCGACGGCGGCGAGTCGGTGCGGAGTGCAGCGGACGCCCGGTCCGCGGCGGTTCGGCGACATACGGTGGCCGATGGCGATCATCACGCTGACGACGGACTTCGGGGATTCGGACCACTACGTGGCGTGCATGCGGGGCGTGGTGCTCCAGATCTCGCCGGATGCGTTGATCGTGGATGTGACGCACCGCATCCGGCGTCACGACGTGGTCCACGCGGCGTTCGTGCTGCGGCAGGCGTTCGAGCACTTCCCCCGAGGCACAATCCACGTCGCGGTCGTCGATCCGGGCGTCGGGACGACTCGGCGGCTGCTGGCGACGCTGTACGCCGGGCAAGTCGTCCTTGCTCCCGACAACGGCGTCGTCAGCCTCATCCATCGGGACTACGCCCTTAGCGACATCCGGAGCATCGAGAACGAGCGGTTGTTCCGGCGCGAGGTGAGCGCGACGTTTCACGGGCGGGACATCCTCGCGCCGGTGGCGGCATACCTGGCGAGCGGCGTGCCGCTCAGCTCTGTCGGGCCGGCGATCGACCAGCTCGAAATACTGAATCTGCCGCGGGCGCTGATGCTGCCGGACGGGGGTCTGGAGGGGCAGGTGCTGTTCACGGATTCGTTCGGGAACCTGGTGACGAACATCTCGCAGGTGGAGCTGGAGCGGAGCGGGGCGAAGCTGGGGGTCGTGCAGGTATACGTGGGTCCGCTGCGGGTGGGACCGATCCGGCGGACGTACGCGGAGGTCGAGCCGGGGGGCATCCTGGCGCTGATCGGGAGCACGGGGGCGGTGGAGATCGCGATCAACCAGGGCAGCGCGGCGGAGCGGTTGCGCGCTGCACCAGGCACGAGCGTGATCGTGCGGTAGCGCGCGGTCGGGCCGCCTGATTGGGGTCGTCCGGGATCGCATCGGGGTTTTTCGGGGAGTGAGATTCTCACCAAGTGAAATCGTCCGGAATTCGGCGAAATCTCGCGCGGCGCGGCGGGGGTACGACGCGCGGCGTGATCCGATCGGGGGGTCGAGTTTTTCGAGGAGACTGGAGCGCGAGTCGATGGGCGTGGCGGGTGAAGCGGGGTTGAGTTTGTCGGTCATGACGCGCTTCGAAAAAACAAAAAAGCTGAACAAGCTGAAATAAGCTGAACATTCCTTCCCGGCGCTGTGCGTGTCAGCGCGCGGCGTCATCGGGTCCGCGCGGGGGATGGGGACAAAGCGGGAGCTTTGTCCTACCCGCCCGTGGGCGCGCGGAGGCGTTTTCTCCTTGGCGCACGTCCCGCTCGACCCGGGCGTCTGGATGCCTGCTTCCGCAGGCATGACGAATCGGCGGGTGCGCCTCGACTTCCGGTAGTCCCGATCAGCGTTCCGCCGGATGACGGAGGATGCTGGGACCGTCTTCGCCCGCGGGCCGGTGCGGATGGACTGAACCGGCCCGCGACGCGCAGCGCCGCGCGGCGTGTAGGGATCACGTCATCCGCGCAATTCAGAACTTCCTTTCGCCAGCCGGCGTTCCGTGGTTCGTCTTTGTCAATCGTCGTCGCTTACGGCCAGAGGCCGAGTTCGAGCATCTTGCGCTTGATGCGGCGCATCTGCTCGGGGACCGACAGGCCGGCGAAGT
>JAKLKO010000060.1 GCA_023150615.1 Phycisphaerae bacterium
TATCGATGGCCGTGTTGGCGCTGACGGCGGTTTCGAGCTACGGCGCGATCACGGAGGTGGAAGCGAACAACACGTTTGCGACGGCGCAGGGGATCCCGGTGGGGACGTACGTTCCGGACGGCGGATTCGCCGTGGACGGGTTCCTGGGCGCCGGGGACGTGGACTACTACTCGGTGTTCCTGAACGCCGGGGACTACATCGGCGTGGCGATCTTCGACTTCACGCCGGGTGACTCGGACAGCGGCGGGATCAACGACAACGATTCGTACCTGGGCATCTTTGATCCGGGCGGGGGGTTGTTCGAGGTGGACGATGACGACGGCCCGGGCTTTCTGTCGGCGACGCACATCTTCATCCCGGTGGCGGGACTGTGGCGGATCGCGGTGACAGGCTTCGGCGACCCGAACTTTGACGGGATCGGCCATGACGAGTCGTTCCGGTACCTGCTGGACTTCTCGCACGTTCCCGAGCCGACGACGATCGGCCTGCTGCTGGCGGGCGCGGCATTGCTGCGACGCCGGCGCTAGATCGGCCGTACCAGCATACTTCTCAGGGATGATCCCGAGGCTGTCGTCTGACCGACGACAGCCTCGTGCTTTTTT
>JAKLKO010000061.1 GCA_023150615.1 Phycisphaerae bacterium
GTGCTGCGCTTGGCTTTCGTGGGCGACGAATCGTCGCTTTCATCACCTGCTGAGGCGGCTTGCGGCCCGGCGAGTGCGTCGGCCGCGGCGTGGCATACGCGGTCGCCTTGTGAGACGGCTTGCGGCGGGTCAAGCGCATCGGCCGCGCCGAGGCACGCGCGAACAATCTGTTCTCGATCGGGAAAATGCGGACGTCGCGAAGGCGGCTGCAAGGCAAACTCAACGATCGCGCCGAGCCAGCCGAGCACCTTATGAATGCGTCTGACCAACTCCCGATTGGTCCGTTGAAGGCGAAGCCGACTCCAGACGTTCACCAAGAATCGACCGTCGCTTGACGACAGAAATTCTGCCGCGGCGTCCGCATTGACTAGGTGCACGTCCTCCGCAAGATTCCGGAGCACGGCTGCGGCCTGTTTGCGATCTTCAACGGTTAGTGGTCGTGAATCGAGTCGCAGCTCGGTCGTTATTTCGCGCGGCCCAAACATGTTGCACCGTTTCGCCGGGCCGCGTCGCGGCCAGCGTCGACGGTGCGACAACGCCGGCCCGACGCTCGGCGGGGGCGACCCGCAAGCC
>JAKLKO010000062.1 GCA_023150615.1 Phycisphaerae bacterium
GCCAGAGGGAACCGTCGGGCCGCAGGTCGACAAGTTCCGTGCGGATAATGTTGATATACCGCTCGATATCGGGCGAATAAGGATTGCCGTAGGGCGCCAGGCCCATGAGTTTGTATTCGCCGGAATTGACCCGGAAGCCCAGGAAATAGGTAAAGGCTGAATACAGCAGCCCCAGCGAGTGCGGGAACCGCAGTTCTTTCAGAATGGTGACCGAAGGGCCTTTGCCGTGGCAGATGCTGGCCGTGGCCCATTCTCCTACGCCGTCAATGGTGAGGATGGCTGCTTCTTCAAACGGCGAGGGGTAAAACGCGCTCGCCGCATGCGAGAGGTGATGTTCCGGAAAGAGGAGTTTCAGCCGGCGGCGGTTGTAGGGCATAATTTTCTCCAGTTCTTCCCGCAGCGCCCGTTTCAGGAACATTTTTTCGCGCAGCCACACCGGCATGCCGGCCAGGAAAGAACGCAGCCCCTTCGGTGCGAAAGCATAATAGGTTTCCAGCAAACGTTCGAATTTGAGCAGCGGCTTATCGTAGAACGCCACGGCGTC
>JAKLKO010000063.1:0-261 GCA_023150615.1 Phycisphaerae bacterium
GCGCGCGCGCGTGGGACTCGCCGAGCGCCTGTCGCATTATCCGAAGTACCTGTCGGGCGGAGAGCAACAGCGCGTGGCGCTCGCGCGCGCCTTCGTCGGCCGGCCGCCGATCCTGCTCGCCGACGAGCCGACCGGCAGCCTCGACGCGCGCACCGGTGCGGCGGTGATCGAGCTGATCTTCGAGCTGAATCGCGAGCGCGGCTCCACGCTCGTGCTGGTCACGCACGATCCGGAGATCGCGGGCTTGTGCAGCCGGCGCAT
>JAKLKO010000063.1:271-539 GCA_023150615.1 Phycisphaerae bacterium
GCGAGTTCCCCTGCGACGAGGCCCACGTCGCCGCCGTACTCGTCAGCAGCACGACCGTGCAGCCATGCCGCGGCGAGGGCGGCCTGGATCGGTTCGATGCCCTGCGCGACGAACGCACCGATCATGCCCGCGAGCACGTCGCCCGTGCCCGCGGTGGCGAGCGCAGGTCCTCCGGTCGGATTGATCCACCAGCGCCCCGCGGGATGCGCGATCACCGTTCCGGCGCCCTTGAGCACGACGATCGACGCCGTTTGCCGCGCCAGCGCCC
>JAKLKO010000064.1 GCA_023150615.1 Phycisphaerae bacterium
GGCGACCGGTTGCCGAAGCGCCGATGCGGCGTTGATCGTGCTCGCCGAGCTTGAGAAACGCGCCGAGCGCGTGCGGTCGGGCATGGCGACGGCCGCGGAAGATGCGGTGCTCGACCATCGGAGCACCCCGCTTGCGGAACACGTCACGGCATATCTGGAGCACCTGCGGACGAAACGCGGCAAGGGCGGGAAACCGCGGACCAGCGCGACACACGTTTGCAATGCGCGCTTCCGGCTGAATCGCATCGTCTCCGATTGCGGGTTTGCGGCGCTGCGCGACCTGAATCGGCCGGCCGTGGAAAAATGGGCCGACAAGCGCGAAGCCGACGGCGTGCCGGGTGGCACCTTGAACGGCTACTTATTGACCGTGTGTGCGTTCGGCAATTGGTGCGTGGACACGAAGCGGCTCACCGTCAATCCCTTCGCTCGCCCGCCGAAGCGCGATGGCAAGGCGAACCAACGCCGCCCGCGGCGGGCGATGACCGAAACCGAGCTGCGCCGCCTGCTTCACGTTGCGCGGCTCCGCCCGCTGGC
>JAKLKO010000065.1 GCA_023150615.1 Phycisphaerae bacterium
CGAGGCCGAGACGCCTCGGCGTTTCGCGTTTTAGCGTCAGGATTCGCAAGGGCTTAGCGATACGGCCCTTCGCGGTCGGCGCCTCCGAGACGCTGCCGCGAACCACCCCTGACGCCTCCCCACCCGCGCCGGCGCTCCCGTTCCGCGGAAAGTCTCAAAGTCTCGCGCTCCGACCGACCCGCGGGTTATGAGGGCCTTTCGCGTTCGCCCGACCTCACGACACCTTCCTCGAACATTCCGTGATCGCCATGTTCGACCCGCCGGTTATGAGATCGCGGACATCTCGCGCGCAGACGGCATAGGTAACCCATAGACAGCGGCAACGCGCAGGCATGTTGCCGGCGCTTCCGTCTTCCTGGGGACCGTCATGCCGAAGCATCGCGAGGACGAACATCTCTCGCCCGCCGCCCGGCGGCGCGAGGTCGCATCGATCTTGGCCAAAGGCGTCGCCCGTTGGCGCAGGAGGATAAAAACAGCGAGTTCTTTCGATGCTCAAGAATCTTCGCCGGGCCGCGAAATTGGCCTT
>JAKLKO010000066.1 GCA_023150615.1 Phycisphaerae bacterium
GGACATCCTGGGATCGGTGACCACCGCCCTTACCTTATTCCTCACGGCGGTCGCGTCCATTTCGCTCATTGTGGGGGGTATTGGCATCATGAACATCATGCTCGTTTCCGTCACCGAGCGGACACGAGAAATCGGTCTGCGCAAGGCCGTCGGTGCCCATCCGCGGGACATCCTGCTCCAGTTCCTCACCGAGTCGGTGTTCCTGACGACGGCTGGCGGTGCGCTTGGCGCCCTGCTTTCTCTTGCTGCCTCGGCAATCATTTCCCAATTCCAGACCGGCTGGACGTTTGTGATCCCGCTGGATGCTGTTATCCTTTCGTTCTCTGTTGCCGCCGTGGTAGGCATGCTCTTTGGCATCTACCCGGCCGTGCGCGCTGCCCGGCTGAATCCCATTGAGGCCTTGCGGTACGAGTAACCACGCGTTACCGTACCGAGCGCTATGGGCTGGCTGTGGGAAAACCTTTTGTACGCGCCGCTCTTGAATAGCCTGATCTGGCTCTACCAGAACGCGGCTGGGGAAAAC
>JAKLKO010000067.1 GCA_023150615.1 Phycisphaerae bacterium
TCCGGACGGTCCCTCGACCCTCCGGCGCGAACGGTTGCGAGCTCAACCCCGGGCAGTATCTGGTTGTTACTGCCCCGCCGCCTTCCACAGACCAAAGGCGTTGCCCTCGGGATCCTAGAGCCACGCGAAGTGGCCCATGCCGGGCACCTCGGTCGCGGGGACGCACAGCTTGGCGCCAAGCCCCATCGCGTTCTTGATGTACGCCTCGAGATCGTCCACCTGCATGTACACCACGCAGTAGTTGTGCGGCTCGTGACCGAGCTGGTTGATGTGGCCCATGATGCCCTGGGTCGAGCCCGTGTCGATCATCCTCGCCGGGCCGTACTCCGACGTATTCCAGCCGAACAGCTTGCCGTAGAACCCTGCCAGCTTGGTCGCATCCCGAGCACCGATCTCAAAGTGAACTACCGGAGCACCCATCGCGCGCCTCCCTTCACGTTCTTCCCCGGACGCACCCTACTGATGATTCGGCGCCGCGTCAACGAGAAACCCGTTCAAAAACCGACCATGTACCCCGATACGC
>JAKLKO010000068.1 GCA_023150615.1 Phycisphaerae bacterium
CTGTGAGGCGGCGTGGGAAGGAAGCGGCAGGCAAAGCTCCGGCCCGAGGAACACGAAGCGCATAGGAGGCGACCGTCCGGCGGACGAGAGGGCAATGAGACTCGAAGTCCGAAGCGATTCCGTAGGACGGGCGTAGATGCGACGGGTGGATGGAGCGAAGGTCACGCGTCTTACCCCGGGAGGTCTGTCGATCCGCCCATGAAGGCCGCGCGGATAACCGCAAGGCTGAGGGCCAACCGCGTCGAGAGGTGCGGTGATTGATCGGCAGAAGTCAGCCGAGGCCGTAGTAGCGCCGTCGCACCGGCGTGAAGGGCCAAACACAGGAAGCTTCAGCCGGACCGACCGTTCGATGACAGACGAAGGGGCAGACAAGCAGGCTGGGATGCCTGAGCGACCCCGGAGAGCAGGCGACGGAATCGCCGAGGGCATGGGGACCGCGCGTCAAGCAGACACGGCACGGATCGGATCAGCCGGGGACGAGGCTTCGTTGCTCATGGAGCAGGTGGTGCGGCGCGAGAACCT
>JAKLKO010000069.1 GCA_023150615.1 Phycisphaerae bacterium
CGAACCGTCGGGTGTGGCGTTGTTCCTGATGTTTGCAGGCTTGATGAGATTGCGTCGCGTGCGGTCGCGACGCTCGACATAGCCCCCGTCGCATCGGTTTTCTTGGAATGGCCCGTGGCCGAGCGTGAATTGCAACGCCAACACGCTCCCGGATGAGTGCGACATCGACCTCTACCAGAGTCTCGATTGCAACGAGAACCGGGTGCCGGACGAGTGCGACATCGCCCTGGGCACGAGCGCGGACGGAGATGAGAACGGCGTCCCGGATGAGTGCGAGGGCGAGCAGCTCCTCGGCGGCGGGGAGTCGATGAGCGGTGCATCGGGCGAGGAGGCTTCATCGCAGGATGGTGACGCATCCGGTGCCGACGGCGCTGGAGATGATCTATCCCAAACGGGCGGTGCGTCCTTCGATGAACGCATCGCCGCCTTCGAGGCCTGGATCATCGCGCAGGACTTCGCCGGCCTGTCGGTCCCCGAGCAGATGCGCCGCATCAAGCGCAAG
>JAKLKO010000006.1 GCA_023150615.1 Phycisphaerae bacterium
CGCGCGCGGCGGAGCCGCCGGCGGCGCGCGCTCCGGCGGACCACAAGGAGCCGGACCGGCCGCAGGCGGAAGGATGAGATGGGACTGTTCGACTGGTTGACGAAGCGACAGAAGCCGCTTTCGGCGATGACGCGGAGCGAGCTGCGCCGGCAGGAGCTGCTGCTTCAGAAGGAGCGCGACCGCCTTCTGGCGCGCGTGACGGAGATCGCAGCGAAGAAGCAGGTGATTTTCGAGCGCGGCGCGAAGGAGAAGACGCCCGAGGTTCGTCGGGCCCTGGCGTCCGAGTTCGAGCTGCACACGACCGAGCAGTTGATGCTCTCGCGGCAGCTCAACATCCGCAGCAAGGAGGCGATCACGGTTTCGCGCCTGCGGATGCTCAAGGAGAACTCCGAGCGTGCGGAGCGCGTCGGCAGCAAGCTGGGCCTGATCGGCGAGAAGGACCTGCTCGCGCTGGAGAAGCTCATCGAGAGCGACGCCATCACCGCCGAGATGTATCAGGATCGGCTCGATTCCATGCTTGCGGTCGGAGCGGAGGAGGCCGCGGCCGGCCTGACGCCGGCGGGCCAGCAGGTACTGGACGTGTGGGAGCAGATGGACACCGGGCTGATGAAGGACTCGGGCGAGGCGTTTGACGAGGCGGATCGGCGCGTGCGCGAGCAGCACCGCGCGGCAGCCGAGGGCGTCTAGGCAGGGAGCGTCATGTCACTGTTCAAGAGCTCCGAAGAGCGGCGCATCGAGCGCGACATCAAGATACGGCAGGGCATCCGGCGCATCGAAAAGGCCATCGCCGAGCAGAACAAGTTCACCGACGAGTTCGTGCGCAACGCGCGTCGCGCCAAGCAGATCGGCGACGCGGCGCAGTACGCGTTCATCCGCAACTCGCTCAAGAAGACCGCGACGATCCGCAAGATGCTCGAGCGGCAATTGCTCGCGGTCAAGAACGCCCTGCTCATCAAGCGTCAGGCCGAGGCCAGCAGCGACTTCGCCACGGCCATGAGCACGATGGCCCGTGAGATCAGCCGCATGTTCGGCGAGACGGACCTGAACCGCACGCAACTCGAGTGGGAGAAGGCCATGGCGCAGAGCCAAAGCATGGAGGAGCGCATGACCATGTTCCTCGAATCGGTCGAGGACATGGCCGCGGCGGACACCGCGGCGACTCCCGCGGAGGTCGTCACCGACGAGGAGATCGACGCGATGATCGAGGCCGAGGCCGAGGCCGAGCACGTGCGCGAGAAGGAGAAGCTGGAAGGGCTCCGTGCCGAGCTGGACGCCCTGAAGGGGACGGGTCAGAAAGAGGCCAAGTAGTGCACGTCAGCTACACGACCTTCGAGCGATTGAAGGACCGCGGCGTCTCGGCCTACCGCGGCGGCGACTACGCGGCCGCACGGAGTTATCTGATCCAGGCGGCCGACGCGATGATCCAGCTTGCCGAATCAGCGCCAAGCGACGCGCTGCGGCGGCAGCGGGAGTCGCTGGCGCGCGAGATGATCGAACTGGCGAAATCCTGCGATCAGCGCAAGGCGGGGGACCGTCCCGCGCGTGCCCGAGAGCAGGACGACAGCTCGGCCGATGCGACGGACTGGATCGTGCGCGACAAGCCCAACGTCCGCTTCAGCGACATCGCCGGTCTGGAGGACGTCAAGCAGGAAATCCGCCTGAAGATGATCTACCCGTACACGCATCCGGAGCTGGCACAGCGCTACGGCATCTCAGTCGGCGGTGGACTGCTGCTCTACGGTCCGCCAGGCACGGGCAAGACGATGATCGCCAAGGCCATGGCGGCCGAGATCGACGCGACGATGTTCGTGATCTCGCCGGCGCAGATCCTGAGCAAGTGGGTCGGCGAGGCGGAGCAGAACGTCCGCAAGCTGTTCGACGCCGCGAAATCGGAGCCGCGGGCGATCATCTTCATGGACGAGATCGAGGCGCTCGTGCCGCGCCGCCGGGAATCGCACAGCACCGTCATGACGCGCGTCGTGCCGCAGATCCTGCAGGAGCTGGAGGGCTTTGACCGGCAGGCAGTGCGGCCGCTGCTGTTCGCCGGGGCAACGAATGAACCGTGGGCGCTCGATCCAGCCGTGATGCGGCCGGGACGCTTTGACGCGAAGGTCTATGTACCCCTGCCGGATGCACCCGCGCGGCACCGGCTGCTGGAGCTGTACCTGGCGAACCGGCCGCTCGCCGCCGACGTCGATTTCGCCGATCTGGTCGAACGCCTCGACGGCTTCAGCGGCGCGGACATCCGGGCCGTCGCCGATCGCGCGGCTACGATTCCCTTTATGAACGCCGTCGGTGGCGAAACTCCGCAGCCGGTGACGCGCGCGGACGTGCTGCGGGCGATCGAAGAGGTCGGTCCGTCGGTGCGCAAGGCCGATCTGGCGCGATTCGAGTCGTTCGCCGCGGAGAACTGATCCGCTCGGAGTGCGGTCGCATGGTGGAACGAAGTCTCGCGATGGCGCTGTCGTCGACCGGCACGGTCGCCGTATTCGGTCCGCTGGATCGACTGCTCGATGGCGGTCGGTCCGGGCCGGGCGTGCCGAGCAACGCCGCCGCGGCGATCTGGAGCGCCGACGGGTCGGTCGCGGTGATCGGGCCGGGCGAGCCGGTGGATCGCGGGATGGCGCGCGATGCGCTCGTCTTCCTCGCCGCACCGTTTCCGCTGAGATTCCGCATCCCCGCGCTGCGCGCTGGCGATCGCTTTGAGGTCGAGGCCGACGTCGAATTCGACGCGACGTTGATCCGCGAGCGCGCGGAATTGTCCGCCTTCCGGCAATTCTGCATGGCGTCGGGGTCGGTCACGGCGTCGGCGCTGGCGGTGCGCTTCGAGGAGCACGTCGCGGCGGTGCTGCGCGAGTACGTCGCCGCGCGGCCGGTTGAGTCCGTTGTCGGCAGCGCCGACGACGCGGAACTCGATCGAGCGCTGGCGGCACGGTTGCAACCGGAGTTGTTTGCGATCGGGCTGGCGCTGGGGCGCGGCGTACGAACGGCGTTCCGCAGCGCGGCGTGGGAAGCGCTGCGTCGCGACGAGCAGTCGGCGGCCCTCCGCGAGCGGCAGGCCTCGGCGCAGGCGCGGATCCGCGAAGCGCTGGCCGCGGCCCGCGAATCGCACCTGGCGCACCTCGAGTCGCTCCTTAAGCGGATGCAGACGCTCTCGCAGGAGCAGGGCGGCGTTCGGCTGGCCGAACTCATCCGCGCGTTCGACCTCGCCGACCGCGGCGCGCTCTACGAGGGACTGCTCCGCCTCGCGCCGGCGGAGACCGTGACGCAGTTCATCGCGGCCGTTGCCGGTCACGAGCTGCTGTTCATCGATCCGGCCCGCCCGGAGTCGATCGCGAAGCGCGTGTCGTTCGGCCCAGAGGCTGGTCCGCTGCGGTCGATCCGCTGCGACGCCGACGGCACGCTCCTGCTGGGGGCGGCGAACGGCGTGCACCGGTTGCGGCTGGCCGGCGGGCCACGACAGCTCTACATCTTCAAGCCGCCGAGTCCGCTGCGCGGCGGCGTCAACGCGGCGGTCGAGCGCGGGAGCCGACTGTATGCGACGCACTCCGAGGTCGGCCTGATCGATTGGCCGCTCGATCGGCCGAACGCGCCGGAGTTTCCGCTGTCCGACCTGACGCAGCGCGTGACGACGGTCCGTAACGTGCAGCTCGATGGGGACGGCCGGTTGTGGCTGGCCGTTGGCCCGAGCGTGGTGAACTGGGCGCCCGATTCGCCGCTGGGGGCGGTGCAACTGTTGACCGGCGAGACGGTCGAGTCGCTGCTCGTCACGGCCGACGACGTGCTGGCCGGCCTGTCGAACGGTTCGATCCTGCGCTTCCTGCGGGCCGATCCATCCGTACGGGAGGTGGTGCGGCCGGCGACGCGCGACGGCGTGCACGCACTGGCGGCGGTCTCGACGGGCGGCGTGCCGCGCGTGCTGGTGGTGGATGGCCGACCGATGGCAGAGTTGCTCGTGCTCAGCGATGCGTACCAGGTTGCGTTCACCGCGCCGGAGCCGCTGCGCTGGGGCTGGTCGGCCGACGACTGCGTGGTGGCCGCGAACGAGCGCCGAGACCGGCTTTACGTCTGGCAGACGCGCGATCCGGCCCGGTCGCCGGCGGTCTGTCCGATCGGTCGGCTGAGCGGGCACTCGGTCCAGGATGTGCTGCTGATTCCCCGCGGTCGGATCGTCGAACCGGAGGCAATCTGATCCGCGCGGGGCCGTCAGTTGTGCGACAGCGTGCGGATAAAGTCGATCGAAAAGAACGCCGTCAGCAGGCCGGTTACGACGGCGATCAGCGTCGCAATGACCCCCACGAGCGTCGTGCCGCGCAGGATCCCCTCGCTGTACGTCGCGATGATCAGCGGCCGTGCCAGCACGAGCATCGGCAACAGGATGCACGCCACCGATGGCCAAATGCTGATCGAGTGCGCGTAGCTGTAGATCCACACCCAGCGGCTGACCTCGCGCTCCTGCCCTTCGCCCAGACGGATGAAATGCCCGCGGACGTAGTAGCGGCCATCCTCGATCCGGCCGTTCGCCGCATCGCCCTTGATGTACGCGTAGACGACCGTATAGCTGAGGAAATTGGCCAGTCCGAGGAGGATCAGCGTGATGCAGAGGCGGGTTCGAGCGCGGCGCGTCATGGGGGTTCCGATCGGTTAATAGACGATGGTGCCCTCGACCGGCGACGAAGCGCTGGCGTAGAGCTTCTTCGGGATCCGACCGGCGCGACAGGCGAGGTATCCCGCTTCGATCGCGTGCGACATCGCCCGCGCCATGGATAGCGGGTCCTTCGCGCTGGCCACGCCGGTGTTGAGCAGCACGCCGTCCGCGCCCAGCTCCATCGCGATGGATACGTCGCTGGCCGTACCGACGCCCGCGTCGACGATGACCGGATAGTCGGGGTCTTCGTTCTTCAGCGATTCGAGGATGATGCGGATGTTGCTCGGATTGAGCACGCCCTGGCCGGAACCGATCGGCGAGCCGGCCGGCATCACGCTGGCGGCGCCAGCGTCCTTGAGCCGTCGGGCCATGACGGGATCGTCAGAGGTATAGACGAGCGTGTGGAAGCCATCGGCGCGGAGGGCCTGGAGCGCTTCGAGCGTGCCGATCGGGTCGGGCAGCAGGGTGCGCTTGTCGGCGAGGACCTCGAGCTTGACCCACGTTGCGCCGGGGTTGTGGAGCTGTTCGAGGATCTCGCGTCCAAGCCGCGCGACGCGGACCGCATCCTCGGCCGAGAAGCAGCCGGCCGTGTTCGGCAGGATGGTGTAACGCCGCGTATCGAGGAAGTCGAGCAGGCTGCGGTTCTGGGCGTCGTAGAGGCGTTCGCGTCGGACGGCGACGGTGACGACCTCGCATCCGCTGGCGTCGAGGCAGTCGCGCATGAGTTCGTACGAGGCGTACTTGCCGGTTCCGACAAAGAGCCGCGAGCGAAACGTCTTGTCCGCGATGCGAAGGGGCGGGAGTTCGAGCATGATGCGCTTCGTGCCTCAGCCGCCGCCGACGAGCGTGACGATCTCGACGCGGTCGCCTTCGGCGAGAGGCGTCCGCGCGAAGTCCGGGCGCTTGATGAGCTGCTTGTTCAGCTCGACGGCGAACGGCGGGATCGGCCGGCGGCGGTCCAGTAGCGCTTCGAGCGTAGCCACGCCGAGATCGACCCGTTCTTCCTGTCCGTTGATGATCAGCTTCATGTTCCGTCGGGCGGTGATTGTCGCACGAATCACCCGGGAATCATAGGCCCGCCCCGGCGCGAGTTATCGCGGCAGGACCTGCGCGCGGCCGACGAGAAGATAGACGATAACGATCGCGGTGAGGGCGAGGGCGATGCCTATCTTTGCCTGCGTGCGCTGGGCGCGTTCGGCCAGGGAGAGATCGCGGTGCTTGCGCTGCGACAAGAGCACGAGTCCGCCGAGGGTCATCGCGAGGACGGAGCCGTACATCACGATGGGCAGGACGGCGTCGTGGAACGCGGCACGGAACAGGAGCATCGCCACCGCCAGCAGGAGCATCAGCAGGCCGAGCCAGGCGGCGATCAGGGCGAGCATGCTGCGTCGCTCACTTCCGCGCGCCGGTTTCGATGAACGCGATCAGCTTGTAGATCAGCTTGGCGGCGAGGAACTCGGTCTGCATCGAGCCGGGCAGCGGCATGACCTCGACCACGTCGCAGCCGACGACCCGGTGCGCGAGCGTCACGGCGCGGAGCAGGTCGGTTACCTGGTACCAGTCGAGTCCGCCGGGTTCGGGCGTGCCGGTGCCGGGGGCGCAGGCCGGGTCAAACCCGTCGATGTCGATCGTGACGTAGACGGGCGATTCGAGCAGGTCGACGGCCTCCTCGATCCAGTCGAGCCGCACGCGACAATCGCGGGCGGTGATGGGGCGGTAGCGGTGGACCTGCATGAATCGGTGCTCTTCGGCCGAGTAGTTGCGGATGCCGACAGCGACGAGCGACGCGCCGGCGTCGAGGACGCGCCGCATGGCGCTGGCGTGCGAGTACTTCGTGCCCTCGTACGCGTCGCGCAGGTCGGCGTGCGCGTCGATCTGGAGCACGCTCAGCTTGCGATGCTTCGTGCGGACGGCGCGGACGAGCGCGCTCGTCACGGAGTGTTCACCGCCGAGGCCGATCAGGAACTTGCCCGCGGCGACCACGGGCCGTGCGGCGCTGAACACGGCGCTGTGCTGCGCCTCGGGTCCGGCCATCTCCGGCGCCACGGGGGGCAGCGTCGCAATCCCCGCGCGATGAAACTCGCCGCCGAGCTGCTCGTCGAAAAGCTCGACCTGCTGGCTGGCGGAGATGATCGCGCGCGGCCCGTTGCGCGTGCCGACCTGGAAGCTGGTCGTCGAGTCGTAGGGGATCGGCAGGACGGCGTAGCGGCTGCGCCGCGGATCGGAGTAGCGCGGCGGCAGTCCGAGGAAGTTGTCGGGCGCGGCGGTCATCGCGCGGCCGCTCCCGCGGCGTCGCGCAGCTTCAATCCGGCGGACCGCAGCTCGGCGAGCAGTTGCCGGTTGCGCCGGGCGTCCGCGGTGAGGGATCGGACGTAGGCGTCGATCTGGCGATAGAGCCGGCGCGGCCTGCGCGGCCTGTTGCGGATCAGCACGTACTGAGCCAGCAGGGGCAGCGTCAGCGACGCGCACGAGTAGACGACGACGTTGTTGCGATGGGCGTCCTTGATTTTGCCCCAGCTTCGCGCTTCCTGCGGCGTCGCGCCGCTGAGTCCGCCCCAGTGCGGCGCATCGACCGTCAGTTGGATGAAGTAATCGTGCCCGCCGCCCGACCTGTCGTAGAGAATCTGGTGCAGGGTCGGCTGCGTCTGGAGGTAGAAGTTCTTGGGCGAGCCGCCGCCGACCTCGATGACGCCGTTTTCGCTGGCGCCGCGGACGATGGCCGCCGTCTCGATCACGTCGGCGAGCGGATCGAGCATCAACGGCTGCCCGAAGATCCGCGGGATGATCAGGTTCATTCCGATCGAACTGTCGCCCGGCGAGCTGGTGTAGACCGGCACGTCGTAGCGATGAGCCGTCACGACGAGCGACTTGTCGGGCGCGACGGCGTCGCGCGCCGCGGCGCGACCCAGCTCCCAGTGGAGCTTCGCGGTCGACATCGGCCGGCTCGTATCCACGTGCCGCAGCGCGCGGAGGATGATCTTGTCGGTCGCCTGGAGCGTGCCGCGCTCCTCGATGTAGGTGTCGTAGATCCGCGCGACGCCGACGTCGGCCAGCTCATTGTCATCGACGGCCCAGTGGCCCTGCCGGACCGGAAAGCCGTAGGCGCGGTGCAGGTCGTGATAGAGATTCGCGCCGGTGGCGATGATCCAATCGACGAAACCGGCCTTGATGAGCGAGTTGAGAGCGCCCTGCATGCCGATGGGCGTCATCGCGCCGGTGAGCGTCAGCCCAACGGTGGCGCCGGCCTTGAGCATCCGCGAGTAGAGTTCGCACGCCTCGGCGAGGCGCCGTGCGTTGAAGCCGCTGCGGCCGAAGCAGCGGTCGATCATGTCGGCGACGTCTTCGTTTCCTTCGAGGCGTAGGGGTTCGATCTGCGGGCCGGACATCATCTCGCGGCAACGTCGGGCGCGCGAATCTTGGGTCGGACGGCGGTCGCGACCGTTTCGGGGAGGCTTGTGCTTGGCCATGCGTCCTCCTGCACCGTCGGAACAAAACGGGCCGCGATTATACGGGTGGCGTGCGAGGGGTGCATGGTGTCCGCGCGCGGGCCCCGGGGCGGCCATCGTGTCGACGGCGTAAAAACGGAACCGGCCGCCATTGCGGCGGCCGGTTCCACGGCGCGGTGTAAGGAAGGCGTTGGTTTAGCCTGTTGTTCGCGATGCCGCGTCCGGAAGGGTCCGCCGTCCGCGGCGTCGCGAACGTTGAGGTACTGAGCAACCCGCGTGCCAGGAATCTGCAACCGCCGTCATCGCGTCAAACCGACGATCCGTGCGGTTCTCGGGGGAGCCGCGTGGCCCGAGAACCGCGGCTTTTTCCCAAGGCCAACCCCCAAAGTTGGGGAAAAACCCCCGATTTTCCGCACGTCGAGATAATGTTGACGGTCGATTGCAGATGGGGGCCGATTGAGCGTTGCGGTTCGGCGGATGAAGATGCGAGGGGTGAAATACCCCCGTCGTTGCCACGGTCGCGACTCGAGCGGTCGTGACAGGAGACCGCGTTGATATGAAACACGTTTTCATGCTGTTTGTGTCGGGGGTTGCGGTCGTCGCCCCAGGATCCCTGCTGCACGGAGGCGAACCGACGGCGGGTGCGCCGCGTCCGGACGAGGTGATGCGGCTGCTGCAAGCCGGCAACGCGCGATTCTCCGGAGGTCAGCCCGCACATCCACGCGTCGGGCCGGAACGCCGGATGGAGACAGTCACGGCCGGACAGCATCCGATCGCGACGATCGTGTCGTGCTCCGATTCGCGCGTTCCCGTGGAGTTGATCTTCGACGAGGGGATCGGCGACCTGTTCGTCATTCGCGTCGCTGGCAACGTGTGCGGTACGGACGAGACGGGATCGATCGAGTACGGGATCGAGCATCTCGGCACGCCGCTTCTGGTGGTGATGGGCCACCGCGAGTGCGGTGCGGTGACGGCGGTGTGCCGTCAGACGCATACGGAAGGGAGCATTCCGATGCTGCTGGCGCACATCCGGCCGGCGGTGGAGCGGACGCGGGTGCGGCGGCCGGAGCTTCGCGGCCCGGATCTGGTCAACGCGGCGATCCGGGAGAACGTGTGGCACGGCATTGAGGACGTGCTGACGCACAGCGAGATCGCGCGGGGGCGCGTGGCGTCGGGAAAGCTCATGATCGTCGGCGCCATCTACGATTTGCGGACGGCGCGGGTGGCGTGGCTGGGGGTGCATCCGGAGCAGGCGCGGTTTCTGGCCGCGGCGTCGAGCGATGCGGCGACACAGCCCGCCGGTCCATAGCGATGGGCGTTACGTCAGTTGACCGCGCAGGAGAATCATCGCGGTGCAGAAGTAGATCACGATGCCGCTGACGTCGACGAGCGTGGCGACGAAGGGCGTGGACGAGACCGCGGGGTCCAATCCGACGCGCTTCAGCAGGATCGGCAGCATCGAGCCGGCAATCGTGCCGAACATCACGACACCGACCAGACTGAGACCGACCGTGAGCGCGACGGAGAGGTACTGACCGGACATCAGCGCGGCATCGCTGCGGACCTTTCCATAGAGAAACACGACGCCGAACGCGGAGAGACCGAGGATCGAGCCGAGCATCAGACCGGACGCAAGTTCGCGGCGCAGCACGCGCCACCAGTCGGCCGCGGATAACTCGCGCAGGGCGAGCGCGCGGATGACCAGGGATGCGGCCTGGGAGCCGGAGTTGCCCCCGCTGCTGATGATGAGCGGGATGAATAGCGCCAGCATGACGACGGCCTCGAGCGCGCGCTGAAACCGGGCCATCGCGGTCACCGTGAGCAGTTCGCCGAGGAAGAGCAGGACGAGCCAGATCGATCGCTTGCGAACCATGGTGAAGGGGTCGACCACGAGATAGGGTTCCTCGAGGACCTGCACGGCGGCCATCTTCTGAACGTCCTCGGTTTCCTCCTGCTCGGCGACGTCGAGCACGTCGTCCACCGTCACGATGCCGACGAGCGTGCCGGCCGAGTCGACCACGGGCAGGGCGCTGCGGTCGTACTTCTTGAACGCGCGGACGGCCTCCTCCTGGTCGTCGTTGACGCTCAGGGTGATGAACTGCTCGTTCATGATGTCGGAGACGCGGGCGTTGGGATCGGCGAGTACGAGTTCGCGGAGGCGAATGTCGTCGATGAGACGGCCGCGCTCGTCGGTGACGTAGACAACGTTGAGCGTCTCCTTGTCGTGGCCGACGCGACGCATGTGCTCGAAGACCTGGGCAATGGACCAGTCGCGCCGGACGGCGACGTAGTCCGGCGTCATGCGGCGACCGATGGACTGTTCCGGGTAACCGAGGAGGGTGACGGCGACTTTCCGCTCGTCCGGCGTGAGCTGATTGATCAGCCGCTGGGCGACTTCGCCGGGCAGCTCCTGAAGCAGCGCCGTACGGTCGTCCGGCGCCATCTCGTTGAGGACGGCGGCGACCTGCTCGTGGCCAAGGGCCCTGATCAGCGCCTCCTGCATCTCGACCGGCAGGTACTCGAAGACGTCGGCGGCCTGCTCGGTGGGCAGGAGCCGGAAGAGGACGGCGATGGTCTCCGGGGGCAGGTCGGAAAAGAGGTCGGCGATGTCGGCGGGGGCGAGATCGGCGAGCAGGTCGCGGAGCGCGGCGAAGTTCCGCGCGGAGATCAACTCCTCCAGTTCGGGTAGCACCAACTCGCCGAGCATGGTCTCGCTCCTCCGCGGACGTTCGTGGCGGCGATCGACATGGAATCGGGCATTGTACCTTCGAGACTTGGAAGGGCCGCGCCAAAAAAGCGAAATTGTCGCGTCGGACCGGGCGGCGATCAGCGCGTGTGATGCACGGCGCCGCCCGGCGCGGCGTCGGCGTAGCGAAACGTGCCGCGCTGGCGGTCCTTGATGACGCCGGGGAAGCGCAGCGCCTGATTGTGCATGACGACCCAGACGCCGGGCGGAAGCAGTCGGCAGGCGAGCAGCGCCTCGGTGACGTTTTGAAAGGCGTCGGTGTCGCGAAATTCGAACGGCCGCATCGCGCCGGTGAAGACGACGGGTTTGTCGAGCGGGTGCAGGTTGGCGTGCAGGAACTCGCCGGTGACCGAGAGGGTGTCGGTGCCGTGGACGACGATGACGGCGTCGCAGCGGCCAAGCTCGCGCCGGACGGCGTCGAGGATCTGCCGGCGGTCGTCGTCGGTCAACTCGAGCGAGTCCTTCGACAGGATCCGCTCGTGGTGAGTCTGGAGCGAAGGCAGTCGGAGACGGACAAGGATGTCCTGGAGGACGGAATGGACGTTCCGGAGCGAGCCGTCCGTTTCGTCGAATGTCTTTTCGATCGTGCCGCCGGTGGAGAGGATCGAGACGTGCGTGATCACGAGCGGCTCCCGGAGGCCGATCGACGGCGATGCGAGCGCTGCGTGGTCGGTTGACAGGCGCGGCGTCGAGTTCCTAGCATGGTCCCCGGGATTGCCCGAGTCGGCGGCTCCGCGGGACGGCGTTCATGAGAATCCACGAAAGTCTCCTCGATTGCATCGGCCAGACGCCGCTGGTTCGGCTGCGTCGCGTCACGGCGGGCCTCAAGTGCACCGTCGCGGGCAAGGTCGAATACCTGAATCCCGGCGGCTCTGTCAAGGACCGGCCGGCGCTGCGGATGCTGGAGGAAGCGGAGAAGGCCGGTCTTCTCAAGCCGGGCGGGACGATCATCGAGCCGACGTCGGGCAACACCGGCGCGGCGCTGGCGATGGCCGCGGCGATCAAGGGCTATCGCTGCATCCTCGTCATGCCGGACAAGATGGCGCCGGAGAAGTTCGCGCTTTTGCGCGGCTACGGCGCGGAGGTCGTGACGGTTCCCACCGTCGGGGCGAACTCGCCTGAGAGCTACTACAGCGTGGCGAACCGGCTGACGGAGGAGATTCACGGCGCGTTCCAGCCCAACCAGTTCGCCAACCCGAACAACCCGCAGGCCCATTACGACACCACGGGTCCTGAAATCTGGGAGCAGACGGAGGGCAAGATCGACGTGTTCGTGGCGGGGATGGGCACGGGTGGGACGATCACGGGCGTTGCGCGGTACCTGAAGGAGAAGAACCCGAACATCAAGGTCGTCGGGGCCGATCCCGAGGGGTCGATCTACACGCCGGGGTCGATGCCCAAGCCGTACCAGGTGGAGGGGATCGGCGAGGACTTCCTGCCGCGGACGATTGACCTGAAGCTGGTTGATCGGGCCATCAACGTGTCGGATCGTGACGCGTTTCTGATGACACGTCGACTGGCGCGCGAGGAGGGGCTGCTGGTCGGCGGCTCGTGCGGCGCGGCGGTGTGCGCAGCGCTGGAGTACGCGCGGGACCTGCCGGCGGGCACGCTGGTCGTCGTGCTGCTGCCGGACACCGGCCGTGCGTATTTGAGCAAGATCTACAACGATGAGTGGATGCAGGCACAGGGGTACCTGGCCGTTCCGGGGGTGGACCTGACCGTAGGGGACGTGCTGGACCACAAGGGGGACCTTCCGCCGATGATCACCATCCAGGCGAGCGAGCCGGTGATCAAGGCGGTGGAGAAGTTCCGCAAGTACGAGATCTCGCAGTTGCCGGTGGTGAACTTCAAGGGAGAGATCATCGGGGGGCTGATGGACACGACGGTGATGCAGTTGATTTTCGATCACGTCGACATCGCGCAGAAGCGCGTGGCGGACGTGATGAACCGGGCCTTCCCGCGGTTGGAGCGCAGCGCGCCGATCGACAAAGCGTACCGGGTGCTGTCGCTGGGTTCGTCGGCGGTGCTGGTAACGGACGGGGACGTGCCAGTGGGGGTCGTCACAAAGGCGGACATCATCAACTACCTGAGCAACCTTCACGCGCGGGGCGCGAACGGAAAGCCGGCGTAGGCGGCGTACGCGAGGCAGCGCTGCGTCGCGGGCGGCGATGCGCGGGGTTATCATGCGCGTTTTGGCGGCGCAGCCGGGAGTCATGCGATGCAGTTTTCGACGAAGGCCATCCACATCGGACAGGAAGCCGATCCGACGACCGGGGCGACGATCGTCCCGATTTTCCAAACGAGCACGTATACGCAGGAGGGCGTCGGTCGGCACAAGGGCTACGAGTACGCCCGCACGGGGAATCCGACGCGGACGGCGCTGCAGGAATGCCTCGCGGCGCTGGAGAACGCGCGGCACGGGCTGTGCTTCGCGTCCGGGCTGGCGGCGACGAGCGCGGTGATGAACCTGCTGTCGGCCGGCGATCACGTCGTGTGCGGCGACGATGTGTACGGCGGGACGTACCGGCTGTTTCAGCTCGTGCTGACGCGCTACGGTCTGGCGTTCACCTTCGTCGACATGACCGATCCGGCGCGCGTGGCCGAGGCGATCCGGCCGAATACGAAGATGATCTGGCTGGAGACGCCGACGAACCCGTTGCTGACGGTTTTTGATATTCCGGCGATCGCGGAGGTGGCGCGCTCGCGCGGTCTCGTGTGCGTCGTGGACAACACTTTTGCGAGTCCGTACCTGCAAAACCCGCTCGATCTCGGCGCGGACATCGTGGTGCACAGCACCACGAAGTACATCGGCGGGCACAGCGATGTGGTGGGCGGGGCGGTGCTGCTGAACGATGACAAGATGCACGACACGCTGAGATATCATCAGAACGCGGTCGGCGGCGTGCCGGGGGCGTTCGATTGCTGGCTCGTGCTCCGCGGCGTCAAGACGCTGTCGGTGCGGATGCGGCAACATTGCGACAACGCGATGAAGATCGCGCAGCACCTCCAGTCGCATCCGGCCGTCGAGCGCGTTCGATATCCGGGATTGCCCGACCATCCGCAGCATGCGCTGGCGCGGCGGCAGATGCGCGGCTTCGGCGGAATGGTCTCGTTCACGATCCGGGGCGAGACCGCCGCGGCGCACCGGCTGCTCGGGCGGACGAAGCTGTTCGCGCTGGCCGAAAGCCTCGGCGGCGTCGAGAGCCTGATCGGTCATCCGGCCACGATGACGCACGCGAGCATCCCGAAGGCGGAGCGCGATGCGCGAGGCGTGACAGATGGGCTGATCCGGCTGTCGGTCGGCATCGAGGACGCGGATGACCTGATCGCCGACCTGGATCAGGGGCTGGCGTACGCGGTGGGAAACAGCGGCGGGAGTCGGGCGGTCGAGTCGGGTCGCGCGGCAGCCGCGGTGCAGTAGGTTATTTCAGTTGCGGCGCCGCCGGCGCGCCGGTGATCCAGCCACGGACGATGCCGCCGGCGGCCTCGACCGCGCTTGCTTGCTCAGCCTCGGCGAGTTTCGCCATTGTTGACATGCCCCTTTCGGCTTCGGCGCGCCACTCCGCAGCGAATCGCCCGGATCGAATCTCGTCGAGTACGGCCCGCATCGCGGCGCGGACCTCGGCACTGACGATCCGCGGCCCGCGCGTCAGACCGCCGTATTCGGCGGTGTTGGAGATTCGGCGCCGCATGCCCGCGAGGCCCTCGTCGCAGACGAGGTCGACGATCTGCCGGACCTCGTGCACGCATTCGAAATACGCGAGCTCTGGAGGATAGCCGGCGTGGACGAGCGTCTCGAAGCCGGCCTTCATCAACTCGATGACGCCGCCGCAGAGGACGGCCTGCTCGCCGAAGAGGTCGGCCTCGCATTCCTCCGCAAAAGTCGTCTCGATGATCGCGGCGCGGTCCGCGCCGATTCCGCAGGCCCATGCAACGGCCAGATCGCGCGCGCGGCCGGTGGCGTTGCGATGAACGGCGATCATCGCGGGGATTCCGCGTCCGTCGGCGAACGCCGATCGCACGAGGCGGCCCGGGCCTTTGGGGGCGACCATGAGGACGTCGTGGGTCGGCGGCGGGTCGATCCAGCCGAAGCGGATGTTCAGGCCGTGGATAAGACCGATGGCGGATGCCGGTCGGAGCGCAGGCGCGATCTCGGACGACCAGGCATTCGGCATGGACTCATCGGGCAGCGCGAGGATGACGAGATCGGCCGCGGCGGCCGCATCGCGGGCGGACGCAGGCTCGAAGCCGTCGCGTTGCGCGGCGTCAAAGCGCGGGCTGTCAAACCGCTGGCCGACGAGGACGCGATGGCCGGAATCGCGGAGGTTCATCGCGTGGGCGTGACCCTGGTTTCCGTAGCCGATGACGGCGACGGTCTTGCCGCGCAGGGCAGCGCGGGCGCGATCGTCGGGCTGGATGGTCTTCATGGATTCGGCCCCTTCGTTCGTGACGTTTCGAAATCTACGGTTCGTCGGCGGGGCTGTCGAGCGCGCCCCGACGGCGTGGTTGCGAAACGCAATCGGGCTTCATAAGCTAAGGGGTCGCCGAGATGGTCCGCTCGGCGCTTGGTGAGCGTAGCTCAGTTGGCAGAGCACCGGGTTGTGGTCCCGGGAGTCGCGGGTTCAAATCCCGTCGCTCACCCGTACGTCAATTCGAAGTTCCTCTTCTGGGCCGCGCGCCGGTGGCATCCTCGAGACCGCATAACGCCGCGTCATTCGGGATCGGTGAAGGCACGTGGGCGGAACGTCCGCGGGCCCGATGGGGCGAGCGGCTCGGCGTTGCCGTCGGATTGCTGGCGATCTGGGCGGTTCACTTCGCCGTCCTGATCAACAAGCCGGTTCACATCGACGACATGCACTACGTCGAGGCGGCGAAGTATGTGCTGGAGCATCCACTCCGGCCGTTCTGCAACACGATCAACTGGAAGCTCGCACCCGACCTGGCGTATCGGGACAACATCAATCCGCCGCTCTACGTGTACGTTCAGGCGGCGTGGATGTGGTGCTTCGGACCATCGATCCGCGGCCTGCACGTGCTCGCCTCGCTCTTCGTGCTGCTGGCGGCGGCCGCGACGTACGCGTTGGCGCGTCGGTTCACGGGCCAGCCGATGCTCGCGACGGCGCTGTGCATGCTCAGTCCGACGCTGATCCCCGTGACAAACCTGATGCTGGACGTGCCGGCGATGGCGATCGGCATCGCATCGATCGCGGTGTTCATGCGCGGCGTAGCGGCGGCGAACCACCGATGGAGCGCGCTGGGCGGCGTGCTTGTCGGGCTGGCGACGATGACGAAGTACAACTCCGTCGTGCTGTTGCCGCTGCTCGGGTTGTATGCGCTGTGGCGACGGCGATTCGGCCACGCGTTCTGGCTGGCGATCCCGGTGGTGTTCCAGGCGCTGTGGGCCTTGCATAACTACGTCTTCTTCGAGAACCACGAGATTCACATCCTGCTGACGATGGGCTACCGGGAGTTCGAGAAACGCTGGCTGGAAAATGTGCTTTCGGCGGGGATGGTCCCCGGTTGCTCGTTCATCTTCCTGGGCGTGCTCTGGCTGGTGCGGGCACGTCGGTCGGATGCGTTCTGGCTCGTGCCGGCCGTGTTTCTCGCGCTGTTCCTCGTCCTGGGTCCCCGGCAGATCGATTGGTGGAGCCACCCGGAATTCAGCAAGCGGTTGGAGTACTACGTGTTCGTCGGGAACACCGTGCTGCTGGTTGCCTTCGCGCTGATACGAGGGCCGCGGCGGGACGATGTGCATCCTGCGCACTTGGCTCATCGGCGCGCCGCAGAGACCGCGAGCGAATCACCGGCACCGCGGATGGATGAGCTGTTCCTGTGGTGCTGGGCGGTGGGAGTGATCGGCTTCCAGGTTCTGTTCGCGTATCACCAGTCGCCGCGCTATCACTTCCTTGCGTTTCCCGCGATTGCGATCTTGTTGATGCGACGGTTGGAGCGGCCGGCCGGGCCGAGCCTGCGACTTGCGGTTCTGGCGACGTGCGTGTCGATCGTGTTGCAGGTGGCGCTTGGTTTGTTGATCGCCCGCGCCGATCATCTGCACGCCGTGGCGAATCGCGATCTGCCATCGCTTGTCAAGGCGCGCTTCGGCGCGACATCGCCGCGGATCTTCTGCGTCGGGCATTGGGGACTTCAGTACTACGCGCAGGAGCAGGGGATCGAGTGTTTCAACGCGGAGGATGTCGTCATCCGCAAGGGCGACTTGTTCATCATGCCGCACCTGCAATCGCGCGAGAACATGACGCGGGTCTTCTACCGCACAAACGCCAGAGGAATCGCGATCGGTTTGAACGATGCGCTGTTCGAACAGGTCGCGTTGAAGTCGTACCCGAATCCGCTGCCGATGTCGGCGATCGATCCGGGCGTGACGTTTCTCTACGCGACTGTGCTCCCGGCCGTGCCATATTCGTGGCGGCCCAGAGTGGACTTCATCGAGCGGTTTCTGATCCTGCGGGCGACGGCCGACTATCAGGGCAAATGGGTGCGTCGGCCGGAGGATGCGCCGCCCCCGCAGTTCATGCCAAGATGACAGGATGGGTGGGACCGGTTTCGCCACACACTGCCAATTCGGGCGGTGGGCGGTGGGTGTGCCGGTAGTTGCGACCGAGTCATTGTTCTCATAACAAGTTGTAAATAATTGACTTATGGACGTACGCCTCGTCTCGCCGGGCGGAGTCTGTCGCTGGCACGTTGGTTGCAAACGTCGTTTCCGACGGGAGAGTTCCGCGCGATGGGTCTGCCCGTAGGGCGGATCGCCGGCGGCGCGGCCCGGCGGTTGGATGCGGCGTTCCGGTCGGACGGATCGCTGCGAGAATGGACCCTCGGAAGGAGCACAGGTCATGGCGGTGACGAAGCTGAAGATTCGACCTCTGGGTGACAAGGTCCTGATCAAGCGATTGGAGGCGGAAAGCAAGACGGCGGGGGGCATCGTGCTGCCGGAGACGGCGAAGGAAAAGCCGAAGCGCGGCCGAGTGATCGCGGTGGGGGATGGCAAGCTGCTGGATTCGGGGGAGCGCGCCAAGCTACAGGTGAAGACGAACGACGAGGTTCTGTTTACGAGCTACGCCGGGACGGAGGTGAAGGTGGACGGGGAAGAGTTCGTCATCATGGAGGAGAGCGACATCCTGGCGGTGGTGGAGTAGTCCGCCGTCTCTGAATTTGGAGGATCGCGCGGGCGGGTTTGTGCGTCGCGCGTGACATCAGGCAAGTGCGCCGGGTAACGGCCGATCGGGAGAATCAGAAACATGCCAGCCAAGAAGATTGCATTTGACATGGAGGCCCGCGAGGCGATCCGCCGGGGCGTGAAGCAGCTCGCGCGGGCGGTGAAGGTGACGCTGGGTCCGTGCGGTCGCAACGTCGTGATCGAGAAGTCGTTCGGCACGCCAACGGTGACGAAGGACGGCGTGACGGTCGCGAAGGAGATCGAGCTCGAGGACACGTACGAGGACATGGGCGCGCAGATGGTGAAGGAGGTTGCGAGCAAGACGTCCAGCACCGCCGGCGACGGCACCACGACGGCGACGATCTACGTCGAGTCGATCTTCGACGAGGGGCTCAAGAACGTGGCGGCCGGCGCAAACGCGATGGAACTGAAGCGCGGGATCGAGGCCGCGGTCGACGCGATTGTCGAGGAATACAAACGCATGAGCACGCCGGTGAAGGGCACGCAGCAGATCGCCCAGGTCGGCACCTGCGCGGCGAACCAGGACGCCGACATCGGCAAGAAGATCGCCGAGGCGATGGACAAGGTCGGCAAGGACGGCGTGATCACGGTCGAGGAGAGCCAGACGCTCGAGACGACGGTCGACCTGGTCGAAGGCTTCCAGTTCGACAAGGGCTACCTTTCGCCGCACTTCATCAACAACATGGAGGAGATGGAGGTCCGACTGGACAAGCCGTACATCCTGATCCACGAGAAGAAGATCGCGAGCGTCAAGGACTTCATCCCGCTGCTGGAGAAGATCGCCAAGAGCGGCCGGCCGCTCCTGGTGATCGCCGAGGACGTCGAGGGCGAGGCGCTGGCGACGCTCGTGGTGAACAAGCTGCGGGGCACGCTGCAGTGCTGCGCGGTCAAGGCGCCGGGCTTCGGCGATCGCCGCAAGGCGATGCTCGAGGACATGGCGATCATGACCGGCGGCAAGGCGATCCTCGAGGACCTGGGGATCAATCTTGAGAACGTGACGCTGGAGGACCTTGGCCAGGCGAAGCGCGTGGTCGTCGACAAGGACAACACGACGATCATCGAGGGTGCCGGCAACAGCAAGGACATCAAGGGCCGGATCGAGCAGATCAAGGGCGAGATCGATCGGACGACGAGCGATTACGACCGCGAGAAGCTTGAGGAACGGCTGGCGAAGCTGTCCGGCGGCGTGGCGCAGATCAAGGTCGGCGCGGCGACCGAGGTGGAGATGAAGGAGAAGAAGGCCCGCGTCGAGGATGCACTGCACGCGTGCCGCGCGGCGGTCGAGGAGGGGATTCTGCCGGGCGGGGGCGTGGCCCCGCTGCGGGCGCTGAAGGCGCTGGAGGCGGCGGAGAAGCGGCTCAAGGGCGACCAGAAGACGGGCGTCGACATCGTCCGCCGGGCGCTGTGGGCGCCGATCAAGTGCATCGCGGAGAACGCCGGCCTGGATGGCAGCATCGTGGCCCAGAAGGTCTTCGAGAACTCGAAGCTGACGTTCGGCTACAACGCGCTGACGGACACGTACGGCGACATGATCGAGATGGGTGTGCTCGTTCCGACGAAGGTGGAGCGGGTAGCGCTACAGAATGCGACGAGCGTGGCGTCGCTTCTGCTGACGACCGATGCGCTGGTGAGCGAGATCAAGGAGGAGAAGCCGGCGAAGGGCGGTCCGGGCGGACACATGCACTGATCGCCGCCGGCGCGTGGCAGCGTCCGCGACATTCGACTCAACCCGTTCGTCGAGGCGCGGTGACGGACGGTCGTAATAGATGGTGAGGGGCGCTGCGGCTCGCGGCGCCCCTCGCGTTTTGTTGGTCGCGCTCGAAGGCGATCTCGCGACGTTCGCACTGGGTTGAGGATCAGGCCCGAGTCGGACACGCTGATCCCCGACGGGTCGCTGGCGCTCTCCCGGCGCGCGGCGCGAAGCGCGCGCCGTGATATCCGCCTCGTTGCACCCGTTGTCGCCGCGTTGCTTGATTACAAGCCCAGGATCAAGTTTACGAACGCCGCGTCGTCGGCCGCGTCGAGCGTTCCGTTCGGAACAGCCAGGTCGGCGCAGGGGTCGTAGAACGGACTGAGCAGCCGGGCGTCGACGTAGCCCTGCACGTCCGCGCCGTCGGTGTCGCCGTCGCCATCCATGTCGCCGAGCAGGGTGCAGGTCGGCACGAAGGTGCAGTCGAAGCGATCGACCACGAAGTCATCGACGGCCGCCTCGATCAGCGACCCGGTCGCGGCGTCCTCGGCGATGAAGCGGAGCTTGACCTGCGACGTCGGCGTCACGAACGAGCTGACCGTAAACTGATGGAAGAACCAGCCGCCGCCGGTCTCCGGCCCGCTCGGTCCGACCGTCTCGACGTTGACCCACGTTCCGGCCGTTCCGTTGGCGTTGGAGATGTCGACGCGGAAGGTGTCGGCGTTGGGCGCGCCGCCGGTGTTGTTGGAATACCAGCGGTAGTAGCTAATGGTCGCGTCGCCGCCGGACAGGTCAATCGTCGGCGTCAGCAGCGTGGTCTTTCCGCCATCGACGTCGTTGTCTCCCAATCCGCCGCCGACGGCGCCCTGACCCGTCACCCAGCAGATCGTGCCGGGCGCGGGCGTGTGATCATCCTCGGGCTGCGCGGCGGTGCCGTTCGGATCGACGCGGACCCAGATGCCGGTGGTGGCGTTGTCGCCGGTGTCGCCGACGCTCCAACCCTGATTCGTCTCCATGTCATCGGCGAAGACGACGGTGGTCTGTCCGACGAGCGATGAGTAGAAGCTGCCGGGAGCGCCCGGCGGATTGGTGACGGTGCCGGCGTTCGTGCCGACCGCGCTGAAGTAGAACTCCGGCGTGTCGGTGCAGAGGGCGGCCGGCAGTGTGGCCGTGTAGTCGTCGCCGCCTTGCGGCGTCATGGCGACGGAAGTAAAGCTGCCGCCGCTGAGGCGATAGTGAAACATGGGGGTTCCGACGAGCGTATCGTTGGTCACGGTGACCTGCACGTCGATATTGGTCGGCGTGTTCGGGGGGACGCTTGCCGGCGCGCCGTTCGGCAGAAAGATGCTGATGGCCGACGGCACGGCGATATTCGGCGAGGCGCAGATCGAGAAACTCTGCGGGCCTTGCGGGACGTTGTTGCCGACAACCTGGACCTGCCAGATTCCGGCCTCGGGCGAGTTCACGAGGACCTGCTCGATGTTGTTCACGTGATCGGCCTGCGACTGGACGGCCGCGGCGCTGGGGTTGGTCGGGTTAAGCGTCCACGGGAACGCCTGCACGGCGGAGGGGCTGAGGACGACGAGGTCGAGGTCGTTGACGATCGCGGGATTGACGTTGGGCGTTCCCGGCGCATCGTCCCACGCGAGGGTGATCTTTAGCTGAGTGGTGCCGGGGGCGACGTTGACGCTGGTGTTGACCGTGCCGCCATGTCCGACGCTGTTCTCGAAGAAGTTTCCGGTCCGCATGAAGTCGATCGAGCTCTGGATCCGCACCGAGCCGTAGCCGAACTGGTAATCGGGGCCGGTGTTTCCGAGGTCGGCGGCGTTGTGCGCGAGCAGGATCTTGAGGGTGGAGTTTCGCGGGTCGGGCGAGCCGGGGAACTGCGCGCGGAAGTCCTGCAGAAGCAGGGCGCAGACGCCGGTGACGGTCGGCGCGGCCATCGACGTGCCGCACTGCGCGACATAGGCGGTGTCGCTGCTGCTCGAGCACGAAGTGACGCCGCCGTCGCCGTTGCTCTGGCAGCCGGGCGCGGCGATGTCGGGCTTGAGTCGGCCGTCGTCGACCGGGCCCCAACTGCTGAACGAGGTCATGGAGTCGTTGTTCGAGTTGACGGCGCCGACGGTGATGTGGTTCTTGGCGCACGCGGGCGGCGCGGTGCTGTAATAGTCCCCGAATCCTTCGATGTCGCAGCGATTGCCCTGGCGTTCGTTTCCGTTGGCCCAGACGACGCGGAAGGGCGCGCCGAGCGACCCGCGGACGATGGAGTCGATAAGCTGGTCGGTCACGCCGTAGTCGCCTTGGATACTGCACGGGAAGCCGTTGGTCTCGGTGTTGGTGCCGATCGAGTTGTTGCTGATCTGCGCGCCGAAGGTGTTGATGGCCTGGTTGTAGTCGGTCTGGAGGTCGCCGGGGTTCGTGTAGAGGAACGTCCCGGTGCCGTCGTACTGGAAGCCGTACGACTGGATGGTGACGCCCGGGGCCATGCCCTTGTAAGTGCCGCCGGACGCGACGCCGCTGCCGCCGACGGTCCCGCAGACGTGGGTCGCGTGGGTGATGGTCCCGGACGAGTCGCGGACGGAGACGCGGCCGCCGAAGTCCTGGTGTGTGGCGCGGGCCGTGCCGCCGTCATAAACGAGCACGTTGACGCCGGCGCCGGTGAGGTTGTACGGCGCGCCCTGGACCGTGGCCGCCTGTGTGAGCGCGCGATTGCTGTCGTTGACGATGCTCAGCGGCGGGAGTGGCGGCTCGATCCACTGGAGTTCATCGCGGTCCGCCAGGGTGGCAACGGCGCTGCGCGGCAGCTCGATCACGAGGGCATTTATGGGAAAAAGCTCCGCGCGCACGACCGCACCGAGCTGCATGGCGACGTTTACGGCCTGCTGGAGCGGGACGTCGGGGTGGAAGAGCGCGTAGGCGGCGACGATGTCCTCCGCCGGCGCGGCGCTTTCGGGCGCGGGCTCGGTCTTTCCGACGATGGCGTAGGCGGGCCAGTCGTTCGCAAGGATGGCCGGGTGCTGCTTGACGGCGCGATCGATCCGCTCGATGGACTGGATCGCTGCGATGCGGGCGAGCGTCTCGAGATTGCGGCCGGCGCGCGCGACGGCAAAGAACGCGTTGTCGCCGACGGGCGCGAGCAGTTCGACGCCCGCGCGGGCGAGTTCGTGACGCAGGGCGTCATCGGCCGGCTTGGCGAAGCGCAGCAGGACGTGCGCGCGACCATCGGCGGCGGCGGCGCGTTGAAGTTCGGCCGGCGTCAGGATGGTCGGGGCAGGCGGTGCGCCGGGGACGGACCGCCAGCGGATCTCGGCCGAGGCGGGCACGTGCGCCGCCGCGAGCACGACTGCTGCGAGAGCGGTGATCGCACCGACGCGCGTGAACAGATCGAAGACAGGGAATGCGCGGGAATTCAGGTTCGAAGTCAATGAAACTCCTTTCCCCAGAGCGGGGCTCAGAGCTGATACGCCGTCCGGTCGCCGAGAGTATCATACCTGATTCGCCGGGTTCGGATCAACGACGGCCGACGGACAAGACGGGTCCTCGGGGTGGATGCACGGCGATCCCCCGGTCAGGGGTGTGAGCGGAGTGCGAGAATGTCGCGGCGGCGGGCGGAGGCTGGACGGGATTCGAGCGCGGTCAGGTGGGGTCGATCGAACGCAACACCGCGGCGATCGGCCACCCGGCGATCACGCGCGTCGGCGGACGCGCGACCGCTGTGGACCTGCCCGCGGTGCGGACATCGCTTCGTTACGCGGAACATGGCGCATTCGTGCCGGGTGGTCGATCTGGATGCGCACTTCGCGGGGCGCGATCCTCGGATTCGGCGTCTGTTCGGAGCATGGCTGCGGTTCGTGAAGCGGTTTGGGCCTGTGACGGTGATCCCGCAGAAGACGCGGATTTCGTTCCAGGCGCGGGTTCGGTTCGCCGGGGCTGTGATCCGTCGGGACCACGTGCAGTGCGGGTTCTGGCTGAAGCGAAAGGTGTCGCATCCGCTGATCGACAAGGTGGAGTTGATCCCACCGCGGGACTACGTCTATCGGTTTCGGCTGAAGGACGCGGCACAGTTGGCGGCGCCGGGACTGCGCGAACTGATCGAGGAGGCGTACCAGGTGGGTTGCCAGAAATACGCTCCATAGCGGGCACGTCGCCGGGGATGCGCGTGTTCACCGCGCGTCGGGGATTGCGTCGAGAAGTGGCTTGACATTATTTTAGTATTTGCTAAAATGACGCCGTGTCGTTCGACGCGTCGATCGTGTTCGAGCCGCGCCGGCAGCGGATTCTGCAACTGCTGTGGCACCGCGAGCGCTCGGCGGGGGAGATCGCCGCGGCGTGCCGCGACGTCACCTTCGGCGCGGTCTCGCAACACCTGCGGCGGCTCCGCGAAGCGGGGCTGATTGAGCAGCGGCGCGAAGGCCGGCATCGGTTCTATCGCGTGCGAAAGAAGGCGTTCGGCCCGATGGCGGCGGCGCTGGAGGCGATGTGGGCCGAGCGTCTGGGGGTGCTGAAGCGGCTGGCCGAGAGGGAAGAGCGGCTGGAGCGGCGACGGAACTGAGCGAGGACTCGATCGGGAGATCGCGATGAGCATGAGCGTTGGCGGTGAATCGCTCGAACTGTGCGTACAGATTGCGGCGCGACCGGAGGTCGTGTTTCGGTTCCTGAGCGATGCGACGGGGTTCGCCGCGTGGATGGGTGACGGCGCGATGATTGAGCCGGTGGTGGGCGGGGCGGTGCGCGTGAAGTACCCGCATGGTCCGGTCGCGGTGGGACGGGTGCTGGAGTTGACGCCGCCGAGGCGCGCAGTCTATTCGTGGGGGTACGAGAGCGGTCCGTCGGCCGTCAAGCCAGAGTCATCGACCCTGACGATCACGTTGACGGGAAACGAGGAGGGGACGTTGGTAACGCTTCGCCACGACGGGTTGCCGAGCGAGGCCGAACGGATCGGCCACACCGCCGGCTGGCGGCATTATCTTGCGATGATGTCGACGGCGGCCCATCGGGACGCGATGGCGGACCGGCTGGATTCGGTCGTGGACGCGTACGTCTCGGCTTGGGCGGAGCCCGATGCAGCGCGGCGGCTGACGATTCTGCAGCGGTGTTGGGCGGAGGACGGGCGATTCCGTGACGCATTCGGGTGCGTTGACGGGCGCGAGGCGCTGACGGCTCACATCGGCAACGCGATCCGAATGACAGGTGGAGCGCGGCTGGAGCGCGCGGGGGCGATTCAGCAGGTGCACTCGTTCGGCCGGTTCGCGTGGCGCGCGGTTCGTCCGGATGGGACGGTGCTCGCGTCGGGTGTGAATTGTGTCGAGTTCAATGCCGCTGGACAGATTGCGGCGATGGTGGGTTTCTGGGACAGCCCGTCGATGGAGTAGGCACGGGATCCCAGATTCCGGCCTGTCGGCCGGGTTTCGGCGTACCATTCCGCGCTGGTCGAGCATAGACTGACCGAGGAGCACCCGTAGCTCAGATGGACAGAGCAGCGGATTTCTAATCCGCCGGTCGCAGGTTCGAATCCTGCCGGGTGCGGTTCCGCGATTCCAAGTACGGCGTTGAAAAGGACTTTGGTCTCCGGTATCCTGTCGGACTGGAAGGGAGACGCTTCCACTTCGGTTTGCCCCGTCGCGGGTGTGCGTTTTCCGCCCTCCGCGCGCCAGTCTCCGCGGCAGGGGGGAATGCGCGGCGAGCTAAAGGGATTCACTTATGACGAGTTTGGGTTGTCGATGTATCCACGGTCTCATTCTGCTCGCGTCGTGGGCGATAGCCGCGACGGCCGTAGCGGCCGATCCGCCGACGATCGGGAAGTTCCCGGTCGATGGGTCGTTTCGGTACATGCCGAGCGCGCAGGATTTCGCGTTGAAGTCGCTCGACGCGATCCCGAAGTACTTCATTCCGGCGCTAGATGTTCCCGCGATTCTGCGCGAGGACAGCACGCGCGAGGCGCAGGGAATGGCGCCGCGATTCGCGATTCCGCACGCGGTGCGTGTGACGCCGGCGCGCGATGGCGCGTGGGAGTCGGTCGGAAACGATCTGCTCGTGTGGCGACTTCGCGTCGTCTCCCCGGGCGCGGTGTCGATCAACTTCGGATTCACACGCTATCTGATGCCGCCGGGCGGACGCCTGTTCATCTACTCGACGGATCTGAAGGAGGTCGTTCGGCCGTTCACCGATCTGGACAACGCCGACCACGGCGAGTTGTGGACGCCGCCGGTGCCCGGTGAGGAGGTCGTCATCGAGCTGACCGTTCCCAAGGACGTGCGGGACCAGGTCGAGCTGACCTTGGGATCGATCAACGTGGGGTATCGTCCGTTCGGCATCTCGCCGGAGGCCGCAGAGCGGTCCGGCGCGTGCAACGTGGACGTGGCCTGTCCGGAAGGGGTGCCGTGGGCGCTGGAGATCCGATCGGTCGCGGTCATTTCGACGGGCGGATCGACGTTCTGCACCGGGTTCATGGTCAACAACACGGCATACGATGCGAAGCCGTATTTCATGACGGCGAATCATTGCGGCGTGAACTCCGGCAACGCGCCATCGCTGGTGGCGTTCTGGAACTACCAGAATTCGACGTGCCGGCCGCCGGGCAGTCCGGCGAGCGGCAACCCGGGCGATGGGACGCTGACGCAATTCAACACCGGATCGACATTCCGCGCGTCGTTCTCGACGTCGGACGTTACGCTGGTCGAGCTGACATCGCAGCCGAACCCGGCATGGATGGTGACCTACGCCGGTTGGGATCGGAGCGGGGCAAACCCCCCGAGCGGCGCCTGCATTCACCATCCGAGCACGGACGAGAAGCGGATTTCGTTCTACGACGCAACCAGCCTCCATCCATCGCACGGGTCGAGTTGGCCGTGCAGCGCGTTTCCGGGTCCGGGCGACAACACGCACATTACGGTGTACTGGTCGCTCGGCGTGACGGAGCCGGGATCGTCGGGTTCGCCGCTGTTCGACGACAACCACCGCGTCATCGGGCAGTTGCACGGCGGGCCGTCGTCGTGTTCGGCGACAGGCGAGAATCGTTCGGACTGCTACGGGCGGTTTTCGCGGTCGTGGACGGGCGGGGGCACGAACTCGACGCGTCTGAGCAACTGGCTCGATCCGGGCAGCACGGGCCTGATGAACGTCGACACGATTGATGGTCCGGGCCTGACGGTGACGCCTTCGGGGAACGTGCTGCACGTCGGCAACGTGGGCGGCCCGTTCACGAACGACACCGTGGCGTACACGCTAACGAACCCGACACCGAATACGATCAACTACAGCGTGTCGTTGAACGCGAACTTCGGGATCCTGCTGGATGGCGGGACGGGGCCGGTCAACGGCTCGCTCCCCGGCAACGGCGGGACGGTGAACGTGGTCGTGACGCTCGGCCCGCCGATCTACGCGCTGGGCACCGGCGTCTACGTCGAGACGATCGACTTCGACGATCTGACGAACAGTCGGTCGTTGTCGCGGCAGCACACGGTCGAGGTCGGCCAGACGGCGTTCACGACGGACCCGTCGGATGGCCTGTCGTCGAGCGGCCCGGTCGGCGGACCGTTCCCGGCGACCAAGGTCTATACGCTGACGAGCACGCGGCCGACGCCGGTGGACATCCAGATCTCGGCGAATCAGCCGTGGATTTCGATCAACGGCGGCGCCGGTCCGGTCAATGTAAACCTGAACGGCACGGGCGCGAGCACGAACGTGACGATCGGCTACTCGGCGGCGGCGAATTCGCTGCCGAACGGCCTGCATTCCGGCACGGTGACGTTCACGAACCTGACGGGCGGCGCGGGCGGCACGACGCGTCCGGTCTCGCTGGACGTCGGGCGGTACGTCTATAACTCGACCGACGTTCCGAAGGTCATTCTGGACAATTCGTCGGTATCAAGCGTGATCAACGTCACGGACGCGTACTGCATCGGGGATGTGGACGTGCCGATCAACATCACGCACACGTACATCGGCGACCTGACAATCGACCTGCAATCGCCGCAGGGCACGGTCGTGCGCCTGCACAACCGCAGTGGCGGCACGACGGACAACATCGTCGCGACGTACGACGATTCGACGTTCCCGCCGAGCGGGCCGGGCGCGCTGGCCGACTTCAACGGCGAGATCGTGACCGGGACGTGGACACTGACGGTCAGCGACCTGGCGGGCGCGGACACCGGCACGCTCAACTCCTGGAGCCTGCGGATCGCGGCGTCGGGCGCCGCCTGTCCGCCGGTCGCGGCGAACATGAACCTGAATGTTCCGGACACGGTGCCGACCGACATCACGCTGGCGACATCGTCGACGGTCGGACCCAACTTCGATCACATCATTCTGTCGTTGCCGACGAACGGGAAGCTGTTCGATCCGAACGGCGGGATGATCGCGTCGACGCCGTACACGCTGATGGGGCAGCAGAAGGTGGTTCGGTACAAGCCGAATTCGCTTTACTTCGGGCCCGACAGCTTCACGTACAAGGCGAACGACGGTCAGGATTCGGTGACCGCGACGGTCAGCCTGACAGTCGGGAGCGAAGAGGTCGTCTATGACTTCCCGCTGAACACCAACCCCGGCTGGACGACGCAGGGCGACTGGGCCTTCGGCGTTCCGACCGGCGGCGGCACGAGCGGTCGGTTCGATCCGACGAGCGGATACACCGGCACGAACGTGTACGGGTACAACCTCGCCGGCCACTATCCAAATTCGATGCCGTTGTATCACCTGACCACCACGTCGATGAACCTCACCGGCGTGATCAACACGAAGCTGGAGTTCCGCCGCTGGCTCGGCGTCGAGTCATCGACGTACGATGACGCGACGGTCGACGTTTCGAACAACGGGTCGACCTGGACGAACCTGTATTCAAATCCGGCGTCGTCGTTCAGCGAGCAGGCCTGGACGTTGCAGAGCTACAGCATCTCGGGCGTGGCCGACAATCAGGCGAACGTCCAGGTCCGCTGGGGCATGGGACCCACGGACGGCTCCGTGACTTACCAGGGCTGGAACATCGACGACATCCGAATCAAGGGCATTCGGCCGCCGGTGCCGGGTGACATCGATCTGGATCGCGATTTCGACAGCAACGACATCGGGCTCTTCGTGGAGGTGCTGCTCGGGCTTGACACGAACCCGACGCACGTGGCCGCGGCGGACGTCGACAACAGTGGCGTCGCCGACGGCGAGGATATCGACAACTATCTGGATGCGATTATCCCGTAACAGGATCGCTTCCAGAATCAGATCGTAAGGAAGGCCCGCGGCGTGCGAATGTCGCGGGCCTTTCCGTCTCCCGGAGGCGGCCGTCACGAGATGCGTCGTCCCCGTTCTATAATTGCGGCGGAGGTCGAACGGATGTCGGTCCCAGTCTTCCGCTCGCGGTGGCGCGGCCGCGTCTTCAAACCGCTGCTCGTGATGATCGTGTCGGCGCCGTCGATCGCGCAGGACGCGGCGTATGGACCGTTGACCGATTGGCGCGGCTGGGCTCGATGGCGGCCGGGAACGCGCGCGGTCCTCGCCTCGAGCTACGATCGCACCGGGGGCAACGCGGACTATTGCTGGTACGAGTCCCCGCCCGGGTTGCAGTATGCGCCAGGCGTTTGCACGGTCCGAACGATTAGTGGTCCCGGCGTCGTACGTCGCTTTTGGATGCCGCACTACACGTCCAACTTTCAATTCCTGGTGCGGCTGTACTTCGATGATGATCCGGTGCCGCGCATCGATACCACCAGCGACGAGTTCTTCGCCGGCGGGGTGTCGTACGTCAGCAGTCCGTTCGTGACGACCTGTGCCGGTGGTCAGGTCTCTTACGAGCCGCTCGCGTTCTCGACGTCGCTGCGGATCGAGACGATAAACCAGGTCCTGCCCGATCAGACGTTGGTGCGCCATTACTACCAGTATCAGCTCGAGCTGCTGCCGGCGGGGTCGGCCATCTCGACGTACGACGGAACGCTGTCGCCGTCGCAGCAGTCGTCGCGCGACGCGGCGGCGCAGGTCCTGGTCAACGTCGGCGCACATCCGGATCCAGCGGGAAGCGGAGCGGCCAGCGCCGTGCAATGGACGGCAACGTCGATCCCGGCCGGTGAATCGCTGCTGCTTGCGGGACTCGATGGCCCGGGGCGGGTCCGCCGGTTCCACGTGGCCATGCCGGGAGCGACGGATGCGGAGCTGGACGGGCTGCGCCTGATCGTGACGTATGACGCCGAGGAGGCGCCGGGCATCGACGCGTCGATCGCCGACTTCTTCGGCGCGGGTCACGACCGGCCGGCGTGGAAGAGCCTGCCGCTGGGAACGGATTCGCCGGACGGCTTCTATTGCTACTGGCCGATGCCGTTCCGGCGGTCGATTCGTGTCGAACTTCGCAACGCGACGGCGGCGCCGATCGCGATCGATGGCGCGGTCGTCGAGCACGAGGCGGGGGCGCTGGGCGCGGAGGAATGCTATCTGCATGCGCACGTGGAGCGGCGGATCCGCGGCGCCGGCGACGTGTATCATCCGCTGCTGTCGACAACGGGGCGCGGCGTCTACGTTGGCAACCTGCTCTACTGCGAGGAAGCGACGGGTGGCCTGACGATGCTCGAGGGCGACGACGTCGTGACCGTCGACGGCGTCGACACGCTGTACGGCACGGGGCTCGAGGACGCGTACAACGGCGGGTACTACTACAACTGGACGAAGGTGCAGTACGACGAGCCGGACGGGCCGCGGCCGCCGTTTGCGATCCGGCCGCTGTTCGGGGCGTTGCGCGTACATCGCGATTCGCCGGAGGGCTTCGGCCGGGCGGACCAGTACCGCTGGTATATCGCGGACCGGATTGTCTTTTCACAGTCGATCGAGGTGAAAGTCGAGGATCAGTACGGCGCCGTGGGCTCATCGTGGGCCTCGGTGGCGTTCTGGTACGCGCAGCCGCGACTGCCGGCCGATGTGAATAATGACGGCTTGCTGAATTCGGGGGATGTCGTACGATTCGCAGAGGTGCTGTTGGCGCAGGACAGCCAGCCGGAGCATATCGCAAGGTGCGACCTCAACGGCGACTCGATGACGGACGGGGCGGACATCGCGCCGTTCGTCCGTGAATTTGGTCTTTAGGCACGGTCCGGGTCGCCGATGGCGGAGATCGTCGGGCCTGTCCCAGCGAGAGCAATACGCATGAACATCCTGATGGTTTCGCCTCGGACTCCGGACACGTTCTGGAGCTTCAACCACGTCATGCCGTTCATTTCGCGGCGGACGGCGTTTCCGCCGCTCGGGTTGCTGACCGTGGCGGGCATGCTGCCGCGCGATTGGAGCCTGCGGCTGGTCGATCTGAACGTGCGATCACTGCGCGATGCGGACATCGCCTGGGCGGACTACGTGTTCATCTCGGGGATGATCGTGCACGCCGAATCGGCGCACCGCGTGATCGCGCGCTGCATCGCGCTGGGCAAGCCGATCATCGCCGGCGGGCCGCTCTTCTCGACCGGGCGCGAGCGGTTTCCGGAATTGCAGCATGTCGTCATCAACGAGGCCGAGGACGTGATGCCGGCGCTGGTCGAGGACCTCCGCGCCGGCACGCTGAAGCCGTCCTACCAGAGCGCGGTCCGGCCGGACGTGACGCGGACGCCCATTCCGCGCTGGGACCTCCTGCGGCTGAAGGACTACGCGACGATGTCGGTGCAGTTTTCGCGCGGTTGTCCGTTCAACTGCGAGTTCTGCGACATCATCGTGATGAACGGCCGCGTTCCGAGGACCAAGGCGCCGGCGCAGATGATCGCGGAGATGGAGTCGCTGCTGGCGGCAGGCTGGGACGGGCCGATCTTCATCGTCGACGACAACTTCATCGGCAATCGCGTGAAGGTGACGGAGTTGCTGCGGGAGATGGTCGCGTGGCGGCGGCGGCGAAACCTGCGGACGGTCTTCACGACGGAGGCCTCGCTGAACGTGGTGGACCATCCGGAGCTGCTCGAGCTGATGGTCGCCGCGGGTTTCAAGAAACTGTTCGTGGGGATCGAAAGCCCGGTGGAGGAAAGCCTGCTGGAGTGCGCGAAAGTGCAGAACACGCGGCGCAACATGCTGGAGTCGATCCGCACGATCCAGCAGGCCGGGATGGAAGTCATGGGCGGGTTCATTCTCGGCTTCGACCACGATCGCGAGAGCATCTTCGAGGCGCAGCGCCGGTTCATTCAGGAGTCGGGCGTGGTGACGGCGATGGTGGGATTGTTGACGGCGCTGCCGGGCACGCGACTGTTCAGCCGCCTGAAGGAAGAAGGCCGCTTGCTCGGCCACAGCACCGGGAACAACACCGACGGTGTGCTCAACTTCATTCCGAAGCTGGACCACGCCACGCTGGTCGAGGGCTACCGCTCGCTGGTCAAGAGCCTGTACACGCCGCGCGAGTACTATCGGCGGATCATCACGTTCCTCGAGCAGTACCGGCCGTCCGGTCCGCGGGCTCCGGTGGCGGCGCACGAGATTGCGGCGTTCCTGCGTTCACTGTGGGTGATGGGGGTCTGGACGCGCGGGCGTCGGGAGTACTGGAAGTTCCTGACGCGGACGCTGCTGTCCTATCGTCACGCGTTCAGCGAGGCGATCGGGCTGGCGATCACCGGGCACCACTTCCGCCGGGTGGCCGCGACGCTGTAGGTCCCGCGCGGCGCGGAAGGCGTCGTAAGATTGGCGATTGGGATAACCGAAAAGCCGAAACGCTGAGAACTGAGAAACCGGAATCCATCTGGTAGTCGCGAATCGGCTTCCTTGGTGGCTCGGTCCGATCATGGTCGGACTCGGCGTGCTCGCCGGTTCGTTCATTCCTCCTCCGCGGGCGCGCTCCGATAGAACCTCGCAATCTCGAGGGCCGTCAACCGCATCGGATTGAACTTCGGGCTGGCCACCCGGAGTTTGACCGCCCGCGCGGTCGACCGACTCCGACGCGGATGATCACATCGCCATCGTGCGGTTGGCGGTGGCGGTCGCGTAGGCTTCGTCGATCTCGCGTTGGCGCGATTCGGCGGACTTGGTCACGGCGTCGGGGTCGGTGGCGATGCCCCGGGCGACCAGGTCGTCCCAGTGCTTCTCGTTGAAGACGCAGCCGGGGTCGCCGGCGTTCAGCTCGCCGAAGTAGGCATCGGCGCGGGCGCGGCAGCCGCCGCAGTAGTGCTTGAACTCGCAGACCTCGCAGTGGTGCGTGCGGCGGTCGCGGTCGCAGAGCAGCTCCCAGAACTCGTTGTTTCGGAAGATGTCGATAAAGCTTCGCTCGCGGATGTTGCCCTGCACGCGATGCGGCAGGTAGACGCACGGCGTGATCGTGCCGTTCGGCTCGATGGCGACGTAGTCGCGGCCGGCGCCGCAGCCGCCGAGGTACTTGGCGATCACGCGGGCCTTCTCGCCGCCGCCGGAGCCGGCGTGGGAGCAGGCCTGCTTGCCCTCGGTCGGGGCGTGGGCGACGCAGACGCGGCCGAATTGCGGCGCGGTGCTGATGCAGCCGATCTTGCCGGACTGCATCCAGGTGTTGAGCGTGCGGAGGAGCCACTCACGCTGCTGGGGGTTGAGGTCGCCGTCGACCATCTGAAGGCCGCGCCCGACGGGGATGAAGTTGAAGTGCGCGAAGACGCCCGCGCCGATGTCGACGCAGAAGCGGATCATGTCTTCGACTTCGTCGAAGTTGCCCTGGTGCACGCACATGGCGATGCCGAGGCGCAGTCCTTCCTGTTCGACGACGTAGCGGGCGCCGCGGACGGTGCGGTGCCACATGCCGGGGATGCCGCGGAACTCGTCGTGTCGCTGCGGGTGCACCGAGTCGAGCGACATTTCGATGTACTTGCAGCCGCACTCGGCGAGCTCGGCCGCGAGCTTTCGGGTCATCGTGCCGCCGTGGGTCGCGAGCGTGGTGTGGATGCCGTACTTGTGGCAGTGCCGCAGCACGGGCAGCAGGTCGGGCGAGAGCGTCGGCTCGCCGCCGGCGAAGGCGATCATGGGGACGTACTGTTCGGCGATCTGGTCGACGAGGTTGAGCTTCTCCTTCAGCGTCAGCTCGTCGGGCAGGGCCTTGTGCTCGGCGTCCTGATAGCAGTGCCGGCAGGTGAGGTTGCAGAGGTTCGTGAAGTTCCAGACGATGAACAGCGGGGCGGTGAAGCGCTGTGGCAGCGTGAGGCCGAATTCGGCGACGCTCCGCGCCGCGATGACGAAGCCGCGGATCGTGCTGGCGTGCTCGCCGATCCGCTCGCGGAACGTCTCGGCGGTGACACTGCCGCGCATCTTGTCGATGAACTTGTGCGCCGGCCAGTACTTGACGCGGTGCCAGAGCGGCGATTCGGGATTGTGATAGCTCTGGATGATCTCCTCGATCATCGTCTTGCCGCTGCTGCGCTTCTTGCTGATGTATCCGAAGAGCCGGCGGGCCGCCCACGTGTCGAGGATGTCCTCGAGCGGGTGATGGTAGTCGAGATCGACGTAGCGGGCCTTGATTTTGCGGCGCTCCTTGGGCAGGAGCCGCTCCGGAGCGGGCCGACCGCGGAGGAAACGGCTGTTCGCGGCGTACATCGACGAGTTGACGTAGCCATCGTCGCGGCGGGTTGATGACTTGTTCGGGTTCTGGCTGACCGGCGCGTCGTGGTCGTAGTGCTTGCCGATCTTCGCGGCGGTCGAGTTGGACGGGGGCGCGGTGACGCTGTCGTATCGGCCGGCCGCCTTGCCCTTGCCGTTGACGCGGGCGCGGCCGGTCCGCGGGTCGATTTCGAGGCGGCGTCGATGCGTACGGACATCGCCGCGGGCGAGGGCCTCATCGAGGTCGCTCATGCCGGCGTTCGACAGGCCGACGAACTGCGATGCGCCGTAGGGCAGATTCTCGGGGTTTGCAAAGACGTTTCCGTAGGCCTGTACGCCGGCTTGGAGGACGCCGCCGATGGTCGTTGAGCCGTTTCCATTCCCGCCGGAGCAGCCGCCGGAACCGGCGGGCTGTCCGCCCGGGGAGATCGTCAGGATGTTGAGGGGAATCGTGGTGCCTGTGGACGAACGGTTCGGCGCGCTCATGACACCTCCCGGCCGGGTCCATAGATAGACCGCCGGACCCGGCCCGACGGTGGTGGTATCCACGAAAGGGCGGCCGGGGTCAAGTTCCAATGCGTTGGGCGGCCGAGAATTGCGCACGGAAATGGGACGGCGGAGGCGCGCGGCAAGCGATGCGGGGCGGTCCGATGCGAGGGTGCTGGCCGGGCGCACAGCGCGTGACGCCGGACTGACCAGCGGATGCTACGGGCAACCTGCCGCCAGGATGCACTCGACGAAGAGTGCGAGGTCGCGGCCGTCGATGAGCTCGTCGAGGTTCAGGTCGGCAGCGCAGAGTTCGTGCGGCGACGGTTCGCTGGCTTGGACGAGGACCGCGACGAACGGCGTGATGTCAAACGGATCGACAAAGGTGTCGGCGTTCAGGTCGCCCGGCGTGCAAGGGCACGGCACAAGCTGCGTGCGGAAGGCGCTTCGGCCGTACGTGAATGCCACGAGCGTGTCGTTGTTCTGGAAGTCGAGCGTTTCGACGACGGTGTGGGCCATGCCGGCGTTGACGGGCAGCCAGTTCGCGCCGCCGTCGGTGCTGGCGAAGACGCCGAGTTCAGTCCCGACGAACAGGTGCTCCGGGTCGCATGGTCGGACTTCGATCCAGTGCACGGGGATGTCCGGGACTCCGGCAAACGAAACGCCGTCGATGGAAGTCCATAGCGAACCGCCGTTAGTGGTTCGAAAGATGTGATTTCCGCCGAACGTGGAATAGGTGCAGTATGCGACGTTGGGATCGTCCGGATCGACGTTGACGCTGCTGACCCAGGCGCCGGTCCGAAGCCCGTGCGCGGACGTGAAGACGGTCCACGTCGGCGTGGCGTCGAGGGCGTTGACGGATTTTGCGACGTAACCGTTGTTGAATCCGAGATAGACGACGCCGCCGTTCGACGGCGCGATCCCGATGGCGGAGATCTTGTCGGCGGCGGAGAAATTCGGGCCGACGACCTGCCACGAAGCCGCAGCGTTCAACGTGCGCCACGGTCGGCTGCCGCCGGTCCACAACACGGCGGGGTTGCTCTGGTCCATTGCGACCGGCGTGATGAACAGCCCATCGGTATCGGTGATCCCGTTGACGGCGGATTGGAAGGAGTTTCCGCCGTCCGTGGACTTCCGGATGGTCGGGAAGCCCTGGATTTCGATGTAGAGCGTCTGGCTGTCCGTCGGGTCGATGGCCACGTAGCCGCCGTCGCCGCCGAAGATCAGGCGCCAGTCGTTCGGGGCGCTCGTCGACAGTCCGCGCGAGGTGCCGTTGTCCTGCGCGCCGCCGACGAACATGTCGGCGAGCTTCGCGCTATCGCCGTGGTAGAACTGCGTAACGCCGTAGCCGTTGTTGAGCGACTCCCACGCGATTTCGGGCGGGGGAAATGAGCCCGGAAAGGGACATTCTTCGAGCGTCGTGGCGGCGCGGGCGTTCTGCGTGCGGAAGAGGCCGCCGTCGTTCGTGACGATCATCGTCTGATTCGTAGTCCCGTTGTAGCCCGGGTGGAAGACGATGTTGTGCTGATCCGGGCGGATGTACGTCGGCGGGGGCGGGTCGAGCAGATAGTAGAACCAGTATCCGGCCATGCCCCAGTTCTGCCCGCCGTCGTTCGACCGGTACAGATCGATCCCGCCGAGCCAGACGATGTCGGGGTCGACCGGGTCGACGGCGAGGATGTTGTCGTACCAACCCTGCGAGTAGATGACCGGGGACGCGACGCAGCCGGTGGCGATCGAGACGTAGGACATCAGCCACGGCCCGAACTCGGTCGAGAAGTCCACGCGCCCGCTGAAGGAGTTTCCGCCGTCGGTGGATTGATAGACGTTGACGAGTTTCCCGACCGCGCCGCCGAGGCCGTTGTCGGCCATGGCGAGATACAATACATCGTTATTGCTCGGCGCAAGGGCCAGCGACATGCGGCCCTGATTGATGGGAACGGAATACGCCGCCCAGGAGTTGCCGCCATCGACCGTGCGGTAAAGGCCGTCGCGTTCAAAGCTGCCGAAGGAGGCGAAGAGTACGTCGGGGTTCCGATCGGCACGAATGACCATGTCGGTGCAGCCGGTGGACGTGTTCCCCGCCGTCGGGGGCGTCGCGATGTAGCGTGTGTTGCTGAGGACGATCGACCAGGTCTGGCCGGCGTCGGTGCTCCGCCAGACGCCGAAGCGCGTGGCGGCGTAGATCCGGTTCGAGTCGTTGGGGCTGATGACGATCTTGTTGACGTAATGAAACGCCCCGTCGGGCACACCCGAGACGGTTCCGGCGAGTTGGGACCATGTCGCGCCGGCATCGGTTGACTTGAAGATCCCCAGTCCGCGGATGAACGCGCTGGAGGTGCCGAAGCCCTCGCCCGTTCCCGCGTAGAGCACGTTTGAGTTGTTGGGGTCCATCGCGATCGTGGTGACGGCGAGGTTGAGCATGGAGTCGTCGAGCGACGTCCAGTTCGCGCCCGCGTCGGTGGATTTCCATACGCCGCCGGAGACGCCCCCCGCGTAGTAGACGTCCGGGTTGTCTGGATCGATCACGAAGGCTCGCGTCCGGCCGCCGACATTCCCCGGACCGATCGACGCCCATCCCAGTACGCCGCCGGGCGGTGGCGCGCCACGCGCGGGCTCGTTCGCGGCGGCGCGCTGCTTGAGCGACGCCAGTGTGTCGCGCAGATGCTCGCCTGGGTACGCCGTCTGCCCCGGGCCGAGGCGCTGGGCCATGAAGAACTCCATCGCGAGATCGGGACGATCGAACGGATGCCGTGGACCTTGGGCGAGGGCTTGTGCCTTTCGATTGAGGGCGATTCGCCCGGCTTGAATGAGGCGTTCGTCGGCCGGCGCGCGCGGACAATCCGCGCTGTTCGAGACCCGGGTCCGAGCGGTCGGGGAACAGGCCGTGACCATCGCCGAAAGAGCGATGGCAGCGAACCCGGCTGTCCGATGAACGGTTCGGCGAATCGTGGTGGGCTTTTCGCGGGGCGGCGGGGAATGGCGAGAATCGAGCACGGTGCCCTCCAGATGACATTATCTGATTTCGTGGGGGCGGGTACAAGGCGAATTGGGTCGTGGTAGGGACGCGGACGCCGACGAGTCGTCGTGATGCGCAGTGCGCCGCAGTCAGAGCGTTGCCAGCAGGTCGCTCATCTCCCCAGCGGCGTGTGCGTTGCCGATGGCCTGCGCGCGGGCGATGCCGGTCACAAGGGTCTGGCGTGCGTCATCGGCGCGGCCGGCGGCGATCAGGGTGCGGGCCTTGTGGTGGTACGCCGCCGTGTAGTCGGGGTCGAGAGTGATGACGCGGTCGAACTGGGCGACGGCATCGTCGCGCTTCTCGGCCTTGGCCAGTTCCATCGCGAGCGCGAAGTTGAGGAACACGTCGTCGGGTTCGCTTGCGAGGAGCTTACGGATCTGTTCAACGCTCGGCATGCCGCCGCCTCTGGACGATTGCGCAGGATGCGAGGGCGTGTTTTTCGCCGATTCGGCTCGTTGATTCAAGCGGACAGGCGCCGCGATCGGCCGGAAAACGCAGAAGCACGCGAGCGCCGAACCGATCGGCCGTCGCGTGCTTCTTTGTGGCAGTGGCTTCGGCACGGCTCCCGACTGCCTGCCTGCCGTCTCCACTGCCCTTGTAGACCCGGAATGCGTGCGAATCTTACGCGCGATTTTTCGGATGGGCGTGAGGGTGCGACGGGGAGACCGGGTCGGTGTAAAAAGAAGCGAAGCGCGAGTGCGCCTGCCTCCTCGGTCACTCGCGCTTCGGCTCAAAACAGTGGTTTCGGCGTGTCTCCCGCTAATCCCTAGCCGTCTCCACCGCCCCTGTAGACCCGAAATCCCGGCGGACCTTACACCTCAATTTCAGATTCCGCGCCGATTTCTCTTAACTAGCTGTAAATAAACGTGTTATGTTTCGCGTCGCCGCGGCCGTTCGGCTCAGATCGGAAAGACGATTGCGTTTACGAAGGCCGAAATGTCCAGCCCGTCTGGCTGGCCGGACTGGTCGATGTCGCTGCGGGCGACGTGATCGGAGTCGAGGTCGAGGCCGAGCAGGACGTCGATGAAGAGGGCGAGATCGGACGTATCGACGTCGCCGTCGGTGTCGAGGTCGCCGGGGGGCGTCTTGATGAGCGTGAAGGTGTCGGTGATCGCGCCATCGGAGCGGACGTTTCGAAGCGAGGCGACGTTTCCGTCGATGGTCAGGAGGCACGAACCGAACGCGATCTCGCTGACGCACATGAGCGGATGCGTACCCGTTCCGCCGAGCGATGCGCCGCCGTGCCCGGCGACGACGTAGACCGCGCCGGCGTGCGAGGCGAGGTCGATCGGCTTGAGGTAGGCCCCGTTTTCGGCCGGCCGGCCATTGCCGGGGTCGACGATGTGTCCGGCGGCGGTCGTGGGCGTGTCGTACGCGCCATCGACGAGGTAGGAGCGTTCGTAGATGTGGGAATGTCCTGTGAGGACGAGATCGACGCCGCCGGCTTCGAGGATCGGCAGGACGTATTGTCGCATGTCGCGCATGCGTCCGCCGGAGTCGGCGACGTTGTCCGAGTCGTGCGTGCCCTTGCTGTAGGGCGGGTGGTGCCAGAACGCGATGAGCCATCGCTGGTCGGTGGCGGCGATGTCGCTGGCGAGCCAGGTGAGCATGGCCGAGCCGGGCGTGCGCGAGGAGTGATGCGAGTCGAGGCAGATGAAGTGCGCGTTGGCGAAATCGAAGGAGTAGTACGCCTCCGTGCCTGAGGGCAGGCCGCCGGCCTGTCCGGCCGCGGGGAGGACGTAGCTCTGGAAGTAGGGGCCGGATTGGGTGCTTGAGAACGACGAGGCGCCCTCGTGATTGCCGAGGCTCGGCCAGCAGACGGTGTGGCGAAGGACGGAGGCGTACGGGGCGAAGAAGCGATTCGTGAACTCGAGGTCGGTTCCGCTGTCGTACGCCATGTCGCCGACGTGAATGAAGAGCTCGGGCGGCGACGCGGCGCTGGCGGCGAGCATGGCGTCGCGGACGGCGGCCTGGTTGGCATCGCCGGTCCCGGAATCACCGAGGATCCAGGCGGTCCATTCGGTGGCCGTTCCGGTGGATGGCGACGTTGCGAAATAGTGGTTTGCATCGCCGCCGCCGAGGACGGTGTCGGCGGTTCCGAAGTCGTAGAAGTACGTCGTGTCGGGGTCGAGGCTCGTGATTGTGACGACGTGGTCGACCGTCGGCGTGTTTTCGACGACGGATTGATCGAGCTGCGTCGGCGTGGGTCCGTAACGGACGCGGCTGCTCGTGGCGAAGTCGGTGCGCCAGACGATCGTCATCGATGTGGGCGATCCGGATTGCAGATACGGCTGCCGGATCAGGGTCGGCGCGGGCGGTCCGGCGTCATACGTGATCTCGAGATTCGGCCGCAGCGGCGGATTCGTCAGGTATTCGCTGGTGTAGATGTCGACACCGTCGACGCCGGTGGGCATGACGATCCAGCCGAGGTTCGCAGTCGGGTTTGCCGACCACGCGGCGATGCTCGGTGTCACGTTGACGACCTGCGTGCCGCCGGTTCCGGGGGCATAAGCGACCTGTGCGCCGACCTCCGAAGGTTGAACGCCCGGCGTGCCGCCGAAATTGTTCCACGAGACGGATTCGTACCAGCCGACGAGGACCTCGTGGATGAGGCCGTAGTGGCCGGTATCGTACACGGCGTACGTCAGAGTCGCCGAGGTGATCTGGGCGCCGACCGGGACCTGTCCGGGTCCGTTTCCGAAGATGTTGTCGAAGCGGATGAGGAGCATCTTGACCATGCCGGAGTTCGACGGGTCATCCGCGTCCCAGCCGAGGACGGTCGCGCCGCCACCGCCGGACGTCGGGAAGGCCTGCGAGACGACGGCGTCCTGCGTTCCGACGTAGCCGTTAAGCCCTTCCTGAAACGTCGCGGTCGCGCCGTGCGCCGTCGCGCCGATCGCGATGGCCATTGCGAGGGCGATTCGTGCCGTGACCCCGGCTTGCTGGACCGCCGGACCTGATCTCGCCGCGGGACGGCGCGGTTCATGGTTCGCGGTGCGCATGGTCCTCTCCTCGCACGTGCGCCGATTCGACGCCCGGGTTTTCCGCGGACGATGGTTGGCGGTGTGCTGCGATGAGGCGTTCGGCCGCTGCCTCGTCCGCTGTCGCTTCGTGCGTTCGGCCGAGGGCGCGATAGACCGTGGCTCGTTCACGCAGGTTCACGGCTGTTGGGCGCCGCACGAGGGCGCGTTCGGCCTCAACGAGCGCTGATTGCAGCGCGGTGTGGGCGGCGTCGGCATGCCCCATTGCGGTGAGCACCTCGGCACGGAGCACGAGCCACCGCGTCCGCACGCGTGCGGGCCTCGATGCTGCGTCGATGCACCGCAGGGCCGAGTCGAAGCAGCGCCGACGGAGTTCGAGCCGGACCAGGCGTTCGGCGAGAACGCTCGCCGAGGTCGTCGCGATTCCCTCGCGATAGCCGGCCGCGGCCTCGTCCAGTCGGCTGAGTCGTTCGAGTAGTTCTCCGCGGTCGAGGAAGTACTGCGGATCGGGCCGCAATTCGATCGCGCGGGTCAGGTCGTCGATTGCAGCGTCCAATTCGCCTCGCCGCGCGTGGACTTGGGCGCTGGTCGCGAATGCGATGGCGTTCGGGCCCTTGATCGCCACACATCGGGTCAGCTCGGCGAGGGCCTCCGAGTCGGCCCCCAACTCGGCGAGCGTCAAGCCGCGTTGCAGCGCCAATCCGGGGCAGGTTGGATCGAGGGCGCGGGCGGCCTCGAGATCGAGGAACGCGCCCTTCAGGTCACCGGCCAGGCGTTTCCATTCAGCGCGCAAGACGAGCAGGTCCGGTCGGTTCGGCGACTGTTCCAACCGGCGCGTCGCGCGGTCGATCTCGTGATGAGGGCCGGGATGCGCCATTGCCGGAACGGTCGCGACGAGCGCGAGCGACGCGAAGGCGAAGCGGGCGTACCAACCGTTCATATCGCTCAGTCCCCGGCCGGTTTTCTACGGCTCGTCCGCAAGCACCGGAAGCGGCAATCCGATCTGCCGGAACGTGTCTTCGTACTGGTCGGCGAGATAGTCACGGCGCGGTCCGCCGTGGATATGGTCCCAGGGGAGGATCTCACCGCGCGGCCGTTCGCGGTGGGCGTACCAGTCCGGGTCGAGGCCGGTTTCATCGAACGCGCGGCGCCAGAGATCGAAATCGAAACACTCGTCCCAGCCGTCGAATCGCGCGCCGTGCCGCCAGGCGGTCTCGATGGCGGCCGAGAGGCGCCGATCGCCGCGTGCGAAGACGGCTTCGAGGATGGATCGCTCGACGCCGTGTGTCTTGATGCGGACGGCCCGTCCGCGTCGCGAGCGGCTGAGGTCGGCGAGCACGCGGCGGGCGCGCTCGAAGTACTCGCGGCGCGGTTGCGCGGCCCACTGGAACGGCGTAAAGGGCTTCGGCACGAGCCAACTGACGGCGGAGTGGATTTCGGCCGGGCCTTTGCCGATTTCGCGCCGCAGCTCGCTCATCGTGACGCTGAGTTCGTGAATGCCGCGGATGTCGTCGTCAGACTCGCCGGGGAAGCCGACCATGAAGTAGACCTTCACGCGTCGCCAGCCGGCCTTGTAGGCCTCGCGGAGTCCGTCCATCAGGTTGCCGTCGGTGACTTTCTTGCGGATGGCGGCGCGCATGCGGTCGCGTGCGGCCTCGGCGGCGATCGTCAGGCCGGACTTGCGGACCGAGTTCGCCATCCAGGGGATATGCTGGAGCATTTTGTCGATTCGCAGCGACGGCATCGAGATGTTGACGTGCCGTGAGGCGAAGCGGGCGTTGACGCGCTCGGCCAGTTCGTGCAGGTTCGGGTAGTCGGCGGTGGAGAGGCTGAGCAGGCCGATTTCCTCGTGACCGGTCGCCCAGTAGGCCTCCTCGGCAATCTCGAGGATTCGGTCGACGGATCGCAGTCCGACGGGGCGCTTGGTGTACCCGGCGTGGCAGAAGCGGCAGCGTTGCGGACAGCCGCGCATGATCTCGATGCTGATGCGGTCGTGCACGACCTCGACGTACGGGACGAGGGGGCGTACCGGAAACGGCGCGTGCTCGAAGGCGTGCGTCTGGCAGCGCTCGATGGTTGCTGGCAGGCCGTTGCAGCGCGGCATGACGGCGTCGATCGACCCATCGGCGCAGTAGCGGACGTCGTACAGCGCGGGGGCGTAAATCCACGGGAACGATCGCGCCATGACCTCGATCATGTCGCGACGGCGGACGCCACTCGCCTTCAGCTCGGCGTACCGCTGGAGGATCGCGGCCATCGATTCCTCGCCGTCTCCGATGACGACGAGGTCGACGAAGTCGGCGACCGGCTCGGGATTGTCGGCCTGCGGTCCGCCCGCGAGGACCAGCGGGTGTCGATCGTCGCGGTCGGCGCTGCGCAACGGAATCCCGGCGAGGTCGAGGAGCGTGAGCAGGTTCGTGAAACCCATCTCGTACTGGAGCGAGACGGCCAGGATGTCGGCATCGGCGACGGGCTGCCGCGTGTCCCAGGTAAACAGTGGGATGCGGCGGTCGCGCATGACCTGCTCGGCGTCGATCCAGGGGCAGTAGACGCGTTCAGCGCAGACGCCCGGCGTGTGGTTGCAGAGCCAGTAGATGATCTGGCAGCCGAGGTGCGACATACCGATGCGATAGGCGTCGGGGAACGCGACGGCGACGCGGACGATTGCGGCGTGCCAGTCGCCGGGCCGGGCGAGCTGGTTGAATTCGCCGCCGATGTACTGTCCGGGCTGCTGGACGTACGGCAGGAGTTCGCGGCTGACACGATCTTTGAGGGACATGAGGGCCCTGCGCCGCGTTGGCGGCTGCCTTCCGGACCGGTGTTCGAGCGTCGTCAGCGGTACTTTAACCGATTGCAGACGGCTTTTCTGCAGAGGTTCGCGCGAGGGGTCGGACCCGGCGCACCCGGGTCAGGCGCAAAACCTGCCGGTACGGGATCGCGATTCCGCTAAGCCCCTCGCAATGGCCGATTTGGGAAGTATGGCCGCCTTGACACCACCCGGGGCCCGGGATAGCATGTTATGCGGGCTGACGGGTCCTCGCATCGGATGCGGGGAACAGGGCAGCGCAGCATTCGGGTGGCCAGGGATGGCCGGTGCGAATGTGAGGGCGCGGCCGCGGATCAGCCCGCGAGATACGTCTCCGTCTCCCCCAAGCCTCCAGATCCCTAGCCGTCTCGGTCATCACTGCGCTTGTCGGTCGTTGCGTGAAGCACTGCGCTGATCGGACCGGCGAGCGCGGGAGTCATGCGGTGTCGCAGTCACCGCGGGCGAGGGTCGATCGGAGACGGGGCATGGGTATTCAAGACGCGAGAGCGCCCGGGACTCTTCCGATCGATTCGATCGACCGCGTGGCTGCGAACCGTCGGGTCGCTCCGACGGGTCGGATCGTCGCGGGATGTTGAGGAAGGGTGGAATACAGGCTCTATGACCACTCGACGTCGATCATTGGCACGCATGGTCACGACCGGACTGGGGCTGGTCGTGCTGGGAACGTTCAGCGCGGGCATGGACTGCATGGGCGGCGGGACGCTGCCGGGCATTCCGGTCAATACACCGCCGACGGCGGCGATTACGCAGCCGACGTCGAACGTGTTCCTTGAGAACGGGGAGTCGACCACGGTTCGCTTCACGGCGCAGTCCGCTGAGGAAGACGCGACGCTGCAGGTGTTCCTCGACCGCGACTCAAGCCCGACGAACGGCAATGAGATATTCCTCGAGATCGGCGGACCGGGCGTGACGACGTTGACGGTGCCGGCCGGAGCGTCCGGCGTGTCCGGACAGGCGACCTTCGATTCGACGGGCGTCGTGAACGCGACGTACTACGCGTATGCGCGGGTAGACGACGGCGTTCAATCCCAGCCGGTCATCGTGGTGTCGGCCGGCGCGGTGATCGTGGCGGCGCCCGGCTCGCGGCCGCGGAACACGCGTCCGACGATTCAGATGCTTGAGCCGGTGCCGAACCTCGGGTTGTCGACGGACGACACGGTGACGATTCAGTATTCGTACGTCGATCCGGACGGCGGTGAGAACAACGCGCCGGTGACGGTGACGCTGTACGCGGACTACGACCGCAATCCGAACAACGACGTGTTCGGCGACCCGGCGGACCCGACGACGAACATCATCATCCTGCCGAATGCGGCGCGCGATCCGAACGATCCGACGTTCGGGAACGATCCGCCGCCGCCGGACGACATCAACAACCCGCCGACCGATCCGGACAGTCTCGAGATTCGGACGAATCCGCGAACGCTTCCGGCGACGACGGTCGGGCTTCCCGCGCCGGTGAAGACGTATCGATTCTCGATCGACTTCACGCAGCTTCCGCCGCGCGCCGACGGGAAGCCGTACTTCCTCCGCGGGACCATCAACGACGGCGTGAACACGCCGAACCACTCGTACGCCATCGGCTCGCTGTCGATTACGGCCCCGGCGTCCGGGACGGTGGACCTGGGCGACGTCGGGCGACTGGTCTCTGGGGCGCGCTTCCACGGTTTCAGCCGCAACGAGTTCCTCGGCACGTCCTTCACGACGGCGGAGGACATCGACGGCGACGGCGTGGACGACTTCGTGATCGTGTCGCGTTACGGAAGCCCGCGGAACCGGAACCAGAGCGGCGCGGCGTACCTGTTCTTCGGTCGGCGCAAGACGCCGTTCCCGCCGGACCGGAACGAGAACGGTCTGCCGGACGTGCTCGACCAGAACGGCGAGATCGTCGATTTCCCCGAGCCACCGCTCTTCATCTATGACCCGGACGTTCAGGGCAACGTCAGTCCGTACGATCCGCGCGTCGTCGGCCGCTTCGGCGGGACGATCAGCGTCAACAGTATCGGGGCGCTGCTGGCTGGGTCGTTCTATCGCGGGGTGACGTACCTGATGCCGGAAGCGAACGGGCCGACGCTGCCGCCGGAGGATCTGCGCGATCCTTCGCACGCGAACCTGGCGACGGCCGGGCTGACGTCGGTGACGCGGGTCAATCTGACCGGACAGGATGGCGACGACGAGAATCCGCGGTCCGTTCCGGATTTCATCTTCGGGCTGCCGTTCATCTCGCACCCGCGCGAATTCGTGGACGATGATCCGTGCGATCAGATCGACCCTTCCTTCTACGGCGACATTGCTCCGAATCCGTTCTCCGATCCCGGCGGGCAGGGCGGCAACGACGACATGTGGCAACGGTTCGATTTTCCGATCGACACGGGACTCGTGATCATGGTCGATGGCGAAAACGACCTGGCCAACACGTTTCGGCAGGTCGTGGATGCGGGGGCGGCGGGCCAGTTTGATCCGCGCGGCTACGTGGATGACGAGGGAGTGCTCAATAGTCGCGCCACGACGCCGAACGGTGTCCGCTTCCGCGGCGCGTGGTATACGTTGTTCATCGAGAACGGTCCCCAACAGCTGGATCCGATGAACGAGTTCGGTGCCGATGTGGCGGTGACGGCGTCGCTCGGGAACGATGCGGAGCCGGACCTGCTCGTCTCGGCCCCCGGCGAGCTTGGACAAAAGGGCGTCATCTACCTGTTCTTCGCGACGGACTACACGCTCCCCGGGTGGTTCGGGGAGGACGGCGTGCAGTCGCTCGTGGGCTACGTAGCGATTGACTGCCAGATCCCGACGCGCGGCTTCGTCGGCGTTCCGTCGTTCGCCACGATCGCCGGTGCGGCGACGGGCGATCGGTTGTCGCGTCCACGGTCGGCCGGCGACATCAACCAGGACGGCACGATTGACATCATGGCCGGTGCGCCAGGCCGGTCGCGCGACGTCGACGGCGATGGGACTCTGGAACCGGACGTCGGGTTGTTCTATATCTTCTTCACGCCGTCGGGCGGATTCGGTGAAACCGACCTCGGGACCGAAGACATCCCGCGGATCGAGATCACGGGCGTCCACGCCGGCGATCGATTCGGCCAGATTCACGACATGGTCGGCGACATCAACGGCGACACGGTTGCGGACATCGCCTTCGCTTCGCCGTCGTACGACGATGACAACAATTTCAATCCGGATGCGGGCTTCGTCGGAGTGATCTTCGGCGACCGGCCGATCACGGGCGAGAACGGCTTCCTCGCGGAGGAAGTGGGCACGCCGGCGCTGCCCGGGTTGCGGTTCTACGGACCGACGATCGGGGCCCGCGCGGGTGCGAGCGTCGCCGGGGCGGGCGACTTTAATCGCGATGGATTCGGCGACCTGCTCATCACCGCGCCGGGCGAGACGCGGGTCATTGCCGAGTCGTTCACGGACCTGAACGGTAACGGCCTGTTCGACGCCGGCGAGCCGTTCGACGATCGCAACAACAACGGCATCCGCGACGTGCAGGTCCGCAAGGGCGTGGGCTACCTGATCTTCGGCGGAACGCACCTGGAAGCGAACGGTCCGTCCTACAATCTGTCGCAAGTGACCAGTCCGGAATTGCCGGGCATCGTCTTCATCAGCCCGTATGTCGAGGGCAGTCAGGAAGAGGCTCCGATCGAGACCGCGGCGGGCCTCAACGACATCGATGGGGATGGATTCGACGACATCATCTTCGGCCTTCCGAAGGCGGACTTCGTGTTCATCCCGACGCAACGGCGCAATGACGCCGGCGAGGCGTATGTGGTCTACGGGAACGGGTCCTGATGTTTGAGGGAGCGCGTCGCATCGAGACCGGCGGCGGCTCGGGCGATGCGACGCGGGAGCAAACGACCGTGAGCACCCACCAGCAACAACTTGATCTTCGCGAGCCTCGGTCGCCGATGGCGCGGCCCGTCGGGAATCGATCGCTGCCGACGTTGCTTCGTTCGATCGTCGTCGCTGTCGCCGCGGTGATGCTGGGCGTCGGTCTGGCCTGCCAGACGGGCGTTCCCGCGCCGGGAACGAATCCCAATCCGGGCGGCGGAAACCCCGCGCCGCAGCCGATCCCCGGCGGCGGCGGACAGAACTCTGCGCCGGTGCTCACGTTCCTCTGGCCTGGCACGAACATCACGATCCAGGACGGGACGTCGGTTTTCGTCCAGTACCGCGTGCAGGATTCGACCGACACGGTGCGCGTGAGTCTTCTGGTCGATCCGGATGCGAATCCGTCGAACGGCAACGAGATCGTCCTCGCGACCGGCATTCAGGCGACGCCGCCAATCTTCAACGGCGTGTTCGAGTGGAATACGACGGGCTTCCCGCCCGCGACGTACTTCGTCCGCGGCACGGCGGATGACCAGGTCAACGCCGTGGTCCGTGCGTCGGCGATCGGCACGGTGACGATCCTGCCGCGTCCCGGCGATCCGCCGGGCGGCGGCGGTGGTGGTGGCGGTGGCGGGACTCCGCCGAACGAGGTGCCGCAGATCTTCGTGAGCACGCCGTCGCAGCCGTTGCAGATCGATGCGGGCGCCCAGGTGCGTGTTGATTTCACGTTCATCGATCGCGACAACGACAAGACGGTGACGTTTTTCGCCGATCCGGACGCGGCCGACGAGAACGGGAACGAGACGATGATCTTCGGTCCGCAGATCTACACCTCGCCCACCGGCACCGATTCGTTCATCTGGGATACGACGGGGATCGCACCGGGGACCTATCGCGTGGTCGGGGAGATCGACGACGGCGTCGCCGGGCCGGGTCGTCCGGCGCGATCGGCCGCACCGGCGCTGGTCACGATTCTCGATTCGGGAACCGGATTGCCGAGCGTGAAGCCGCAGGTGATCGTCGATGCGGGGTTCATCTCCGGGGTGATCAATGATACGTTCAATCCGCCGATCGTCGGGCAGGGGGCGTTCGTGCTCCTGCCGCGGGCCAATCGCGGTGTGCGTAACGGCGACGAGGTCGAAGTGCGGATGGTGCTTCGCAACGCCGAAGTCCAGGAATCGCTGACGATCCTGGTCTATCTCGACACCGACACGGAACCGAGCAACAACAACCTGAGCAACCCGAACGGTACGCCGGGCGATCCGTTGCAGCAGCCGTTGATCCTCGTGTCGCAGTTCGCGATCGCGGGGAACGCGTATCCGGAGAATGACTTCTTCGAGCCGTTGCCCGGCATCGTGCTCGATGAAACGGACCCGACGGATCCCCTGCCGCTCGCGGTGCCGCTGCGATTCCCCATCGATACGTCGGTCGTCCCGGTCCGAACGGAACGCGACGAGCTGGGCCGGCCGTTGGGATATTTCATCCGCGTCGTGGTGGATGACGGCCACACGGACGTGCAGGGGAATCCCGATCACCGCGTCAGCGGCTATTCCGATGCGCCGATCTATGTCCAGCGGGCGTCGAGCGGCACGCTCGATCTGCGCGATCTCAACAAATTCGCCGGCGCGACGTTCCACGGCGTCGCGCCGCTTGATTTCCTCGGCAGCGCTTTCGCTCCGCTGCGCCAGATCGGCGAGGTCCCGGACCTGTTCCTCGACATCGTGTACGGGATCGACACGCCAGACACGGATGACTTCATGATTGTCGCGCGGTACGGCACGCCGCGAAACCGCATCAACGTCGGTACGGGCTATGCCATCTTCGGGCGTCGAAACATCGCCCCGTTCGGTCGGTTCGCGGGCGTGAACAGCGTGGCCGGCGTTGACCCGACCCTGCTCGGCGAAATTCGTGGATCCGTCGTGGCGAGCACACTGGCGTGCTGTAACAACCCGGTTGCGGCGCCGGCCGGGACGATCATCGCCGATCCGGACCATCCGGGCCTGCCGTGGAGTGGGATCACGAGCGTGACGACGATCGGCGACGTGACGGGCGACCAGATGCGCGACGTGGTCGTCGGGCTTCCGTACCACTCCGGGTTGTTTGATGCATTCGATCCGGACCCGTGCGACACGGCGGACAATCCCGACGAGCCGCTCCCGGACGACTACTACAACGAAGGCGGGTTCCCCGACGCGGATCCCGGCACCGATGAACCTACGAACGACGACATCGGGTGCTACGACGAGACGCGCGGCGAGTCGATCTGGCAGGGCTACGTCTTTGCGTTGTCCGGTGCGGCGTTGACGGATAACAACCTGAACGACCTTCAGTTGGTGGGGCAGCGGGAGTTCCGTGAGCGGCCGCTCGAGTGTGTTCCGGACACGACCATTCCAGTTCCAGACGGGGCGCGCTTTCGAGGGGGGGCGTTCGAGTTTCCGGCGTCCGTGGGACCGACGCGGCCGGATCATCTACCGATGCACTCGCTTAGCCAGTTCGGCTACACGGTGACCACGGGTTTCGGCTTGCTTGGGAACCCGTTCTTCGAAAATCTGGTTGTCTCCGCGCCCCTGAATTCCGCTCCGGGCGGGACGATCTTCCCGGGGGCGATCTTCGTCATCCCGGGGACCAACTACCTCGCCTTGGCGATTGAAGAGGATCCGCTTGGCGAGCCGAATTGTAGTTTCCCCAATATCGTGCACTTCGATCCGCGGACGTGCGACACGGACGACCCGTACGGTCTGCGGCGGCGCTTCGGTCCGACCGCGGCGCAGATCTTCGGTGCCACGGACCGCGACGGACTCGGCTTTGCCACGGCGGTGCTTGATTTCAACCAGGATGGCGCGAACGACATCCTGTGCGGAGCTCCCGGGACGGACCTGCCGGCGACGGACGCCGGGACGACTTATGTGCTCTTCGGACAGGCGATCGGCTTCGGCGAGGTCAACCTCGCGGTGCACACGAACTTCCCGCGGATCGAGATTCGCGGGCTCGCCAACGGCGACGGTTTCGGCATGGTCCAGGAAGCCGCGGGCGACGTGAACGGCGACCGCGTGGCGGACATCATCATCGGCTCGAAGAACTTTGACAACGGCGCGGATGTGAATGCGGGGTTCGCGGGTGTCGTCTTCGGCAGTCCGACGTTTTCGACCAGCGCCGGGGCGCAGGTCTTCTCCGCGACGCAGATCGGCACGGCCGGCCAACTCAACGGCGTGCGGTTCTTCGGAGCGGCCGCCGGGGCGATGGCGGGGGCGTCGGTCGCCGGCGCGGGGGATTTCAACCGCGACAACTACGACGATATCCTGATCGCCTGCCCGGGCGAGAGCCGCACTATCCAGGCCGAGCAGCCGGGCGGCGGCACGGTGTTGGAGACTCGCCGCGGCGTCGCGTATCTCGTGTTCGGCGGTCCGCACATCGTCAATCAGTCGTTCAACCTGTCGCAGGTCGGAACGGCGGTGCTGCCAGGCATGATCTTCATCTCACCGTACAAACAGGGCACCGGCGACGAAGCGCCGCTCGAGGTCGTGGCCGGAATCGGCGACGTGGACGGCGACGGTTTCGACGACATCGCAATCGGTGCGCCCAAGGCTGATCTGGTCTTTCCGCTGATTCCCGCGGCTCGACGCGACAAGGTCGGCGAGGCGTACATCATTTACGGGAACAACGTCGGGAGTAACACCGTTCCGTAGCGATGTCCGTCGGCCGCCGCGTCGGGCGGCCAAACCCACGGGATGGCACGCGGGCGCACGGCGAGCGGCGCCCGCGTTCGTTTTCCCCGATCATTCGCACACGTAGGGCCGTCGCAGCGACCGGCCTGACACGCCGGCGACGTTATAATGCGACGAATGGACGGGCCGTTCGAAGTCATTGTCATCGGCGGAGGGCATGCCGGCGCGGAGGCCGCGTGGGCCGCGGCGCGAATGGGCGTGCCGACGGCGCTGGTATCGTTTCAGCGCGAGGCGATCGGCCGGATGTCGTGCAATCCGGCCATTGGCGGCATCGGCAAGGGCCAGATCGTCCGCGAGATCGATGCGCTCGGCGGCCTGATGGGGGTGGCGACGGACGAGGCGGGAATCCAATTTCGCGTGCTCAATCGGCGGAAAGGGCCGGCCGTGTGGGCGCCGCGAGCGCAGTGCGACCGGGCGTTGTACGCGCGGGCCGTCCGCGAACGGCTGGAGCGGACGGCGAACCTGGCGATCCTCGAGGGCAGCGTCGATGAGCTGATCGTCGAGTCGGGCTCGCCGCATCGGATTCGCGGCGTGCGCCTGTCCGACGGGCGCGAATTGCGCTGCACGGCCGTGATCGTCACGACGGGGACGTTTCTGCGGGCGCTGATGCACTGCGGCGAACAGCAGACGGCCGGCGGACGGATCGGCGAGCCGGCGGCGAACGGATTGAGCGACTGTCTGGCAAGGCTCGGGCTGGAACTGGGACGGTTGAAGACGGGTACACCGCCGCGCGTGCACCGCGACAGCGTGGACTACGCGCGGCTGGCCGTTCAGCCGGGCGATGATCCGCCGGCACCGTTTTCGTTCCTGACCGACGGCATCGATCAGCGTCAGGTGTCGTGCTGGATTACGTACACCCATCCAGCGACGCACGAGTTGATCCGGCGTAACCTGCACCGCGCGCCGATGTACTCGGGGCAGATCCGGAGCCGCGGTCCGCGGTACTGCCCGAGCATCGAGGACAAGGTCGTCCGATTCGCGGACAAGGAGCGGCACCAGGTCTTCCTCGAGCCGGAGGGCTACGACAGCGAACGCATCTACTGCAACGGGATCAGCACATCGTTGCCGCCGGATGTTCAGGACGCGATGGTGCACGCCATCGCCGGGCTGGAGCGCGCGACGATCGTGCAATGGGGCTATGCGGTCGAATACGACTTCGTCCCGCCGCACCAAATCACGGCGACGCTGGAGACGAAGGGTGTCAGCGGGCTATTCCTGGCCGGGCAGATCAACGGCACGAGCGGCTACGAGGAAGCGGCGGGCCAGGGGATCGTGGCGGGCCTCAACGCGGCGCGCCGCGTGCAGGGACGGGAGCCAGTAACGCTGGGCCGCGACGGGAGCTACATCGGGGTGATGATCGACGACCTGGTGACCAAGGGAGTCGATGAGCCCTACCGAATGTTCACGTCGCGGGCCGAGTATCGCCTGCTGCTTCGCAGCGACAACGCGGACGAGCGCCTGACGCCGCTCGGTTGGGAGGTCGGGCTGGTGGACGAAGCGCGCTGGGCGCGGTTTGGGCGAAAGCGGGCGATTGCGGACGCATTCGGCGCTTACCTGAGTTCGCGGCGGAGCGGCGATGGCGCGCTGGCGGCGGAGTTGTGCGATCCGGACCGCGAGCCAATGGACCATCCGCGCGTGCGGGAGTGGCTGCGAGATGTTGCGTCCACGGTCGACGACGGCAACGGCGACGCGGAGCATGCGGGCGTGGTCCGCGAGGCCGTCATCGCGGCCGTGCATCAGGCGAAGTATGCCGGGTACGTGCGTCGCCAGGAGAGGCAGATCGATCGGTTCCGCCGACTGGAGTCGCAGCGGATTCCGCCCGGCTTCGAGTTCGCATCGGTTCCCCATCTGCGATACGAGGCGCGCGAGAAGCTCGCCGCGGTCGCACCGCGGAGCATCGGGCAGGCCCTGCGCATCAGCGGAATCAGCCCGGCGGATGTCACGATCATCCTGATTCACCTGGAGCGGCAGCGCCGGCAGCGCACGGAGATGCACCGCGGCCTCGACGCCGTGGGCTGACGGCGCCGGTCCACGTCATCGGATGTCAAAGCGTTCCTCGAACGCCTTCTGGTGTGGCGTATCCCTGTCATCAATAACGCGAAGCATTTCGCGTTGGACCGGCCCCTGCCATGTGTACTCGCAGCCGAGCGCCGTGCGGTTGCGGATCGACACTTCGGGCAAGGTAATCCGCCACTCCTTGCCGTCGCGGAGCCCCGTGAAGACGAGCCGGCCGGAGCGGCCGTGGTCGATTGGGTCGGGGGTCGTCATGCTGCCGCTTTGGGCGGGGCTGTCGGATTCGTGCAGGGTGATGACGAAGACGTTTTCGACGGGTTGGTCGTCAAAACGGACGTCGGTTGGGATATAGGCCTCCAGCGCCATTCACGCTCTCCGGACGGACGGCCCATTCCAATCGGCGGGCGGGCCGGTGTAAAGCTCGGCCGGGATCCGCGCGAAACGAGCGCTGGGTCCGGTGTTTGGGGACGAGGTTCGCGCTTGGAAAAAAATGAGAAAGGCATTTGATCGGCGGGGACGAGGGAGCCTACAGATTGGTTGGAAGCTGTCGTGTCCCCTTTCAACAATCCCGCGGGCCTTCCCCGAGGCCCGCGGGGTTTTTTGTGCGCCGGGGGGTGACGGCACGGATCGTTCTCGGTCGTTATTCGGCCGTTTCGCGTGTCGGCGAATCAGAAGACTCCGAGGTCGCTTGATTGGGCGCATCGGCTCCGGTATGCTCCAATGTGGCCTCGCACGCGTCGCCGAACGACCGTTCGCAGCCGCCGGGCGGGAAGGGCTTCGGGGGATCGACACGCACAAGCGGCCGCAAACACACCCGTTGTGGCGCGGATCGGCTTTCCCGGTGTCCGACAGCGAACGCCTCGAATGCAGGGACTCAAGCATGATCCTCTGGGGCAGCTTGCGCGATCGAGTCCGGAGTCGCCGGTGGACGGTGGGGTTCGCCTTCATCTTCGGCGCGCTGCTGCTGGGCCAGCCGGCGCGGGGCGGTGAGTCGGACTGCAACTCCAACGGGGTGGCGGATCCGTCGGACATCGCCGGCCAGACCAGCGCGGACTGCAATTCGAACAATATCCCTGACGAATGCGATCTGGTCAGCGATTTCACGTACACGCAGGATACGGATTCTGCGATTCCGGACACGAATCCCGGCGAGGTGTCGTCTTTGCTGGACGTGACGGAATCACGCGTGATCGACAAGCTGCGCGTGCGGCTTCAGATCAGCCATACATGGAATGGCGATCTACGTTGTGAGCTGAAGCACGTTCCATCCGGTACGACGATCGTCCTGTTCGATCGGATCGGAGTGCCGGAGGCGAACGGCGGATACGGATTCGACAGTAACGGGTTTGACGTGTTCCTGGCCGACACGTTTCCGCTGAACATCGACGTGGATACGGCGGTCTTTGGCGGCGATCAGGTTGTCGTCGGCGACTTCGAGCCATTCCCCGGAATGCTGTCGGCGTTCGAGGGGCTGAACGCGCAGGGGATGTGGGAGCTGAAAGTCATCGACGTAGCGGCAGTAGAGTCCGGCACGCTGTTGTCGTGGTCGTTGGTCATCAGCGAAAAGAACTCCGCGGTGGATTGCGACGCGGACGAGATCCTCGACGCGTGCGAGCTGGTCGAGAACGACTGCGACGGGAACCAGGTCCCGGACAACTGCCAGACGGATTCGGACGGCGATGGCCGGATCGACCCGTGCGATCTGTGCGAGGGCTATGACGACGCGCTCGACGATGACTTCGACGGCGTGCCGGACGGGTGCGATGTGTGCCCGGGCTTCGATGACACGCAGAACGCCGACGGCGACGCCGCGCCGGACGGCTGCGATGGCTGTCCGCAGGATCCGCTGAAGATCGCTCCCGGCGCGTGCGGCTGCGGCCAGCCAGACGTTGATACGGACGGCGACACGGTACTCGACTGCGACGACGTCTGTCCGGGCGAGGATGATCGATTCGACTGCGACGGCGACATGGTTCCGGACAGTTGCGATACCGAACCGGACTGCAATCTGAATGGTGTGCCTGACAACTGCGATCTGATGGGCGGTACAAGCCAGGATTGCAACAGCAACAGCATTCCCGACAGTTGCGATATCGCGTCCGGCACGAGCGAGGACTGCGTCCGCAACGGGATCCCGGACGAGTGCGAACCGGAATTTCTCGCTGCGGCCGGTGCGGACTTCTCGATGCGCCCGAGCGATCCACCCAAGACGCTGGGCGGCATTCCGACGGCGGTGAACGGGCTTCCGCCGCATACGTACCAGTGGAGCATCGAGCAGGGGCCCAGCACGAGCGGGATCTCCGACCCGACGGTCGCAAATCCGACGTTCTCGCCAACACTTGGCGGGACGTACATCATCAAGGTCGTGGTCCGCGACGCGAGCGTGCCGCCGTGCGAGCGGATGGACACGGTCGTGGCGACGGTGCTGGCGCTGAACGTCGATGCGGGGATCGACCGCGCGGCCTGCGTTGGCACACCTTCGACCCCGCTCGGCGGGTTCCCGACCGTGACGGGCGGCACGCCGCCCTATTCCTACGAGTGGTTCGTCATCGCCGGTCCGTCCCCGTTCGGGCTGAGCAATCGGCAGTCCTCGAATCCGACGTTCACACCGACGTTCGAAGATCTCTTCGAGCTGCGCGTCAACGTTACGGACTCGGGCAATCCGACGCTGAGCGGATCGGACACGGTTGTCGTGCGCGGCCTCGTCGTCCGGGCGAACGCGGGCGTCGATCGCACCATCGAGGTGGACTCGATCACCGACCTCGGCGCGGCGGAGACGGGCAGCACGGGCATTCCGCCGTATTCCTATGCATGGTCATTGACGACGAATCCCGGGGGCGCGGGGCAACTGAATTCCACGTCTGCGGCGAATCCGACGTTCAATTCCGCCGCGGCCGGTACGTTCGTGGCGCAGGTCATCGTGACCGACAGCACGGGATGCATCGGTGTCGACAGCGTCGTCATCATCGTCGTTCCGGAAGGCTCGGACGGGCCTCCGCCCGGGCCGAATCCCAATCCGTTCCCGGACCTGTGCGGCATGTGCGGCGGGACGGGGCAGGTCATGGGCGTGGCCCTTTTCGGATCGTTTGGCGGACTGCTGGCGCTGCGTCGTCGCGGATTGTCGGCCTCAATGCGGCGCACTTGACCGCGCGCGATCGCACGACTTAAATGAGCGACTTGGCCGACGCCGATGTAGCTCAACGGTAGAGCACGGCTTTCGTAAAGCCGGGGTTGAGGGTTCGAATCCCTCCATCGGCTGTTTCCATTCAACACGTCCGGGCGTTGCGCACGCTGCGGGGTCGTCCGCGCGCGTTGGGCCTTCGTGCGGCCGGTGCATGCCTATCGCTGCGTCAACTGGAGTTTGACGAAGTAGAGTCGCTTTGAGTTCCGCTTCTGGTAGGCGATGTAGTGGAAGTTCGGATCGATCGGATCGGCGTAGGAGTGGATACGCCAGCCGTCGCCGGCGTTCTGACCGAGGAATACGGGGGCATCCCATGTCGCGCCGAAGTCGCGCGAGATGCGATATTGCGGCGGCTCGCCGAGCAGGAGATACCAGCGGTCATCGAGGTCAACGCGGAGCTTGGGCCGTGTGTTGGCCCAGTTCCGCGTGTTGTCGAGCAGTCCGCCGACCCACTGGCTGCCGTTCCACCACTGCCAGTGCAGGTCGTAGGCCGGCGGATTGCCGTTCAGGACGTCGACGTGCGGGCCGTAGAACGTGCCGGTTCCCGGGCGGTGCTTCAGCACGAGCATGACCGGGCGAGACTCGTTGTCGACATCGAACGCGCGTTCCGTGTTCTGGTCGCAATCGCCGGTGAAGACGCGGAATTGCGGGTCGTTCCACGTGATGTGCGTTGTGACGGGCACGGACAAAGCGCTGTTGATCGGCGACCACGTCTGCCCACCGTCGGTGGAGCGGGCGTAGAAGAGGTCGTAGTTCCACTGATGGGAGCCGTTGCCGTCGGAGAACGTGTTCCGTATGTTCCAGACGACATGCAGGGAGCGCTGACCGGTCGGCTCGCGGCCGAGCACGATATCGCCTTTCGCGAAGATGTTCCCGCCGGGAGGGAATTGGGGTGGCTGAGAGCCCGTCGTCTCGACGAGGACGTAGGGGCCGTCGGGGTTTCCGTTCGCGAGGATGCGGTAGTAACTCCGCGGCAGACCGCCCACGGGCTGACCGTCGAGGACGGTGATCGAGGCGCTGTGACCGACGAGATGGGTCACGCCGGCGCGGTCGTCGTAGACGCCGCTCAGGTCTTCGAGAAACGCGCGGGCGCCCGGCGCGCCCCAGAGATTGGTGGTACGCGTGGAGAGGCACTCGATTGGCGACCAGGTGGCGGGGTTGTTGAGATCGCCGATGATGCGGTGTCGCGGCGCGATGCCGTTCGTGCCGTAACAGGCGTCGTTCTGCGGGACGTAGCTGTTGAGCACGTGCAGGCGGCCGGCCTGATCGCGGAAGATCGCGGGATTCGTATGGTATCCGTCGGTCGCCTCATCGCACTGGTTGTCCACGAGGACCGAGGGGCCGAAGGTGTTGGTGGTGAGGTCAAACGCGCGGACGTAGATGACGTCGGCGCCGATGTTGTTGATGCGATAGACGAAATAGAGCCTGTTGCCTACGCGGGTCATCATCGTCACTTCGGGATTCGGCGCGTTTCCGGTGACGTGGCCGTTGCCGGCATCGGTGATCTCGAACTCACCGGAGGCGATGGGGTTGAGCAACGTCGGTGTTCGCGGCATGGGCGTCATTGGGTTGGGTGTGCCGCAGGTCAGACCCGAGGAGAGCGCGGCGGCGCTCACGATCAGCGCGGCAATCGCGAGGCGGCGGATTCGCGTTGCGCCGCCGTGGGACGAGGCGGGCGCGGGTCTCGATCCCGACGAGTTCGTGGTCCCCGGTGACGGCCGTCGAGGGGCGTGTTCGTCTTTGTTCATGACCTAGAGCCATCGGCAGCCCGCCCCGCGCGGGGCGAGCCGGATCGGAACTCAATTCCTCTTGACACGGCCTCCCGGCACTATTAACGTACCATACGTCGGTGATCCGTCGTAGGCGGATCGAACAGGGAATACCGGTGTAAATCCGGAGCGGCCCCGCCGCTGTAACCGGGAACGAACGCCGCAATCCGCCATTGGTCCGACAATCGTCTGGACCGAGAAGGCGCGGCCAGTAGCACAGCGTGGACGATCGTTCACGCCGGCCCGGAAGCCAGAAGACCTACCGACCGAGTTCGAACGTCTGTTTCCCTCGCGGGAGGGCGGCAGGTCATGCCATTTCGGCTCCAACACGTCTCCGCTGTTGAACGAATTGCCGTCATGACGCTGTGGCCGCGCTCCCGTGCGGGACGACGCCGTTAGCGAGCCGTCCGCTGAAGGCGGTGCGCGGCGAATGCCGCCGCGCGGTCCGGCCCGATCCGACGGACGGGGAGTTCGGTCATGCCACGCTTGACGAAGATCTACACCCAGACGGGCGACGATGGCACGACCGCGCTTGGCGGCGGACAGCGGGTCGCGAAGGACTCGCTGCGGATTGACGCCTTCGGCACGGTCGACGAGCTGAACTCTGCGATCGGCCTGGCCTTGTCCGTCGGCGTGGGCGAGGCGATCGAGGGCACGCTGCGTCGGATTCAGAACGAGCTGTTCCATCTGGGATCGGACCTGTGCTTTCTCGAGGAGGACAAGCGGCGTACAGCGGTGCCGCAGATCGAGTCGCGGCACGTACGCGCACTGGAGTCGTTGATCGATCAACTGACGGAGCAACTCGGTCCCCTGGAGAATTTCATACTCCCGGGCGGGGCGGAGTCGGCGTCACGGTTGCATCTGGCGCGGTGCATCTGTCGCCGTGCGGAGCGGGAGGTGGTGGCGTTGTCGAGGCAGGAGGCGATCGGATCGAGCGTGATTCCGTACCTCAATCGGCTGTCCGATGCGCTGTTCGTGATGGCGCGATACGAGAACCGGCGCAGCGGGAAATCGGATTGCGTGTGGGATAGCCGCGCATAGTCGCGCGGCGTGAAGTCGTGAGTGCGGGAGAGAATACCATGATGTCATGGAGATTGTCAGGTCGATTTGTCTTTATATCTGCGTGTGCCGTGCTGGCGTTGGGGCGTGCGGCGCTCGCCGGGCCGTGGGCGGCGCAGGTGGTGAGCTATGACGCGGGGAGTACGGCCGTGCCGGGCTTTACGTCGGCGGACGCAGCGCTTGGAGAGCCGTCGCGGTTCACAAACGATGCGTCGTTCCCGGGCGTGGTCTCGCTCTTCAATCCGGCGTTCCTGCCGAGCCAGATCGTGAGCATCGGCGAGGGCGGGCACCTGACGGTTCGCTTTGACGAGCCGGTAAGCGAGAGCGCGTCGCACTTGTACGGCATCGACCTGATCATCTTCGGAAACGCATTCTTCGCCGGCGACTTCTCGATGTTCCCGGAGGTGCGGCAGCAGGATCCTGCCACGCTGTTCGACACCGACGCAGGCTGGATCGAGGTCTCCGCGGACGGCGTGAACTTCGTGCGCGTGGCCGAGTTGGCCGATCGGCTCTTCCCGACGCAGGGGTATCTTGACGGCGGACCGTTCGATGTGCTGCCGGGCGCGTCTCTGACGGACTTTCGCCGGCCGGTCAATCCCGCACTGACGCTGGCCGACTTCGACGGGCTCTCGTACGCCGATTCGGTCGCGCTCTACGACGGATCGGGCGGCGGTACGCCGATCGATCTGGCGCAGACCGGTTTGGCGAGCGTCTCGTATGTGCGGGTCAGCGTGCCGGACGACGGCAATCCCGATACGGCGCACAAGGCGGAGATCGACGCGTTCGCGTCGGTGCCGGAGCCGGCGACAGCGGCCGTGATGCTTCTCGCGATGGCCCTGATCGGTCCGGCGCGGCGGCGGCGTGCGCGGGGCGAATCCCGCTGTCGGGGTTTTGGAGCGCGGGCATGAGTCGCGAATTGCGTTTGACCTCTGGCAGGGTGCTGCCTCGATTCGGGATCGGCGCGCGGGCGCAACGCATGGCGTTCGTCGCGACAGCCGTGTTGGTGGGCGCGGTCCCTTCCGATGCGCAGTGGCTCCAGTTCGCCAATGATGGGGCGCGGCGCGCTTCCGCGGCGGTCGGACCGATCGCCGTACCGGCGCTGTTGTGGCAGCGGTCCACGGACTTGAGCGGCGGGCCGCTGGTGTACGAAGGGCCTTCCAGCCCGGTGGTCTGGAACGGGCGCGCCTACGCGAACGCCCGGCACTACACCGAGGCGGGCTACACGCACAACAAGCTCGTCGCAATCGACGTCGCGACGGGTGAGATTGTGTTTGAGACCCTCGTTTCGAAGGGTGCGTTCGACTCGTGGTCATCGCCCGCGGTTGATCCGGTGACGGGGATCGTCCTGCTGGCCTCGGGGTCCGCGCTGTTCGCGATCGATGCCGACGACGGCGGGATTGTCTGGCAGCGGCCGCTTCAGCGCATCGTCGTGAATGCGTCCCCGCTCGTGGCGGACGGGCCGCAACCCGGGCGCGCGTTCATCACGGATTACGACCCGTTCGGCGGCGACTCGCTGCTGTATTGCGTCAATCTGTCGCCGTTCGACGCGGCGACAAACCCGTTTCAACCGGGCGCGATCGTCTGGCAGGAGCCGATCGGCGGCGCGAGCGGCTCGACGGCGGCGTACGCCGACGGTGTGGTCTACGTGGCCACGGCCGCGGGAATCGACGGCGTTCCAGACGCGGGCATCGTCTGGGCGTTCGACGTCGATGCTCCGCCTGGCGCGAGGCTGCTCTGGAGCACGGCCGTGGGCGAGGGCTTTTACGGCGGCGTGTGCGTTCGCGACGGGTCCGTGTATTCCGCCAGCTACGACTTCGCCGGGACGCAGAACAACTCAACGCTGGCAAAGCTCCGCGCGTCCGACGGCGCGGTCATGTGGACGGCGCCGTGCGAACGGACGGCGTCGATTCCGGTCGTTTCGGGCGATCGCATCTACTTGTCAGGCGGATTGCCGGGATTCGGTTCGGCGCCGAAGGTGCAGGCATTTCACGATTCCGGCACATCGGCCGTGAAGTTGTGGGATACGTACGCCGATAGCGGCGGCCAGCTCATCGTCGGCGGCTGGTCGCACCAGATGGCGCTCGCCGGCTCGATGCTCTACGTCGGCCGGATTCCGAGCGGCGGGGCGAGCTGGTCGCCGTACACCGACCTCTACCTGCTCGACACATCGCGGACACCGTCGCAGCCGGGGTTTGTGGCGCAGGTCCGTAGCGGCGTCGGCAGCAGTCCGGCGCTGAGCGGCGGGCGCGTGTACAGCATCGGGACCGCCGGGTTGGCGGCGTTGGCGGAGTGCGCCGACTTCAGCGGCGATGGTCGGACGAACGGCGCGGACCTGCAGGGCTTCGTCGATGCGCTGTTCTCGGCGCAGCCGACGGCCGAACAGCGCGGACTTGCGGACATCAGCGGCGACGGCCTGCTCGATGCGGCCGACGCGTCGATGCTGGCGACGAGGCTCCTCGGGTTGTAGTCAAATGCAATCGGCACGTGGCATCACGCGGCGGGCTTTCACGCTCATCGAGCTGCTCGTCACGCTCGCGATCATCGCGGCGCTGATCGGCATCCTGCTGCCCTCGCTGACGGCGGCGCGGAACAATGGCCGCAGTGCCGTGTGCCTGAGCAATCTGCGGCAGCTCGGAGCGGCGTTCTCGATGTATGCCGCCGACTCCAAGGACCGCTGCATGCCGCTGGCGTACTGGTCCACGGAGATTATTGGTGACGGGCCGCCGGTCTTCTGGTGGGGGACGGATACGAGCGGCGAAGTGGATCATACGGCCGGTTTTGTCTGGCCGTATCTCCAGAGCCGGCTGGCCGAGCGGAGCGTCTTCGAGTGTCCGATGCAGCCGTGGAACAGCTATCGAGCGCAGGGCGCGGCCCGCGCCGTGACGAGCACGTATGGCTACAACGGGTATTACCTCTCGCCGTCGCACACGCCGGGCTGGGCGTTTCAGATCGGCCACCGGCCGTGGCGGAACCTGAGTCACATCGGCGATACGGCCCGGATCTTCTCTTTCGGCGATACGCTGATCGACCTGGGCGGCCGGCAGCCGCGGAACACGGCGCTGCTCGATCCGCCGATGCTGTTCGCGTCGGACCAGTGGTCGCGGAACGCGAATCCGACGACGTCGTTTCGGCACGCGCGCGCCGCGAATCTCATGCACGTCGATGGGCATGCGTCGTCGTATCAGGCGGAGCGAAACTGGATCCGCTCGACGAACCATGGGATCGGTTCGGTGGGCGAGGAGAACGATCCGCACTATGTGCCCGACTGGCGGGAGTGGCGCGCGCCGTGACTCAGGCGAACTCGGCGTCGATCCGCTCGAGCAGCAGGTGGATGCAGACGAGGTGCAGCTCCTGGATTCGCGCCGACGACAGCGCGTCGAGCGTCAGGGCGATGTCGCAGAGCGGCTCGGCGGGACGATGGGACGGGCCGAGCAACCCGAGCGTCTGGACCGACATGGCGCGGGCGCGTTCGAGGGCGCTGAGGATGTTGAGGCTGTTGCCGCTGGTGGTCAGAACGAGCAGCGCATCGCCGGGAGCGGCGAGCGCTTCGACCTGACGCGAGAAGACTTGTTCGTAGCCGTAGTCATTGGCGATGCACGTGATCGCTGTCGGGTCGCTGCTCAGGCAGAGGGCCGCGAGCGGCCGTCGAGCCTTGGAGAAACGCCCCATCAGTTCCTCGGACAGATGCAGTGCTTCGGCCGCGCTGCCGCCGTTGCCGCAGGTCAGGAGCTTGCGTCCGTTGCGCAGGGTCTGCGCAACGGCGTCGGCGAGTCGGCGGACGATCGGCAGTCTGCCATCGAGTTCTTCGAGCGCGCGGCGCAAGTCGGCAAGCGATGCTCGCATCGGGTTCGGATCGGAGTTCGATTCGCGGGTCATCAATGGTCCGCCGTTTCAGGGGATTATGCGGCCGGCTGCGAGGGTTGTCGCGTGGAGACGGACATGGAGCGCGGGCGGAGATCGCGCGTCGCAGCAGGGGCGAATCCGGTCAGCGGCGGCGTGCGTTCCAGCCCGATGGCGCGGAGGATCCGCGCGAGCGCGCTCAGCGTTCGAATGCCGCGGTGCTTTGGGTCATGCGATCGGCCGTGCGAGAGTAGTTGGATGGCGTCGTCGAAGCACCGTTCGCGGAGCGCCGCACGGCCGGCCGCGGCGAACACCTGGCCGAGGCGCCGCCGGGCGCGTTCGGAGTCGAGTTGATCCCGTCCGGCCGGGCTGTAGTAGAATCGCTCGAGGACTTCGGCCTTGATCGCGAGGTTCCGGCGCATCGACGACTTGCTGAGTCGATCGTCGTGGAGGCGGCGCAGGGCGAGGGGTTCGTCGATCAGCCCGAACTCGTGGCGCGTGCTGACGCGCAACCAGAGGTCGTAGTCTTCGCAGACGGGCAGGGCCGGATCGAAGCCCTCGAACTCCTCGAGCACGGCGCGATTGCAGACGACCGTGGGGACGTGGACAAAGCTGCTTTCGAAGAGTTCCTGTGTTACGCGGCCGGACCGACAGGGCTTCGTGCGGCCCGGGACGGGGCGACCGTCGACCGCAATCGGCGCCATCGGTCCGTACCAGATCGGGATGTGCGGCTGGCGGTCCATCGCCTGGAGAAAACGTTCGAGCTTCATCGGGAGCCACTCGTCGTCGCTGTCAAGAAAGGCGATGCGGTCGGCGGCGGCGCGGATGATTCCGGCGTTTCGCGCGGCGGCCGGCCCGCGATGCGGTTGTGTGAGGATGATCGGTCGCAGGGGATGCGCGCAGGCGACGCCCCGCACGTCTTCCGTCGAGCCATCGTCGACGACGATGGTCTCGAAGTCGCGGACGGTCTGGCGCGCCAGCGAATCGAGTGCCCAGACGAGCATTCGAGCGCGGTTGTGCGTCGGCACGACCACGGTGGCGAGCGGCTTGCGCATGATGTCGAGTGTCTCCGGAGAAAAAACTCAGGGCGGCGGCAACCCTGCGCCCAATGTCGCCGCAACCCGTTGGCAAGCAATGGGTTCCATCACCTGCCGAACGCGAGGCGCCCTAGTATCGCCCCACCGTCGCGGCGGCGTCAAGGCGATACGGCGGCGCGGTCGGAAGTGCGGCTTTCGTCAGAAGATGCGGCGTTTCGCCTGAAGACCAGCGCGATCCGGTCGGTATGGACGAGCCGCCAGTCTTGCCATTCGCGCAGCAGGCGGGCGAGGCGGCTGGCGGGGCGGACGATGGCGATCGAGATTCGGCCGAACGGCGCATCAAACTCGGCCCGCGCGTCGCCGTCCGACATCGTGCGACCCCGGTAACCGCCGGTGTCGAGCAGGCTCCAGCGGATGAGGTGTGCCTCGTCGTAGACCATCTGGCTTCGGCCATCGATGTAGAGCCGCGCGCCCGGGAGTCGGTACGCGAGATACCCGCCGAAGGTCCAGTCGTTCAGAAGGCGGAGTTCGCCGATGGTCGCCCAGTTGGATTGGAGATAGTCCGCGGCGTCGCGAGGGGCGCTCCATTCCTGCGTCATGCGCGAAAACAGCGAATCTCCGACGCCAGCGGGTGGGGATGCGAATTCGGTCGGCACGGCGAGCGCGGAGGCGATGATCAGCACGGTCGGCAGTATTGCGAGCGGTCGTGCGATGCGCGGCGAGAGCGCGGCGAGCCGCGCGGGATCGACGGTTCGGCGCGTGATGGCTTCGGCGATACGCGCGATCAGCGCACGATGCAGTTGCGCGAGCGTCGGCGTTGCGATGATGCAGAGGGGCGGCAGGAAACGACGCGAGATCGCCGCGAGGACGAGACCCGCGAACGTGAGCAGCAGGAGCGGAACGTCGATCGGGAGTGCCGCGCCGGGTCCGCTTCGGCGGCAGAGTCGCGCCCGTCCGGGTAGGAACCCGAAAGCGAGGATCCCAAGCACCGACGTCCACCCGGCCAATGCCACGAAGCCGAGGATCGGTGGCCCGGCCACCGCCTCCCAGACCGGCCGCCATTCGGTCACGGACTGAAAGACCGGACTTGCACCGACGGCGAATGGATGGCGGAGGTTGTCGATGCCGTACGGAGATGCGACGACGGTTACCGCCACGCAGACAGCGACGACGGCCAACGGTCCGTATCGGACCATCGGCCGGCCGGGACGGCGTGCCAACGCCGATGCGAGGGCGATTGCGATCAAGAGGCCGAGCAGGAATCCACCATGAGCGTTTGCCCAGACGGCGAAGACGAGTGGGAGCGACCACCAGAGGGCCGTGCGCCCGGCCCGGGCGTGGACGTAGGCGAGCATCAGGAACGAAAGCGCGGCAGAGGTGAGCATCTGCGGCCGAATGTCCCAGTAGGAGCGGGCAAGGATCAGGCTGATGGACGTGACAATCGCGGCGAGACCGGTGTGGTGACAGGCGCACTTCGCGGCGGAGCACACAGCCAAACCCATCAAGATGAGCAGCATGAACTTGGCGCCGACCAGTGCGTTCGGGTGGATGCGGTCGTGGAGCCAGGCAGTGCCGGCGTGGGCGAGCCAGTTCTGGTTGATCCAGGGTCGGCCGGCAAACGTGTGCGACAGCCAATCCGTTCGCGGCGCAGCCCGATCGGCGAGGATGCCTCGCCCGACCGCGATCCCGAGCCAGGTGTCGCCGCCCTCGACCGGCTTCGAGCCAGCGACGAGCGCGGCCAGCAGGACGAGTGCGATCCAGCCACGAGAGTTCGGAACATCGGGGTCGCACGGACGCGTCGTTGGAGCGTCGTTCGGCGATTCGAGCGGGTGCTGCGGTTTCACGCGATCCTTCGGGCGTTGGCGATTGCGCGAATGCGATTATAATCGCCGCGGCCGATCCGCGATGCGATCAATCGGCCTCCAGGGACCGCGCGCATGAGCGATGTCGAGCCGGGTCAGCGGGTGCGAATTCGGCAGACAATCCACGTCCGCAACGGGGACTGGTCGCACGAGGTCGAAGGCGTCGTCGTGTCGGTGGAGCGACGGCCGACGGGGAGCTGGTTCGCCCACGGCAAGCGCGACAAGCTGTGGCTGCGGCGCGTCCAGCTCCGCAAGGACGACGGCGAGCTCGTGCTTGTGAATCTCACGCCGGACACCGACGTGACGCCGGCGGGATCGTAGCCGGACGCGGTCGGCGACCGATGGCGTGGAACTTGGCACGTCTGCACAATGCAGGGCGCTCTGAGCTGGTCCCACGGCCGGTTTCCGGTCCTTTTCTGCAGTCCGGGGGGTGGGCTGCGATTTTTGCAGTTGCAGCATGCTTGACGTTAACGCTACCATGTCGCATAGTGTTTGATCGACGCCGCGACCGAGGCGGCGGGTCGCGCGGCATTCAGGTGTGCGGCATGCACTTCGAGCTCTCGGATGACCTGCGGGCCTTTCGCGACCTGGCGCGCGACTTCGCCGCCAAGCACATCGCTCCCCACGCCCGCAAATGGGACGAAAGCAAGTGGATCCCCGATGACGTCGTGCGCCAGATGGGCGAGATCGGCCTGCTCGGCGTCACGATCCCGGAGGAGTACGGCGGCGCGGGCCAGGGACTCCTGGCGATGACGGTCGTCGTCGAGGAGATCGCGCGGCATTGCGGGGCGACTGCGCTGCTCGTCGCGGCGCACGCGGGGCTTTGCTGCGGGCACCTGCGGCTGGCCGCCAACGATACGCAGAAACGAAAGTACCTTCCCTCGCTGGCGACGGGAAAGATGGTGGGCTCGTGGTGTCTGAGTGAGCCGCACTGCGGGACGGATGCCGCTGCGCTGACGACGCGGGCGGAAAAGGCGTCCGGCGGCTGGGTGCTCAACGGCCAGAAGATGTGGGTGACGAACGGCAAGCGCGCGGGCGTGTTCGTCGTAATGGCGCGGACGAAGAACGAGCCGGGGGCGCGGAGCATTTCGGCGTTCATCGTCGAGCGCGGCGCGAAGGGTCTGGAGATCGGGGAACCGGAAGACAAGATGGGCATGCGGGGCAGCGACACGGTCCCGCTCAGCCTGGAAGACGTTCGCGTCGGCGATGATGCGCTCGTCGGCAATCTGGACGAGGGCTACATCGACGCGCTGAAGGTGCTGGACCGCGGTCGGGTGACGATCGGTTCGCTGTCGGTCGGTCTGGGGCGGGGTTGTCTTGAAGAGGCGGTGAAGTACGCGGCGGAACGCAAGAGCTTCGGTGTGCCGCTGCACATGCACCAGGCGATCCAGCTCAAGCTGGCCGACATGGAGACGCAGGTGGAGGCCGCGCGGCTGTTGGTTCGGCAGGCGGCATGCACGTTCGACGCGGGCCGCCCCGACAAGCAGGCGGCGAGCATCGCGAAGCTGTTCGCGAGCGAGGGCGCGTCGCGCGTGGCGTGGGAGTCGATCCAGATTCACGGCGGCGCGGGGTACACGAAGGACATCTGCGTAGAGCGGCTGGCGCGCGACACGAAACTTTGCGAGATCGGAGAAGGGTCAAGTGAAGTCCAGCGCATGCTGATCGCGCGGGCGGAGTATCAGAAGCGATCCGCCTAGCGCGGCGGGCGCGGACGTCGCCGCGCGGCGCGCGGCGCGGGATCGACGGAATGACACAGAGCGAAACAGCGGTGTTCGACGGCGGCCTGATCCCGTTCGGCTACGAGCTGGACGAGGACCATCGGATGCTGCGCGACACGATCCGCGAATTCGCCGAGAACGAGCTCCTGCCCGGCGCGGGCGAGCGCGACGTACGCGGCGAGTTCCCGCGCGAGATCATCCGCGCGCTCGGTGAGATGGGCTACATGGGTCTGTGCGTGCCGGAGGCGTACGGCGGTCCGGCGATGGATGCGCTGGCGTCGTGTATCGTCGTCGAAGAGCTGTCGCGATGCGATGCATCGGTGGGCGTCATCGTCTCGGTGCAGAACTCGCTCGTCATCGATCCCATCCTGAAGTACGCCACCGAGGCCCAGAAGCAGCAGTGGCTGCCGCGCATGGCCCGCGGCGAGCTGATCAACTGCTTCAGCCTGTCCGAGCCGAACAGCGGTTCGGACGCGGGCGCGATGGAATGCCGCGGCGTGTGGAAGGGCGATCACTGGATCATTCAGGGCACGAAGTGCTGGGTGACGACGGGGGCCGAGGCGGACGTGGTGCTGCTGTTCTGCCGGACCGAAGACACGGAGCGTCGCAACGCCAGCGCGTTCATCGTCGACAAGTCGCTCCCGGGGATCACGGTCGGCAAGCACGAGGAGAAGATGGGCATCCGCGGCAGCAGCACGACGGAGCTCGTGTTCGATAATGTGAAGCTTCCGGCCGATGCGCTGCTCGGCGAGCGCGGCCGCGGATTGGGCATCGCGCTGTCGGCGATCGGCGGGGGCCGGCTGGGCATCGCGGCGCAGGCGATCGGCATTGCGCAGATGGCGCTGGACAAGTCGGTGAAGTACGCGCTGCAGCGCCGTCAGTTCGGCAAGTCGATCTCCGAGTTCCAGGCGATCCAGTGGAAGATCGCCGACATGGCGACGCGGATCGCGGCGTCGCGGGCGCTGAACTACAAGGGCGCGTGGATGAAGGACCACGACGACAAGCGCCTGATGGAAATCGGCGCGATGGCGAAGGTGTATGCATCCGAGACCGCCCGTTTCTGTGCCAACGAGGCGGTTCAGGTCTTCGGCGGGATGGGGTACTGCCGCGAAGAGGGGGTCGAGCGGCTTTATCGCGACGCAAAGATCACGGAGATCTACGAGGGCACGAGTGAGATGCAGCGGCTGACGATCGCCGAAACGCTGATCGCCAACCCGAAGCGGCTGCTCGACGTGTAGTCCCGCTGCACGCGTATTCAGATACCTGCGGTCCGCGGCATTCCCGTCGCGGCCGCTCATCCTGGGGATGGTCGTCGCCCGCGGACGACCGCAGCAGAGGAGTAAACCACCATGCCAGAGACACTCATTGTGGCCGCCAAGCGCAGCGCGATCGGACGCTTCCTGGGGACGCTCAGTCCGCTGTCGGCCATGGACATCGGCGCGCAAGTCGCGCGGCAGACGCTGGAGTCGATCGGCGCGAAGCCGGACTCGATCGACGAGGTCTTCGTCGGTCAGGTGCTTCAGGCCGGGTGCGGGCACAATCCCGCGCGGCAGGTGGCGCTGGGCGCCGGCCTGCCGGAGTCGATCCGCGCGCTGACGCTGAACCAGGTGTGCGGCTCAGGCCTGCAGTCGGTGATGACGGCCGACCGGGCGATCCGCGCCGGGGACATCCACGTGGCGCTGGCCGGCGGGATCGAGAACATGAGCAACTCGCCGCACTTGATGCGGGGCGTGCGGACCGGGGCGGTGAAGTTCGGCAACGCCGAGCTGATCGACGTTATGATCTATGACGGACTGACGTGCGTCTTCGACAAGTGGGCGATGGGCGTGTGCGCGGACGACACGGCGCGGCGGCATAACGTCAGCCGGCAGGCGCAGGACGAGTACGCGGTCGAGAGTCACAAGCGGGCGAGCAAGGCGCGGGCCGAGGGGTTCTTCAAGCGCTCGATCGTTCCGATCGCCATCAAGAGTCGAAAGGAGACGATCACGTTCGACGTGGATGAGACGATCCGCGACGACGCGAGCCTGGACGCGATGGCGAAACTCGCGCCGGCGTTCGGCAAGGACGGCACGGTGACGGCGGGCAATGCGTCGGCCATTTCGGACGGCGCGGCGATGACGATCGTGGCGTCCGACGCGGCGGTGAAGAAGTACGGCTGGAAGCCGCGGGCACGGATCGTGTCGCAGGCGGTCCATTACCAGGCGCCGAAGGACCTGTTCATCGCGCCGGTCGGCGCGGCCAAGCTCGCGCTCGAGCGGGCGAAGCTGACGACCAAGGACATCGACCTGTTCGAGATCAACGAGGCGTTTGCGACGCAGGTCCTGGCGGATATTCGGATGCTCGACATCGATCACGGGCGCGTGAACGCGTACGGCGGGGGCATCTCGCTCGGCCATCCGATCGGCGCATCGGGCGCGCGATGCCTGTCCACGCTGCTGGACGGGCTGGAGCATCGCAACGCGAAGCGCGGACTGGTCGCGTTGTGCATGGGCGGCGGCGGCGCGGTAGCGATGGTCGTCGAGCGCGTGTAATCGGCAACGCGGCTTCCAAGCGCGGTTTTTCGAACGGACCCCGGATCGCGGCGATCCGGGGTCCTTAGTTGCGCGGCGCTGACTCGTGCGAGGCGAGCGGCGGCGGTATACTTCGCTCAGCCCCGCAGGAGGAATGTCATGCTCGATACCGTACTCGTCCTCGGAAGCGGAACGATGGGTCGCGGGATTGCCCAGGTCGCGGCGACGACGGGTCTGACCGCGATCCTGCACGACGCCTCGGCGGCGCAGTTGAAGGGCGCCGTCGCGGAGATCGAGAAAAGCGTCGCCAAGCTCGCCGAGAAGGGCAAGCTGACCGCGGAGCAGGCGTCGGGCCTCAAGTCGCACCTGGTCGTCTGCGAGTCGCTCGACGCGGTGGAGTGGAAACGCGTCGATGTCGTCATCGAGGCAATCATCGAGAACTTCGACGCGAAGACGGAGCTGTATCGGCAGATCCTCCCGCGGTTTCGGCCGGACACGATCCTGGCGTCGAACACGTCCAGCATCAGCATCACGAAGCTGGCGGCGGCGACGGACCGGCCGGCGCGGTTCATCGGCATGCACTTCTTCAATCCGGTGCCGCTGATGGCGCTCGTGGAGTTGATCCGCGGTCTGGCGACGGACGACGTGACCTGCGAGACGATCGAGGGGCTGGCGCGTCGCATGGGCAAGACGCCGCTGCGGTGCAACGACATGCCGGGGTTCGTGTCGAACCGCGTGCTGATGCCGATGATCAACGAGGCGGCGTACGCGCTGATGGAGGGCGTGGCGACCGAAAAGAACATCGACGAGATCATGAAGCTCGGGTGCAACTTCCCGATGGGGCCGCTGACGCTGGCCGACTTCATCGGCATCGACGTCTGCGTGAACATCCTCGAGGTGATGCACCGCGACCTGGGCGACCCGAAGTTCCGACCGTGTCCGCTGTTGCGGAAGATGGTGGATGCGGGTCGGCTGGGGCGCAAGAGCGGGCGGGGGTTTTATGAGTACGGCGGAAAGGCATAGGCAAGCATGAGCACGAATGCCAAGTACATCGCCGGCGGCGTAATCGGTCGCCTGGTATTTTCGAGCGAGAAGGGCGTCAACGTCATCTCGACGCCGTTCCTGAGGGAGCTTGACGCGCGGCTGGCGGAGGTCGAGGGCGACGCAGCGCTGCGCGTCCTGATCGTGATCGGCGAGGGAAAGACGTTTCTCGCCGGGGCCGACATTGCGGAGATGTCCGCGGCTGCGCCGAGCGCGGGTCGCGACTTTGCCGCGCTGGGCAAGCGGGTCTTCGACCGGCTGGCGACGCTCGGCAACGCGGTGACGATCGCGGCGATCAACGGCGCGGCGCTGGGCGGCGGGTGCGAGGTGTCGCTGGCGTGCGACCTGCGCGTGATGTCGTCCGCGGCGAAGATCGGCATGCCGGAGGTGAAGCTCGGACTGATTCCGGGTTGGGGCGGAACGCAGCGGGCGTTGCACCTGCTCGGCCCGGCGCGGGCCCGGCGACTCGTCTTCACCGGCGATCCGATCGACGCGAAGCTGGCCGTCGAGATCGGACTGGTCAACGAGGCCGTTGAGCCGGACCAACTCCTGGAGGTGGCGGTGAAGCTGGCGAGCCAGATCGCCGCGAACGGACCGCAGGCGGTGCGCCTCGCCAAGCGGGTGATGAGTCGTGTCGAATCGGAACTGCTGAAGTCCGGCATGGAGGCGGAAACGGCGGCGTTCGCCGAAGTGTTCGCGAGCGAGCAGGGCCGCGAGGGCTGCAAGGCCTTTCTCGAAAAGCGGCCGGCCAGGTGGACGTAGTAGATCGCCGTTGCGCGGCGCATCTCCGGTACCGTATTCGTAGCTTCGATGTTAGAATTCCGCGGAGAGTCCAGCAGAGGATGCCGTATGCACAAATCGCTCAATGGCACGCCGGCTCCCGTGACGGGCGCAATCGGTCCGCACACGACGATCTCGGGCCGGCCGCTGAAACCGGTTTACGGACCGCGCGACGTCTCCGATCTCGATCCGGCGCGCGACTGGCCCGATCCCGGGGAGTTCCCGTTCACGCGCGGCGTGCACCCGGACATGTATCGCGGCAAGCTGTGGACGATGCGGCAATTCGCCGGCTTCGGCACGGCGCGTCAGACCAACGAGCGCTTCAAGTTCCTGCTGTCGCGCGGCCAGACAGGCCTGTCCACGGCATTCGATCTTCCGACGCTGATGGGCCGAGACAGCGACGACCCGCTGTCGACGGGCGAGGTGGGCCGTTGCGGCGTGGCGATCGACTCGCTGGCGGACTTTGAGACGTTGTTCCACGGGATCGACCTTGGCGCGGTAAGCGTGTCGATGACGATCAATGCGCCGGCCGCGATCCTGCTGGCGTTCTACATCGCCACGGGCGACAAGCAGGGCGTGCCGCGCGAGCAACTCCGGGGGACGTGCCAGAACGACATCCTCAAGGAGTTCCACGCACAGAACGAGTTTTATTTCCCGCCGCGCGAATCGGTGAAGCTGGTCGTCGACACGATTCAGTTGTGCGCGGACGAGCTGCCGCAGTACAACCCGGTCAGCATCAGCGGCTATCACATTCGTGAAGCGGGAAGCACGGCAGGTCAGGAGCTCGCCTTCACGCTCGGCGACGGCCTGCACTACGTCGAGGCATGCATCGAGCGCGGCATGGCGGTGGATACATTCGCACCGCGGCTGAGCTTCTTCTTTAACAGCCACAACGATTTCTTCGAGGAGATCGCGAAGTTCCGCGCGGCGCGGCGGTTGTGGGCGCGGTACATGCGCGAGCGCTTCGGCGCAAAGAGCGAGCGTTCGTGCTGGCTGCGGTTCCACGCGCAGACGGCCGGATGCAGCCTCTACGGCAAGCAGGTGCACAACAACATCGTGCGCGTGGCGTACCAGGCGATGGCGGCCGTTCTCGGCGGTTGCCAGAGTCTTCACACGAACAGCATGGACGAGACGCTGGCGCTGCCGAGCGAGCACGCGGTCACGGTTGCGCTGCGGACGCAGCAGATCCTGGCGTTCGAGACGGGCGTGACAAGCGTCGTCGATCCGCTCGGCGGAAGCTTTTTCATCGAACGGCTGACGAAGGACCTCGAGGACGAGGCGGCGGAGTACATCCGGCGGATCGACGAGATGGGCGGGATGACGGCGGCGATCGAGTCTGGCTACATCCGCCGTGAGATCGCGGACGCCGCGTTCCGCTACAGCCGTGCCGTGGAGTCGAAGGACAAGATCGTTGTCGGCGTGAACGACTATCTGGAGGACGACGGCCCGGCGATCGAGCTGCTGAAGATCGGGCAGGACACGGAGGATGAGCAGGTCGCCTCGCTGCGAACGCTGCGGGCGCGTCGGGATCCGTCCCGACTCGCGGCGGCCCTGCATCGCGTCACGGCCGATGCGAAGGCCGGTCGCAACGTGATGCCGGCGTTGATCGACGGGGCGAAGGCCTACGCGACGGTCGGCGAGATGATGCGGGCGCTCGAAACGGCCCTGGGGCGCTACGACGGCGGCGCGCTGTGGTAGAATAGCGTTCCCGAACACGGCCCTGTGCGTCGGAGCGATCAAGGAGTCGGCCATGACACGGGGACTTCACATTCTGGCGACCGTCGCGTTTCTCGCCGCGCTCGGTTCGTGCAACCTCCTGTCGTTTCTGTTCGGAGCGCCGCAGTCCCTCGAGGGGAACTGGCGGAGCACCGGTGCCGGCGATGCCTGCCTGACCGTCTCGGGCGGAAAGATCACGTCGTACGACAATTGCGCGGGAACGTCGTACACGATCACGTCCAATCCGAACGCCATGGTCAACGGCGCGCAGGTTCAGATTGAATTGACGTACGATGCCAACCTGGGCATGTCGGTACGGACGGTCTTCGACCTGCAATGGCAGGCGAACGGCACGCTCACCGGCACGGCAAGTACGTTTCTGAACGGCGCGCCGTCCGGTTCGGTGCAGGTGACGTGGATGCGCCGCTGAGCCGGCTGCGTCTGCGGCGCGCCGGCGTCGCGGTTTTCAGACGAAGGCGGTGCTCACGTCGGTGGGTACGGATGCACTCAGCACGCGGCAGCCGTCCGGTGTGATCGCGACGACATCTTCGATCCGCACGCCGAACTGCCCCGGAATGTACACCCCAGGTTCGACCGTCACGACCATTCCCGCTTCGAGGGCACGCCGCGATCCTTCAACGAGATAGGGCGGTTCGTGGATGTCGAGGCCGATGCCGTGCCCGAGGCGATGCACGAAGCAGTCGCCGAAGCCGGCGGCCTCGATGACTCGCCGGGCCGCCGCATCGACGGATTCGCAGGTCACGCCGGGCCGCAGAGCCTGGATCGCGGCTCGCCGGGCGCGTCGGACGGCGTCGTATGCACGGCGGGCGCGGTCCGGCGGCGTGCCGAGCGCGTAGGTCCGCGTCAGGTCGCCGAAGTAGCCGCCGACCTGCACGACGAAGTCGCACACGATGAGGTCGCCGTCTTGCAGGCGGCGCGAACCGCTCGGGCGATGAGGAACGGCTGCGTTCGGGCCGAATTGGAACAGCCCTTGGCCGGTCGGATGGCCGCGCTTCCGCATCTCGTGATTCGCACCCCAGAGCAGGTCGGCTTCCGAGACGCCGGCTCGAATCAGGCCGGGCAGAACGTCGTACACAGAGCCGGTGACCTTTACGGCCCGCTCGATCGCCTCCAGTTCGGCAGGCGACTTGACGATGCGGATGGCCTCGATGATGCCGGGATCGCGCTTCAGCGTGATTCCATCAACCGCTTCGCGCAGTCGTTCGAGCGCGCCGATCCACATGAAATCATCCACGGCGACCGTGCCGCGGTCGACGCCGAGCGATCGCAACGCGGCGGCCACGGTCGCGTAGGGATCGGCGTGTTCCGGCCACGCGAAAACGGTGACTCCGTCAACCAGCTCGCGGTCGGTCGGTGCCTCGAAGGCGGGGCAGATGAGGGCGACGCGCCCGGTTCTGTCGATCAGACCGCATACCAGGCGGTCGCTGGGTTGCAGCGGCGTTCCGATGAATGCGCGTAGGTTGGACGGCGCAAAGACGAGCAGGGCGTCGAGATGCTGGCGCTCGAGCGCTTCGGGCACGTCGCCGCGATGCTCGGCGATGAGCGCGTCGGGAATCACGCTCGCGTTGGGCAGGTCGGCGGGACCGATGGGTTTGGGCACACCGGCAGTTTAACGTTAACAAATGAGATGTTCAAGGGCAAAAAAACCTCAATCCGAGTCTGGAATCTACGAGGCCCCGCACACACGGACCTCGATTGACATGTCGACGCGAACTCATGGCGACGATTTCCGCGCTGGGCCCGCGCGCGCAAGTTCGAGCCAGCGGTCGACCGATACGGCCTCCGGACGAAGCGCGGGATCAATCCCAATCTCGCTGCACAGCACGTCGAAGTCCGGAATCGAGAGTTTGGCCGCCGTCCATTGCAGCGTCTTTCGGCGGTGATTGAAGAACTGCCGCGCCAGCTCGGCGAGTGCACGTCGGTGACGCCAATGCGGCGATTCGACGGCGCGCGGCGTCAGCGCGATCATCGAAGATTCGACCTTGGGGGCGGGCCAGAATGCCTCGGGCGGAACGCGGGCGATGCGATGCCCCACCGCAAGTCCCTGAGCGACGATGCTGGCGACGCCGTACGCGCTGGTTCGCGGCGATGCGAGGAACCGCTCGCCGACCTCCTTCTGCACCGTAAAGCACAATCGCTCGAGCCGATCCTCGCCGCAGAGCAGGTTGAGCACCAGCGGCGTCGCGATGTCGTATGGGAGGTTCGCAACGAGTTTGACCGTCCGGCCGTCATGTGCTGCACGATGGATCGCCTCGGCAAGCGGCGGCGCGAGACGCGCCTTGCTCTCGAGTGCGTCGGTAACTAGCCACTCGATGTTCAATCGGGCCGCGTTCTGGGTCTTCGCGATTTCCGCGAGTCCACGGTCGATCTCCACGGCGATGACGGACTGCGCGCGGCTGGCGAGCTCGCCGGTGAGCGAGCCCGTGCCCGCGCCGACCTCAATGATGACGTCGCGCGGGCCAATTTCCGCCGCGTCGACCAGCTTGTACATGAGATTTCGATCGATGAGAAAGTGCTGGCCGAAGCGCTTTCGCGGCGCATACGGCCCGGCGGACAAGAGCGATCGAATCTCGCGCTGCGTCTGAAACATGCCCGTCTCGCACGCGTCCGTGCCGGATCGCGTTGTCGAGTATAATGGACTCGATTTTTGACGCGCGCTGGCCGGATCGGGCCCGGGCGCGGCGCAGAAGAGACGCGGAGGTGCGCGATGCAATCGTACGAGGTCTTGCGGAAGGCCGTGGACCGGGTGGGCGTCAAGGCGGTCGCAGCGGAACTCCGGGTCTCGCCCGCGCTGGTGTACAAGTGGTGTGAAGAGTCGGACGCGGATGATCCGGACGCCAGTGGCACGCGGAATCCGCTGGATCGGCTGCGGGAGGTCGTGCGGTTGACCGGCGACACGGACATCGTCAACTGGCTGTGCCACGAGGCCGGCGGGTTTTTCGTGACGAACCCGCCCGTGCGGAAGGCGAACTTCGATGCGGAGCTGCTCGAATCGACGCAACGGCTGGTCCTCGCGTTCAGCCGCCTGCTGGAGGAGGTCAGCCGGTCGGCGTCCGACGATGGTCAGATCAAGTCCGATGAGGCCGAACGGATCCGGGACGACTGGGAGCGGCTGAAATCGACGACCGAGGCGTTCGTAACTGCGTGTGAACGCGGGGTCTACCGCACGCGCTGAGCGGCTGCCCGGCCGGGATCGCCACCGAATATTCGGCGCCGGAAGGCCAATATCACGGCGTCGCTCGATCCGGCCGGTCGGCCGGGGCGAGTGTCGCTGCCCGTCGGCAGTACAGACGGAGACCGGGGATGTTCGGACGGCGTTCGGCAGAACGGGTGAAGGCGGCGGAGTCGGCGCTGAACGCCGGTCGGCTGGACGAGGCGTATGAATTGTTGCGCGATCCGGCGCTGCGGGACGAGTCGCGGGCCAGTGGCGTCCGATCGCGACTGTGCGAGCCGCTGCTGATGCGCGCGCAGGAACGCCTGATCGCCGAACGGTTCGGGGAAGCGCTTCAGGATCTGGATCGCGCTGCGTGGTGCGGCGCGGCACCGCAGCGCGTCGAGGAGTGGCGGCGGCGGGCGGTCGCGGCGATGCAGGACCGCCAGCGGGCGCAGCGCGAGGTTCGCGAACGACTCAACGCCGCGGAGCAGCGGCTGGCCGAAGGGGCGCTGACGCTAGCTCGGCAGGAACTCGCGCCGCTCCGTGACGAGTCCGAAGCCGCGGCGATCGCCGAGCGCGTGGCCCGTACGGCGGAGCGCGCGGAGGCGCTGCTGGCCGATGCGCGGTCGGCCGTGTCGCGCGGCGCGATCGACGAGGCGGTCCGCGCCTGCGAGGCGGTGCGGCAGATGTATCCTGGCGCCGAGGGACTGGACGCGATCGAGGACTCGGTGTGTTCCGCCGCGATGGATGACGCGAACCGCGCGCTCGCCGACGGACGGCCGGATCGGGCGCGGGCGGTGCTGGCGCAGTTGGGGCGTATCGGGTTGAATCGGCCGGCGCGGCTCGACCTGGAGCACGCGCAGAGCATCCTGAATGACGTGGCGACTTCGTTCGCGGCGGGCCGATTCGAGGTCGCGGCGATTGCGGCTGCGCGGCTCGAACAGCTCGTGCCGGGTGCGAAGTGGCTCGAGGCGCTGCGATCGAAGCTGACGCAGCTCCAGGAGCTGTCGGCGGGCGTGCGCCAAGGGCCAATCGGGTTTCTCCTGTCGCCGCAGAATGCGGCCGCTGTCATTCCTTCGATCGGTGCGGATCGAGGCGCGGCTGGTGTGGCGCCGACGCCGCCGCCGGTGATCGTGGAGCCCGGACTGCCGAGACGGCTGATGCTGCGGATCGACGGAGCGGGCAGCTTCCTGTTGCTCCGAGGTGATCGTGTGACCATCGGCCGCGCCGGGCCGGGTGCGACGGCCGACCTGCCGCTCGTCTCGGACTTGCCGGAGCAGGCCGCTGAGATCGTTCGCAGCGGCGAGGACTATTTCGTTCTGGCGCCCAGCGGTCTGACGGTGAACGATCAACCGGTGCGGCAAGCGCTGCTGGATCGCGAGGCGAAGCTGCGAATCGGGCGGCGCGTGCGTCTGACGTTTCGCCGGCCGAGCCTGAAGAGTCCGTCGGCGGCGATCGACCTGGAATCGGGCGTGCGGACGGTGTCGGACGTGAGGCGCGTAATCCTGATGGGCGGACCGGTGCTTCTGGGTCCGACGTCGGAATGTCATGTCGTCCTTCCAGGCACGTCGATCGTGCTGTCGGAGCGCGGCGGTCGGATGTTTGCGCGTGGGTTGTCGGGTGGCGGCGTAATCGGTGCGATGGCGCCCGTCGTGCCGGGTCAGCCGCTGGAAATTGCGGGCGTTCGCATGTCGATTCAGGCCTGGACCGGTGTATCGGTCGCGCCGCCGGTCGGGTGAGGGTTCCGGTCGGTTGTCCTCCGGACGGCTCGAAGTGCGTCGGGATCAGCGGACATGCTGATTCGCGGATAGACGGGATGGGCATCGTGACGACGTTTTTATTCCATGAGGGCGATCGTCCGTTGGAGGGATACACGATCCAGCGCGGGGTGGGTCGTGGTGGGTTTGGGGAGGTGTATTACGCGGTATCGGACGGCGGGAAGGAGGTGGCGTTGAAGTATCTTCGGGACAACCCGAGCGTGGAGCTTCGTGGTGTCTCGGCGTGCCTGAACCTGAAGAGTCCGCACCTGGTTTCGATTTACGACGTTCGTCAGAGCAGCGTGGGGGAGTGGTTCGTGGTGATGGAGTACGTGTCGGGTCCGTCGCTTCGGGAGCTTCTGGTGGAGTCGGCGGGGGGGCTGGGGGTGGCGAAGGCGACGTACCTGGTTCGGGAGATCGGGAGAGGTCTGACGTACCTCCACGAGCGGGGGATCGTCCACCGGGACCTGAAGCCGGGGAACGTGTTCTGGGATGAGGGGTACGTGAAGATCGGGGACTACGGGTTGAGCAAACATCTGACGGCGTCGCAGCACAGCGGCCAGACGGTGAGCGTGGGGACGGTGCACTACATGGCGCCGGAGATCGGGAGCGGGAACTACGACCGGACGATCGACCTGTATGCGTTGGGGGTGATGCTGTACGAGATGCTGGTGGGCCGGGTGCCGTACGCGGGGTCGACGGTGGGGGAGATCCTGATGAAGCACCTGACGGCGGAGCCGGAGGTGTCGGGGCTGGCGGAGCCGTTCCCGACGGTGCTTCGGCGGGCGTTGGCGAAGGACCCGCGGGAGCGGTATGGGACGGTGGAGGAGATGGTCGGGGCGATCTTTTCGGGTGGAGGTCTGGAATCGACGCTGGCGACGTTCGAGCCGGCGAGCCTATCGACGGTGGCGGGTCGGGTGGCGCATCGGGCGAGGGTGCCGGTGGCGGCCGGGGGCCTGGGCAGCGGGAGCAGCAACCGCGGCGACCCCTTCCCCGGACCACCGCCTCCACTGCGGATCGACCGCGAGGCGATTGGAAGTGCGGATCGCTGGGTGGGCAAAGTACACGACACGGCCGGCCGGTTCGCCCATCGCGTGGATGAGACGCGAGCCGGACGGGCGATGGAGCGTTGGGCGCTGCATCGGCCGATTGGCGAGCGGCTCGGTACAGCGCTGCTGCTGGCGATCGGTTTCTCGTTCGGGGTCGGGCTGATCGTCCACGAGGACTTGCCCTCGGTTCTCCAGACCGTTCGGGTTGCGGGTCCGATCGGCGCGATCGTGGGCGCGGTGTTGCTCGGCAGTTGGATTGCGTTTGAACGCTACCGGTTCCGAAGCGAGTGGATGGCGAGATTCCTGATCGCGTCACTTGCAGCACTCCTTTTGTCGCCGATGCCGTCACCGATTGAAGTGACGAAGCGGACGCGCGCCGCTCCGCGAATCGAGGCCCCGTCGGCGCGAATCGACGGGCCGATGGGGTCCATCGTCGCGCCGAAGCCGCCGAGGGTAGAAACGGTCGAAGTCTCGGGTGCGGGCGGAAAGTTCATGGCACCGCTGCTGTTGCTGCTCGTGCTGGGCAACTGGCCGAAGCGGTACTACAACGGGCGAAAAGGGCATGTCTCGCTCGGCTCGGCATTCTCGGCCGGGCTTCTCGCGCTCGTGACGTCCGGGATCCTCGACGTTGAGCCTGCGCTCGGGATGGCGGCGATCGCGGTTGCAGCGTCGCTCTGCGTCGAGACGGTTGCGAGCCTCTGGCCTCTGGCGGCGGGTCGCGCGGCGACGCCGGGCAGCGTTCGTGAGGCCGACTTCGCCGATCGTGACGCGCCGCCGCGGCACGTCAGCGCAGGCGCGGGCCACGCATGGCCGAGCGACATTCCGGATGACACTGGGGTGCCGAATCGGCGGGCGATGACGGCGGTGGGCGTGCCGCCGGTGCCTGTGGTGCCGTCGGAACCGGGCCGCGTTGAATACTCGCCGGTTTCGCGGATCACCTGGTTTCTGCTCGGTGTTCCGTTGCTCGGTTTCGGCATCGCGGCATTCGCGGCGTCCGGACTGCTGGCGCAGAACGACCGTCAGATGGCGAATTACCTGATGGGTGGGGCATCGGGCTGCCTCTTCGGGTTGATGGCCCTTCGGCGCAGCGCGCTGCGCGTACAGCGCGGCGTGTGGCGCGGGTTCCTTCAGCCGCTGGCGCTGACGACCGGAATTGCCGCCATCACGAGTTCAGGCATCGGGATGGGTCTGCTCGCCGCGTCGGAATCTCAGCAGTTCCAATGGCTGCTCGGACTGATGCTCGGCGTCAGCATCATGATCTTCGCGATTTTCCTGCCGGTTGGTGCGTTCGTGCCGACGCGGCCAAGTCCGGAGGAACTCGCCACGCGACGGCGACGCACCGGCGGCGTGATTCTCGGCGGAGGGATCTTCCTGCTTGTGTGGTCGGGCAGCATGGTCCCGCTGCTTCAGCGACACCTCGACCAAGAACTGGTCCCTGCCGTAATCGGACCGCTCGGAATCGGGTCGATCGGTCTGATCATCTGGGGTGGCTTCATCCTCGGTCGGACGCGTTTGCGCGGGCCGAAGCTCGAGCTGCCGCTGCGATGTACGTTCCTCGTTCCGGCGAATGTTGATCTGTCCGCGGTCGTTGAGCGACACTGCCTGGCGACCGGATTCCGGCTGAAATCGAGCGGGGACCTGTTGTGGGCGTTCGAGCGCGGGTCGTCTTCCATCCAGAGCCTGTGGGATCAGAACGTCCGCAAGTTGAAGACGCGGCTGAATATCGCCGCCTATCGCGCCGGCGATGAGGCGTGGCAGCTCCGCTGCCTCCTCGACGTCGAGGAGCCGGCGTGGTTCTCGATGGGCCAGCGCGAGCTGCGGTCGCTTCGAGCGGAGCTGGAGGAGCTGGGGCGGGTTCTGGGTGGAACGGAAGTGGAATCGGCCGCAGCGACCGTGGCGGCGGCGGATTAGGGGTCGGATGCATATCGCGGCTTCCCAGGGTATGGTTCGCGCGGAGAGGCCGACGTGCCCTTTTTGTTCTCGATGGATGGATGACCCTCGCCGCCCCGCTGCCGACTGACGATGCCGACCGGTACTTGATCGCTCAAATCCGGTCGGGGCAATTGCATGCCTGGAAGCAGTTGATCGACCGATACCACGGCCGCCTGGCGGCGTTTGCGCGTTCGCGCCTCGGCTCGACGGGTGAATCGGACGACGTGGTGCAGGAGGCGTTCGTCGGGTTTCTGACGAGCCTGCCGCACTTCGATGAAGCGCGTTCGCTAGAGACGTACCTGTTTTCGATCCTGCGTTACAAGATCGGCGAGTATCTCGCGCGGCGCAAGCGCGCGCCGGAGGCGTTCGGGTTCGACCCCGACGAGCTGGCGCACGGCGTCGAGGCGACCGAATCCGACACGCCGAGTCGTGCGGCGGCGCGACGGGAGCTGTCGCGGCGGCAGGAGCAACTGCTCGTGGTCATTCTGCGGCGGCTGATTGACGAGCTGGTCGAGCGGCAGAAGCTGGAGGAGATCCAGATGATCGAGCTGCTCTTCTACGTCGGGCTGCGCAACAAGGACGTCGCGGCACGGATGGGGCGTGATGAGAAGGCCGTGGCCGGCGTGAAGTTCAGGGCGCTGGCACGGCTGCGGGAGTACGTCGACGAGATCCGCGAGCGCGAAGGGGCCGCGGCGGCGCTCGATGATGTGCCGCTGTCCGAGGACGCAACGATCGCGCGGATCTGGCGCGAGCATCGCCTGACCTGTCCGAAGCGCAGCACGCTCGGTTCGGCGCTGCTGGGGTTGCTCGACGACCCGTGGCAGCGGTTCATCGAGTCGCATCTCGAGACGGTCGGTTGCTTGATGTGCCGGGCGAACCGCGACGATCTGGCGCAGCCCGCGGCCGCGGCCGCCGACGCCGGTACGCAGGATCGCATCTTCCAATCGAGCGTGGGGTTCCTCTCGAAGACCGGCGGATAACGTCGAGGGGCGCTCAGACGCCGAACGACGTACCGATCGAACGGGCCGCGGCGACGAGCGGGTGGTCGGGCGGGACCGTGCGTTGCTGATCCGCGACCTCGGCGATGTCCACGTTGTCGATTCGATAGTCCTTCATGACCACGAGCCGGTTGAATTGCCCGGTGGCGAGCAGTCGCACGGCCGCGTTGCCGAATTGCGTTGCCAGGACGCGATCGAAGGCCACCGGCGTTCCGCCGCGCTGGATGTGGCCGAGAATGGTGGCGCGCGTCTCGAGGTGCGTGCGCTCGGCGATCTGTTCGGCGAGGATCTGGCTGATGCCGCCCAGTCGGACCGGATCGGGACTGTCCTTGACGATCTTGTGCACCGTCCGCCCGCCGTCGCGGGAGCGCGCGCCCTCGGAGACGGCGATAATCGTGAAGCACTTGCCGACGTGGGCGCGTCGGTGACAAACCTCGCAGATCGTGTCGAGGTCGTAGGGGATCTCGGGAATCAGGACGATGTCGGCGCCGCCGGCGATCCCGGAGTAGAGCGTGAGCCATCCGGCGTTGCGGCCCATGATCTCGACGAGCATGACGCGGTGGTGGCTGGAGGCGGTCGTGTGCACCCGGTCGATGGCCTCGGTCGCGGTGGTCACGGCCGTCATGAAGCCGAAGGTGATGTCGGTGTGCATCAGATCGTTGTCGATGGTCTTGGGCACGCCGACGCAGCGGAAGCCGCGGGGGATCAGCCGGGCCGCGCCGCTCATCGTGCCGTCGCCGCCGACGACGACCACGGCGTCGAGCCCGAACGTTCGGTAGTTCTCCATGACGAGGTCGGATACGTCGTGGAAGACAGGGTCACCGTGCTCGTCGGTGGCCACGGCGAAGCGGGCGGGGTCGGCCTTGTTGGTGGTGCCGAGGATCGTTCCCCCGCGGGTGAGAATATTGCTCACATCCTCGCGGTCGAGTTTCCGGATGCGTCCGACAATCAGGCCGAGAAAGCCGTCCTCGATGCCCCAGACTTCCCAGCCGTGGTCGTTGAACGCGCTCTTGGTGACGGCGCGGATGACGGCGTTCAGTCCCGGGCAGTCTCCGCCGCCGGTCAGGATGCCGATACGCTTGAGGGGGGCGGATCCGCTCACTTTTTTCACTCCACCGCAGCCGCCGTTCGGCCGAACAAGACGTGCGTGCCGAACACGCGCGTCGGCCGTTGAGCGGATCGACGCATTGTCGAGTGTAGATCAGCGGTTTTTTGCCGTCCAGCGCGCCGCGCCGACCATCGCACCGCGAATACGGACGGCGCATCGGTGAACCGGGGCTTGCGCCATGCTCGACATCCTCGCCGCCCGCGATCGAGCCGCCCGGCGTGCTACTGAGACGGGCGAACTGCCTGACCTGTACCTGATTCACCACTTGCAACGTACGGAGGGCTTCGACGCGTGTTTCGGTCGCGCGGTGTCGGTCTGTCCGCGGCCGCAGTGCCGCTGGTATTCCGAGTGCATGACGCTCATGGCGTATGCACCGCGGGGGAATCGGGACGCGCAGAAGTTGCCGGTTCTGGCCGGCGTCCGTAGACTGGAGCGGCGTGACGAATACCGGGACGGCGATCTCGCATTCGAGCACACCGACACGCCGGGTCCTCCGGACGATCGCGCTGGGTTTGCTGCTCCTTGCAGCGCGGATCGCGACGATCGAACATCCCTGGCCGGTTCACGGCGATGAACTTGAATTCGTCGCCGCCCTCGGGTTTCCCAGGCCCTACCCGGTGCACCCGCCCGGCTATGTCCTCTGGATCGCTCTCGGGACGCTTCTGAACGCGATGGGCGTCGGGGCGTACGCGAGTTTCGCGTCGCTTTCGCTCGTCGCATCGATCCTGACGCCGATGCTGCTTTACCCGGCGCTGCGTTGCGTCGCGGGCGAGGGCGCCGCGTGGTGGTCGGCACTGGCGATGGGGCTGAATCCGCTGTGGTGGTTCTGCGGCGTGACGGCGTGGAACTACGTCGCGGCCAACCTCGTGGCTGCGATCGTGCTTGTCGTCGCGGCGGTGGGCTGGACGCAGCGTCGGACGCCGGCGGTGCGGCTCGCGGCGGCCGTGCTGGCGGTCGGTGCGGGCCTTCGATTCGACCTGCTGATGTGGTTCGGGCCGCTCGTGCTGTGGACCGCCGGACGCGTCGGTCGGCGGGAGCTGATCGGGGCGGCGGCGGCGCTGGTGGCGGGCGCCGCATGCTGGATGGTCATCGGCAGCGTCCTGTACTCCGACGCAAACGCGCCCAGCCTCGCCTATACGCTGAGCGTCGTTCGCTCGACATCGGTGATCGATCGCGGACTGGTCGACGGGCTGCTGCGAAACGTCGTCAAGCTCGCTGCGTATCTTGGTTGGGGCTTTGGGCTGGGCGCGATTCCGATCGCGTATTCGCTGATTGTCGGGTTCCGCTCGCGCACGCCACCGGCGATCCGGTTACCGCTTTTCGTGCTCGGCGTCGGTCCGGTGCTCGCATTCCAGTCGCTCGTGCACGTTACGGAGATCGGCCACGCACTCTGGTATCTGTTTCCCGCGTATGCACTGCTGGCAGTTTCGTGCAGCCGACGGCCGCGACGGCGGACGTGGATTGCCGCGGCCGTCGCGGTCGCGTCGGCGGTGCAGTTTGTCGCATATCCGTGGGGGACCGATGTCACCGGTTGGCGTCGCGTCCTCAACGCAAAGGTCGCGTTTGCCAGCGCGGCCGGCCTGTCGCGGATCGACCAGCGGGGCCGGATTCACACGCCGAACGACTTCTGGGGCGTACCGGATCGATCGACGAACGATACATCCGTGACTGCGCAGCCATAGGGCGGCCGAAGCTAAGATGTGTACGGCGCGGATCGTTGCGCGTCGCGACGGCCGGCCTGTCCAACGGTCTAGTCGACCGGGCCGATCGTGCTACACTGCGGTCGATGGGAAACAAGGAACTGGCCGCGGCGTTTGAGCGGATCGCGGACCTGCTCGACATCCAGGGTGAGCAGTCGTTTCGCGTGAACGCGTACCGCCGCGCAAGCCGGGCGCTCAAGGACCTTCCGCAGGACGCGGCAGACCTACTGGCGAGCGGCGCGCTTGCCGAAGTCCCGGGCATCGGCAAGGGCACGCTCGAAAAGGTCGAGCAGTTCGTCAAGACGGGCAAGATCGCGCTGCTCGAGGATCTGCGGGCGGCCATTCCGGGCGGACTGCCCGAGCTGCTCGACATTCCGGGGATGGGGCCGAAGAAGGTTGCGCTGGTGTGGAAGGAGCTGGGCGTCGACGGGATCGACGCGCTCCGCCGCGTGATCGACAGCGGCGAGCTGGCCAAGCTGAAGGGACTGGGCGAGAAGAGCGTCGCGCAGATCAAGGCCGGACTCGAGTTCGCGGAGCGATCCGCCGGGAGAACGGCGCTCGGTGTCGCGCTTCCGATCGCGACGGCGCTGGTCGAGCAGGTTCGCCGGATCCGCGGCGTTTGCCGTGCCGATCTGGCCGGGTCGCTGCGACGGGGGACGGAGACGATCGGCGACGTGGACATCCTGTGCGAGTCGGCGTCGGGTCCGAAGGTCGTTGAGGCGTTCGTATCGCTGTCGGCAACGAAGCGAGTGCTGGCGAGCGGCGAGACGAAAGGGTCGGTGCTGGTCGAGAAACCCGACGGCGGCGAGTTGCAGGTCGACCTGCGCGTCGTTCCGGCCGAGTCGTACGGCGCGGCGTACATGTACTTCACGGGGAGCAAGGAGCACAACGTCCGGCTGCGCGAGCTGGCGATCAGGCGGAAGTGGAAGCTGAACGAGTGGGGCCTTTTCGATGCGGCGGGCAAGCGGCTTGCCGGAGCGGATGAGATCGACGTCTATAAGCGGCTGGGCCTGCCGTTTATTCCGCCGGAGCTGCGCGAGGATCGCGGCGAGGTGTCGGCGACGGACGGCCTGCCGAAATTGATCGAACGCGACGACATCCGCGGCGATCTGCACATGCACACGACGGCCAGCGACGGCACGGTCTCGGCCGAGCAAATGGCCGAGGCGGCCGGGCGGTTGGGTTACGAGTACATCGCGATCACCGATCACAGCCGGAGCAGTACGATCGCGAACGGACTCTCGATCGACCGGATGTGGCGGCAGATCGACCGGCTTCGCGAGTTGAACAAGAAGTTGCGGCACGTGACCGTGCTCGTCGGCTGCGAGTGTGACATCCTCGCCGATGGAACGCTGGACTACCCGGACTCGATCCTGGCCGCGTGCGATCTGGTCGTGGCCAGTCTGCACAGCAGCCTGCGCCAGGACCGCGTGGCGATCACGCGGCGGCTTCTCGCGGCGATTGATAACCCGTACGTGACGATCGTCGGCCATCCGACCGGCCGGTTGATCAACAAGCGCGAGCCGGCCGATCTGGACATGGAGGCGGTCGTCGCGGCGGCGGCGCGGACGGGGACGGCGTTGGAGATCAACGCGGCGTGGCAGCGCCTGGATTTGCACGACCGTCACGTTCGCATGGCGCGCGATGCCGGGGTGATGCTCGCGATCGACACGGATTCGCATGCGCCGCCCCAGCTCGAGCAGATGGAACTCGGCGTACGGACCGCGCGGCGCGGCTGGGTGCGTGCGGAGGACGTGCTTAATACGCGCCCGCTGCCGGCGGTGCGGAAGTGGATTGCGCGGAAGCGGGCGAAGGCGCGCTGAGCCTGCGCGAGGGTGCGACGCGGCCATCGCGGGCGGTTGTCGTCAGTGGACCATCGCGACGAGACCGACGATCGACAGCACGACGACGACGAATTCCCAGGCCTGCTGGGCCGAGGGGGTCGGTTGATGGGGCCGGCGCTTGCGCATGGATCGCGGTCTCCGACGGCGGCGAATTTCCGGCGCTGCTATCGGTTGACCGCGCGTCGGGCTTGATGGATCGATCGGAGATCGGCGGCGGTTATCGGACGGAAGCCGTTCGGGGAGCGTGTCATGGTGATCGCGCTGGTTCGGGACCTGATTTTCGCAACGAAGATCGGTTCAACCGCGGCGGCGGTGGGAGCGGACGTCAGAGTGGTTCGCGACGTTTCGGGCGTGACGGCGCTGCTGGCCGCGGGAGCCGTCGTTCGGACCGTGATCGTGGACCTCGCTGCCGTGGAGTTGGACGTCGGCGCGGCGGTGCGTGCGATTCGGGCTGCCGCGGGATCGGCTCGCATCATTACCTACGGGTCACACGTCGATGCGGAGCACCTGAGCACCGCGCGTGCCGCGGGGGCGGATGAGGTCATGGCCCGATCGGCATTCTCGGTGAGACTGCCGGATCTGCTTCGAGCCTCTGGTTCGGCGATCGAATCGTAGATTGGGGCGTCGGACGGCGGCGACTCAGCCGTCGGTCTTCGGGGTGAGATAGCACTTGGCGAGCAATCGTACGGCGGGACTTTCGTCCGACTCGGCGACGGATTCGAGCACGCGGCGGAACTTCTCTCCCTGCTGCGTGACGAAGAAACGGATCGCCGCCATGCGGACGACGGGGTGCGAATCGCGGACGGCGTTCGCGACGGCAGCCAGCACTTCCTTGCCCTGCTTCTCGTTGTTCAACGCATCGATCGCATGCGCACGGACCAGCCAGGCGGCGTCCGTCAGGCGGGCGTTCAGCTCGCGGCGAATTCGGCCAAGCGCGTCGGCGTTCAGCGGCGATTGCTGCCCGCGGGCGACGGCGGTCACGATCAGCGCGCCGAGCGTATCGACGGCGGCCACCTGGTCGGCGACGCCCGGCCCGGCCGATTTCGCGATGAGCATCTGAAGCGAGCCGGGGTCGGTGGCGACGGCGGGCCGCGTTGCGCGGATGGGCGTCGCGAGCACCGAGCTCATGCCGCGGTCGTAGCCCGACTCGGAGTAGACCGGGTCGAACATCGCGGAAAGCTCGACCGAAAGCGGCTGATCGACGCACTCGAGCGCGCGGCGACGGACTGCGCCCACGTCAACGGCCTCGATCTTCTCGACCGCGTCGCCGGGAATCAGCATCTCGCGGCTGTTGAGCAGCGTCTGCATGTAGTAATCGAAGCGGTTCTGCGGATCGTCGCCGAGCCGGGCCGAGAGGACCACCAGCGGCTCGGCCATCTTGCCCTCGCCGAGCGTGATCGGAAACGGTCCGACGTTTTCGATGCGGATCGCCACGCGCCACGGACCGGCGGCCGGAAGGGAGTCGTCCAGGAAGCGCAGTGTCAGCTTGAGGAAGTCGCCCGGTCGCTTGTGGAAGTCGAAGACGCGTCGATCGCATCGCTGCAGGGTCTGGACGATCTTGTCGTGGGTGGGGCGCGCCGGCGGCTTTTCGCCGAGGCGTTCCAGCATGCGCACGATCTCGTCGTACGCGACGCCGCTGGCGTTCAGCAGCGCCGCCCTGTGCAGCACCGGGATTGCCTCGGCCTCCTTGTGCATCTGAATCAGCGCGCGGGCCACTCCGACCGCGGCCATCTGGTCCACGTCGGCAAGCGGGCGAAGTCGCGCGAGGGCCTCGGCGGGCTTGTTGTCCATCAACAGCGCGAAGCCCATGGCCCGTTCCGCGAGCGAACCCGGCAGCGGCACGCTCGTGGCGAGTTCGGCGAGCTGAAGCGCGCGTGTCTTGTCGGGGCGATGGTAGGCGTAGAACCACGCGAGTTCGACGGCCTTGGCGATGTTGCGAGACTTGATGACCTCGTCGACCTCCGCGTTGAAGCGATCGGCGAGGGCGTTCAGCGGCGCATCGGCGTCCTTGGCGCCCGCGCGCTGGGCGATGTAGGACTTCAGGACGCTCGCGCGTGCGAACATCGGATCGGCCGCCAGCGCCTTGTCGACCGCCTCCATGGCCGCCTTGAGGTCGGATGAGTACGCGTACGATTGCGCGAGCTTGAACCAGTACTCCGCCACGACGGGCGTCTTCGCATTCCGCTCGTGGACCTCGATCGCGCGGAGGTACCACTCCTGTGCTTCGCGGTGCAGCGAGAGCGAATCGAGCACCTCCCCCAGTTCCCAGAGGAGGTAGACCTGGCTCGGGCTGGCCCGGATGAGTTGCAGGGCCAGCTCGACGCGCTGCAACGTCGGTTCGGTCTCGCCGAACAGCTCGTAAGCCAGGCGCCGCGCCTCGACGTTGCTCGGCATCAGGCGAAGCGCGTTCTCGACGTGCTTTCCCGCTTTGGCAAGGTCGTTTCGCTCGCGGTAGTGCGCGGCGAGACGTCGGTGCAGGTCGCTCGCGACCGCCTTGGGCAGGCGCGGCTGGGAGAGTTGCTCTTGGAGAAACGCCACGCGCGCCTCGGCGGTTTGCAGCGCGTCGATGCGCAGCGCGAGGAAGTGCAGCCAGACGGTCTCTTCGTCGGGTTTCAGCTCGACGTACCGTTGCAGCGCGGCCAAAGCCTCGACCGGTCGGCCGAGCCGATTCAACAGGTCGTATTGCCAGAGATACGGCGCCGGCGCGGCAGGTTGAACGTCGCTGGCCGCCTGCATGAGCGCGAGGGCCTGCAACGCGCGGGTCCGCGCGTCGCCGGCGCCGGCGAGATGGCCGTAGTGCCGTGCGAGATGCACGAGCCAATCCGCACCCATCGTGTCAAGCAGGTCTGCCGCGGTCCCGGTGGCGCGGTTGGGCGCGCCGGGCGTGGCCGGAACGGCTCGCGGCGCGCCCGGCGGCGGCGCCGCGTCGGCGGCCTGTCCGAGAATGAAGAAGCAGCAGCAGATCGCGCCGATCATCTCGCCGCGTATTACCGCCACTTCGGCCGAACTTCAAGTCGATTGTCGCGGCGAACGATCACAGCCGAGGTCGGATGGTGCGATTGTCGAGCGATTGCTCAACCGGCGGAAGAACAGGGCCGATATTCGGGCGTCGGCCGAAGCGGCGTCGCGGTCGGACATCGGGGCATCAGTCTCCATGAGAATGCGGAACCTCTGGACACAACTCCTGCGCGAGGCGCGCGGTCTGCAATGCCGCTCAACGGTGCTCCTCACGATCGTCGTCGCCGTTGCGACGGGCCTGACCGGCGCGCTCTACCTCCGCGTTTCGACGCAGCTCACGCTGGCCCGCGCGCAGGTCCACGCGCTGGATCTCGTTCGCGTGCTGGCCGTGCCCAGTTCCGAGGCGATTCGCAAGCAGGACCGCCAGGCGCTGCTGCGGATCGCGCAGGAGCTGATTCCCGGCGATCGCCTCGCGTATGTCGTCTTTGCCGACACGTCGGGCGAAGTACTCGCGGCGTCGCAATCGGGCGTCGGGCAACTGTCCCGCTGGTGGTTGGAGGATGGCAAGCGGATGCGCGTCTCCTCGCTGGGGCGGCCGCGCTTCACCAACGACGGCGGGCGCGGACCGTGCGTCGACATCGTGTATCCGATCGAGGCGGCCGGTTCGCAGTACCTGCCGATCGGGCGGCGGCCGATTGCGGGATTCATCCGACTGGGGCTGAGCCTGTCGCTCGTGGACAAGATGCTGGCGACGGCGACGCGGCAGATCCTGGGGATCGGCGTGGGTATCGTGCTGCTGATGGTGCCGCTCGGCTTCGAGGTGGTGCGGCAGATCGTCGCGCCGATCAACGAGCTGAGCCAGGCGGCGGAGGCGCTGGCCGCCGGCGATCTGGATCGTCGCGTTCGTGTGGCGCGGGCGGACGAGATCGGCCGGCTGGGCGAGTCGTTCAACAAGATGGCGGCGGAGCTTTCGCGGTCGCACGGCGAACTGACGGCGCTAAACGTGGACCTGGAGCGTCGGGTTGCCGATCGAACGGAACAACTGGCCGCGAGCAACCGGCGTCTGCGCGTGGAGATGAACGAGCGCGAGGAGTTCCTGCGGGCGGTGTCGCACGACCTGCACGCGCCGCTGCGGAACATCAAGGGGCTCGCTACGATGCTCCGCCGCAAAGCCGGCGCGGCGCTGTCGGATGAGGCGCGGCACTGCCTCGACCGGATCGAGCACAACGTGCGGTGCGAGCTCGATTTGATCGAGGAACTGCTCGAACTATCGCGCGTGCGCTGCCAGCGCGATGCGCCGCAGCGCATCGACCTGGATGCGGAGGTGCGCGGCGTCGTCGCGCAGCTCGCGTTTGAGCTGGAGAAGAAGCGGATCGACGTCACGATCGACGGGCCGTTGCCCCGGCTGTACGCATCCCGCCGGCGGCTCCGGCAACTGTTCCAGAACCTGATCGACAACGCGATCAAATACACGCCCGCGCCGCCGGAGCGCCACGGCGCCCGCTCGACGATTCGCGTTTCGTGTCTCGACCGGGACAGCGAGTACGAGTTCCGGATCGCGGACCACGGGATCGGCGTTCGGGAGGAGGATCGGAACTCAATCTTTGCGCTGTTCAACCGCGCGCGGGTCGATTACGTCAGCCATGTTCCCGGCCGCGGCGTCGGTCTCGCGTATTGCCGCGGGATTGCGCAATCGTACGGCGGCCGCATGTGGGTCGAGCCGAATTCTCCGAGCGGCAGCGTGTTCTGCTTCACGCTGGAAAAGGCCGCGGTGTGCTCGACGCGCGCGGCGTCCGCCGCATCGGAGCCCTTGCCGGAGACGGAGCTGGTCGCCGGAGGTGTCGCATGAACACGATTCTGCCGAGTCCGGTCGATGGGCCATCGCAGTTTCGTTCCCGGGCGCTGCGACTGGTGCTGCTGGAGGATGATCCGGACCAGGCCGAGCTGATGTCCGCGGTCCTCGCGGAGCACTTTCCGAACGCGACGGTCACCCTGGCAGCGTGCGGCGCGGAGATTCGAGCGCTGGACCTGACGCGGTTCGATCTCGGGATCTTCGACCTGCACGTGCCGGACTGCACGGGGCTCGAACTGCTTACGGAGATTCGCGCCACGCTCGATTTTCCGGTCATCATGGTGACCGGCGAGCGATTCGGGCAGGCCGCGGCGGATGCGATCCGGCTTGGGGCGATCGACTACGTCGTCAAGCACGGCGACTACCTCAACGTCGTTCCGATCGTCATCGAGAAGGCGCTGGCGATGATGGAGATGAAGGCGGCCAACCAACGGCTGGAAAGCGAGCTGCTGGAGCGGAACGCCGAACTCGAGCGGCTCAATGAGCAACTCCGTGACATGGCGGCGCACGATGCGCTGACGGGCCTGTACAACCGCCGCCACTTTGAAGAGTTGCTCAACCAGCTCTTCTCCGAGGCGGTTCGCTACCAGACCGATCTGACCTGCATGATGCTCGACCTCGATCGCTTCAAGCAGGTCAACGATACGCACGGACATGCCGTCGGCGATCACGTGCTGCAACTCACAGCGGAGGTGCTCCGGGCCGTGCTGCGGCAGTCGGACCTCCCGGCGCGCTACGGCGGCGACGAGTTCGTCGTGTTGCTGCCGCGGACGACGCCGGACGAAGCGGCGTCCTCGGCGCGCCGCCTGGCGAAGACGTTCCGCGAGCGCGTGTGCGAGCAGCTCCCGCGGGCGTCGAGCGTGACGCTGAGCATCGGACTGGCGAGCCTCGAACAGGGTCAGCCGCCGACCGGCGAAGCCCTCGTGCGACTGGCCGACCAGGCGCTTTACCTCGCCAAGACCGGCGGCCGCGACCGCATCATGGTCGTCAACCCGATCGAGGTTTCGTGCGGACGGTCCTGACCTGCCGACGCGGCGTCGGAGCGACGACGGCGTTGCGAACTTCCTCGGCCGGAATTCCTGTGAGCTTGCAGAATTCGACTACGGCGACGATCGGCCGCGATGCGGCGGGTGCCGCTCGCCGAGGAACTGGTGGCGCGTGTCGAGCAGCGCCTGGTACGCCGGCTTCGGCGTGAGGTCGGCGTGCAGCAGGCCGCCCGAGGGCATGATGCGGCCGGGGCCGTCGACGAGGTCGCGCCACGCGACAGTCTCGACGAACGGCTTCGAAAAGGCGACGTCGTAGAACTGCCGTAGCCACTGGGACTGCACCTTCTCCGACCAGGGATCGTGCCAGATGCCGCCGCCGTTCGCGGCCGATTCGGGGTTTCGCGCCGGCTGAATGACGGAGGGGACCTGCGCCGCCGTCACATGGATCGGTTTTCCGAGCGACCCGAAGCGGTCGAGCATCGACGAAACCTGCATGAGATCGCGCACGAGCATGCCTTCGACCGGCGCGCCGAACTGGAATTGCAGTCCGAAGGCGTCGAAGTTGAATCCGCTTTGCACGCACATGTCCGCGTACAGCGCCGGCGGGATCGTCCGCTGGTCGCGCGCGTAGTACTCGCCCCAGGGGACGATCACGTTGACGATGGCGGTGCTTCGCGGGGCGTTCTGCTTGACGATCAGCGCCGCGGTGCGCGTCAGGTCCATCAACTGCTCGAGCGAGAAGTGAAATGTGTTGAAGGCATGAACGCCGCTGATGCACTCCCACGACTGTACGCGGTGCGTGAAGCGACGCACCATCCGCGTGGCGTGGGCCACCACCAGCTCGCGAAACGTCTCGTAGTTCGGGGCCACGTCGATGGCCCAGTCCGGCAGGCTCGTCTTGTCCAGCGACACGAGCGGCGCCGCCCGCACGTGCAGACGGTGCTGCCCCAGCCAGTTGACCCACAAGTCCAGCGCGTCCCAGCGAAGCTTGCCCTCGCTTGGTTCCATCTCGCGCCACGGCACGGGCAGGACGGCGAAGTCGAACGCACCCGGCAGGAACTCGCGATACGCCTCGTCGCTGCGGTTGAGCACGACGCCGGCGCCGAACGGCCTCTTCACGAACTGGTTCGCGCTGCGACGCCGTTTCAGGAACAGATCGGCGTGATACAGGCTGAGGTCCTCGCCCACGATCACCGCGTCGGAGAGTGCCGCGTCGGCCTGTCGCGCCGCGGATTCGTCGTCATCGGCGGTCAGGGCCTCGACCAGCTTCGCCTTGGCGGCATCGATCCGGCGGTAGTAGTCGGCGCCGTCCGGAAAGTCGTAAAAGCCCCATTCTTCGCGCTTCTGGCTGATCCGCATGAGCCGGCCGCGGGCCAGCTCGACGTGCAGGTTGTACGCGGCATCGCGGTCCACGAGACGTGTCGTTTCGAGCATCAGGCGTCCAAACCCCGGAACGGGCCAGAGCACGCACAGGCCGCTCGGGCCCGGGATGCGCTTGTTGCAGCGGATTTCGCCGTTGGCGTACGTGATTTCCGCGCGGATGGGCACGCCGTCGCTGCCGACGACGTAAGCGCCGTCCAGCGTGATCGGCGGCGTGTCGGAGTTCGGAAACACGTTGAAGCGTAGCATGACCACCCCCGCCGCGGCGGTTCTGTCGTGCGACTGGCACGGCGGGACATCCGTGCTGCCGCTTGTTGGAGCACTATACGGCCGGTTCGCCCGGCCGTACAGGGATGTCCGGCCATCGAAGCTCCGCGGCGGATGGTGCGAGGCGTCTTTTGCGTTGCGGATGTGCTTCGGCAAGATATGATCGCGCATCGGCGCGACGGCCGGGCAGAACGGATCGGGTTTTCGGGCCGTCCCGGACGTGGATCTTCGGCGAAAGGAGCGCGGGCCATGTCGGCGGGGAGCGGCTTTGTTCACCTGCATTGTCACACGCACTACAGCCTGCTCGATGGGGCCAACCGCATCGGCGATCTGGTGCAAACCGCCAAGGCGATGGGGATGCCGGCGATCGCAATCACCGACCACGGGAATCTCTTCGGCGTCATCGACTTCTACCAGACGGCGCTTAAGACGGGGATCAAGCCGGTGCTCGGGATGGAGGCGTACATCGCCCCGGGCCATCGGCGCGAGCGCGATGCGAAGGGCATCGGCGAGGCGAGCTATCACCTGCTGCTGCTGGCTCAGAACCGCCGCGGGTACCAGAACCTGCTCAAGCTGTCGTCGATCGCGTATCGCGAGGGCTTTTACTATCGCCCCCGGATCGACCGCGAGGTGCTGGAGGCGCACCACCAGGGCCTGATCTGCACGAGCACGTGCCTCGGGGCGGAGATTCCGCAGGCGCTGCTCAAGCGCGATCGCGCCGCGGCGATGGAGATCGCCGAGTGGTACCTGAAGGTCTTCGGCGCGGACCGGTTTTTCATCGAATTGCAGGACCACGGCCTGCCGGAGCAGCAGCAGATCAACCCGGAGTTGATCGACATCGCCCGGCGGCTGGGCATCGGGATCGTCGCGACCAACGACGTTCACTATCTCACGAAGGACGACGCCGAAGCGCACGACGTGCTCTGCTGCATCTCCACGGGCAAGCTCGTTTCGGACGAAAACCGGCTGAAGTTTCCCTCGGACGAGTACTACCTCAAGTCACCGGAGGAGATGCGCGTCCGCTTCGCGAGCACGCCCGAGGCGATCGACAACGCGCTGGCGATCGCGAACCGTTGCAACGTCGATCTGGACTTCTCGACGCGCCACACACCCGTCTACCGTCCGCCCGGCGGACAGAGCCCCGATCGCTACCTGCGCGAGCTGGTCATGAAGGGCGCGCGCGAGCGCTACGGCGAGATTTCGGCCGAGATCGCCGAGCGGATCGACTACGAGCTTGAGGTTATTCAGAGCAAGGGCTTCGCGAGCTATTTCCTGATCGTCTGGGACTTCGTGCACTACGCCCGCAATCGCGGCATTCCGTGCGGCGCGCGGGGCTCCGGCTGCTCGGCCGTCGTGTCGTACTGCCTCTACCTTTCTCAGCCCGACCCGATGCGCTACGGGCTGTACTTCGAGCGCTTTATGGATCCCGATCGGGACGAGATGCCGGACATCGACATCGACATCTGCCAGGATGGCCGTGAGGAGGTGCTGCGCTACGTCCGCGAGAAGTACGGGCACGTGGCGCAGATCATTACGTTCGGAACGCTCAAGGCGCGGGCCGTGCTGCGCGACGTCAGCCGCGTGCTCGGCGTTCCGCTTGCGAAGGCCGACCAGGTCGCCAAGCTCGTTCCGGAACAGCTCAAGATGACGCTTGAGCGGGCATTGGCGGTCGAGCCTGAGCTGCGCCGCCTGCACGAGGACGACGCGGAGGTCCGCAAGGTCATCGACATCTCCAGGCGATTGGAGGGTCTGGCCCGTCACGCCGGCGTTCACGCGGCGGGCGTCGTCGTGGCCGACCGGCCGCTGGACGACCTGCTGCCGCTCTACAAGCCGTCGGACTCCGACCAGGTGATCACGCAGTTCGAGGGCACGACGGTCGAGAAGATCGGCCTTCTGAAGATGGACTTCCTCGGCCTGCGGACGCTTTCGGTGCTGGAGCGGTCGAGGCAGCTCGTCGAGCGGAATCATGGAGTGTCGGTCGATTTCGAGCGGCTGGACCTGTCCGACCCGCACGTCTATGGCCTGTTTGCGCGCGGCGACACGAAGGGCATCTTCCAGTTCGAGTCCGGCGGCATGCGCGACGTCGTAATGAAGATGCGTCCGAACCGCATCGAGGACCTGATCGCGGCCAACGCGCTCTATCGTCCCGGGCCGATGGTCAACATCGAGGCGTACATCTCCCGCAAGCACGGTGAGAAGTGGAAGACGCCGCACGCGATCATGTCGGAGGTGCTCGAGGAGACGTACGGCATCATCGTCTACCAGGAGCAGGTGGCGCGGCTCGCGATCCGACTCGGCGGCATCGAGCGCAAGCGGGCTTTCCGCCTCGCCAAGGCGATCAGCAAGAAGCGGACGGAGATGATTGAGGCGGAGCGCGAGCCGTTCATCGCCGGCGCGGTGAAGAACGGGCTGGATGCGCGCATCGGCGAGGAGATCTTCAATCAGATCCTGCCGTTCGGGGAATACGCGTTCAACAAGGCGCACTCGACCGGTTACGCGCTGATCGCCTTCCAAACGGCCTACATGAAGGCGTATTACCCGATCGAGTTCATGGCCGCGCTGCTGACGTTCGAGATGGGCGACACGGACAAGATCGTGGAGTACATCGAGGAGTGCGGCCGCATGGGCATCGATGTCCGGCCGCCGGACGTGAACTCGTCGGAGATCGACTTCTCGGTGGTCCGCTCGGCCGGGGGCGGGGCGAAGGACGGTTTCATCCGCTTCGGACTGGCGGCGATCAAGGGGGTCGGCGAGCGCGCCGTGGAGTCGATCCTTCGCGCGCGGCAGGAGCGCGGTTCGTTCGAGAACCTGTACGATTTCTGTGAGCGGGTCGACCTGACGCTCGTGAACCGTTCGGTCATCGAGGCGCTGATCAAGGCCGGCGCGTTCGATTCCACCGGCGCCGTGCGGCGCGGGCTCATGGCCGCGCTCGACGCCGCGCTCAAGGTCGGTAGCACGGTCCAGGAAGATCGTCGCCAGGGCCAGCTCAACATGTTCGGCACGTTTGAGCACGACGCCCAGGCGCCACCACCGCCGATCCCGACCCTGGAATGGTCCGAGGCCGAGATGCTGGCGAATGAGAAGGCCGTCCTGGGCCTGTACGTCACGCGGCATCCGCTGACGCAGCATGCGACCACGATTCAGCGCTTTGCGACGGCGGACTGCGCGGACATCGCGACGATCTCCGACGGGACCGAGATCGTCCTCGGAGGCATGATCAGCCGCGTGCGATACAGCGTCACGAGGCAGGGTCGCAACGCCGGGTCGAAGCTCGCGGTCATGATCTTCGAAGACCTGACCGGCTCGGTCGAGGCCGTGCTGTACGCCGAGGGACTGGAGCAGTACCGCGCCCTGATCGTCCCGGATCGCCCGCTTTATCTCCGCGGGCGCGTCGATCGTCGGCGCGAGGAGCCATCGCTCCGAGTCACCGAGGTGATCGCATTCGACGATGGCCCGGGACGATTGTCGTCGGGCGTCATCCTGCGCCTGTCGACGCTTCGCCTGGAGGATGGCACGATTGCGCGGCTGCGCGACGTGTGCCGCGCGCACCGCGGCGATCGTCCGGTCTTCATCGAGGTCGAGACTCCGCAGGGGCTGACAGCGACGATCCGCTGCGCTGACTCGATGAGCGTCTCGCCCGGCGAGGCGTTCGTACGCGATGCTGCCGCCCTCGTCGGTGATGGAAACGTCGTCGTGCTCGGCGGGCGACGGGTTTCTCGACCAGTCATGCTGGAGGCCGCGATGGAACGAACGGAGGTCGCGGTGGAACCGGAGCCGGAGGTCGAGGTCGAGGAAGCCGTGGCGCTCTGATCGCCCGTTCAGCGCTACGTCCGAAGCATTCCGTCGAGCGCGTCGGCCAGGCGCGCGTATTGTCGTTCATCGTTGTAGAGCTGCGCGGAGATGCGAATCAACCGCCGCGGCGTCGATGGCCATGCGATGATCGGCACCTCGATGCGGTGCTCTTCGAACAAGCGCCGCTGGAGCGGATCGTCGTAGAGCGAGGTCGTGGGCGCGTCGGCGCTCCCGTCCGGCAGCGGCAGGCTGGCCATCGAGCCGATCATGTCGTCCGGCGTGGGGGCCGCAATGTCAAGCGTTTTGCAGAGAATGGCGCGGCCGCGCAATGCGAGCCGACGATTACGTTCCATCACCTCCGGCCAGCCGCCGGGTGCGAGTGAGGCGAGATGCCGCAGTGCGACTGGGACGCACAGGTACGGCGTCGGGTCGAACGTCCCGGTCCAGTCGAACTCGGCGCGGAAACGCTCGCGATCGGTCCGTGTCGAGTTTGCGCCATGGCTGATCACGGTGGGGCGGATGCTCTTGCGGCGGTCGGCCCGCACGTGCAGAAACCCGGCGCCTTTGGGGGCGCAAATCCACTTGTGACAGTTCCCGGTGTAATACGCCGCGCCGATCGCGTCGATCCGAAATTGAAGCATCCCGGGCGCATGGGCGCCATCGACGAGCACGTCGATCCCGCGTTCCGCGAGCGCCTCGACCAGCGAACGGATCGGGAGGATGAGCGCCGTCTGGCTCGTGACGTGATCGATCAGCGCCAGGTGCGTCCGCGGCGAGACGCATTGCAGGATGGCATCAATCACGTCTGCCGGCCCGCGGACGGGGAACGGGATTTGCGCGACGACAACGGCCGCGCCGTACCGTCGCGCGGCGAACTCCAGTGCGTTCCGGCAGGCGTTGTACTCGTGGTCGGTCGTCAGCAGTTCATCGCCCGGCCGGAATTCGAGCGAGCGAAGCACCGCGTTGACGCCTGTCGTCGCGTTCGGAACGAATGCCAGGCCGTCCGGGTCGGCTCCGAGGAAGGTGGCGAGTTGGGTCCGCGCGGCATCGAGCCGCGACTCGAGTTCGCGCACCATGAAGCGCACCGGTTCTCGCTCAAGTTCCTCGCGCAGGCGCGCCTGTTCGTCGAGCACTGCGACGGGGCACGCGCCGAATGAGCCGTGGTTGAGGAAGTCGATTGCCGGGTCGAGGGCCCACGCGCCGCGGACGGTGTTCTGTATCGACGGCATCGCGGTATTGGAGCGGGGGAGCCTCGGCGTGTCGATGTGGTGCGGGCGAGCCGAATCGCCCCGTCTAGTCGTCGTCCAGCGGGTCGTCGCGATCGGCGTCACGGAGCGCCGCCGAGCTTTCCGCGTCATCGTGCGAGCCGCCCGCGCGATCATCGCACGACGACGCGCGCTGCGCCTTGATGGCCGCCCACTCGTCCTGCGTTACGCACACATCGCGCGCCTGGCTGCCGCGGTATTCGCCGACGATGCCGGCGGCGGCCATCTGGTCGATCAGGCGGCTGGCGCGGGAGTAGCCGATCTCCAGCCGGCGCTGGAGCAGGCTGACGCTGCCGCGCTGGGTTTCCACGATGATGTCGACCGCCTGGTCGAACAGCGGATCGCGTTCGCCGGTGTCATCATCGCGCGGCGTGGAGAGCCGCATGAGTTCGTGGTGGAACTCGGGCTGGGCCTTGCTGCGGAGGTCGTCGATGACGGCCTTGATCTCGTCGTCCTCCACGCACGTGCCCTGCGCCCGGACCAGCTTGTGCTGCCCGGGCGGCAGGAACAGCATGTCGCCCTGGCCCATGAGCAGTTCGGCGCCGTTCTGGTCGAGCACGATTCGCGAGTCCATGCGGCTCGCGACGCGGAAGGCGATCCGCGACGGCAGGTTGCTCTTGATCAGGCCTGTGACGACGTTGGCCTGCGGGCGCTGCGTCGCGACGAGCAGGTGGATGCCGACGGCGCGGCTCTTTTGCGCAAGTCGCGCGAGGTGATGCTCGACCGCCTTGCCGCTGGTCATCATGAGGTCGGCCAGTTCGTCGATGATGATTACGATGTAGGGCAGGTGCGTCGGGATCTGCGCCCGCTCCTGCTCGGTCGTGGGCTGGAAGCGGGCGTAGATTTCGTCCTTGCCGAGCCTGTTGAAGCCGTCGATGTTCTTGACGCCCGCCTCGGCCAGCAGCTCATAGCGCTCGTCCATCTTTGTCGCGGCCCAGTCGAGGATCAGCTCGGCCCGCGGCATCTCGGTGACAATCGGGCACATGAGGTGCGGCACGTCTTTGAAGACCGACAGCTCGACCATCTTGGGATCGACGAGGATGAGCTTGACATGGTCAGGGCGCTGCGTCATGAGGATGCTCATGATCAGCGTGTTGATGCAGACGCTCTTGCCGCTGCCCGTCGTTCCGGCGATGAGCAGGTGCGGCATCGTCGTCACGTCCGCGATGAGCGGACTGCCGCTCGCGTCCTTGCCGATGAAGATCGGCAGGTGCATCTTCGTCGGCCGCACGCCGCCGAGGGTGATCAGCTCCTTCAGCCGGACCTTCTCCTTGTCGACGTTTGGAACCTCGATGCCGATGGTGTTCTTGCCCGGCAGCGTCGGCACAACGCGCACGACCGGCGCCCGCAGGGCCCGCGCCACGTCGTTCGACAGGGCCGAAATCTGTCCCGACTTGATCCCCGGCGCGAGCTCGACCTCGAACATCGTGATGACCGGGCCGGCGTCGATCGCGACGACCCGCGCATCAATGCGAAACTCGCGGAGCGTCTGTTCCAGGATGCGGGCCTTTTCGCGCACCGGGCCTTCCTGCGCGACGACGTGCGTGTAGTCCGGGTCGCGCAGCAGCGAAAGCGGCGGCAGGCGGTAGTCGCCCATTTCGCGCGGCCAGGGATTGGGCGGCTGCTTCCGCTCCCGCGGTCCGATGATCGTCGTGCGGACGACTGCCTCCCGCGCGGGCGCGGTGACGTCGTCGCCGCCCGGACGATCATCGCGCGATTCGCGATCCGAACTTGCGGCGGACGGCACGGCCGCGCCGGTAGCATCGGTGCCCGGACTTGCGAGCGAACCGGCGATGAGAGTCGGCGGTACCGAGAGGCGTCGCGCCGTCGTTTCGCGGGAGCCGGTCGCGCGCGGCGAATCCGCCGTCGACGGACCGTCCGGTGTGCCGGCCGAATTCCGCGATGTGGCGACGGCCAGCGCCGACCATCGCGGCCAGCCGATCCAGCGTAGCACCGCGCGGACTCGCGCCAGCCAGCCGCGGACGTTGTGGTAGAGCGTGGGAACGCGCAGGACGAGATCGTCGGCGGTCAGCAGGACGCCGACGATGAAGCCGCACAACAGGATGAGCGCCGTGCCCGCCGTCGAGAAGTAGCGCTGCAACGCCCAAAGCACGGCGACTCCGAGCACGCCAGCGCGACCTTCCGGACGACCGTGCGTCGGCGCAGGCGCGATCAGGGCCACCGACGCGGCCGTCACCGCCATCAGCAGCGCCAGTCCGATGAGTCGGAACGGCCAGTCGGCGAGTCCGGGGCGGGCGATCCGCGCGATGCTGGCGACCGTGGCAAACAGGACGAGAGGATAGGCCCCGTCACCGAAATAGCGGATCAACTGGTAGGCGAGCCACGCGCCGACGCGGCCGGCGGCGTTGTGCACCGGCAAACCGGCCGGCCAGCGTACCGGGCTGGGCCAGTCGGTGGGCTCGTACGTGAGGAGGGCGATCCAGCCGAACGCGCAGGCCATGAGGGCTGCGACGAGAAGACACGATCGCAAGGTTTGACTGCGCGATTCGGACGGCATGCATCCAGCGATGGCGAAAGCACTTGGAACGTTTTACTCGGGTCGGCAACCGTCCCGCCCGCCGCGATGAGGATATCGACCGGCCGGGCAGCACGACTGGAAGGAAAGCGGAGGGCGCGCGGCGACGGTCTCGCGCCGCAAGCTTCGACCGTTTCGAGGATTATCGCCTGGATGCCGGAGGATCAGGCCAGAACGGCGGGCGCGGCGGCGGGATCGAGACGGCGCGTGCCGAAACGCTCCGCACCGGGGGCGGCGCCGTGGAAGATCCGCGTCTTGCGGCCCGTCCGGCTGGTGAAATCGGTGAGGATGCGGTTGAGCGTCTCGTGGCAATCTGCGCGATCGGCCATGAGGACGACCATGCCGCCGCTGCCGCCGAAGCCGGTGACCTTCGCGCCGTACATCGGCAGGGTCTTTCCGGCGGCGCGGACGGCAGTCGCGATCTGATCGGTCTCGACGGCGCCGATGCCGCAGCGCTGGCTGTAGCTCCAGTGCGACGCGTACATCAGCTCGCCGGCTCGGTGCAGCGCCGCCGGGTCGCTGGTGCGCCGCGCACGGGCGATGGTCGTCGCGAACTCGTGCACGCGGTGATTCTCGTAGATGAAGTGCTCGACGCGCGAGCGAATCTTGTAGACCTTCTCCGCGCGGACCTGCGCCACGTCGCGGAAGGAACCCCCGTACGTCTCAACGAAGGCTCTGCCGGTCATGCGCGTCGGCACGCGGTCGCGGAAGCGCTCGACGAACTCGGTCGGCGTCACGTTCGCGAGGAACGAACCATCGGCATCCACCGCCTGTCCGTCGCTGCGGATCAGGTGCTGGATCAGGCAATGCCCCATCGCGGCCGACAGGAGCGTATCGCGGTGGCGCTGCGTCGAGACGGGCCGCGCCAGTTCCGTATCGAGCGCGACGACGGCGACGCCGTCGGGCAGCTCGAGCGCGTTGTGCGTCGGGTGCGGCCGCGTGCGCACGAGAAGCAGGCTTTCGGGTTCCGCCAGCAGCGCCGCGAGCGGTACACGCAGACTCGACGACCGACCGGCCTGCGACAGCGCGGCGCGGCACCACTCCGCCTTGGACATCGCGTCAATGGTCGCGCTTTCGAGGCCCACGACCGCCTCGGCGATCGCCGCGAGCAGCGGCGCGACGAGATCGATCTGCGCATCGGAGGGCCAATCGGACTGGAGGATCAGCGTCAGTCCGGACGGGAACCGCGCGTGCGGCAACTCGCGGACGATCCGCCGAAGCAGGGCGATGATCGCCGGTGCGAGGTGCTTCAGGTCGGTCGAGCCGGCCTCGCCGTCGGTCGGCGCGGGCAGTGGGTCGGAATTAACGACCACTGCCGCCGGAAGGGCCAATTCGCGGGGTTCTTCATGCTGGGAAAGGCGGCAGAGGTTCAGCCGGCCGTCCGCGTTGGACGCCGCGGCGGCGGCGACGGCGACGTCGAGAGCACCCTGCAGCGCCAGGCCGCCGGCCTCCTCGACGATGCCGCCCATGACGTCGACGATGGCGGGCGCGCGGGCGACGATGGCCGTGCCGGCGGCACTTGCGTGCGGACCGACGAGGGTTGCGAGCCGCGCACAAAAACGTTCGATGTCGGTACGACAGGCGGTCTGCGTCATGGCATCCTGAACCGAATGGACCCGCTATCCGCGCCGTGCTCCGCGCTTAACCGCAGACTTCGCGAAGCACATCTTCCTCGACATAGATCGGCGTGCTCGTCGCCGCGCCCAGTGCGATCGCGTCCGACGGACGCGAGTCGACTTCAATCAGTCGGCCGTGATGTCGAATCATGAGTTTGGCGTAGAAGGTGTGATCTTTCAAGTCGTGGATCACAATTTTCTCGATCTCGCCCGACAGGTGCTCGATGATCGACGCCATCAAGTCGTGCGTCATCGGGCGGCTGGCGCGCAGGCCCTTGAGCCGTCTGTCGATGGCGGCCGCCTCGACGTCGCCGATGACGATGGGAAAGCCCCGTGACCCGTCCCGCTCCTTGAGTACGATGATCTGCTGATCCGACGAGTCTTGGATGATGATTCGCGCCAGATCCACGCGGACTTCCACGGGTGGCCCTCCATCGGGCGCGAGCGTACCGACCCCGGCCGAAGCTTGTCAAGCAAGCGGCGTTCGTGCGGTCTCTCGCGGCCCGGCGCGGCCCTTGACACCGCGCGGGCGGTCGCGAAAGTGACGTTTCGCGTCACCCGAGGTCGGCCAGGTGCTGGCGGAGATCGGCGACCTGGCGCTCGAGTTCCGCCTCGCGCTGCCGCGCGCGCTCGACAACGTCCGGCGCTGCGCGCGAGGTGAATGATTCGTTCGCGAGCCGCTCGCGCTCGCGGTCGAGCGCCTCGCGCTTCGCCTCCAGTTGCGATGCCAGGCGCGCGCGCTCGGCCGCGAGGTCCACGAGTTCGCCGACCGGCACGAACACCTGCGCCGCCTCATGCACCGAGGTCATGGACCCCGCGGGTTTCGCGGCATTGGGGCCGAAATCCAGCCGGTCGCAGCCCGCAAGCAACTGCACGAACGAACCCTGCGTCGCGAGCAGCTCGCAGCAGCGCCGCCCGCCGCGCACGACCGCCGCCGGGAGTGTCCGCAGCGCCGGCTGCCCGGCCCGCAGCGCGTTGACGCGCGTGCGGATGTCGCGGATTGCACGGATGATGACCTTGAGGATCTCGACGTCGGACTCGACCGCATCGTCACGCCACGCCGGTTCGCGCTCTGGCCAGCGCGCCGTCGCGAGCATCGGCTCGGCGTCGTGCGGCGTTTCGATGCCGCGCCGCGGCGCGACGGCGAGCGCTTCCCAGATCGCCTCGGTCACGAACGGCACGAGCGGATGCAGCAGGCGCAGCAGCCGGTCCAGGCCGTGCGCCAGGACCTGCCGGGCGATCCGCGCCGAGTCGCCTCCGGCGCGCAGGCGCGGCTTGATCATCTCGACGTACCAGTCGCAGTAGTCGTTCCACATGAACTGGTAGAGCGCCTGCGCGGCGTCGCTGAAGTGGTATCCGTCGAGCGCGTCGCTGACGGACGCAACGCACGCGCTAAGGCGAGAGAGGATCCAACGGTCCTCGAGCGCGAGTGCGGCGCGTTCAATCGGCGCGAACGCGGCGTCTCCGAGACTCGGGATGACGAAGCCGGTCGAGACCTGCCAGAGCTTGTTGCAGAAGTTGCGTCCCTTCTCGAAGCGCTCCGACGTGTTGACGGTTCGACCGTCGGGCAACTTCGTCGGCTTGACCGGGACGCGGATGTCCTGCGTCTCGGTCGCCGACTCGGCAAGCGTGTAGCGCAGTGCGTCCGCGCCGTAGGCGTCGATGATGTCGACCGGATCGACGCCGTTGCCGAGCGACTTGCTCATCTTGCGGCCGTGACCGTCCTGGATGACGGCGTGGATCACGACGTCGCGAAACGGGACATCGCCGACATTGTAGAGTCCTGTAATCACCATCCGTGCCACCCAGAGCGTGATGATCTCGCGCGCCGTCGAGAGCACCGACGTGGGGTAGTAGTACGCCAGGAGCGTGGGGTCGGCCTCGGGCCAGCCGAGCGTCGAATGCGGCCAAAGGGCCGAGGAAAACCACGTATCGAGCACGTCGGAATCTTGCGTAAATCCCGCGGGCTCAGCGACTTGCCGGAAGCGGTCTTCGAATTCCGGCCGCGGACAGTAGCACGTCCGTACTGCCGCCGGGTCGTCGCCAAACCGCTGTTCAGCCACCTGGCCGGCGCGGACCAGCTCCGCAAGCGGTGGTCCGGGAGACGGGGCGCGCGCATCGCCTGATGACGCCGCGCGACTCCACACCGGGATCCGATGTCCCCACCAGAGTTGGCGACTGATGCACCAGTCGCGCTTCTCGCCGAGCCAGTCAAGATACGTCTTGGCGTAGCGCTCCGGATGGAACCGCACGCGCCCCTCGTTGACCGCGTCGATCGCGAGCTGCGCCAGGCCCGGCCGGCCGTGCAGCCCCGGGATCCGCGCCGCGTGCTCCGGCGACAGGTCGCCCATGCGGACGAACCACTGATCGGAGAGGTACGGCTGGATCGGCACCTTGCTGCGATCCGAATGACCGACGTCGGTCTCGTAGTCCTCGACGCGCTCGAGCAGGCCCTCCGCGTCAAGATCGGCGACGACCTTTTTCCGCGCATCCTCGAGCTTGAGCCCCTGATGCGCGCCGCCGTTCTCGTTGATGCGCCCGTCTGGCGTCATGATGTTGAGCATGGGCAGGTTATTGCGGAGCGCGCACTGGTAGTCGTTCGGGTCGTGCGCGGGCGTCACCTTCACGCAGCCCGTGCCGAACTCGCGCTTCACCAGCAACCCGTCGCCGATGATGGGGATCGTCCGGCCGGTCAGCGGCAGGTGCACGCTCCGCCCGATGAGCGGCGCGTAGCGCGGATCCTCCGGGTGCACGGCGACGGCGGTGTCGCCGAGCATCGTCTCGGGTCGTGTCGTGGCGACGACGAGGTACGCGATGCGACGATCGCCGCTCTCGCCCGAGAGCGTGGCCGGTTCGGTCAGCGGATAGCGCACGTGCCACAGGTGCCCCTTGACCGTTTCGTGATAGACCTCGTCGTCGGCGACGGCGGTCTGGAGCTGTGTGTCCCAGTTGACGAGTCGCTTGCCGCGGTAGATCAGGCCGTCGCGGAAGAGCTTGAAGAACGTCTCGCGCACGGCCCGGGCGCACCAGTCGTCCAGCGTGAAGCGCAGGCGCGTCCAGTCGCACGAGCAGCCCATTAGTTGAAGCTGTTCGAGGATCCGGCCGCCGAATCGCTCCTTCCACTCCCAGATGCGGCGGACCAGCTCGTCGCGGCCGAGATCGTGCCGCGTCTTCTTTTCCGCCTTCATGATCTCCTTCTCGACCGTCGCCTGCGTGGCGATGCCGGCGTGATCGGTTCCGGGCAGCCAGAGCGTGTTGAAGCCGTCCATGCGTTTGCGGCGCGTTAGGATGTCCTGGAGCGTGTTGTTGAGCGCGTGTCCGAGGTGCAGCGCACCGGTCACGTTGGGCGGCGGGATGACCATGACGAAGCGGCGGTCGCGCGGGCGGTCGTCGGGCGTCGCGCGGAACGCGTTGGCGTCCAGCCACTTGCGATAGATGCGCGATTCGGTTTCGCGCGGGTTGTAGGACTTGGAGGGGCCGTCGCTCATCGTTTCCCCATTAGACGTGGATTCGCGAATTTGTCAAAACGGCGGCACGGGCGCGCGGATCGAAACCATCAGGACGGCCTTGCGGCGACGGCGCTCAGCGCGTCCATCGGCTGCGGGATGGCGGGTGCGGGAACATCGATCGGCCGTTCGCACTCGGGGCGGCGGCCGCTCGTGTTTCCGGTCAGCTCGTAACCGCATCCGATGCACAGAATCCCGCGCGGATCGAACGGGGGCTCGTGCGCGTGGCGGCACCAGACGACGCGTGTCCTCGCCCAGCGATCGCCGGCGCGCGGACCGCGGATGAGCGTGAATGCGAGCACCGGCGGTCGGATGAACGCGCCCGGCCCGGTCGTGCTACGGCCGGACGCCGATGGAATCGCCGACGCCGGTGAATCGCTTGGAGCCGAGACCGAGCTGCGGCGCGCCTTCGGGCCAGGCGCTGAAGCTGATGCCGATGTCGTCGGTCGGCTCGTCGAGGTCGAACGAGATCGCGGTGTACCAGCGCGGCCAGCGGCGGATGTACGTGACCTGCGTCGAGTAGTTGCGATCGAGTTCGATGTCGTAGTACTCGCGGAAGGCGATCATGTGCTTGTCGCTCAGCCGGTAATTCGCGCCGAAGCCGATGAGGTTGCTGTCCGTGTCGTGGATGTAGCGCCAACCGAAGAAGTACGCCAGGCGCGGATCGCGCTCGATGTTCAGCGACAGCGCGCTGGTGCCGGCGTTGCCCCGACTGGTGTCGATGACGCCTTCGTAGATGAGGATCGTGCTGTCGCTGATCCGGTAAGAGAGCGTCGTCGCGAGGAAGTTCGAGCTGATGCTGTCCTCCGGCCGGGAGTAGATGAAGTTTCCGTGCGTGCGATCGCCGGGCCGGGCGTTCGAGAAGAACCCCGCCTCGACATCCCACGTGATCCAATCGACGGTTCGCCAGCGGCCGGGCCCGCCGCGCTTCGTCTGCCAGCGCTGACGCAGTCCGAGCGTGACGCCGCCGAAATCGTCGATCGTCTCGACCGATTGATCGAACGGCGGCAATTCGTTGCTATCGACGTTGGAGCCGGCCAGCCATAACCCGACGTCCGGTTTGGCGATGTAGCGCAGGCGGTGCAGGTCGAGCAGTTCGGACTCGACGTTGTCGTAGACGCGATGCAGATACATGTTGGCCCGCGCGCCGGCGCTGCCGAAGATGCGGCCTTCGCTACCACTTTTCTCCGGCAGGTCATCCCAGGCCGATGCGCGGCCCATCAGGTAGGGGGTGAGTTTGACGGGACCGAGCGACGGGAGCGGGAAGTTGACCTCCTGGCGCGTGTCGCCGCGGACGGTCGAGCCGGTCCTGTCGGTGTTGTCGTATCGGTCGGTGTCGAAGACGCGGCGGTTGTCGGGCTTGAAGCGCGTGACGCCGACGCGCGACTCGCTGTAGAGCGTGGCCCACTCGGTCAGCGGCTCGCCGATGAGCGAGAAGACGGCGTCGGGGAAGTGCTCGGTCTGCGTCAGCCAGTCCATCAGTCGCCAGTTGAACAGCGTCGAGAACTGCCAGTTGTCGCGGCGCTTGAGCAGCATGAGCAGCGTTTCCTGCTCCTTGCCGTTTTCCCATTCATTCCGCTCGTAGGATTCGAGGTAGTTGTCGTCGCTGATGTAGGCCGCCTCGAGCGTGAGCTGCCAGTCCTGCGGCAGGTACTGCCGGTGACGCCAGAGCACGCGCCCGCGGTTCTCGGTGTCCGGCGTTCCACCCCGAATCGGTCCGAGGTCGTCCTCGCCGGTGTCGTGGATGTAGTAGCTCCGCAGCAGGCCGTAGTAGTCCTCGCGAACGTAGTCCATGTCGATTCCGACGCCCGGGCCGCGATCGGTGAAATAGTCGAGCTTGAGCGTCGCGTCGTAGCCCTCGGGCGTTTCGAGCCCGAGCAGGTTGAACATGTACCAGCGCGTCTCGAAGGTCGCCCCGAAATCACTGCTGTAGCCGAATTTCGCCCCGCGGAACGCCATCGTGTCCCGCGAGAAGTCGCCCTTGGCGAACGGCCAGTAGAGGATCGGAACGCCTTCCATCTCGAGCGTCGTGTTGTACGCGCGGTAGGTCCCGGCCTGCACGCCGATGATCTCTCCGCGCTCGTTTCGCGGCGTGCGATCGGTCAGGTAGGCCGTCGTTGAGCCGAGTGCTATGTGCGGCGTGTGGAACTCGCTCGTCGTCAGCTTGGCGCGGCGCGCGACGTACTCGCTGCCCGAAAGCTGCCGCACCTGCTCGGCGCGGACGTAGATCGGCACGTCGCGGCCCGGCGCGATCGCGCTCATGACGACGTCGAGCAGGAGCGCCCGATCCGCCTCGAAGTCGTAATACAACTGCGACGCCCGAATCATCCGTGTGCCGCGCGTCAGGACCACGTCGCCTTCCAGGTACGCCGCCGTGACGAAATCGCGGGCCGCCTGCCGGTCGGTCTTTTCCGCCCCGGTCAGCGTCGGCTCGTCCTTCGCGGTCGGCGCGGGCTCGGCTTCCTGCGTTTCGGTACGTTGCGTCTCGTCGCGCGCGCCGCCGCCCATGCCCGGCATGGCCTCGTCGAACTGCGCCTTGGACAGAAAGAGCACGGCGGAATCCGCGCGCAATTCCATCGCGTCAGCGCTCGTGTCGCCGCCCTGTGAGACGCGCACGTCGCCGATCGCGATGACGACCCGCTGTCCCTCGACGATCTCCGACGAGAGCGATCGTCCGCTGTAGTCGATGCGACGCGGCGCCCGCTGCGGAAGTCCCAGCCGGATGCGATCGGCCCGGCGCGGCTTGATCTGTAGCGGCTCGTCGCCGGGCTGCGTCGCAGGACCTTCGGTCTCGCCGCGCACGGTCCGGGCGCGCTGGTAGAGCGGACTCGACTCGTCCGACTGCTCCGCGCGGCCGGTGGCGTTCAGCCGCAGGTCGCCGAACGAGTTCAGCGTCACGAACAGCGCCGGACCGGTCTCCACGGTGCCGGCCGGCTGCACGACTTCGGCATCGTTCCAGAGGAAGACTTCGTATTCGTGATAGCGACGGTCGTTCCACATCCGCGGTCGGAACCAGACGACCGCATCGCGGCTCTTGAGCCGATAGCCGCCCATCTGCAGGACGAAATCGCCATAGACGCTGAGGATCGACGTGTCCTCTCGCTGCCAGGTGTAGGCGTAAGTCCCGCCGATTTCGACCGGCTCAGTGCCGATGCCCGCGGGCAGCAGGGGCCGGTCATCGACCGAATACTCCGAAGGCAGCGATGATTGCGCGGGCGCGACGGGCGGGAAGGCCGCCCAACCGGCGAGAATGCAGCAGAAGATGGCGAGGCGGCGTCGGTCGGCCACGTTCTCAGCCGGGAAATCGGATTCGCGTCGGCCGCCGCACCGCGCCGTGCACGTGCGGACGCGTGTTATCTGCGGCGATTATGGAGCTTAGGAAAAGTCGCGTCAAACGACTCGGCGGCACGTCCGTGGGTTCGAGTGGATACCATGCATGCCAGTCAGCGCCAAACGGGGCGGCAATGCGCACGGGAGCGGGACGCCCGGCGTCGGCGCCCAGCGGTCCCCTGATGGCCGGTGAAGTCCGCAGGTTGTGCCGATCGGCGGCGGAAGCTGCGGGCCGCAGTGCGCTGTGACGAGCCGGCGGCGACCGATGCGCGTCGGTGCATTCGACCGAATGGCCGATATCATAGGAAGTTACGAGCGCGGATGGCTCGTTCGGATCGGTCCGATGGGCTCGGGCGCGGGATGGCCCGTGGCAGGGGACGACGGGTCGTGAAGAGCTGCATTCGAGTGCGAGAGTTAAGCAGGGGGTGGCGCCGCGCGATGCGCTCGCGGAAGAGGTTGCGCTCCGCATTGGTCAGCGTGCTGATCGGCGCGATTGCGACAACCGGATGCACGCAGTTGCCGCTGCACGCGCGCCAGCAACTGATCGACGCGGACCGCGCGTATCGCACAAACGACACGGCCGGCGCGATCGCGAAGCTCGACGGCGTGCTGCGCGATTATCCGAACACGCCGGAGTCCGCCGAAGCGTATTACATCCGTGCGCTGTGTCACGCAAAAGCCGGCCGCACCGCCGAAGCGCGGAGCGACCTCGAGCGATGCCTGGGTCTTTCGGCGCGCGAGGACCTGAGCGCTCGCGCCGCCGCGACGCTTGGGGGACTGGAATATGACGCGGGGGACTACGAGGCGGCGATCGGGACGTTCGAGCGCGCCCTGCCGCATCTGCCGGCCGCGCCGCCGACGGATCTCGTGATGCATCGCCACGGCATCGCTCTGCAAAGGCTGGGGCGGTGGAAGGACGCACGGGCGATTTTTGCTTCCCTGCTGGAGAGCTATCCCTCCAGCGAGGTCGCAGAGGATGCACGCCGCCGTTTTTCGTGGAAACAGCAGTATTTCTCGGTCCAATGCGGCGCGTTCGAGCGCGCTGCGTCGGCGGATGAATTGATACGAAAGCTATCGGGCACACTGGCCGATGCTTGGAAGGAGCCGGAAGCCCGCCACGGCCGGCCGTTGTACGTCGTGTACGCAGGGCAGTACCCGCGTTACGCGGATGCCCAGAACGGGCTTCGGCAGGTCCGAAAGATCGTGCCCGGGGCGTTCATCGTGCCGTAGCGCGGTCGATCGGGTGGTACACGGACGAGGTCCTGATCGACACGGGTGTCAAGGATGACCGACAACCCCACTCGACTCTTCAATGCGCATCGGATGGCATTCGGCCGGCGCGCGATGGCGTCCCTCGCCGTCGCGGGCGTTCTCTGCGGCCCCGGCTGCGAGCGGCAAGGGCACATCATCCCCAACTCGGCCCCGGCCGAACCGCGCGAATTGTTCCAGCCGTTCCGCGATGCGACGGCGCTGGCACCATCGCTGGTGGAGCGGCCGCCGTACCGCCTGAACGTCGCGGACGTGCTCGAGATCATCTACCAGGTGAAGAACATCCCGACGCCGAAGGGCTATCGCCTCAAGATCGAGGACGAGATCGAGATCAAGTTCCCGTTTCAGAAGCAGTTCAACCAGAAGCTCGTCGTTCAGAGCGATGGCAAGGTGAACTGCCTGCTGATCGGCGCGCAGCAGGCGCAGAACCTGACGGCCGAGGAGGTCGAGGCGCAGCTCAAGGCCGCGTACGCGCGCTACATCCGTGAGCCCGAGCTGACCGTCATCACAACCGCCGCGAACAAGAAGATCGATGAGTTGAAGAAGGCGATCACGACCGCGCCCCGCGGGCAGTCGCGCCTCATTCCGATCAAGCCTGACGGGACGATCGACCTGCCGTACGTGGGCGAAGTCATGGCCTACGGCAAGACGGTAAAGGAGCTGCGTTCCGAACTGAACCAGCGCTACATCGAGTCGGACCTGGAGGAAGTGGAAGTCACGGTGCAGACGCTGGAGTTCGCGCCGCGGAACGTCGCCGTGTTCGGCGAGGTCTTCGCGCCCGGCATGCAGCAGATGTTCACGCCGACAACGGTGGTCGGCGCGATCGCGACGGCCGGCGGCATGAACCCGCGGGCCGACACCCAGCACGTGCTGGTCGTCCGACGCAAGTTCCTGCCGATCCCGCAGGCCGTCATCGTCGACGTCTACGCGATGCTGAACGGCAAGAAGGCCGGTCCCGATGGTTTGATGCCCAACGGCGAGCAGTTCCGGTACGACTTCTGGCTCCAGGACGGCGACATCATCTACGTTCCGCCGACCGGCCTGGCGGTCGCGACCGACTGGATCGACCTGGTCTTCACACGCGGCGTCCGGCCGATTTTCCCGGTCACGGGCAACATCGGTCTCAACTTCGGATACGATATCTATAATGCGCCGTCCGCGTTTACGTCGCAGACGAAGGGACCGCCGCGGATCAATACGCAGATTGGACCGTAGCTCCGGCAGGGATGACCGGTCAGGATCGCCCAGGGTGCAAAGGACTGCTTCGCCATGACGGACAACTTCGCCGCGAAAACGCTGCGTGAACTTTCCCGCGTCCTGTTCACGCGGTTCTGGATGATGCTGCTGATCGTCGCGGCCGCGACAGCCGGTACCTACGGACTGTGCACAATCGCCACGCCGCAGTACCGTAGCGCCATCACCCTCATCTTCAAGCAGCCGGTCGGGCAGAGCCCCGTCTTCCAGGAGTCCCCGGAGCGAACGCTGGAGGTCTTCGTCAAGGCGCAGCAGCAGATCGTCATGAGCGATCTGGTCCTCGCGCGAACGAAGGTCATCGCGGAGGATCCGAAGCTGCGGGCGCGCTGGTACGAACTGCGCGAGCGGCTGGATGAGCTCCAGACGCCGCCGGCCGATCCAGCCGAGCCGTACGATGCCAAGCGCAATGTCGAGCTGAACGCGGCCCACGCCGCGATGGAGGAATTCCTGACGCAGACCAGCCCGAACGGCCGGGACCGGACCGTCGCCGATCGCGTGGCCGATCTGATGCGGACCAAGCAGCGCGATCTGATGGACTTCCGCGACGACGTGCAGCTCAAGACGCCCGGCGGCGAGCAGGTCGCGATGACCGAGTCATTCCAGATCCTGGTCGATCGCCCCGCGCCGGTCGCCGAACGCGATTCGCATCTGCTGGCGATGCACGCGGCCGAGGTCCTGGCGGACATGTACATGGTCCGGTTCCGCGAGTTCCAGCAGGCGATGTCGGGCGCGGCCGGCGTGTTCATGAAGCGCGTGGTGGAGCAACATGCGAAAGTCGTAGAGCGGGCGCAGAAGAAGCTCGACGACTTCGTCGCCACCGAGCTGGATTCCCCCGGCGACGTCGCGATCCTCGAACAGCTTCTCAAGAGCGGCACCGAACACGGATACCAGATCATCGCCACGCGCGCCCGCGAAGCGGATCTGCTGCTGCGCGACCAGTTGACCAAGGCCAAGAGCTTGAGCGAGCTGTTGCGGAAGTTCCTGCCCGCCGAGGCGTTTGAGCCGAACGGGCCGGAGTCGATCTCCGGCGAGGCGCTGGCGAAGGCCGTCGCGGTCGTTCCGCCGGAAGTGCTCGAGTCGAACATCATCATCAACCGGTTGACCGAGGAGTTGATGAAGGTCCGCTCGAAGCAGGCGAGCCTGGCGCCGCAGTTCACCGAGGCAAACCGCGCCCTGCGCGACGTGAATCAGCAGCTCGAAGAGACGCAGCGGCAGTTGCTCCGCGAGATGTTGGCCCACGCGCGGTCGCTCGACATCACGATCCAGTCGCTTCAGGTCCGGCTGTCGGAGAACGAGACCAACCTCAAGAACATCGAAGGCCGGCTGGACAAGATCAACCGGAAGCTGACCGAGTATCAGGGTCTCAAGAACGACGTCGCCGTGGCGCAGAAGCAGCACCAGGATCTGCAGCAGGAGCAGGTCAACGCGTTTTCAGCCGATGAGCGGGCGCGCGCCGCCGTCACGATTCGCAAGCTCGATCACGCGTCGCGCCCGGCGATCGACAAGCCGTCGCAGCCGCTGACGATGGCCTACACCATCATCGCGGCGGTCTCCGGCTTGTTCCTGGCGTTTGCGTATGCGTTCCTGTCCGACCACTTCGATCAGACCTTCCGCACGATCGACGAGGCCGAGCGGTTCCTCGGAATACCCGTCGTCGGGTCGGTCTCGAAGAAGGGCAGGACCATCCTCACGTCGGCCTGACTGCCGCGTGGGGCGTGAAGTCGAAGGTTTCGGCCCGAACGGGCCGTCCCGATCGGGGGTAACGCCGCCCGGACCGGATTTGGGCGGGCCGTCATCAACCCTTCGACCGATAGAATCATAACCCAAGGCCCCCGGCCGCGTTGCCGGGATCATGGAAACGAGACGACGTGACGGAACGACCCGGCAAACCCGATCCTTTCAAGCCCGAGGATTCCGACTTCGGTGCGTCCGAGCGTGGTCGCGGGCCGCGCGAAGGGGACGTCGAGCCGGAACCGGACTATGGCGAGGACCTTTCAGCGTTTGGCGGCGACGAGCCGCTGACGCCGACGCCGATGGAGCCTGAACCGGCTGAAGAATTCGACCTCGAGCGCGAACTCGAGGCGGAAGCTCGCGGTTCGGCCGAGACGCTGGGACTTGGCGCCGGCGCCGCGCCGATGGGCGCCGAACCCGTCGGCGGTCCGCCGCGAGCCGGCTTTCGTCGTCCGGCCAAGCCCGCCGAGCGCCGCGTGCGCGCGGCGTCGCAGCGGGAACTCGGGCAGCTTTGGGGAAGCGTCTTCTTCGCCGTCGATCGACCGCCGCCGAAGATCGTCGCCTTCACCGCGGCCATGCGCAACGAGGGCGTGACGCAAGTCGCCACGGCCCTGGCAATGGCCGGTGCATCGGCCCAACGCGATCTGCGGATCGCGCTCGTCGACTGCAATCTCCGCCATTCGCGCATCGCGGCGCTGCTCAGCCTCGAAGGGTCGCCCGGCGTGACCGACGTGGTTTCGGGGCGCGCCCGCATCGACGACGCGATCCAGGCGATTGAAACCGACGCCGGGCACACGCTCGGCGTGCTGCCTGCGGGCTCCGAAGACGGCCAGCCCCTCGGGCTTCTGCGAAGTCGGCAGTTCAAAGGTCTGCTTGGGGCACTTCGCGAACGATTCGATCATGTCATCGTGGACACACCCGCGACCAACTTGTATCCGGACCCGCAGATCATCGGTGCACTGTCGGACGGGGCGGTGATGGTCGTTCGTGCGGCCCGCACGCAGCGGCATTCCGTTGCCGAGGCCAAGAAGCGGCTTGAGCTGGCGCAATGCAAGCTCGTGGGCGTGGTTTTGAATCAGCGGACCTACCCAATCCCCGGCTTTATATATCGAAACATCTAGCGGGCGGACCGATACAGACGAACGGGACGAGGTTCGTGCACGCCGTGCGCGCACGTCCCGTCGGGTCCGAAAACGTCTCGACCCCGGACCGAGCCGCCGCGCGTCGCGCTGAGCGGCCGGCAGGCGGCGTCGAGCGCATCTTCGGGCGGCAGGGTTGAGCGACAGCCGTGAGCGCGATTGCCCGCGACAGCTTTTCACTCGGGTTCCTGTTTCTCTTCCTCGCAGGCTTCGCCGCCGCTGCGCTCGCAATCCCGATCGAGTACATCCACTTCTACTGGATGGGGTTGGCCGGGCTGATCCTCATCATCGTGTGGGCCCTCAAAGGCCGTCTGATCGACGCCACGCTCATCTGGTTCTTTACGCTCATCTGCCTCCACGAGGAATTCTGGCGCATGGCCGTGCCATTCTTCTTCGCCGTTACGATCCCGCGATTGCTCATCGTCGTCCTCGTCTTGCTGATGCTCCTGATGATCGCGGTGGGACGGCTGCGCGTGAACATGGCGTGGCCCGTCAGCGGCGCGATCACGTTGATCGCCGTCTACTTCTTCGTGTCCGCGGTGGTGTCAGGATTCGATACGCGCTCGCCGGTGACCGTGCACTATCGGCTGATCGGCGGCTACCTGTTCCCGTTCACCGTTTTTGCGCTGATCCTCCACGGAATCGAGAACGAAATCAGTCTGCGCCGCATCGCCAATTTCTTCATGCTCATCGGCGCCTATCTGACATTCACCGGCTGGATGGAGTATTTCCAGGTCTGGGCGCTGGTCTGGCCGCGATTCATCGCGAATCCCGAGGTCGGCATCCACTGGGGCCGCGTCCGCGGACCGTTCGTCATGTCCGCCGCGATGGGCCTGGCGCTGACATACTGCTATTTCAACAACCTCGTGCTGCTTCGCCAGTATCGTGGCGTGCGCCGCTGGATGATCTACGCGCTGAACCTTCTGATGCTCCCGATCATCTTCTGGACGAAGACGCGCTCGGTGTGGCTCGGTTTCCTGCTCTGCTCGATCGTCTGGGTTGCCTACTCCAAGCGCCGCACGTCCCGCGCCGTCTGGATTGCGATCCTGTTCATCACGGCCGCCGTGGTTGGCGTGATCAACATCGAGAACTTCCTCAGCGAGGATCGCGCGAAGGGCGGTCTGACCGACATCGAGCCAATCTACGTTCGGCTCGGCCTGGCACAGATCACGTTCAACATGTTCCGCGAGCGACCGCTGTTTGGCGTCGGATTCGGGCACTTCCGCGATTACGCGCCGCAGTTCGCCACCGACCCGTCCAGCCCGTTCTATGCATTTGCCTCCAGCGCCCTCGAGCACAACAATCTCCTGAGCATCCTGGCCGAAACCGGGCTGGTCGGAATCGCTCTGTACCTCGCACTTCTGGTGATCCTCGCGCGGATGAGCCTCGCGCTCTACCGGCGCTTGCCCGAGACCGCGGTCGGATTCATAAATCGTGACCTGATCGTGCTTTACTGGATTCTCACACTCGCGTATCTGACCGACGGAATGCTCCGCGAAACGAGCGACAACCCGTTTGCCAACAGCCTTTTCCTCGGCCTCAGCGCCGTCATCGTTGCGCTAAACTCGATGCTCGGCCGCACCCCGCTCGAACGGCTGCGGCCAAAATCCCCCGGCGCATACGGGCCATCGCTCCCGACTCCGGCTCGGCCGCCGTCGGGGCGCGGCGGAACCGTACCCGCGTCGCCGGCGCCGGCAGGGGGACGCGGGTAATGGCGGGGCAGCCTTCGGTGGAGACTCTCGCGATGCAGGAGCCGGCGCCGCCCATCGAAGCTCCCTCGCGGGCGGCGACGGTGCCGCGCGGCCTCTACTCCAGCTCGCGCGCGTCGGCGGCGATGGGGCTGTACGTCCCGGCGACGATCCTGATCCGCGTCATCAACTTCGCGCGCGTCATTCTGCTCACGTGGTTCATGAGCACGCAGCAGTTCGGCCTGCTGACGATGCTGCTGCTGGTCATCAACGTGCTGACGCCCGTGTGCAGCCTCGGCCTGACCGAGGCGGTGACGCGCTATGCGCCGCAATATGAGGCCCGCGCGTCGTTCTACCCGTTCCTCAAGCGGGCGCTCTACCTCATCAGCCTCGTGACGGTCATCACGACGATGATCCTGCTGGTCGTCTCGCCGCTGCTCGGCATGCGCTTCTACGGGCAGTTCTTCTACGACGAGGCAATCCGCTCGATCGTTCGCGCCCAGTTCAGCGATCTGACGAAGCTTTCGGCGATCGTCATCGCCCTCCAGACGTTCTATTTCTTCCTGCTCGCGATCCTCAAGGGGCTGCGGATGATCCGTGCCCTCGTCGTCGTCGAGTTACTGCACAGCGTCGCGTTCGTGCTGCTCGCCGTGGCCGCGTGCGTTCAGGGGCACGCGTCCGCGTTTACGATGACCGCCTGCTACGGGATGTCGCTGGTGGTGGCGATGATGCCATGCGGCGTCGGGTTGTGGTACTCGCTCCGCGGGTGGCAGTGTCAACAAGAGCCTTGCCTCGACCAGACGCTCTACAAGCGGCTGCTGGCGTTCAGCTATTGGGCGATGATCTCGGGCGTAACGTGGCAGTTGTTGCAGTACTACCCCGCGTGGTACCTCAACAAGATCATGGGCAACGAGGCCGTGGCGGTCTTCGGGGCGGTGCGACAGATCGGACAATTCGTCCTGCTCGCGGCGGTGACACTCGTCACGGTTGTCATGACCGTTGTGACGAAGACGTGGGAGACGCGCGGGGCGAAGGCCGCCGATTCGCAGTTGTCGCTGGCCTTTCGGGCCGCCGGGGCGATGATGTTCGTCGGTTCGGCCGTGCTGGCGCTGTCGCGCGATTTCATCATCCGGCTGTTCCGCGATGATTACGTGCTCGGCGCCGACATCCTGCCGCTTCAGCTCCTCTTCTTCGTGATCGGCGGGTTCTTCGCGTTCATCGCGCTGCATTTCAATCTCATCGAGAAGCCTCGCCTGCACTTCCTTCCGTACGCCGTCGGTGTCGCGGCGAATATCCTGCTTGCCACCTGGCTTGTCGGACCGCGCTCCGCCTGGCTTCAGGCCAGACCCGAATGGCAGGCGCTCGCGCCGCTGACGACGGCCGTGTTCCCGGTGCACTTCTCCGATCGACTCGGACTCGGCGGCGCATCATGGGCCGGCGTCTTCGCCATCGGAACCGCGCTCGTCACCTGTCTGCTGATCCTGCGCGCGGAGGGTCGGCGGCTGGACCGCGGAAGTTACCTCGTGCTCGCTTCGGTCCTTCTGCTCGCGACGAAACCCGGGATACTGCTCGCCGGCGCCGTCGTCTTCGTCTGGGTGGCGATCCGCACGGAGCTGATCTTCACCGGTCCCGAGCGGCATGAACTCAAGCGCTACGTTCACGACATCGGACTCGGCATGCGACGCGGGCAATCCGGCGGCTTCGATGTGCCATGACATCCTTCGGCAGAGGCGATTCCGGCGTCGCGACGTCGGCCGATGATCCGACCGTCGCCGTCGTGATCTGCACGCGCGATCGGCCGGACTCGCTCCGGCGCACGCTCCAATCGGTCTGGACGCAGTCCCGCCGGCCGACCGAGGTCATCGTCGTCGACGATGGGCAACTGCCCGCCGACATCCTCCACGACTGCGAGGTCCGCGGCGAATCGGCCGGCATCGTCTGGCGATATCTTCGCAAGGACGCGCCGGGTCTGACTCGATCCCGAAACGTCGCCGCGCGCGCGTCGGCCGCCGACATCCTGCTGTATCTGGATGACGACGTGACGTGCGGCGCGAATGTCATCGAGGAGTTCGCATCGATCTTCCGTGATCCGCATGTCGGCGCGGTCACCGCGACCGTGCTGGAACCGACCTGGACCGACCTTGGCGCGCGGCTCTTTCAGTTCGCCTATCGCGTCGCCGGCTGGTGGGCGATCCGGCCGCGATCGACACCTAGCACGCCACGACCGGCGATCCTGCGCGACCGCGAGCGTGTCCGGCCGGCGCGCTGGCTTTCCGGTGCGGCGATGGCGCTGCGGCGGAGCATCGTGCTCGCCCATCCGTTCGACGAGCGACTCGGCGGCTACGCCCTCGGCGAAGACCGCGAAATGACCTACCGCCTCGCGCCGCAGCACCGGATTATCGAGGCCCGTCAGGCCCGCGTAATTCACCGGCGCGAGGGTGGGGCGCGCGGTGACCCCTGGCAATCCGGCTTCATGACGGCGCGGAATTACATCACGATCATCGGCCAGACGTGCCGGCCGACGATCGGCGATGTGCTCGTGCTCTGCTGGACTTTCGGCGTCCTGGCCGCGGTTCACGTCGCGTTCGCGCTGACCGGACGTGCACGGCGACATCTCGCCGAAGTCGCCGGAATGGCGGCCGGTATCTGGCAGGCCGTCGTGCGCGAACGACCGGTGAAAGGGCCGGTCGGACGGGCGGTGCTCGCCGTTCGATATCCGTCTGCCGGTCATCGCCGTCGCGTCGCGTTCGTGACAAACCGGCTGGAACACGGCGGCGCGGAATGGATGCTGATTACGCTTGCGCGGCGCCTGCCCGCGCACGGCGTCGATGCCGTGGTGTACTGCCTGAAGGACGCGGGCCCACTGGCGGACGAGTGCCGACGTGGGGGAATTCCGGTGCGCGCCGATCTGCTCCGTCACAAGTTTGATGCGAGCGTCATGCGTCGCCTGGCCGAGCGACTCCGTTCGGACGGCGTTGACGTGATCATCGCGGCCGGTAGCGGCGGCGATCGGATGTTCTGGTCGACGCTGGCGGGTCACTGGACCGGCGTACCGGTCGTGGTCTGGTCGCACTGGTTCCCGACCGAGCGCGAGCCGCGATTCGAGCGCGTCAACCGCGCGCTGTATCGCGGCGTTGCGCGGTTCATCGCGCTAGGCCGACGGCACGCGGACGCGCTCGCGCGAATCGAGCATGTGCCCGCCGGGCGGATCGTCGTGATCCGAAACGGGATCGTGCTTGAGCGGTTCGCCGGCGCGGCGATGCGCTCCGACGCGCGTCGGCGTCTCGACCTGTCCGCGGACCAGGTCGGCGTGGCGATGATCGCCAATCTGCGGCCCGAGAAGCGCCACGACGTCTTCATCGAGGCGGCGAGTTCGCTCGCGCCGCGTTACCCCAACGCGCGGTTCTTCATGATCGGCGACGGTCCCGCCCGCGATGCGGTCCTTGCGCATTGCCGGCGCGCGGAGGTGAGACCGGAACAGTTCCGCTGGCTCGGCGCGCGCGATGACGTTCCGGTGCTTCTGGCCGGACTGGATATCGTGTGTCTCTGCAGCGACGTGGAGTGCTTCAGTCTCGTGATGCTGGAAGCCGCCGCGAGCGGGGCCGCCTTCATCGGGCCGGCGGCCGGAAGCCTGGACGAGTTTCTCGAGCACGGGCGGACCGGACTGGCGATCCGACCGGGCGACACGGCATCGCTTGTCGCGGCGCTGGATGCCTTACTGTCCGATGCGCCGCGACGTCGTGCGCTGGCGGCGGCGGGTCAGCATCGTGCACGGGCGGAATTCGGCATCGACCGGACGGCGTCGAGATTCGCCCGCTTGATCGAGGAGGTATGCTCCGTTAGCGCGGAGGGCCGCGGCTCGCACGATCCGAACTTTGCGCGCAACCGCCCGGCCCCGGCCGTGCGTTCCGCCGGATGATGCCCAACCGACCGTGTTGATCGCACAGATGAACATGCCAGGCGAGCAATTCGATGCGTCGGTCCGGTCCGACGCTGACGGCTTGGTCTCGGCGAGGCGGACGATCCTCCATTTCGTCTCGACGTTTGCCATCAAGACCGACACGAAGTGGCTCTTGCAACTGGCCGCGCATCTCGATCGTACGCGCTTCCGGTTGGTCGTCGCGTGCTTCTACGAAGGCGGACCGATGCGGCAAGCGCTCGAGAGAAAGGGCATCGAGACGCACAATCTCGATGTGCCCGGTCGCCGGAGCCCGCGGGCAATCCTCCGAGCGCGCCGGTTGATCCGACGCGTTCGACCCGATCTCGTGCACACGCACCTCCTCCGCGCCGATCTGTTCGCGGGTTTGGCGGCGCGATGGGCGCGCGTTCCGGTCATCGTGTCGACCGTATACGCCATCGGTGAATTCCGCCGGGAGAGACCGAGATGGGGCGACTCAATTCTCGATAGCCTGTACCGCGTCCTGCCGACGCACGTCCTGGCCGTGTCGGATGCCGTGCGGCGCGATTGTGTCGAGAACCTCCGCGTCGATCCGCGCCGCGTCGTGACGATCCGGACGGGGATCGATCCGCCGCCGGCCATGGATGCCGCGCGGGCCGATGCGCTGCGTCGCGGCTGGGGCGTCCGAGCCGGTGAGCGAATCGTGCTCGCGATCGGCCGATTGAGCTTTGAGAAGGGGATAGACGTACTGATCGACGCAGCGGCCGTGCTCCGCGATCGCCGGTGTGCGGCTCGGTTCGTCATCGTCGGCGACGGGCCGCTGCGACCTGCGCTTCAGGCACAGATCGCGCGTCTGCAATTGGATGACACGGTCTGCCTTGATGGCTTTCGCGAAGATGTGTGGGACTGCCTCGCCGCGGCCGACGTGGTCTGCATGCCGTCGAAGATGGAAGGGATGCCGAACGCGCTCCTGGAGGCGCTGTCGGCCCGCCGCCCGGTCGTCGCGACCCGGGTCGGTGGAATTCCCGAGGCGATTGAGGATGGGCGGAGCGGATTGCTCGTTCCGCCCGGCGACGCCGTGGCGCTGGCCGATGCGTTGCAACGCATTCTGACGAACGCGGAGTTGGCGGAGTCCGTTGCGGTCGGGGGCCGGGCGGTTGTCGACGCTGGATTCCTGGCGAAGGACGTCGTGGCGCGTTACGCCGCCTGGTATGACGAGTTGTTGTCGCGCACGGAGGCGCAGGGGTGAATTCCGCGCCGAGCACCGTTGAATCCGCGCAGACGCTTCCGGCGCCCGTCGATGTGCTCGGCTACGCACTGCGTCCGCTGCGAGAGGACGAGCTGATCGAATTTCTGATTCAGGCGTCGCGCCAGCGGCGTACGACCACGGTCGCATACCTCAACACGCACGTGTGGAATCTTGCCCGGAAGGACGAGTCGCTTCGCACGGCGTTGACTGAAATGTCGGTTCTGTACGCTGACGGGATGTCGTTCGTGTGGGCCGCGCGGGTGCTCGGCGCGACGCTTCCGGAGCGGCTGAGTTCGGCCGACTATTTCGAGCGGCTGGTCCAACGCTGTGCCGATGAGTCCGTGTCGATCTTCCTGTTGGGCGGGGCTCCTGGCGTTGCGGAGCGTGCCGCGGCACGCCTGACCGAGCACTTTCCTGCGGTGCGAATCGTCGGGACCGAGAACGGCTATTTTCCGGAGACCCGGGCGGCAGAGGTCACGGCCCGCGTTCGGAATTCGCGTCCGGACCTGCTGATTGTGGGAATGGGCACGCCCCGGCAGGAGGTTTGGCTCAACAGGCATGCGAATTCGCTCGATGTTCCGGTATGCTGGTGCGTCGGGGCTCTGATGGATTATCTGGCCGGGGCGGAGCGACGTGCTCCGCGTTGGGTATCGCGAACGGGTCTTGAGTGGCTGTTTCGGCTTAGCGTGAACCCGCGCGGCAAGTGGCGCCGCTACCTGGTCGGCAATCCGCGGTTCGCGTGGCACGTGTTGCGGGCCCGATTTCGCGCCGGAAGGCATTGAGGCGGGGGCGAGGCGATGGCCTCATCGAAAGCTACGACGACGGACTGGGCGGCTCACGGGGCGCAGACGTTGCCCGCGTCGTGGCCCGGCGTCTCTTCGGCGCGGGATCGTGCATACGAAATCGCGAAGCGCGCGGTCGACGTCGTCGGATCGCTGATCGCACTGGCCTTGTTCCTTCCCGTCATGGCGCTGGCGGCAGTCCTTGTGATGCTGACGTCGCCGGGGCCGGTCTTTTTCCGACAGTCGCGCGCCGGCCGGTACGGCAAGCCGTTCCGCATGTACAAGTTCCGCTCCATGGTGGAAAGCGCCGAGGACGACAAGGAGCTGTTCCGCACGTTCAACGAACTGCCGACCGGGCCCTGCTTCAAGATCAAGCACGACCCGCGCGTGACGTGGGTCGGCCGCCACCTTCGCCGTTCCAGCATTGACGAGCTTCCGCAACTACTGAACGTCTTGCTCGGGGACATGAGTCTCGTCGGACCGCGGCCGCTGCCGCTCGACGAGGTCCGTTACGACACCCCGGATCAGATACTGCGGATGTCCGTCAAGCCTGGGCTGACGTGCCTGTGGCAGATCTCCGGCCGCACCGAGATTCCGTACGAGGAGTGGCTGGCGCTTGACGTCTGGTACATCCGCAACCGGACCTTCGTGCTCGATCTCCAGATCATGCTGAAGACGCTGCCCGCGATCTTGACGGGCCACGGCGCGTATTGACCGCGTCGCGTGCGATGGGATCATCGATTCAGCCGCTCCCTCGCCCATCCGCCTCCTCGCTGTTGCAGGAGGTCTCGAACGGGTCGTACTCCAGCTCGATCGTAAAGAGCCGCGTCGGGTCGATCTGGACGTGGCGCGCATCGAGGTCCACCAGCACCGGCTCGATTGCGTCGCGAAGGCGTCGACGAAACTCCGGGATGTTCAGCCCCATGAAGACGGTCGGCAGGGTGTCGAAGAGCGCTCCGGAGGAGATGAAGACCTTCCGGACGCCCGCGGCCCGGCCGCGCCGGAGCAGTTCGAGCGTTACGGCGCTCTGAATGATCGCACGGTAGTACTGCTCGCGCCGCCGATGCAGGACCGTCCGCCAGTTCTCCTCCCACGCATCATGGGCCTCGAAGAACTGCCCCTCGTTGAACAGCCGAATTCCCTCGAAATAGATGCGGCGCTCCTCCGCGAGATGTTCGGCGCGTTGCGACATGGCCTTCAGGTCACCGCGCGACCGTGGAGATCGAGGAAGACAAGCTCATCGCGGGCGAGGTCGAGCAGCGCGACGGTCTTGGTGATCGCGCGGTGCAGGGCGCCGGGGTTGATGATTCGCACCGCGCCGACGCGTCGCTCACCGTACACGTGCGTGTGACCGTGGAAGATGTAGCGCGGCGATTCGCCATCGAGCGCCGTGCGGAACTCGCGCTCGTGGCCGTGAAACATCCGGATCTCGCGCCCCGCGAGCTCGACACGCACGGGGACCTCCGGCCACGGGAGTCCGAGCGAGCGGACGTAACGGCGCGTCGCGGCGCCCGGGTGATCGCAGTTTCCCCAGACGAAATAGGCGTTGCGCCCCGCGAGCAGATCCAGCACGCGGTCGTCGCAGACGTCGCCGCAGTGGAAAAACGCGCACGCGCCGCGCCCTTCCAACAGCGCGATGGCCTTCGCTGTCGTGGCAGCGTCACCGTGACTGTCCGACATGATACCGACGATCATGCGATACCCGGTGCGTTCGAATGCCGAGGCGCGCGCGAGGGGCAGAGTATAGCCACCGGCGCGCGGCTTGTCAGGCAGATGCCGCGGGCCATCGCCGCGCCGCGGCGCCGGCGCTTTGCCGTGATCCGACGCCGCGGGTATCGTGCGGACGAGATGTTCGCAGCGCCGCTGTGGTTGCAACTCTGCCTCGTTCCGCTGCTCATCGGACTGAATGCGTTTTTCGTTGCCGCCGAGTACGCCGTGGTCACCATCCGGCGCACGCGCGTCGAGGAGCTTCGTCAGCTCGGCCTCGGTCCGGCCCGCGTCCTGGCCCGACTCAAGACCGACATGGGGGGGTCCCTCGCGACGATCCAGATCTGCATCACGGCAACCAACCTTTTGATCGGCGCGGTCGCCGAGCCGACCATGACGAGCGTGCTGGTCCGCGTGCTGTCTCCGCTCGGATGGATCGTTCCGATGCACGTCGCGCGTCCTGCCGCGCTGGCCGCCGGTCTGCTCATCGTCACCTTCTTCACCGTCGTCCTGAGCGAGCTGCTGCCGAAGGCGCTGACGCTCCAGCACACCGAGCGTATCGCCTTCGTCGTTGCGCGGCCGGTCGCTGTTCTCCGCGTGGTCTGTGCCCCGCTGGTTGTCGCTATGGAATGGACGGCGCGGCGAATCGCGGCCCTGTTGGGCCTGCATAGCGGGCAGTTCGAGGAGCCGATCCACTCGGAGGAGGAGCTTGAAATGCTCGTCGACCGCGCCGACGACGCGGGCGAGTTCCACGAGGAGCACGGCGAGCTCCTGCGGCGCGCGTTCGACTTCGCCGACCTGGTGGTCCGCCACGTCATGATCGCGATGCGCGACGCGGCCGTCATCGACAGCAACATGAGCATCAGCGACCTGGCGCAGCGCATCAGCGATCGCCCGCACACGCGCTGGGCGCTGCGTGATCTGGAAACCGGACGGATCAACGGCATCGTCAACGTGAAGATGGCGCTCTACGCCATTTCGCTTTCGGTCAACGAGGCGGTCATCCTGCACGACCTCGCGACGCCGCCATTCTACGTAGATCCGGAGCTCCCGCTGATCGATGCGCTGACGCAGATGCGCCGTGCCCGCCAGCATCTGGCGGTCGTTCGCGACTCGGCGGGAGTCGAACTCGGCCTCGTGACGCTCGAGGACATCGTCGCCGCGATCGTCGGACGCATCCCGAGCGACGTGGCGCCGGCCCGCGTCGTGCCGAAGCGACCGGTCCGCCACTGACCCGGACCCGGTTCAACGCCGACGCGACACCGCCGGGCGCACGTCGCTTGCCGAACCGCGTGGTTCGTCCGAAGATGCGCGCGATGAACGCTCCGTCGGAGTGGGAGGAGTTTCGGCATATCGCCGCGCACGTCGCCGGACTTGGCGGGGCGACCGCCCTCGCGCGGCTCGGCGATCCCGTTGTCGAGCGCAAGGCCGACCGGTCGCCGGTCACGCATGCCGATCGGGACGTGCAGGCCATGATCCTCGCAACGCTCTTGGATCACTTCCCCGATCACGCGGCCATCGTCGAGGAGCCAATCGAGTCCGGCCGGCGACCGGCCGATCCGCGATCGAGCCGCTACTGCTGGGTTGTCGATCCGATCGACGGGACGCGCAATTTCACCTGCGGCATGCGGCATTTTGCCACCTCGGTCGCCCTGCTGCTGGATGGTTCGCCCGTGGCCGGTGCGATCTTCGACGCGTCCACCGGAGACACCTACTCGGCGGTACGCGGCGGCGGGGCGTTCAAGAACGATCGGCCGCTGGAACTCCGGGACCGTCCGCGCGGTCCGGACACGAGGATCGCGGTGTCCAGTTTCCGGCTCCATCCGGTTCCGCCCGGGATCCGTCGATTGCTCGACGAGGTGCTGTTCCGCAACGTCGGCGCTGCGTGCCTGCATCTGGCGTGGACGGCCGCCGGGTTCGTCGATGCGATCTATGCCCCCGACATCAAGCTGTGGGATGCCGCAGCCGGCGCACTCCTGATTGCGGAGGCCGGCGGCATCGTCAGCGACGAGAATGGAGCACTGTGCTGGCCGGTCGATCTCTCGCGCCCCCTAAACGCGAACTTCGGGCTGTTGGCCGGAACGCCGACGGCGCACGCGCTAGTCCTGAGCTACCTTCGCGCCGGGGGAGACCGTCGAACATGATCGCGCGCCGGTCCAATATCCGACGCATCGCGGCCGCGCTGCCGGCCGTGCTTCTGATATCCTCCACGGCTGCGTCGGCGTCGAATCCGCGCTCGCGCGTCATGTTGGTGAGCTTCGACGGACTGCGCGCCGACGTCGTTACGGACGAACGCATGCCGGTGCTCGCGAACCTGGCGCGAAACGGCGCGATCGCCGTCGAATGCCTGAACGAGTGTCCGCCCGTCACGCTCGTGAACCATGCGTCGATGGTCACCGGTCTGCGGGTCGTGCGGCACGGCGTCTTGCTGAACACCGATTTACCGGGGTTCATCGCGTGGCCCACGATCTTCGACGTTGCGGCGGCAAACGGTTTGCGCGTCGGGTTCTTCGCCGGAAAGTCGAAGCTCGGGTACCTCTGCCGACCTGAGTCGGCGGTGGTGCGGACAATCCTCGGCGACTCGCAGGAACTGGCCGCCGCCGCCGAGGCGGCAATCGAGTCGCAAGACCTCGATCTGGTCTTTTTTCATTTTCCCGAGCCGGATGTGACCGGTCATCGCGATGGCTGGATGTCGCCCCAGTACCTCGACGCCGCGTCACGGATGGACGCCCTCTTCGGTTGCCTCGTCGAGGCGCTCGCGCGGGCCGGCGTCGGCGGTCAGACGCTGATTATCGTCACGGCCGATCACGGCGGGCTGGGGCGATCGCACGCGTTCGATATCCCGGTGGTTCGCCGCATTCCGTTCATCCTCCACGGACCGGGGATCGCGCCCGGTCAGCGGCTCGAGCGTCGCCGCAGCGTGGTCGACGCGGCGGCCGTCGCCGCCGATCGACTCGGGCTGGTGATGGAGGACATCGACGGCACGCTCGATGGTTTGCCGTTTCCGGCGGTGTTTGCGCCGTGTTTTCCGCCCGGCGACGTTGTGTCGTGGCTTTTCGCGAGCTGCGGCGCGATGCCGATCGGCTGGCTGGCCGCGGATTCAACGCTGATCATCGCAATGCGTGGCCGCACCCGCATCCGGCCTTGGCGCAGCTTGTGGCGTCGCGCCGGGCTCGATAGACTCGCGCCGGGGATGCCGGGAAAGGACGTGCGCCCATGAGCGAATCACCATTGCCGCAGATCACGTGGGATGACTTCGCCAAACTGGACTTGCGCATCGCGCGGATCATCGAGGCCGCCGCGCATCCCAATGCCGACAAGCTGCTCGTGCTTCGCATCGACCTCGGCGCGGAACAGCGGCAGCTTGTGGCCGGAATCCGTGGCTATTACGAGCCGGAGCAGCTCGTCGGCCGCCTGATCGTCGTCGTCACGAACCTCGCGCCGCGGACGATGCGCGGCATCGAAAGTCAGGGCATGCTTTTGGCCGCATCGACGACCGATCGTTCGCAAGTCATCCTGGTATCGCCGTCGGCGGACATCGCACCGGGTTCAAAGGTGTCCTGATTCGGGTTGCCGTGCCGCGGTGGGGGCGCTTACGGTCTGGCCCTGGCAAGCGGGTCGCGCAGAAACCGCCGATGACATTCTGCGCACAGATCGAAGCGCCACTTGCGGAACACGCCGTCCTCGATCTCGTCTGCGCTCATGCGTGCGGCCGCCGCGATGAGCCGCCGGATCTCCGCGGCGTAATCGCGCTGCGAATCGTGCTCGGTGATTTCCAGCCGCCCCGCCGCCGCGAAGGCCTCCACGTTGACGATAAAGTGCCCCTGTCCATCGGACGGCAGGCGGACTCCGCAGCCATCACAGCGATGGTAGATCATGCCTTGCCCCGGCTCGCGCGCACCCAGTCGGCCAGCGTTTGTGCTGCCCGGCCCGTGTCGATTGCGTCCGCCGCGCGGCGCGCGGCCGCGTCGAGCGTCGATTCCAGGCCGCCAGCGACGAGGGCCGCCGCGGCGTTCAACAACAGGTGATCGCGCGCTGCGCCCAACTGGCCATCGAGAATCGCCCGGATCATCGCCGCGCTCTGCTCCGGTCCGTTCGCCAACAGCGCGTCGATGCTCCCGACCTTCATGCCGAAGTCCTCCGGGCGTACCTCAAACGTGCGGCACCGGCCGTCGGCCAGTTGTGTGACGCGCGCGGGGCCGGTGATGGTCAGGTCGCACAGACCGTCGTGGCCGCAGACGACGAAGGCGTGTGTGCTGCCGAGCGCCGCCAGCGCCGCTGCGATCAACTCGGTCAGCTCTGGCCGCGGTACGCCGACCAGTTGCCTCCGCACGCCGGCCGGGTTGGCCAGCGGTCCGAGCAGATTGAACAACGTACGGACGCGCACCTCGCGTCGCGCCGCGGCGACGTGCGCCATCGCGGGGTGCAGGCGCGCCGCGTTTAGATATGCGATCCGTGCTGTGCGCAAGCTCCGTTCGACAATCGGTGGCGGCGCGTCGATGTCGATCCCCAGCGCGATCGCGACGTCCGACGATCCGCTGGCGCGCGCGTGGCTGCGGTTGCCGTGCTTTGCTACCGTCGCGCCGGCGGCTGTTGCGACGATGGCGGCGGCCGTCGAGACATTGAAGGTGTTGATTCCATCGCCGCCCGTGCCACACGTGTCGATCGCGTCGGGGGCGTCGCACGCGATCCGCGACATGTGCTGCCGGAGCACGGTGGCCGCGGCGACGAGTTCCTCCACCGTAGGGAGGCGCCGGCTGGTCGCGAGGAGAAACCGCGTCGTCTGTTCGTGTGAAATCGCGCCGCTCAAGAGCGCGCGGATGGCCGCCTCGCAGACCTCCGCCGACATGTCACGGTCGGCCTCGAGCTCGGCGATCGCTTCAACAACGGTGTCGTCCACGGGGCGTCCTCAAGGCATGTCTCGGGCAGGTCGATCGGCCGGTGCCCGCCGATCATGTTATCCTCGCGTCGTCGGCGGTGTCGTGGACGGACCGCCTTTTTTCGTCGCGGCACCGGGGCGCGGGATTAGAATCCGGGCGGATACCTGATGTCTGCGAGACCCGACCGGTGCCGACGCCGATCCTGATCGATACCGACATGGGCGTGGATGACGCGGTGGCGATCGCGCTGGCCTTCATGGCCCGCGACCTCGATGTCCGCGGCATCGTCTCGGTCGGCGGCAATGTCGATCTCCAGCAGGCGACGGCGAACGTCGGACGATTGCTGCGGGCGGTGGAGCCCGCGCGACGGCCGCTCGTCGGGCGAGGACTCGATCAGTCCGGCGACGGCCTGACGAACGCGACGCACGTCTTCGGGCGCGATGGGTTCGGAGAGTGCGATCGGAAGGCGGATGAAGGACTCGAGCCAGTCGACTTTCGAGACGTCTATCGCGCTGCGCTCGACGATCCGGCCGGTCCGGCGACGATCGTCGCGATCGGTCCGCTGACCAACGTGGCCGTGATGCTGCGGGAGGACGCCACCCGGATCCGAACCGTGCCGCGGATCGTCGTCATGGGTGGCGCGCTGTGGTGCAAGGGCAACGTCCGCGACGTGGTCGAGTTCAACTTCCATCGCGACCCGGCGGCCGCAGCCGACGTCCTGTCGGCCGGGCTGCCCGTGACGCTTGTCCCGCTCGACGTGACGCGCTTCGTGACGCTCGATGCTTCGCACGTCGCGCGCCTCGCAGCGAGCGGCACGCGCGTGGGCGAATTCCTGGCCGAGATTATTCCGTACGTGATGGAGCACTCGACCGAGGCCGGCAAGGGCCGCTTCGTCGTTCACGATGCGCTGGCCGTTGGCGCGTTGTTATGGCCGCAGTTGTTCCTCAAGACGGGCGTCGCGGTTGAAGTCTCGCGCGACGGGACGATTGCCGGGCAGACTCGGCCCCGGATCAGCGCGATGCAGGATCAGCGGATCGACGTATTGACGGCCGTGAACGCCGCGGATTTCCTTGAGAACATGCTGGAGACGCTCTGTCAGGAAGAGTTTGTCGTATGAAGCGAGTTGCGATTACGTTGGGCGGCATGTCATGCGATCACTGCGTTCAGACGGTTGATCAGGCGCTGCGTTCGGTTTCGGGCGTTGCGTCGGCACAGGTCACGCTGAACTCGGCCGTAGTCGAGTTCGATGAATCGAACTGCTCCGTGCGGGCTCTCGGCGACGCGATCCGCGCCGCGGGCTATTCCATGTCCGGCTTCCGCGCCGCAACCGATCTCCCCGCCCACCCATGACGCCGGACCACGCCACGCAGGACGTCGAGCTGCGGATCATCGGCATGACGTGCGGCGCGTGTGTCGGACGCGTCGAGCGCGCGCTTCGATCCATCGCAGCCGTCCGCGACGTCGGCGTGCATCTTCTGACAGAGTCGGCGCGCGTCACCGTCGATCCCGCGGAGTTCCGCCGCGACTCGCTCATCGAGGCGGTGCGCCGCGTTGGCTACGACGCCGAATTCTCGGGTGGCCCGTCCGCCCTGCCCGCGGTCGGCGCCGATGAGCGTCGCCGAGGCGAGAGCGTGCGCCGCGTACGGCAGTCGATGATCCTCGCGGTCGGATTCGCGCTGCCGATCCTCGCGCTCGATCACGTCGGGCACGGTCTCGCCGCGACGCACGCGGCGGGCGTTTTTGGCGGGCGATTGATCCAGGGCAGCCTCATGGTTCTGCTGTTTGTCAGCCCGGCGGCCGGACCGCTGCTGGTCGCGGGCCTGCGATCGGCGTGGTTCCGCACGCCGAACATGGACTTGCTCGTGACGATGGGCGTCGGAGTCGCGTTCGCCAGCAGTGTCTACGCGACGTTCGCGATGGACGCCGATTTTGTGCACTTCCACGCCGCCGCGGTCATCATCGCGCTGGTCGATATCGGGCGATATCTCGAAACGCGCGCGCGGGGTCGGACGGGCGCCGCCGTCGCCGCGCTGGCGCAGCGGATGCCGCGAACGGCCAACGTCCGTCGCGATGCGTCGATCGTCACCGTGCCAATCGAGTCCGTGGCGATCGGCGATGAGATTGTCGTCGCGACCGGGCAGTCAATCCCGACCGACGGTATCGTGTCGACCGGCCGCGCGTCCGTCGATGAACGACTCTGGACCGGGGAGCCGCTGCCGCGCGAGAAATCGCCCGGCAACGCGGTGCTCGCGGGGACGATTGTCGCCGAAGGCGCGGCGTCGATTCGCGTCACGCGCGTCGGAAGCCAGGCGGCCATCGGTCGAATTCTCGAGCTCGTTGCCGAATCGCAGCGAAGCGGCACTCAGATGCAACGCATGGCCGACCGCGTCGCGGGCATCTTCGTCCCTATCGTGATCGGCATCGCGGCGGTGACGCTCGCCGGCTGGCTATTGACTGGCGGCACGGCTGCGCTGCCTGCCGCGCTCCGCTCGACCATCGCCGTGCTCGTTGTCGCGTGTCCGTGCGCGCTCGGCCTGGCGACGCCGACGGTGGTCGCCGTTGTCAACGGGCTTGCCGCCGCGCGGGGGATCCTCGTCCGCGACGCGGCCACGCTCGAGGCGTTCGGCCAGGTCAACGTCGTGCTCTGGGATAAGACGGGGACGCTGACGAGCGGAAAACTCGGGGTCGTGCGTGTCCGTCGCGTCGGTGATGCCGCCCCGACGGAACGGGAGTTGCTACGAATGGCGGCCTCGGCCGAGTTGCTCTCGGTCCATCCGATCGGGCAGGCGATCGTCGCTCACGCCCGCCGCGAAATGACCGAGCCCGCCGAGCCGGAGACGTTCGAATCGGTCGCCGGCGGTGGCGTCGTGGCCCGGATCGATGGGCACGATGTCATCGTGGCGTCGGCGAAGTTCCTCGCCGCGCGCGGTATCGAGACGAGTTCGACCTCGCCGATGTCGGATGAGGCCGGCGAGGAAGGGCATTCGGTCTGCTGGATAGCGCTGGACGGACGGCTCGTCGGTGCGATCGAGCTGAGCGACGTCTTGCGGCCGTCCGCCGCGTCGGCTGTCGCGCGGCTCTCGCGCGCCGGAATCCGCAGTGTGCTGCTCACCGGGGATTCCGCGCGGGCTGCTCACGCCGTCGCGCGCCAGGTCGGCATTGCGGACGTGGTCGCCGAGGCCTCGCCGGAGGACAAGCGTCAGGCCGTCGAGATGTGGCGCGGTCGCGGAGCGATCGTGGCGGCAGTCGGAGACGGAATCAACGATGCGCCTGCGCTGGCCGCGGCGTCGGTCGGCGTCGCATTCGCAACCGGCGCCGACGTTGCGCTGGAATCGGCGGGCGTGAACCTGATCGGATCGACGCCGCATCTCGTCGCCGACGCGGTCGAGCTGTCGCGTGCGGCACGGCGCGTGATGCGCCAGAATCTCGCATGGGCCTTCGGGTACAACATCGCGATGATTCCGGCGGCCGCGGTCGGAGTTTTGCCCCCCGGGATTGCGGCCGGCGCGATGATGGCCAGCTCGCTGACCGTGGTGATCAACGCACTTCGACTCGGTGGCCACGCATCGGGCCGCCGCGAATCGGTCGGTGCGAAGAAACCTCCGGAACCCAGCGCGACGGCGAAATGAGCATTGCACCTCTTGCACCTTCGGTCCTTCGCGGCATCGCCGCCGAGACGGCGATGTGGCGCGGCTCGGTCGTCACCATCGGGAACTTTGACGGTGTTCATCTCGGTCATCGGGCCATCCTGATGCGCTGCCGGACGCGTGCCGTCGAGACCGGCGCGCGCGTCGTCGCGGTCACGTTCGAACCACACCCGCTCGCGATCCTGACGCCCGATCGCGCACCGGCGCGGCTGGCGACGCTCGAAGAGCGCGTCGAGTCGCTGCACGCCTCGGGCGCCGACGCGGTCTGGATCATCGACACGGACCGCGCGTTCTTGTCGTGGACCCCCGAGGAATTCGTCGAGCGCCTGATCGTGGAGCGCCTGGCCGCTTGTTGCGTCGTCGAAGGCCTCGATTTCAACTTCGGCCGCGGTCGGCAGGGCTCCATCGAGACGCTTCGGGAGTTGGGCGACCGTTTTCAGTTTGCCATCGACGTTGTCGAGCCGCTGCGCGTCCGACTGGGCGCGGTCGAACGCGTTGTATCAAGCAGCGTTATTCGCGAGCGACTGCTTGCGGGCGACGTCGAGGCCGCCGCCGCGTGCCTCGGCCGCGACTACGCCCTGAGCGGCACGATCACGCCGGGCAGCGGCGCGGGCCGTGAACTCGGCTTCCCCACAATCAACCTGGCGTCGCCGCCCACGGCCGTTCCCGGCGACGGCGTCTACGCGGGTACCGGACGCATCGCGGGCTGGACCTTCGCGGCGGCCATCAGCATCGGCCATCGCCCGACCATGGGCGGAACGACGCGGGCGATCGAGGCCCATTTGCTCGATGCGTCGGGGGCGTGGTACGGTCAGTCGGCGCGGCTGGGATTCCGATGCCGCTTGCGCGACCAGCAGCGCTTCGAGGACATCGAGCACTTGCGCGAGCAGATCGAGCGCGACGTGGCGCGCGTCCGCGAACTCATCGGTCCGACCGGGACGACGGTATGACGCTCCAAGCGCGATATTGCGAGGCCGCCGAACGGTTGCGTGAGGCTCGCCGCGTGGCGATCACGACGCACACGCGCCCAGACGGCGACGCGATCGGCAGCAGCGTTGGGCTGGGCCGCGTCCTTCGCGAGCAGGGGGGCGACGCGACCGTGCACCTGCTTGACGCGGTGCCGCCGCGGTATCAGTTCCTTACCGACGGCTTTCCCTGTCGTCCGATCGGTTCGGCGTCCGACGCGCTGGCGGACGTGGACTTGATCTGCATCGTCGATACCTCGTCGTGGTCGCAGCTTGAGCCGATCCGCAAAACGCTCGAACGGTCGAGCGGTCCGATCGTCGTCATCGATCACCACCGCACGCGGGACGCGATCGGCCACGTCACCGTGCTCGATGAATCCGCCGGCGCGACCGCGGAGATGATTACGACGCTCTGCCGGTACGCGAATTGGCCCATTTCCGCCGATGCGGCGCTGGCGCTGCTGACCGGACTGGCGACCGATACCGGCTGGTTCCGATTTTCGAACGCGACACCGCGGGTGTTTGAGACGGCCGCGTATCTGCTGCAGCGCGGCGTGCCTTTGCCGGAGCTCTACGAGCGGCTCTACCTCGGCGATCCCGCGCCGCGACTCCGTCTGATGGGGCGACTGCTTGCGTCGATGGAGCTGCTCGCCGACGGCCGCATTGCGGTCCTGAAGCTCCCGCAGCACGTTTTGCATGAATGCGGCGCGACGAGCGCGATGACCGAGGAGTTGATCAACGAACCGCAGCGGATCGGTTCCGTGAATCTGGTCATCCTCTGCGCCGAGTCGGACGCTGGCGTCATTCGCGTCAGCCTCCGCAGCAAGCGCGACGTTGACGTTGCCGCCCTCGCAGCGCGCTACGGCGGTGGCGGGCATGAGCGCGCGGCCGGCGCGCGGATCTCAGGCCGGCTCGACGACGTCGCGGCGCGCGTCGTCGCCGACGTGCTCGCAACGGTCGGCCAAACGGGTCCGTAGTCCATGGCGCCGGCATCCCCACACCCCTGGCGCGGCATTCTCCGCACGTTCCCGGTGTCGACGCGCGGCATGATCGGCGCGTTCCTGCTGATGATCGCGGGCGGGTACCTCTTCGCGCTTCTCAACATCGTGGCCACGCATTCGATGGCGGACGGTCGGCGCGGGCTCTCGTTCGACGATCTCCGCGCGGTCTATTCCGGGCTGACGGTTGAACGCGGATCGCGCGACGTGATCCCGTCGCGGATGCTCCAGATGATCGAGGGCGCGATGCGCCAGTATCTCGAGGATCAGGACGACTTCGAGGTCCTGCGCGCCTGGCTTGCGTCCGGCGGAGCGCCGGCCGGACTCGACGAACGGTCGCGCGACCGGACTCCGCGCCGGGTGATCATCCTCAACTGTCTGCGCTGCCATGCGGCCGACGCGAACACGGACATTTCACGGAAGGCGCCGTTCGGACCCGATCAGATGACCGTGGACCCGCAGCACGTCGCGCGCGTCGCGGCCGCACGCGAAGTTGAAGGCTCGAAAAGCGTCCGGATCGGCCCACAGGAGACGCGGCATCTGATTCTGATCACCCACGCGCACATGCTGGCCATCCCCATCTTCACGTTGATCGTCGGCGGGCTGTTCGCGCTGGTCTCCGGACCGCCGCGTGCCATTGCCGTGCTGACGCCGGCGCCCATGCTCGCGCTGCTCGTCGACTTTTCCGGCTGGTGGCTGGCCCGGTTGTTTCCGCCGGCGATCGGGCTGATCGTTGCCGGCGGGGCCGTCTTCGGACTCGCGTTCGCCGTTCAGTTGCTCTTCGTGGGCTGGGAGTTGCTCCGTGGTGCTCCGCCCGCGCAGCGCCGCTGAGGCCTGTCAGTCGCCCGATTCAACAAGATCGCGGGGGCCCGCGGACGATATAATGAACGTACGGAGTTTGGACCACCGGCCCAGGAAACCGCTCCATGCAGGCCACCATGCCCGTCACGGCGGACGTATTGACCTCGCGGCTCCAGCGCTTGCGCGAGAACGTCTCGTCCGTCTTTCTCGGCAAGCCGGACACCGTTCGGCAGCTCCTCGCCGGGCTTCTCGCCCGCGGGCATGTGCTGATCGAGGACGTGCCCGGCGTGGGCAAAACCGTCCTCGCCCGGGCGCTCGCCCGCAGCATTCACTGCACGTTCTCGCGAATCCAGTTGACGCCCGACCTGCTGCCGTCCGACATCCTCGGCGTCAGCATCTTCAATGAGAAAACGGGGCTTTTCGAGTTCAAGAAGGGGCCGATCTTCGCCCACATCATCCTCGCTGACGAGATCAACCGCACGACACCGCGGACGCAGTCAGCCCTGCTCGAAGCGATGAACGAAGCGCAGGTCAGCGTCGACGGACAGAGCTTCCGCCTCGATCGGCCGTTCATGGTGATCGCGACGCAGAATCCCTTCGAATTCGAGGGTACGTACTTTCTGCCCGAAAACCAGCTCGATCGCTTCATCCTGCGGATCCGGATCGGCTACCCGTCGCGCCAGGACGAGCGGCGGATCCTCCGGGAAGAGCCGGATCGTGCGCCGCTGGAAGCGCTTCAGCCGGTGATGCAGGCGAGCGACGTCGTCGCGCTACAATCGCTGACCGAGCGCGTTCGCATCGATGCGGAGATCATCGACTACCTCCAGGCAATCGTCGAAGCGACGCGCCGCCACGAATCGCTCGAGGTCGGCGTCTCGCCTCGCGGCGCGCTGGCAATGGTCCGCGCCGCGCGGGCGATGGCCGTCCTCGACGGGCGCGACTACGTCGTGCCGGACGACGTGAAGCAGCTCGCCGTCGCCGTGTGCGCGCACCGCGTCGTCGGCAAGTCGTACCTGCACGACGGTCGAGCGCAGCGGAATGACGAGATCATCGAGGAGATTCTGGAGCAGGTCGCTCCGCCCGCCTGAGCCGGACGGGCGCGACGCCGCCTCGCCGCGGATTCCCTGGATTCCGCGCCGCCAGCGACTGCCGCCCAACGGTTTCTGCGGCTCCATGGGGACCTGGCTCTTTCTCCTCGCGTTTGTCCTGATCGGTCTGACGGCCGTCGACACGGACGCCAATCTGCTCCTGATCCTCTTCGGGCTCTGCGGTGGCGCGCTCGTCGCCAGCTTTGTCGCCGGCTGGCTCGGACTGCGCAACCTCGTGGTCAAGCGCGTCGTTCAGGACGGCGTCATGGCCGGCCAGCCCTTCGTCCTTCGCTACCAGTTGACGAATCCGCAGCGCTGGTGGTCGTCCTATTCGCTCCACCTCGTCGACGTCATCGACACGAGCCAGTCGATTCCGCTGCCGGAGGCATTTGTGCCGATGCTGCGGCCCGGCGAGTCGATCACGGTCGAAGTGCCGATGGTCTTCCGCCGCCGCGGACGCGTCGTGTTCGATCAGATCGCCGTCGCCACGCGCTACCCATTCGGCCTGTTCACAAAATACGCCACGGCGTCGCTGCCGCAGACGGTACTCGTCTATCCGGCGCTGGGGCGGATTCGCGACGCCCGCTGGTCGTCGCGGAACTGGGCCGAGGCCATCAGCATCGAGGGCCAGTCGCGCTGGCAGCGCGGCGACGATGAGTTCTACGGACTGCGCGAGTACCGACTCGGAGACAATCCACGCCGCATCCACTGGCGCCGCTCGGCCCGGACTCGCACGCTGGTCGTCCGCGAGATGGCCGCCGCCCGCGCCAACCAGATCTGGTGCGTCCTCGATTCGCGCATCCCGTCGGACGACCCGTATCTCGCCGACCGGCTCGAGCTGGCCATCCGTTGCGCCGCGACCGTCGCGTGCGACGCAATCGAGTCGAGCGGCCGCGTGGGGTTTATCTGCAACGGCGAGCCGCTGCTGATCCTCCCGCCGGCCGGCGGAAGAGACTACCGCCTGCGGATCCTCCGCGAGCTGGCGATGCGCGCACCCAATCACACCGACCGCCTCGCGGATCGCCTTGCCCGCGTCGCCTGGCCGTCGCGCTGGCGGGGGCGCTGCCTGATCTTCGCCGGGCGGTTCAACGACGACCTGGGCGAGTGCGCCAAGTGGCTCAGCGGCCGCGTCGGCAGCACGTCGATCTACATCCCCGGCACGCCCGCGTTCGACGCGATCTTCTCGGTCGCAACGCACGAGACTCGCGCGCCGCGCCGCTCGCGGCTTCAGTCCTCGTTGCGACCGGCGACCCGCACGGAGGTCGTCGCATGACGCCCGTGCGGTTCCGTCGCGGACTGCTCCTGCTGCTCGTGATGAGCGTGCTGCCGGTCACCGAGGCCGAGGGATCGTGGTGGGTCCTGGGGATCGTGGTGCTCGCGGCCGTCCTGAGCGAGATCGTCCGGTCGATTCGCGGCCGGCCGATCGTCCCGAGCCTCTGGACGCAAGTGACCGCGCTACTGTGCGTGGCGTTTCTCTTCATCGAGACGACGGTGCTTCCGGAGCGGACGCCCACAATCCTCGCGCTGACGCATTTCCTGTGCTTCCTCGGTTGTTGCAAGTTCTTCGAGCTTTCGACGAACCGCGACCACACGCTTCTGCTCGTCATCGCGCTGCTGCTGCTGATCGTCGGCGGGCTGGTGAGCGGCAGCGTCGTCTATGCCCTCGTGCTCGTCGCGAACATGAGCTTCGGTCTGTTCTGGCTCGTGGCGTTCCACCAGAAGCGGGAGCTCGACGCGTGGCGTTCGCGGGAGACGCTCCGCCTGGCCCCGGTGCGGACCGCGCCGCCGTTCGTTGCGCGGATCCAGCCGCGCGGCGTCGCCTTCATTGCGCTGCTCTTGGTCATCACGTCGTCCGTGATCTTCATCACCATCCCCCGCGGCGTCGGACGCAGCCTGTTCGGCCGGCTGCGCACGCCCATCTCCGCGGTCGTGACCGGCTACACCGACAACGTGACGCTGACGACCTCGGGACTCATCGAGAACGACAAGCTTGCCGCGCGCGTCAAGCTCACCATCGCCGGCGAGCCCTACGGCGGCGGAAATGTCGCGCTCTACCTGCGGGGCCGGACCTACTCGCGGTACAAGGGCGGCGTGTGGCTGCCGACTCCGGGCGTCTTCGTCTGGAATATCGACCCGTCGTCCAGCGAGGAGATGCAGGAATTGTCCGCGGCGGCGCACGCCCTGCACCCCAGCCAGCTCGTCCATCAGGAGATCTGGGTTGAGCGGGCGCATGGCCCCAACCTCTTTTCGCTGTATCCGCCCGTCGCGATCTCCGCACCAGACCTCGGCGGCATCGAACAGAACTGTGACGACCTGTCGTTGCGGCTGCGGCGCTATTCCGGCCGCGCCGTGCACTACGGCGTTGTTTCACCGCTTGCTGCCTCCTCGCGCCTCGCGTCGATCCTTGAACGGGAACGGCGCGATCGGACGGAGAACCCCATCCGCACACGGCGCTCGCGCATCGACGAGATTGATCACGTGTTCGAGCGACGGCCCGGTTCGACGGAAGAACGGTCCGACATCCCGGAGCGGATTGCCGAATACGCCCACCGCCTCGTTGCGGATCTTCCCGGCGGCCCGGAGACCGCACGCGTCCGCCGCATGGCCGACCGGATTCGCGACACGCTCAGCGGCGGAGCGTACGAGTACACGCTGAGCGGCGTACGCGGGTCGCGCCGCGGCGATCGCGTCGAGCGATTCCTCTTCGAGACCAAGCGCGGCCATTGCGAGTTCTTCGCGTCGGCCATGACGCTGATGTGTCAGGCCGTCGGACTCGACGCGCGGCTGGTCACCGGCTACTTTGGCGGCGAATACAACCCGGTCGGGTCCTTCTACGTCATCCGCGAGCGCGACGCCCACGCCTGGGTCGAAGTCCGAATCCCCGGCAAGGGCTGGGTGACGTACGATCCCAGTCCGGCCGCCGTGCGCGAGCGCCCCTCGGCCATCGCCGGCCTGTGGGACGGCACGAAGCGCTTCGCTCAGTACCTGCAATTCGAGTGGGTGACGTTCGTGGTCTCGTTTGACGCCGAGCACCGCAGTCGACTGCTCGGCAAGTTTGAGGGCTGGTTCCGAAAGATCGATGATTCGCGCAGCGGATGGCAACACCTCTGGCAGGTCGTGCTGGCGTTCCTCCAGGGGCCGCCGGAACTGACGTCGATGCAGCGCGTGCTGTACTGGTTCATGCTCGCCCTGGTCGTCCTCCTCATCCTGCTCGTGGCTCGCGTGCTCTGGATCCTTTTCCTGATGGTCCGCGACTACCTGCCCGCGCCGCGGCGAACCGCGCCGACCCATCCGCGAGAGCCGGCCGCGCGGTTTTACGATCGACTGTTGCGTCAACTCGCCCGGCTGGGCTATGAGAAGCCGCCGGAGCTGACCCCTCGCGAGTTTGCCGCGCGACTCGCGCACGAAAACGAGGGGCTGGCGACCGTCGTGCCCCTGACGGATTGGTACTACGAGGCCCAATACGGCCGCCGTCCGCCGAGCGAAGAACGTCGGCAGCGGATCGGCGAGCTGATCGGCGAGATCGCGAAGCTCGCGGCCGGCGGACCGGTGGGAAACTCGCGGCACGGGCGGGAAACTGCATGAGCCACCGCGGCGACGGCGGATGGGACACGGGTTCTAAACCTCGCGTTCTGCGCGGATTAGCTCCGGCCGCCCCCCGGCGGCCTGCTCCGCTAACCTTTGCCGTGGCCTTGAGTCTATTGGCAATGGAGGCGCTGGATGCGCTATGAATAGATGGATACTCGCCGCCGGGCCGGCGTAGGCCCGCAGCGACGTTCCGCTCTTCGCCGGGTGGGTGCCATGACTCGAAATCGAACTACCGTCGGCCTCGTCGGTCTCTTGCTCGCCGGAGTTGCGTTGGGCAGCAACCCGTCGCGCGCCCAGGCGTACCACGGCGCGGTGGTCTACACCTCGTACTCGTACTGCCCGCCGCCGGTCGTCTATCGACCCGTCGTCGTTGCGCCGTGCTACCCGACCTATTACTACCCGGCGCCGTACTATCCCGCCCCGGTGTACTACTCGCGGCCGGCCTACGTCGGCGGCGGCTTTGGGTTCAGCTTTTCGTACCGTGATCGCGATGTCGTGCGGCACTACGGCGGTCCTCGATATCACCGCGGCGGCCATCACGGCGGTCCGCGGCATCATCGCGGCCATCGACGCTGATCGATGATCTTCGTGCAGTTGCGGCGGAGCGGTCCGTCGTTTTGCGCGGTGATTTGAGAGTCAGTTTCTCTCTTGGCGGGATCGGACGCGTGTTCCGGTCTCGCCTTTTTTTTGTGTTCGACGAGTCATCGATCGGCGTGCCGGGAGCGGCATGGAGTCGGGGTCGCCGAGTGCGGTATAGTGAAACACCAATGGCGATGCGACGGTGCCTGTCCCTGCTCCTGCTTCTGGCCGCTGGATGCGATGGTGCGCATTCGTGGTTCTCGCCCCGCGCATCCTCCGTCGAAGAGGCTCGTTCGGCATCGCCTTCCGCGACGCAGGAGGAACCGGCGCGTGACGACCGGTCCGCCGCGGCCGAGGCGCCATCGCGACCGGCGGCGGCACGCCGGCCGGCGGCACCTCCCGGAAGCCTGCGGGCCACGGTGCTCACTTTCAACGACGAGACGGTGACGACGGAGGACGTGCTCGAGCCGATCCGGGCGCGGCTGGAGGACGCGGCGGAGCGGCTCAGCGATGATGAGTACAACGCGCTACTCTGGCGCCTGATCCGCAATCAGCTGCTTTCGGAAGTGATGGAGCGGCTCATTTGGCGCGAGGCGACGCGCGAACTTGGCGACGCCGCCAACGAATCGATCGACAAGGCGATCGACCGCGCCGAACTGGACCGGATTAATTCCGAATTCGCCGGTCGCGAATCGCGCTACGAGCAGTACCTTGCCGAGCTCGGCAAGACACGGCAGGTGGTGCGTGACCGTCTGCGCCGCCGCATCATCGTCGAGCAGTACCTTCGCAACCGCCTTATGCCGCTCGTGTCGGTCCAGAAGCGCGACATCGTGAAGTACTACGACAATCACCGTGCTGAGTTCTCACGAACGAAGCGCGTGGAGATGTTCCTGATCGACGTGCCGTTCACGGCGTTTCTCGAGTCGCTCCGTCCGCCGACCGAGGGGGAAAAGACCGAGGCCCGGCGCAAGGCCCGCGAGCGCATCGAGCAGTGCCGCGCGCGGCTCCGCGCCGGCGAGTCGTTCGAGGAAGTCGCGCGCACCGGCGGCGCAGGACTGCATCGCGAGGACGGCGGCGCGTGGGGCTTTATCTCCGCGCCGCTTCGTGGGCGTTATCAGGCGCCGTCCGAGGCCGTGCTGGCGATGTCGGAAGGGCAGATCAGCGACATTATTGAGACGCCCAGCGGCTACTTCATCGTCCGGGCCGGGCGCGTCGAGGCGGCGGAGACCCAGCCGCTCGAATCGGTGCAGGGCGAGATCGTGGAGCGCCTGCGCCTCGAGCAATTCAACGAACTGCGTGCGCGTTTCGTCCAACGCGAGCTTTCCCGTTCCGCGGTCGGCGACGTCGAGCCGTTCGTCCAGGCCATTGTGGCCCGCGCGCCCGAGTCAAAGCGCCGTGCAGTCAAGCCGGTCAATGCCGAGGATTCTGCCGCGCAACGGCGCGGACCGTCCGGCGGCTGAACGCGGCCCGCTTCAGCGCGCTTCTCGCAAACGCAAGTTCGAAGGCAAACCGCCGCCCGCATTGACGGCCGCCCCGCGTACGGGATAACCTGACTGGGTTTGCGTGAGCCGGTTTCGGATACAGGAGAGCATCATGCGCATTCGCAGACACGTCTGGCCGCTGGTCGGGGTCCTCGCGGCGACGGCGCTGGCCGTTGGCGCGGACGAGCGTCGGTACGATTTCCGCAAGCGCGTTCTGCCGAACGGGTTGACCGTGATCTCGCTCGAAGATCACTCGTGCCCCATCGTCGCGGTGCAGGTCTGGTACCACGTCGGCTCCAAAGACGAGGATCCCAAGCGTCAGGGCTTCGCCCACATGTTTGAGCACATGATGTTTCGCGGCACCGACCGACTTGGACCGGAGGAGCACTTCTCGCTGCTGCGCCGTGCCGGCGGCGACGGGAACGCCTTCACCTCGTTCGACAACACGACCTACGTTAACTCGCTGCCGAGCAACCAGCTCGAGCTGGCGCTGTGGCTCGAGGCCGAACGCATGGCCTTCCTCAAGATCGACGACGAGAGCTTCTACAAGGAGCGCGCCGTCGTCGAGGAGGAGCGCCGGCTGCGATCGCTCAACACGCCGTACGGCATGGTGCCCGAGCGATTGCTTGGTCAGCTCTTCACCAAGCACCCGTATCGCTGGACGCCGATCGGCCAGATTCCGCACCTGCGGGCTGCCACGATCGACGAGCTCCAGAAGTTCTGGGACACGTATTACGTACCCTCGAATGCGACGCTCGTCGTCGTAGGCGACGTGACGCATGACCGGGTCCACGCGCTGGCGGAGAGGTACTTCGGTTGGATTCCGCGCTGTGCGGATCCGCCACGGATTACGGTCAAGGAGCCGCCCCAATCGAAGCGGCGGAAGATACAGATTCCGGAAAAGAAGGGCCCGGTCCCGATCATCGGCTTCGTCTATCGCGGCGTCCCTTCGGGTCATCCGGACGAACTGCCGCTCGGCATGCTCATGTCGGTCCTCGGCGGCGGCGAGAGCAGCCGGCTCTACAAGGACCTCGTGAAGGACAAGAAGCTCGCGCAGGCGGCCGTGGCGGGGGCGTTCTCGTTCGAGCAGGACGGGCTTGCGGGTGCCGGCGCGGTCCTGCTGCCGTGGGGAAAGACGAAGAAGGTGATGAAGCTCATCTCCGAGCATATCGCGCGGGCCCAGGAAGAGATGGTCACCACGGAGGAACTGGAAAAGGTCCGGAACCAGTTGCTTCGCAGCGAGGTCACGCAGTCGCTCACGGTGGCGAGCAAGGCCGGCTTGCTCGGCCGCAAGGAGGTGCTCGAGGGCGGCGCGGATCGCGCCAACAAGCGGTTCGAGGAGATCCGCGCCGTCACGCGCGAGGACCTGCTGCGCGTGGCGAAGAAGTACCTCGTGAAGTCGAACGAGAGCGAGGTGTCGGTCGAACCTCAACTGACGGGCGTGCTCGGCTCGCTGCTGGGTGGGAAAGAGGACGTCGACGAGGGCGCTGCGCCGGCGAGCAAGCCGGCGGTGAATCGCATCGCTGCCCGCGGCACGCCGCGCGATTCTCTGAAACGACCCGGGAGTTTCCCCAAGGAGCCGCCCCTCGCCGCGCTGGCCGACGTCGTCCCGACCGTTCCGCACGAGGAGCAACGGCTGAAGAACGGTCTGCGCGTCGTGGTCGTCGAAAACCACGAAGTGCCGTTCATCACGATGACGCTCGGCTGCCTCAACGGCGGATGGACCGAGACGCACCCGGGCACGGCGTCGATGGCCGCATCGATGATCACCAAAGGCTCCTCGAAGCACACGGCGGCCGAGATGGCAGAGGAACTCGAGTATCACGCGATCTCGCTGGATGGCAGCGCCGATCTCGACACGGCGAGCGTCTCGGCGTCGTGTGTCAGCGACAAGTTCGACCGCGCCCTCGGGCTGCTTGCCGAAGTGGTCCGGACGCCGACGTTTCCCGAGGACGAGTTCGAGGTGCTTCGCAAGCAGGTGGTGCTGGGATTGATGGTCCAGACGCGTACGCCCGAGTATCTCGCTGACCGCGAGTTCCGGGAGCGCCTGTTCGGCCGACATCCGTACTCGCGGACCCCGACCGGCGAACTGCCGGACGTCCAGGCGCTCAAGAGCTCCGATCTCCGCGAGTGGTGGACGACGTTCATCCGCCCCGATGCGTCGATCCTCTACATCGCCGGCGACATCAGGCCGGATGCCGCGGTCGCCGCGGCGCGCAAGTATCTCGAAGACTGGAACGTGACGACGGCCGCCCCGAAGGTCCGCATGCCGCTCATCCCGGCGGTCGAGAAGACCAACATCTTCCTCGTGGATCGTCCCGGCTCGGTGCAGAGCCAGATCCGCGTCGGCCATCGCGGAATCACGCGGAAGGACGCGGAGTACTTCCCTTCGCGCGTTCTCTCGCAGATCTTCGGCGGGGCGTTCGACAGCCGGTTGAACAAGGCCATCCGGATCGAGAAGGGCCTGACCTACGGCGCCCGCGGCGGGTTCTCGGCCGATCGCTATGCGGGGACGTTTCGCGTCAGCACGTTTACCAAGACGCCGTCAACGGCGGAGACGGTGCGCGTCATCCTCGACGAGATCGGAAAGCTCCGAAACGACATGCCCACCGATGAGGAGATCAACGTCGCCCGGTCCTACCTCGTCGGCTCGATGCCCGCGACCATCGAGACGCCGCAGCAGGTCGTCGGCGACCTCTGGTTGATCGAGTTCTGCGGTCTGCCGAAGGACTTCAAGGCGCGCCTGCTCGACGGTGTGCGCCGCACGACGGGCGACGACGTCCTGCGCGTGGCCCAACGGCTCGTCAATCCCGAGGCGATGGTCATCACGGTCGTCGGCGACGCGGAGAAGATCCGTGCGGACCTGCAGCAGATCGCACCGGTCACGGTCGTGAAGGCCTCCGTCGCCGAGCCGGCGGATCAGGAGTCCGGCCGAAAGAAGGACGAAGCAGGAACACCCAACAACGAGGACGCGTCGGAAGATTAACTCACCACGGAGGCATTCCCCGAATGATCTCGGACGACCAACGACGAGCGGAACGCGACGCCGCGATCCGCGAGTTTCTTGCCAGGCACGCGCCCGGGCCGAACGACGACCTGCTGGCGAGCATGATGACCACGATTTGTCGCATGGCACGCGACGGCACCGGCCGCGGCGAGCTGAAGCTGCTCGACCGCGCGCTGGCCGAGCTGCGCTACGCGTTCAAGACTTTCGCGCCGTATCAGCACGTGCGGAAGGTCAGCATCTTCGGCTCCAGTCGGACGCCCGAAGGACACGTGGACTACAAGCAGGCCGTCGCGTTCGCGCAGCGCATCCGCGCAAACAACTGGATGGTCATCACGGGCGCCGGCGACGGCATCATGAAGGCCGGGCACGGCGGCGCGGGTCGCGAGGCGAGTTTCGGCGTGGCGATACGACTTCCGTTCGAGCAGCGGACCAACACGATCATCGCCGACGACCCGAAACTGGTGAACTTCAAGTACTTCTTCACGCGGAAGCTGCTGTTCATGAAGGAAGCGTCCGCGGTCGCGCTCTTCCCCGGGGGCTTCGGAACGCAGGACGAGGGGTTCGAAGTGCTGACGCTCGTGCAGACCGGCAAGGCGCCGCTCGTGCCGATCGTCCTCGTCGATGCGCCCCGCGGCACCTACTGGCAGCACTGGCGGACCTACGTTCAATCCGAGCTGCTCCGCACCGGCATGATCAGCCCGGAGGACATGAATCTGTTCCGGGTGACCGACAACATCGAGGTCGCCGTCCAGGAGATTCTGCAGTTCTACCGCCGCTACCACTCGATGCGATTCGTCAACGATCGCCTCATCCTCCGCCTGAACGAGCCGGTTCCCGCCGCGATCGTCGAACGGATGAACGACGAGTTCGGCGACATCGTCGATAAGGGCCGCATCGAGGTCGTGCCGACTGCCTCGGAGGAGTCGGAGGAGGTCCCGCACCTGCCGCGGATCGGTCTGTGGTTCAATCGTCGGAGCCACGGCCGACTTCGACAATTGATCGACTTCATCAACAACCATGACCTGCCGACGATGGCGGCGGCCGGCGCATCGACCGCGACCGCATGAGCACCGCTGCCGGACAGACCGGCCCGCTGGCCCCGAATCCGTGGCTGACCCCGCTGGCGCTGGCGACGGCTGCGGCGATCGCGATCCTGTGGATCTGGCCCGGCGCGTTGGAGGAGCGGCCGCGCCGCTTCGCTGAGGTCGAGCCGGGGTGGCTCTATCGGGGCGGCTATCCGGAGCCGGACGAGTTGCGCTGGCTGGCGCGGCGGTTCGGCGTTCGAAGCGTTGTCAGCCTGATGAAGGACCCGCCGAATTCGCCTCGCGAAAAGGCTGAGTCATCGACCGTCCGGGAGCTGGGCCTGCGGTTTCGCGAGATTCCGATGCCCGGCGATGGGCGCGGCGATTTCAATTCGTTGGACGCCGCGGCCGACGCCATCGCGGATTCCAAAGGCGAGCCGGTCTACGTCCATTGCGCCGCGGGCCGGCAGCGATCGAACGCGGCGCTGGCGGCCTATCGCATGCGGCACTGCGGCTGGACGTTCGAACAGACGCTTCGCGAGCTCGAACGCTTTGGCCTCGATCTCGCCGAGGACGAGGCGCTTGTCCAACATCTCCGTAAATACTGGGAGTCGCACCTGCAGCCCGCAGCGCGCCGAGCCGCGAAGACGCCCTGACCAGCGCGGCCGTCAGATGCACCGGAGCACGCCGATCACCACCCCCTGGATCGTCAGGCGGTCGACGTACATGGGCGCGTACTTCGGATTGGCCGGCTGCAACCTGAAGCGGCCTTTTTCGCGATAGAGCCGCTTGAGCGTCGCCTCACCGTTTTCGAGCAGGGCGACGACCGTCTCGCCGTTCTCGGCGGTCGATCGTCGCTCGATAATGACGTAGTCCCCGTCGCGGATCTGGTCGTCGATCATGCTGTCGCCGCGGACCTGAAGCGCGTAGGTCCCGTGCCGCGAGGCGAAGACCGTCTCCAGATCGAGCGTGTCCGGATTCTCGACCGCCTCCACCGCCGCGCCGGCGGCGATCCGCCCGGCCAGCGGCACGACGGACGGCCGGTCATTCGGCAAGCGCAAGTCGTCCGCCAATTCCATCGAGCGAGCCTTGTGGCGACCGCGCCGCACGAGACCGCGCTTTTCGAGTGCGGTAAGGTGCTCGAAGACGGTGACCTTGCTGATGCCGAGATAATCCCCGATCTCCTGCAAGGTCGGGGAATAACCAGTTCTCTTTTGGTAATCGCGGACGTACGTCAGGATTTCCGCCTGACGGGGCGTTGACGGGCCGCGGCGAGACCCGCGGCGGCGTGTCGGGGGCATGTTGTTCCTCCGTGACGGGCGACCACGGCCGACCCCCAAGCCCCTCCGGTCCCAGGATCAGAAGGGGCAGGGCTGCGACCGGTGTCGCCGTTTGCTCATCGCTCGAACCAGCCGTCCGTGCCACGTACTCGCTTGCGCCGAGTGCGTGCCACGCCGGTTCCGCCCCCGCCTTCGGCAGGGGAGAAAGGGGTGGCCCCGGGGGCCACGCGGTCCTGTACTCTCCCCCGGGGCCAAAAACGCACAACGGCAATCCAGCGCCATCCCTGCGCAAAGTCCACCCGTGCATCCGTGCAGCCCGCCGCGGCGAGTCTCACCCGGCCGGCGGGCTACGGGTTCGAGTTTTGTTCGCCCAAATGATACCCGAACATCGACCGGAAGGCAAGAGGAACTGGTGCGGATTTTTTGAAATTGTTCGGGCGCGGGCAGCGGACGCCGCAGCCGGATTCTCAGCGGCGTTCAGGTCGTCGCTACGGCCCGATCAGGGCGTCCGCGAAGGCCTGGGCATCCCGACCGTCGACCTGGCCGTCGCCGTTGAGGTTCGCCAGGTTGATGTCGCACAGGGGGTACGCGGCCGCGTAGCCGGCCGGATCGACGAGCGCCAGCACAAAGGCGGGCAGATCTGCGGCATCGGCCGTGCAGTCGCAGTTCATATCGCCCGGGTTCGATGGAATCGAACCGTTGATGTCGAGGTTCGCCGAGCTCTGATCGAGACCCGTGTTGCCGACGCCGTCGCGCGCGACGACGCGGATTCTCGCGCGGTCGGTGCAGAGGTTGGGAACGGTCCACGTGAACAGGCCGTCGTCCGCCGTGGCCGACGCGAGCGTGGTCGAATACGTCGCGCCGCCGTCAACGCTGAGGAGGATGTCGACGCTGGAGACGGAAACATCGTCGTCGGAAATCCACCGGATGTCGACGTTGGTGCCGGGCGTGAGCGTTTGCGGTCCGCGAAGTGTCTTGAGGTAGATCGTCGGCGACAGGCCGCCGTTCGGGCCGGGCGCGCCGCGATGCTGCGGCACGTGCATGACGATGCAGTGGATGACGCCGGCCGACGACGCGAGGCTGTCGCAATTCGGAATCTGGTAGACGGATTTTCCGGTGCCCGACAGGGCCGTCACCATTGTGTTGAACGCTTGCGTGTTGTGCGTGGTCATGTTGGCGTTCGAGTACATCGGGAGCAGGACGGCGTTGTTGCACATCACCATGTTGGTGTACGTATAGTGCACGCCGCTGATCGAGCGCGCCGGCGTTCGATAGACGGTATACCCGCGGCTCTGCATGAACGTCGCCGCGTTGTCGCAGATCACGTCCTGCGTCGAGCCGACGTTGTTCGGCCAGTCGCTGATGACGACGCGGTCGTCGGCGATGATCTGCATCCACATGTCCAGGTGCTGCGTCAGATCGACGCTCGTCGGGAACGGGTCGAAGAAATGCGTATCGACGTTGAGGAAGCTCTGCCAGATGTCGTGAATCTGCAGCTCAGTCAAGAATCCGACGTTCTCGTTCACGACCAGCCGCGTGCAGTATGCCCGGTTCAGCGCATCGAGGTGGTAGTTCCCGCCGCCGTGGATGATCTGATGCTCGTAGTACGCGTGATGCTTGTAGTTGGCGAACGTGGTCGGAAAGACCTCGTCGAGCGGCCGCGGCCGGTTGTAGTCGTGATCCACGGCGGCGCGGCAGTTGCCCTCAAAGATGTACCGCGGACCGTAGTCGCGGATCCAGACCGTGTTCAGCGACGTGGTAATGAACTTGACGCGGCTCATGTTCGCCCCGGCATTCGTCAGCGTCGTCGTGACCGTCGATTGCTCGCTCGCGCCATCAACGACGACGTACGCGTTTGCCGCGCCTTCGTTCGTGACGTAGTCGATCAGCGACGTCAGGTTGGATGTGAACGACTGCCAGCCGAAAAGCAGTCCGTCCATCGGCTCGTACTCCGCGGCGCAGTGCACCGGTCCGGTCGGGGGCGATGTGACCGCGCGCGGACGCGGGATCTGCGGGTGCGTCTTGAGGTACTCGATCTCGTTCGGCGTAAGGAACCGCGGAATCTCCGCGTTGGGCGGGAAGATCAGTTCGCCATCGCGGAGGATCGGCTGATCGTAGCCGATCGACGGCGCGAATGAAGCCAAGACGACCACGCACCCCAAAACGACGGCACACGCTCGTGACATGAGGACTTTCCTGAAGGAATCGGCACGCTCGCCCGCATTCCGGTTCATTCTACCCGATCGACGCATCTGTCCGCAAGACGCCGCCGCGGCGCCGATTGACTTCGTCGGCATCGCGTCACTAGAATCGCCCCCGTTAACGCAGGAGTCGATCGTCCTCACGGAGCCGCACAACAGCGGCCAGGAGCATTCGAATGGCGGGTACGCACACGCTGACGTTTACCGATGCCGGTTTCGAGTCTGAGGTGCTTCGTTCGGACGTCCCCGTACTGGTCGATTTCTGGGCCGATTGGTGCATGCCCTGCCGCGCGCTCGGCCCGATCATCGACGAGCTGGCGAGCGAGTATCACGGACGGATGAAGGTCGGCAAGCTCGACACCGAGGCGAATCAGCACACGGCGATCAAGTACTCGGTCCAGAGCATCCCGACGATCATCCTCTTCCAGAATGGCGAGATCAAGCACCGCTGGCTCGGCGTCACGCCCAAGAAGGAATTCAAGGCGGCGATGGATGCGCTGCTGAAGTAGCGCGCGGGCAACGCCCCCGCGAATCGAATTACTCGCCCGGCGAAAACAACTTCGCGAACGCCTGACGGATATCGGCCGCGCGCAGCAACGTCTCGCCGATCAGCACGGCCGTGGCCCCCGCAGCCGCCAGGGACTCCACGTCGGCCCGCGTTCGGATTCCGCTTTCGGCGATGATCGGAACGTTTTGGGGTGCGCGGGCCGCGAGTCGGGCAGTCGTGGAGAGGTCGATCGTCTGAGAGCGAAGGTCACGGTTGTTGATTCCGAGCAGCCAGCGGTCGCCCGTCGCGGGCGGCACGACCCTCGCTGCCCGCTCCAGCTCGTGCTCGTTGTGCACCTCGACCAGGCAGGCCAGGCCGAAGCGCGTCGCGGAGACGGCAAGCGATTCCATGGCCTCGTCGGTCAGGATCGCCGCGATGAGCAGCACCGCGTCCGCTCCCAGCACCCGCGCTTCGGCGACCTGATACTCTTCGATCAGGAAGTCCTTGCGGAGAATCGGCAGTTCACACGCCGCACGAACGCGGGCCACGTCGCCGTCGCGCGCGCCGAAGAACTTCGCATCGGTCAACACGCTCAACGCCGCCGCGCCGCACGCGGCGTAGGTCTTCGCGATTTCGCTCGCGTCGCCATCCGTCCGCAGCGGTCCGGCCGACGGCGAGCGCCGCTTGAATTCGGCAATGACGCGAACACCGCGGTGCGGTTGACGTGCGGTGACGGCCGCGAAAAAATCGCGCGGCGCGGGCGCGGCACGGGCGGCGGCCGCAATCTCGGCGAAACCGCTCGTCCTGCGCGCGGCGTGCAGTTCTTCACGCTTGTGCTCGACGATCCGCTCGAGGATGTTTCCCATCGACACGGCCGCTGACCTCCGAATCTGCCGGTAGTATCGCCCGATGCCGCCGCGGAGGCGAACATGACCATGACGACCGAGACGCTGTGGTGGATCGATCTGGGCCTGATCGCATTCGGCGCAGTCGTCTGGATCGCGATGTTCCGTCGCCACCCGCGGCGGACCGACTGGTTGCGCGACCTCGCCGTCCCGCACACGCGCTTCACGGCCCTCGACGTGTTAACGCTCTATGTCGCGTCCTGGCTGCTCGGTGGTCTGATTCAGTTGGCCCTGGCGGGCTATTTCATTCCATCGGGGCCGGCCGGGCCCGGCGGTGGTCGCAGCGCCGCGTCCTCAAGCTCGCCAGAGCCGGTTGTTGACACCCCGGGCGCCGGCGCGCCGGTGGCCGCAACGCAACACGCGATGCGCGATCCCCGCACGCTGGCCATCGGAAACGTCGTCGGACAACTGCTCACGATCGGCGCCGTCCTCTTTGTGGCGGCCCATCGAGTTTCGGGAGGACTGCCGGGCTGGGGGCTGGCGCGCGTCAGGGGCGGAATTGTCGGGCCGGCGGTGCTGACGTACCTGGCTGCGCTTCCCACCTGCGTGCTCTTGCTGTGGATGACGCGCGGCATTGCTCAGTGGCTGAATCCGGAGGTCGCGTTCGACGAGCATCAGACCATCGAGCTGCTGCGAATACTCGGCGCGGAGCCGGCCTGGGTCGCGGTGCTGCTCGTGGTCGCGGCGGCGGTCACGGGCCCCGTGATGGAGGAGCTTCTCTTCCGCGGCGCGTTGCTCAATCTGATCGCGCAGGCGGGTGGGTCCGTGGCCGGGGCCATCACTGCGTCGGCCGTGCTCTTCGGGCTGGTTCATCACCGCAACCCTGACACGATTCCGCCGCTGATCGCGTTCGGGCTGGTACTCGGCTGGGTCTACGCGCGGACGCGTTCGCTCTGGACGGTGATCGCGGCGCATGCCCTGTTCAACGCCAAGACGCTCCTCTGGCTCCTCCTGACGCGATGAGCGGAGCAGCGCACGAGACCGCTCGGAGCGCTGAATCGACACCGGGCGACTCGATCAGAAGAAGAGCGTGATGATCAGATGGTGCTCGGTGTGCTGCTTGGCCTCGAAGAGCCCGACCGTGGCCGTCGCGTGTTTGATGTAGATGTCCGGATTGGCCTCGAGCCATTCGTTGATGATCGAGTCCAGGTGGGCCATCGCGCCTTGGCTGATGCGGGCGTGAAACGTGCGAACGCGCGACGCGCCGAATTCCGTGCCGGCCAGTGCGCGCTTGTATTGCTGACCCGTGTGAAATGTACCCCGCGCGCCGAGCGTCTGGATGCGATTGCCGCCCTCGACGACAAGTTTGGACGAGTCGTCGCCCGACGATCGCTCCGAATCGCTGATGAGCTGGATCGGCTCCTCGTGATTGTCGCGGCTGGCCGCGGTCGTCGTCGTTGCGCCGACGATCGATTTCGCGCCGATGTCGCCGGACGGACTGGCCGGAGCCGCGTTCGGTGTCTGGATCAATCCGGATCGCGACGCGGCGACCTGCTTTCGCAGCGCGTCAACGCACGCGGCGCAGAGCAGCTTGCCCGACACCAGGCCTGCCAGCTTTCGGGCGATATGGTCGTTCGGAATCGTCGCGCCACACTTTTCGCACGTGCGTTCGGGTTGCTCAGACATGGGTCGTCAGTCTCTCGATGAACGAAGGGCCCCGCGAAAACCTCACCGTTAACCGCCAGTATACGGTGCATCGGCGTGGCACGTCAATTCTCACGCCGCACTCGTGCACGGCCGCACGCGATTCCTTAGAATGCAACGCGATGGCGCATCCGCCGTGGAACGATTTCGAATCGCTGGTTCGCCTGCCGGAGCATCAGGTCCGGCTCGCGGCCGCCGCGCTGCACCTGGCCCGTGACGAGTATCCGACGCTCGATGTCCGCCGTTGTCTGGACCGGCTCGATGCGCTCGCCGCACAGGTCGCCGCGCTGAGCCCGGCGAAGCGAGCCAAGGAGCGTCTGGTGGCCCTGCGAACGGTTCTCGTGGAGCGCGAGCGCTTTCGCGGCAACGACGACGACTACTACGACCCGCGGAACAGCTATCTCTGCGATGTACTGGACCGCCGCGTCGGGATTCCCATCACGCTCGCGACGCTCTGGCTCGACGTCGCCGCGCAGCTTCGCTGGCCGCTCGTTGGAATCGGCATGCCCGGGCGGTTCCTCGTCGGCTATCGCGACTCGCGACGAACGCGGTTGATCGACGTGTTCGACGGCGGCCGCGAAGTGACGCAGAAGGACTGCCGTTCGATCCTTGCATCGCTTTACGGCAGCGCCGTCCGGCTCGAGGCGGAGCATCTTCAGCCGGTCGGAAATCACGCAATTCTGACACGGATGCTCTGCAACTTGCGCGGGCTTTACATGAAGCGCGAGGACTGGTGCCGTGCCGAGCGCGTCTTGCGCCGGCTGCTCGCGCTGCATCCCGACTGCGGTGACGTGCTCGGCGACCTCGGCCTCGTGACGTACCGGCTGGGTCGGTATGCGGATGCGGCCGACCTCCTGCACCGTGCGCTCCAGCAGCCGGAGGTCCAGCCATCGACGCGGAGCACGCTTACGAGCGCGTTAACTTCGGCCGTGCGGCGCTGGGCAAACGCGAACTGACCTTCCGCGAGGCCGTGAGCGGTCACTGGCGCGAGGAGCAACGACGACGTCAGCGCGAAACAGGAATGGCAAAGGACACCTGGATCAACTTGCTGAATCAGTTCCGGCGCTGCGTCGATGTCGTCCGGGGCGAACTGGCCAAGTCCATCGTCGGTCAGCGCGACGTGATCGATCAGATGCTCGCCGCGGTCTTCTCGCGCGGGCACTGCCTGCTGGTCGGCGTCCCGGGGCTGGCGAAGACCCTGCTGGTCAGCTCGCTGGCGCGGATCATGACGTTGTCCTTCAAGCGGATCCAGTTCACACCGGACCTGATGCCCTCCGACATTACCGGGACGAACGTGATCGAGGACGTCGCCCAGGCCGGCGGCGGCATGCGACGCGGGTTTCATTTCGTTCGCGGTCCGATCTTCGCGAACATCATCCTCGCCGACGAGATCAATCGAACGCCGCCCAAGACGCAGGCCGCCCTGCTCCAGTCCATGCAGGAGCGGGAGGTCACGGTCGGGCAGGAGACCTATCCGCTGCCCGATCCGTTCTTCGTCATCGCGACGCAGAACCCGATCGAGCAGGAAGGGACGTACCCGCTGCCGGAAGCGCAGCTCGATCGCTTCATGTTCAACGTGCACGTCAATTACCCCAACCTCGCCGAGGAAGAGCGCATCCTCGCGACGACCACGACCGGCCGGCCGCCCGAGCTTCAGGTCGTCCTCAACGGCACGCAGTTGCTGAACATGCAGAAGGTCGTGGCGACCGTTCCCGTCGCCGATTACGTGATTCACTACGTCGCGCGGCTCGTCCGGGCCACGCGCCCGGGCGATCCGGCCGCGCCCGACTTCGTGAGAACGCTGGTCGATTGGGGCGCCGGACCGCGCGCGGGCCAGTACCTGATCCTCGGCGCGAAGGCCTTCGCCGCGATGAACGGTCGCGTCAACGCCAGCACCGAAGACGTGCGCCGCGTCGCAGTGCCCGTGCTGCGACATCGCATCGGATGTAATTTTGCCGCGCAGGCGGAGGGGGTGACGCCCGTCGATCTCGTGCAGCGGCTCTTGCAGGCCGTGCCCGAACCCGAACCGGCCAAGTACGCGAAAGAGCCGCCGATCATCCCCGACGATCAGGCGATCGAACCTATCGGACTGGTGTGAGCCGGCCGCGGCTAAACGGCGTCGGCCGCGGACGTCGTTGTCGGTGCGGATTCAGTCGGTTTCCGCTCGGGCGGCGCTCCGCGAACAAGCGAAATGGCGAGAACGACGCCCGCGGCGGTGCTGACGAGCGTCCCGACCGACACGAGCGGTGCGTAGGCGTTCTTCTGGAGGAGGGCGAACAGCGCGCCGGAGGTCAGGAGCATCGCAATCCCCGCTGTCGGCTGAGAGAAGATCGTCTCGACCATCGCGGCCAGCAGCGCCAGCCCGCAGGCGCTGTAGTTCCAGCCGCCGCCCGCGAGTCCGATCCGTCGCGCGACGGTCAGGTATGCAGCCGGGAACGCGACCGCCCAGAACGCGTTGTACGGATCAAACCCGTCGGGATTGCGGACGCCGCGCAGCAGATGATCGACCGCCAGCAGCGCACCGAGCACGATCAGGATCGTCCGTGCGATCTGGAATCGGTTCTTCATGAGCGCATCGAATGGGGACGGCTTTCGGGTGATGCTTTGCAGCACAGGCGCTCTGGGCATCGCGGCACGCGCGCCGGACGGCGGGGCAATGACCACCGGCGACGGGGCCACGTCCTCGATGCTGTATCGCAACTGGAATGACCCGATCCGCAGCACCTGGTTCGGCTGGATGACGTTGCTGGCCGTCGACTCGGATGGCTTGCCGCCGTAGCTGCTCCCGACGAAGACCTCCAGCCGGCCGTCGGCCGCAAGCCGGAACGTGCAGTGCTGCGCTGCAACAGAGTCATCGAGCAGGTATAGCCACGATCCCTCCAGCGAGCCGACCGTAAGGTCCTTGCCTACTGGCAGCAGCAGCCGCTCGCCGATGCGATCCGGCCCGCCGGTGATGGTCAGAAATCCCCGCCGGCGTTGGCCGTTGATCGTCAGATCAAGGTCGAGCTCGGTTCGGCAAACGGGGCAGTGCACTGCCTCGAGCACGTCGGTTCGTGCGGTTTCAATCGCTTCGCCGCAGGGACAGAAGATGATCTCGGCCATGTGTCGCCCGGTCCGTGTGCCCGTGGACCGCCCGTTCGGCCAGTTTCGGCGGACGTGACGATTATTGCAAGACCGATAGCCCCGTCGTATTCGGCACCGCCAGCACGTCGTAGCCGTCGCTGCCGGTTCCGCGCACGCGTACGAGCTGCCCGACGTCGAATTCTCCGCCGCGGACGTACGTCACGCTGTCGATCTCGGGCGCCTGACCGGCATGCCGCCCTGGATACACTCCGTCGCGTCCAAAGGCGTCGATGACGACGTCAAATCTCCGCCCAGCCATGGCCCGCGCCTTTTCGAATGCGATCGGCTGCTGCGCCTCCATCAGCGCTGCGACGCGCGATTGCTTCACCTTCTGAGGCAGTTGATGACGCATCCGTCCGGACGGCGTCTCGGGTTCGAGCGAATAGGGGAAGACGCCGACGGCATCGAAGCGTTGCTCGCGCACGAACTCGACCAGTTCCGCAAACTCCGCGTCCGTCTCGCCCGGAAAGCCGGCGATGAACGTCGTTCGCAGCGACACGCCGCGGATACGATCCCGCAGGCGTCGCAGCAGCGATTCGGTCCCGGCCCGGTCGATGCGACGATGCATCGCCTTGAGCACGCGGTCGTTGATGTGTTGCAGCGGAATGTCCACGTACTTCACAACGCGCGTGCACTCCGCAATCGCGTCGATCAGCGCCTCATCCACCTCGGTCGGATAAACGTACATCAGGCGAATCCACGTTGCGCCGTCGAGGCGATCCAGCTCCCGCAGCAGTCCGGCCAGACCCGGGGCGTAGCCGATGTCGCGCCCGTAGCTCGTCGTGTCCTGGCCGATCAGGATCAGCTCGCGGACGCCGTCGTCGATCATCTCGCGGCATTCGTCGAGGATGCGTTCAACGGGCTTGCAGTGCATCGGACCGCGGATGCTCGGGATCGTGCAGAACGTGCACTTCTGGTCGCAGCCCTCGCTGATCCGCACGTATGCGTAGTGCGGCGGTGTCAGCCGAACCCGCGCGCGATCGGTCCATTCCTTCGACCGCAGCGGGTGATATTCGGCGAGAAAGACGAGCGGTTCACCCGGCCGGCGATTGCCGTTCGCGCGCGCCGATCGACGGGATCCCGGCGCAACCGCCCGGACGATGTCCTCGCGGTTGTTCACGCCGACGAGGGCATCGATCTCCGGCACTTCTTCGACAAGGCGCTGGCCATCGCGCTGCACGAGACAGCCGGCGACCACCAGCCGCCGAATCTCGCCGCGGCGCTTCCGCGCCGCCGCATCGCGCAGGATACCCAGGGCCTCGTCCCGCGACGTCGCGAGGAACCCGCACGTATTGACCACCAGCACGTCGGCGCCGACAGCCTCCGACGCGATCGCGCAGCCCGACTCGGCCAGCAGACCCAGCATCTTCTCCGAGTCCACGAGGTTCTTCGGACAGCCGAGCGAAACCAGCGACACGGTCGGCTTCGACATGCGATGAACGCTCCGGCGATCAATGGCTCAGGCCGCGGCACGGGTCGAACGACCGCCGCGAGAGACACGACAGGATAGCACAAATCGATCGCGGCCGCCCGCGTTCCGACGGTCGCCACCGTTCAAACGTTGAATCGGAACAGGATGACGTCGCCGTCCTGCACGACGTATGTCTTGCCCTCGAGGCGAACCTTGCCCGCAGCCTTGGCTGCCCGCATGTCGCCGGCCGCCTTCAAGTCCGCATACGCCACCGTCTCGGCCCGGATGAAGCCGCGCTGGATGTCGCTGTGGATCTTCCCGGCCGCCTCCAAGGCCGACATGCCGCGCCGAATCGTCCAGGCCCGAACCTCTTCTTCGCCGGCGGTCAGGAACGAGATCAATCCGGCGGCGTCGTAGCAGGCGTGAATGAGTCGATTCTTGGCGGGTTCGGACAGTCCGAGGTCAGCGAGGAACGCGGGCCGGTCGTCCGGACTGAGCTGTGCGATCTCGGCCTCGATCTCGGCGGACAGGGCGAGCGTCGCGGTCGCCGTGGGATGCGTGAACGCGGGTGGTCGCGCCACGTCGCCCTCGGAGACGTTGATCACCACGATGAGCGGCTTTTGCGTCAGGAAGCCGAAGCTCAGCGCGATCTTGCCTTCCTCGTCGTTGTGCAGCGCGTTGCTGACCGGCAGTTCCTTCTCGAGGCATTCGCGAATCCGCTGCATCAGCGCCAGCTCGCGTTTGTCGGCCTCAACTGCTTTGCCGCCCTTGGCGACTTGTTTTTCGAGACGTTCGATCCGGTTCACGACCTGTTCCAGGTCGGCGAACATCAACTCCGTGTGCAGTTCGTCCAGGTCGGCCTTTGGGTCGATCCGATTCCGGTACGCCGTCACGCCGGACGATTCAAACTGTCGCACAACCGCCACCAGCCCGTCGCACACCCGCAGGTTCGCCATGCAGCGCCGGAACTCGGCCTGCCCGTGCGGATCGGAGAGCGAGATGCCCGGCACGTCGACGAACTCGAGTGTGGCCTCGGTGTACTTCTTGGGCTTATGGAGCACGGCCAGCAGGTCGAGGCGCGGATCGGGCACCTTGACGGTCGCGAGCCGTTCGACGCCCGACTGCGCTGGATCGGGCGCGAGTCCGGTGATGGCCGAGAACAGCGTCGATTTTCCGGATTGCGGTGGTCCGACGAGAGCGAAGCGCATCGAGGCAGATCCCCTGCTTGATTGAGCCGGGCCGATTCTAGCGGCGCGGGCGCATGGCTGTCGACCGCGCGGTCCGCTGCGACTGGCGACGAAGGCGAGGGTGCGTATAGTGTGCGGTTGTCAGGGCGACGGCGCATCGCGCGGGCGAGCGCGCGCCGCACAAGGGGCTGCTCGTGCCGACGAAACTGCAATTGGCCCGAAGCTGGCTGCCGAGATACACCGGCATGCCGGTCGATGAGTTCGGCGAGTACATTCTGCTCACCAATTTCTTCGCCTACGTCGAACGCTTCGCGGCCCGGTTTGGCTGCGACGTGACCGGCGTCGGCCGGCCGATGCAGGCGGCCACGAACTCCGCGGGGCTGTCGATCGTCAATTTCGGCATCGGCTCGCCGAACGCGGCGATCATCATGGACCTGCTGACGGCGCGGCGCCCGAAGGGTGTTCTGTTTCTCGGGAAGTGCGGCGGGCTGAAGAAGACGTCGGAGATCGGGCACTTCATCCTGCCGATCGGCGCGATTCGGGGCGAAGGCACGTCGGACGATTACTTCCCACCTGAGGTTCCGGCGCTGCCGTCGTTCAAGCTGCACAAGTTCGTGTCACAGAAACTCGCCGAGCGAAACCTCGAGTATCGCACGGGCGTGGTCTACACGACGAACCGCCGCGTCTGGGAGCACGACGAAGCATTCCGCACGCGACTGGCGGAGTTGACCTGCATCGCGATCGACATGGAGACTGCGACCATTTTCATCGTGGGTCACCGGAACGAGATCTCGCGCGGGGCGCTCCTGCTCATTTCGGACGTCCCGATCACGCCCGACGGGATCAAGACCGAGGAGAGCGACGCCCGCGTCACGCGCGAGTGGGCCGACCTGCACCTCCAGATCGGCGTCGATGCCATGACGCAGATCGGCGAGCACGGCGAGCCGATCAAGCACTTCCAGTATTGAGCCGTCTTGCCTCGGGGCGGCGGGCAAGCGGTCGCCCGCGGCATGGCCGGCTACGGGCACAGCCCGTTCACGATGCACGCCACGAACCCGGTGATGTCGCCGCCGTTGACCGAATCGTCGTTGTTCACGTCGGCGGCGCAGCGGCGTCTTGGCGTCGCCGAGCCGGGATCGAGCAGCACCGCGACGAATGCCGGCACGTCCGCAGGTTCCCGCACGCCGTTCTCATCGACGTCGGCCTTCGCGATCGGCACGACGGCGGCGTTCGCTGGATCACCACCGCAACCGATGACCTCTTCGCGGTCGAAGAACCCGTCCTCGTCGCGGTCGATGCCGATGCGCGTCTCGCTGCCTTTGGGCACGACCGTCCAGGTCAACTCGTTGCCCGTCTGGGCCGCGGCGCGAAGCGTGGCGGGCGTGATCGACTCCGCCACGAGGTCGGACTGAAACACGTTGTTCGGGGCAAACGTGGTCGAGTTGTAGCGATAGCCGCGCTGCACGCCGCCCTGGCGGCCCTTGACCACGAGTCCGACCTGGTTCGCGTTCGCCAGCGCGATCATCGAGTTGGTGAGATTGACGACGTTTGGGGCGTTGTTGTTCGTGCCGTCGAGCGTCACCTGCCGGCCGACGGCGGCGTGCGTATCCGCGGAGAAGCACAGCATCAGCGCCTCGACATCGCGCCGTTGCTGCTGGCCTTGCGCCCCCGGCGCGAATGCAAAGCCGGCGTTCAGCAGGGCGTTGAGCGTGTCGAACTCGCTGTGATGGTTGAACCCGAATCCGCGATTGGACTGCTGGCTCAGCCGGTCCCAGCCTGTCTTCTCGTGCATGTTCCTGAGCTGCGCCATCTTCAGGTTCTGCGGCGCGAGCGGCAGGCCCGGAAAGTCGATCGTCTGGTTCGTCCCGCTGCCGGGGAACGGGCCGTGGCACGAAATGCACGGCGCGCCGCCGACGGTCGGGAGCGTGTTGAAGATGTTGACGCCGGCGTTCGGGTTTCCGATGCCGGTGGATAGTGTCATGCTCGGCGGCAGGGTGCCATCGAAGTTGCGGTTCGGGTTGGGCGGGTATTCGATCGTCGCCACAAAGTCGGTCATGAGTTGCATCTGCATGGGGTCGGGCTGCGCATCCGCTCCCTGCAGGTCGGTGAACGCCGGCGCGAACGCCGCGAGGTTCTCGCGGTCGCCGCGCCAGTGAAACGGCTCGGTGCCGACAATGCCCTGAAGCGACTGAGTGACCATCGGCCCTTTCATCGGATGCCAGTCCGGGCAGTTCGGCTGACGGCAGTCCTGATTGAACGCCTTCATCTGGCCAGCGGGATTGCCGAGGTCCCACGCGAGAAAGTCGGTTCGACCGTCGATGTGGCATGAGGCGCAGGCGATCTGCCCGAGGCCGGAGAACTGGTGCGTGTCGTAGAGCAGCGGACGGCCGAGGCGGATCGCGTTTGGCGTCGGATCGAAGAAGGGGACGCGCGCGGTCTCGGTGTTGCTCGCGGTGTCGATCTGCGAGACCGAGGCGTCGAAGCGGTTCAGCACGAAGACTCGGCCGCCGGAGGCGTCCATCGCCAGCCCGGTGGGACCTTGCGCAACGTCGATCTGCGCGATCCGCGCGCCGGCGCTGTTGGTGACAATGACGGAATTCGAACCCATGCCGGCGACGTAGGCGATCCCGTTCGACGGGTGCCAGACGATGGCCCGCGGGTCGCCGATGGACTGGTCGCGCTGCGCCTGCGGAATGCTCGGCGTGGCGTAGGTCAGGTGCGGATTCAGGTCGATGACCTGAGTCGTCGCGGGCGTCGCGGGATCGAACAGGCCCATGTGGACGCGCACGAACGTGGCGCGGATGTTCGGCTCGAAGCGGATCTGGTTCCGCGCCTCGGTGCCGATGACGCTGACCGTTCCGTTCGGGCGCACGCCGATGCCCATCACCGTCGTCAGCATGCCGTTCGCATACGTCACGCCGAGCGTCGTCGTGTCGATGATCGCCACGTCATGATCATGCAGATTCCACGTCACGAACGCCGACCAGTTCCGGCCGTTGTCGTCGAGCCACTGACCGGCGGCGTTGCGCCGCACGATGTGGCCGACGCGCGGCGGCGGCGGGAGTCCCGGCGTGATCGGCGGGTTGAAGACGTTGCCCGAATTCGGCGGTGGATTGAGTCCGCCGTACGGCCCGGCCGGGTTGGAGACATCCTGCTGGCGAATGGCCGTCGTCGGGTTGCCGGATTCGAAGATGGCTGCGTAGACCCGCGTGCCGTCCGGGCTTGCCGCGAGGGCTCGCGGGTCCTCGCCCTGGATGGTGATGATCGCGGGCGCGGCGGCGAGATTGGCCGGATCGAAGACGCGGACCTGGTTGAGCTGCGAGACGCTGGCGAAGGCCCGTTGCGGCGACCCGGCGAACACCACATCGCATGGTTCATCGCCGGTGTCGATCGTTCGGATGACGCGCATCGTCGGCAGATCGACGATGCTGATGCTGTCGGACATGTGATTGACGACCCACGCCTCGGTCTCCGATCTTGCCCGAACGGAGACGGGATCCAGTCCGACCGGGACCGCGCCCGTTCGCACCGGGCTGGCCCCGGATACGTCGAACGCCAGCAGTCGGTTGTCGGCCGTGCTGACGACGAGGAGCGTGTTTCCGGACGGCGTCAGGTCGATCGGGTGGACCTGCGGCGTCTCCCAGTTCACAAAACTCGACTGGGCCGCCGCCGGTTCGAGCTTGAATCCGATGACGATCGTGAGACAGAGGATCGGCGAAACGAGCTTCTTTGCCATCTGGATTGCTCCCACAACCTGAGGCTCGCCCAGGCCTCATCCGCGACACGGGGCCCGTGCCGGGTCGCGTTGCGCCCGCTCGGGGCGTAGAACGCCGTACCGGTCGGTCTTATTGTCAACATTTGCGGGTTGAAGTCAGGATTCCCGCGACGGCGCGGGCTCGGCCGAAGGTCCGAAAGCACGTTCTTCGGCGGGACAACACCGTCATTCCGCCCAGAACGCGAAATAGCTCAGCGGCGGCAGTCGGCTTAGCGAAAAACCGTGTTGTGTCGACGAAGGAGAGGTGTGCTGGTCAATGCGGCCGAGAGGAGTCGAACCTCCACGAGCTTGCGCCCACTAGGACCTGAACCTAGCGCGTCTGCCAGTTCCGCCACGGCCGCGAGCATCGACAGGGCGTTTTCGGGTCCTGTCGAACGCTAGAACCTAGCCGCGCCGCGGCGGCTTCGCAAGCCCCTCGCCGATCGGGGCATCGCACGCGGCGTTACGGCGAAACCAGCAGCGCCGCGAGACCGACCGCGTCGGCCGCGTCGATGGCGAAATCGCCGGATTGCACGTTTGCAGCGCAGAAATCCCGGGACGTGTCGCATGGGGGATTCAGAAGCACCTCGACGAACGCCTGGATGTCGAACCCGTTCAGCACGCCGTTGTCGTCCACGTCGCCCACCAGACACGCGGCCGGCGTCGGCACGACGGCGTCGATGGACAACTCCGACTGCCCCGCGCCGGGAAGGTACGGAACGAGCGTCGCGCGGGCCGTCGTCGGGGCCACGCCGGCGTCGAAGCTGAAGTTGAACAGATAGCCCCAGAGCAGGGCGTTTGCGGCCGGGTCCTTGTCGAACGCGTCCGTCTCGTAGACGATCGCTTCGCACGTCGCGTCGTAGGACGGCGTCCAGTCATTGCCGGGCGTCGTGTCGCCATCGCGAAAACCGATGTTCGACGGCGTCGCGCTGCTCGGCAGCGGGACGCTGAAGCGGCGGATCCGCCGCGTGTAGTTGTAGTTGTACAACGCGTATTCGTAATGCCAGTTCCCGCCGCCGAGGTCGGTCGCCTTCGAGGCGAGATACACCGTTCCCGGATCAGCGACCGACGCGACGAGCTGGTTGGCCCCGCCGGTCAGCCATCGGGTCGCGACGGCCGGTCCGGGCGTGAACGGATTGTCCGCGGCGGGGGTGCTGAAGGCCCAGCTTGAGCCGAACCAGGTCATGGTGCAGCGTCGCGTGCCGAGATTGTTTGCGGCGTTCACGTCATCCCGGACGATGATCATCGCCTCATAGAAGTACGTCGCATCGGCGTTGCCGAGATCGGCGTCGTTGACGACCATGCGGTGGTCGAGCGGGCCGTGGCCGGTCGATCCGTGATTGCGGAGGCAATCGACGGGCACGCCGTCGAAGTGCGATCCGCACGCCTCCCAGAGACCGGTGTACGGATCGACCTCCTCGCGCGGGCCGAGATAGAACTGGTTCGAGTTTGCGCTGTTGCTGTAGGTGTCGGAGCAGTTGACGGCGAGATACGTCCCGCCGGAGTCGGAGCAGATTCCGCAGAGACTCGCCCCGTTGACGAAGAACGTGTGCTTCACCCAGGAGCGCCCGAGCTGCTCGATGCGATCGTTCTTGAGGCGGTAGAGGCTGTACGCGATGAACGGATGGTCCTCGTCCATCGGCGCCAGCCACGGGACGTTTTCGGTGCCGATGTTGCAGGCGACGGTGGAGAGCGAGATTGCGTTATCGCCGGTCGGATACGTCCCGACGCGCGTCACCGGCGAGATGTTCGTGAGGTTGAAGAGCTGAACGTCCTTGACGGCCAGTGCCGGCGACGCGATCGAAAGCGGCGCGAGAATGCCGAACAGGCGCAGGCCGATCCACGAAAGCCGAGAACGGCGGCGCATGTCTTTCGTGCCCCTCCGAGCGGCGGTCGCCGCGCTGGATCGGTTGTCTCGAACGGCTCACCCACCCCGATATTCAAGATTATCCCCGCCAGGGTCGCGATTCAACCGGGGAGCGGAAATATCGGGGCTGGGAACGCTCGAATCGGCGTCCGGGAGTTCGCGAAGCGCGTGCGACCGCGGGCCGCGCGTCAGTCCTTCAGCCAGCGCGCGGCCGCCTTGCGCAGCCGCGGGGCGGTGTCGATCGATTCCCACGTAAAACCCGGGCGCCCGAAGTGCCCGTGCGCGGCGGTCTGCTCATAGACCGGCCGGCGGAGCTTGAGTTGCTCGATGATGCCGCGCGGCGTGAGCGGGAAGTGATCGCGAACGAGCTTGGACAGGATCTCCTCGTCGACGCGGGCCGTGCACTCGGAATCGATCAGGACGCTGACGGGTTCTGCGACTCCGATGGCATAGGCAAGCTGAACTTCGCAGACGTCGGCGAGCTTCGCGGCGACGATGTTTTTCGCGATGTGCCGCGCCATGTAGCTCGCGGAGCGATCGACCTTGGAAGGGTCCTTGCCCGAGAACGCGCCGCCGCCGTGCGCGCCGCGCCCGCCGTAGGTGTCCACGATGATCTTTCGTCCGGTCAGGCCCGTGTCGCCGTGCGGACCGCCGACGACGAACCGCCCGGTGGGATTGATATGGAACACGATGTCGCGGTTCCAGAGCTTCGCGTCTTCCTTCATGACCACGGGGCGGATGACACGGTCGATGATGATCGATCGGAACTTCTCGTTGATGTTGCCCTTGCGGTCGAGTAGGTCGCGGCGCTCCTCGTGCTGGGTCGAAACCACGACCGTGTGCAGGCGGTGCGGCTTGTTGTCGCGATACTCGATCGTCACCTGACTCTTTCCATCCGGCTTCAGCCAGTCGATCTCGCCGCGCTCGCGTGCCTCGGCCAGCCGCTCGCAGATGCGGTGGGCGAGGTGGATCGGCAGCGGCATCAGCGCCCGCGTCTCGCGGCAAGCGAAGCCGAACATTAGGCCCTGATCCCCGGCGCCCTGCGCGTGCGTTCGCGTCGCGTCGACGCCCTGCGAGATGTCCGGCGACTGGCTGTGAAGACTGCGAAGCACCGCGCAACTCTGGTAGTCGAAGCGCAGGAGCGGGTCCACGTAGCCGATCCGCCGGATCGTCCGCCGCGCCGTCTCCTCGGCCGAGTTGAGCGCGTCGATTGCGGCCTGATTATGAACGGTCACCTCACCCGAGATCACCACCAGCCCGGTCGTGCACAGCGTCTCGCACGCCACGCGGGCGTACGGGTCCTTGGCGAGCAGGCTGTCGAGGATCGCGTCGGAAATCTGATCGGAGACCTTGTCCGGATGCCCCATCGTCACCGATTCGGACGTGAACAGATGCGAGGGGCGATGGTTGTTTCGTTGTCCCTTCACGGGGCGGTTCCTCCAGGAGCCGAGTACGTGCTCTTACCCGAACCGGCGCTCTGAGCCGAATCTGGAATCGTACTGTCGCACCGCGGCCGGTACAAGAGTAGCCTCGGCGATTGTCGCCCGCGACGGTGCGGTATAAAGTAGGGCGATATCGAAGGTTGGATGCCCGTCCCGTGCCCAATCCCCGACACATCCTGGTCGTGCTGCCGAACTGGGTCGGCGACGTCGTGCTGGCGACGCCCTCATTGATGGCGCTGCGACGGCGCTATCCCGCCGCGCGGATCGGCTACCTCGCCCGGGCGTACGTGGCCGACGTGCTGAGCGGCTGCTCTTGGCACGACGAGCTGTTGCACTGGCCCGACGCGCGCGGGGCGGGGGGGCTGTGGAACTTGGTGTGCGAACTGCGCCGGCGGGCGTTCGACTGCGCAATCCTGCTTCCAAACTCCTTCCGTTCCGCGCTGGCCGTCTGGCTTGCTCGCATCCCGCGACGCATCGGCTACGCCCGCGACGCCCGGGGCTGGATGCTCACCGACCGGATCGATCCGCCGCGCGACGGCCGGCGATTCGCCGCGATCTCGATGCTCGACTATTACCATCGCCTGTTCGAGCGGGCCGACTGCGGCGATGTGGGGCGGCGGCTCTCGCTTTCGTACGATCCGCAGGACGCCGAGCGGTTGGAGGCCCGCGTACCGCCTCAGACGGATAATCGTCCGCTGGTCGTGCTGAATCCCGGCGGCGCCTACGGCACGGCCAAGCTCTGGCCGGCCGAGAGGTTCGCCGCGCTGGCGGAGCGTCTCGTTGCGGAGTTCGGCGCGCGTGTGCTGGTGACGGGCACGCCGGGCGAGCGTTCGATCGGTGAAACAATCGCCGGTTGCAGCCGCGTCCCGCTAGAGACGTATTTCGATCCGCCGCTCGGGTTGGGGCCGCTCAAGGCGCTGATCGAACGCGCGGACCTTCTCGTAACCAACGACACGGGACCGCGCCATTTTGCGATCGCGTTCGGCGTGTCGGTCGTCACGATCTTCGGCCCGACCGATCCCGCCTGGACGGAAACGCATTTCGCCGACGAGCGCAAGGTGTCGTTGTCGCTCGACTGCCAGCCGTGCCAGGAGAAGATCTGTCCGCTCGGCCACACGAACTGCATGCGGCAGCTTGAGGTGGATGCCGTCTTCGCGGCGGCGCGCGACTTGTTGCAGCGACGACTTTCAGATCGGGCGAGCGACCACGTTGCGGTTCGCACGGGCGGTGGTGGACGATGATCGTCGAGACCGATCGGATGCACGTCGACTCGCCGTATCGGCAGGCGATCGCCGAAGCCGGCCTCGCGTCGGTGGAAGCGGTCCTGACCACGTTGGGTGATCGGCTGGTGGCTTGGAGCCGCACGTCCGATACGATCTTCGCCTCGCTGCCGCGCTCGAACACCGGCGTCTACATCAAGCGCTATCACTATCCGCGCTGGCGACAGCGAGTGCGGCTCGCCCTCCGCGGGACGGTGCTGCGCAGCAGTCGCGCGCGGGCTGAGTTCCGCATTCTCAGAAACATGCGCCGCCACGGCATCCAGGCCGTCCGGCCCATCGCCTGGGGCGAGCGCCGCCGCTACGGCACGGTCCGGAGCTGCTTCCTGATGACTGAGGCGGTCCCGGAGTCGATGGCGCTTTCGTCGTTCATTCACACGTTTGGCGGACGGCACTCGTCGTATCGCACGCCCGCCGCGATGCGCGCCCGGCGCGTGATCCTGACGACGCTGGCGGAACAGATCCGCTTCATGCACAACGCCGGCTTCGTGCATCGCGACCTGTTCTGGCGCAACGTGCTGATTCGTCCGCTGCCCAACCAGGAGTTCGAGTTCTACTTCCTCGACGCGTCGGTCGGACGCCGCATCCGCGTCCGGCAGTGGCGCAAGGAGTCGATCGTCCGCGACCTCGCGGCGATCGCCGTGCTCGCGCCGGAGTTCTGCTCGCGCGCCGACCAGCTCCGCTTCATTCGCGTGTATCTCGACACCGAGCGCATCGACGACGAGGCCCGACGCTGGATGGAGCTGGTCCAGCAGCGCGCCCGCGGCCTTCGCTCGGCCGAACAGCAGCGCATGTTCCGCGAGCGCGTCTTCGATCGCATTCGCGCCGAACCGGTGGGCATCCTGTGAACGACCGGTCCGGCGCGCGCTGGAGCATCCGCTTGAGAGAATTCGCCGACCTGCTCACGTCGTGCGGCTTCCTCGCCTACGAGGACTTCGCCCGATCATCGCGCGGCGACGCCGTCAGCCGCACGGGGACGTCCGAGACCCGCAGGCTTGAACTGCGCAACGGCGCCCGGTCGGAGCTCGTCTTCCTCAAGCAGTACCGCTATGGCGGGCCGCGGACGCGGTCGCGATTCCGCCGACATAAGGGCGCGATCGAGGCCCGCAACTACGAACGGCTCCGGCGCTGCGGCGTGCCGGTGCCGGACGTCGTGGCGCTCGGCTCGCGGTGCGTCGGCTGGCAACTCGCCGATGCGTTCATCATGACCCGCGGCATTCGCGACGCCCGTCCGCTCGATGAGGCCTGGCCACAACGGTCCGCATCGACTCCGGCGGATCGGGCGTGGCGCCGCGCCGTAGCAGAACGCTTGCTTGAAATCGTGACGCGGATGCACCGTCGGCACTTTTACCACATCGATCTCCAGTGGCGGAACATCCTCGTTGCTGACGGACCGCGCGGGCCGGAACTGACTGTCATCGACTCGTCGCGCGGCGGCCGGCGGTGGAGTCCCTGGATGCGGCGGCACTGCCGACTACGGGACCTCGCCAGCCTCGACAAGTCGGCGCGGCAGTGGGTTTCGCGCACCGATCGCGTTCGCTGGCTGAAGCGGTATTCGTCCGCTGCCGGACGCGCAATGGACTGGCGCGACGTGGCGCGCTGGATCGGACGAGATCGCGCGAGAAAGCAGGGAGCGGCCGGTCCGTGAAGACAAACGTCCAGATCGAGCCGCAGTACGCGGCCGTGCTCGCGGCAGCCGGCCTGACCGAGTTTGACGCGTTCATGGAGCGTCGGCCGGACGGCCCGCCCGCGAGCGTGCACCGGCATCGCGAGACGGTCCCGATCTGCGTGAACGGCCAGCCCGCGCCGCGCCGCTTCTTTCTCAAGCGCGTCTTCCGCGTGCCCGCGAAGCACGCCCGCGCGGACTGGCTCCGCCGTCGAGTTGCCCGCTCGCAGGCCTGGCGCGAATGGGAGGCCATCGCGCGGCTGGAGTCGGCCCGGATCGGCGTCATGCGCCGCGTGGCGGTCGGCGAGCGTCGGCGCGGCGTTCGAGCGGTCTCGGCGTTCCTGCTCGTCGAGGCCGTCGAGGCCGAGCGAACCGTCGCCGACTGGCTGCGGATGCATGACGGCGTGACGTCGCGGATGCGTCACCGTTTGTTCGCCGCCCTCGGCGAGACGGCCGGCCGCCTGATTCGTGCCGGACTCCGTTGGCCCGACGCGCATCCACGGCACGTCTTCGCCGCGCCGGCGGACGATGTCCCGCACGGCTGGCGGCTCTGGTTGATCGACGTCGAGCGCGTCGAATCATCGCAATCGACTCCGGACTTTTGGGCCACCTGGGTCCGCCGGCTCCTGCCGGTCGAGCCGACGCGGTTCGAGCAGCTCGCGTTCTGGTCGCGGTTCTGCTGTGCGTCTGGCCTGCCGCGCACCGCACCGGTCGGCGAGGCGTCCCGGATGCTCGCGTCCACGTCGCGCTTCGTGCCGCTTCGACGGCCGACCGATTCCAGTGACGCACCGCGCGGCCTGATCAATCGCGACGGCGTCTGGCGCGATCCATCGAGCGAGCCGTTGCTGGAGTCGCTCGGAATGCGCGATGCGGCGGAGTTGTTCCGCGCGAGGAACGGCTCGCCGCTGGACAAGCCCGGCCTGGATGCGCACCGCCGCCGGGAGCGAATCGAGGTTGATTTGAACGGCCGGCGCGAAACGGTCTTCCTGAAGCGGTGGCTCTCGCCGCCGCTGGCGGCGCAGCTTCGTCGCATCGCGGGCGGCGCACCGTGGCGTGCCACGGCACGGATCGAATGGCGTGCCGCGCGGCGCCTGGCCATGGTGGGCATCGACGTGCCCCGCGTGCTGCTCGTCGCGAGCGAGATGCTCGGGCCGTGGGAATGCCGCAGCGCCCTGTTGATGCGCGAGGCGGCCGGTACGTCGCTAGAGCAGTGGGTCCCGCAGCACTGGAACGGCCTGTCGCGGGCGAAGCGCAACGCCGTAATCGCGCAAGTCGCCGCGGTCGCGCGGATCATGCACCGTGCGGGGCTGTTTCATCGCGACCTCTACCTCTCGCACCTGTTCGTGACCGTCGACGACGCCGGGTTGCCGCGCGTCTCGCTGATAGACCTTGGCCGCGTGCTGGACTCACCGCTGCGGCGGGAACGATGGCGGATCAAGGACCTCGCCGCGTTGCACTACAGCGCCCCGTCGGAATTGGTCGGCCGGACCGATCGCTTCCGTTTCCTGCGGGCCTATGCGACCGATCTGGCCGGACCGCGTCGCCGCGTCGATCGCCACGCACGGTATCGGCGGTGGATCGGATCCATCGAGTCCCGTGCGGTCCGGATCGCCCGCCACGATCGAAAGCGAGGCCGTGCGTGAAGGTCGGCGTCTTCATCGAACGCGTCGAGCCCTGGCGCGGCGGAGCGGAGACGAGCACGCGCGAGCTGGTCGACGGGCTTGCGGCGCGCGGTTGCGACGTCACGGTCGTCGCCAGCAGCCCGGATCCCGGCTGGCCGGGCGCGCGATACGAACGACTCGAAGTCGGCGGCGTTCTGAAGCCGCTCCGCACCCGGACGTTCGTGCGCCGCGCGGGCGAGTTCCTGGCGACACGTCGATTCGACATCGTGCACGCGATCGCGCCGCTGGACGTCTGCGATGTGTATCAGCCGCGCGGCGGACTGGTCTGCGAGACGCTCGACCGGAACGTCGCGATCCGTCGCTCCGCGGCGCGGCGCTGGGCCAAGCGCATGGTCCACCGCCTGAGCCTCAAGCAGCGCAGTCTGCTCGAGCTGGAACGCCGCATCTTCCGCCCGAACGGACCGTGGATCGCCGCGGTCTCGCGCTATGTCGCCGATCAGGTCGCGCGACATTACCCGGCGGCCGCGCCGCGCGTCCGCGTCGTCTTCAACGGCGTGTCGCTCGATCCACCCGGATCGTCCGAGCGGATCGCCGCGCGGCAGCGCGTGCGGCAGATGCACGGCGTGCCGGACGGGGCGACGCTGATGATCTGCGTCGCGCACAACTTCCGGCTGAAAGGCGTAGGGATCCTGCTCGAAGCGGCCGCGCAGGCGCTGCGGGCGAAGGCCCTGCCCATCCACGTGCTGATCATCGGGCGCGACCGGGACGCGACGTACCGCGTCCGCGCGGCGCGGCTCGGCCTCGCCGGATCGGTGCGGTTCATCGGCTCCGTGGCGCGGATCACCGACTACTTCGCGGCGGCCGACGTCCTGCTGCACCCGACGTTCTACGATCCGTGCAGCCGCGTCGTGCTCGAAGCGCTCTGCTGCGGCGTGCCCTGCGTGACGACGCGCTTCAACGGCGCGGCGGAGAAGATCATCGACGGCACGCATGGATACGTGCTTGACGCGCCGGACGATGCGGCCGCGCTCGCGGACCGAATGCTCCGCCTGATGGACTCCTCGCTGCGCGCGCGCATGGCCGACGCCGCGCGGGCGCTGGCACCGCAGTTGCACATGCGTCGGCACGTGGATGAGCTGCTGGGCATGTACGATGAGGTGATGGCGAATCGCTCCGAGCCGCGGCCGGTCTATTCCGGCGGCGGCGTGCCGGTGCGCTAGGTCCCGCCGAGGAAGTCCGCGATGTTTGGCGAAGGCAAACGCTGGGTCCGCTGGCTGCGGCAGCGCGGGCTTCTGCGTCGCGGGCGTTCGATGCGGATCGAGGGCAGGTTGCTCGTTCTTTCGTTCGATTACGAGCGCGGATTCGCGGGCGAAGATCTGCACGCCGCGGACGAAGGACTGGCGCGCGCGCTTGAACTCCTCCGAGATTGCGGTGCCCGCGCCACGTTCAACTGCGTCGCGAAGATCTCGCTCGTCGCGCCGCAGCGCATTGCCGAGATCCTCGCCGCCGGACACGAAGTCGCCTGCCACGGCTACGAGCACGAATCACCGCGCGACCTCCCGGACGAAGCGCTGGATCGCATGTTGGCGAATTGCGTCGAGGCGTTCGGACAAATCGGCCATCGGCCGCGCGGCTTCCGCTCGCCGCGCTCGCATTGGGACCGGCGCCTGCTCCAACGCCTGGCACCGCATGGCTTCGCGTACAGCGCCGAGCACGATGCGGCGCCCGCTCCGTACGCCCTGTCGTTCGGCGACGCGTCGCTCTGGCGGATGCCCATCGCGACGGATGACTGGGACGATGTCCGGCATCCCGGGCAGTCCGAGCGCGTCTCGCGCGACCATCTCAATCGCCTGCACCGCCGGTTCGCTCGCCACACGTACCTCGCCCTCGGCTATCATCCGTGGCTGCTGGCCGGAAACCCGCATCGAGTGGAACGACTGAAAGCGATGATCAGACAGGCGATGGCAAGTGGCGTGCGCATGTGCGCGTTCGATGATCTGCTCGGCGAGGATACGACGTTTCTTCGCGCATCACGCAGCGCGGAGGAGCAGACCGCGTGATGCTCGCGCTGTTCGTTATCGGTTCCTACCTCATCGCGTCAATCCCCTTCGGATTGCTCATCGCGCGGGCTCGCGGCGTCGACATCCGAGCGTGCGGCAGCGGCAACATCGGCGCGACCAACGTCGGCCGGATCCTGGGGCGCAAGTGGGGACTCCTGGTCCTGATGCTCGATGCGCTCAAGGGCGCGACGCCGGTCGTGCTTGCCGGCTGGCTCACGCGGCGTAACCCGGCCTTCGTCCCGTTCGACGGTCCGATGGTCGTCGACTGGACGCTTTTGGCGGTCGCGATCGCATGTCTGGCCGGGAGCGTCGCGCCGATACTTGCGGGTTTTCGGGGCGGCAAGGCGGTCGCCACGTCGTTGGGCATCGTGCTGGCAATCCCGCCGCTGTGGGAAGCGGTGGCGGTCGCCCTGGTCTGCTACCTGGTCGCACGAAAGCTCAGTGGTTTTGTCTCCGTAGGCTCACTCGTTGCGGCGACCGTACTTCCGCTCGCGTGTCTGTTGCTCTGGCGGATCGGCCGCTTCGACATGACGCGACACGCCCCGCTGATGTTGCTCGTTCTGACACTGACGGCGATCGTGTTCATCCGCCACCGCGCAAACGTCGCCCGGCTCCTCGCGGGGACCGAACCGCAACCCCCCGCGGCGGACGATCCAGCGGTGCGCTCGGATGCCGTTGGGACCGAATCGCCGAGGGAGTCAGGCCATTCCGGAGCGTCGGCCCGATAATTTCGCGCCTGCCCGTTGCGCGATCGGTGAAACTCCGTCGTTGAAGCGAGCTTGATCCGCCCGTTCTGCCGAGATAAACTACGGATGAGCCTCGCACTCGGGAGGCACCAGCGCGCGAACGGCCGATAACCATCGGTGTTTCAGGGGGCTGTCGCGACGTCGCCGGGGCTTCCATCCAGATCGGTTTGACGCCGCGCCTTCCCGGTGTCGATCGAAACCGAATCGCCCAAGCGTCCGCGGTACGGGCCGCCATGCCGGTCCGGGGAGAGTTCTGCCATGCGTTGTCCGACACGTCGGTCCATCCTCGTCGCAACCCTCGCGCTCAGCACGACGTTGCTTACCACCGGTTGCGGCATCCTGGTCATCCTGCCGTGGGGGACGATTCAGACGACGCAACGCTTCGACCTCCCCAACTTCACCGTCGACTTCAGCATCGTCAACGCCGTCTCCGACCCCAGCGCCGTCACCTCCGTCAACTGGGTCTTCGGCGATGCGGCCGGTTTCGTGGTTGGCGGCACGACGATCTCGCACCAGTACGCCGCGGGCGGCACGTACAACATCAGCGCCTTCGTATTCGGCATCAACGGGCTTGTCGGCGAGATCACGGGCACGCTCATCGTCAACGTCCCGGACAAGGCAACGCAGCCCAGTCCTGCCAACGGCGCAATCGATGTCAGCGTCAACGTCACGCTCTCATGGACGCCTGGAAACAGCTCGCCGCAACACGACGTTTTCCTCGGAACGGACATGGCCGCCGTGGCGGCTGCGACCACCGCGAGCCCCGAGTATCAGGGACGCAGGACGCCTGCCAACTTAACGCCGACGACGCTCATGGGTGCGACCGTCTATTTCTGGCGCGTGGACGAGGTTCGGGCCAGCGGCACGACGACGGGCGACATCTGGAGCTTCACTACCGCCGTTCCGCCGGGGGCCGCGAGCGGGTTCATCCCGGCGGATCTCAGCACGGGCGTCGAGATCGACGTCGAACTGATGTGGACCGCCGGCAGCAGCGCCACCAGTCACGACGTGTACTTCGGCACGACGTTCGCCGCGGTCGATGCGGCAACGCGGATGTCGGGCGAATTCCGCGGCAACCAGGCGACCACGAGCTTCTCACCCACCGGGCTCGCGCCGGGCACGGACTACTACTGGCGCATCGACGAAGTCGGGCCTGGGGGCACGACCAAGGGTGTGGTCAATACGTTCTCGACGGCGCCCGTCCCCGGACAGATCACAAGTCCATCCCCGGCCGATGACGCGGTCGATGTGCCGATCGCCGTCGTGCTGACGTGGACCGCCGGCACCGATACGACCAGTCACGACGTTTACTTTGGCACCAGCGAGTCGGCCGTGACCAACGCCACGACCGCCAGCCCCGAGTTCCAGGAAAACCTGGCCGGCACGATGTTCGACCCCGAAGACGTCGTTGCGAACACGACCTACTTCTGGCGCGTGGACGGGGTCGGCCCGGGTGGCACGACCAAGGGCGCGACGCTGAGCTTTACGACGATCGAAGCGCCCGGGCAGATCACCGATCCGGATCCCGAGTCGGGCGAGTTGGGCGTCTCGCTCAACCCGACGCTCTCGTGGACGGCCGATCCGCTTGCGACGTCGCACGACGTCTACTTCGGGACCGACGCCACCGCGGTCAACAATGCGACGGAAGGCAGTCCGGAATTTCAGGGCAATCAGGCCGGAACGATGTTCACCCCGGCCGGTCCGCTTACGAGCAACACGCAGTACTTCTGGCGCATCGATGAGAAGGGCGACGGCGGTACGACGAAGGGCGCGGTCCTCAGCTTCACCACGCTCGATGAAGAGGCCGCGTCCGATCCGACGCCCGCCCACGAGGCGACCGATGTGCCGACAAGCCAGGTCCTGAGCTGGATGGCCGGCACGGGCGCCACCAGCCACGACGTCTATCTCGGCACCAACGAGACGGCCGTGACGAACGCGACCACGGCCAGCGCCGAATTCCAGGGGAATTTCCCGTCGGCCATGTTCACGCCGGCCTCGCTCGATCCCGGCACGACGTACTTCTGGCGGATCGACGAAGTGAACATGGATGGCACGGTCAAGGGCCTCATTTGGCAGTTTACGACCGTGCAGACGCCGCCCGAGCAGGCGCAGAATCCGAATCCGGCCGACGGCGCGGTTGACATCGCGCTGAACGAGCAGTTGAGCTGGACCGCCGGCGCGCGGGCGTCCAGCCACGACGTGTACTTCGGAACCGACATGACGGCCGTCACAAACGCGACGACGGCCAGTGCGGAATTCAAGGGCAATCGTCCGACCACGAACTACAACCCCGGCGCGCTCACGCGCAACCAGACGTACTACTGGCGGATCGATGAGAAGAACTCGGCCGGGACGACGACCGGGGCGGTCTGGTCGTTTACGACGATTCCGGATCCGCCGACCAAGGCGACGATGCCGATGCCGACGGATGCGGCGACCGGTCAGAACGTCAACAACCCGAGCAGCCTGATCCCGCTCATGCTGAGCTGGACGGCCGGAACGGGCAGCGGGACGATAACGCACGATGTGTTCTTCGGAACGAGCTTGACGAGCGTGACGAACGCGACCACCGCGACCGCAGGCATCTTCCGCGGCAATCAGGCCTCCACGACGTTTGATCCGGGCTCACTGACCGCGAACACCACGTATTACTGGCGGATCGACGAGCGGAATGCCGGCGGCGCGACCAAGGGCGATGTCTTCAGCTTTACTACTGCGGCCGCACCCACGCAGGCCAACACGCCGGTTCCGGCGAGCGGCGCGCAGGGTCAGAGTACGACGCCGACGCTGATGTGGACCGCCGGCACCGGTGCCACGTCGCACGACGTGTACTTCGGGACGTCATCGACCTCGGTCAACAACGCCGTCCGCCAGCCGCCGAGTGCCGAGTTCCGCGGCAACCAGGCCGGAACGAGCTTCATGCCGGCCGAGACGTTGAACGCGGATACGGTCTACTTCTGGCGAGTCGACGAAGTCGGTCCGGGCGGCATCACGAAGGGAGAAGTTTTCAGCTTCCGCACCGCGCCCTGATCGTCAAGGACAATGTGGGACTCGGCGGCCCCCGCCGCGGAACACCAGGGGCCCGCTTCATTTCAGGGGTCAATCGCGCGGCTCGGCGATTGACGCTTCGTCGCCTGCGGCGCGCGGCGCGGCGTCATCGTTCGCCTGAAGTGATTCTAAATCCCCGACCATGCTCGCGGTGTGCGGGTCCGGACTGACGGCGTGGCTCCCCGCCCCGCGAAGTCCCTCGCGCAGGACCTCCACCTTCGGCAGATCCTCGAGGCTTCCCAGCCCGAATACCTCCAGGAAGTGCTTCGTCGTGCCGTACAGCAGCGGACGGCCGAGGTCTTCCGCCCGGCCGACGATCTTGACCAGGTTCAGCTCGCGCAGCCGGTTCAGCAGATCACCGGCCGCGACGCCGCGGATCGCCTCGATGTCCGCGCGCGTCACGGGCTGCTTGTACGCGACGATCGCCAGCGTTTCGAGCGACGCTTGCGAGAGCTTGCTGTCCTGCCGCGCGCGGAGCAGCTTTGACAGCCAGGCGTTGAACTCCGGCAGTGTCAGCATCTGGAACCCGCCGGCGATCTCCTCTACTCGGAAACTCCGGCCGGTCCGCTCGTACGCCTCGTTCAGTTCGGCGATGTGCCGACGGACGTCCCGCGCATCGCCGACGCCGACGAGTTGGGCGACCTTCGCCGCCGGGAGGGGCGCATCCGTCGCAAAGAGCAAGGCCTCGATTACGCGAACGGGCGTAATCTCACCCGAAGGCTCCCGCGGTGCCGATTCGCCGGAGGGGGCGTGTTTCGCGTCGTCCTCGTTGTTCATGCGGCTGAGTTCGGCCGTGGCTCCGTCCATCGTCGGAGGATTCCTTTCCGCCCAAAGTGTAACGCCGCCGGCGAACGTCCTCAATCGTCGCCTTGCGGTTCGCCGATACCTTCTTTCGCGAGCTCCACGCAGGCGCGGCTTGCCGACGTCGGCCGAGAAGGCGATACTGGTGGATCGCCGGCCGGGCCGGCGCGGGGCCAATCGGGGATCGGCGAGTGGGTCACGACAATCGCTGTATCGGCGTTTTCGATTCCGGCATCGGCGGGTTGACGGTCGTTCGCGAGCTGCAGCGCCGCCTGCCAAGCGAGACCGTGGTCTATTTCGGCGATACTGCCCGTGTTCCGTACGGCATCAAGAGCATCCAGGCCGTTACGGCCTTCGCGCGGCAGGATTGTGAATTCCTGCTGCGGTTCGACCCCAAGCTGATCGTCGTCGCCTGCAACACCGCAAGTGCCGCGGCAATCGACGACCTCGAGCAGCGCTACGACGTGCCGATCTGCGGCGTCGTCCGACCGGGCGCGATGGAGGCGGTCCGGGCCTCGGGCGGCCGGCCCATCGCCGTGATCGCGACCGAGGCGACCGTCAATTCCGACGCCTACCGCCGCGCCATTCACGCCGTTCGCCCGGGGATCATCGTGCATCAGCGGGCCTGTCCGCTGTTCGTCGGCGCGGTGGAGGAAGGTCGCAGCGCCGATGATCCGATCGTCGAGGCCCTGGCCGCCGACTATCTCGGACCGCTCCGGCTGTTGCAGCCGGCCGTGCTCGTGCTCGGCTGCACGCATTACCCGCTGCTGAGGCCGGCCATCGCGCGGGCGATCGGTCCGGCTGCGGCGCTCGTCGATTCGGCCGAGCAGACCGCCGCGACCGTGGCGGCGATTCTGGAGCGGCGGCACGCGCTGACGGATCGGAGCGGCGCGGGCGGCCTGACCTGCTACGTGAGCGACAACCCGCAGCGATTCCGCGAGGTCGGCCAGCGGTTCCTCGGGCACTCGGTGGTCGACGTCACCTGGGTTTCGCCGGAGGAGTTCCTTGCGGGGGAAGTGCACACCGTCTAGAGAACGACGCGCCCGCGCGCCGACATCGACGCAACGCCTCGACGGCGGGTCGAGACGGCGTCCGCGAGGTTCTCAGCTATCGGTTCTCTTCGTGGCGATAGCTCCGTTCTTCGCCGGCGGGTGCGACGGCTCACGAATGCTCTCGTGGCAGGAACGGCGCCGCACTCCCGAACAGTGGATGGACGCTGCACTGCACGCCGAGCGCGCTGACGAGCGTCGTAAGGCCGTCGATGTCCTGTCGCGGGGGCGGCACGCCGCGGACGACTGGGTTGCGCAGGGTTTTTCGACGATCGCCCGTACCGACTCCGATCCGATGGTCCGCGTCTCCGCGCTTCGCGGACTGCGGGCATCCGGCGGACCGGCAGCCGTGTCCACGGCGCTGAAACTCCTCCAGCGAACGCCGCCGCCGGACGTCGTCCCGCCGCCCGCGCCCGTACGCTGGCAGGCGATGCAACTGCTTCGGGACCTGTGCCACGATCAACGGATCGGCGATTCGGAACGGGACGGCGTCGTCGCGACGCTGATCGACCGCACCGACCTCGATGCTGATCGCAATGTGCGGCTCGCCGCGATCGAAGCGCTCGCCGTGTTCCGCGAGCGGCGCGTGCTGATCGCGCTTATCGACGTGCTCCGCGAGCGCGACTTCGCGCTTCAGGCGGCCGCCGAGCAATCGCTTGCCGAGTTGACCGGGCAGCATTTCGAGTATGACGCCGATGCCTGGTCGGCGTGGCTGAATCGCACGACCGACCTGTTCACGTCGGAGGAGCCCCCGGCCGCGCAGCGGGTCCCGGGTTCGTCCGAATGGTGGTCGCGCCTCTGGGGCGGCAAGCGCTGACGACCGCGAACGCAATTGCCGATCGGAAGGGGGGGCGAGTCTGCTACACCTTTTCGTAAAAGTTCGGCCCAGCCCCGCGCACGACGCCCTTGAGTTGGAGCATCGTCACGAGTGCGGCGACGCGGGCCGGCGCGAAACCCGTGGCCTCGGCGAGATGATCGATCGACATCGGTTCCTGCTCAAACGCGGCCAGGATCGCGGTCTGCTCGGGATCGAGCGGCACGACAGGTCGCGGCGCCGATTCGTGCGCCTTGCCATCCGGCGCAACAGGCATCAGCGTGCGTCCGACCTCACCTAGTTCAGAGAGGATGTCGCCGAAACTCGTCACGAGTTTCGCCTCGCCGCGCTGGATCAGCGCGTTGCAGCCGTCCGCGTGCGGTGAATCGAGCCGCCCCGGTACGGCGAACACCTCGCGGTTGTACTCGTTCGCCAGTCGCGCGGTGATCAGCGCGCCGCTTCGCGCAGCGGCCTCGACGATCAGCGCCCCGAGCGCCAAGCCGGCGATAATTCGGTTCCGGCGCGGGAAGTTCTTCTCATCGGGCGGCGTCGACATCGGCAACTCGCTGAGCAGCGCACCGTTCGCGGCGATCCGCTCCGCCAGCGGTCCGGCGTCGGGCGGGTAAAGGTACTCCAGTCCGCAGCCGAGAACGGCGAGGGTCCGTCCGCCCGCGTGAAGCGCGCCCTGGTGTGCGGCCGAGTCAATGCCCCGCGCCATGCCCGATACGACTGTCATGCCGGCCTGCGCCGCCAGTGCGGCGAAGCGCTGCGCCTGCTCCAGCCCGTAGCGCGTGCAATGCCGCGCGCCGACGATGGCCAGTGACACCGCGTCGGCCGGTTCGATGCGACCGCGGACGTACAGCACCGGGGGGGGATCGGCGATGGTCTTGAGGCCCGGCGGGTAATCCGGATCGAGGCAGGCGACGATCCGCACGCCTGCCGCCCGCGCGCGCTGGACTTCCCCCTCAACGTCGAACTGATTTCTGCTTGCGACGATCTTCGCGGCCGTCTCGGGTCCGATGCCGTCGATGCGCGCCAGTTCCGTCGCGGACGCGGCCAGCGCGGCCTCGATGCTCCGGCATCGCAGCAGGATTCGGGAAAAGCGGATCGGCCCGACCCCGTCGCAGTGCGCGAACTGCATGCACTGTCGACCGGCATCGGTGATCGTCGGTGCGTCCTGCACGGCGGCGGTCAAGCGTGTGCCCTCGGCCCGCCGCGGCCCCGGCGGCGCGCGATGCGTAGATTGCGCGGCCGCGAATCCGGCGTCAATTGCGAAAGGGTGTCGAAAAGAAAAGGGCCCGGCGCTGAAACGGCCGGGCCCTGACGTGACAATCAGAGCGCGCTTGCAACCGGTGGCGTCAAGTCGCCTCGCTGCCGGCGCCGGCCAGCGCGGGCTTGTCCTGCGGCGGGACGCCCATGCCTTCGAAGGCCAGCTTCTTCTCGTTGTTCTCCTCGCGGACGACGACGCAGACCTTCTCGCAGCCCTTGAAGTCGCTGCGCAGCAACATCTCGGAAAGCGGGTCCTCGACGAGCTGCTCGATCGCGCGGCGAAGCGGTCTGGCGCCGAACTTCTCGTCGGTGCCGCGCTCGATCAGCAGCTCCTTCGCCTCGGGCGTGATCTCGAGCTCGAGCGAATGCTCGTGCAGTCGCTTGGCGACCTTCTTCAGCTCGAGTTCAACGATCGACGTCAGGTCGGTGTGTCCGAGCTTGCGGAAGACCACGATCTCGTCGACGCGGTTGAGGAACTCGGGGCGGAAGTACGTCTCCAGCTCCGTCTTGAGCATCGTCCGCATCTTCTCGTACGTGACGTTCTCGTCGCGGCGCTCGAATCCAAACGTCGTCTGGTGCGTGATCTTGTCCGCCCCGATGTTGCTCGTCATGATCAGCACGGTGTTGCGGAAGTCGACGTGCCGGCCGAACGAGTCCGTCAACCGGCCCTCCTCCATGATCTGAAGCAGCATGTTGAACACGTCCGGGTGCGCCTTCTCGATCTCGTCGAGCAGCACGACGCTGTACGGCCGGCGGCGGATGCGCTCGGTGAGTTGCCCGCCCTCCTCGTATCCGACGTAGCCGGGCGGCGCGCCGATCAGGCGGCTGACGTTGTGTTTTTCCATGTACTCGGACATGTCGATGTGCACCAGCGCATCGGCATTGCCGAACAGGAACTCGGCCAGGCTCTTGGCCAGCAGCGTCTTTCCGACGCCGGACGGCCCGATGAAGATGAAGCTCCCCATCGGCCGGTTCGGGTCCTTCAGCCCGCTGCGGGATCGCCGCACGGACCGCGCGACTGCGTTGATCGCCTCGTCCTGGCTGATGACGCGCTTGTGCAGCTCGGCCTCGAGCTCCAGCAGCCGCTCGGCCTCCTGCTTCTCCAGCCGCGTCAGCGGCACGCCGGTCATCTTGCTGACCACTTCGGCCACGACCTCGGCATCGACCACGCCGCCGATCTCCTTGCGGCGCTCGCGCCATTCCTTCTGCACCGCTTCCTTCTGCGCCTGAAGCGACAGCATCTTGTCTCGCAGCGACGCGGCCCGCTCGTAGTCGGCGTTCTTGACAGCCTCGTCCTTCTCGGCGCTGAGCCGGTCGATCTGCCGCTCGATGTCCGCGAGGTTCGGCGGCTTGGTCATGCTCTTGAGCCGGACGCGCGCGCCCGCCTCGTCGATCACATCGATCGCCTTGTCCGGAAGCACGCGGCCGGAAATGTACCGGCTCGACAGCTCGACGGCGGCCCGCAGGGCCTCGTCGGTGATCTGCACGCGATGATGCGCCTCGTAGCGATCCCGCAGTCCGCAGAGGATCTCGACCGTCTCCTCCCGATTCGGCTGCTCGACGATGATCTGCTGGAAGCGGCGCTCCAGCGCGCCGTCCTTCTCGATGTACTTGCGGTACTCGTCCAGCGTCGTCGCGCCGATGCACTGGATTTCGCCGCGCGAAAGGGCCGGCTTCAGCACGTTGGACGCGTCGATCGCGCCCTCGGCCCCGCCCGCGCCGACGAGCGTATGCAGCTCGTCGATGAACAGGATCACGTTGCGAACGCGGCGGACCTCGTTCATCACCGCCTTGATCCGCTCCTCAAACTGGCCGCGGTACTTCGTCCCCGCGACCATCATCGCCAGGTCAAGCACCACGATCCGCTTGTCGGCCAGCAGCTCCGGAACGTCGTTCGAGACGATGCGGTGCGCCAGCCCTTCGACGATCGCCGTCTTGCCCACGCCCGCCTCGCCCAGCAGCACCGGGTTGTTCTTGTAGCGGCGGCAGAGCACGACGAGCAACCGCTCGATCTCGCGCTCCCGGCCGATGACCGGATCGAGCTTGCCCTCGCGGGCCATGTCGGTCAGGTCGCGCCCGAACGAATCGAGTGCCGGCGTCTTGGACTTGCCCTTCTTGGTCGTCTCGGTCGGAGTGGCGGGCGCGCCGCTCTCCTCCTGCTCCACGCCCGCGCCGAGAAGGTTGAGCACTTCCTCGCGGACCTCTTCCAGCTTGACGCCGAGGTTCATCAGCACCTGGGCCGCCACGCCGTCCTGCTCGCGGAGCAGGCCGAGCAGCAGGTGCTCGGTGCCGACGTAGTTGTGGTTCAGGTTGCGGGCCTCTTCGATTGCGAACTCGATGACCTTCTTGGCGCGCGGCGTCTGCGGCAGCTTGCCGATGGTGACCATCTCGGGGCCGCTCTTGACGAGCTTCTCGACCTCGAGGCGGACCTTGCGCAGGTCGATGTCCAGATTTTTCAGGACGTTCGCCCCGACGCCGCTGCCTTCCTTCACCAGCCCCAGGAGGATGTGCTCCGTTCCGATGTATTCATGGTTAAAACGCTGAGCTTCCTGGTTCGCCAACGCCATCACTTTTCGGGCACGATCGGTGAATCGCTCGAACATATGGACCTTTCGTTGCCGCCGTCGCCCGCCGGATACCGGACTTCCCCACGCGGATACAGGCGGCTCTTCGCTTCCCTGGCGTCGAATTCTAGTTGGCCGCGGCAACCCGTTCAACGCGCGCACGTCCGATAGCGCGCAGTCCGGGCCGCACTCTGATTGCTGTATCGGCGGGCCACCCGCGGCGTTGCACTTCAATTCCATGCCACGGAACGGCGGCCCTGCCGATCGGACGTTCCGCGGACCTTGATGCTCGCACGGCGATCATGCTGATGGCGCGACCGACCGCCGACGGCCTCGCATCGCCACAAAAAGGCGGGACCATCGACGGCACGACGCCGATGGTTCCCGACGGGCGAGCAGCGTGCGAGGCTCGCCCGATCGTCAATCACTTCCTGCACGATGCGCATGCCGCTCGGTGCACGGCCCTCAATCCGCGCCATCGGCCGGCGGGTGCGACGCTGCAACGAGCGTGGTCTCTACGCCGATGCGCGCGGACTCCTCGAGCGCCGCGCGCCTCGCACAATGCAATGCGCCGCGCGATCCGCGCTGCGTACGAGCGACAACCGCATGTCAGATGACCGGGGGAACGTGGAGAAGGATGCTTAGGATGGCACACTCAGCGACTGTTGGCGCCGCGATAAAAACTGAAACGAATGAACCACGTTCCAGCAGCCAAGCTAACTAGACAATATCATGAGTTTCGGACGTGTCAAGTGAATTCACGCGCTGTCGCGACATTCGCGCGCCGCGAATCCTTGCCATGCGAGGCCGGCGCCGGTATTCCGCAACGGCGCACCGCACTCCCCCAGTCGATGTGCCGCCCGTACAATGCCGGACGGACGGGTCCAACGTGCTCGTGATCAAGAACTACATCGACGGTCAATGGTGCGATGCCGCCAGCGGCCGCACGCTCGACGACATCGAGCCCGCCACGGGAAGCATCCACGGCCGCCTGCCCGACAGCGATGCCGCCGACGTCGATGCGGCCGTGACCGCGGCCGAACGGGCCTTCCCCGCCTGGGCCGCGACGCGGGCCGCCGAACGATCGCAAATCCTGCTCAGGATCGCGGATCTGATCGACGCCGAGACCGAACGGCTGGCCCGCGCCGAGTCGATCGACACCGGCAAGCCGCTCGCGCTGGCCCGGGCACTCGACATCCCCCGTGCGGCCGCAAACTTCCGCTTCTTCGCAACCGCCATCGTGCATTTTTCCTCCGAATCCCACACGACCGACGACGAGGCGATCAACTACACCCTGCGCGATCCCCGCGGCGTCGCCGGGCTGATCTCGCCCTGGAACCTGCCGCTCTATTTGCTGACCTGGAAGATCGCGCCGGCGTTGGCAACCGGCTGCACGGCCGTCGCCAAGCCCTCCGAGCTGACCCCGGTGACGGCGTTCATGTTGGCCGAACTCTGCGAACGAGCCGGCCTGCCGCCCGGCGTGCTGAACATCGTGCACGGGCCAGGTGCGAAGGCCGGCGCTGCGATCGCCGCGCATCCGTGCGTCGGGACGATCTCGTTCACGGGCGGCACGGTGACCGGCGCGGCCATCGCGTCTGCCGCCGCGCCGCATTTCAAGAAACTCTCGCTCGAACTCGGCGGGAAGAATCCCAACATCATCTTCGCCGACGCGGCGACCGACGAGGTCGTACAGGCCTCGCTTCGCGCCGCGTTCTCGAACCAGGGGCAGATCTGCCTTTGCGGCTCGCGCATCTTCGTCGAGCGGCCCGCGTACGCCTCGTTTGTCGAGCGGTTCGTCGAGGCCGCGCGACGCCTGCGCGTCGGCGATCCGCTCGAACCGGCGACCGATCAGGGGGCGCTCATCTCCGAAGCGCATCGACGGAAAGTCCGCTCCTACGTCGATCTGGCGCGGAAGGACGGCGGCCGAATCCTCTGCGGTGGATCGGACGTGACCGTGGATTCCGACCGCTGCCGCGGTGGGTACTTCTTCGCACCCACCGTCATCGTCGATCTGCCGGCGACTTGCCGCGTCCTGTGCGAGGAGATCTTCGGCCCCGTGGTCACGATCACGCCCTTCGTCGACGAGGCCCAGGTGATCGAGTACGCCAACGGCGTCGAGTACGGCCTGGCTGCGTCGGTTTGGACGCGCGACCTTCCGCGGGCGCATCGCGTCGCGCGGCGCTTGGAGTCCGGGACGGTCTGGGTGAATTGCTGGATGCTGCGCGATCTTCGGGTGCCGTTCGGCGGAATGAAGAACAGCGGCGTCGGCCGCGAGGGCGGGCTGGAAGCGCTGCGGTTCTTCACCGAGCCGAAAAACGTCTGCGTGCGAACGACCGATCCCCGGCCAAGCGGCTAGTCACCATTGCGCTGCCCGGTTCACCGGTCCGGCCGCTCGCGCGGACTCCCTCGCGACGCGAAGCCGGCGTCGCCGTGATGCCGCGCGCGACGCGGATCACGCCGCGCCGTAACGGTCCCGGGACCGCGAGATTCGCCGGCGATCGTGTTAACATGCATCACCGGAACGCCGTCGAGGCCGGCGCTGCATCGGCGTTCGCCGGTCGAGCGATTCACCGCAACGTCCAGGAATGACCCGCATGCCCGATCGCCTGAGCTTCATCGACATTCCGCCCGGCGTTGACATTCCCAACGTCGTCAACGCCATCATCGAGATTCCGCGCGGCCGCCGGAACAAGTTCGAGGTGGACAAGCGCACCGGTCTCATGAAGCTCGATCGCTACCTCTACTCCTCCAGCCATTACCCGGGCGATTACGGGTTCATTCCGCAGACGCTGGCCGAAGATGGCGACGCCCTCGACGTGCTCGTCATGGTTAACGAGCCGACGTTTTCCGGCTGCCTGATCGAAGCGCGCGTCGTGGGTCTGTTCCGGATGGTCGATCGCGGCGCGAACGACTTCAAGGTGCTGGGGGTGCCGCACTCCGACCCGCTCTTTGACGAGTACCGCGATGTCGATGACGTGCCTCGGCACTACCTGCGAGAGGTCGAGCATTTCTTCGCGACATACAAGCAGCTCGAAAACGTCTCGGTCGAGACCGGCGGCTGGTCGCACGCCGCCGACGCGATCGCCGAGGTCCGCGCGAGCGTCGATCGCTACGCCGTCGCGAAGCGCGTTCAGGCGGCCTCGATGGCGCCGTCCGAATAGGCTACGGGCACACGGGAGGAGCACATGCCGGACGGACCGAAACCAGCGCAGCGCGGCATCATGAGCCTCCGCGCCCCCGAACCGGTCGGACCCTATCCGCATGCGCGGCGCGTCGGGTCGTTCTTGTTCCTCTCGGGCGTTGGACCGCGCACGCGCGGCTCGAAGGAGATCCCCGGTGCGACGCTCGACGCATCCGGCCGTGTCGTCACCTACGACATCGTCGCGCAGTGCCGCAGCGTGTTCGAGAACGTCCGCGTCATTCTGGAAGACGCCGGCTCGTCGTGGGATCGGATCGTTGACGTCACCGTCTTCCTGACCGACATGAACGACTTCGACGCGTACAACCGCGTCTATGCCGAGTACTTCGCCGGGCCGGGCAAGCCGAATCCTGCGCGGACGACGGTTGCCGTCACCGCGCTGCCAACGCCGATCGCGATCGAGTTAAAGGTCATCGCGACGATGCCGGATGGCGGTTGACCGGCGACGCGTCAGTCATCGTGGGCGGAGCACGGCCCGCACCGGGCTGGCGTCGAAGCCCGCAAGCCGCAGCGGCGGCGCGATCAGCTCGTACGTCCCCTCGCTGACGTGAGAAAGGACCAGGCCCTCCAGAATCGCCATGTCGTGCCGCAGGATCGCGCGATGCGCCGGAAGATCCTTCGAGTCGAACAGATCGACGCTGGGCGTATCGATGCCGATCAGTCGTACGCCGCGCGCCGCCAGCTCGTCGATCAGCTCCGGCGAGAGGGCGGCAAAGTCCTCGTTGAAGCGAACTGGATCGGGGTAGGTGCCCGTTGCAATCAGGACGCGCGGCGCGGTAATCGCCGCACGGATATCCGCAGATTCGATGCGCGTCCGTCGTGCCGCGGTGACGCGAATCACCTGGCACGCCCCAATGTAGTAATCCAGCGAGCGCGATTCGATCGACGGTGCTCCGGCCGCATAGTGGCTCGGCGCATCCGCATGCGCGCCCAGATGCACCGTCGCCCGCAGCGTCGAGAGCGTGATGTTCGAGCCGGACGCGATGTCGCACAGGACTTCGCGCGACGGGGGCGTATCTCCGGGCCAGACCGCGAGCGCCGGCGTCACCGTTGGAGTGATGTCGATCCACGTCGATGCCATCGGCGCTCTAGAGTTCATGGCGGATCGCCCAGAGGTCGTGGAAAACGGGTTTGAAGAGCGATTGCTTGAGGAACTCGACGCCCAGCGATCCGCCTGTGCCCTTCTTATTGCCGATCGTGCGCTCGACGAGCTTGACGTGTCGGTAGCGCCATTCCTGTAGCCCCTCGTCAAAGTCGGTCATCAGCTCGAACAGAATGGCCGCGTCCGGACTGGCCTTGTAGATGCGCAGGATCTCCGCCTGTACGCGGACGTTCGGTTCGCACGACGCCCGTACATCGCGCGACCGGACCTCGGGCGGGATGGCCGCGCCGCGCGCCGCCAGGAACACGTAGAACGCGTCGATGACCGATGGCTCATCCAGCCGGCGCTGCAGCGCTGCGTAGCCGCGCGAGGCCGCGCCGTAGAGCTTCGCGAGGTCCATGTCGCCGCGCTTGTAGCCGAGCGCGAACTCGAGCTCGCGAAACTGCGCGGATTGAAAGCCCGAGGCCGTTTCGAGTCGGTCGCGAAAGCTGCTGAACGACATCGGCGTCATGGTCTCGAGGATGTCGAGCTGTCCGACAAGCGTCTTCATCACCGTCCGGGCGCGCTTAAAGGTGTGGATTGCGCCGTACAGATCGCCCTCGACAAAGTCGCGCTTGATCTTGTCCAGCTCGTGAAGCAGGAGCTTGAACCACAGCTCGTAGACCTGGTGAATGACGATGAAGAGCATCTCGTCATGTTCGGGCGGCTTCGATCGCGGGTGCTGGAGATCAAGCAGCTCGTCGAGTCGCAGATAGTTGGAGTAGGTCAGACTCATCGGAATTCCCCTCGCCGCCGCCGACGGCGCGTCGCCACCAGGATCGGAATCAGCACCGCCACGGGGCCCATGGCCGCGCCGGCCCGCGTCATCGGCCCCAGTCCGGCAAGCTTCAGGCCCAGAATCAGCAGCACGGCGAGCAGCGCCGCGCCGACGACCCGCACGATCCGGTCCTGTCTCCGCGCGCGGCGGACCGCGTCCGCGTACGGCGTTCGCGTAAACGACACCATCGTATACAGCGGCGTGTAGATGCCGGGCAGCAGCCGATGCAGCGTCCGATCCAGCCGCTTGTACGCGCGGAACGCCCGCGAACCCGTCTTGTCGCGCATTTCCACGAAGTTCTCGATCGCCAGGTCCGCCAGCGCATCGACGTTCGGCTTGCGGCGCCGCTCGTATTCCTCGAACACCCGCTCCCAGTCCGGCGCGAGCCGCCTCGCGCATTCGTCGAACACAACCACGTCCTCGAACGCCGCGTTCATCCCCTGGCCGTAGAACGGCACGACCGCGTGACACGCGTCGCCGAGCAGCGCGACCTTGTCGCGATAGTGCCACGGCCGGCAGCGCACGGTCACCATCGATCCCGTCGGATTCGTTCGAAAGTCGTCCAGCAGCGTCGGCATCAGCGGCACGGCGTCGGGAAACTGCCCCTCGAAAAACCGCCGCACGTCCTCGTCCCCGCGGATCGAGGCGAAGCTGTTCGGCCCGTCAAACTTCCAGAAGAGCGTACAGGTGAACGATCCGTCCGGATTCGGCAGGGCGATCATCATGAAGCTCTTCCGCGGCCAGATATGCAGGGCGTGCTTCTCCATCGCCCAACGGCCGTCGGACGCCGGCGGGATCGTCAACTCCTTGTAGCCGTGATCGAGGTACGACTGTGAGTACTCGAACCGGTCCAGGCGCTGCATGCTGCGCCGAACGGTCGAATACGCGCCGTCGACGCCGATGACGACGTCGCCGGCCGACTCGATCGACTGTCCCGACTCGGAATGAACGAAGTGCGCGGCGGGGCGATCCAGATCGACCTCCGTGCAGCGATGATTGAAATGCACGGCGACGCTCGCGTACTGCCGCGCAGCGTGCAGCGTCGCGACGTTGAGCGCCGCCCGGCCGATCGAGTGGATGCACCGCGTCGGGTGCTTGTCATACGGCTGAAAGTACAGCCGGCCGTCCGGCGTGTGTATCATCCGGCCGCGCATCGGAATCGCCGACTTCAGAACCTCGTCGGCCAGCCCGATCTGTTCGAGCGCGTGAATCCCGCGCGTCGACACGGCCAGGTTGATCGACCGGCCGCCGACGAAGTTGCCGGACTCCGGATCAGCGCGGCGCTCGTAGAGGTCGACGTGATACCCGGCCCGCCCGAGGTACGTGGCCAGCAATCCCCCGGCCAGGCCGCCGCCGACGAGCACGAACCGCGGACTTGAGACCGACGTCATCGCCGGGTTATTTACCGCCGTCGGCCCGGCGACGCCAGTCGGTTACGTCTCGGAAACGGCCGCGCCGCTGACGATCTTGTACGCCGTCGACAGGCCGAGCAGTGCGAAGATGATATCGATGACCCCAAGCTCGGAAATGGCGGCGCGTGCGAGGCCGCGCGAGTCCGGAACGATGTTGCTGAGGTTCTTTTCCTGATCCGCCTTCCAGTCCTCGTAGCTCGGGCTCTCGGCTCGCAGACGCTTCAGTCGCTCGACCATGTCCTCCTTGAAGGCGGCGACTTCCTCGGCGGGTACGTCCTCCGCTTTCGCCTCGTCTGTGTACCCGTACTCGACCATGAACGCCGGATACTCGTCTTCGGACGTGAGCAGCGCAAACTTCTCCGCCTTCTGCATCTCCAGCTCGTAGAACTCCCGGCTCGTCAGTGTGGCGGTCGCGCCGTCCAGCATGTCAAGGACGGTGTAATTCACCGCCAGCATCTTCCCGGCGAAGATCGACCCGAGCGCGATGACCGCGCACGCGCCCGCCGTGAGCGTTCCGCGGCCGCCGAGCAGCTTCGCGCCGACGGCGACCAGTATCCCAACGCCCCAGGCAACGTAGCCGACTTCGTACCCCGTTTTAGCCGCGATCAGGCCCCACGCCAGTGCGCCGATCCCGCCGCCGGCCAACGCGCCGAGCAGCGGTGTTATCTGAAGCGGGTTTTCGCTGAGGGCGGTCTGCGGGTGGGTCATGGGCGACTCCTTCTCTGAACCAACTCACACTGATAGGCACGGCATTCGTGTGCCTCGTCCGCGCCGCGCCATCGCGGCCCCAGCAGTGTACCGATCGAAGCGGGGACGATGGAAGCAAATTCCGGCCCGACTGAGACGCCCGGAACCAGGGCCGTGCGAATGAACGGAAGGCAACTGAGTGACATGAATTGTCACTCTGGCGGAAGTGCCGATGCGTGGATTGGCAACCGCGGGACTACACCGCGTGCGCGAGCGCCCGCACGAACTGCCACGCATCCTGATAGCCATTGTAAAGCGGCACGGGCGCAACCCGGATGATGTCCGGCTCGCGGAAGTCGCACACGACGCCCGCCTCGTTCAGCCGGCGCAGCAGCTCACGCGGCGCATCATTCACTTGCAGCGACAACTGGCACCCGCGCGACGCCGGATCGCGCGGCGTCACCGTCTGCACGCGCTCGCCCAGTTCGGCGTCGAGCAGTTCCTGCAGATAGCCCGTCAGCCGCCGCGACTTCTCCCGCAATGCCGGCATCCCCGCCTCGTCGAACACGGCCAGCGACGCGATCAGCGGCGCCATCGACAGGATCGGTGGGTTGCTGAGCTGCCATGCATCGGCGCTCGGCACGGGCTTGAACTCCGGCTCGAGGTGCATTCGGAAGCGCGTCGTGGGATCGTTTCCCCACCAACCACCGAACCGCGGCAGCGACACGTCGCGCGCGTGGCGCTCGTGCACAAAACAGCCCGCGACGGCCCCCGGCCCGGCGTTCAGGTATTTGTACGAGCACCACACGGCGAAGTCGACATTCCAATCGTGCAGGCGCAGTTCGATATTCCCCACCGCGTGCGCCATGTCCCAGCCGACGACGCAGCCCGCGCGATGCGCCGCGGCCGTGATCCGCTCAATGTCGAAGACCTGCCCCGTGAAGTAATTCACCCCCGGCAGCAGCACGACCGCGATTCGCTCCCCCTCGCGTCGCAGAAGCTCTTCGATGTCCTCGGCGCGATGCAGAGATTCCCCCGGCCGCGGAGCGGTTCGCAACATCCCGCCCGCCGGATCGATCGCGTGATGTCGTAGCTGCGTCTGCGCCGCGTACAGATCGGACGGAAACGCGCAGTCCTCGATGAGGATACGATTCCGCGCCGCGGTGGGACGGAAAAACGTCACCATCATCACGTGCAGGTTGACCGTCAGTCCGTTCATGAACACGACTTCGTGCGGTCGCGCGCCGACCAGCCGCGCCCCGGCCTCGCGAAGCTGCTCGTGATACGCGTACCACGGACGCCGCCCGTGAAAATGCCCCTCGACGGCGAGGTCGCGCCAGCCGTCGAGCTCCTGGTTCAACACGTCGCGCGCGGCCTTGGGCATCAAGCCGAGCGAGTTTCCGCAGAGGTAGACCACGTCCGATCCATCCGTTCGCTTCGGAATGTGGAAGCGGTCGCGGAATCCGCTCAGTGGATCGGCGGCGTCAAGCTCACGGGCGTACGACTCGTCGCGAATCGACATCTATTGCACCGGCTGCACGGAGACAACGCGCGATCTCCGCTACGAGCACGATTCGGTCATCCGACGTGATCGGCGTCGCGACCGAGGAACTCCATCGCAGTCCCGCACAGCAATCGCGCCCGCGCATGCTCCGACACGTCGCTCATCGATTTGATCATCGCCCCGGGCACGTCCTCGCCCAGCGGAAACGGATAGTCCGACCCGAGCGCGACCCGCTCCGCACCGAACAGACGCAAGAGCTGCCGCAGCGCATCCGCATCGTGCGTCAGCGAATCGACCCAGAACCGCGCCGGCCGACCGTCAGCCTGCGCCACGTACTCGCGCGGATGACGCGGGTTATCCACGGCGCACAGGTCTGGCCGGACCTCGAAGCCGCGCGCGATCCGTCCGAACGACGCGGCGAACGATCCGCCGCCGTGCGCGAAGCAGACGCGCAGCATCGGGAACCGATCAAACACGCCGCCGAACATCATCGAGCAGATCGCGAGCGAGCCTTCGGCCGGCATGCCGACCAGCCACGGCAGCCAGTACCTCGGCATTCGCTCCTTGCCCATCATGTCCCACGGATGCACGAACACAGCCGCGCCGAGCCGCTCGGCCGTCTGAAACACCGCAGCGAGGGGCGCATCGTTCAGGTTCCACGCCTCCGGTCGATTCATGAACGTGTTCGGCTCGACGTGCGTCCCGATCTCCACACCCGCCAGTCCCAGCGAGCACACGCACCGCTCCAGCTCCGCACACGCCAGTTGCGGCTCCTGCAGCGGGATGGTACCGAGGCCCGCGAACCGCGTCGGATGGCCGCGCACCAGCTCCGCAATGTGGTCGTTCAGCCGTCGCGACAGGTCGAGCGCGTCGACCGGCTTCGCCCAGTAGCTGAACATCACCGGCACGGTCGACAGCACCTGCATCGACACGCCGCAGCGGTCGCAGTCCTCCAGTCGCCGCGCCGCGGACCAGCTCCGCTCGTCGATCTCGCGGAACAGCCGATCGCCGATCATCATCCGCGCCCGACACGGCGCGACGTGCTCCAGCCGCACCCAGCCCGCGTACCCGGTCTGCTCGACGAGGTCCGGCCATCGCTCCGGCAGGACGTGCGTGTGCAGGTCGATCTTCGACATGGTCGCATTGTACCGGCCGTCGCGCGCGGGCGTGACCGCGGGGCGCGCAATCCGCTTAGGTCGCGGCCGTTCGACCGGTCGCTTGCCGTGTTCCCGCGCGTATATTGAGTAGCTCCACCCCGAGCGAAAATGCCATCGCGAAGTAGATGTAGCCTTTCGGCACCTTCTGGCCCAGTCCCTGCGCGACCAGCATCACGCCGATCAGCACGAGGAACGCCAGCGCCAGCATCTTCAGCGCCGGGTGCCGGTCGACGAAACGCCCGATCGGACCGGCGAACACGACCATCGCGCCCGCCGCGAGGACCACCGCCGTGATCATCACCACGATCGACTGCACCATGCCGACGGCCGTGATCACCGAGTCCAGCGAAAACACGAGATCAAGCAGCAGGATCTGAACGATGATCGCCTTCGCCGAGACCGGCACCGCCGCGGCCGATTCCGCCGCGCCGCCGCCCTCGATCTTGTGGTGGATTTCGTACGTCGCCTTCGCGATGAGAAACAGCCCGCCCAGCAGGAGGATCAGCGACTGACCCGTCAACGTCACGCCAAGCGTCGTCCACAGCGGCCGCGTCAGGCCCATGATCCAGGTGATGCCGAGCAACAGCACGATACGCATGATGACGGCCAGCGCGATGCCCGTCGTGCGGACGCGGGCGCGATCGTGCTCCGGCAGCTTGCCGCACAGGATGGAGATGAAGACGATGTTGTCGATCCCGAGGACGATCTCCATCGCCGTCAGCGTCAGCAGGGCGATGCCGTTCTCGACGGACAGCAGATCGGTCATGAAGGGCTCCCATGATCGCGCACAGCACCCGCGGCGCGGCCGGGCCGACCGCGGCCGGGCTGGTGGATGACGTGTCGTATTCGCGCGCGAGCAATTCAGGCAAGGGGCATGTCGCACAAATCCGCGGAGTTCACTCCGGCCGAGCGAACTCCATGTCGTATCCGCATCGCGTGCAGCGAAAGGCCCGCATCCGATACTGCCGGCTCGAGTGCTTCAACCCGACCCTGAACGACTTCTGCGGCTCGCCGGCCTCCCATTGCGGCAGTTGCCGCGCGTCGAAGTGCCCAGGATCAGCGACGAACCCCGGTTCGAGGAGACCCCGGCACAGGGTGCATCGTGTCGGGTCCGCGGCCATGGGCGGCGTGACCTCGGCAGACCGCCCTTACGCGGCCGGCGTCGGCGGCTTGAGCACGGCCCCGCACTTCTTGCACGTTCGAAGCGACTCGTTTCCCGCCGCCCAGAACTCCTCCATGATCTTCTTGAGCTGGTTCACGATGTCCTTCAGATCAAACTCCGGCTCGTGCACGACCGCGCCGCACGAATCGCAGTAGAACCGCAGGTGGTCCTTCATCCCCGCCGGCCGCTGCCGCTCCACGACCATGCCGACCGTATTCGCCGGACGCTGCGGTGAATGCGGGATGCCCGCCGCCAGCAGGAACAACTCGCCCTGGCGGATTGGGATGTCCCGAGGCCGGCCGTTCTCGATCACCTTGAGCGTGATTTCGCCCTCGATCTGATAGAACAGCTCCTCGGTCTGGTTGACGTGGTAATCCTTCCGCGCGTTCGGACCGCCGACGATCATGACGATGAAGTCGCGGTCCTTCCAGATCATCTGGTTGCCGACCGGCGGCTTGAGCAGGTGGCGGTGCTCGTCGATCCACGCCTTCAGATTGATCGGCGACAGAAGGGACATGGCAACCTCGCTTTCGATCGTGATGCGGACGGATTCAGCCCGCAACAATGTAGCCGTGCCGCGTTTCGCGTCAATCGCGGGCCGCCACGGCGGATGGAATGGCCGCAGGCGTGAGACGGGCGAGACCTGGCCGTTCGAATCGCGTTGGAAGGGCCGTTTTTCGCGGATTCGAACGGTCGTCGCGCTGCGGGGCGATCGGCCGGGGTCGGCTCCGACGCGCGACCCCGAGGGCTGCAGCGGTCGTTACGCGACGACGAGGGCGGCGGAGTTGTCGCGCGAACCGCGCTCGCGTAGGATCGCGAAGAGCCATGGAGAGGTGTCGGAGTGGCTGATCGAGCTGGTTTCGAAAACCAGTGTACCCGCGAGGGTACCGGGGGTTCGAATCCCCCCCTCTCCGGTTTTTTCGGATTCACCAGGGTTTGCACCGCGGGGCGGATGGTCATTTTGCAGCCGGCGCGGGTGGAGTCGTCGAGGTCCTGAGTTTCGCGCGCCATTTTGCCGCTTCGTCTGTGCGGTTCAGTTGCTCATAGAGTTCGCTGAGCCGTCTGATCGACAACAGGGTTTCCGGGTTAGACTCGCCGAGAGAGCGTTGCAGATTCGTGACGGACTCGAGTTGAAGCGCCAACGCTGCTTCGAGCCGGCCTTGGGCGCTTCGGAGTTCGGCCACTTCGCTGCGAACAAAGCACGTGTGCGGATGCTCCGCGCCGAAGACTCTGTTCATGGTGTCGAGCAGCGGGACCACCGTGGCTTCCGCCTCGCTCAATCGCCCGCGCTGTCGCAGTATCTTGGATCGGTCAAACATGGTCTTCAGCGTAACAGGGTGGTCGGGCCCGACCTCTGCGACGGCACGGGCGATCAAATCGGCCTGGAGTTGCTCTGCCTCGTCCACCCTGCCCGACACCACGTACAACGACGCGAGGTTGGACATCGCGGTCAGCAGCTCTTTCTGGTTGTCTTTCGATTCGCCCAGCCCCTCACGAATATGAATCACACGGCGGTACAACGCCTCTGCTTCCCCGAGATTTCCTAGCCGTCTGTACGTGATGGCCAGCTCGTTCATGACAAGCAGGGGATACGAGCCGGTCGCGCCTTCGAGGCGAATCCCCTCGTCCAGCGCCTCTTGAAGCAGGGGCACCGCCTCGGCGGGGCGATCCGTCGCATTGCGAACGCCGGCCAGAACCAGGGGCGCGTCGACCCGATTGCGCCGGTCGGCGTCCGGTGTCCGCCGCGCCAATTCCACGGCTCGCTCGAGATGGTGCGCGGCCGTGTCGAACAGGCCGAGGTACTTGTAGGCCCGGCCAAGCGAGCAGCGGATCGCCAGTTCCACACGGGGCTGGTCTTCGAAGCGGTCTTCGATCCGGCCCGACGCGACGTCGAGGATCTCTTTCATCGTGACGGCGTGGTCTTTGGCCTGGCTTTGGATTGCGGAGAGCAGATCGTCGTTCAGGAAATCGCTCACAGCCCTGGCGGTGGCGGACTCGATTCGAGCCACCTCCGCCTCGCGGCGGGCCTTCACCATCCCGTAAGTCGTCCCTACCACCCCGGCCATCAGCAGCACCGCGATGGCGATTCCCGCGGCCATCGCGCTGCGATGGCGCCGCGCGAACTTGCGAAACCGGTACGCCGTTGATTGCGGCCGTGCGAGGACCGGCTCGTCGCGCAGGTATCGCTCGACGTCCGCCGCAAAGGCGTCGACCGTTTCATATCTGTGGCTGCGATCCTTTTCAATCGCCCTCATGACGATCCAGTCCAGGTCGCCGCGCAACATTCTGGACAGCGCTTGCGGGTCATCGCCTCGGACCCTGGCCGCCGCGGCGCCGCGCTCAGCCGATTTTCGCACGCGCGTGGACGGCGTGGGCGGATTCTGTTCCCGAATCATTCGCTGCCATTCGGGCGGAGATGAACGGCCCAACGATGACCGTTCCAGCGGCGTCGAGCCCGTGAGTAGTTCGTAGAGCAGCACGCCAAGCGAATAGATGTCGCTCCGTGTGTCGATGTCGCGGCTGCCATCGGCCTGCTCGGGGCTCATATACTCCGGCGTGCCGATCATCTGACCGTGCTCGGTCATGGTCGAGGCGCCGACGGACTCATCGCCGAGCGCGCGGGCGATGCCGAAATCGATCACTATCGGCTGGGCCTTGCCATCCACGCTTGTTACGATCACGTTTGAGGGCTTAATGTCGCGGTGAAGGATGCCTTTCTGATGGGCGTGGCGGATGGCTTCGCACACCTGGGCGAAGAGTTCGAGGCGAGCGCGGATGTCCAGCAGTTTGCCATCGCAGTACGTTGTAATCGGCCGGCCCTCGACCAGTTCCATGACGAAGTAGGATCGCCCCGACTCGGTGATGCCGGCGTCGAGAAACTTGGCGATCCCCGGATGGCTCATCCTCGCCAGCGTCTGCCGCTCGGCCTCGAACTGGGCAAGGACGCGGCGCGTGTCCATGCCAAGTTTGATGACCTTCAGGGCGACGACGCGGCGGACCGGCTCAAGCTGTTCGGCGCGATAGACGCTGCCGAAGCCGCCTTCGCCGAGGAGGGAAACGATTCGATACCGGCCGGCGGCGGCGAATTCCTCGCGGAGCCGCTCTTCAGCCCGGTCGGCTTGGCCGACGTGGAAGCCGGCGCCCAGCGCGGGAGACTCCAGCGCTGCGAGCGATTTCGCATCCTGCGCGATCATGCCCTCGACCTTGCGGAGCACGTCGGGATCGTCGCAGTGCGCCCGTAGCCAGGCGGACCGTTGATCGACAGGCTGCGCGCAGGCCTGCTCAAAGAGCCTTTCAACCGTGGCGAATTGCTCGGGCGTCATGCTTCCGCGCCTTTGCCCAGTTCATCAGCCAGCCAGGCGCGGGCCGTGCGCCATTCGCGCGTGGCCTGCGTCCGGGAGATGTCCAGCGCATCGGCCGCCTCTTCGATGGTCAGGCCGCCGAAGAAACGAAGCTCGACCAGTCGGGCTTTCGCCGGGCTGAGTGACGCGAGTCTTTCGAGCGCCTCTTCAAGCACCAGGAGGTCCACGCCCTTGCCGGCCGGAGCCGGATAGGAATCATCCAGCGTGATTCGCTCGCCGCCGCCGCCGCGCTTCAACGCCTGCTTCCCACGCGCGTGATCGACGAGTATCTGCCGCATCACTTTGGATGCCAGGCGGAAAAAGTGCGCCCGATTCGTTACTTTCATCCCGCCGACGCTGGCCATGCGAACGAAGGCCTCGTTGACCAGTGCTGTGGGCTGAAGAGTATGACCGGAACGCTCGTCATCAAAGTGGCTCGCCGCGAGCCGCCGCAACTCATCGTATACAAGAGGAAGTAGCTCGCGAACGGCGGATTCGCCCGAGCCGAAATCGGCGAGGATCCGCGTCACGCTTTGAGTGTCGAGGGCCATTGACTATGGCATCAGCGAGCTTTGCAGCCCCAACGAATCGACCACGGCGATCACGACGGCCATAATAACAGAGGCCGGGCCCGCCATCAAGCAGCGTCGCCCATAAAGCCTTGCAGATCAACAACTTATCGCATCGCCCGCTACCTCCGTCGAGGGCCGTGTGCGCGCACCTGGAGCGCGCGCATGGCGGTTTACGCAAAGTGATTCGGAAGGCCGAATGTCGGCCGTAGATGCGTCAAGCGGGCGGCGGTTTTCGATCGCCGGCCGTACTCAGGGATACCAGAACCATGCAAGCGGCACGATCGGGAAGGAATCGGACCTCGTTGATGGGACCTATCTGGATGGCGGCGCTGATCGTCGCCGGTGCCTGTCTTGCGGCTCAAAAGGTGGCGTTGGCGAGCGGGTCAATCGTGGCGTGGGGAAACAACGGCAACGGTCAGAGCAATACCCCCACTCCCAATAGCGGATTCGTGGCGGTCGCCGCCGGCAACGCCCACAGCCTGGGGCTGAAGCAGGACGGCTCGATCGTGGTCTGGGGATCCCACCCCAGCGTGCCCGCGCCGAACACCCAGTTTGTTGCCATTGCGGCCAGAGCGCTTCATAGCTTGGGGCTCAAGGCGGATGGCTCGATTGTGGCCTGGGGATCCACCAACGTATTCGGCGAGAGCGACGCGCCGTCGCCAAACAGTGACTTTGTGGTGATTGCAGCGGGCGTCTGGCACAACTTGGCCCTGAAGGCCGACGGCTCGATCCTGGCTTGGGGAAGAAATGATCTTGGTCAGGTCAACGTACCCTCGCCGAACACGGACTTCATCGCGATTGCGGCGGGTTTTGGCCACAGCTTGGGGTTGAAGGCTGACGGCTCGATCGTGGCTTGGGGGCTGAACAACTCCGGGCAGTGCAACGTGCCCACGCCGAACAGCGGCTTCGTTGCGATCGCGGCCGGCGAATACCATAGTCTGGGCCTGAAATCCGACGGCTCGCTCGTCGCATGGGGGTCGGTGACCAATGTGCCGTCCCCAAACAGCGGCTTTGTGGCCATGGCGGCGGGCTGGAACTACAGTCTCGGGCTGAAAGGCGACGGGTCGATCGTGGGGTGGGGAGAGAATGGTTTGGGGCAGCTCAATGTGCCGTCGCCCAACACCCGTTACGCAACCATAGCCGCCGGTCATGACCACAGTCTTGCTATTCAATTGCCTCAGGGCGCCTGTTGCCTCCCTGCCGGTGCCGGATGCTTGCAGTTGACTGAACCTGCATGTCTGAACGCCGGGGGGAGCTGGAATAGCGCCGTCACCACATGCGGACAGGACTGCGATGCCAACCAAATTGCCGATACATGCGACCTGGCCTATCCCGCGGCCCGGCAGGACTTCTCCTCGACCGGCGGCGGCGTCTATCAGCTCAATGGCAGCGCGCAACTGGTTTCCGGAATATGCGGACTGACTCCAGCGGTCGAAAATCAGACGGGCACCGCAATTTTTGAGCCGCTGACGCAGAAGCTTGTCAACAGTTTCAGCGCCTCGTTCGACTTCCGCATCGGTAATGGCACCGGCGCTGACGGCATCTCGTTCGCCCTGTTGGATTCCTCCGTTTATTCCGCCAGCGCGCTCTTTAACGAGCATGGCCCGGCCGGCGCTGGCGCCCTGGTCGTTTCATTCGACGTACATCAGAACGCCGATCTCGGTGAACCGACTGGGAACAACATCACCATTCGCTATAACGGCGTGCGGATCTCGCCCTATTACGTCACGTCCTTCTCCATGGAGAACTTCCAGTGGCATCATGCGGACATCACTTTCAACAACGGCGCCATGACCGTCGTGGTCACCCCGAGCGGCGGCACGCCGGAGACGGCCTTCAACAACTTCACAGTGCCCGGCTTTGTTCCTAATGTCAGCCGCTACGGCTTCGGCGGGCGGACCGGCGGGCTGAATCACGATCAGTCGGTCGACAACATCTACTTCGCGGTCACTTCGGTGAACAATGACTGCGACAACGACAACGTGCCCGATCAGTGCGACCCTGATGCCGACGACGACAGTGTGCCGGATGCGTGCGACAACTGTGTCGGCGTTGTCAACCCAACTCAAGATGATTCTGATGGCGATGGCGTGGGCGACCCCTGCGATAACTGCCCATCGACGCCCAACGGGGATCAGGCCGATTGCGATGGTGACGGTGTCGGCAATGCCTGCGAGTCGGACGCCGACGCCGACGGCGATGGTGTGGCCGATTCCTGCGATCAATGCCCCGGAACGCCGCCGGGCGCGCAGGTCAACGCCGTCGGCTGCGAACTGGGCGCCTGCTGTTGGCAGGCCGGACCGTGCGTGGAAGTGTATGAAAGTGAATGCCGCACGCTCGGCCGCACCTGGCAGGGCGCCGGGACGCAATGCGTTTCGGTCGCGTGCCCGAGCCCGCAGAGCGGCGCGGTCCTGGGCTGGGGCGCCAACGGGTTTGGGCAATTGAACGTGCCGGACCCCAACGAGTCCTTCGTGGCCGTGGCGGCCGGTTTCGGACACACGCTGGGGCTCAAAGCCGCCGGCAATATCGTGGCCTGGGGCGACAGCAGTAACGGCCGGACCACAGTGCCTGCACCCAACAGCGGCTTTGTCGCCGTCGCCGCGGGCGGCGATCACAGCCTGGGACTCAGGTCCGACGGCTCGATCTCCGCGTGGGGCTGGAACGGAAACGGGCAGGCCAGCGTGCCCGCGCCAAACAGCGGCTTCGCCGCCGTTGCCGCTGGGGGCAGTCACAGCCTGGGGTTGAAGACCGATGGTTCGATCCGTGCATGGGGATGGAATCCAGAGGGGCAAACGAATGTACCGTCACCGAACAGTAATTACATTGCGATCGCAGCCGGCGACTCTCACAGCCTCGGCCTCAAGGCGGATGGTTCCATCGTGGCGTGGGGTTCTAACAGCGATGGCCAGGCGAACCCTCCGACGCCGAACAGTGGCTTTGTGGCGATCGCGGCCGGCGCTGGTCACAACGTGGGTCTGAAAGCCGATGGCTCGATCGTCGCGTGGGGCCGCAACTTCAATGGTCAGTGCAACGTGCCTTCGCCCAACAGCGACTTCATCGCGATCGCCGCGGGCGGTTCCTACAGCCTGGGGTTGAAGGCCGACGGCTCAATTGTAGCTTGGGGAACGAACGAGTATGGACAGCTCAACGTGCCCGCGCCCAACACCCGGTACATCGCCATGTCCGCCGCCACCAACAACGTCCTGGCGATTCAAATCCCTCCGGCGGGTGCCTGCTGTCTCCCGGCCGGAGCGGGTTGTTCGCAACTTTCCAACGCCGCGTGCCAAAGCGCCGGCGGCACGTGGCGTGGCGCCGAGGTTCCGTGCGGCAACGATACCGACGGCGATGGCGTCTTCGACGCTTGCGACAATTGTCCTGCCGCGGCGAACGTCACCCAGACGGACACCGACAGCGACGGCCTCGGCGACGCCTGCGACAATTGCCCGGAGACACTCGTGGGCTTCGGGTGGAACAGCTCGACGCATCGGCGTACGGGCAACGCGATCGTCTCAAACCTGAGCCAGGCTGACGACGCCATCAGCAACGGCGTAACGGTCGGTACCGGCGTCGCCGTTGCAGTGAACTATGCAAACCCCGCCGGTAATACGGGGCGCTACTCCGGCGACATCAATCCGTACGGTCTTGGGGCTAGCGATATCAATGACTTCGCGGTGCGCTCGTGGGGCTACCTGCGCGTCGCCGTGCCTGGCAACTACCGCTTCCGGAATAACACCGACGATGGATCGCGACTCCGCCTCGACTTGGACCGGAACGGTCAGTTCGATGCCGGTGAGACAATCATCGTCGATGACGTGCTCTCGGCTCCGCATGATGCGGCGAGCGTCGTCCTCGCGCTCACGCCCGGCGAGTATCTCGTCGAGCACGTATGGTTCGAGCAGGGAGGCGGAGCGATGGGCGAATGCGATGTGAGTCTGGACGGCGGCCCATTCTATCTCTTCGGCAGCCCGAGCGGCGCAGGGGTCGGTGCCTATGGCGCAATCGGCCTCGCCGTGACGCGAACGCCCGGCCTGATGGACCAGACCGACAGCGACAACGACGGCACAGGCGATCTCTGCGACGGCTGTCCGAGCGATCCGGGCAAGACCGCGCCGGGCACGTGTGGCTGCGGCGTGCCGGACACCGACACCGATGCGGATAGTGTGCCCGACTGCATCGACAACTGCCCGAACCGCAGGACTGGCGACGTGAGCGGAGACTCACTGGTTGACAGCTCCGACGTGGGCGCGTTCATCGCCGTTTTGCTCGACCCGGGGAATGCGACTGCCGACGATCGATGCGCCGCCGACATCAACGAGGATGGCCAGGTCGATGGGTTGGATACGCAGGGCTTCATCCAACTGCTGATGCCGTAAGGCCAGGCTCCAAACATCAGGCGACGGGGCGCGGCATGGACGGCGCCCACGGGCGGTTGTAAGCGGTCCTCAGAACGCGTCCCGTGACGGTAAGAACCGTGGAGGAACCGCATATCGGCGCGACGCGCGAAATCGTTGCCGCTCTTGAGG
>JAKLKO010000070.1 GCA_023150615.1 Phycisphaerae bacterium
GTGCTCGGCAACGGAGCGTTCCTCGCGACGCGCCTCGGCTCGGAGCTCGTGCCTCGGCTCTGGGAAGGCACGGTCGTGCTCAACACGGTGAGGCTCGCGGGCATCTCGCTCGACGAGTCGGTGCGTTACGGCACGCGCATCGAGCAGGCGTTGCTGCGCCGCTTTCCCGACGAGATCGAACGCATCTGGACGCGTACCGGATCCCCGGAGGTCGCGACGGATCCGATGGGCATCGAGGTGTCCGACGTGTTCGTCCAGCTCCGCCCGCGCGAGCGCTGGCGAAAGGCACGGTCGCAGGACGAGCTCGTGCGGCGGATGTCGGCGGAGCTCGAGTCGATGCCGGGCATGCGCGCCGCGTTCACGCAGCCGATCGAGATGCGCATGAACGAGATGATCGCCGGCATCCGCAGCGACCTCGGCGTCAAGCTGTTCGGCGAGGACTTCGAGACGCTGCGATCGAAGGCGCGGGTGATCGAGCGCGTGCTCCGCGGCATCCGCGG
>JAKLKO010000007.1:0-45005 GCA_023150615.1 Phycisphaerae bacterium
TACCACCTGCCCGATCGGCAGGAATGCGACGCGCCGGACGCACCGCTGCCGGCTGCGACAGGCGTGGGCGACGTGGCTGCGCGCGGCCCGCGCCGCAAGCGTCGAAACCGTCGCCGGAACGGGCCCGTGCGTTTCAAGCCGGCCGTCCGCAAGCCGCCGGTCTGGGTGCTCGGCCTGCACCGCTCCGGCTCGTCCGTCACTGCGGGCATCCTGCACCGCCTCGGTGTTCACATGGGGAACCGTCTGATCGGCTACGAGAATCGCGGCACGGGCGGCTTCGAGGCCCGCGGCCTGGCGAAGATCTGCGAGCAGGCCTACCCGTTCCCCGCGACCGAACCCGCCATCGATCCCGCCGTGACCAAGCGCCAGCTCCGCGCCTGGCTCGATCACCGGATGCGCGAGGCCGCGCATCGCGGCACCATCGCGGGGGGCAAGTACCCGCACCTGTGCTTCCTTGTAGACATGCTGCTGGAACTGGAACCGGAGAGCCGCTTCATCCACATCGACCGGCCGCTGGATGAGTCGATCCGCTCCCTGATCGACCGCTCCGCCAAGGCCCGTGGTTGGCTCCACGCCACGCCCGAGCAGTGCGAGCGTCTCCAGCGCGCCCTCCACGCCGCCAAACGCGCCGCGCTGGCCAGAGTCTCACCGGACCGCGTGCTGACAATCCGCTATCACGATCTGCTCGCCAACCCGTCCTCCCAGGTCGACCGCATCATCGAGTTCCTGACGCTGCAAGTCCGTGCCGAGCAACGGCAAGCGGCGATTGCCCTTGTCGAGCCCAATCGCAAAGTCTTTTAGGATAGTGCGCTCTTTCGCCGCCCTCGGCACTATTGCCGCAACGGCGGTTTCTAGCAGCGGCAAGGGCCGATTGACAGCAAGCATGAACAACTGTCAAATGACCGGGCCGTGCGGCGTGGTCCGATCGGTTCTTCGACGGCGGCGGGCGGAAGCAACGATGCGTGCGACATTACGGCCGGACAGCGTGATGACGATTGACGAGCTATCGTCCTACCTCAAGGTCCCGAAGTCCACGCTCTATAAACTCGCTCAGGAAGGCAAGGTGCCGGGCCAGAAGGTGGGCCGCCACTGGCGATTTCACAGGGTCGTGATCGATGATTGGTTGAGACATGGCGACGCGAGGGGATCGCGTCGCGGCAGGAAAACGCGTTGATGACAGCTCGGGCCGCCACAACTACCGCGACCAGGATTGAGGCTTTTCGGGAGCGAATCGCCTGCGATGCGCCGGAAATCACGCGCCGCATCCGCGAGGCCGCTGAGCCCAACCTCGGAAACGAGGCCCGCTTCCGAACGTTGTTCGCTCAGATCATAGAGCCCTGGGCGCGGGCCTTGGACATTCCGCTCCTCGTCCGCGAGGAGCGCACCCTTGCCACGGGCCGCGCCGACGCCACGTATAACCGGATGGTGATCGAGTATGAGGCACCCGGTCGCTTGCGAGATGAAATAAGGCACGGCGCAACGGCCCACGCGATCCAGCAAGCAAAAGACTACGTCGAAGGCGTCGCCCGCGAAGAGCGCCAACAGGTCCATCGCCTGATCGGCGTCGCCATCGACGGCTTCTACTTCATCTACGTTCGTAAAGTCGAGGGCCACTGGACCGACCCGGAAGTCGAGCCGGTCAACGAGCAGTCCGTCGCGCGGTTCCTCAGGCTGCTGGTATCGCTCACGTCGGGCAAGGCGCTGCTGCCCGAAAACCTCGTCCAGGACTTTGGCAGCAACACGCTGACCTCGCAGCGTATCGCCAGCTCGCTCTACCAGTCCCTGGCGCGCGTGCTCGACGACGGCCAGGTCGACATCGTGGACAAGCTGTTTGAGCAATGGCAGACCTTCTTCGGCGAGGTCACGGGCTACGAGGAAGGGTCTCACCCACTTCGCAATCGACCTGAGCTGCGTCAGTTCGCACGCGGCATGGGACTTGACGTCCGCAACGTTGATCCGCCGCGCCTGTTCTTCACCGTCCACACTTACTTCGCGCTGCTGATCAAGCTGATCGCCTACTACGCCCTGTCACGGTTCGTCTCCGGCTTTGGCACGCGATTCGGGTCGATGTATCAGCTCGATGATGATGACCTGAAGCGCGAGATGGAGGAGCTGGAACGTGGCGGCATTTTCCGCACGCTCGGCATCCGCAACTTCCTCGAAGGCGATTTCTTCAAGTGGTATCTCTATACGTGGGACGCCGACGTGGCCCGTGCCATCCGAACGTTGCTGGAGCGTCTCAAGGATTACGACCCCGGCACGCTGGAGGTCAGCCCGGAACAGGCCCGCGACTTGCTCAAAAAGCTGTATCACCGGTTGATGCCGCGGGAAATCCGCCACGACTTGGGCGAATACTACACGCCTGATTGGCTCGCCGAGCACGTTCTCAACGAACTGGGCTATGAGGGTCAGACCGACAAGCGTCTGCTCGATCCGGCCTGCGGCTCGGGCACGTTCCTGGTGCTGGCCATCAAACGGCTACGCGAGCGGTGCTTTCGCGATGGGCTGAACGAGCAGGAGACGCTGGAGACGATCCTCAACAACATCGTCGGCATCGACCTGAACCCGCTCGCTGCCATCGCGGCCAGGACCAACTACCTGCTCGCCCTGGGCGACCTGCTGGTTCACCGCACCCGCGAAATCGACATCCCCGTCTACCTGGCGGATTCGATTCTCACGCCGGCCGCCGGCAGCGAGCTTTTCAACCAGGATCGCTATGAGATCACGACGGCTGTCGGGCAGTTCGACATCCCGAGCTGCCTGAAGACGCAGGATCAGATCAACGCGCTCTGCAATCTTCTGGAGGAGTGCGTCACCAGCGAAGTGGATGTGGACGTTTTTCTCGACCGTGCGCGCGATGCTCTGCATGTTGACGCAGCCGATTGGGAAGGCGTGGCGGGAGCTGGCGAGGGTGCCCAATCAATTCTGCGCGCTCTCTTCAACAAACTCGCTGACCTCCATGAAGACGATCTCGACGGCATCTGGGCACGCATTCTCCAGAACGCTTTCATGCCGTTATTCCTTGGCGAGTTCGACCTCATCGCCGGCAATCCGCCGTGGATCGGGTGGGAGTCACTTCCCGACGAGTACCGCGCGAAGACTCAGCCTCTTTGGGTCCGGCACGGACTCTTTCCGCATGGAGGCATGGACACGATCCTCGGCAAAGGCAAGAAGGACCTCTCGATGCTGATGAGCTACTCCGTGACGAAGCAGCTCTTGAGCACCGGCGGGCGGCTTGGATTTCTTATTACACAGTCCGTATTCAAGACATCGGGCGCTGGGGATGGCTTTCGAAGGTTTCGTGTCGGCGACGACGCGACCGATGCAGTCAAGGTGCTGGTCGTACACGACCTATGTGATTTCCAGCCATTCGAGGAGGCCAGCACTCGGACCAGCGCATTTGTGTGGGAGAAGGGGTCGCCGACCCGGTACCCCGTTCCGTATCGCGTCTGGCAGAAGACTGCGCACCGCCAGTCAATCGGCCAAGACGCCACGCTTGTCGAAGCAATGTCAATGACGCGACGGCTCGACTTTGCCGCTGAGCCGATTGACGAACATGTCGCGGTCTCTGCGTGGCTGACGGCGCGACCAAGTGCTGTTCAGGCGGCTCGGCGGATCGTTGGGCGGTCCGATTATGAAGCGCACGAAGGCGTTAATTCGGGCGGTAACAACGCCGTCTACTGGGTGGAAGTCTTGCACAACCGACCTGATGGCGCGATCGTGGTGCGAAACCTTACTGAGGGCGCAAAGCGACGAGTTGCGGCTGTGAATGCAGAACTGGAGCCTGATCTGCTCTACCCATTGCTGAGAGGACGCGAAGTAAGGCGATGGTCGGCCGAGCGCTCAGCTCACATCATCCTCGCCCAAGACGTAACCACTCGACGGGGCATCGAAGAAGGGCTGATGCAACGGCAGTACCCGCGAACTCACCGATACCTGAAGAGATTTGAGCAGGACCTCCGCGGACGGGCCGCCTTCAAACGCTACTACACACGGAAGGAACGAGGGCGAGTAGTCGAAACTGGGCCCTTCTACTCAATGTTCGATGTCGGGGACTACACCCTCGCCCCGTGGAAAGTGGTGTGGCATCGAATGGTTGCGCCGCTTGGTGCAGTTGTTGTCGGCAAAGACCACGGGAAACCTATACTTCCTCAGGAAACGCACGTGTTCGTGGCAACCCGGTCGCAACAGGAAGCCTCCTACCTTGCCGGGATGCTCAACAGTTTGCCCTTCAACTTCGCCGCGATGGCCTACTCGCAAGCCGGGGGCAAGAGTTTCGGTTCACCGCACATTCTGGAGAACCTTTTCATTCCACGATTCGATTCAGATGACGATCACCACGTTCGCGTTGCTGATCTCGCTCAGACTATCCAGCAGGAGTTCAAGTCCCTAAACGAAGCCGACCTTGCCGCGCGCGAGACGACCCTCGATGACGCAGCAGCCTTGGTCTGGGACATTGATGCGGAGGCCCTTGCTGAGATTCGGGCGTCGATGGCCGTGCTGATGAAAGCCGACCTGCGCGAGGCACGCGAGGCCGCTGACGGGGGTGATGAAGCCGACGAGCCCGCAGGTGGAGAGGAAGCCGTCATGGCAGTTCTGGACGGCAACGGGGAGATGACCGCAGCCAAGATTGCTGCCGCTGCTGGGATCGAGGCGGACGAGCTCCGCCCGCTGCTTCGTCGGTTGATCGAGGCTGGCCGGGTGGGCCAGACCGGCCGTGGCCCTGGGACGCGGTACAGGCTCGTCGAAGGGGGTGAAGCATGAATCCATTCGCGCCGCTCCAGCCAGCCCTTGCCGCCCTGTCCGATGGCCCCGAGATATTACCAGCGACGGGGCAGGCCCAAGAGTTCCTCCAGCAATTCGACGCCGACGAGTATTACGACCGCATTCGCACGGAGGATGACAAGAAGGTCAGCGAGGTGATGGAGACCCGGCCGGATCGGCTGTACGTCGATGTGCCGCCACTGCCGCGTGAGGAACAGCACGTCTTCCGGTACTTTGTCGATGGGTCGGTCAAGACCTTCTTCCTGGGCACGCTGGTGGAGCACGAGCGGAACACGCCGGTGCTGCTCGGCCAACTTGGAGCCGCCGCCGTACAGCGCGAGAACGACGGCCGCGTCCATGTGGCGGTCGAGCACAATCGCAAGCGTATTGTGCTACTCCTCAACAAGTCGCAGGTATCAGACCCAGTGTGGACTAGGGCGCTCGCAGCCCTGCGCAGCGCACGGTCCGCGATTCCGATGGACCTGGTCGATACGGACGATGAAGACCCACACAACACGAGCAAGTCGTTCGGACCGAACAAAGAGCCGCGTTCGCGGGCGGCGCACAAGGCGAACTGGGAGATGCGCCTGTTGGAGCGAGATCTGCTCCGCGATTTGCTGGCCGAGCACGACAGGACCGGCGCGTGGATCGCTGTGGACGGTGGGCTCGGAAAGGAATTCAAGGAGAAGTCGTTCGACCGGGGATTCGTCGGCGTGATCAAGAATTTCAGCAAGGAACAGGTCTTCGAACTCACCTCGCGCGGCAAGACGGTACGGCTTAGCCTATTTCAGCTATTGGCGAATCTTCAGGTCAACCAGCGGACGGCCGCGTTCGGTCGCGGCGAAGGGCACGTCGTTTTCTGGTACATCCGAATCCGCGAGCAGCGGCACCTTGAATACCCGTTGATGGGCGTGATGAAGATCGAATACCCGAATCCGTCTCGCAATAAGGTCGGCTCAGACCGGATCGATCACCTGTCACGCGCGCTTGTCGCTGAACGGTGCGTCACGCCGCACGGGAAGGACCGGCGCTGGCACGCGCACCTCTACCCGATCTACCTTTCGGAGGAAGTGATCAAGAACGGGTTCTATTCTGAAGAGGTTTTGCGAGCCGGAATCAAGTGGCCCGGACTGGACAGGCGGGCACGATCGGCGTAGTCGTTTCCTGGAGATTCTGCAATGGCGCAACGTCAACCCAACCATGAGCAAGCTGTAGCCGACCGCGTCGAATCGCCGCCGGTGGAGCAGGCCAAAGTCGCCGAGCAGGCAAAAGATGCCCCAGCGCCGGATGCGGGCAATCAGATGACGCCGGCCACGGCGATCGGTCGTGCGACGGCTACGGAGCGAGTTCCGAATTCCTCGGAGCTGTTCAGCTTTTGGTTGCGCCCGGGCCAGATGATCAATCCCTTTGACATCGTCGCAGCCAAACAGGCCTTGGATGAGAGCATGACCTACGGATTAGTAACCAACATCCGCCACAGCACCGACGCGCCGAGTCACCTGTCGAACTACATCGCCAACGACTTCGGTGAGCTGACGGCCGAGCCGAACACGCCTCGCCAAGGGACCAACGTGGCAGAGGTTTCCGTGCTGGCCAACACGGAAGACACGTACATGCCGGTACAGAATGAGGCGCTGGTCTGGTTCGCCGACGAAAATGGCATCCACGCTGGGCTCGGCATCGACACGATGAAGCGGAAGGAGGAGGAGCGCCGGGTTCCGATCTGCGTCCCAGCGGGCCTGATCGAAATGAGCAACGGCACCGAGGCCGTGGCGTTTCTCGACAAGGAGTACGTGCTCGGCCCGGAGGGTGCTCACGTCAACATTTCCGGAATCTCCGGGCTGGCGACGAAAACGAGCTACATCATGTTTCTGATTCAGTCCGTCTTGCAGACGATGGACAGGCGGATCGACGGCCAACAGGACCGGGTTCGCTCCAGCGACGTAGCCGTCGTCCTGGTGAACGTGAAATACAACGACCTGCTCGCTATCGACGAGCAGCCGGACGGCGGCTTGGCTCCCGATCAAATTGTTCTATGGCGGCGACTCGGACTGGAGCCGCAACCCTTCCGCAACGTGACATACTTGCTGCCTGCTGGACGGGAGAGCCAACGCGACCCCTCGCGAGCCAACTGCTATCCGCCCCAGCCGGATTTGATGAAGACGAAGATTTTCGCCTACGAACTTCGGGACTGCGTGGACAAGCTTGATGCCATGCTTGCGGACATCCCCGACGAATACGGCGTGCTCGATGCGATAGTCGGCATCGTTCGTGAAGGCCTGGAGAGCAACCACCGCGACTGGCAGAATGTTCGGACCTGGCAGGACTTGATCAACAACAGCCCGCTCTCGCGTTGGGCGAGCGGTCAAGCTCAAGCCCCTGGCGCAATCCAACCGAGGTCGATCCAGCGATTCTTCCGGTATTTACGGAAAGCCGTCTACCATCGGACGACCGGATTGTTCGTGGACCGTCGGAATCAGAGCTGGGTGACGGTCCGCGATGTACTCAATCGAATCCAGGGTGGGCACACCTACGTGGTCGACATCGCCAAGCTGCACGACAACGAGCAGATGCTTGTGTTCGGCGACGTGGTGCGGACCATCTACGGCGTCTTCTCCGGCGCTGGAGAGATGGGAATGGACCTCGGCCAATTCGATGAAGACGACTACGAGCCGCCGAAGCGGGTTATCATCTTCGTGGATGAGCTGAACAAATACGCGCCATCGGAGCGTGGCAAGAAGTCGCCGATTCTCGAAGACCTGCTGGAGATCAGCGAGCGCGGCCGGTCGCTAGGCGTCGTGTTGATGTCGGCGCAGCAGTTCGCCAGCGCCGTCCACGACCGCATCATCGGCAACGCTGCGACGAAAGTCTTTGGGCGTACTGCCCCGACCGAGCTGAGCCAATCGAATTACCGTTTCCTTAACGACGACGTGAAGATGCATTTGACGCGGCTGGACAAGGGCGACCTCGTGGTCACCCACCCGATCTACCGGCAGCCGATCAAGATCAAGTTCCCGAGGCCGGCGTACAAGCAACACCGATGAAGTACCGGTTTACGAAATACCTGAGCTGGCGCAAGTGGGTTGTACCGGAACTCCTCCGCGAGCGGCCGATACACCGATGGCTGGTGTTTCCCCACAGTTTCACTGACGACATTGTCAGGTCGCTGGCAGTGGAATGGGGGCTCGGCACCGACGACTTGCTGCTTGATCCGTTTGTCGGGGCCGGCACGACGGTACTCGCAGCCAAGCAGTTGAACATTCCAGCAATCGGCTTCGACCTCTCGCCGTTGGCGACATTGACCGCCTCGGCCAAGGTTGCAAACCACGAGCCGGAGTACGTCGAGGATCAGTGGCGGCGGGTGCGCCGCCGTATTCGCCTCCGCCACGCGAACGGGGAGGCCCAAGCGTATGCTGAACTGGTCCGCGAGGCACTTCCAGGCAAGAAACTTGCCACATTTCACGGGGCGAAGGCGGCCATCGAAGACCTCGATGTTCCAGCAGCGACGCGAAAGTTCTTCATGCTTGCCCTGCTCGCCCAGATTCCAAAATACAGTAATGCTGTGCCCACCGGCGGATGGCTCAGTTGGACGCCCAACCGCCGACCAGCTGAGCGCCTTGCGCACGACATGGGCCAAATGGTCTACGCGATGTTGGCAGACCTGCGCGAAGCACCGCAGCGGGGAGGAAAAAAGTGGCGGGCCCGGTTAGCGGACGCCCGTCGCCTGCCGGTGCAAGACGGTGCCTGCTCAGCGGTCATCACGTCCCCACCTTACCCGAATCGCCATGACTACACGCGGGTCTTCGGCGTCGAACTCATGTTCGGTTTCCTCGACTGGGAGGGAACTCGCGACCTGCGATACCAGTTGCTCCACTCTCACCCGGAAGCGAAGCCGGACCGGCCAGCAGCCGACGGATACGAGGAACCGTCGTTCATCGCGCGAGCGATCCGACAGGTTGCGATGCACGAGGAGCGCGAGCGGATCGTCGCCATGCTGCGCGGCTACTTCCTCGATCTCTTTCTGAGCTTGAAGGAGGTGGCCCGGGCGCTCCGGCCTGGAGGGCGGGCCGCGTTCGTTGTCGGCAACGCGCAGTACGATGGCGTCCCCGTCGAGGTGGACCGTGCCACGGCGCAGATCGGTGAACAGGCTGGGCTTCGCTGCATGGAGATTCGGATCGTTCGTGAACGCGGGAACAGTGCCCAACAGATGAAGGAACACGGCCGCCGACCTTCCAGGGAGAGCGTGGTCATCTTTGAAGGGCAGAACGGCAGGTGAGCTGTCGATGATGTTGCTGCAATACCTTGCCGCTGGACGTGCGGACCGCGTTTGAAGGGGCACCGATGATGACGGGCCGCCAACCAGACACCGTTCATCTAACGCCACGTGGACAAGTCATTCGGCCGGGGCGGCCGATAGTGCGGACGACTTTTCAGTTTGTCGGAACGCTCCAGCCCAACGCGGCCCAATTGATCGATGAGCTCGAGCGACCGGTGCGTAACGCGATCTGCGATTGGCTGGAAAGCAAGTTCCCCGAACGGCTCTCGCCAAGCACCCGGGCGGGCGACTCGTTTGAAGTAGACGTGCATGGACAGCGCCTGGAGTGCGTGGCTATCCCCGAAGACGGCCTCTGGAGCGTCCGACTCTTGCAGCCGGACGCTCCGTTCAAGGATCGCGCAGCGGTGCCCGGGCGCACCTGGACGACCGAGATTGCGCTTGCCCGAACCCCACTCGGCGTCCGTTTTGGAATCAGAGTGCTTAGCGCGTCACTCCGTTACGCGGACGAACCGGTGATACTCACGCGTCCGCGGATTGTCGTCGACCTGGCCGCCCGGTTTGGGCTTCGGGAGGCGCACCCCATTCGCGCGACCGCTTGGCAACCGCAATCCGAGTCTGACCTGCTTGCGCTTCAAGAACTCCTTCAGTCACCCGGACGCGGGCTGCCGGTGTATTTGCTTACTGTCCCGGACGCGCGAAAACTAACCATGCGGGTTGCACCATTTCTGCTTGATCACGAGTCGCTCGCGCGCCGCGTCCAGGGGGTGGCGTATGTGATCACAATGCCGTGGGAACTGGGGTTCAAGTGGACCGAACTCGTTGGGAAGCCTTGGTCCGCATTCCTCGGAGCTGTGCGGACGTATCGTCCCGGCCTCGATTTTGATATGGACCTTCCGACGGACCACCCTAGGCTTTTGGCAGAGCGAATTCTCGCATTCCGATACAAGGATTTGACGATGGAACGCGCGTTCGAGGAATTCCTCGTCGATCGCGCGTTCGAACACTCCGCTGGCCGCCATGTCGATTGGGGACCATGTCTGTTCTACGTGGATGCGCGCCGGCGACGAGCGGAACTCGCCCGAGCGACAGCTAGTGAGGACTCCGAGTGGCGCGCGCTGTACGAAGAAGAAATCAAGTCTCTCGCGGCCAAGATCGAGCAATTGGAGCACGAGCGCGATGATGCCCTCGGCATTGCCGAATCGGCCGAAAGGGACCGGGACTATTACACGGCGGAGAATCAGCGCCTCCGCGCACGCGTGGATTCGCTTGGATTCCAGCTTTCGCAGAAGACTGGGAAGAGTGTCGATGAGACCACGCCGTTGCCCAATTCCTATGAAGACATCACGGACTGGGTCGAAACGGAACTTGTTGGCCGCCTCATTCTGCACCCCCGAGCGGTCAACGCGCTGAAGAAGGCAAAGTACGAGGATGTGAGCCTAGTCGTCAACGCTCTGCTGTTGCTGGCCAACGAGTATCGCAGCATGAGACTGGGCAATGCCGATGCGAAGACAGCCTATGAGAGTGGGCTACGGAAGCTGGGGCTCCGTCATGACGGATCTATTACATCAGAGCGCGCCGGCCAGGAAGGTGACGAGTACTTCGTTCGTTATCCAGTCTGCACACAACGCCGCCAGTTCCTCGAGCTGCATCTTCGCAAGGGCGCGAGCAAGGATGAGAGGTACTGCCTGGCGATCTACTTCTTCTGGGATGACGAGACTCAACAGGTCGTTGTTGGCTGGCTGCCGAGCCACCTCGATACGCGGCAAACATGAATGGCAGCGATTGCAGTTCTGAGACAATCGCGCGAGGGCTTACAGGTCGCGGGGGGCGTAGGTTGTGGCCGACGGATGTTCAGTGTTCGCGGCTCCGCGGCGGACACGAGTTGTTGCCGGGCAGGAAGTTCTCGAGGTTGAGAGGGACTCGACAACGGAATGAGAGATGAAACCCGACTCCCGGCGTCGTGCGAGTGGATTAGCGACGAACTGATCGAGCACACGGTGTGCGTCTGGTCGGAATACCTCTGTCGGCCCGTGGGACGCGACGAGGCCGTCGAGATGCTGCAGAACGTGAAACGCTTGGCTGGCGTGCTCCTCGAAATCGACGAAAAGGCACAAGACGTGTGAATCGAGCGGTTGGACCATGTTTCCGTGGGCTCACAAGGCTATTATCGGACGACGTCTGTCGCGGCGGGGGCTTGACCCGTACCGCACAAAAACCTAATATGCCCCCCGATCCGCCCGTCGGCGGATGCCAGCCGACAAGCGGCCGGGGCTTGGCCACGGAATCGCGCGTCAGGGGAGGACGCGGCCCGGCGCTTTGCTGTCTCGGAGGAGATGGACGATGGCTCGGCAGTATTCCGCGAAGACCTTCCTGCGCAACGTCCCCAACGCGCTGCTCAAGGAGTACTTCGACCGGCGCGGGGTCGACCTGGGCTTCAACTGGGGCATGCTTCACGAAACCGACGTGAACCCGATCTTCGTCGCGATGGAAAATCTCGCCGAAGGCGTGCGGAGCGAGATCGACAGCGACTTCGCGATGATCAACGACCTGGCCTGCGAGGATGGCACGATAGCGATCCTCGAAGAGGCCGAACTGTGGAACGACGACTGGTCCGACCTGTTCGGCGGCATGAAGAACGCCTACGAACGGGCGATGTGGACGTTCCTGAACAACCCGAAGCGCTTCCGAGTCGCCGGCTGCTTTCACGAGATGGACCGAGTCGGCGGATGGCGACGGCGCTTCGTGGGGAACTACCTCGAGTCCCGCAGCGACGAGGAATCGCTGGCCGCGTTCGAGAAGAGCCTGCGACTGTTCTACCGTCGCCAGGGCCGCGGGCGGTTCTGCCATGTGGACGTGTACCTGCGGCAGCACCCGGAGCGACACTGCTACTTCGCCTACCCGGAGGACTACGCCAGCACGGACATCGGCTACGACGACCACGGCCGGTTCCAGCACCGCGCCCGCCGGTCGGCGTTTGAGATCATCTTCGTGTATCGCCCGGAGGAGGGCCTGCTCGAGCTGCGGGCCCGCGGCAACAAGCGGCAGATCGCCGAGATGGAGGAGATCTTCTGCAAAACCATCCTCGGCCTCGTCCAACTGCCTGACGACGGCCGCGTGCCGTTCGACCTCGCGGTCCTGAAGGACGCGTCCTTTCCGTTCCAGACCGATCCTGCCGACCGCGTAACGTCCGTTCATGTTCGACTCCTGCGATTTGATGTGCCCGGACCATTGCGTCGGCGGATCACGGTGTCAGCGGAGACCTCGGACATGGCACCTCGCGCTTTGCATCAGCTTCTGAACGATGCCATCAACCAGTCGCGGATGCCGTTGTCGGGCCTGCACGTCTCCCAGGCCAAGCTGCGTTTCACCTTCGAGCCGCCCAACGGTGATCGCCCGAAGACTCTGACGTTCGACGTGACATACCCGGATCGTTGCACTCTCCGAGACGACCAGCACGACCAGATCGCCAAGAAGTGCCTCAAGGAGTGGGGTATCGCCCGTGCGTGATCCGCTTGACGATCTGATCAACCGTGTGGAACTGCCCGACGTCCCTGTCTTCCGCGCCGACGAGGTTGCCCGCTGGCCGGCTGGCACCCTCGAACAATTCATCGAGTTGGGCCTGTTACGCGAGACGAGCCGCGCGAAGTCGATCTGGTACGACGGCTGCGACAACGGATGCCTGGTCGAGCCGGAACTGCGAGAGGACCGACGCACGGGAAAAATGGTTGCGGCGTTTGCATGCCGGCAGGACGGATGCGGTGGATTGATCACACTTGACCCTGCGTGCCTGCGGCAATGGGAGATTGACGCCGGCGCGCTCGCAAGGCAAATCGCCGAAGCCGTCGGGACGAAGGGGCGGCTCGTCGAAGACGTACCCGGCCGAATCTGGCTCCTCGGGACCTCGACGCTTGACGGACGCGTGTTCGAGGCATTCTTAGCCCGAGGCCTCGGCTGGAGCGACGGATCGACCATCCTTGAGCAGGCCTCGCGGCTTCGCGCATCGGCAATGCCGCTTGTCTTTTCGACAGCTCGCTCCCCACAGGCTGGTGCGAGGAACGGCCTATCATCCGCCGTGCGGCTCGCTGAAATCGCGACCATGCGCGATGGTCGCATCGAAATCGACCGCGCCGCCTTGGCTGAGCGAGTCGCCACGTCAGTCTCGCGTTTCGCCGCTGCGCCGGGTACCGAGCAACCCATGCTGGTCGAGGCCGAACTCGACATTCTCGAGGCGCTCGCCCAATCTCCACATGGTGCCATGCTCCAGGTCGAGGTCGCGACAGCGGCCGGTTACAGCAAGCCTGTCACGCGCGACGCCCTGAAGCATCTCCGCGAACTCGGGTTCGTGACCAAGCCGCGCGGAAAGCAGCGGAAAGGCGACGTCATCACAGCGCAGGGGCGCGAGTACCTGGCACAACATGAAAAGGCCAGCTTGGCAACAGGCGTGCCCAAGAGGTGACCAAAACATGCGGGATGATCCGCCGGCTCGGCCCGAAACCCACGCGTGTACACTACACGAAACTGCCCGGTTTCGGGCGGATTCTGGCGGTCTCGACGAAATGGCTTGAAAACGCCGTCTTTTCGAGGTATAGAGTTCTCAAAGGGTTACGGTTTCGTCGAAGCGGACGAGCGTGGTTCCCAAGCTGGACGTCGTGGGTTCGAATCCCATCGCCCGCTGTTTGAAACCCGCCCGGGCTGCGCACGTTCGTCCGCGCTGTCGGAAGGTCGGCGGGCGGTCAGATCCGTAGCCCGCGGGCGATGATGTTTCGCTGGATGTCGCTGGTGCCGGAATAGAGCATGCTTCCGACCGAGTCGCGCAGGTCGCGCTCGACCTCCATCTCGGTCATGTAGCCCGAGCCGCCGTGGATCTGGACGGCATCGAGGCTGGATTTCACAAACGAGTCCGACACGTACAACTTCGCCATGGCCGCGTCCATGTCCGCACTGCGGTTCTGGCACATCAGCGCGCCGACCTTGTAGATCAGCAGCCTCGCCGTCTCGTAGCGCACTTTCATGTCGACGATTCGGTTCGCGACCGACTGGAACTTGCCGATGGGCTGGTTGAACTGCTTCCGCGTGCGCGCATACTGGATGCACTGCTCGAGCTGTCGCCGCATGACACCGACGCAGCTCGCCAGGATACACGCCCGCTCCCACGCCATGGAACAGTTGAAGACCTCGGCCCCGCGACCTTCCCGGCCGAGTCGCGCCGACTCCGGCACGACGCACTCCTCGAGGATCAACTCCGACATGGGCGACGTCCGCAGCCCCATCTTGTCCATGGGCTTGCCCAGCCGCAGGCCGGGCGCGCCTTTTTCGATCATGAACGCGCAGATGCCCATCGGCCCGAGCCGCGGGTCCATCGTTCCATAGACTGCGAAGACGTCCGCCACCGGGGCGTTAGTCACGAAGATCTTCGCGCCGTTCAAAACATATTCGCCACGGCGCTTCTCAACGCGCGTGCGCATCGAAAAAACGTCGGAGCCCGCGTCCGGCTCGCTCACGCCGTTCGCGCCGATCATGCTGCCATCGCAGAGCGGCGGCAGGTATCTCCGCTTTTGTTCGTCGGTTCCGTACTTCAGGATCGGAATGGAATTCGTCCACAGGTGGGCGTTGATCGAAAAGATCAGTCCGCTGTCCTTCCCGCCGTAGCCCAGGCCTTCCATGACCGCGATCGTCGTGATCGGGTCCGCGCCACTGCCGCCGTATTCCTCCGGAATCGGCAGACCCTGCACGCCGAATTCGGCGCACTTCTTCCAACCCTCGCGCGAGAACCGCCGCTCCGCGTCGCGCTGGATCATGTCGTCGCACAGTTCATCCCGCGCGAGGCGCACGGCCGCGTCCTGCAACGCCTGCTGCGCTTCCGTCAGTTCGAATTCCATCGCTCGCCCCTGCCCAGTCTGCGACGATCGCCGATCGTCCGCGGGACCGGCCTCACAGCGCATCGCGCGACCACGCTAGGCGCGCATCAGGCTCTGGTAGTCGATCTTGTCCGTAGAGGTCTTCGGCAGCGCCTCGCGCTGCTCGAAGACATCCGGAACCATGTACAACGGCACGTGCTCGGAACAAAACGTCTTCAACGCAATGATGGAGATGCGCTCGCCGCCCGACGTGCTCACGAACGCCTTGATCCGCACCCCGTCCTCCGACGGAAGCGCCACGACGGCCGCCTCCTTGACCTGCGGATGACGATAGAGCGCAGCCTCAATCTCGCCCAGCTCGATCCGGAACCCGCGCTTCTTGACCATCCGGTCGCGCCGTCCGAGGTATTGAAAGCCGCCGTCCGGCCGTTCGACCACGATGTCCCCGGTGCGATACCAGCGACCGTCCCGGCCCGTCAGGAACGCGTTCTTCGTCTGCTCCGGCAGGTTCCAATACCCCTGCATGACCGTGCCGCCCGAGATGCACAGCTCCCCTTCTCTGCCGCGCGCGACCTCCCGGCCGTCCGCGTCCACGACGAGGGCATGACAAGACGAGCACGTGCGGCCGATCGGGACGGGTTCGGCCTGGTTTTCCGGGATCGTGCGCGGCACCTCATGCCAGGTGCAGACGTTCGTCTCGGTCGGGCCGTAGAGATTGAAGTACCGCGGGCCCGGCACGAGCGATTTCAACTGCCGCAGGTGCTTGATCGGAAACACCTCGCCGGCGAACAGGATCAGGCGCAGGGCGGAGTAGTCGTGCTGGTCCAGCTTGCCGAACTGCGCCATCAATCCCAGGATCGACGGAACGGAGTACCAGACGGATATCCGCTTCTGCGAAATCCACGGCGCGAGGCGAACCGGGTCCTTGCCCAGCCCTTCCTCCACCAGGACGAGCGTCGCCCCGTGCTTGATGCTGACGTAAATATCGAGAATCGACAGGTCGAAGTGAAACGGCGCGTGCGAGGAGAACCGATCCGAATGCTCCGGCGCGAACACCGACGAGCACCAGTCGATGAACGCTGCGGCGTTCGCGTGCGAGAGCATCACGCCCTTGGGCCTGCCGGTCGATCCCGAGGTATACAGGATGTAGGCAAGGTCTGACGAATCCACTCGAACGGACGCCGTTGGCGCAGCGCGGTCGACGCCGTCGAGCCCATCGAGCGCCTCTCGCAACGGCCGGCCCGCACCCGTGCCCGCGATCGCGATGAGATGCGGCTGGAATCCCGTCGCCGCGAATTCGGCTTGCAGCCGCGGAAGGTAATCCTGTTCGACGACGACGGCCCGGACGGAGCAGTTCTGGAAGATATACGCGTTCCGCTCCGCCGGCGCAGTCGGGTCAACGGGAACGTACGCCGCGCCGGCCTTCATGATCCCGAACAACGACGCCAGCGTATCGGCGGACTTGTGGGCCATGATGCCGACGCGATCGCCGGGCTTGACGCCGAGATGGATCAACCGGTCGCGGACGCGATCCGAGAGCTGCGCGAGCTGGGCATAGGTCATGGATCCGCTGGCCGATTCCTCGACCGCGATGTGCGTGGGAAACGCTTCGGCCGAACGGTCCAGCAGTTGATGAAGCAGGTAGCTCATCGGTCCGGCCCGGCGGCGGTCACGCCGCGGAGAGCTTGGACTGAACCAGCCGCGCGATGTCGGTCAGCGTGTTCAGGTGCTGCGCGTCCGTTTCGTGCGCTTCCAGCGTGATGCCGAACTTGCTCTCGAGATATGTGACGAGACCGAGCACGGCGATTGAATCGAGGATGCCGGTCGAGACGAGCGGTGTTGAATCGGTCAGCGCCGCGGGGTCCTCGCCGGGCAGGAACTCCGCGAGGATGTGCGTTCGAACGGTCGACTTGATTTCCTCTGGACTCATTAATCGTGTCTCCGAGCTGAACTCGGCGGATCGGACGCAGGCCGAGCGGGATCGGCTCGCGGGGCGGACTTCCTCAAATACGGCACGAGGCGCGCGAACAGCTCATCCGCCAGCAATCGGTGTCCCGTGGCGTTCGCATGATCGTCCCACGGCGCGAGCACGATTGTATCACGGTCCGCGACGCTGTTGAAGGCGGCGTCCAGATCGATGAAGTCCAGTCCCGCCTTTTCGACGCCGCGGACGAGTTCCGCGCGTCGAGTCGGCTCCTGAAACCCCGGATCGACGGTCGCCGGTCGCCACACGGCGAAGACTCGGATGCCGCGATTCGCGCACTCCGCCGCGAGCTGCTTGAACATCCATTCGTAGATCTCGTCGACGTGTGCCTGCAACCGGTGTCGGATCATAAGCTGGGACATTCCACGTCCGACGCCCGCGCGGCGGCAGACGTCCTGCAAGAACCCCTCCGGGATCTGGTCGCGCCAGCTGGACATTGCCAGGTCCTCGAGATCGAATTCGCGATCCTGCCCACAGATGAAGAAGAGCACGGCGTCCGGCGAAAACTCGAAGCCGTCGTATATGAGCTTGTACAGTTTCCGAAGCGCTCCGTAGCCGCCGACACCCATGTTGAGGATCTCGTAGCGCGCGGCCATTCCGGGGTTCTCACGGTTGAGGCGATCCTCCACGAGGTTCTCGAACGTCTCACGGTCCCGGACCCCGGACCCGACTTCGTGCGACGACCCCAGAAGAACGATGCGGTACGTTGCGGGCGGCTTCTGCTTCTCGTAGTCCCGGTCGCGCATGCCCCAGCGATTCGTGGTCGCGACCGTCCCGCACAACATCTCGGAGACGGACGGCGCGATCGATCGTCGCAAAAACCCCTCGCGATCGACGAACAGCCTGGGACTGATCCAGCCGTCCGGCTCGCTTCGCCTCGTCTGCCAGACGCGCTGATTCGCGCGGACGACGTCCAGTTCTTCGTAGTACCCGCGGCGCTGCCAGTCAACATCGCGCGCGTTCAACTGGTCCTCACGAAGCGCCTTCACGACGCGCTGCGCGGTCGGATCCTCGACGCGGTTTGCCCCGAGGATCGCGAGAAGCAGCGCGCCGTTGGCCGTCATCAGGCCGGCCGTCCTCCAAAAACGAAACGGCGCCGCGTGCACCGCGGCGACGCCCTCGGAGCTTTCGCGCGTCGATCCGCCGAACAGGACGCCCGCGATGCCGATCAACGCCAGGCCTCCCGCGATTGCGGCGACGTGCGCTCCATTGATCCGAACGAGGCTCTCGGCCAGGATCCGCAGCTCATCTGCCGATCCGCAGTACCACAGCGTCCATAGCGCGCAGATCGTGACGAATGTCCCGATCGTCTTGAGGGCCGTCAGGGCGTGCGTCGTCAGGTCGACGCGGCGCTTCGTCAGGGTCCTCCGGCGCCCGGCGACCGCCTCGCGGATGGCATTGACCATGACGAGCAGCGCGAGGATCGTCCAGAACGAGATATCCTGCCACTTGAAGTCGACCACGCCGAGGAGCCAGAACCACTGCCAGACGTGCAGCGCCCACGTCGCGAAGAACGCGATTAGGGTGCCGAGGGCGATCGCGCGAACCGTGCCGATGCGGCGCAGTGCGAAGAATGCCGGATAGAAGAAGAGCTTCATGATGAAGTCCTTCCAGTAGATGTTGATCCGGCGCCAGAAGTCCGTGAAGCTCGACGCGAGCAGGTATCGGTGGTGCGTCTCGGGCAGGTTGAACCCGAACATCAGCAGCAGGCCCACGATCAGATGAAACCGGCCGGAGACCTGCAGGTACAGCAGGTACGTCGCGACCATGAACCCCACGGCGTCCCCCGCGTCCTGGACGCCGGCGATGCTCAACGGCGCGAAGTGGTAAACAAGGCGGTAGAGCAGAAGCTGCACGATGCCGCGCATCATCCAGACGATGCCGGACTGGTAGATCCGCTCCGGATCGTCGTTGTAGTACGTCCGAACAAACGTCTTGTAGTCGACAACGGGAAATAGCGGGAAGCAGACGTTCGGCAGCATGAAGAAGTAGGCGATGGCGCGTGACAGGCTCATCTCGGCGGCGCGATGCTTCAGATCGTACAGATAGATCATGATCCGGAAGACGAACATCGATCCCAGCACGGGCCATACGCCCGACAGCATCGGAAACCAGTCCCAGCGCGCGCGCAGGAACACGAGCGCTGCGACGAGCACGCAGATCACCGCGATCCGCCTCGAGTGCGTCAGCGGAAGGTGACAGGCCCCGATCACGATCATGCCGATCGCGACAAGCACGGAGCCGGGCAGCAGGCCGAAGAGACTCTGTTCCGGCGCGAGGCCGAGGATCGTGCCCCCCACCGACAGCAGCGCAAAGAACGGCAGGCGCCAGCGCCGCGGCAGGTAGTGGTGAATCACGAATCCCCCGAACGCGCAGGCCATCACCCGGCCGAACGTCATGCTCTCCAGATGAAACGCGTAGGTCAAAAGGACGATCAGAAAAAACTGGAAGGCGATCGCGCCGAACCGTGCGTGGCGCCCGAACGTCCCGTGCGCCGGCGCATCGTGGCGCGCCGCGGCCTCCGCAACATCCGGGGCCGAAGGCGGTGGAATGATCAGCTCGCCTCGCATTCGTTGAATCCGAATTCAACCCGCATCGTCGTTCAAGAACGCAAAGATCGACCGGCCCGCCCCGTCGTTCTCGAATGATAATGCTCAGGTACGCGGGGGACCGCGCTTGCGAGTGCTCGCGATCTAAATCGTACACAAGTCCCGGCGATTATTGAGCTTAACCGGTCTCCGCCCGGCAATCAACCGCACGAATGAACCGCCTTCATCCGAGCGTTCCAATGGGCCCTCTGAGTCATCTATCGGCCGTCGGAACGCCCCGCCGAGCTAGTGTTGTGGTGGATTTCACCGCGCGGTCGGACCGAATCCAGCTTCCGCGCCCATGCGTCTCCGAAGTCCTTTTTTTTCATAAGCTTGGAACGCGCACGAACGAACGTCGGCGCCGACCGGGGGGTCCTTCGTCGAGATTGCTTTCAGGGGGAGGGCGATCGGGCGTGATCGCGCGGGCACCCGCGCGTGGCCGTTTGCACTTGTTCAGTGGCGCAGCCCGTACTTTCTGATCTTGTTGTAGACCGTGACGCGGTCGACGCGGAGGATCTCCGCCGCTTCGCTCACGTTGCCGTGGGTGCGCTCCAGGACCGCCGCAATGTGCCGTTTCTCGACGTCCGCGAGCGAATCCCCGCCGTTGTCCGCCGATCGCGTGTGCGTCCGCAGCGGCAGGTCCTCGGCGCGGATCACCGGCGGCGTGCCCACGACCATGGCGCGCTCGATGGCGTTCGATAGTTCGCGGACGTTGCCCGGCCAGTCGTAGCCCACGAGGATCTCGATTGCCTCCGGACTGAAGTCGGTGATGCGCTTCCCCATCTGACCGGCGAATCGGCGCACGAAATGCCGCGCCAGCAACGGAATGTCGCCGCGACGCGCGCGAAGCGGCGGGGCCTCGATCGTGAACACGTTAATGCGATAGTAAAAGTCCTCGCGGAAGCGGCCCTCGCGAACCGCGGTCTCGAGGTTCTCGTTGGTCGCGCAGATCACGCGGAAATTCGCCTTCACGGGGTGCGATCCTCCGATGCGCACCAGCTCCTTCGTCTCCAGCACGCGCAGCAGATCGACTTGCATCTTCGACGATATCGCCCCGACTTCGTCGAGGAAGAGCGTGCCGCCGTCGGCCATCTCCAGCCGCCCCTTCCGACGCTCGTGCGCGCTGGTGAACGCGCCCTTCTCGTGGCCGAACAGCTCGCTTTCCAGAAGATTCTCAGGGAACGCCCCGCAGTTGACCGGAATGATGGGAAAATAGCGTCGGGCGCTGTTGGCGTGAATCGCCCGCGCGATCAACTCCTTGCCCGTGCCGCTCTCTCCGAGAATGAGCACGGTCGCATCGGTCTTGGCCACGTGCTCGACGAGCTTCAGCACGCGGCGCATCGCGTCGCTCTCGCCGATGATCGTATCGACCGCAACCAGCTCGTTGATCGTCTCACGGAGCTGCACGTTTTCCTGCTTCAACTGGCGCTGCTCCAGCGCGCGCCGGACGATGTGACTCAGCTCGTCCGGATCGATCGGCTTGGTGATGTAATCGAACGCCCCCTGCTTGAGCGCCCGTACGGCCGTCTCCGCCGTCGCGAAGGCCGTGATCATGATGACCGTCGCCAGCGGATCGATCCGGTTGATGTGTTCCTGGAGTTCGATGCCGTCCATCACCGGCATCTTGATGTCCAGCAGCGCCACGTCGAACCGCTTGTCCTTCAGCAGGCGGAGCGCTTCGGTGGCGCTATCGACCGCGACGACTTCGTAGCCGTCCTTGCGAAACCAGTTGTACAGCGAGTCCCGAACGGAGAACTCGTCATCGACGATCAGGATGCGCGCAGGCCCGTTTCCCATGAGGCTAGACTCCCGGGAGATGTTCGTGAAGCGTTGCCCGACCGGCGACGTGGAGCGGACCACCGACGGCCAGCGCGGCGTCGTCGATCTTTGGTGGCCGTCGCGGCAGATGCAGGCGGAAGGTCGTCCCGCGGCCCGGCTCGGACTCGACGTCGATCGACCCGCCGTGTCGATGCACGATGCCGTACACGACGGCCAGTCCCAGCCCGACTCCGCTGCCCGTCTGCTTCGTGGAAAAGAACGGCTCGAAGATGTGCGGCAGTACGTCGGGCGCGATGCCGACGCCGCAGTCGCCGACTTCGATCTGCACCTCGTCCGGCTCGGGGCGGAGCCGCACCATCAGCCGCCCCTGACCCGACGGAAGCTGCGACATGGCGTCGACGGCGTTGACGAACAGCGCGAGCAGGGCCTGCTGGACCTGGTCGCCGTCCGCCAGAATTTCGTGATCGTCGCCGTGCTGTTGCACATCGAGCTGGATCCCGCGCATCTCGAGATGGTGGCGCACGAGCATCAAACAGCGGTCGACGATCTCGCTCACGTCGATCGTCGTCCGTTTCATCTCGCGCGGCCGGGCAAACGTCAGCAGGTTCTTCACGATCTCGCCGCAGCGCCGCGTCTCCTGCTGGATCAGGTCCAGGTAGCGGCCCAGCTCCTCGCGCACCTCGGGGGCCAGCGCCTGGCCGTCGATCTCGCGCTCAATCAGCCGGGCGTACGTCAGCATGCCGGCCAGCGGGTTGTTCAACTCGTGCGCCACGCTGGCCGACAGCTTGCCCAGCGAGGCCATCTTCTCCATGTGCAGGACCTCGTGTTGCGCGCGGCGGAGTTCCTCGGTCTTCTGCGCGACCTTTTCCTCCAGAGTGCGCGACCATTCGGTGATCGACCGCCGCGCGTGGCTGAGCTCGTCGACCATGCTGTTAAATGCGTCGGCGAGTTGTGCCAGTTCGTGCCGGCCGCGGATCTCGATCCGCGTCTCGAGATCGCCGCGCGCGATGCGTTGCGTGCCCTCGTGAAACTGCCGCACGGGCCGCCGCACGACGCGCTGCACAAACAGCGCCGCGACGACCCCGATCAGCAGGAGCAGGAGAATCGTCGTGCGAACCAGTTGCAACCGTGCGGTTCCCACGGCCAGATCGAGGGGCGCCATCGACATTTCGACGTCGAGGACCCCGAGGACCTTTTGGTCCGCCGGATGCGCGTGACACGCCGCAGTGGCGCAACTCGCTTCGTTCTCGATGATCGACAGGTGCCGAAGAACGTCCGGTCCGGCCGGCCGATGCGTCAGGCTGCTGCGCTCCAGCACCGCCGCGGCCTTGATCCGCTCCGGCCCGTGGCAGCTTCGACACGTATCCGAGTCGAGCTTCACATTGCGGCCGATCTCGGCACGGTCCGCGGACAACACGATCATGCCCTGCTTGTCGTAGCAGCGGATGGCCGCGATCTCCGCACCGTCGGCAAGGCGCTCGAACGTCGACTGCACCTCGTCGAGCCGGTTGAGCAGCATGCCGTCGTGCGTCGCCCGTTCGATCAATTCGCTGCACCGCTGGGCATCGGCGCGAACGAATCGCAGGAAGTACTCCTGCATTGAGCGAAAACTCAGCACGGCGTGGACCGCCAGGACCAGTCCGACCGAGATACACAGGGGGGCAAGCAGCCGGAAGGCGATGGACTCGACAAACGGCCAGAGGCGATTGGACGCGAGTCGTTCTTCGCTTTCGCGAAGCATCGAAGGACCTCGCAGCATCGGAGCATAGTCCGCCGCGCTGAAAACCTCAACGCCGTGTTGACTTTGTTTACAAGCCTGTCAACAAAACCGGTCCACGGACAGCACCTGGGCCGATATCCGCGACGCCCATGTCTTGGTGGGCCGCGACTTCGATCCCCGGCACGCCGCGTGTCAGGGGTCTTCGTGCGGAAGCCGGGTTGATCACAGTACGGCTGCGATCGCGCCCGGACTCGCCCGATCGGCTCCGCCGGCCTGAAGGCCGCCCGGAGGTCGAGGTCATGGTCATGGTCGGACTCGAAACCGTCGCGTCAGAACCGTGCGTATGGATGACGGCCGGGGTCATCCGCTACAAGCTCTGCGATCATCATTTCGATTGTGAGCACTGTGCTCTCGATGCCGCCATCCGCGGCCGATCCCGCGATTCCGACGTTTACAATCGTACGACCGTTCTAAGCCCGTTGCGGCCCGACCTGGCGTTTCCGGCCGATCGGCGCTACGGCGGCGGACACATCTGGCTGCGCCCGGTCGAGCACGCACGGCCGCAATGCCAGCTTGGCATCGACGCCTTCGCGGCTGCGCTGCTCGAATGCCCGTTTCACGTTCATTGGAACGAAGCTCCGCGAGTCCTCCGGCCGAGCGAGGCGATCTTCGAACTCGAGTTCGACGATGGCTCGCTGGCGTTCTCGGTGCCGTTCGCAGTTCGACTGCTCGACCGGAACGCGGAATTGCAGGACGATCCTGAGCGGCTGATTCGCGATCCATACGGCAATGGTTGGATCGCGGTCCTGGCACACTCCGAGGCGAATGCTCCGGCGAGCTTGATGTCATGCGACGAGGCCCGCGATCGCGCGCGCCTCGACCTGCGTCGGACGAGGCGTCGAATCGCCCTTCACCTGCTGGCCGAAAATAACGAGCTTCCACCCGCCGATCCGCTCAATGCGCGGCCGTTCGCCGGACCGTGGCGGTTCCTCATCGGTCCGGAATACCTGAACCTCGTTCGCGAATCGCTTCACTGATGCTCGAATGTTGAGGTTTTCAGCGCTGGCGCTGAGATTTTCAGCGCGGTGATGTAAACGACCTCCCGCGCATCGGCCACGACCTTTCGATTTCTTCGGAATCCGCGATCTCCGATCGATGCGGGCGGCGCCATTCGCGCATGGCGCGCCCATTGCACGGGTGCTGGTGGGACCCGATCGGTCCACGGCGAACGCCGCTCAAAGGAGCCGGCCATGTTCAAGAAAGACGTCGTTGCTGATGCCGTCATCATCCTGCTCATTCTCGCAACCCTTCCGTTCATCGCGCTGCTGCTGTTCGCGCTGCGGGGCGTCCTTGTCGGCGCATTGATCGTTGCGCTGATTCTCGGTCCGTTGGCGTACGTCCTCAGCCCTGCGTTCCGCGACTGGTTCAGCGCCTGGGCCGAACCCCTCATCCGGTACAAGGGACTTCGCCTGGCGACAGACGTCGGCCTCGATCCGAGCCACAGTTGGGCGCGCGTCGACGAGGATGGATCGGTCGGGGTCGATGATCTCGTCCAAGCGACGCTCGGCCCGGTCGATGCCGTCGAGCTGCCTCCGACGGGTCGTCACGTTCAGCGCGGCGAGCCGTTGTTCCGATTGCGTCACGGCGATCGCATCATCGACGTGCCGTCGCCCGTCTCCGGAACGGTGATCGAAGTCAATCCGGCACTGCTCGATCACCCGGATCTCATCAACGATGCACCGTTCGAAAGCGGATGGGCCGTTCGCATTCGCAGCGATGATCCTCGCAGCGACCGAAGGGCCCTGCTCCGCGGCAAGAAGGCGCGGGCGTGGTTTCGATCGACCGCCGATGAGGTGCTCCAGGTCTCTCGTAATCGCGCGGGGGTCTTGACAGGCGCCGGCGTCGGCGTGGAGCAGCTCTACCGCCAGATCGACACGAACACCTGGCATGATCTGATCGAGCCGATGTTCACGGCGCGCCGCGATGAGTAGCGGAACGCGAAGCGGCAGGCCGCTCGCAGGAGACGGTCGATGAGTCTCAACCGACGCCAGTTTCTGAAGTGCATGGGCCTCGCCGGCGTCTCGACGGGCGCGGCCGCATCGACCGCCGAAGCATCGACCGCTCCGCACGCAGGGAACGACTGGCACGCCATGCTGACCGACCTGACGCTCTGCGTCGGATGCCGCAAATGCGAGTGGGCGTGCCGGAAGGCCAATGGTCCGACCGACCCGGGCCCGATCGACGCCTATGACGACCCGTCGGTGTTCGAGCAACGACGTCGCACCAACTCGATCAGCCTCACCGTCGTCAATCGCGTCGGCCCGACGCGCGACGATGAGAAGCCCACGTTCGTCAAGTCGCAATGCATGCACTGCTGCGAGCCGGCCTGTGCGTCGGCGTGCCTCGTCGGCGCCTATCGAAAGTCGAAACTCGGACCGGTGATCTACGACGAGTCGGTCTGCATCGGCTGCCGCTACTGCATGGTCGCGTGTCCGTTCGACATGCCGGCATTCTCGTACAACAGCCCGACCCGACCCGCCATACACAAGTGCACGATGTGCTTCGAACGACTGGCGAAGGGCGACGGCGCACCCGCCTGCGCGTCGATCTGCCCGGTCGAGGCCATCACGTTCGGCAAGCGCAGCGAACTGCTGGCCCTCGCGCGACGTAAGATCGCCGCCGAGCCGAAGCGCTACGTCAACCACATCTTCGGCGAGTACGAGGCCGGCGGCACCTGCTGGCTGTACATCGCCGGCCGGCCGTTCGAAGAGCTGGGCTTCCCCGCCAACGTGGGCACGCGCCCCTATCCCGAGCTTACCAAGGGCTTGCTTTCCGCCGTGCCGTTCATCCAGGTGATTTGGCCCGCGGTGCTGATGGGAGCGTATGCGTTCTCCCATCGACGCGAAACGGCGACGAGCGCGAACGACGCCCGGGACACCACCGAAGGTACCGAGCCAGGATCCGAATCATGATGAACCATGCCGGCCACATGACGACGTCCGCGACGCTCCTCCGAGGAGACTGGCTCCCGCGCCCGTCGGTCCGCGGCCACCTTCGAAGCTACGTGACACCATTTAACGTCGTGGCGGCGGCGATCCTATGCATCGGCGCGCCCGTTACGGTCAATCGTTTCGTGAACGGCCTGGCGGCGACGACGAACCTCACGGACGACGTGCCGTGGGGCCTGTGGATCGGCTTCGATGTCCTCTGCGGCGTCGCGCTGGCGGCCGGCGGGTTCGTGATGGCCGCGACCGTGCACCTCTTCGGCCTGCGCGAATACCAGCCGCTCGTGCGCCCGGCGATCCTGACCGGCTTCCTGGGCTACTTCTTCGTCGTGATCGGACTGATGTACGACCTCGGCCGACCGTGGCGCCTGCCGTTCCCGATGGTCTACTCTCCGGGCGTGACGTCGGTCATGTTCGAGGTGGCGTGGTGCGTCGCACTCTATCTGACGGTGCAGTTCCTTGAGTTCTGCCCCGCCATCTTCGAATGGCTCGGACTGCGCCGCTGGCGCGCATGGGCCGTCTGGCTGACGACCGGCCTGACTGTCTTCGGCGTCCTGCTGTCGACTCTGCACCAGTCCGCGCTCGGCGGGCTGTTCCTCATCGCGCCGGGCAAGCTGCATCCGCTCTGGTACTCACCCTATCTGCCCCTGCTGTTTTTCGCATCGGCCGTCGCCGCGGGCATCGCCATGGTCATCGTCGAGAGCATGCTCTCGCACCGCGTCTTCCGATCGCACGTCGAGCACCACGACGAGCGACAGATGAACCGGCTCGTCCTCGGACTCGGCCGTGCCGGCGCGATTGTCCTGATGGCGTACTTCTGCATGAAGTGCCTGGCCTTCGCGCACGAACACGGCTGGCACCTGCTGCGGACTCCCTACGGGTACTGGTGGCTGGTCGAGATGCTCGGGTTCATCCTCTGCCCGTGCATGATGTATGCAATCGCGGCGCGACGTGGTCTCGTCTGGCTTGTCCGCGTTGCGAGCGTCGTCACCGTTCTCGGAATCGTGCTCAACCGCCTAAACGTCTCAATCATCGCGTATCGATGGGACGCCGCGCGGCGGTACGTCCCGGATTGGCAGGAGTTCGTCATCACGATCACGATCGTGACCACTGGGCTGATCATGTTTCGCTGGATCGTCAACCGCATGCCGGTGCTGCATGACGATCCGCGCTACGAGCCCGTGCACTGAGGGCATCCACGCGGAGACTGCACATGCCGACGCTGCACGAAAGCATGCTGATGACGAAGACGATCGAGTACATCCTTTCCGCCGTCTTCCTCGTGCTCTTCGTCCTGTTCTGGAACTTCGTGTTCGGCACGCCGCGCCGTCCGGACGCGCACGCCGGTCGAGGCGACCATCATGAGTAGCATCCGACCAACGATCTGCATTCCAACCGCGCTGGGCACGCTGCTTCTGCAAGCGGCGACGGTCGGCGCATCCGGCCCCGGACGGAATGCGGCGTCCGCCCCGCCGCCTGCGCTGCCGACGACGTCGCAGTCCGATCGCGCGGCGGCGTTGCCCGAGATCGTCATGCTCGGGCACCTCGCGACGCTGTACGAGCCCGTCCCCTTCGATCACAAGACACACGTACGGATGGCCGAGATGTCGGGCGGCTGCGTGCTGTGCCACCATCACACGCCAGAGGGCCGGCCGCACGCGTCCTGCCGGAGCTGCCATCCCCAGGAGTCTGTTCGCGACAATGTGGAGCTGCCCGGCCTCAAGGGGGCGTATCACCGACAGTGCCTCAACTGCCATCAGGAATGGAGTCACGCCACGGCCTGCAGTGCCTGTCATGTGCCGAGATCGCGCGGCGCCGAATGCCCGGGAATCGGCACCCCGCAGGAAGTCTCCGAGGCCGTCGCGCGCATGGGCGTGCCGGTGCGCCAGAAGGCGACCTACGTCTACCACACGACGTTTTCCGCCGCACGCGTCGTGACGTTCCATCACAACGACCACTTCGAGCGCTTCGGCGCGCAATGCAGCGATTGCCACCGCGGTGATTCGTGCAGTCGCTGCCACGACAGCGCGAGATCGATGCCGGCCGGATCGACCCGACATGTGGCGGTAACGATGGATGGATCATGCCTCGGCTGCCACGGCGGCGCGCGATGCTCGACGTGCCACGATGAAGCGGAGCGGCCGCGATTCGATCACGCCATGCGGACCGGCTGGTCGCTCGAGGCGCATCACGCCAATCTGGAATGCTGCCAGTGCCATGGCGACGTGCGCGAATTCACCACGCCCACGCGAAGCTGCCACGCCTGCCATGCGCAGCAGCGACGACTGCACGCTCAGGGACCGCCGTCATCGACGACGTCCGTCGCCGCGCCGTCGGACTTCGACTGCCTTGCCTGCCATACCGAATTGCGCGACCGCTTCGCGCATGCTGCGTCGATCCACGGGCCCGCATCGGATCAGCATCGCTGCACGTCCTGTCACGACCTGCGGTCCGAGTCCTCGCCCCGACCCGCCAAGGTTCGGCAGCAGGAACTCTGCCTGCGCTGCCATGATCGCCCCGTCGATGGTCCGAACGGCCGGACGGTCGGCAACATCGCGGCGATTCTGGAGTCCTGTCCGAATCAGCACGGGCCGGTCCGCGACGGACGCTGCACGGCATGCCACGACCCGCACACGAGCACGCATGCCAACCTCCTGGCACGCGATTATCCGAGTGGCCTGTATGCGTCTTACGCGTCCGAACGATACGCGCTGTGTTTCCGCTGCCACGAGGAGAACAAGCTGCTGGGCACGGCGCCGGTGGTGACGACCGGATTCCGCGACGGGGGTACGAACCTGCACAAGGTCCACGTATGGCGCGACAAGGGCCGCACGTGCAGCACGTGTCACGACGCGCACGCGTCGAGTCGGCCGTTCCGCATCCGTGAGCAGGTTCCGTTCGGCGAATCGAAGTGGCCGCTCAAGATCAACCACGAGTTGACGCCCGACGGCGGTCGATGCGGTCCCGGCTGTCACACTCAGAAATCGTACGCCCGCGCTCGGGACGGACGAACGACGCCCGAGATTCAAGTCCTGAGCGGCGTACAGTTCGAATAACGCCTCGACCCGCCGCCCCGACCGACGAGCGCCACCAGACGTGCAGAACTGCCGACAGTCCATCGGTCCTTGTGTGCGCCGTACGCTACGGCTATGGTGCGCCGACCGGCCGGAACGGTCCAACCGGCCAGCGGGAGCGCGCCAGTGAACGCCGCCTACGACGAGATCATCACGCAGTTCCCGCTCTTCAAGGGCATCACGAAGCATGGGGCGCAGGCCGTTCTGGAGATCGGAGAGATCGCCGAACACCGGGCCGGCGACGTCCTGTTTCGGGAGAACGACCCGGCCGCCTACGCTCTCCTCGTCTTGACGGGCAAGCTCCAGGTCTACGTCGAACGTAATGGTTCCGACCTCGTTCTGAATGAAGCCGGACCTGGAACCATTGTCGGAGAACTGGCGCTGTTGTGCGGGATTCCACGATCGGCGTCGGTTCGAGCTAGCGAACCATCCGCGGTATTGAAGTGGAGCGCCGCGTCCTTCCGCGGCATGCTCCTGCGCGACGCGTTTCTTGGACAGGCCATCTTCCGGGCGGCGCTCCGCACGCTGATAGAGAAGGAACGTTCCCTCATCGACTCCATGCTCCAAAAGCCGACCGGCGCCTGAGCCCGATCCGCCATCGGGATTTCCGCCTCCACCCTCGTTCCCGAACGCCTGAACCCGCCGTAACGCCCCGCGGATTCGACGCATCCAATCCTGCAAGCGCATCGCCACAGGCTTGGCCTAGAATAGTGGCGGCCGGAGGAGTCTCGATGTTTCCACAAATCAGCATGACCGCGGTCTTGTTCGTTCTCAGCGCTGCCGGCGGCAAAGCGAAAGCCATGCCGGATGCGAGATCGTCGGTCCCAAGGGATGGAACGATGAACCAGATGATCATCTCGGACTCGAACTACGACATCACCCCGCTTTCGCGTGAACGCGTCGCGGAACTCGCCCGGCGACTCGATCCCGAGACGTACCGCATTACACAGAAGGCAGGCACCGAACCGCCGTTCTGCGGCACGCTGCTCGACAACAAGAAGGAAGGGACGTACGTCTGCGTCGTCTGCGGACTGCCGCTCTTCTCCAGCGAGCACAAATTCACGTCCGGCACCGGATGGCCGAGCTTCTGGCGCGAGTTCGACGCCAAACACGTCTCGCGCCATCCAGATACGAGCCACGGAATGACCCGAACCGAGATCAACTGCGCTCGTTGCGGCTCGCATCTCGGCCACGTCTTCAACGACGGCCCGAAGCCGACCGGCGAGCGCCACTGCCTGAACTCGGCCTCGCTGACGTTCTTCGCCAAAGGCGAGACGCTGCCGCCCGAGAGCCGGCCGCTGGAAACGCAGGTGGCGTACTTTGCCGGCGGCTGCTTCTGGGGCCTTGAGCACTACTTCCAAAAGGGCCCGGGTGTCATCGACGCCGTCAGCGGCTACATGCAGGGCGCGATGGAACGACCGACCTATGAGCACGTCTGCCGCCACGACACCGGCCACGCCGAGACGGTCAAGGTCGTCTTCGATCCGCGCAAGATCACGTACCGGCAGTTGCTCGAGGCGTTCTTCAAGATGCACAATCCGACCGAGCTGAACCGTCAGGGCCCGGACGTCGGCGATCAATATCGCTCCGGTGTCTGGTACGCGAACGAGGTGCAACGGCGCGAGGCAGAGGCGTACATCCGCGAACTGCAGGCATCCGACGCATATCGCGGACGCAAGATCGTTACGCAAGTCGAGGCCGCGCGGACATTCTGGCCGGCCGAGGAGTATCACCAGAACTACGTCGAGCGTACCGGCCGGGCCTGCCACGTTCGCAATCCGTGGTAGCGGCGTAGCGTGTATCGGCGTGCAGACGCGTCGCGCCGACGTCACTTCAAAAACCAAAACCGGATTCACAAGTCCGCTGCTTTGACGCGTCCCACGAGAATGGCTCCGGCCGCGTGTGTGTCTCGAGCAACTCCGGCCGCGCTCGGCGCCTGACGCCCCGTCTTCGACTGTTTCGGACGATTGCGCGTGTATATAATCGTGCTCACCGAAGCGCCGATCAGCGCACGATTCACCAGAGGACGTCCATGGGCGCAAAACTATTTCGCATCATCCTGCCCGTATCGGACATCCAGCGCGCCGCGAAGTTCTACGAGACCGTGCTCGGTGTGAAGGGCATCTCGGTCTCGGATGGCCGACATTACTTCGACTGCGGTGGCACGATCCTCGCTTGTTTCGATCCGAACGCCGACGGCGACGGATATGACCCGACGCCGCTTTCGGAATGGCTCTACTTCGCGGTCGACGACATCGACGCCTGCTTCGCCACGTGCAAGAAGGCCGGCGCGAAGTTCAGCAAGGAGGACGTTCACGGCGACCCGGCTGGCAAGATCGCCGTCCGGCCGTGGGGCGAAAAGTCCTTCTACGTCCAGGACCCGTTCGGGAACAAGCTCTGCTTCGTCGATCGAAAGACGATGTTCACCGGACGGCGCGGTTGATCGGTGGGCCGCCGTAACAGTGGAGAGCACACCTCCGCGATAGCTGTCGCCGGTTCGCAGCACGACGAGTTTGGGCCCCAGCCCGCTGCGCCCGATGACCGGGACGCACCGCGCCCCTTGCGCCGGAGCTGCCAGCGCCCGATCCCCGAAAAACGCCGTTCGTTTGACAATCGAAATCCCGGGAACTAGATTGCCGTCTCGCCGTCAAAGACCGGCGGACGGGCGGGCCGGACCCCGTCAAACATTCGCAAGCGCCGCGAGATATTTCTGCCGGTGGAGTTCCGGCGGGCGTGTTCGAGAGAGGATTGCCGCTGCGTAGCAGGCGATGAGCAGACGATCTCTACACAGGCTTCGGTACGAATCCACGGCACGCCGCCCCACCCCGGCGCTGGCGGCCGTGTGGCTCAGCCTGCTCGCGCTCGCGGGCCCTCTTACGGCCGCAGTGGCGCCTCCGACCGAGTGGCGCAGCACCGCGGGCGAGGTCGAGTCGCGCATACTCGACGAGCCGCTGCTTAACTCCGCCCGTTCGGTCCGCGATGATCTGCACCTGCCCGGCATCCAACCCACGCCGCATGCAAACGTCGGGCAGACCGGCCATGGCCACGGCTTGGCGCCGCTGGGCACCGCCATGGCGCACGACTGCGAGCACGACCTTCGAAACGGCCTCGGCGCCCCCCTGCTCTGCTGAACGCTCGTTCCGCCGCCTTCAGCGTAACCCGAAATTCCCGAACGGCGCGTGAGTCGAGTTGCGACATCACCGCTTCGTCGTCAAGCTGTCGTTTCATCGGTCCTGCCCGCGGGCCGGGCAAGGAGAACACCATGCAGAAGATCCTGAAGGGTTATCATCATTTCCACGATGTCATCTTTCCGCAGCAGCGGGAGACGTTTCAGCAATTGGCGCGCGAGCAACGGCCTCGCGCCTTGTTCATCACGTGTTCCGATTCACGAGTCCATCCCAATCTGATCACGCAGACCGAGCCCGGCGAGCTTTTCATCCTGCGCAATCCCGGAAACCTGGTACCGCCATATCATCCCGCCGGCACGAGCGAAGCTGCAACGATCGAGTATTCCATCGCGATCCTCAACGTCGAGCACATCATCGTCTGTGGTCATTCGAACTGCGGCGCGGTGGGTGCGCTGCTCAAGAAAGACGAATTCGCCGATCTCCCGGCCATTACAAGTTGGCTGCATCATGCGGAAGTCACGCGCCGCGTGATCCTGGATCGACACCGCGAGGACCCGCCAGAACGCCAGGTCGCGCGGGCTATCGAATGGAACGTCCTCTGCCAACTGGACAACCTGCGAACGCACCCGGCGATCCTGTCGGCGCTGACCACCGGACGCGTCAAGCTTTACGGCTGGGTCTACGACATCGCGTCCGGCGACATCGTCGAATACGACCCGGCTGAGCGCGCGTTTCTCTCGCTCAGGCACAAGACGGAGATGACCTCCGTCTGATCGGCACACGGGATCGAAGTGCAACGTGCGGCCGACCTGCGTCCGCGCGTCCGGGCGGCGCATTCTGGCGACGCTCCGGCGTGCGATGGATGCGTCTCCGAAACCATATCGGGAAACCAAGCGGGTCGGCTGCGACCCGATGTATCACAGAGGTGTTGCGTGAACTCGCTATCGCAATCCAATGGGCGCGCGTCGACTTGGCTCGACAACTTCAAGCACGACGCCCTTTCGTCACTGGTTGTATTCCTCGTGGCGCTGCCCCTCTCGATGGGCATCGCCATCGCGTCCGGCGTTCCGATGGAGAGCGCGGCCGCCGTCGGAATCGTTACCGCGATCGTCGGCGGATTGCTCGTCGGCGGTCTGGCGGGCTGCCCCTTGCAGGTGGCGGGGCCCGCGGCGGGACTCGCCGTCATTGTCGCCCAGCTTATCGAACGTCACGGCTGGACCATGCTCGGCCCGATTCTCCTCGTGGCCGGTGCGATCCAGGCCGCCGCGGGAGCCATGCGCCTCGGGCAGTGGTTCCGGGCCGTATCGCCGGCGCTCGTGCAGGGCATGCTCTCCGGCATCGGCATCCTGATCTTCGCCGCGCAGTTTCACGTCATGGTCGATGACATCCCGCCCGGCACCGGCAAGGCGTACGGCGGGCTCATCAATCTGGGCACGATCCCGCGTGCGGTCTGGAAGGGCTTCGCCGAATCGCCCCATCAGGCGGCGGCGGCGATCGGCGTGCTGACGATTCTCGTCATTGTCGGGTGGAGTTCGCTCGCGCCGAAGAAATGGCGCGTCATCCCCGGACCGCTCGTCGGCGTAACGATCGCGTCGATCGCGGGCGCCGTTTTGTCGCTTCCCCTCAGCAACATCACGCTACCCGATCACCTCTGGGACGTGATCCACCTCCCGACGGTCGCCGAGTGGTCGCGCATTCCGGACGTTTCGATCCTGATGGCTGGTCTGGCTCTCGCGTTCGTCGCGAGCGCCGAGTCGTTGCTCTCGGCGACTGCGGTTGACGCGATGCAGCAGCGCGCGCCGCGCACCAAGTACGACCGCGAGTTGGTCGCACAGGGCGTCGGTAACATGACGTGCGGCCTGCTCGGCGTATTGCCCATCACCGGCGTGATCGTCCGCAGCAGCGCCAACGTCCTGGCCGGCGCACGGACCCGCGCATCGACGATGTTCCACGGACTCTGGTTGCTCGCGTTTGCCGTCGCGGCACCAGGCCTGCTTCGACTGATCCCCATCTCCAGCCTGGCCGCCGTCCTCGTGTTTACGGGGTACAAGCTGATGAACTTCAAGGCGGTCAGCGCGCTTCGCGCGTTCGGTCGCGGAGAAGTCGCCGTCTATGCCGTCACGTTGCTCACCGTCGTGGCGATCGATCTGCTGACCGGTGTGGTCGTCGGCATCGGCGTCGCGTTGGCCCGACTGCTCTATGTCCTGTCTCACCTCAAGATCGCTGTCGAGCCCGATCCGGCGCACGGCCGCTCGATCATACGGCTCGCCGGCACCGCTTCGTTCATCCGGCTGCCCCAACTGGCCGCGGCCCTCGAGAAAGTCCCGCCCGACACCGAGTTGCACGTGCACTTCGAAGGGCTCGACTACATCGATCACGCGTGCCTCGATCTGCTCATCAAGTGGAAGGAGCAGCACGAGGCCGCGGGTGGACGCCTCGTGATCGATTGGGGAGACCTCGCGGCGATGTTCCCTGCCGGCGCTCTCGCCGGCGCGACACCCGCCGGTCGGCCGGCCATCGAGCCCGACACTTCGCCGGCAGAAACCCTGCCGACGACCGCGCGCCGACCGGTCACAGCGGGATCTGGCGCCGGCCAGAATTGATCGAGATCGGAGACCGTCCGCGTCCCGTCGCGTCCGTCAATCGCGCGGTGGAAAGCGCGCGAGGATGTTCCGCACCGCGGCGCGGACGCGTTCGTTGCGCTCCGCATCATCGGCGGCCACCTTGATCTGTCCCTCGGCCGATCCGCGCCACAGGAGGCGCGAGGCTTGCGAGTCGACGATGTCGATGATCAGCGCGCCGTGCTCATAGGTCGAGACCTGCCGCTTCGGTCCGAATCCCCATTTCCCGTCCGGACCGTACCCCCACGCGTACGTTTCGCCGTACCCGTATTTGTCGTTCAGCATCCGCGCATCGAGCTTTGAATCGAGCACGACGTGAAACCCCACGAGAAGGTCCGCCGCGGCACGATCGGACTTCTCGTAGCCCTTCGCGGCCAGCTCTTCGTCGATCGCCGCGGACACGCGCGCCTCGACCGCCGCGCGGTTCATGCGCGGATCCGGTTGGATCTGCACCCGCTCCGCGAGGTAGGCGTATTTGCCCGCTGTCGGGATGCGGACATTGCGATCGTAATCTATGGCCACGCGCATCGGATGTTCGGCGCACGCCAATCCGATCCAGAGCAGGGCCATCGCTCCGCCGATTGAACCGACCCGGACCGCCCCCGGCAAGCGTCTCGATAGCATGGTGTGAACCCTCTGACTCGCCCGGTCGACCTCGGTACCGCGTTTCTCGACCCGCGCACCACCGCCGGACTCGAGCGGAGTCTAATGCCCGGGCGTCGAACCCGCCATCCACCGGCGCGCGCCAATCAAGGAGGATGTTTCGAACCGGACCGCCGGTCGCCGCCCAGGTCCAGTCCGCTCGCATGTTCGAGACAATAGGTGCGCTTGTAGAACAGGAGCAGCGCTACGAACGCCAGGAGGAACGCGCAGACGCCAAGCCCAACGACCGTCTGCCGGCGACGCATCGCGCGGACCTGTTCGAGCAGTTGATGTGTGCGCGTCGTTCGCTCCGCGAGCGCCTGAATCTCGCCCGCGAACCCGTTGATCTCACGCATGTCGAAGCTGTGAAAGACGCGTCGCAGCCGCGAATGCACCTCGCGACCGTGCTCCTGAAGCCCGGCCAGCTCCAGGCTGCGATAGCCGCGTTCCACGAGCGCCTCGTACTGCTTCGATGCATCGTCGATCAGCGCCGCGGTGCCCGCCAGCGTCTTCTTGATCTGCCCCACCGCCTCCATCGTCGGGGCCTGGTGGCACGGCGCGCAGCGACCGCCCTCCTCCCGGCTTCGCGTGTCGACGATCTCCAGCGTGGCCGTGTGGATCTCGTGCGTGCTTGTCCCGTCCGGCCGGCGCGCGTGACAGTAGAGGCAGGTCGGATCGCCGTTGTCCCCGTGCGGACTGCCGAGGTGCTTCTCCTTCACGAGCCCGTGGCACTTGCCGCAGAAGTAGGACACCTCGCGCCCGCGGACCCGACTCACAAACTGCTCCGGGCCGCGCTGGAGGGCCAGCAGTCGCGGATCGCGCGCCTGGTGCGACGCGTTCTTGAACTCGTCGGCGCTGCGAAACTGCTCCGGCCGAAGCGATGCGTCGCCGCCGTGACAACCCTCGCAACCCACGCCGTTCGCGTAATGCACGCTCTTCTTCCACTCGAGGTGCGTGATCTCGCCCAGTCGGCCGGACAGGTTCTCATGGCATCGGACACACGCATTCTGCGCGAACGCGTCCTCGCCGCCCGCGCCGGCCGGCGGCGGTGCCTCGGCGTTCGGAGCCGCGAGCACGACGGAACACGACAGGAGAATCACGCAGAGCGCGGTCATGACGCGTCCTCCATCTCCGACGACTCGTCCGCCAGCAGCCGTCGAATCGCCACGCGCTCGCGAACGAGCAACACGTAGAAGATGATTACCGCCGCCAGCGCCAGTGCGAGAACGAGCGGACTGGGTGGCCAGATCGCCGCGAACGTCAGCACGAGAAACAGGACGACGACGATCGTCGTGACCATGTAGTAGATCCACCCGGGCGGGTGATTCGCGCGCCGCCGATACCAGAATGGAAGCAGCAACAGTGCAAGCCCAAAAACGCCCTGCGACAGCACGCCGAGGAGCTTGCCGTCGATCCCGAACCAGACCTGCGGATACTCCATTAGCTTCAAGTACTGATAGACCGCCAGGAAATACCACTCGGGCTTGATGTGCTCCGGTGTCACGCGTGGATTCGCCGGCTCGTCCTCATGGACCATGCCGGTGATTCCCACCCACTCCAGGATCGTCGGCAGCGTCACCAATACCATGACCACCGTCAGCGTGCACAGGACCACGACGACCATGCGGATGATCTCGTTCGGCCAGAACGGCTCAAGCTGTCGCGGACGATACTGATCGCGGTAGTCGACGGCCATCGCGCACCACCTCTCAGAGCGGCCGGGAAATCCCGGTTCGCCGGATCATCATGAAGTGCATGACCATGAACGCGCTAATCATGCCGGGCAGGATCCATACGTGCATCGCGTAGAAGAACCCGAGCGTCTCGCCGCTGATGACGTTCCCGCGGCGAAGCCACTCGACGAGGCTCTCGCCAACCACCGGCACCGCGCCCGGGATCTCCGTGCCCACCTTCGCTCCCCAAAAGCTGAGTTGCGTCCACGGCAACAGGTACCCCGTGAACGCCATCTGCGTCGTCAGGATCAGCAGGATCACGCCGCTGACCCAGTGCAGCTCGCGCGGCTTGCGGTAGATCTTGAAGTACGCCACCCGCGCCATGTGCATCATGACCAGCACGATCATGACGTTCGCGCCGACCGCGTGCACCCGCTGGATCAGCCAGCCCATCGGCACGTTCGACTTGATGAACGTGACGCTGTCCCACGCTCGAGCCGGGTCCGGCTTGTAGTACATCAGCAGCAGTGCCCCCGAGAAGACCTGGATCAGAAAGACGAGCAGCGACAGCCCGCCGAAGCACGCGGCCCAGCCCAGCGTCCGCGGCACGAGCTTCTTCGTGACGTTCTTCTCGATCAGCGGTCGGATCTTGTACCGCTCGTCCAACGCATCGGTTATCCGCTCTACCGTCTGCATGCGACGTCCCTCTTCACCCGATGACGACGTTGCCCTCGCTCAATTGAAATGGCACGGCGGCGAGCGGCTTGCTCACCGGCCCGCTCACCGGACGGCCCTGGTCATCGAACACCGCGCCGTGACACGGGCAGTGAAACACGTGCTTGACGTTGTCCCACGCCACGAGGCAGCCGAGGTGGCTGCACGAAGCGCTGAGGACCTTTGGCGTTCGCCCGGTGTACAGGATGACGATCTGCTGGCCCTGCCAGTCGACGTACCGCGCCTGATCCTCCTGAAGTTCCGCCACCGGCACTTTGATCGTGGTGACGCCTTCCACGCTGGCCGGCCGACCAAGGAACGCGACGACCGGATACGCCACCGCGCCGGCCGACGTCGCCCCCATCGCACCGATGCACAACTCGACAAACCCGCGCCGTGACGGCTTCTGCGACCCGGTTGGTTCATCCTGCGTCATCACTTGCCTCCTCCGGATGCGGCCGCTTCCTGCCGCAACAGCAATTCCGCGGATTTGCGGTAACTGCCAGCCGCCTCCTTCATGCGGCCGGCCTGCTCGAAGACGACGCCAAGCAGGAAGTGCGCCTCGGCGTTATTGGGCTGCGTCGCCAGCAGGCCGCGGATGCTCTCTTCCGCCTTCGGAAGTTCGTCACCGCCGCGCAGCGCCTGCACATAAGCCAGTCCCAGCGCCACGTCCGCCGACCCCGCGTCCAGCTTCGCCGCCGCGCGGAAGTGTTCCTCCGCCTCCGCGAGCCGCTGCCGATGCACCGCGATCCGGCCCAGGCCGACTCGTGCCGCCGCACATCCCGGATCGACCGTCAGCGCCTCGCGGTACTTGTCGTGCGCCAGGTCTTCCATGCCGCTCCGTACAAGCTGGTGCGCGAGTTCCGTCAGGCGGGCGGCCCGCCGTACGGGTTCCGTCGCCGCCGGTGCCGACGTTGGGTGGAGCGTGCGCTCAAACGTCGCCTCTGAGATTCGTCCGGCCGCGAGCAGCATCGAGTCGCGAAGCATGTCGTCGAACGCCGCCGACATGCCGGCGAACGCGTGAACGACCCGCGATTCCGCGTCGATGACGACCACGCTCGGGATGACCGACACTTGGTATGCCGCAAAGGCCCGCCGGTCTCGATCATGCAGTATCGCAACGGTCACCCGGTTCTTGCGGGCCGATTCCAGCAGCGCGGCCGGTTCCGATTGCTGCGTCATCACCATTGCGCAGGACGGCGCCTTCCCTTCGAATCGCGGATCGCGCAACAACTCCTGAGTTTTCGAGATGGCCTTCAGGCTGCGCTCGTGATAGAGCTCTCCGAAGATGAGCACGATGGCTCGCCCACGCTGTCCCTGGAGCGAGAATCGCTCACCCGACAGGGTGTTCAACTCCAGCGGCGGCGAGGCCTGTCCCCGACGCAGTTCCGTGATTGCGATGGCCGCGCGGCCCGTTCCGAGCACGAACAGGACCATCCAGGCGGCGCGCCCGAGGCGCGGCAGGTTTTCCGTTGCCCTCATGGTGCGTCTCCCGGTGATGGGGAAGCCTGGCCGGTTGTCGTCGGCACGCGCGAGTAGGTCTCCGGCTTGTGACAGCCGGGCGCGCAGGAACCGCCGGTTTCCAGCTTCGTGTAATTGATCTCCAGCATCCAGTTCATGTTGCCGAACGGAACGGAGCGCCGGATAAGAAACGGAGACTCCGACGCGTGCACCTCGTGACAGGCGCGACAGGTCCGTCCCTTCTCCTGGTTGACGTGCAGATGGTGCAGGTTTCGGTCGCCGTCGCGGAAGTTCGTCACGCCGACGCCCGTGGCACTCGTGACCATCTCGGGACGATGGCAGCCGAAGCACAAGCGATAGTGCGCTTCATTGAACGGGGCGTAGAACTCGGGCGGGTAGTCAGCCGACAGCAGGCGGAACCGCGACGACGCGTGCGGATCGTGGCACGCCGTGCAGTTCCCCTCGCGAATCGGTCCATGGTGGAACGGATTCGTCCGCAGCATCGTCGCCATGTCCGGAAGCGTCTGCCCCGACTCGTCCTGCAACGGCTGGTTGTGGCAGGAAAGACACCCGTCCGGCTGGGCATTGCGCTGCAGCTTCGGAAGGTCTGATGCGTGCCCGACGTGGCAGTCGATGCACGCGTCGTCGCCCGACGCGGGCCCGTGCACGACATCGCTCGAGTCGATCGCGAGGCGGATCGGCTCATGGCATCCCAAGCAGAGGGAACCGATGTCGGTGCGAAGCAGCGCGGCGGCCTCGCTGGCGTGCGGATTATGACAATCCGTGCAGCGACCATCGACGACCGGCTGGTGCACGTGCGCCTGCGTGCGAAGGGCATCGCGGACCTCGGCATGGCACGACGTGCAGCCCTCCTCGGGCGCGCGGGTCAGCAGTGCGCGGTGCCACGAGGAGTGGGCGTCATGACAGAGGATGCACGCGCCGGCCGCAACCGGCCCGTGCACCACCTTGGATTCGAGGAACCCCAGATCGGAGTGACAGGTCACGCAGAGCTGCGTGGCGGGATCCGCCCGGAGCATCATGCGGTGCTCCGACCCGTGTGGGTCGTGGCAACCGGTGCAATCGCCCACCGCGACCGGCGCGTGCACGATGTCGCGCATCGGCAGCGTGTGACACCCGACGCACATGCGCTCCCGCGGCATCGCGATCCGGAACGTGTGCTCGCGCGCATCCTGCTCGGTGTGGCATGCCGCGCAGTTGCGCTGCAGCACCGGGCCGTGCACGACCGGCCGGTTCACAATGTCGTCGTGGCACCCGCTGCCCAGGCACGTCGTGGTCCGCTCCTGCGGTCGAACCCGCGCGGGCCGCGACGCCGCATCGCCGGTCGGGTCCGCCCGCGCGTCATCATGCGCCACTGACACCAGCACGCCCAGGACCACCAGCTCTCGAACCACGCGTCGCATGGACATCCGCCCAGGCATACCCGGCCTACTCTCGCCGTCGCGCGCCGCGCGCGCGTGGCCCGCTTTGCCGCGTCTGCCGTCGCGTTGACGCCCTGCGCTTCGCCTGTTGCGCCGTCTCGAAGGTGCTGACGTCGCGCAGCGAAAGCTGACGGAGCTTCGACTCGATCCGCCCGCGCTCGACCTGCCAGAATTCGTGGGTCGGACAATTCCGCTCGTCCGAGCACTCGGCCTGCCCCAGCAGGCAGCGCGGATGCCAGCGATGGCCCTCCACCGCCTCGACGATGTCCATCAGCGTGATTTCCGGCGCGGGCCGCGCCAGCACGAAGCCGCCCCGGTAGCCGCGCTTGGTCGAAATCAGGCCCGATCGCCCGAGCGCGTGCAGGAGCTTCGACAGATAGGCTTGCGGAATCCCCGTTCGATGCGCGATGTGCCGGGCGAGGGTTCGTCGCGCCCCGGCACGATCCAGAATGCTCAGCGCTTGAATCGCGTACCCGGTCGTCTGCGAAAGGCAAAGCATCGGCCACCCTCGGTTTCGCGAGCCTACTATATGATGATATCGTTGTCAACATAATTGATGATAAGATTATCTTGAAAATTGCTCGCTCCGGATCGCCCCGTCGGCCGCACCGCGGTGCACTCGCCAGTCCCCACCGCGCAGCGACTCAGAGATCTTCGTATCCGGCGATCTGGATGCGGCGGGCATCCCCCGCAGTGACCACGCCGTCTGCCCACGCCGGCCGCAGCCTGCCCCAAACTACGGAAGGGGCCGACCCCCTGTCGATTCGCTCGCCGCCTCGGCCCGCTCGCACTCCGGCGGCTGTAGATTCCGGAGTTGCAACCGGCAATCCGGACGCGAGAATCCGGAATTGACGTTTCTCGGGAACACGCGTGTCAACCGCCCGGCTTCAGCGAAACACGGTCATCGGCTTTGTCGCCAGCGTAGCGCTGGCGCTCGGGAAATTCCTCGCCGGAGTCTTCGGGCGATCGACCGCACTGATCGCAGACGCGGTCGAGTCGTTCGCCGATACGGTCGGCTCCATCATCGTCTGGCAGGGAATCCGAGTCTCCGCCCGGCCGCCTGATCGAGATCATCCCTACGGCCACGGCAAGGCCGAGGCCATCGCGGCATTCAGCGTCGGCGGCCTCCTCTTGTTCGCGGCCGCCGGCATCGTCTTCAGGTCTTTTCAGGAGATCCTCACGCCCCATGATGCGCCCGCGCCCTGGACGCTGGTCGTGCTCTTGGCGGTCATCGCGATCAAGGCGGGACTGTTCCGGCTGCTGCTCGGGGGCGCGCGGACGTTCGATTCGCAGGCTGCCGCGGCCGATGCCTGGCATCATCGCTCGGACGCCATCACCTCCGCCGCCGCGTTTCTCGGCGTCTCGGTTGCCGTTTGGGGGCCGCCATGGCTCGACATCCCTGAACTCGTGCTCGCCGACGAAGCCGCCGCGCTGATCGCGAGCGGGATCATCGTCCGGACAGCCATCTCGCTGATCGGCCCGCCGCTCCATGAGTTGCTGGATTCCGCCCCGCACGATCTGATCGAACGGATTCGAACCACCGCGTCGCAGGTGGATGGCGTGCGGCTCATCGAGCAGGTCCACGCGCGCAAGAGCGGCCGCGGCTACTTCGTCGACATGCACCTGCACGTGGATCCCGATCTTAGCGTCCGCGTCGCGCACACGCTTTCCGGCCGGGTCAAGGCCCACGTGCGAAGCGCAATTCCCTCGATCACGCAGATCCTGATCCACGTCGAGCCAGCCGAGTCGCCGGCGCACGACCCGGTGGACGCGTCGTCCGGATCACCGTCGCCGCCGAAAAACGCCGGCTGATTATCGGTGAAGCGGACGCGACACGCGCCGAAGCGACGCTCAAACGCCTCGTTCCCCCGTGGAAGTCGGCGCGCGCTATTCAACGATCGCGCTCGAATTGCTCCTGCGCCCACGACCATGCCGCGACCGTCCGCGGAAAGCCGACCGTGTTCATCCCGAGCAGGATGGCCTGCTCAATCTCCCGCTGCGTGGCTCCGGCCTCTGCGGCCCGGCGGACGTGGCTCTTGAGCGCGGATTCCAGCCCGCCCCCGAGACTGATTCCGATCTTGATCAGCTCGCACACCCGCCGATCGAGCGGGCCCGCGCGATCGACCGCGCGGGCGATCTGTTCGTGCGTCTGCCCAAGCACCGGGTACTTCCCGATAAACGCTCGAAATGCCCCCGGCAACTTCTTCGATTTCGTCGAACGTGCGCCCCGCTTTGGCATCCGTGAAGTCCTCCGATTCGTGGCCCGGTGCGGCGATCGAGAACCTCGCCGCGGTCGACCCGGTGCAACAGGCGACCTTAACCACCCAACGTAACCATTGCGACCGGCTGTCGCAACGGTCCGGCCGCGCGCTTGCCGTCGACCGCCTGCTCCAGCAGCGCCCCCGCGCGACCGGAATCGAACTGTCCGCCCGTCCAGCAGGCCGCAAGATCGACGCATCGCGAATCGAGCAGGCACGGAAACAACTTCCCATCCGCCGTAATGCGCATCCGGCGACATTGTCCGCAGAACGACTCCGAGATCGGGGCGATGATGCCGATCGTGCCGCGCGCGTCGTCGCCATCGGCGAGGTAGCGTACTGCGGTCTCGCCGAACCGGCGCGGGAGCAGCGACAGTCGGAACCGCGATTCCAGAATCTCGCGTATCCGGCGCGCCGGCACGAAATGCGCACGATTGAATTCCGCTGCCGGACCGATCGGCATCGCCTCCAGAAAGCGAATCTCCAACCCACGACGCAGCGACCACTCTGCGAGTTCGACGACCTGGTCGTCGTTCTGTCCCGCAATGACGACCGTGTTCAGCTTGACTGACTCGAAGCCGAGCGCCCGCGCCACGTCGATCCCCGCGATCACGTCCTCGACCCGGCCGCCGGTCATTGCTCGATACCGCGGCCCGTCGATCGCGTCAAAAGAGATGTTCAGCCGATCCAGTCCCGCCGCGCGCAGTTCCCGCGCACAGCCGGCCAGTCGCCCGCCGTTGGTCGTCATCGCGATTGACAGGTCCGGCGCGGCGGTGCGGATGTCGCCGATGAACGCGGCGCTCGATGGATGGAGCAGCGGCTCGCCGCCGGTAAGTCGGAGCTGCCGCAACCCGCGGTCGCGCCACAGGAACGTCACCAGGTCGAGTCGCTGCCGATCGGAAAGCTCTGCCGAGCGAGCGCGTAGCCCGGCGGCGGGACAACAATAGCAGCAGCGAAGATTGCATGACGACGTCACGGACAGACGAAGATGATCGATCCGGCGGCCGCGGCCATCGACGATCGAGTGAGCGTCCGCGTGCCGTTCCGAATCGGCGCGGACGGCGTCGCGGGCCGCGGCGTTCCGCCCGACGGTCGCCATGTCGGATGCTCGTGTTGATGCAACGGAGGCCACTTCACCCTCGCCGGCGCGTCTGCCCGCTAGAAACGGAACTGATACTGAAGATAGAAGTAGTCCAGGTCGCGCGATGCCCCCGACGTATTGATGAAGTTCGATGGCCAGAAGTGCGACCAACCGATCAGGATGGACGAGTGCACGTCGATCTGCCAGGTCACCGTGGCGTCGAGCTCGTCGCCGACGTCGTTGCCGGACGATCCCGTCGTGTTCCGGCGGATGGGAACACCGCCGGCGTTGTAGAGCGCGTCGAGGTTGGAATCCAGCCAGAAGTGGTACCAGTACAGCTTCGCCGTGACGTTCTTGAGAGGCTTGAACCCGACGTTGACGTTCGGCGCGAGGATGTTCGCGCGCGCCACGTCGTCGGCGAAGCCGAGGAAGGCGTGACCGGTCGGATACAACTGGTTCCACGTATCGTGGCTGCGGTCGCGCGGCGTATCGTCACCGGACGCGTAGTCGAACCCGAGACCGATCCGCGGCGACATCGGCACGTCCTTGAACGTGTATCCCGCATCGCTCGCGAACATCCACGCGTGAACTTCGTCGCCGGCCCACTTGCCCCACTGGCCGCCGCCCTCGACGTCGTAGTCGAAGCCGCCGGTCTTGCCGCCGAAGCGGCCGCCGATGGTATAGACGTTGAGGTCTCCGAAGCGGTTATTGGCGTTGACGAAGAAGCCCCGGTCGTTCAGCCCGAGGAAATAGACGTCCACGACGTGATTCGGGATTCCCTTGAAGGTCGTGTAGAGACCGTAGAAGTTCTGCTCTTCACGCCAGTGATCCGGCTTGCGGTTCATTCCCTCGTTGATGTGCGTGTTCCACGGGCTCGTGAACGGCTCGTTCATGAAGAACACCGGCTTGACCCAGAACACGTCGACGTCGAACATCGGGC
>JAKLKO010000007.1:45015-187589 GCA_023150615.1 Phycisphaerae bacterium
GACCTTGGCCCCGTCGAACCGGCGGGTCTCGTTCATCCAGTCCAGCTTGCCGATCAACCGTTCCTTGCCGTAGATCATCTCCTGCCGGCCGACACGCAGCGTCAGCGGTGTTTCCTCGCCGAGGAAGCGGAGATCGGCGAAAAGCTGGTGCACGTCGAACGTGTTTTCCATGCCGGGAATCTGCGGCAGGTCCCGATCCTCCACGCGAGCATCCACGCCCTCGACGAACACGCGGAAGAGCTTTCGGTACTTCAAGTCGGCGTGCAGCAGATAGCGATGCAGCAGAAAGGTATCGTTGGTCGGATCGCGCGTGCCGAAATTCCGGTTGGTCTCCGATTCCATGCGCACGCGGACTTCTCCGCCGAGCCGCAGCGTCCAGTCCTCGCTGAGGTGGATGTGCTTGATCGGATCGAAGACGTCCTTGGTGTAGCTGCCTTCGGGACCATCCAGGTACGAAAAGTCCTCGTCATAGCGCAGCAACCGGTACGTCGGGCCGACCGACGTCGCCGGCGCAGACGTCGTGGGCTTCTTGTCTTCCGCCGGCCTGCTGGTTGCGGACGCCGGCTCCCCCGCGCGCGATCCGTCCGCCATCCCAACGCCGGAAGCGACCACGATCAGGATCAAGAGCCTTGCATGCATCGCCCGCCTCACGCCGGACCCGGTTTCGTTCACGAACGATCGACGCGACGTCCGCCGCGCGCTGCGGTGTCGCGCCAACCCGAATCGCACAACCGCTAGACCGGAATGCCGATTGCGGCGGCGACGCTGCGAAACAGAGGCGTGAGAAAGCCGGTGACGAACGCGTTGATCACCCCGCCGAAAATGCCGGCCAGGATCGTCCCGAAGGTGTTGATCAGGACCGCGCTCAGTTGATCGCCGAAACTGTCGATGAACGGTGGGAACATGGGTCTGCTCCTTCGATTCCACTCTGGGGCCGTCGAATGCGTCCCGCGCTTCAGCGCCTCGACCCGAGGCGCACCGCAGCACACGCTTCGTATACTTCGGCACACCGCGCACAGATCGCCTCGCCGGGGGACCAATGCGGAAAGTCCTCACGAATCGCCTGCGCCAGCTCGTCGCGCCCGGTCAGATCGCCCGCCCATTCAAACGTCGAGAATCCGCACAGCGCGCACGAGCCGCCGCGCAACGTCGCACCGTTGTCCTTGGGCGCCCGCCTGCTGGCTTCGACGATTGAAAGTCCGTGCCGCGCCCAATCCAAAAACGTCTCGTGCCGCGGGGCGCGCCACGCGCCCTGCGCATCCAGCTTCTGGATAATCGACTCTCCGTCCGCCGGCGCTCCCAGACCGAACGCCCGCACCAGCTCGCCCGCCCGCTTTGAGAGGACGTCGCACGGTGCCTGATCCCGCGATGCCAGGCGTACATCGACGCTGATCGCCCACAACACGGCATAGCGATCCTGCGTCAGGTTTTTCGCCGCGGCGGTCGTGCCTGCGGGCCGAAACTCGCGGTCGTATCCGAACGCCGGATCGAGCATGTCCTCGATGTGAAGGAACTCGTGCCGCGCCCAATACTGAAATACCGCCGCATCGCGCAGCGTCGCGGGCGCGACCGCAAGGACGACGGTGTACCGGCCCTCCGATCCGAGCAGCTCGGCAGACTGCGCCGCGGCGCCCGGCGCCGGCACGACGACCAGCCGCCCGACGCGCTCGGTCAGTTGCGTGAATTCGCGGGCGATGCCGATGATCCGATCCCGCAACCCCAACTCGCTGAACCAGCGCTCATGCAGCTCGGCGAACGCCTGTTCCCGACGTGTCGCATCCCGGTGCGAATGGCAATCGGCAAACTGCCGCTCGTAGTTCGACCTCAGCAGTGCGTCGCCGCGCGCCGCCTCGAACACACACCGTTCGACCAGATTCGGCTGCACGGCGAGTTGCATGCTCAGGACGGCTCCTCAAGGACCGCGGCGAGGGCCGGCCCCAGCTCCACCTGCCCGGGCGCACCGCACGAGATCGTCGAATCCTCAGCGCTCGTCGGTCGCAACTCCAACCACCGGGGCCCGATCGCGACGTCGAGTTCCCGGCACCACTGCCCCAACACGGCCTCCGCCAGCTCGCCGACCCGCGCCAGAAACGACGTCGCATCCGCGCGGCGGATGCGCTCGACGAATGCGGGCATCCACGCCGCGGCGTGTTCCGTCAGAAACTCCCGCGCCGCCGAAACGCAACACGCCGACTGTTCCTCGTCTTCAGCGCGCGCCTCCATGATCGACAGCACCGCCAGAAACTCCCATTCCGTCGCGAAGAAATCCGCACGCTCCGTGAGCGGGCCGTACGGCTCAAACCCGAACGCGCGATAGAAACCCGCGATGTCCGCGAGCGTCTGGCTCTGCTGGAAGACCTCGGACGCACGATACTCCAGTTCGTACGGCGGGGCCTCGGACCGTACCGTGTGACCGAGCAACTGCGCCAGTGAGTCCGCAGCCGAGGCGCCGCTGTCGAGCGCCGCAAGCGCGCTGCGAATCAGGGCCGTGTCGAGGCCCAGTCCCGCGCACGCCTGTTCGAGATCCGCGCGAATGGCGGGCCCGCGAATCAGCTCGACCCATGCCGGCTCGGATTCGCTGAAGCACCCGGCGATAAACCTCGCCAGGGTCGCGCGATGCAGCGCAGACAACTCGCTAGATCGAATTGGCATGGATGTCGGGGCGGACATGGACGGGTTCCTCGACCTGGGTTCGGAAGATCTCGCGGTTCTTGCGATCGAACGCGATGATCGTGTCGTTGAACATCTCGAACGTCTTGCCGCCCACGGTCGTCTCCCAGACCTTTGGGCCTTCTTCGATCTGGTATCGGAAGATGATCCGATTCGACCGGCGGAATAGTTGCAGCACCGCGAGCAATTCGCGGTCCGGCGCGCGATACCGCTCCACGGCCTGCTTGACGCCGGGTCCGAACATCTGCTCGAGATAGCGCGTCGGCACCCACCGCGGCGGAACGTAGTAGCCGTTCGGCTCCGTGCCGAACTGCGGATAGAGCGGCAGCGCGACCTTGGCCACGTGGACGAGGTAGTAGAGCGGGTTGTACCGATCCTCGACCCAGGCGTTGTCCTCATCCACCCGGACAAGCCCCTGCATGCGCACCTGTCCGATGCACGCGGCCATGCACCGCGTCTCCATCGGGACGCCATCGGATTCGGGATCGCGGCCCTCGATCCGCGGATAGCACGCGATGCACTTTTCGCTCGTCCTCGTCGTTCCGCGGTAAAGCGACTTCTTGTACGGGCACGCCTCCACGCACTTGCGGTACCCGCGGCACTCCTGCTGATCGATCAGGACGATCCCGTCCTCCGGCCGCTTGTAGATCGCGTTTCGCGGACACGCCGCCAGGCACGCCGGGTAGCTGCAGTGGTTGCACAGTCGCGCAAGATAGAAGAACCACGCCTTGTGCTTGTTCTCACCGGTCGCGTCCTCGCCACGACCGAAGTCCATCGGGCGGTTCAGGCCGCCCGGCGGCGTGTCCTCGTGGATGTTCGGCGAACGCCATTCCTCCTCCGTCGGAAGATACCCCAGGACCAGATTCGGCTGATTGCTGCGCGCCACGACCTCCGGTGCTTCGAAGATCGTCTTGCCCGGAAGTTCCCCGTATGGCCGGCGCGTATCGCCATTCGGCGAACCCTGCCACGCCAGCCCGTCCGGGTTCGCCTGGCCGAGCAGATCGAGCCCCTTGACGTCCCAGTGCTGCGGGTAGCCGCCGTACGGCTTCGTCTCGACGTTCGTCCACCACATGTGCTCCTGGCCCTTCGAAAAGGTCCAGGTGCTCTTGCACGCCATCGTGCACGTCTGGCACCCGATGCAGCGGTTGATGTTGATGACGAACGCAAACTGCTCCTTCGGCGCCGCCTGCGGATACGGATAGCCCATCGCTCGGCCGAGTTGCCAGTTATAGACGGTGCTCATGACAGGCTCCTAGTGCTCCAGGACCGGCAGTTGGATCGAACCGCCGGCCGTCTTGGCGATCTGCACGCGCGCCGCTCGCGGACCGCGCAACAACATCTGTTCTTGAATCAACTCGAGGATGACCTTCGACCCCAGGCCGTCGAGCGCCAGCGTCGGACCCGCATACCGCCGGCTTTCGAACAGCTCCGCGATCGCCTCGGCGCTCAGTCCGAGGCGGACGTACTCCTCGATGAAGCACTCCGCCATTGCACGGATTGCGCCGGGATCATCCGTGGCGATTTCGACGCCAGTCAGCGTCATCGGGTCCGTCGGATCGGGATCGTCGTACGGCATGGAGTTGTCCTCTCCAGAAAATCCCCGGGCTTCAGGTCTCAGGGCGCCTCGAACTCAACCGGACCCGCCGGCGCTTCCTCGCCGACGAAGCCGCCCGCCAGGTACTTCTTCATCATTTCGCTTTCGTCGCCGGGGGACATCCCCGTCGTCGCCGGCAGCCAGATGCCCTTGCCGCCCAGACCGCCGTCCTCGGCCTTGACCACGCGCACGAGCGTCTCCTTCGGCACCGTGTTGATCGCGTGGTTGTCCGCCTCGCCGCCGAAGATGAAGCCCATGAACGCCTTCGCCTTGTGGAACAGGCTGTCGGTCTGATGCATCGGCATGTGCCAGTTTCGCGTCAGGCTCTGCTGCGAGCCGTAGCGGAGGTTGGCCTGATACCCGTCCTCGCAGAGGGCGCGACCGTCCGGCCGCGTCTCGTGCGCTTTGACGCTCTTTTCGGTCGCGATGTACGGCGCGTGCTTGATCATGATGCAACTGTAGGGATACGCCGGGTTGTAGATCGCCCGGAGCATCAGCCGCGCCACCTTGTAGAACGGATCGTTCGGCTTCGCGCCGATGTATGGCCGATCGGCCGGATTGGCGTCCACATAGACGTAATCGCCGTTGTTGATGCCCAGGTCCTTGGCCGCCTGCGGGTTGATGTGCATCTGATGCTCGCCGACATAGGGCGAACGCTTGTCCATCCGGTGCGGATCGCCGAAGCTGCTGTCGTAGATCTGGTGCCAGTCCACGTTGCTCCACGACGAGTGCACGCGGTGCCGCGTCTTCGGCGTCAGCGCGTAGAACCGGAATCCCTTCTCCCACAGGAAATTCCGCGTCAGCCGCACCTGCCGCCACGGCATCTTGATGTTGCGCACCGTCCGCTCGTCCCAGTGCTCCGCCTCCGGCGGAATTCCGTAGTCGTTCGGGCGAATGTACGGATTGCTTGAGACGATCACGTTCGGCAGGTACGGCGTCGCTTCGGTTCCCTCCCGATGCACGATGAAGTTCTCGCCGTACTCCAGCGCCTCAGGAATGTCCGCGTACGCATGCAGGCGGCCCGTGTCGGTGTAGAACGGCTCGTCATGGTGAACCTGCTCCCAGAACGGAATCCGCGGATAGGTGCGGAACAACATCAACGCCGCGCCCGGCGGGCCGTACTTGCCAGCCATGATGTCGTCGAGCTTGTAGCCGACCGTCGTTGTGCACGTATCGAGCAGGCGCTGCAGATAGACGCGTCGCTTGCCTTCGTGCTCGAACTTGAAGTAGTTGTAGAACCGCTGCCGCCATTCGCCGCTCAGTTCCTCGCCGACCGCCTTGGCGATGTTGGCCGCGATCCAGAGATCATCCTTCGAGTCAAAGACCGGCTTGATACCGCCCTTCCAGATCTGAAGGAACGGATTCGAGCACGATGCCGTGACCTCGAGGTCCTCGAACTCCACCCAGCTGTTCGCGGGCAGTCCGAAGTCCGCGTACTGCACCGACGACGTCATCACGATGTCCTGCGCGACGATCATCTCGATGTTCGGATTCACGTTTTTGAACATGTCGTACGCGTGCTTCGCGTTGTTGAAGAGGTTCACGTTCGTAAACTGAAGCGCCTTCGTCGGCGTCGGCATGTGCGTCTTGCCGGTGAAGACCTTGCGTCCGGCGCCCGGTGTGTTCACGATGAGCGGCCGATCGCCGTGGTTCCAGTACGCCGGCTCTTCGTCCTTCGTGTACGCGTGCGCGTGCACATTGCGGCCCGGCGCGCTTTCGTCCAGCGTCGGTTCGAACGGATCCTCGCCGACCCAGCCCTTGAATCCTGGACCGGTGATCGCACTGCCCTGGAACAGCGCCGCCTTGTAGTTGCCGGCCCAGCCGTGAACGCCCGCGCCCGGCTTGCCGATGTTGCCTGTCAGCAGGATCGGCAGCAGTGCCGCGCGATTGGCCTCCGTCGCGTGGAACCAATGATTGATTCCCTCGCCTTGATGGATTGCGACCGGTCCGCCGGCCTTCGTCACCTCCCAGATGTCCTGCGCCAGTCGTTCAATCAACTCCTTCGGACAGTGCGTGATCTCGGCGACGCTTTCGAGGTCGTAGTCCTTCAGGTGAATCTGGTACATCGACCAAAGCGTCATTACCTCGACTTCCTTGCCATCGACGAGTTTGACTTTCCACGTCCCATCAAGGGCCGGATCGATGCCCTTCTCGCCCATCCGCTTGCCGACGTCGTCACGCGTCAGCGCCATCAGCGCGTTCGTCTTTGTATCCCAGACGACTCGATCGCCGATCTGCGCGTACTGGTCGTCCTTGAGGCCCTGGACCTTGTAGCTCGCGCCGTCCTTCTTAAGCTGCCCCTTGTAGTCCGCGAAGACCTCGTCCGCGCGGAGCCGCTTCAGCGTGTCGGTCCGAACCAGCAGCGGGAAATCCGTGAATTCCTTCACGAATGACTTGCTGAACCAGCCGCGGTCCATCATCAGTCGCGTGATCCCAAGCCACAGCGCCGCATCCGTCGCCGGACGAATCGGAATCCAGTAGTCCGCCTTTGTGCTTGGCGCGCCGTACTCCGGCGCGATCACGACGATCCGTCCGCCGCGCTCCATGCATTCGATGAACCAGTGCGAGTCCGGCAGCTTGTTTTCCACGAGGTTCTTGCCATCCATGATGATGAGCTTGCTGAACCGCAGATCGTTGAAATCGCAGTCCGAGTTCTGAAGCCCGTGCACCCACGGCTGGCCCGGCGTCTGATCGCCGTGCCACGTGTAGTTGCTCCAGTTTCTCCCGGACAGCGCCTTGTCGGCGCCGACTCCGCGCACCGCGGCGTCCAGGAGCGCCATGCAGTTGTTGAGTCGGTACAGACCGTACTTCCCCAGAACGCCGAGCAGTCCCATGCCGCCGCGCATCTTGAACGTGCGCGTTCCTGCCCCGGCCATCGCCTCGATCATCTCTTCGGGATAACCCTGTTCCCGCAGCAGCTTCGCGCCGGCCTCGCCGCTGTAGCGCTTCGCGATCGCCACGTAGCCCTTGGCGATGTACTTCAGCGCGCTGGCCCAGTCGATCTTGACGTGAACGTCCGTGCCGCGACTGTCGAACTTGTACTTGGTCTTGTTTTCCGGCGTGAGCAGCGGAAAACCATCGTCCGCCCACTGCTTCCAGCCCTTGCGGACGATCGGGTGCTTCAGGCGATACGGGCCGTACACGAGCCGATGAAACGTGTAGCCCTTCGCGCACTGACGCGGATTCCAGTTCGTGGTCGCGCGATTGCCGTAGAGATCGCTGTACTTCTCGGAGTCATACTGCGCGCCGATGCGGACGATGACCCCGTTGCGCGTGTACGCCATCACCCGGCACGCGTGCGTATCGTTCGGCGAGCAGACCCAGCTGAACGATCCGTCGTAGGAATACTGGTCCCGGTAGATCTTCTCCCAGTCCCGCGCCGGATATCCCGCGAGAGGATTCGTGATGTCCGGTCGCGCCGCCAGCAGGCGCAGTGGCCAGCCGAGCACCCCGTTCGCGCCCGCCGCCAGTGCGACGCCAGTCCCGAGAAACTCGCGCCGGGATGCCGCCGTGGTGGGATTCGACGCCATGGTTCAAACCTCCCGATCACAGGGCGGGCGTCCGCCCGCCCGTCCGTCTCACTCGATGACCAGTTTCTGCCAGATGCTGATGTTCTTCTTGCCGTCGCGATCGCCCGCGCTGCCGTCCCAGATTGCGAACGACACCGGGAGATAATCGCCCGACCGGAAGACGCGCTCGTCCCCGCCGTTGTGCGCGTGCTCGTGCGGCAGCTCCAGCGTTCGCTGAAGCTGGACCATCCACACGCCGCGCTCGTACGCCGCCTGGCCCTGCACGACCTGCACGTTGGCCGGCTTGCCCGAGAGCGTCCCCGGGCCGCGGGCCACGAGGCACTCGACCGGCGTCTTCAGTGTCGGATCGGCCACGAGGTTTCCTGCGCCCCACGCCGTGATGAACGCGCGGTTGTGCTGCGTGATCTCGCCGTGCGGCCAATCGACCGAGGACATGTCCTTGGACCGGATCGGACTTTCGTCGTACATGTCCACGGCCCGGTTCGGAAACACGGCGTCGACATCCTGGTAGCCGTCGGCAATGTTCTTCTGCCGATCCGCCTTCCACATCCAGATGTTGACGCCGCCGTGCGTGGAGGCATCGCCCATGTAGAACGGCGGATCGCTGGAGAGCGAGAACTGGATCGCAACGGCGTCGCGGAACTCCTCCACGCGAACCGCCCGATCGTCCTGCGTCGGATCAAGCCAGCTCAGCCGGAGCGCCAACTCCTTCGAGTTGTGCAGTGCCTGAACGACCAGGCCCTCCACCCGCTGCTCGGTCCACCACAACGGCGAAAGCGCCACGTAGAGCGGCCGGGCCTGATTCCACGCCGCATCCGTCGGCCCCGACGGCAGCGCCCCCTCGACGCGCGGCGCGCTGAACGTACCCTGCTGGAGCCGCGCCCGATCCTGCGATCCGGAACGCGCCAGCGATTGCACGTAGTGAATCAGGTCCCACACCTCGTCCGCCGAGTAAACCCCCTCCGAGGCCGGCATCGGCGTGCCGCGCATGCCCTTCATGATGCGGCAATACAGCTCCGGCCCTTCCATACCGCCCTTGAAGATCCCGTTGACGAACGATCGCGGCGGATCGGGGAATCCCTCGTCGTCGAACTTCACGGCCTCCATGATCGGATGCCCGTCGGCACCGTGGCACGAGGCGCACGCCTCGATATAGATGCGGCGACCGTTGAACCACCGCAGTTGATCGAACGGCGGCTCCGCCGGCACGACAATGGGAGCGCCGGGCAGCGTGCGCTCGGCGAGGAGCGTCTCCGCCTCGGCGGCCTCGAGGTTCCCGCTCTTCACGTCCGCATCCAGCTCCGCCCGAACCGCATCGACGTGGATCTGGCGGACGTAGGCCACCAGCGCCCTGAGATCCGAAATCGGCAGATGTCCCCACGGTGGCATGGCGGACCCCGGCATGCCGCGCGTGATCGTGCGAAGCAGGTCCTCGTCGGACGGAACCTGGTTCTGCGTCGTGGTCAGCCGGAACTTGCCTGTCTTGAAATTGCGCGGGCGCGGATTCATCAGGTACGCGAACGTGCCGGTGCCGTCGCCGGTCTCCCCATGGCAAACGACGCACTGTCGCGCGAAGAGCGCTCGACCGCGCTCCACGATACGGGGATCGACCGCCGGGAGTGCCGTCGCGCTCTGCGACGTCTTGGCGGCCGCGGCGACTCCGGATTCCGCCTTCGACGCGCTCGCGTCCGGTTCCGGCGCATCCGGCGCTGAGCGCGGAGCGCTCTCATCAACGGCCGCAACCGGGCGCGACGCATCCTTTGAGTCCAGCGCCCGCACGGAACAGGCGACCAACAGCAGCAGCACACCCAGCGCCCAGAGCACTGGAATCGCCGTGGTTTTCAATCGGTCAGCCGACATGAGCAGGTCCTCCGAGTCGCACGCCGGTACATTACCTACATGACGATCGACTTGTCAACAATAGAGCGCCGAGAAAAATCGCGACCCTACGAGCCACGACGCCGCGTCTTGCACAGCCCCTCCACGCCGATCGAATCCAAAGTGGTCCGCTCCAGCATCCGCCGATACGCAATCGCGATCGGCTTCCAGTACTCGTGGAAGCCGCACGGATGCGAATCATCGCAACGCGGCTGGCCGAACGGGCACCGCGACCGCCCGAGCACATCGTCAAACGGCATCAGCACTTCCAGCAATCGGATCTTGTGCCGCGGCCGCGCCAGCCGGAAGCCGCCCCCAACGCCCCGGGCCGAATCCAAAAGCCCCGCGCGGACCGCGTCGCGGAGAATCCGCGACAGGTAATGCGACGGCACGCCCGTATGCGCCGCGATCTCCTTCGCGAGAACCGGACGCTTCGCATCCTGGGCCGCGATGTACACGAACGCACGCAACGCGTATTGGGCCGTCATCGACAACATAGGCGATATCTCGATTTCTTTCTCCGCAGATGATCTGCGTCCACTGTTACCCTGTCAACCGCGATTCGTCAATGTTCCTCCGCGTTCCCAAACGACGATCAGATCGCCGCTCCGTCGTTCGTCGAACGCCTCACGTGTGTGCGAGCCATACATCTCCGCGACCTTCGCACCGGCTGCACGCAGCGCCTGCTCGATATCGCCACGCGTGAGGCCCACGAACCTGTTTCGCTCGACCTGCAATCTCGGAGGCTCGTCCGAAAGGTCGACCTCGAGGATTTCGACATGCCCATAAGACCCCTCGCGGCGGATGCTCTTCAGCAGGACGATCGAGCGCCCTCGATGGTGCACGCGCCGGACCTTTTGCCAGACCGTCCCCGCCGTGTCGAGCGAGTACAGGTTCAGTACGTGGACCACGCCGACGCCTCCGCACCGCACGTGCCGGACCATCCCGACAATCGCCCGTGCGGCGGCCTCCACCTCCCCGGCCAGCGCCAGCGAATTGCCCAGGCAGACCACCGCATCGAACGGCTCGGCCGCCGGCGGCGGATCGATGAAGGAACGCTGCGTCCATCGGAGCGCATCGGCCTCGCCGTGCAGTTGCCGGCAGCGATCGATCATCGCCGAGCTGATGTCTGAGCCTTCCACAAACAGGCCCCACGAATGGAACATCGCCGCATGATGCCCCGTGCCGCACGCAACGTCCGCGACGCGTTTCACCCCGTGCAACTCGAACAGGCCTCGAAAAAACGGCGCCTCGTTCGCGAGCCGCTTCGGCCAGTCCACCAGCAGGTCGTACCGATCCGCCAGCGCATCGAATGCAGACGTCACGAGTTCGTCAGCCGCCATCCAGCACCGTCAACGAGATGCGGCGGTCCAAGACTCGCGATGAATCGCCGCCCTCCGCACCGAACGCAGCCCGGTTCAACTCAGCCAACAACTCGACCAGATCCACACCATGATGCGCCGCCGCCGCACGAATCGAGATCGTCCGGGCCATCGTCTTCCGTATGACCGGGTTGGCAAGCGGCGCAAAGCCCCTGGAAATCAGCAGCGGCAACGTCGCTGGAAACCACTCCACGACCAAGCCGATCCGGTCCTCCGCGGTGATCACCGTTGGTCGCGCGAACGACTCACCCGCCGGCCGCCATCCATCCATGATCCGCCACAGATGCACGCCCCAGATCGCGATCCCGCTCAACTCCAGAATTCCGCTGGCACCGGCGAACGGAAACGCCCACTCGCGAAAATCCGTCCCGATCTGAAAGCTGACGCGCATCAGGCAACCGACGTTTACCAGCACGAACGGTAGCCAGAGCGCACGCAGTCGTCGCGCGTCGACGCCGTTCAGCGTCGGCACGACCTTCGCGCCCATGCCGAGGATCATGAGACTAATGAACCCGACCGTGATCGCATGCCGGATCGCGCCGTAGTACGCGTGCGAGAAACCGATCTCCGCCGCCTCGATGCCGCCAGCCGATAGCGTCGCCGCGGCCGGCAGCACGAATCGCATGTAGATTGGAGCGAGCACGAGCAGGAACATCGACGTGTGCAGCCATGCCACGGCGAATCGGACGAACTTCGTGCTCCGGCTCGGTTCGGTCGGACGGGCCAGGAAACCCCAACGTAGCGTCAGCACAACACTCGTCGCCGCGAGGAGGATCATCGCGGCGTACAGCGCGATGCCCCAGCGGTGATCGCCCGTCGTCCGCAGCAGCAGCGTGAAGACCGCCTCACCGATTGTCGCAAGAATGAGCAGCACGAGCGAATTCCGCACCAGCTTCCGCCCGGGCGCCGCCATGCCGAACAGCGCGGGGAACATCCGGATGCTGACGCCGAGGATCATCAGCATTGCGAAGCCGTGGATCTGCAAATCGCGGAGCGGCGCCTGGTACGTCGCGATGACCCGCAACAAACCCACGCGATCGATCGCCGCCGTCGTCGCGCGCAGCAGTCCGACGTCGTACACCGCCTGAATCAGGAAGAACGCCAGCGATGCAAGGATGTAGCCATCGACGGTTTCGAACGGCTTTCCGCTGCGCTGGAACGTCCTCAGCAGCACGAGGATGAACAACACGATCGCCGCGATCTCCGCCAATCCGGCCGCGATCGCCGCCTCGCGGAACATCGGCGAGCGGTGGAGCGGCTCCGCCACGGCCCGCGCGAAGACCCCGAACACCATCAAGTAAAAGCTCAGGTTTGCCAGGTCCGGCCGCCAGAGGCTCGTGTGGCGCATCCGTGGAAACGCCTGGTACGCAAAACCCATGACGAACAGGCCGACCCAGCCGAAGATCTGCGCGTGGCCGTGCGCGTTGATGTCGTGGATCGAAATCGCCGTGAAGTCCCGGTTCGACGCAATCCGCAGCAGGAGCAACGCCCCCCACGCCGCACCCGCCGTGAGCACCACGGCGACGCCGGCCTTGAAGAACCGCCGGTAGATCGTGTCGGCCAGATGATCCGCCCAGGAAGGTCTCGTGTCGGGCGAATCCGCCCGCACGCCAGTCGGGGCGGCCAACGCGTCGTTCAGTTCCCTCAGAAGCGCCGACTCATCCACGCCGTGCGCCCGCGCGAAGAAGCCGACCGTCTCCGCCGGCCCGTACGGTCCGCCGCAGCCCCGCAGCCCATAGCGATCGAACACCGCGCGAAGGAACGGAAAGCGCCGCAGGACGTCCGGCAGCATCATCTCCGAACGAATGGGATCGGAACTCGTGCAGCCGCCGGTCATCACCCGATCTCCGCGTTTGCGTCCAGCCCCGACCTCAACGGTGGCGGATGCCACCCGAAATCCCGCGACGCCCTATTGTATATATCTCGATATGTTGACATGTACATCAATAATAATTCCCCGATCGCGCGCCGGCAAGCGCGGCCCCGAAAAAATGTCGTCCCCGGCGCGCGGAAATGAACCACACTGAACCGACCGCCGGGACCAGCGCCAGAACGCATCCCAGGCGCGCGATGCCCCTGATTTCGTTCCGCGGCGGTCGCCCGGCGCACCCACGGCATGCGCTTGCCCGGCCCGGGCGAATCTCCACGGCCGCAACCGCGCACTCGCGGCGTCCGGCGGTGCCGAAAATACCTTTTCGCGCGCCGCCGACGTGCCGCACCCGCCACGGCGTCCTTGACAGAACCGCGCGCTAAGGGTATATATGGATATCCAGATCAAGATATGCCCCGTGCGAGCCGATCGAGGAAGCACCTGATGAAACTGTCACGATCCATCCTAACCCTCAGCGCCAGCACCCTGCTCGCACTCGCCGGCCTCGCACCCGCCGACATCGTCTCCGGCACCGTGGTGCGTTCCGGCGATCTGGTCCCGATCGCCGGCGCGAAGGTCACTTTCCAGGCCTCCCTCACCCACGTCTTCACCCTCGCCGATGGCACCTTTTCCATCGACGTCCCCGCCGGACCCAACCGCGTCGTCGTCGGTGCGGCCAAGGGCTACTACAACACCGGTGTCACCCTCACCTCGCCCGCATCCGGCGTGTCGATCGTGCTGACCGCCGTGCCGGCGGGCAACGACCCAAACTACCAGTTCTTCGGACCCGATGGCTGCGGAAGCTGCCACCCCGACCAGCTTGCGGAATGGACCGGATCGCCTATGGCCCGCGCCGGCCTGAACACCTGGGTCCACGACATCTACAACGGGACGGGCACGCCTCACGGCATGGGCGGGTTTGTGTACACCCGCGACTCCGTCTTCGCGCCGACGAATCCGAACTCCGAATGCGCCTCCTGCCACCAGCCGGAATTGTGGATTCCATCGCCCTTCAGTCGCATGGAAGCCCCGACCGATCCCGGGTATCCCTCCGACGCCGCCGTGCACGGGATCTCGTGCGACGTCTGCCACAAGGTCGCGGACGTCGACGTGTCCAAGATCGACTTCCCCGGCATCTTCCCCGGCGCGGTCGTTTTTACCCGCCCGACGGGAAGCACGCCCCAACAGGTGCAATACGGCCTCCTCGGCGACACGACGATCAATATGCAGTTCCTGATGCGCGCCTCGTACCAGCCGCAGTTAATGGCGGAGGTGTGCGGCACGTGTCATCAGGATCGCAGCGATCCGGAGGAAAACCACACCTACACGGGCCCCGTCTCCGAACCGACCTACATCGAGTGGCTCGAGTCGCCGTACAGCGATCCGCAGCATCCGCTCTACGCGAACTGCGTCACATGCCACATGCCGCCGACCGGCGCGACGCAGTTCTGCTCGATTCAGTTCCCCCCGCTCGTCCGCGATCCGAGCCTGATCCGCTCGCACGACATCCGCGGAACGACGCAGCAGTTCCTCGAGAATGCCGTGACCATGACCATGGAAACCAGCTTCGCCAAGTCGACGCTGACCGTGGATGTGACGATCAACAACGACTTCACGGGACACCACGTCCCGACCGGCGTCACCACGCGGAACATGATCCTGCTCGTCGAGGCATGGCCCGATGGACAGGACCCCATTGCCGACCTGCTGCCCTTCACCGGAAGCCAGACCGTTCACCCGCTCGGCGGTGTCGGCGATCCCGCGCAGGGATACTACGCCGGCCGACCCGGAAAGCTCTTCGCCAAGGTCAACCACGATGCGCAGGGCGCCAGCCCGACGTTCTTTACCGATGCCACCGGAATCGTCTTCGACAACCGTCTCATCGCGCTTCAATCCGACGTCACGTCCTACGCGTTTGAGCTGCCGGAGACGAACGGCGACCTCCGTGTGCGCGCGCGATTGCTTTACCGCCGCGCCTGGCGCGCCCTCGTCGACGCCAAGCAGTGGACGCAGGACGGCCACGGCAACCCGCTCGGCGACGTGCAGCCGCCGCATTACGGCTACCTGATGGAGATGTCCGAGACCGTCATCCCCTACTGCACCGCGCCGGGCACCGGCGACGTGAACGGCGATTCCGCCATCGACGGACTCGACATCGAAGGGTTCGTCGACGCGCTGCTCAATCACCCGAATGGGCCGGCAAACGCGCAGTTCTGCGCCGCCAACATGCAACCCGACGCGACCGTGGATTCCGCGGACCTGGGCCTGTTCGTGTCCGAATTGCTCGGCCCGTGATCGACGCGGGTGCGCGACTCGCGCGCCACCGCCGCGATCGGCCGGTAATCCGATGACGAGCGATGTTTCGCTAAAGCCCCTGACCAGACGATCTCGCTTAGCGCTTCCCTCGATAGACGTCGGTACTCAAGTACTTCAGCCCTGAATCCACCATCAACGTGACCACATGCGCGTCCGCGCCGAGTTGCTTGCCGACCTCAATCGCCGCGATGACGTTCGCCCCCGATGACGTCCCCGCGAACAGACCCTCCTCACGCGAGAGTCGCCGCGCCATCGCCTTCGCATCCTCCGTCGGGACTGCCACGATCCCGTCGATCAAGCTCGGTTCGAACAGCGGCGGCGTGTACCCGATCCCGACGCCTTCGATCTTGTGCGGGCCGGGCGGGCCTCCGGACAGGACTGCCGACTCGGCCGGCTCGACCACGACGATCCGGACCTTCGGCTGGCGCCGCTTAAGCACGGTCGCGACTCCGCGTGACGATGCGCCGGTTCCGACGCAGTGCACGAAGGCGTCCACGCGACCGCCCGTCTGGTTCCAGATCTCCTCGCCGAGCGCGAAATAGCCGGTTACGCTGTCGCGATTCTCAAGCTGGTCCGTCCAGAACGTCCTCGGGCGGCGGCTCAGTTCCCGCGCCGCCTCGATCATGTCCAGGATCAGCTTCTTCGTCGTCCGGCCGCCCTCGCTCGGCACGAGCGTCAGCTCCGCGCCGAGCGCGACCATGTGATCGAGCTTTTCCTGGCTGAACGCGTCGGAGGTGACGATCTGAAGCCGATAGCCCTTCGCCGCGCCGATCAGCGCCAGCGACGTACCCGTGCTGCCGCCCGTGTACTCGACGATCGAATCACCGGGCTTCAGCCGGCCGTCCGCCTCCGCGCACGAGATCATCGCTTGCGCAACGCGGTCCTTCATGCTCCCGGTCGGGTTTTCCCATTCCAGTTTGACCGAAATCCGGGCGCAGCCGGCCGGCACCACCCGCCGCAGGGACACCAGCGACGTATTGCCGATTGCATCGAGAACGTTGCTCCGTGCGCCGATCACCTGCGCCTCCCGGTCCATCCCGCCGCCGATCCATGGCGCCCGCTGTCGTTTCGAGCCGATCGGCTCCGCCCCGTCGGTCGCGGGCGGACCCGGCCATCATAGGTCGGCCGCTTGACGCGCGCGAGGCCCGCGGCTATCATTTGCACAAGGACGCAAATGAGCAAACGACGCCCCGCGACCCCCAAGTGCTGTTCCGACCTGACCGCGGCCATCAACCCGCGGTTCTTCAAGGCCCTCTGCGACCCGACCCGCGTCGCGATCCTCGTCCGCCTGGCCACCTGCGGCCGGCCCTGCACGGTCAGCGAGGTCGCCAACGGCTGCCCGATCGACGTCTCCGTCGTGTCGCGGCATCTCGCCCAACTCCGCGACGCGGGGATGGCGGCCGGCGAGCGCCGCGGCAAGGAGGTTTACTACGCCGTGCGCTTCTCGGCCATCGCCTCGACACTGCGACACCTGGCGGACGCAATCGACGCCTGCTGTCCGCCGACGTGGAGCAAACCGAAGAGGAATTGAGAATGAAATCAGAGATTCACGAACTTGTCCGCAAGACCTACACCGACGCCGTCACGCGACCCGGCGGATGCTGCGGCGGTGCCGCACCCAAGGGCGTCCTCGCCCGGATGGCAGGATACGCTCCGGCCGAACTCGCGACGCTTCCGCCGGATGCGGTCGCGAATTCGTTCGGCTGCGGCAACCCGCTTGCGTTCAGCGAGGTCGGCGAGGGTGACGTCGTCCTCGACCTGGGCAGCGGCGCGGGAATCGATCTGCTGATCGCCGCGCGAAAGGTCGGCCCGCGCGGACGCGTCATCGGCGTGGACATGACGGACGCGATGATCGAGCGCGCCCGCGCGAACATCGCCGCAGCGGCCGTCACAAACGTCGAGATCCGCAAGGGCCTGATCGAGGACCTTCCCGTTGTGGCAGGCAGCGTCGACTGGGTCATCTCCAACTGCGTGATCAACCTCTCGCCCGACAAGCCCCGCGTCTTCGCCGAGATCGCCCGCGTGCTCCGCCCCGGCGGCCGCGTGCGCGTCTTGGACATCGTGGTCGAAGACCTCCCCGACGGGGTGCGCCGCAACGCTGCGTTATTCGGAAGCTGCATCGCCGGGGCGATCAGCGAAGCGCAGTACGTGGCGGGCTTGAAGGCCGCGGGACTCGTTGATGTCCAGGTCCGCGAGCGGCTCACCTATGACGCGAGCCAGCTCCGCGCGATGGCGTCGTGCGGTCTGGCCACGAATGAAGAAAGCGCCGCGCTCGCCGAGCGCCTGGCCGGGAAGGTCTCGAGCGCCGTCTTCTTCGCGCGACGACCATAGGGAAATCGACATGAATGCAGCCACCGAAACGTGCCGTCTCAATCCGTTCGAGCGCTACCTTACGCTCTGGGTCGCCGTTTGCATGCTCGCCGGAATCGCGCTCGGAAAACTCCTGCCGGGGATGACCGATGCGCTGCGCCGGCTGGAATTCGGCGGCGGCAGCCAGATCAACGTGCCGATCGCCGTGCTCATCTGGCTGATGATTTACCCGATGATGCTCAAGGTCGATCTCGCCTCGGTGCTCGGCGTCGGCAGGCGACCGAAGGGCCTGCTCATCACCTGCTTCGTCAACTGGCTCGTCAAGCCGTTCAGCATGGCCCTGTTCGGATGGCTCTTTTTCAAGGGCCTGTTCCTTCCGCTCATCGGGCCGCAACTCGCCGACCAGTACATCGCCGGCGTGATCATCCTCGCGGCCGCCCCTTGTACCGCCATGGTCTTCGTCTGGAGCTATCTGACGCGCGGGGACCCGGCCTATACGCTCGTCCAGGTCTCGGTCAACGATTTGCTCATGCTCGTCCTGTTCGCGCCCATTGTCACGTTTCTCGTCAGCGGCGCATCGGCATTGACCGTGCCATTCAATGTGCTTCTGTACGCCGTCGTCTGCTTCATCGTCATCCCGCTCGCGGCCGGTTCCGCGACCCGCTACTTCCTGATCCGATCCCGCGGCCGAGACTGGTTCGAATGCTCATTCCTGCCGAGGTTTCACCCGGTCGCCGTGATGGCCCTGCTCGCGACGCTCGTGCTGATCTTCGCGTTTCAAGCCGACAACCTCACGAAGCGCTTCGTCCACGTCGTCCTCATCGCGATTCCGATCCTGATCCAGGTCTACTTCAATTCGTCGCTGGTGTACGGGCTGATGAAGCTGTTCCGCGCCCCGCACAGCGTGGCCGCACCGGGCGCGCTGATCGGTGCAAGCAACTTCTTCGAGCTGGCCGTGGCCACGGCCATCGCGCTCTACGGTCCCGAATCCGGCGCGGCCCTCGCGACCGTCGTCGGGGTGCTCGTCGAGGTGCCGGTCATGCTCTCGGTCTGCGCCGTGTGCAACCGCACCAGGCACTGGTTCGCCGCCGCCGGACCGGACGAATGCCCGCAGCCCCGGCCGGGCTGCTGCGCGAACTGGCAGTCGTTCATCATGGCGCCGTCCGGCGGCTCGTAGTTCCCACCGCCCGGCCGACTCGTGAATCCATCGAGCGGCGACGGGGCGAGAGGGCCAAGGGCGTTTTCCGGCAGTCTTGATCCTGTAGAATAGTCGGTAGTGCCGCTGCGGGCGTCAGCGATGCGCGCGAACCAACCCCAATCATCCGCGAGCCGGCCGAGGGTCTTCCATCGTGCGGGATAACAAGGCCGTCTACAGCACAGTCGAGTTCGACTTGTGGGCCCATGCTTCGCGCCTGATCCCGGAGGAACGGTACATCATCGAAACGTATCTGGACCGCGCCGGCCGGACGCTCGAAGCCGGGACCGGAGGCGGACGAATCGTCCTGGCGATGAAGGAGCTGGGATTCACGTCACTTCACGGGTTCGACTTCGTACCTGGGATGATCGAAGTGGCGCGGCGGCGCGATCGAGAGGGGGCGATCCAGTTTGACGTGCAGGACGCGCGCTGCCTGTCGTACGCCGAAGCGTCGTTCGACCAGGTGGTCTACCTGCAACAGGTCCTGTGTTTCATCGACGGCGAGTCCGACCGGACCCGCGCGGTTCGGGAGGCCCATCGCATCCTTCGGCCCGGCGGCGTTGGGGTGTTCTCGTTCCTTTGCCTTGAATCCCGGCGAGGCAGCCTGGCATACAAGCCGTTCCTGGCCTATCTCCGGCTGTGGCGCCGACTGAGCGGTTCGGAACGGACAATCCAGTATCAGCCGTGGCTGCGTTTGGGTGGCCGAATCAACTTCGCGGCCCTTCGCGACGCGAGTCCACACATCTATTGGTATCGAATCCGCGAGGCCGGCGCGCTGCTCGAGGAAGTCGGGTTCCGGGTGGTCGCCGCCGGAACAAGCAGACAGCTCAACGGCGGGGGCCGCATGCTCGGATCGTGCGACGAACTGGCCGCCGAACCGGTCGATGGGTTCCTGTACCTTGTGGGCCGAAAGTGACGGGTGCGCCGGTGCCGGGATACGGGTTCCAGTTGTGCGTCTCGTTGCGGACGTGCCTTCCGGCCCTTGAGCGAGAGGCTGAGACCATCGGCCGGCTGAGACTACCGGGCAATGCCCGCGGGAGGGACGGCGAGCGCGCGCGAGGAATACTGCATGGCCCGCACGGCCAACTCGACCGGCTTCTCGGTCAGGTGAATCATCGACTGCGGGTTGACCTTCTTGACGCTCCAGACGTCCGGCACGTTGTTGGGGCCGAGATAGACGTGCGCCGCGCCTTCGCGCCAGCCGTAGAAGTACCACTCGTGGTTGCCCATGAAGTCCTTGCGGGTCAGGACGGGATGCTCCTTGACCCAGATGATCGCCTGCGAGAAATACAACTCGCAGGCCTTCAAGACCGGCGGGTAGTTGCCGATGTTTGCGTAGCCGCCCCAGATGTACGCGATGTGACCAGGCAACAACACGCGAGCGACGTTGCCGAACCAGGCGTGCAGGAGCCGGTCGAACTCCTCGTCGGAAACGAAGTCGTTCGCCAGCGGTCGGTCCTTGGCCCGCATCTTCGCGTGCGTTGGCTTGGCGATCACGTCATACATCGCACACGCCGATCATCCCGACCGCCAGCTCTACACGTCGCTCTACTGGGCTTCGTCTTCATGACCACGATCGTGCTGGGCACGTTTGTCTTCTTCAGCGGGCACACGGCCTTGTGGTTCCTGCGTTCGGCCGTGCTGTTCATGCGCGGCCCGGCGGCGTTCTCGCGGATGGCGTCTTCGATGGTTGAATCGTCGGGCATCCCCGCTGTCGCCTCAGTTCAGGATGGGCACCATCCGTTGGCGGTGCCGCCGCTCGCGTCGGGCATTCATGTTCACCGCCCGCGCCGTGTTGCGGCCTTCCAGGTGCGCCAGCCACGCCTCTTGAACCGCGTCGTCTCGATCAGTCCAGACGACCAGGCGCAGCTCGAGCGCGAGCCTGCGGTGGTCCCGCAGCGGCGGAAGCACCAGCCTGACGTTTCCATGCTCCAGCGATGCCGTCAGCGCAAACGTCCGATCGGGACGCGCCCACATGCTTGCGTCCGAGGTTGAGAGATCGAGGACGGCCTGGACGTCGCGATCGATGATCCCAACTCGTCGCGCGAGCGTGTACAGGCGGCCGAGATGCTGGAACGGACGTATCGACGCCATCGTCTCTGGCCGCGGACACTGGGGGCCGACGCCAACTATCGAGAGGGGGAGTTCCTGGCCGTGCTGGAGGGCATCGGCGTCACGCCGCACGTGCCGATGCCGTCCACGGTGATCCGCGGCGCCGGGGACACGTCGGCGGCGCGGCGTCGCGCGCGACGACGGATGCGGACGATCGCCTACGCCATCAGCCAGAAGGTTCGCAAACGAATCGAAGAGCTGATCGGCTGGGCCAAGACCATCGGCGGCCTGAAGCGGGCCGGCTTCATCGGACGCTGGAAGATCACCTTGCAGGCAGAAATCACGGCCGCAGCCTACAACCTCCTGCGACTGGCGCGACTGGCCCCTGCAACGTAGTCGTCCAACGCAGCGCCCTCGACGCCCCCGCCCCTTCACACACCTCGACCCCGACCTCGAATCCATACGGAGACCATCGCGCATTGTCCGCAACTCACTTATTTAGCGGCCTGCTAGAAGCCCAAATGCGGCGGCGCCGCAGGCAACTACCCCAAGGCCGTGCCGCATTCTTGCTACATGCGGAGCGACGCTCTGACCGAGATCCAACGAATCGGCGAACCAGCCGACTAGAGCGCCGACTGCAACAAGGCCAAAGAGCAAGGTCGCGTGCAGTTTAAGAGATCGCATTGTCGTTGTCCCCAGCGGCTTATGTCCCGGAAAACCTATTCTGACACCCACTGAGCCTCTCGTGATCACCCCGCGTGTCTTCACCGCTATCGGGTTTAAGGTCGATTTCCGCGCAACTCTCTGCCCTCGGACCATGGTTCATTAATTACCAGGCGTCACTTCCACAGTTGCCACCATTTCTTCTTATTGGCTGCTCGGGGGAGAGGCGATCTCCGGGTTGCGGGCCCCGGACCAGATTCCAGAAGTTGCAGGATCGCGGGTAGATTCTCGTGGTTGTGCCGCTTAAGGCGCCGCGCGTATTCGAGAACTGTACCACCAGCTGCGCTTTGGGCGTTTGGGTCGGCACCATGTTCTAGAAGCACTCGCACGACTTCGGGATTGTAGTAGCCAACGCCGATTTCCAAAGGAGTCTCCCCCCGCATGTCGCGCGCATCTACCTCATGTCCAGCACGCAAATACCTTCTTATCTCCGCCAGGTCCCCGTCTCGACAGGCGGTGTGTAGCGGAGTCGTTTCCTGTATATTCTTGGCTGCAGCTTCATCCTGCGGGCTGATCTTATGTGATGGACAAACAGGGTCGCCATTGACTTCAGTGACTTCGATCCCGTCCTGCCGAAGTCGCGCGATCGCGATATCCTTGCTACTGGTCCATATCGAGCCCATTTCGTGACGACCCTTAAACTTGCCACGGTATTTGAAGATCATTGCCTTGTTCGACCTTCCGCCTGGCCCGCGTTCCCCCGCGGCCTTCTCCGCTGCTTTGTCCAACCGGTCACCGCGCGCAAACCGGAGGAGCCGCTTTGCGCGATCAGCCACAGCTGGGTCATCCACACGGCTCATCCGTTCCATCAGTTCAAAGCCCTTCTCGTCCTGAAAGAACTCCTCGCCGAGAGATTCTGCCATTGACAGGAGGGCCATCGCTCTTGCACGGTCGGACTCGTTCATTGCGAATGCCTCCGTTCTTTGAGTTCTCTCAAGCGCCGTTCGGCATCCTCTCTCGAGGGCTGTGCGGCTTCTTCCTTCCAGAGCCGTTGGGCCTCTTTGAAGCTCAATCCTCTTGCCGCGCACGCGGCAAGGAATTCGTCCTGCTCAACGCAGTCTTTCTGGTAGGCCCCTTCTGCTTCTTGCGGCGTCATCCCAAATGTCGCCATGAGCTGAAGATAGCTTGCCTTTCGAGCCGCCTCTAAGCTAGCGAGCTCTTCCGGCGTAGCGCCGAAGATTCTCCACTTTAGCCGTTTCCAGATAGTTATTCGCATGGCCTTCCTCTTGCAGTGTCGGTTCGACCTTGTGGACACCGACATGGCGGAGCTCGGCGGTCGGAACGAAAGTGCGGAGACATAGTCATGGCTGTCTTCTCTGATTCGCCATCAGTGCGACGGAGCGAAACCCAATCCTCTCACATCGCTCAGACCGTACCGCGTAACGTGACGACGTCCGCAGGTAGAACGGACGATCCGCCCACGAGCCGCCGCGGCATGGTCGAACGAGCTGCCAATATGGCGGCTTCACCGCCGGGTCCGGGTGGCCGTCGTAGCACCGATGGGGCCCATCGGGCTCGCACTATTCATGGACGTTACCGGCCATATCCATGACACCAAGCGCACTTGCGACCTGCGGATACTCGTGAATCATACAAACGCCCACCCCGGTGAGTCGACGCAGATGTCGTCCGCAATGTCATACGTGTCTACATAAAGTTCAACCCTGTGCGCTCCACAATTGCAGTTGATCTCGTAGCGGTCAATCATGAACACTTCTTGCTCATATGCCATCTTAATGATAGGATCTGAGAGCAACATAAGGTTCGGCTTCGCAATGCCATTTCGCAGATGGACATGATCACTTTTCGAGATACCCACTGCGCCCAGTCGCCGCCACTGGACTTCGGCTCCGCCTGGACATCGCAAGTGACGACAATATCTATTTATTCCGCGAGGACCAATTCCAGTGCAAACCGGAGTTACAGGCGACAAACCATAGCCTCTTGCGGAGTTAGTTCCTAGCATTCGTGATCTCCCCAAATAGCATGCGTATTCCTCGCATACCGAGCCGAATAACCACTCGCACCAGCACGCTCCCGCAATGTCAAAAGACCTCGCGAAGCAAGGACGAAAGCTCAACCTTTTGTCCCGCAGAAGCGCGCTGAAATGCATGCTGGTATATGTCTTGGCCGATCTTCATGATCGCAACTGCGTTTGCGGCAAAGTTTTCCGCAAGACCTTCATCTTCCGGCGACAGTCCGTGCTCCCGGAGGGCTATCGACCATGAAAGAAACAGGAGCCGCTGCGGGTCCTCTTCGGGGGCGAGGAAAAGCCGACAACAGAAATCTTCGCACGCCTTTCGTGACACAGGGTTCATAACAGCAATAATGCTTTTGATCTCAGATAGTGGTCGAAGGGTCGGCATGATCATCCTCCCAAGTACGCGATGCATCGAAACCCGATTCTGTCGTACCGTTCCGACCGCACGGCGTAGCGCGACGACGTCCGCAAATAGAACGGATGGTCTGCCCAGGAACCACCACGGCACGGCCGCACGAAGGGCCAATCCTTAGTTCTCACGGCTGGATCACGCCTACCGTTATAGCAGCGCTGCGGTCCGTCGGGTTCGCACCATTCGTGGACGTTGCCGGCCAGGTCCATCACGCCCAGCGCACTCGCACCCTCGGGATACTCGTAGACCTTCGTCAGCAACTCGAAGCTGTTCGCTTCGTGCGGGTCGAGCCGCCGGAACTCCTGAAACCACAGATATGCGGGGTCGGGTCCTGGCGACTTGAATGGCGCGAACGCGCGGCCAGCGGCACGTTCAGCGGAATTGGCGCGATCGTCGTCCCAATCGTCTCCCCACGGGTAGCGCCGATGCGTCCCGCTGCTCGGGTCCCATGAGGCTGCCTTCTCCCACTCCGCCTCGGTCGGCAGGCGCTTGCGCGCCCAGGCGGCATATGCGCGGGCGTCGTCGTGCGTCACCATGATGACCGGGTAGTCGTCCTGGCCCGGCGGGTAGGTGCGCGTATTGGGGTCCCAGTTGTAGGCCTCCCCCCACTCGGCATCTACTCGCGGCACCGGATAGTTCGGTACGGTGTCGATGAACTTCTTATAGCGCGCGTTGGTAACCGGGTACTTGTCGATCAAGTACGCACAGGTGCGGGCCTCGTGTTCGGGCGCCTCCGCTGGGAGGCATTCGTTTGACCCCATCTGGAACCGTCCGGCCGGTACGAAGATCATCTCCGCACCGTCCACGGGCCAAACCCAGGTGTCGCCGGGCCCGGCTTCCTCTAGGCGAAAGTCGTCCAGCGTGAATAGCCGCGGGGCCTTAGCACAACGAATCACGCCGTCCGGCTCGTATTCTCCAACGCCCGACCCGCGGAGTCGGACGATTCTCGGACTACGCGGAGCGGCAGAACCGCTCGCGACAATCTCTGCGAGCTGCTGTTTCAGCGCAGCCGCAGCTGCTGGCCGCTTTCCGGGGTCCTTCTCGAGCAGTCGATGGATGATCTGAACGAGCGCCTTCGGGATGCCGGCAGCGATTGATTCAAGCGGGATCGCAGGCGTCTCCGTTATCGACCGGATCAGTTGTACGAGATTCAATGCTCCACGCATCTCGAAATACGGACGCCCGGCGAGCATGAAGTAGATGGTGGCCCCGAACGCATAGATATCCGCTTGCGCGGTAACTTCGTGCCCCAACACCTGCTCCGGCGCCATCCAGATGAGTGTGCCCGGTTGTGTCCCGGGTTGAGTCGTGGCCCCGGCGTCGGCGGGCCCATGCGGCACAAGGATGATGCCGAGGTCGGCAAGCTTGGCATGCTCTCGGTCGCCCCCCGTGAAGAGGATGTTGGCGGGCTTGATGTCTCGATGCACGAATCGATGGCTGTGAATCAGGCTCAGCGCGTCGCAAAGACCGCTTGCATGGCGGACGACGGATTCCCACGGCTGTGGCCCGCGCTCGCGCACCAGATCGCCAAAGGTCCCGCCGGCCAGGAACTCCATTACGATGAACCCGTCGCCGTCCTTCGGGCACTCGGCATCATGAATCGTTACGATGTGTGGGTGCGGGAGGTTGGCGGTCGCAATGATCTCGCGCTCAAACCGACGGCGGTTAGCCGGATCACGATCGAGAACGTGGCGGGGTAAGAGCTTGACCGCCACGATGCGGGGCACCTTCCGGTCGTATGCCTGATAGACGTGCGCAAAGCCTCCGGTTCCTTTCAGCCCGGTGATCTCATATCGATTCTGGAATACCGACCCGGGCCGGAGCACGCCGTCGTTCGAACATGTGCTACCGACGACATCTGCGAGTTTGCCATCCGCAGCAACGGCGCTTTGCGTCCGGGTGCCAAGGAGTCGCCGAAATTGACCCTCGTCAGCAAGGAAGGCGTTGATTTCTTTAGCGAATTCAGGATATCGGGCGAGCCATTCGTCGCGGCTTGGGGCGCGGCCGGCCTCGCGCGCCAGTAGATACTGCGCAATAATTTCGTCGAGCTGCTGGTCACCCGTCGAGTTGTCGTGTGCCTCACGCATCGGCATCCGATCCGCATCATGTGCGCAGGGTCATCAACCAACGAACTCCCGTATCCGCTCATCTTCCGACAGCGTTTGGTTCAGCGCCGAAAGGCCCCTTCGTAGCAGCCCGGCTACTGAGGGAAGGCTGCGCTGCATTTCGGCCGCCGTTTCCTCCAAAGTCAGGCCCACAAGATGATGTAGTTCAACTGCGATGCGCTGATCATCGGGGAGACAAGCCAGGGCGTCCGCTACGGCCAGGAGACGTTCCGCTAGTCGCATTTGTCCCGAAGGCGTCGATTGGGCGGCGGGAATCAGGTTACCCAGACGAGAAGAGGAATCGTCGATGGCTGCGTCGATGGACCGCTCGAGTGCGACATCTCGTTTGTCTGCGGTCGCCTTGCGACACTCGTCGATGATGTGGTTGCGGAGGATCCCGGCCAGATACGCGGCGACATCTTGGGTGTTCGCGCCTTCGATTCCGCCAATGCCCTTGAATGCCTTGATCATGGTTTCCTGCACGATGTCAGATGCGTCAATCTTGCCCTGGAGCTTGCGCGGGAGCGCACGGCGAGCAATGATCCGGAGGTAGTTCCGGTGCCGCTCGAACTTCGCAATGAACTCCTGTTCGTTCATGCGGATGCCTTGGGCAAGTCCGTGTTGCCATTGCAGCGGGCGCATTGCATCGCCGGCAACGCGAAAAGCACAAGTTCAATCACCCCTTCGCCCTCACGACCTGCGCCAGCACGCAGCCTACCATCGTGACGATCCCAAGTAGCCGGGTCGCGCGCCGGGTGCGAGGGTCCGTCGCGACAATTCGCTTGTACTCGACCCAGAGCATCTGCCCGTCGTCGTCTCGATGTTCGATCCGCTGGAGATCGGGCCACGGGGTTGATTTCACTATCGTGGTCACGGCGGCGGTCCGCCTTCCGATGGACGCCGTTCAGCCGTCGGGCCGGTTGCCTCGCCTGGCTGTCGCCGCTGGGCAACACGCCGGAACGTGTCCATAAGGGAAGGGACGTAATCGCCGCCGGAATTGACCGCGCCGTGCTGAGATTCTCTGATGGAATGACGGCCGGGAGATCGGGGAAGGCTGAACCAGCGTCTTGGTCAGCAGCTTGCCAGGATGGCCTCGCGGGGTGCAGGAGGGACGCGCGCTCGCGGCGATGGCCGCGGCGCAGTCGGTGCTGCCCGGCGCTTGAAGCGGCCGGGCGAGGCGGATTCCGCGAAGGGACATCCATAACGCCGGCCTTCTGAAGATCGACCCTTGATTCTCCCATCTCGGGGCTTGTCGAGCAAGCCCCCTGGTGGATGTCGCGGTATCCCGGTCGCCCTACCCCTTGGCGGCCCGCGGCTCCGGCCCCAACAATCACCGCTCCATCAGCTGGGCTGCGACGGGAGAATAACCGCGCAAACAGCTGCACAGCGATCCGGCGGCGCGTGCGGGTAGTTGTCGTTCCCGCAACAAGCCCCAGTGTCGCCCCAGCTTCGCTTGACCCTGAACTCGTGTCGAGGACGCCGCGTGATCCCGATGCCGAGAGCCTGGCTCGACCGTGCCTGATCGAGCTGTCGGGACACCTCGGCGCTCGTCCTCGCGTCGGACTAGTCGAATGCAGTCGGGCACTCGGAAACCAGACCTCGCTCACGACGGCCCAAGGCCTGCCGAATGGGCCGTAACTCCGCGAGACGCCTTGCATCACACTTGCATGCATCCGGCTGAGGGAAGGGCCGTGCGTGTTACGCCGGGTGCGGCGGACTATCATCGGCGTGGATTTGTACGATGGCACGGTTTCGGCGGAGCGACAAACCGTCGGCGGCGCCGCCCACCGGTCAAGTGCTCGCCGCCAGCGCCTCTTGTGGAACACCAATGCCTGGCTTGATCTTGTTAGGAGCCTCGATCTACGCGACCGTCGGCACGCTTTTCGGCGCGGGTTTCGTCTTGCGCGGCGTCGAGCGCGTCGATCCGGCCGCACTCGGCGCGCCGTGGACGTTTCGGATACTGATTCTCCCGGGCGTGATCGCGCTCTGGCCGCTGATGGCGTGGCGCTGGTGGTGCGCGCCGCGAACGAGGGGCGCGGCATGACGCGATCGCAACGGCGCTGGCACGTTTACGTCTGGATCGTACTGGGACCGTTGATTGCCCTGGGGCTGGTCGCGGCGTTGTCCGCCCGGGTGCCGCCAGCGATCCAGCCGGAGATTCGACCGGCCGCCGGCGCAATCGACAATTCAAGCACGGAGGGATCCAGAGTCGTCGAGAGAAGGCCGTGAGCGTCGGATACGTCAGCGTCCAATGGAACCGTCATAAGCGCATCTACGACGCGTGCGTCGCGGGCGGGATCGTCCTGTATCTGGGCGTGTTCTTCGCGGCCGGGAAGGCGCTCTACACCGGACGCAACGCGATCAGCGGCGAAATCCTCGCCATGCGCGCACTCGCCACGTGCGCCTTCCTGATGCTTAACGTCATATTGTGCATTGGTCCATTGGCGAGACTGGACCGGCGATTTCTCCCGTTGCTTTACAACCGCCGTCATTTGGGCGTCGCGACGTTTCTGGTCGCACTCGCACACGCCGCGATCGCGATCGGCTTCTACCACGGCTTCGGAAACGTCAATCCATTCGTCGCACTGCTGACGAGCAATACGAATTTCACGTCGCTTTCCGCGTTCCCATATCAGACCCTTGGATTGTTCGCTCTGCTCATCCTGTTTCTGATGGCGGCGACGAGTCACGACTTCTGGCTCAAGAACCTCGGGGCACCAGCCTGGAAGCGACTGCACATGCTCGTGTACATCGCATACGGGCTGCTCGTCATGCACGTCGCGCTCGGAATCCTTCAGACGCAGCGGAGCCCGTGGCTGGCGTCGTTGGTCGGCGTCGGTGTGGTCATAGTGGCGACGCTGCATCTGATCGCCGGCCAGCGCGAGCGCCGGCACGATGAGCGGGGATCGCAGCTCTCGCCGAGAGCGGGCGAGGAATGGGTCGATGTCGGCGCCGTGGACGACATTGCGGACCAACGCGGGTCCACGGTTACCGTCGGCGCGGGCGAACGCATCGCACTGTTTCGCTACAACGGCTGCGTCTCCGCGACGACGAACGTCTGCGCGCATCAGGGCGGCCCGCTGGGCGAGGGCAAGATCATCGACGGCTGCATCACGTGCCCGTGGCACGGCTGGCAATATCGGCCGGCCGACGGCCGGTCGCCGCCTCCGTTTGCGGAGAAGATCCACACTTACCGCGTACGCGTGGTCGGCCGCCGCATCCAGGTCGATCCGACGCCCCTTCCGCCGGGCACGGCCGTGGAGCCGGCGCGCGTCGAGGAGGTGCAGAGTGCCTGAAACGAACGAGTTCTACGTCGGGTATCTCAAATCGCCACGGACACTCACCGTTTTCCTGGGGTGGGCGATACCGAGCTTGATCGTGGCGGCACTGGCGATTGGATGGTTGGTGTCGCGGTCGCAGAACGACCCCGGCGACGGTGTTTGGCACCACGAAGCGAACACCCTCGTCGGTCGTGTTGGCGCGACGCCCTACCCGCTCATCCGTGTTCCGTCGAAGTCTCCGGGCCACGCGGCCGAGACCGTATTGCTGGTTTCAGAAGGAAAGCACGGCGGCGGAGAACGCGTCGCAGCGCTGGACGGTCGCATCGTCCGCGTGCGCGGAACGATCCTGGAGCGCGACAGTTGCCGCTTGCTTGAACTGGCCCACGGCGACGCGGTGAAGCCGGACGATTCGCTGACCGCGGCGGACACGGGCCGGCTCGCTGCGCCAATCATCGTCGCGCTCGGGGAAGTCACGCTGCGCGGCGAGATCATCGACCCCAAGTGCTATTCAGGCGCGATGAAGCCGGGCGAGGGCAAGACGCACAAGGAGTGCGCCACGCTGTGCATCTCCGGCGGCATCCCGCCGATGTTCGTGACCATCGACGCGGCCGGGCGGCGCAGCTACTACCTGTTGACCGACCCGGACGGTCGAGCGCTGACCGGCGGCGCGCTGCACGACGGGCTCCTGCCCTTCGTCGCCGACGTGGTTGAGATTAGGGGCACGCTCGAACGGCGCGACGATCTTCAGGTGCTGCGGGTAGACCTGAAGAGCATCCGGCGGCTCTAGCCCCTGGGCTTTTGGGGGCGGTTGTAACGCACTTGCCTCGGTCGCATCAAACCGATGAACGTTGGGCCGGGTGCATTACGCGGGCACCGAAACTAGCCGCTGCGAGGAGCGATCGTCCCCATGACCAAGACCCTCTGCGTCCTACCCGTGGTACCACTACTTGGCCTGCTCAGCGTCGCGGGAAACGCGGTTGCCGCGCCGAACGACATCTCTGTCTCTTCCGGCACGAGGACATTTCGACTGTCCGAGGCCCGCGGCAAGTACGTCGCACTGCACTTTCTGCTCAAGACGGACTGCCCGTACTGCCAGATGTACGTCGCGGAAACCGTTCGTCGCGCGCCTGAAGTCGCAGGAGTGGTTCACGTATTCCTGAAGCCGGACTCCGAAGAGGAGATCAAGACCTGGTCGGACAAGCTTCAGCAAGCCGGCATCGCCGTGACGATCTACCGCGACCCGGACGCGAAGCTGGCGGCCGAGTTCAACATCCCGGACGGCTATGCCTTCCACGGACAATCCGTTCACTATCCGGCGCTGGTGCTGCTCGATCCGGACGGCCAGGAGGCGTTCCGCTACGTTGGAAAGGACAATACCGACCGGCTGCCATTCGACCGCCTCGCGCGAAAGATCGCGGAGCTTTCGACATACGCGGCTATCGCGCAATACAATCTGTCCGAAGGCACGCTGGCGCTCGAGGGACATGACCCCGTTGCATACTTCGAGTCGGGCAAGCCCCAACCGGGCAAACCCGAGTTCACAAGCCGATATCGCGGCGTCACGTACCGTTTCACGAGCTCAGACAGCCGGGTGAAGTTTGCTGACAACCCCGAGAAGTACGCTCCGGCGTACGGCGGGTGGTGCGCCACCGCGATGGCCGAAGGCCGCAGGGTCGAGATCGATCCCGGCAACTTCAAGGTAACGAACGGACGGCTGTTTCTGTTCTACAAGGGCTGGCTCGGCGATGCGCGAAAGGAATGGAACAAGGACGAAGAGAACCTGACCGCGCGGGCGGACGAGCACTGGCGGAAGACCGCGCCGGCTGACACAAACGAGAGGCGGTGAGCCGATGATTGCGGACCAGACACCAGTGACCGTCGACGAGGGCCGTCCAAAGCCTGCGAACGCAGCGATGTACCCACTGGGCCGCCGCCTCATGATCCTCTGTTGGATCCTCCAAATCGTGACGGCGGCGATCTTGTTTCAGACACTCTTCTTCAAGTTCACTGGGGCTGAAGAGTCCGTGTACATTTTCACGACGCTCGGCCTGGAGCCGTGGGGTCGGATCGGATCGGGCGTGGCCGAGCTGATCGCGTGCATTCTGTTGCTCATCCCGCGAACAGTGCCGCTGGGCGCCCTGCTATCGCTGGGCGTGATCAGCGGTGCTATCATGAGCCACGTGACGAAGCTGGGAATCGTCGTTAAAGGCGATGACGGATTGCTGTTCGGCCTGGCGCTGGTTGTGTTCGCGTGCAGCGCGGCGATCTTGTGCATTCGGCGGGGACAGCTGGCGTGCATCGTTCGGACAATCGTGTCGGCGCGAGGTCTCAGCGCCGAAGAGTCGAAGGGTATTCGATGACGACAACACTGGACTCACCCGTTGCGATGCAGGCCGTTCCGCACTTGGCGCAAGACCCCGTTGCACCGCTGATCGGGATGCTGCGGCAGCTCGACAAGCTGCTCGCCGCAACATCAAACGGGCAATACGTGCAGAAGCCGGTCGGCGTTGTCCCCAGCAGCCTGGGCGGGCACATTCGCCATTGCCTCGACCACGTCGAGGCACTGCTCGTCGGGACGGACACGGGCGAGATCAATTACGACCACCGCGAGCGCGGCACGGCGGTCGAAACGGATCGGTTGGCGGCGCGGGTCGTGATCCGTGATCTCGAAGAACGGCTGGCAAGCCTGGATCGCCGCATCATCGGCAGGTCGGTCCTCGTGACGGCAATGGTGTCGGGAGACCGCACGTACCTTCGGGCGACATCGACGGTCGGGCGCGAGCTGTTGTTCGTGCTGAGCCATACGATCCATCACGATGCGCTGCTGGCGGCGATGTGCCGGACGCTCGGGATTCCGATTCCGGACCGCTTCGGCTACGCGCCGGCGACGATCGCGCATCTCGAAGAAGCAGAATGTGCACCGTCAGCATCATTCGGATAGGCGCCGGCGCACGGCTGGCCTGCAATCGCGACGAGCTACGGACAAGGCCCGCGGGGCTTCCACCCGTCATTCGCCGGTTCGGGGCGCGACAGGCCATCATGCCAATTGATCCAGTTTCGGATGGTACATGGATTGCCGTGAACGACGCCGGACTCGCCGCCGCGCTACTCAATGTCAATCTCGGTCCGGGTAACGGTGGTACAAAGGAATCACCGACATTGAGCCGAGGGACGATCCTTCCCAAATTGATGTTGTGTTCAACCCTGGCCGAGGCGAAACGGGTTTGCGTCGCGATAGACCCACGGCAGTATCCACCCTTTCAACTTGCGGTAATCGACGACCGTCGCATCGAGCAGTTCCGCAGCGACGGCATGGCGCTGCGGAACGACGGCATGCGGCTTGACGATCGCGCGTACATGTTTACATCGTCAGGCCTCGGCGACGCGTTCGTCGAACAACCGCGGCGCGAGCTATTCGATCAGATTATGACGCCGAGCGGCGACCGGATTGCGCAGCAGGACGCGTTTCATCGGCATTCATGGCCGGACCGCCGGCATTTGAGCGTGTGCATGGAGCGCGCAGAGGCGCGGACGGTCAGTCACACGGTGATTGACATCGAGCCGGACCGCGTCGTGCTGACGTACGTTCCCGATGCGCCGGATCGCGCGCAACCGCTGGCGCCGATCGAGCTTGTCAGACCGGGGGCGAGCCCATGAGCGTCGTCGGGATCGACCAGTGGTTGCACGCCGCTGTCATCAGCGCTGCGACGTTCGTCTCCGAGGACGCGACGTGTATCGTGACTGGCTTGCTGATTCGGGCCGGACAGCTCTACTGGGCGGTCGGCCTTGGCGCTTGCGTATTCGGCATCTTTCTCGGCGACCTTGGGCTGTGGCTGCTTGGCCGCGTCTTCGGACGGCGTGTGCTTGCATGGAGTTGGGTGCGCGCCCGTTTGCCCCCGAGTCGCGTGGAGCACTTCGGGCAATGGTTCGAGCGCCGCGGGTGGACGGCCGTGCTGGCGGCCCGGTTCGTGCCAGGAACGCGCCTCCCGGTGTATATCGCGGCGGGGATTCTCGGGCGCCGTGCCCGTCGGTTTGCGTTGTGGGCCTTTCTGGCCGCTCTCGTCTGGACGCCGGTGCTCGTGTTGTTGGTTGTGGTGCTCGGTGAAGCCGTGGTTGCGCCGATTCAGCGAGTCTACGGCGTTGGATGGCTCACGTCTACGATTGGGCTGGCGGCGTTGTGGTTCATCGTGCGTGTTGCGCCGCACTGCGTGACTCCCACCGGCCGCGCGCGACTCTGGGCGGGCGTCCAGCGCATTTGGCGCTGGGAGTTCTGGCCGGCGTGGCTCTTCTACATTCCGCTCGTCCCCTGGCTCGGCTATCTCGCCGTGCGCTATCGCGGACTGATGACGCCGACGGCCGCGAACCCCGGAATCGTGCCACACGGCGGCGTCGTGGGCGAATCGAAGTACGCGATTCTGTCGAAGCTGCCGTCGGAGTGGATCGTGCCCAGTGCCCTCATCGAACCGGCGCCGGTTGCCAAACGTGTCGATGAGCTTCTTCGCGTCATGGCCGAGCGCGGGTGGGTCTTCCCCTTGATCCTTAAACCCGATGCGGGTCAGCGCGGCGCGGGGCTGCGCCGAGTTTGCGACGCGGCCGCCGCCGCGCGCTACTTCGACGAGAATCTGCGGGCCGTTCTCGCGCAAAGTTATCATCCCGGACCGTACGAGGCCGGCGTCTTTTATTACCGAATGCCTGTTGAGCAAAGCGGCCACATCTTCTCGATTACAGACAAGCAGTTCCCCGCGCTCGTGGGCGACGGAGTATCGACAATCGAATCGCTAATCTGGCGGCACGCCCGACTGCGCATGCAGGCGGCCACGTTCCTGGCGCGGATGGACGGGCAGGCGGAGTCGATTCTGCGGCGGGGCGAGACAGTGCCGCTGACGATCGCAGGGAACCACTGTCAAGGGACGCTGTTTCGCGACGGCTCGCACCTGATCACGCCGGCTTTGACGGATTCAATCGACGCCATCGCCCGACAGTTTGAAGGCTTCTTTTTCGGCCGCTTCGACCTCCGCTACAGCGATCCGAACGCGTTCAAAGCCGGTCGCGGCTTCGCCATCATAGAGTTGAACGGCGTTGCGTCAGAATCCACGAACCTGTACGATCCGTCGTGGTCGCTGCTGCGCGCCTACCGCGTGCTGTTTCGCCAATGGTCGATTCTTTTTGAGATTGGTGATCGAAATCGGCGCCTGGGTCATCGTGCTTCGGCCCTTACGCGAGTCATCACTGATGCACGCGCCTATTACCGGGAGCGCCCCATGATGCTGTTGGCGGATTGAACGCGGCCCACAAAGAAACAAGATCTTCACGAGCAGCGGCCGGACATATGATCGGCGTCGGTTGCCCTGAGGTGAAAGTCCACGAAGGTCGCCGCCCCTTCCTTGCCGAGATAGCGATTGAGAATCGACCGCTCGACCGTCGTCAAGTCGACCAGCAATAACCCGTCCAGCACGTCGCCGAAATCCGGATCGACGTTGAACCCCAGAAGCTTGGCGTTGAGCTTCAGGTATTGTCGCAGCAGAACCGGTACGCTGCGGCGGTTCGACTCAATTTCGCCGATCAATTCCTCGACATCCGCGACGTCGGTCACCAGCGTCGCCAGGCGGCGCTCGTCGGCATCGCGGAACCGCTGCACTCTCGGCGGAGTTCTCGGATGGACGAGCGCGGCCAGCTCTTGATTGAAGCTGTGGGCTTTCAGGAACGCCATCAGGAGCTGCTTCGTCATCGATTGAAACTCATCGCTGATGCTCACCGCGCCGAACAGCCGACGGTAGTGTGGGTGCTGAGCGACGAACCGGCCGATTCCCTTCCAAAGCAGAAGCAGCGGCGAGTAGTCGCGCTGGTATTCGGGAATTACGAACGAGCGCCCCAGCTCCAGGGCCGGGTCGAGCTGCTTCAGCAGCCGCATACGATAGTTGAACAGCGTGCTCGTATAGAGGCCCGCTGGGCCGAAGCGGCTGAGCAGTACGTCTGTCTGGCCCATGCGATACGCGCCGACGATGTGCTGACGCTCCGCGTTCCAAACGAACAGGTGCAGGTAGTGCTCGTCGAACCAGTCCAGGTCGATCTCACGGCCGGTGCCCTCGCCGACCAGACGAAAGGTAGATTCTCGTAGTCGGCCGATCTCGCGCAGGACGTACGGCAGTTGCCGAGCATCGCCGTAGTGCACGCACAGCACGCCACTCGCCGCCAGGCACTGCGGGGCAGGCAACGCCGCGATCTCGGTCGCAAGCAGGTCCGGCGGCGTCGCGTCGATCACCGGCCGGGGCGCGGCGGCCGGTGCGGCAGCCGCCTTTGCTGCCGGGTGTGCCGCCGATCTCGCCGCACTGCGCCCTTTCAAGATGTACGTGCGGACTCGCAGGTACTCGGTCATCTGTGCGTCAGCAAACCGCTCGCAATTCGACTCGGCGGCATCGATCAAATCAAATCGCGCCAGTCGAGCGTACGGAATAACTGAGCCGATCTGCGCGCGGACGCGCCGGCCGCGCTTCGCTAACAGTTCGCGCGGCAGCATCGCCGTGCGCAACCGCGGATGTAGCAACCCGACGACCTGAAACAGCCGACTGTTAAAGCCGTCGAAGTGCATAGGCAGCACGGCCGCGTTCGTGACACGGATCAGCCGCCCGAGCGACTCTGCCCAGGGCGGATCGGTGATGCAGCCGCGTCGCCAGGTGAGATGAGAGACCTCTCCGGCTGGAAATACGCCCAGCGCGCCACCAGCGCGAACCCAGCGAACCGCCGCCCTCATCGCACTGAGATTTCGGGTAGTCGCATTGGGCCCACCGAACGGATCGACGAAGAAACACAAATCGCGCATCTCGGGAATAGCGCGCAGTAGATAGTTTGCCAGCAGCCGCGCATCCGGCCGCACGCGTTGAAGGAGCGCCGCCAGAATCAACCCGTCGAGGCCGCCGAATGGGTGATTGGCGACGACGATCAGCGGGCCCGAGATCGGAATCCGGCGGAGGTCCTCGTCGGAGAATTCGACCGCAACACCCAATGCGCGCAGCGACCGTTCGCAGAAGGGTTCGTCGACCGGGAATGTCTGGGTCTGGGCGTAAATCGCGTTGAGCGTTGGAAACGACAGTGCCCGTTCGCAAGCGCTGCGCATGGCTTGTGAAATCAATTTGGGAAACGACGAGAACGCGCCCGCGCGCAGCGCGAATGGATCAGCCGTGCCCACTCGAGTCGTCATGACCGACTTACTCCTGGACGATCTTCATCGCATGGCCATCCGGGTCGCGGACGATGAATGCCTTTCGGCTCGCGGGCTGCGATGCGGCCGGTTCAGTGATTCCGGCGGACACGAATCGGGCCCCGTTGGCGCGCAGGTTGTCCGCGAGGCGCTCAACGTGTCGCGACACCAGCGTCGTTTGCCAATGCAGCAGGTCGTTCGACCGGGCGTCCGGCGGATAGAGCCGTCCGTCGCGCGGATGGAGGTACTCCAGGAACTCGATCGCCGGACCGGCCGGCGCGCGCAGTGTCGTGATTCGCAGGTGGGCACCGGGGACGTTGTTCAGATCCTCCTGTTCCATACCGTAGTTTTCGCTGCCGCCCACGACCTTGAATCCCAGCTTGTCGCGGTAGAACCGCAGGCTTGCTTCCGTGTCCCCGACGACGATCGCCGTGTGGTCGATCCCGAGAAAAAGCCGTGCGGAGGCTGGCGGGACGCCGACGCCCCCCGGGCGGCGCCATTTCGGGTGGCCTTTGTCGGGCGGGAATTCCAGCACCTCCAGGAAGTGGCCGTCCGGGTCGCGAAAGTAGAACGCCTTGATCCCAGCCGCGTTCTTGTTCCAGTCGGGCAGACGTTGCGGATCCTTCGAGGCGTGGCGAACCATCTTCTCGTGCAGCCAGGCATGCGCCTTCTCCATGTCGCGGACGACGATGGCGATGTGCTGAAACCAGCGGTCGTTGCTGCGTGAGTCGGCGGGGAATAGTCGGCCCCTGGGCGATTCGTACTCCGTCAGTTCGATGAACTCGTCTCCGAGGTTCAAGCGCGCCGTCCGCGCCCTTGGCGACGGCAGTCCCTGAAGTCGGCCGAACTCGTTGCCAGAGAGCTTCGTCTCCGAAACCTTCTCGAAGGTCAGCACGTCGGTGTAGAACGAGACGGCACGGTCGAGGTCGGAAACGGTCATGCCGACTGCGGCGACGGCGTCGACCGCTGCGCCCCTCGGGTCCAACGTATCGGCGAGAGATTGCGCGAGTAGCGTCGCTGCGGAGCGCGTCAGGAGGATGATCGCGACAAAGGTGCCGCGCTGCCATCTTGCGACGAGTGCATGAGCCATCGGAGTTCCGTTCAGGAGTGTGAGATGCACGACGTTCCCATCGGTTTCAGGGGCGTCCGGCATCGCGGTCGGTCGACGCCGTCCGCGGCCGCAGTTGCTCAAACTCGCACCGGAAGATGCAGCGACGATCGTTGCAATGGTCCAGTTTCGCACAGTAGACGTGGTTGTGGAACGGCAGCGCCGCGTACACTCCCGACGCCAGCAGCATTCCGGCGAGAGGAGCGGTGAGGTAGACCCAGAACGCCTTCCAGTGACGCGCGACGACCGCCGAGCCGAACGTTCGAGCCGGGTTGAGGCTCATCCCCGAGAGCGGGGCTTCAAACGTGATGTACAGCGCGACGAGCGATCCGGCGAAGAGGCCGGTGTAGGCTGTCAGCACAGCGTCGTTGCTGACGTACAGGACCATGAACATCATGCCAAAAGCGATCGCAAGCTCTGCACCCCAGGCCACCATCACGCCGAAGCGACCCGGCGCCGTGACGACGTGGTTGACCGACGCATGTCGGAGCCAGTCACGCAAGGCGAATCGAGCAATCGTGACACCGAAAACCGCGCCAAGCAACTGGGCCACGACGTAGAAGTGCGCATCCCAAGGCGCGACCTTGCCGCGACTGAAGAACGTCAGCGTCGTGGCGGGATTCATGTGCGCCCCGGATTGCCGGCCCCAGGGCGAGTAGATCAGCCCCATGGCGGTCAAGCCCATCGCCAAACCCATCAGCACGCGCCGCGCGAACGAACTGCGTAGAGCGCGGCGACCCGGCCCATCGGGATGTTCGAGCAGCGTGCAGAACGCACAGGCCGAGATCATGAAGGTGCCGAGGAGCGCAGCTTCCATCAGGTATTCGGGCCAATGGAGAGACAGCGCGTCAAACATGGCGTCCCTTAGGCTGCGGCGCGGCGGCCGTCTCGGCCATCGCACGCGACAGTCGCCGTGCGCCGGTTGCCGGCCGATCGGCCAGAACGACGTGCTCGAGTCGCAGCAGTTCGCTGAGCGACCAGGCCTGGAACGGGCAGCCGCCCGGCGCGTGCGGCGGCGCGCCATCCGCGACTTCGGACACGTGTCCCAGCCCGGCCTGATTCGGCTGATCCATGAGCGGCGCGACAAACCGCGCGCGGGCCTCGCGACGCGCTTCTGGCGTGTCACCGCGCACCCGCAGCCACGCCTCCACGAACGGGCCGATCAGCCACGGCCAGACCGTGCCTTGGTGGTATGCCCCATCGCGTTCGTGCACGCCGTCGCGATAATGCGGCGCGTATTCCGGGTCATCGGGGGCCAACGAGCGCAGCCCGAGCGGCGTCCAGAGCCGCTGTTCCACAGCATCGACAATCTTCCGCGCCCGATCATTCTCGATGAGCGCGATCGGCAACCCGCCCACGGCGAAGATCTGGTTCGGCCGAAAGCGCGGATCGGCCTTGCCCGGACGGTGGTCGCAATCGACCACATCGTAGAGACATCCGGCGTCGCTCCAGAATCGGCTGCGAAAGCTATCCCGGCCGCGGACGAAGAGCTCCGCCCAGTGGTCCGAAAGGTGCCGAGCAGACCAGAGTGCGTTCAGCCAGAGCGCCTGCACTTCCACCGGCTTGCCGATGCGCGGCGTAACGACCCAATCGCCGACCTTGGCGTCCATCCAGGTGAGCTGCACGCCGGGTTGGCCGGCGGCGAGCAATCCATCGTCAGCGCAGCGGATGCCGAAGCGCGTCCCACTCGCATAACCGGTGAGAATCGCCTGCACGGCGTTCTCAAGCCGTTTCCGGTCGTCGCGCGGAACGCGGCACTTTCCGTCATCCACGGCCGCGAGGTATTCATGCACGGCGACGATGTACCAGAGCGATGCATCGACGGCGTTGTATTCGGGAGCTTCGCCGTGATCTGGGAAGCGGTTCGGCAGCATCCCTTCGGAGACCGCGCCGGACCATTCGAGCAGAATCGAACGGGCATCGTCGAATCGGCCGGTCGCCAGGCACAGTCCGCGCAGTGCAATGAATGTGTCGCGGCCCCAGTCCGTGAACCACGGATAGCCCGCGACGATCGTCTTTCCATCGCCGCGCTTCACCAGGTAGGCGTCGGCCGCGCGGTGTAATGGAGAAGGGAAGCGCGCACGGCGCTTGCGTTCGGCGCTGCGAAGCGTCGCCAGCGAACGCACGGCGTCGGGCGCGTTCGGGATGGCCTGCTGCCCTTCCGGGCCAGCGCCGACCAGCCAGGCAGCCTCGCCCGCAGATAGTTCAAAACGAAGCACGCCGGGCGCGGCAAGGTCTTCGACACAATCCAGTCCGCGGCGCTGTTCTTCTGAATAGTGGAAATTTCGATACCAGTAGGGCTCGTGCCGATACTCGGCGTTCGAACATGAAACGATCTCCGGCACGCCGTCGTACGTCTGCCAGAACAGGCATCCGTCGCGCTGCTGGGGCGCGAATCGCAGAGACGAGTTCTCGTGATGCAATGCGTGATAGTCGCGGCCGGACAGGAACGCACGTACACACAGCGTGATCCCGGCCCGCAGTTCGAGCAATCGCCAGGATACTGCAACCAGCGGCGAACCGTGCCGGACGAAAATCTCCTGTTGAACCGGTGTGCCGTCCTTCAGGCGGAACACCCATGTTGGCCACGGTTCGGTCGTGAACGACTCCGGATCATGCCCATTGTCCGGATGAATGACGCCGGGGGCGTATTGCTGCGACGAAAGCGGGAACGTCCCGTCGGGCGTCTCGATCCACGCGTCGAAGCCGTTGACGAGCATCATCCGGCCCGTCGGCGGATTTGTAGCCGTCAGCAGCAACCCGTGATAGCGGCGTGTCCGTACGCCGCCGACCGTGCCGGAAGCGAAGCCGCCCAGCCCGTCGGCTTCTAGCCACTCAGCGCCAGCGTCAATAGCCTGCGTCATCATTCACCCTCTCCGATGGGCACAGGACAGGCGCGAACTCGGAAGCGACACCAATCGTCGTTGTGAAATTGGATGCGGCACGCACGGGATGGTTTCTGCCGGCGATTTGCCGTTTCAGGGATTTCCCGGACGGCTGGCCAGGATCGCTCGCACCAGTTCCTCGGGCGCGCTCGCGGGAACCGGCTCATCGTCCGGCGTCCTGGACAGGCGAGCAAGCTCAACCGTCAGCTCGTAGGACGTCAGATACCTGCGACACGCGGAGCACATCGTCAGGTGCAGGTTGAACATCGCCCGCGGCCGCCACGGCAATTCCCCGTCCGTGTACTGCATCAGGAATTGCGCGATCTCGCGACAGGTCATCGGCGCCTCAATCGCCTTGGATGCGGTGGAATGGGAATCGTAACGCTGGGCGACCGTGTCGGACACCGGCTCTGTCAGTGCCCACGCGCAGCCTGTGTTTCCCCGACGCGCGGACGCAGGCCCGGTACGTTCAACCGGATGCGATAGATGCTCGTCTGCGCCGCCCAGTAAAGCGTCTGGCCGTCGTCATCGCCCCACGCCAGGTTGTGCGGGTGTTCGGGGCCGCGGAGCGTGCCGAGGTGCTTGCCGTCGGGCGAGAGAATCCACAGGCCGCCGGGGCCGGAGACGTACACGTTGCCGCGCTGATCGACCTTGATGCCGTCGATCGCGTCCTCGCCCGGGGCCGGCGTCATGTCGAAGAACACGCGGCCGTTCGTGGCGGCGCCGTCCGCGGCGATGTCGTAGCGCATGATGACCTTCTTCTTCTCGTCCCAGTCGCCGACGTACAACTGTTTTTCGTCGGGCGAGAACGCGATGCCGTTCGGGCCGGTCATGTCGTTCGTGACGAGTTTGAGCTTGCCGTCGATCAGGCAGTAGACACCCGTGTAGGGTGACTCGCGACGCGGATCGCCGCCGAACTTCGGCAGGCCGAAGGGCGGGTCGGTGAAGAACAGCGCCCCATCCGAGCGGTACACGAGGTCGTTCGGGCTGTTGAGCCGCTTGCCGTCAAACCGATCGATGAGGACGGTAAGAACGCCGTTAGGCTCAAGCCGCGTGATGCGGCGATTGCCGTGTTCGCAGATGGTCAGCCGGCCGTCGCGGTCGAGCGTCAGGCCGTTGGAACCGGGCTGGCGGTACTCGCCGATGTCGACGCCCCTGTAGCCGCGCTTGGTGCGATAGACGTACACTTCGCCGTCGCGCGTGCAGCGGTAGATGACGTTGCAGTTCGGGTCGGAGAAGAGCAGATAGCCCTCGGCAATGGGCGTCGCGCCGGCGCCCGCGATCGTGGCGGGAACCCAGATCGGCCCCTCGGTGAACGTGAAGCCGGTCGCCGCCCGCTCCAATCGCGCATTGGACGGGACAATCGCGTCGAGCGCCGCGTCGCGCTTCTCGACATCTAGCTTGACTTCCTGCGCCCTGCTCCCGCGCTGTGGGCGGTAGAAATCCAGCGTGGCCGAACGCACCCAAACGAAGTTCGCCGGCGGGTCGGAGAGCGGGCCGTTGGCCGCGAAGATCGCGAGCTGAAATTGCTGGCCGGGCTTCGCGTCCCAGGTGAGCACGACCCGATTCGGCGCGTTCCAGCCGCCGATGAGCGGGCCGCCGGACTGACCGAGTACTTGGGGAAGCTTTCCGTTGACCCAAACCTCGGCGTAGTCGTCCATGACGATTTCGAAGACGGAAGTTGCTCCCGTCGTATCGAACGTGCCGACTTTTTCCGGAATAGTGACCTTCAGCCGGTACCAGTTGAACGCCAGTCGCCCAGTCGATCGGCGCGCGTCCAACGTGTTCGGGTCCAGCACTTGCCATCGGCTGTCGTCGAAGTCGGCCGCGCCGGCATGCGGCTCGATATCGTGCGTTCGGCTGGGCTTGCCGCTGGCCTTCAGGTCGGGCCCCGGCTCGCGATGATCGACTTCGACAATGCGCGCGTCGCTGTAGCGCCATCGTCCCTTGACGAGTTCGACGCCCTCGCGCGTTGCAAGATCGACGATCGCGTCGGGGACATTGGCTGGCGCGTCCGAACCCGCAACGGCCACACACCCGACGCCACCGAGCACGGCGAGTATCAGCCTGAATCCATTCCGACTCGCACTTCGCATTGTCGTTCGTCCTGTTGCTACCCGGCGCATTCGCGCCGGCTGCTTTTCATGGGTCACAGACCGTTCCGCTTGACCAACCCGGGCCAATTCCTCTCCGCCTTGACGAGGTTGCCCGGAACGTCCTTTTGCCAGAGTTCCCAGGCCTTCTTATTGTGCTGAAGCACCAGACGTCCGTTGATGATCTCGAAGAACTCGACGCTGATCGGCGAAATCTTGTCGATGGACGCGGCGTAGCCGCAGAAACCTCCAAACTGCGGCTCATATTTCGCGGGATTCCTCTCGAACTCGGCCTTGTTTTCCGCGGACGCGAAGTAGTAGATCGCGCCCTTGTAGGCCGTCTGGTACTTCGGATCGCCCTTCACCGGTTTGTGTTCGGTGAAGAACGCCACCGGATCGTGGCCGCCCTGTAGCGCCACGCCGTTCTTATCGACGTTGACGAGGAATTTGCCTCGGACCGGCTCGCCGGGCGATGCACTCACGACCGGCGGATGTGCCACCGTCGCACAGCCGCACAGGAGGCTAAGACGGCCAGACAGGGCCATCAGGGAAATCGTTCGTTTCATCTGTGTCTCCAGAATTTCGATCGAAATTCGGCGCTGCCTACGAACGCACTTTCACGACGTAGTACAGCAGCGGGCCGTTTACTTCCTTGAACCAATGCGGAACACCGCGCGGAACGATGATCACGTCGCCCTTGGCCAGCGTCCGCGTCTGGCCGCCTTCAATCCGCGTGCCGCGAATCTCACCTGTCGCGGTCTCCTTTGGATCGACGACAGCGCCGCCGGTGACGAGCGTTGCGGCGCCTTCCTGGATGTACACGACGTCCGCTTCATCGCGATGCACTTCCGCCTGGCCCGGACCGTCGCGTCGGCTGGGGTTGACGGCGCAGCTCACGGCCGCGTTTCCAGTGAAGAGCGGTTCGCCCTTCGCGAAAGCGGCAGCGACTCGATCGCGACCAAAGTAGGCAACTTCGTCGGTCGCGGTCAGCGGCTTCGACATGGCAGCCGAGCTTGCACGCAGTGAATTCGCACCGGCGATCGCGATGTCTTCGTCCTGCTGTTGGTTGGCGGCGCCGCTCACTCCGACGGCGCCTACCACCTGGCCTTCAACCACGATGGGAACGCCGCCCTGGAGCGGTGTGAAATCCGGCAGCGCCACCATCGCGGTCCGCCCATTCTTGATGATGTCCTCAAATGCCTTGGTCGGTTTCTTGAACATCGCCGCGGTGCGGGCCTTGCCGATCGAGATATTGGCCCCGGCGGAGAAAGTGCCGTCGATGCGATGCACGGCGATCAAGTTGCCGCCGTCATCGACGACGGCAATCACGCCGGTGGCATTGTTCTTCTTCGCTTCGGACTCGCACGCCGCCAAAACCGTCTTGGCGCCGTCGAGGGTCAGCGTTCTCTTCTCGACAACCTGCGCCCGGGCCGACGCGGCCAGGCACACGCCGGCGGCGATACAGACTGCGACGTGATTGCGGTTCATGTTGACTGTCTCCCGGTTTCTCGGCTTCGCACGTCGACGGTGGTCTCATTATCTAACGGTGCGCTTGCGTGGTCGTGGAGTCGTACACCGGTTGAGCCTGTGGTCCGCGGCGAGCGGCGGCGTCGCACCCGCGTTGTCTTCATCGCCGCTACACGCACAGGCTCAACCGGCGGAATACGAGGATCGCGCGACGTTACTTGACCGTGCTCTCGAACGACGCCTCGCCGAGTAGCACTTCTGCCCACGCGCACCAGATCTGCACCTTGGCGATGTCCTGGATGTACGACGGGAGCGTGATGGTCTTGTTGAACTTGTCGCCGCCGACGAGGCCGCCTTTGACCATCAGTCGGTTCAGCAGATACACGTTCCCCTTCGAATCGACGACCTGCCAGTGCGGGGCCGGTGTGTCCGGCGTCTTGAAATCGTCGGACAGCGTCAATACGTGCTTGCCATCCTTCATCTCGTGCGTGACCGTGCCGCCGTTGACCTTGGCGCCCTTGAACACGCTGGTTGTGTGCTTGTCACCCATCATGTGCTTGTCGTCCATCATGGGTTTGCCGTCCCTGCTCTGCGCGAGCACGGTCGTTGCTGCCAGCGTGCCGAGAACGAGCATGGCGACGCCTGGCAGCGTGAGGGGAAACTCGCGAACTGCACGCATCATCGAGCGACTCCTTGAAAAGAAGGTCTGACACAGGGCACAACCCTGTGGTCTTGTGGCCCAGGGCCTGAACCTGTGGATCGCCGGCCTGCTGCCGCACACGCGGCCTTGTCGGCAGCCGGCGAATTGCAGATGTGTGATGCGTCCGCGCCGGCGACGGTTACGCGATTGGCCTTCTGCGACGTGCCGATCGTCCATCCGGCCTCGTCCGCGCGTAACCGGCATGCGGATCATGCATCAAACGCAGCGACCCACTCGGGGTCTATAGCGGTCGATAAGGAGAGATCATGCGGAGAAGCGCCGAACAGCAGCGTCTTGACGAAGATCGCCTGGGCAAGCCTCGCTGGCGCAAATGGGGACCGTACCTAAGCGAGCGTCAGTGGGGAACGGTGCGTGAGGACTACAGCGCTGGCGGAACCGCGTGGGATTATCTGCCGCACGACCACGCCCGCAGTCGCGCGTACCGCTGGGGCGAGGACGGCATCGCCGGAATCAGCGACGACCAGCAGCGGCTGTGCCTGAGCCTGGCCCTGTGGAATGGCCGCGACCCGATCCTCAAAGAGCGACTGTTCGGACTCACGAACAGCGAAGCAAATCACGGCGAGGACGTAAAGGAGCTGTATTACTATCTCGATGCGACGCCATCCCACTCATATCTGAAGCTGCTCTACAAGTATCCGCAGCGCGAGTTTCCGTACGCTCAGCTCGTCGCGGAAAACCGCCGCCGCGGAAGGGACCAGCCGGAATACGAATTGCTCGATACGGGTCTGTTCGACGACGACCGCTATTTCGACGTGTTCGTCGAATACGCGAAGGCCGAGGCCGACGACATCCTGATGCTCGTCACGGTCCACAATCGCGGACCCGATGAAGCGGCGATCAGCGTGCTCCCGCAGGTTTGGTTTCGCAACACCTGGTCGTGGGACGATAAGGCCTTCAGGCCGGAACTTCTGTTGGAGAATGGGGCGGTCGTCGCTCGGCATCCGACGCTCGGCGACTACTGGCTGTTCGCCGACGGCGATCCGACGTGGCTCTTCTGCGAAAACGAATCCAACACCCGTCGGCTGTTCGGCTCGGACGGCGGGACGCGCTACCCCAAGGACGCCTTCCACGAGTACGTCGTTTCCGGAAATACCGAAGCCGTGAATCCAGCGAAGACGGGCACGAAGGCGGCGGCTTACTATCGCATGACGGTGCCCGCCGGCGGCTCGGCACAGTTTCGGCTTCGTTTAACGAACGGAGCATCGAAGACGCCCTTTCGCGATTTCAACGCGATATTCGAAAATCGCAAACAGGAGGCCGACGACTTCTACGCCAACTTGCAGGCCGAGATTCCCGACGCCGATGCTCGGCTGGTGCAGCGCCAGGCGCTCGCCGGCATGATCTGGAACAAGCAATTCTACTACTTCGACATCTCTCAATGGATTAAGGGGGACCCTGGTCAGCCGACGCCGCCGGTCCAGCGACACTTCGGCCGCAACCGCGAATGGCGGCACCTGAACAACGCCGACGTCATCTCGATGCCGGACAAATGGGAGTACCCGTGGTACGCCGCGTGGGACCTGGCGTTTCACATCATTCCGTTCGCGATGATCGACCCCCAATTTGCGAAGGACCAGCTCGTGCTGTTGACGCGCGAGTGGTACATGCATCCCAATGGGCAGCTCCCGGCCTATGAGTGGGCATTCGGCGACGTGAACCCGCCGGTACATGCGTGGGCGACGTGGCGCGTGTTTCAGATCGACCGCAGGCAGCGCCACGCGGCCGGCGAGCCCGATTACGACGGCGACCTGGCGTTCCTGGAGCGCGTGTTCCACAAGCTGATACTCAACTTCACGTGGTGGGTAAATCGAAAGGACGCCCAAGGCCGCAACATCTTTCAGGGCGGCTTCCTCGGCCTCGACAACATCGGCGTCTTCGACCGCTCGGCGCCGCTGCCGACCGGCGGCTTCGTCAACCAGGCCGACGGCACGAGCTGGATGGCGATGTACTGCCTGAACCTGATGCGCATCGCGCTGGAGCTGGCGCTGCACAACCGCGTCTACGAGGACATCGCGACCAAGTTCTTCGAGCACTTCCTTCACATCGCCGAGGCGATGAACAGCATCGGAACGAAAGACATGTGCGCCGAGGGCGGCGTCGGATTGTGGTGCGAGCACGACCAGTTCTACTACGACGTGCTCAACCTGCCCGACGGACGGGTCGTGCCGCTGAAAATCCGTTCGATGGTTGGCCTGATCCCGCTGTTCGCCGTCGAAACGCTCGACCCCGAGCTGCTCGACCGCCTGCCCGAATTCAAGCGCCGTCTGGAGTGGTTTCTAAACTATCGACCCGACCTGGCCGCTCTGGTTTCGCACTGGAACGTGCCCGGCAAGGGCCAGCGCCGGCTGCTCTCGTTACTTCGCGGGCATCGCATGAAAGCTCTGCTCCGCCGAATGCTCGACGAGAGCGAATTCCTTTCTGACTACGGCGTACGCTCCGTATCGCGGGTGCATCGCGACCAGCCGTACGAGTTTCCGCTGGACGGCCACACGCTGACCGTTCGTTACCAGCCGGCCGAGTCCGACTCCGGCGCGTTCGGCGGCAACTCGAACTGGCGCGGGCCGATCTGGTTCCCGGTGAATTACTTGCTGATCGAGTCGCTCCGGAAGTTTCATCACTACTACGGCGACGACTTCAAGGTCGAGTGCCCGACCGGCTCAGGAACGTTCCTTAATATCCGCGAAGTGGCCGACGAGCTGTCGCGGCGGCTGACGCGAATCTTCCTGCGTGACGCAGGCGAACGCCGAGCGGTGTTCGGCGCAACTTCCGCTGAGGGCCTTGCGCGCTCCGAACGACTCAATCGCGACCCGCATTTCCGCGACTACCTCTTGTTTCACGAATATTTCGACGGCGACGCCGGCCGAGGCGTGGGTGCATCGCACCAATGCGGTTGGACCGGCCTGGTCGCGAAGCTGTTCGCGCCGCACGCCGATGAGGCCGGCCGCGAGCAGAAAAAGCTCGCGACGCAACCGCGCCAGAAGGTCGAGCCCCAGGCGCCGGCGCGGGAGCGCGGAGGAGTCGTTCCGATCGGAGGCGGCCAGTGATGGGGAGTGCGGGCCTTCCACCCGCCGACTCGTCACGCCGCAGTGGCTCGCGCGAGACTCCCGCCTCGTAGCCAACGCCGATCGATTCCGGTCCCAGGCCGCAGCATGAGCGCATGGTTGCCGGCGAATTGTACGAGGCCTGGGATTCAGACTTGGTACGTCGCCGCGCCCGAGCGCGCGACTTGACGACCCGCTACAACGCGACGCGTCAGGACGATCAGGAAGGGCGCCAGGCGCTGCTGCGCGAGCTGCTCGGCCATTGCGGCGAGAAGGTCTGGATCGAGTCGCCATTCTATTGCGACGACGGCGAAAATGTCGAGCTCGGCGACGGGACCTATCTGAACTTCGGCTGCGTGGTACTTGACTGCGCCCCCCATCAGGCTCGCCCGCAACGTCTTCGTGGGCGCGTATGTCCGGTTCTACGCCGCCTACCACCCGCTCGACGCCCGCGCGCATTCAGGGGCCCGAGTTGGCCGCCCCGATCACCGTCGAAGAAAACGTATGGCTCGGCAGCGCCGAGGCGACCTGTAACCCTACGACGGGTGTTCGCATCGAATCCCCGTACTTCAGCGCGTAATTCATCGGCCGCACGGCGCGTCGCAACGAACGCGGCGCGGCGGTCCCTTGGGAGCCCCAAATGCCTACTACAACGATGCCCGATCGATCGACGCCCATGAGCAGCACGCTCATCCGCAATCTCACGCCCGACCAACTGCCCAAGGTGGTCATGCCGGAGTGCGAGGTGCGGCCGGTCTTAAAAGGCCAAAGGGCGCTCGTCACCGGCGCCAGTTCGGGCATCGGCCGCGGCATCGCCACGGCGCTCTGTGCGGCCGGGGCGGACGTGATGATCAACTTCGTCGGCGACGAGGCCGCGGCCCGCGCCGTCGTGGACGAGGCGACGCACTGCGGCTGCGCGAACCGCGGCCGGATGATTGCGCATCGCGCGGATGTGTCCGATGAGGCGCAAGTCGCCGAGATGTTTCGGCGCATGAAAGACGAATTCGGTACGATCGACATCCTGGTCAACAACGCCGGCCTTCAGCAGGACGCGCCGATCGAAGAAATGACCCTCGCGCAGTGGAACAAGGTCATCAGTGTCAACCTGACTGGGCAGTTTCTTTGCGCACGCGAAGCGATCCGCGAATTCAAGCGCCGCGGCGTGCAAAAAGACGTTTCCTGCGCCGCGGGCAAGATCATCTGCATCAGCAGCGTCCACGAGGTAATCCCGTGGGCCGGGCACGTGAACTACGCGGCCAGCAAGGGCGGCGTGTTCCAGCTCATGAAGTCGATCGCCCAGGAGGTCGCCCCGTGGCGCATCCGCGTCAACAGCATCTGCCCCGGCGCGATCCGCACACCCATCAACATGCCGGCCTGGGCTACTCCGCAGGCGTACGCCGAGCTGCTGAAGCTGATCCCCTACAAGCGCATCGGCGAGGTCGAGGACATCGCCCGCCTGGCGGTGTGGCTGTCCTCCGATGAGGCGGATTACATCACGGGCGCGAGCCTGTTCGTTGATGGCGGGATGACGCTCTATCCGGGTTTTGAAGCAGGTGGATGAACCGAAGACCGTCTGAACGCGGTCCGCGAGACCTGGGTCAGGCGCCGATTGCAGCTTCTTGTGCTGAGCGCTCAGCGTACCGATCTGTGGAGTCATTCATGAGCGATCGTTACGACGTCATCATCATCGGCACCGGCGCCGGTGGCGGGACGCTTGCGGCCAAGCTGGCGCCGTCGGGCAAACGTATCCTCCTGCTGGAGCGCGGCGATTTCGTGCGGCGCGAGAAGGACAACTGGAGCACGCGGGCCGTCAACGTGGAGGGCAAGTATCACACGAAGGAGGTCTGGCGCGACCGCGCCGGGCACGAACTGCACCCGCACACGAACTACTATGTCGGCGGCAACACGAAATTCTACGGGGCGGCGCTGTTTCGACTGCGGAAACAGGACTTCGGCGAGATTCACCATCACGGAGGGGTCTCGCCCGCGTGGCCGATCGCGTACGACGAGTTAGAGCCGTACTACACCGCAGCCGAGCGGATGTATCACGTACATGGACAGCGCGGCGAAGATCCGACCGAGCCGCAGGCCAGCGGGCCGTATCCGCATCCGCCCGTCAGCCACGAGCCGCGCATCCAGCGCCTGCACGACGACCTATCTGCGATCGGCTTGCGGCCGTTTCACGTGCCGCTGGGCATCATGCTCGACGAGGACAATCCGCGTGCCAGCAACTGCATTCGCTGCGAAACCTGCGACGGCCATCCGTGCCTCGTGCAGGCCAAGGCGGATGCGCAAACGTGCGGCGTCGAACCAGCCTTGGCCCACAAGAGCGTAACGCTGGTCACCGGCGCGCTGGTGCGGCGGTTGGAGACGAGCGCGTCGGGCCGCGAAGTGACCGAAGTTGTCGTCGAGCGGAACGGCGTCGAGGAGCGCTACCGCGGCGACATCGTCGTCGTCTCGTGTGGCGCGATTAACTCTGCCGCCCTGCTCCTACGATCACGAAGCGATACGCACCCGCGCGGGCTCGCCAACGGCTCGGACGTCGTCGGGTGCCACTACATGGGCCACATCAACTCGATCCAGATGGCCATGTCGCTGTGCCCCAATCCCACGGTTTTTCAAAAGACGCTCGCGATCAACGACTTCTACGGCCCATCCAGTGAATGGGACTTCCCGATGGGCCACATCTCGTTCGTCGGGAAACTCGATGGCGACACGTTGCGGGCCGGCGCTCCAGCCGTCGTGCCCGGCTGGACGCTCGACACGATGGCGCGACACTCGCTGGACTTCTGGCTGACGAGCGAAGACCTGCCCGACCCAAACAACCGTGTCGCGCTCGATGGCGACGGCAACATCGTGCTCAGCTACACGCCGAACAATGAGGAAGGCCACAAGCGGCTCATTGGCAAGCTTAAGAACCTGATGAAGCAGACCTCCAGGTGCGGCGTTCATGGACACGAATGCCACCAGGGCTTGCTCGCCCGCTCCCTTTGGGTGGGACAGCGCATTCCGCTCGCCGGCGTCGCGCACCAATGCGGGACAATCCGCTTTGGCCGCGATCCGAAGACGTCGGCGCTCGACGTGAACTGCAAGGCACACGAGGTGGACAATCTATACGTGGTGGATGCGAGCTTCTTCCCGAGCAGCGGGGCAGTCAACCCGGCGCTGACGATCATGGCCAACGCGCTGCGGGTCGGAGACCACCTGTTGGAACGGCTGGGCTGCCCCGCGACCTGACGCTGCAAATTACTCCGGCCCGGCGCGGCGAGGACGAACATGTTCACTGTGGCCGGATTATCAATGTCGGCAGCCGCGCGGCCCTTGCAGGCGTCGCGGGTCTCGGCGCCTACTGCGCATCCAAGGCCGCGGTTGTCCGTCTGACCGAGAGCCTCTCGGCCGAGCTGCAGTCCGCGAATGTCCACGTCAACTGCCTGCTCCCCGGCACGATCGACACACCTGAAGACCGCCGGGCGATGCCCGATGCCGACCCCGCGACGTGGGTCGCTCTCGATTCGGTCGCCAGCGTGATTCTTTTTCTCGCGTCCGATGCGGCCCGTGCGATCCACGGCGCCGCGATTCCGGTCTACGGCAAGGGGTGATGCGATCCCGGTCACAGCGGATGCCGCAGGGGCGAGCTGGTATCGCCGGTGTATGAGACAGCGGTTAGGAACCAGGTTGCCACTCCCGAGACGCGCTTGGTTATAATTGGGGCTTCCGCTCGTGGCCGATTCTTGAAACGAGACTGTCACGATCGCGATCCGTTGCTCTGACCGGCCGAAGCGGATGAGCAGGCGTCACCTGATGAACGAGAACCCGGACGTGTCTGATTCGATGCTCACGTCACGCCCCGCGACGCGACCGGCTCCCGATGCGCAGCCGTTGGCTGAGGCCGAGCCAATCGCGGACAGCGAAGAGATCGCCGCCCTGCGGGCGATCGTCGAGGGGACCGCCGGCGCGGTCGGGCAGGAGTTCTTTCAGACGCTCGTCCGACACCTGGCCGCCGCCATCGGTACGAAATACGCCTTCATCGCCGAATTTCTGGGCGAAACGCCCCCTGGCTCCCGCGCCGGCCGGGCGCGGACGATCGCCTTCTGGTTCAAAGACGCGATCGTCGAGAACGTCGAATGGGATCTGCGCGGCACGCCGTGCGAGGACGTCGTCTTCGGGAGCCTGTGTCACCACGCCACAGGCGTCAGCAAGAAATTCCCGGCCGACGAGCCGCTCGTTCAAATGGGGATCGAGAGCTATCTGGGCGTGCCGCTGCGCGACGCCGACGGTCGCACGCTCGGGCATTTGGCCGTCTTCGACGACCGGCCGATGCCGCCTGAGCCGCGGCGGCTGTTCATCTTTCGCATCTTCGCGGCGCGGGCCACGGCGGAGCTGACGCGCTTGCGGGCCGAAAAGCGGCTCCACGAGAGCGAAGAGCAGTTTCGCGACCTGTTCGAGGAAGCCCCAATCGCCTACGTCCATGAAGGCCTCGATTCCAAGTTCATCCGCGCCAATCGCGCAGCGATGCGCATCCTGGGCATTACACCCGACCAGGTAGACGGCGCCGTCGGCATGTCGTTCATCCCCGACACTCCCGACTCGCAGCGCCGCGTGCGCGAAGCCTTTGAGTCCATCGGCCGCGGGACCGACACGAGCGGTGTCGTGCTCGAGCTACGCCGCCGCGACAACGGCAAACCGATCTGGATTCAATGGTGGTCCAAGCCCGCTCCGGGCGGCCAGTACACGCGCACCATGTTCGTGGACATCACCGAGCGCGTGCTGATGGAGCAGGAGCAGGCCCGCCTGAGGGCGCAGAACACGTACCTCCAGGAAGAGATCAAGTCCTTCCACAACTTCGAAGAAATCGTCGGCCGCAGCGGCGCGCTGTCGGCGGTGCTTCAACTCGTCGAACGCGTCGCGGCGACCGACGCTTCCGTGCTGATCACCGGCGAGACGGGAACGGGCAAGGAGCTGATCGCCCGCGCGATTCACTCGCACAGCAAACGCCGCGACAAGCCGCTCATCAAGGTCAATTGCGCGGCGTTGCCGACCGGCCTGGTCGAGAGCGAGCTGTTCGGCCACGAAAAAGGCGCGTTCAGCGGCGCGATCGCAAGACGCATCGGCCGGTTCGAGCTGGCCCAGGGCGGCACGATCTTCCTCGATGAGATCGGCGAGGTACCGCCGGACGTGCAGGTCAAGTTGCTGCGTGTTCTCCAGGAACGGGAGTTCGAGCGCGTCGGCGGCAGCACGCCGATCAAGGCGGATGTCCGCATCATCGCGGCCACGAATCGCGACCTGCTGAAGGCTTCCCGCGACGGAAAGTTCCGCGAAGACCTGTATTTCCGGCTGAACGTCTTCCCGATCCACGTGCCGCCGCTGCGCGAACGCACCGACGACATCCCGCTGCTGGTCCAGTTCATGCTGAAGAAGTTTGCGACGCGCATCGGCAAACGCGTCGTCGGAGTCAGCCAGGCCGCGATGGCTCGATTCCTCGCATACGCATGGCCCGGCAACGTGCGCGAGCTGGAGAACATCCTGGAACGGGCGGTTATCCTGACGAACACCGAGATTCTTGAAATCAGTCCGACGACGTTTCTGCCGGCCGGCAACGCGGACGCGCCCCCGCCCGCCGGCTCGGCGCCAACAGCATCGCCGACGCCGCCCGGTTCATCCGCCTCGCTCGCGAGCCTGGAGGCCGTCGAGCGCGAACACATCCTCGCAACCCTCGGCAAGACCAACTGGGTGATCGACGGCCCCTCCGGTGCCGCGATGATCCTCAACCTCCACCCGAACACGCTGCGCAGCCGCATGAAGAAACTCGGAATCTCGCGTGCCGCGCGGGGCGCCACGTGACCGAGCGGTACCGCATCGCGCACGTCGGACGCGCCCGGCAAGGACGCTTCCGGGCCCTTCCGGCGTACCGGGCAGCTTCACTTCGCCGCACAGCGCCAGCCGTCCGCCCGACGCTGCGGGTTCGAAGAATCGCAAGTCCTTTCGCTTCCGCCGGCCCGCGCCCGTCCCGAGGCCCTCGACGCGGGCTTCGCCGAACGGGAAGGCGGCCGGGTCCTGCGCGAACAGGACGTTCGCCGCGGACGCGATCTGCCCGCAGAAATCGACTTCGTGAATGGACTGTTCGATAGTGCTCATCGCGCTCACACCTGACGGGACTTCGGGAAACGCCTGCGCGACCGTCCGCGTGATGCGGCTACGATAGCCGCGCCGCTGACGCAGCCCAAGTCGCCCTCGCATGCCCACGAACCCTCGTAGCCGCCACGACATTTCGTGAGCGCACCCGCCGGCGGCATCGTGGCGCATGCCGGGGGCACCCATCTCACATTGCCGTAACCCACTCATCTGAAGGCACTTGCGATTCTACCGCCCAGGCGGTGCTGCGTTGGCACGGGCCGTGCAAAACGCCTGCATCAACGCGAGGAGACGGCAGTGCTCAGGATCACACGCGAAACGAAGGACGGGACCGTATGGCTCAGACTCGAAGGCAAGCTCGTCGGGCCGTGGGTGGACGAATGCCGCAGCGCGTGCGCACAGGAGACGGCCAACGGCCGGCGAATGGCCTTGGACCTTTCGCAGGTCACGTTCGTCGATCGGGCAGGCGTTCACCTACTTCATCAATTGGCCGAAAGCGGCGTGGAATTGCCGCTGTGTACCAGCTTCGTGGCCGAACTCCTGCGTTTGGAGGAATCGCAATGCAAGCGCCTATGAGCAATTCGCTGACTGTCGGTTATCGTGAGCAACCCTGCACCGACGAAGCCTCAATGCTCACGCTCGTCCGCTGCGGCGATGAGTCGGCTTGCGAGGAGTTCGTTCGGCGGTTCGGCGGCCAGATGCTCGCGGTCGCGCGGCGCTTTCTGCGCTGCGAGCACGATGCTGCCGATGCTGTGCAAGAGGCATTTCTTTCGGCGTTCCGCTCGATCCACGAATTCGCCGGCGGCTCCAAGGTCAGCACGTGGCTCCATCGCATCGTCGTCAACGTCTGCCTCATGAAGCTGCGCTCGGCCAAAAGCAGTCCCACCACGTCGATCGAGAGTCTGCTGCCGATCTTCGACGCCACCGGGCATCACGCGCGCAGGGTCTCCGCCTGGGAAGTCCCGCCGCCGGAACGAATGCACACGACCGAGATGCGTCTCAGAGTGCGCGAGTGCATCGCCGAGCTGCCGGAACAGTACCGCGTCATTCTTCTGCTTCGCGATATCGAAGAACTCGACACGCAGGAAACCGCCGAACGGCTCGGCATCTCGCAGGCTGCGGTAAAGGTCCGTCTGCACCGGGCGCGGCAGGCACTGCGGACGCTGCTGGAGCCGCTCTTCGTGACCGACCGCGAATGCAGCAGCATACCGGAGCGGTAGTCAGTCCCACGCTCGCATGCGGTTCGGTCGCACCATTAGCAGTGCATCCAGCGCCGTCGATTTGATCTCGCCGAGCCCCGACACACGGTCGTTGCGCTCGCTGCGCAGATCATGCTGTAAAGCGGAGCCGAACCGATTGTGCTCGAGCAACTCGCCATGGCCCAGCGCCTCTTTGGCCCCGACGAGCGACGCGTCGCCGATGCCCACAACTCCCTCGGCACGCTGCTCTACCACAGCAAGCGGAGCACCGAGGCGGAAAAGCACCTCGAAATCGCGATCGATATCCGGCGTCGCCGCCTGGGACCCGAGCACACGCAGGTCGCCTCCGGGCTGACGGACCTTGGCGCCGTGCGGTCGGGACTGGGCAGGCACGACGACGCTGTGGCATGCTTCCAGGAGGCGGTGCGAATCGATCGCAAGCGACTTGGCCCCGGTCCGGACCTCGGCGGCGAGATCGCCATGCTCGGCCGCGTGCTGCAGATTAAGGGCGATCGTGCGGCCGCGGAGCGAGCCTTCCGTGAGGCGCTCACGATGCAGATCGGGGCTAAGCGCCAGGAAGCCCTCACCGGCCTGGCCGAAATCTGCGCCTCACGCGGCGAGCACGGTGCGGCCGAGGGCTACGCACGTGAAGCCCTCGCGCTCGTCTCACGGGCCTGGGGGCCGTCCGGTTGGCAGGCCCACTGCGCGACATGCATCATCTCCAACGCCGTGGCGGAACAAGGCTGCCCCCAAGAAGTCGAGGCCCTGCAGCGATTCTGGCTCGAGAAGCTGCTTGCTAAAGTCGGCCCCGACCATCTCGCCACGGCCCACTCCATGAAGCTCCTCGGCAGCGCCCTGATCAAGCAGAAGCGCTTCGTCGAAGCCGAATTCTGGCTTCGCCGGGCACTCCCGCCCTTCGAGCGTGCGCCGTCCGAAGAATGGCACTGCCTCTGGACCCGTAGCAACCTCGCGACATTGAACAGAAGCAATTCGACGACGCCATCGCCCTGGTCGAAGCGAACTACCGCCTCCGACTCCAGAAATTGGGACCGGACAACCCCGAGACCCGCGGAACCGCCAGACGCATTGCGAACCTTCGCCTTGCAGCCGGCCGGCCGGAGGATGCAGCCCGCTGGATCGCAAAGACTACCGGCAAGTCCGAACATCTTTCCGACCGTGCTAAATCGGGGCGCAACGCCAACGCGGCGATTCCGCCGGCCGCGTCGGCCGGGCATCGCCGTGATTAGTTAGACAATGCGAGAGCTTCTCGAGTGATGAATTCCCGCACCCATTGCCGTTATAATGAACGCACTTCGGGCTACTCGGGATTGATGATCATGTGGTGTTTGCGGCTCTTGTCGCCGGAGGTGCCAGATGCAATCTTCAAATCAGCTTTCGTGTTCGATGACTTGCCGCCTGCACTGGACCGCGGCGCTGGCGACGGCAGGTTGGTTGATTGTCGCGTCGGGGGCCATCGGTGCGGATCGTGTGCCCGATGGACTGTCCGCGTCGGATTGGTCGGGCATTCGCGCGGCGTATGAGGCCCGGCGGCATGCGGTCGTTGCGACCGGCAATGGCGACTACGTGGCCCGCAATCCGGGCCAGCAATGGCGGACGCGGTTTGACGGGCGTGGATTCGAGATCACGCCCGACAGCGGCGGCTGGTCGTGGGGATTAGCCTTGGTCGGCTACGGCCGCGCCGACGCACGGCGTGCGATCGGCCATCCAAGCCGCGACCGTGAGGGAGCGGTTTCGCAGCCTGCGTGCGTGAAGGCCGATGGCGGGCGCGTGTGGTATGACTGGGACGACGTGCTGAGCGAGTGGTATGTCAACGATTCGCGGGGTCTGGAGCATGGATACACGGTGCATCGGCGGCCCGCCTCGCTCGTGCGTGAATCCGTTCTCGCACGTGACGCCGCCGGAATCCCTTCCGTCGAAGCGGCGTGGCTTGATTACACCGCATTATCAGGGATGGATTCCTGGACGAGTGCGTGCGAGAGGGGATTCTCGCACCAGCGACCGCTGCAATTCACGCTGGCGGTGCGTGGCGATCTGCGTCCGCGGGTTAGCGGCGACGCGCGAAACGTGACGTTCGTCAACGACGCCGGCGCGGCGGTGGTGAATTACGCCGGGCTGAAGGTGACGGATGCGAATGGCGCGGAAGTCCCCGCATGGTTCGAGGCAGACAGTGGTGAGCAGGCTGTCTCGATTTTCGTGGACGACCGCGGGGCGCTGTATCCCCTGACCATCGACCCCATCGCCCAGCAGGCCTACCTCAAGGCCTCGAACACCGGGCCGAATGACACGTTCGGCTACTCGGTGGCCGTCTCGGGCGACACGGTCGTAGTCGGGGCGCGTGGCGAGGACAGCAGCGCCACGGGCGTGAACGGCAACCAGGCCGACAACAGCGCCACCTTTTCCGGTGCGGCCTACGTCTTCGTCCGCTGCGGCGCGGCCTGGAGCCAGCAGGCGTATCTGAAGGCCTCGAACACCGGGGCGGATGACCTGTTCGGCAACTCGGTGGCCGTCTCGGGCGACACGGTGGTGGTCGGGGCGATCGGCGAGGACAGCAGCGCCACGGGCGTGAACGGCAACCAGGCCGACAACAGCGCCAACAATTCCGGCGCGGCCTACGTCTTCGTCCGAAGCGGCGGGGTCTGGAGCCAGCAGGCCTACCTCAAGGCCTCCAACACCGGGGCGAGCGACAACTTCGGCGTCTCGGTGGCCGTCTCGGGAGACACGATCGTGGTCGGGGCGTATCTCGAGGACAGCAGCGCCACCGGCGTGAACGGCAGCCAGCCCGACAACAGCGCCTTCGCTTCCGGCGCGGCCTACGTCTTCGTCCGCGGCGAGGTCTGGACCCAGCAGGCGTATTTGAAGGCCTCGAACACCGGGACGGGCGACCAGTTCGGCTGGTCGGTGGCCGCCAGCGGCGACACGGTGGTGGTCGGGGCGCTTGGCGAGGACAGCAGCGCCACGGGCGTCAACGGCAACGGGGCCGACAACAGCGCCCTTGGTTCCGGCGCGGCCTACGTCTTTTCCCTGGGAACCTGCTGTGCCGGCGACATGAACGGCGACGGCGTGGTCGACGGCAACGACGTCCAGCTCTTCGTCGACACGTTGCTCACCGGCGGCGCGTGTCCTTGACGGTTCGCATCGCAGGCGCGCCCACTGGGTCCGCGCATCGATTGCACCGGCCGACCGCTGCGCGACTGCGACGGCGGCTGCGCCGTCAACGGAATCGACGTGCCCTGTATCGTGCAGGCGCTGCTCGGCTCGTAACCCGGAAACGCCGCGGCGGCGGCCGGGAACAATGGTCTCACAGAGGATGAAAGCGATGATGAGCAAGGCCAGAACGGTCAAGGAGTATTTCGCATCGCTGCCGGCCGATCGCCGCGAGGCGCTCGCCGCGGTGCGCAAGGTGATTCTCGACAACCTCGACAAGGACTACGAGGAGGGCATGGCGTACGGCATGATCAGCTATCACGTGCCGCACCGGGTCTATCCGCCCGGCTACCACTGCGATCCGAAGCAGCCGCTGCCGTTCGCCTGCCTGGCGTCGCAGAAGAATCACATGGCCATCTATCTGATGTGCATCTACGGTTCCCGGGAGCACGAGGCGTGGTTCCGCAAGGCGTGGGCCAAGTCGGGCAAGAAGCTGGATATGGGCAAGTCGTGCATCCGGTTCAAGAAGCTCGACGATCTGGCGCTGGACGTGCTGGGCGAGGCGATCGCGCGCGTGCCGGCGCGGCAGTACATCCGTTTCTACGAGGCGGTAATAAAGTCGTCGGGTCGGGCCGGCTCCAAAGCGACGTCCGCGGCGAAGCCCAGGAAGAAGGCGGCGAAGAAGTAGGTTCGGTGCTGCGGCGGAAATTCACGGCCTCCGGGTTTGCGATGCGAGGCGGCGACGTGCCTGCTGGAGGCAGTCTGCCTTCCTGTGGCGATTCCTGAAGGAGAGGGGCCTCCTCCGGTTGTTGAATGCACTCGGTTCAAAGGAGGGCGCCCGAAGGCGAACAGACACCCGAGGCGGGACGGCGTCAAGCCGTGTCATCACGCATCGCGGCGGGGCAGGCAGCGATCCGAGCGGTACCGTTACCCGACTCAGGTCCGCGCGGCCGAAAACGGCAAGCGCGAAGTGCGACGATTCTTGTCAAATCGACACACAACGATCGGTTTCACGAAGTCCACAAGCCCCCCATCCCGGGGACCGGTGCGCAGCGGGGGTTGAGATTCCGCGACCAATACTCCCCGCGAACGACGATCGACTGCGAGTGCCATCAACGGTGCACGAATGATGTCCACGTCGGCTGAGGTCCCATGATCCATGCCGACTAAGGTGTGCTCCCCACCGCCTACTTCGCACGCAATCCGCGCTTCATGCGGAATCGCGTGGCGCCGACGGATGACCCGAGAGTGTCGGAACTGTCGCTGCGATGGGCCGGTGGTGGGAAGACGCAGGCTCGCGCGTGCGCTGCGCAGTGTTCTACGGCGCGGCGTGCGACTGCGGCTGGAGCGTGGCGCGAACCACGTCGCGGAGTTCTGCGAGGGAGAAGTGTGTCTTGACCAGCCGGCCCTGCACGCCGCAGCGCTCCGCGCGTTCGATCGGCTCCGACTCGTTCGAGGCGGACATGATGATGACACGCACGGACCGCAGCACCTCGGTCGCGCGCATGCGCTCCAGCACGTCCAGCCCGCTCAGGATCGGCAGGCCGAGATCGAGCAGCACGAGGTCGGGCGTCGTGGTGCTCATGATCTCCAGCGCATCGCGGCCGTTCTCGGCGGTGAGGACCTCGTAGCCTTCGCGGCGCAGCACGATTTCGATCGGCCGGCGGACGATGGCGACATCTTCAACGATGAGGATGATCGGGCTCATGGCGTACACCCCTCCGGCGGTCGGCCTGCGTTTTTCCAGCCGTGCTCGTCGAACGTCTCGACGCGGCCCTTCGCGTCCCCTCGCGGGCGGCTCCAAGGCTTCCATCGGCGCGAGGCGCGGGCGGGATTACGAGCGTGGCGTAGTATGCGACACGCGCGATAGAAAATCGGAGAAATTCGCAGGCGGTCCGAGAAACGGCCGGAACCCGGCGCGCTGCATCGGCGGCGGACTACGGACGCGGCAGCGATTCGAGGACCTCGTCGAGGCAATCGGCGAGGAAGTCCGCGTCCGATTTCGCGATGCACATCGGCGGCTTGATGCGGAGCGTGTTTCCGAACAGTCCGCCCTTGCCGATCAGCAGGCCGCGCTTCCGCGTTTCTTCGAGGACGGTGGCCGCCTCGGCGCTCGCCGGCTCTCTTGTCGTTCGGTCTCGGACCAGCTCGACGCCGAGCATCAGACCCATGCCGCGGACCTCGCCGATGAGTGGGTGCTTGTCTGCGAGCGCATCGAGCCGCTTGCGGAGGTGGCCGCCGACGACGCGGGCGTTTTCCTGGATGCCCTCCGCGTCGATGACATCGAGCACCGCCAGGCCCTGCGCCATGGCGACGGGGTTTCCGCCGAAGGTGTTGAAATGCAGCTTGCCGGTCAGGGCCTTGGCGATCTCCGGCCGTGTCGTGACCGCGCCGAGCGCCATGCCGTTGCCGATGCCCTTGGCCATGCAGACGATATCGGGTGTCACGCCCCAGTTTTCGAAGCCCCAGAACTTCGTGCCCGTGCGGCCGAAGCCGGTCTGGACCTCGTCGGCGATGCAGAGGCCGCCGGCCTTGCGGACTTCTTCATAGACGATCTTGAAGTACTCGGGCGGCGGCGTGACGGCCCCGCCGACGCCCATGATCGGCTCGGCGATGAAGCAGGCGACTTCACCGGGAGTGGCGTAGCGGATGAGTTCGCCGACGTCGCGGGCGCACTTCATGTCGCAGGCCGGATACGTCAGCCCGAGCGGGCAACGATAGCAATATCCCGGCATGGCGTGGTGTACTCCGAAGCTGTGCGGCGTGGTGTACTTCCACGTCGAGTGGGCAGTCAGGGCCATCGTCGATTGCGATCCGCCGTGGTAGGCGTTGCGCAGGGCGATGACGTCGAAGCGCCCCGTGTACATCCGCGACGTGAGCGTGGCGAGATCGTTCGCCTCGCTGCCGGAGTTGGTGAAGTAGGAGACCTTGAGGTCGCTTCCGGCGGGCATATGATCGGCGAGCTGTTTCGCGAACTGCCCGGCGGTCGGGTGGATGTAGATCGTCGTCGTGTGCTGGAGCGTTCCGAGCTGCTGCCGCACGCGCTCGACAACCTGCGGATGGCAGTGGCCGACCGAGACGGTCACGATCCCAGCGAACGCGTCGAGGTACTGCTTGCCGGTCTCGTCCCAGACGTACTGCATGTGGCCCTCGACGACCATCAGCGGGTCCTTGTAGTACGTGATCAGCGCGGGCGTGAGGTATTCGCGCCGCATTGCGAGGACCTCGTCCTTCGACGGTCCGCGGTAAGGCTGAGGCTTGTGGTTCGAGACGGGCAGGGACACTCGGACGGCCATCGGCGTGGTCTCCTCAGCGCGGCGGCACGTCGGCGCGCCACGCCGCGGATTCTACGGCAGGAGGGGCCGGAACGAAACGTCGTGCGGCATTGGCGGCGGCGTTAGTGGGCCGGCGTCCGCGGGGTGGACGACGTTTCGGGGCGAGTCTGATCGAACTCGTCACCGCGGAAGGTCGTGCCGAGGTAGGAGCGGCGGACGAGTTCGTTGTTGATCAGCTCGCGCGGCGTGCCGACGGCGATGACCCTTCCTTCGTGGATGATGTAGCTGCGATCAGTGACGTAGAGCGTCTCTCGGACGTTGTGGTCGGTCAGGAGGATGCTCAGCCCGTGTCGCTGCTTGAGGCCGAGGATCTCGCGCTGCAAGTCCTGCACCGCGATCGGGTCGACGCCGCTGAACGGCTCGTCGAGCAGGATCAGCTTCGGCCGCGTGACCAGCGCGCGGGCGATCTCGAGCTTCCGCCGCTCGCCGCCCGACAGCGTCCGCGCTTCCTGCCTGGCGACGTGCATCAGCCCGAACTGCTCCATGAGTTCGGCGGCCTTGCGCTTGCGATCGGCCTTTGAGACATCGGGCAGCAATTCGAGGATTGCGAGCAGGTTGTCCTCGACCGAGAGGCGAACGAAGACGCTGCTTTCCTGTGGCAGATAGCCGATGCCCTTCTGCGCCCGGCGGTACATCGGCAGCGCGCCGATGTCCTGGCCGTTGAACAGGACCGTGCCCGCGTCCGGCGTGATCATGCCGATCGTCATGCGGAAGCTGGTGGTCTTGCCCGCGCCGTTGCGGCCGAGCAGTCCGACGATCTCGCCGCGGCCGACGTGGAAGCTGACCTTGTTGACCACCGTGCGCTTGGCGTAGGTCTTGACGAGTCCGCGGGCTTCGAGGAGGTGTTGGCTGTCGGCCATCGGGCACGCCCCAGGTGGATCAGTTTTCTGTGGAAAACCTGTTCAATACCGCGATGCGCTGCGGCGCAAGATTCGGCACGACAAGTTCATGTACGCCAAAGTCGTGTTGACAAATTCTGCGATCGGAGATGGATGCCTGGCAAGCTCAGGATTCATCGCCAATACGTGCAGCAGTAACGATTTATGGAAAAGAGCGTTGCGGCTCCGTTTCGATCGGTTTCGCCGAGAGCGGATCGATCGTGCCGAGGATCGGGCCCCGCTGGGCCCTCGATCGAGGCGCGGCAGCGACTCGCGAAGTCGTCCTGTGGATAACTCCTCGCGCCGGAATCGCTCGTTCACCGTATCACTCGCATCCGGCCCACGTTAGGGATCACCGGCAGGCCGCGCTGTCCGAGACGGTAGCCGGCCGGCCAGTAAACGAAAAACGCTCGGCCGATGAGTTGATCCGCCGGGATCGTGCCGCGCTGGTACGCATCGCCGCGGCGATCGACGAAGTCGCCCGTCTCCCACCACAGCCGCGAGTCCTTGCTCGCCGGACTATTGTCGCCGCAGGCGAAAAACTCGCCCTCGCGGAGGAAGATCGGGTTGCCGGCCGTCCCCCACGCGGGGATCCCGGCCGCGAGGTACGGATTCCGGTCATCCGGGCCGCCGGTCTCGTGGTCGACGCTGCGGTAGTGGATATCGCGGTGCACGGCCAGGTGCCGGATCTCCAGCGGAAGGCCGGTCGCGCTGATCGACACGCGCGACGGCGGGCCATCGCCGTCGTGTCGGCGGCGGAGCCAGCCAAGGTCGGGATGGAACTGGTCGTCGGTCGTGACCGCCACGTCCGCGTCGTCGATCCGCACTCGCACGCGATAATCGACGATCTGGAAGTCGACGACGACCGGCCGGTCGGTGCGGAGCGCGTCGATCTTCGCGCGGGTCAGATCGCGGAACGGCGCCGATGCGCCGAGCTTGTGATGCGCGAGGCTGACGTGACCATCCGCGTCGATCGTCGCGCGGAACTCGTCCTGCCGCTTGCTGAGCAGGAATGAGATCGATCCCGTGGATCCGCGCGGAACCACGACGCCGCTCACCCGGATATCCGTGACGTAGCGCAACTGTCGCACGCCGCCGGCCGCGAGCATCTCCTTGTTGTAGCCGTACAGGTCGGTGATCGGTTTTCCGGTCAATTCGAGCGACCGCGCAGCGCCGGATCGGCCGTCGAAGGTGATGACGGGCGTCGAGACGTCCCAGCCAGTCTCATTCGGGTTCCCGCGGGCCGACCAGCGCGGACCATCCTCCATCGGCACGAGCGGCAGGTAGTCGTGGTCGTAGTGGATCATCCAGAGGACGGATTGCGCGGAGTCGGTCTTTCGCTGAATGCGCAGGTGCTTGTCGAGTTCGTGGAAATCGGCCTCGCTCAGGTGGCGACCGCCGGGCGTGAGCGGGTCCTTCAACAGCTTCTCGGTCAGTGCCGGCGGCAGTTCCGACGCCGGCGCGGCGTAGATGTCGCCGTCGATGATCTCGAACACTTCGCCGGGCATTCCGACGAGGCGCTTGATGAAGTTCTGCTTGCCGTCCTTGGGGTCCTTGAAGACGATGACGTCCCATCGCCGCGGGCCGAGCCACTCGCCGCCGACGTCGAACGGCCACTTCATGACAAGAATGCGATCGCCGTTATCGGCGAGGAACGGCAGGTCGTCGCCCTCGACGAAGTCCTTGAAGTTGTTGCAGTTCGGGCAGACGACGTTGTACGCCGTCCGCACGGCGTCCTCGCGCAGGCCGTACGCGAAGTGATAGCCGCAGTTCGAGCAGCGGTGATGCCCGTGCGCGCCGTAGAGCGTCGGGGCCATCGAGCCGGTGGGGATGACGAACGCCTCGACCACGAACGCGCGAAAGACGAACGCGAGGATAAAGGCGATGATGATGGAGTCGAGCGTGTCGCGGATGCCTTCGGACGGCGCGGCGGGTTTTGACGTGCGGGTCGGCATCGGCGCTCGATCGGGTCGATGTAATTCCATGGCCCGCATCGCCCGGCGAACGCCGGACGGCCCGGCGGGGCGATGGGCCACGAGCATGAAAACGTAGAAGTTAGGCGGCGCGTTCGGCCGGGTCAAGGAATCCGGCCGGACGCCGACGTTCGTAGGCCTCGCCGGACGGATTGCGCCGCAGGCGGACGGTCGGAATGGATGCCGCGGCTTTGAGTTGCGTACCGATCATCCTGAACCCGTTCGCCGGCGGCGGCCGATCACGACCGCTGGCGGCGGCACTCGCGCGGCGCCTGGCCGCCTGCGGCGTGCGGGCCGAGGTCCTCGTGACCCGCGGTCGCGGCGATGCGCGGAGGTTCGCACGCGGCCTCCGTGCCGACGCACGGGCCGTTCTCATCTGCGGCGGCGACGGGACGATTAACGAGGCGATCGACGGATTCCCGCGCCGCGACATCCCGATCCACGTTGTGCCGGTCGGCACGGAGAACCTCCTGGCGAAGTACCTGCGCATCCGCGCCGCGCTCGAGGTCGTCGTGGATGCCGTGCTGCGCGGCGGTCCGACGGTCACGCTTGATCTTGGCGTCGTCAACGGCCGGCGTTTTGCGACCATCGTCGGCGTCGGCTTCGACGGCGAGTGCGTGCGCCGGTTGGAGTTGCGACGACGCGGTCACATCGACCACGCGGCCTACTTCTGGCCGATCTGGCGGACGTTCTGGGAGTCGCGCTGGCCGGCGCTGCGTGTCGACGTGGACGGCGTGACGGTGTTCGAAGGTCCGGGCATGGCGTTCATCGGGAACACGCCGCGCTATGCCCTCGGCCTGCGCGTCGTGCGCGATGCGCGGCCGGACGACGGCCTGCTCGACGTGTGCGCATTCCGCTGCGCATCGGCCGCGACGCTTCTCGCACATTCATGGCGGACGCTGTTTCACCGCCATGTCGGGCGACCGGATGTGTGCTATGCGCGCGGCGGGACGATCCGCGCTTCGGCGTCCGTGCCCGTGCCGGTGCAGGTCGACGGCGAGCTGGCGGGCACGACGCCAATCGAAGTGTCGGTCGCTCCGGCGGCGGTGCGCTTCTTTGTCGGCCCGGACTGGAGGTCTGGTTGAGGGTCGGAATTCCGCCCCGAGTCCGGTGGGCGTATGATCCGGGTCATGCGTTGCGTCACGGCGGCTATGTTCGCGGCGGCGTTGGCAATCGCGCAGAGTGCGGCGGTCGCGGAATCGCGTCGTCCGGCCGTGTCCGCGCCCGTGCTGTCGCAGACGGATCTCGCACTGCTGTTCGCCACGGCGCGCGACGCTGTCGCGCAAGGTGCGCGCGGCGAATCAGCGCGGGCACCGTCGTACGTGCCGCTTAAGCTGCGCGACCTGCGCGCCGCGCTGCGACTGGCGCTTCGGCAACGCGGCCGACTGCTGTGCGAGATGCAGACGCCCGTCGGCGCGCTGGTGGCGGTGACGTCCGAAGGCGGCGCCGCACTCGGTGCGGAGTTGAAGCGACGCGACGCATCGCTGACGGCGCGCACCGCCGAATTGGCGCTGGAACTGGAAGTCCTCGGCGACGATGAGGCCGTGGCGGTCGGCCTGACGCCGGAAGGCTACTGGTCGCCGGAGCTGTACGCCGAGTTCCACGCCGGACTGCACGGCGTCGATGTCGCGCTCGGCGAGAAGCGCGGTCGCGTTACGCCGGGCTTCATCCTCGCGTCGAACTACTCGCCGGACCTCGCGCTTCAGACGGCCGAGCGCCGCGCGAACATCACGATTGCGGAGAAAAAGGCGCGGCCCGACGCCGTGAAGTACTTTCGCTTCCTCACGGTCTTTGCGTGGCAGCGCGACGCGGACGCCGCGCCGGTCCGGCTGGAGCGCGGTGTCGTCCGCGTCGAGGCCGATGCCGTGACGGCGGAGCGGCTGGACGCGGCGGTGACAGCGCTCCTGTCGTACGTTCGGTATCGCCAGAATCGCGACGGGGCCTTTGCGTACTGCTATCAGCCGAGCACGGATCGATACGACGAGCGCAATTCCGCGACGGCGCAGCTCGGCATGCTCGCGGCATGGCTGAGCGCGTCGCGGTTGCTCGGCGATTCGACGGTGGTCGACCGCGCCGAGCCGCTGCTCCGCGGCGCGATCGGCAGTCTCAAGCCCCTGCCCGAGTCGGCGGACGCCAAGTACGTCTCCTTCGAGGGGCACGAGGACAAGCTCGGCTCGACGGCGATGCTTCTGCAGGCGCTGCTCGAAGTTCGCTCCGACACGGAGCGCGACGCGGCACGCCGGGCCCTGGGCGCCGCCCTGCGCGCTGCGCAGCTTGACGATGGACGGCTCGGCGTCAAGGACGTTGGCGGCGCGGCCGAGTTCGGCACCGCCGACTATGCCGCCGGCGCCGCGTTGCTGGCGCTGGCACGGGATGGCGCGAACGCGGAGGACCCGCGATTCGTGGAGGTGCTCCGCCGCGCGCGGGCGTTCTACGGCCCGCATCTGCGGACGTCGACAGACACGGCCGCGGTGGCGCTGCATGCGCGGGCGCTCGCGTGCGCCTACGCACGGCGGAACGACGCGGAGTTGAGCGATCAGGCGTTCGCCCTGCTGGACCGCCTGCGCGGCTCGCAGGTGGCACCGGCGATGGACGCGTCGGGTTTGCTCGTCGGCGCGATCGATTTGGCGGGCGGTTCGCGCGTCGGGATTACGACGGCGCCGGCCGCGGCGGCGCTGGCCGACGGCCTCGCGCTGGCGCGGCGCGTCGGGGACTCGGCGCGCACGGCGACGTACGAAGCCGCGCTGCGGTCGGCGGTGCGATTCGTACTTCAGCTCGGCTATCGCGAGGAGGAGTGCTTCTACGTGCGGAGCCTGCGCGATGTGATCGGCGCGTATCGCTCCGCGCTGTGGGAGAACTCGGTCCCGATTCAGAACTGCGAGCAGGCGCTGACGGCCCTGTCGCGGGCGCGGCAGGTGCTGTTCGGCGACACTCCGCGAGCCGCGAGTCGACCGTCGCAGGCTACGGTGAAACAGTGAGGGCACGACCATGTCGCTGAAAGACCGCGTGCTGGTCGTCACCGGCGGGACCGGCGCGCTGGGCACGGCGGTATGCAAGGCGGCGGCGGCGTCGGGCGCGTGGCTGCACGTGACCTATCGGCGCGACCACGAATTGCCGCACCTCGAGGCGCTTCTTCATGACTGGCGCGAGCGTGTGCGACTGCACCGCATCGACGTGACGAGCGAGCCGGACGTGTCGCGACTCTTTCACGAGGTCGACGTCGCGTCGAAGCGTGTCGACGCCCTCCTCAACGTCGTCGGCGGATTCGCGATGGGTCCGATCGAGCAGACGACGACCGAGACGTTCGATGCGCAGATCGCGGTCAATCTCCGGAGCGTCTTCCTCTGTTGTCGCGAGGCGATTCGGCGGATGCGTCCGGCCGGCCGCGGCAGGATCGTCAACGTCGCCGCCCGCGCCGCGATCGAGCCGCCCGGCGGCATGGCGGTCTATTCGGCCTCCAAATCGGCCGTCGTGGCCATGACGAAGTCGCTGGCCGCGGAATGCGCCGGAAGCGGGGTTTCGGTGAACGTGGTACTTCCGAGCATCATCGACACGCCCGCGAACCGGTCGGCCATGCCCGACGCGAACCACCGCCGCTGGGTCCCGCCGTCCGAGCTGGCCCGCGTGATGCTGCTACTTTGCGATGAAAACGCGCGGATGATCAGTGGGGCCGCGGTGCCGGTCTATGGCGAGGCCTGAAGGCCCTTGCGGGCGCTGCGCGACGCGATACAATCCCCGGTTCGACCCGCGCCACTAGCTCAACTGGCAGAGCAACTGACTCTTAATCAGTAGGTTCGGGGTTCGATTCCCTGGTGGCGCATGGCGGCTCGGATGGGCCGCCTTTTTTCTGCGCTGCGGGCACGGCGGGCGAAAATCCCATCCAAAGATTGGATTGCCCGGGGAATCCTGTCGCCCCTACGATGGCTGCCGGCGACCAAGATACGCGGCGGTGAGCGCCGCACGGTTCGGCAGGCCGGCCTTGTCGAGGATGCGGTGGACATGGTCCTTCACCGTTGCGAGGGCGATGTGCAACCGCCGCGCGATCTGCTTGTTGCTCAGGCCCTCGGCGATGAGCGAGACGATGTCCCGCTCGCGGGCCGACAGGGTTGCGAGGCAGGCGTCGGGGGGCGGTGGCGTCGGCACGCGGACGACGACCATCGGCTGACCGAGCGTCCGGGAGGCCTCAAAGTCGACGGTGATGCCGAGGTCGGCGGGGGCATTCCGCGCGAGTTCGACCAGTTTGTCCTGCGGCACGGCGGGCGAGACCGAATCGTGCAGATCGCGGACGAGTTCGCGCAGGCGCGCGAGGGCCTGGTCGTCGAGCGTGGGGAAATACGGCGGCATGCGGGCGGCCCTCTGAGTGTATTCTAGGCGAAAGGAGATTCGAGATGCCAGTTCGGGACGAGGATCGGCGCGCGGTGGAGCAGGTGTTCGCGGCGATGCACGCGCGGGCGGCCGGCGAGGAACAGATGATGTCGCTGTTTGCCGAACATGCGAGCGTGACCGAGCCGTTCAGCGGCGAGCCGCGGACGCACAAGGGCAAGGCGGCGATCCGCGCCTGGTTCCGCGACGCCGTGCAGAACATGCCGCCGGACATGCAGATCAGGATGGACCGCATCGACATGGACGGCGTGCGCGTCTGCGCCGAATGGACGTGCACGTCCAGCGTCTTCGCCTCGCCGATGCGCGGCAAGGACCTTTATACGATTCGCAACGGCGTCATTGAGAACGCCGAGTTCATCGTGACCGAAATGCCGCCGCTGGGTTGATCTTCTGTGGCGGCGGGATGTCGCGGGCCGGAATGACGAACGGGAGAATGGCGATGGGCCGGAATGCGGTGAGGTTGTGCGCGCTGGCGGGCGTCGTTGCGGTCGGCGCATGGTGGAACGTGGGACGTGCGTCGGAGGAGCCGCGTCGCGGCGCGGCGCGGTTGTCCGATCTGCACTGGCTGGTCGGGACGTGGCACGACCCGAAGACCGACGGCGGCACGCGCGAACATTGGTTTGCGCCGGCGGGCGGCGCGATGGTCGGCGTCTGCCGCATGGGCGTCGACGCGGCGCGGTCGATGTACGAACTGCTCCTGCTTGAGGAGTCCGACGAGGGGATACGGCTGTCGCTGCGGCACTTCCGGTCCGGCCTGTCGATGGCCCGCGGTCCGGATGCGATCGGGATGACGCTGGTGAAACTCGAAAGCCGGCGGGCCCTGTTCGAGCGCACCGATGGCAAGGAGCGCACGCGCCTGACCTACGAGCGGACTTCGCCGCAGACGCTGCGATGCGTGCTGGAGAAGCAGCGCGCCGACAAGCCCTGGTCGGTCGAGTTCGAGTTTACGCGCGTTGGCGACGATGCGTCGGATGGATAGCGCGGGCGCCCCCTTGACGCGGACCTCGATGTTAGATTAATGTTCTGCTTCGGGTTTTCACGCGGTCGGACGATTCACATCGCGAGCCAAAGGAGAAGGACCATGCGTCGGATTCTGTGCGGAGGGCTGTTGGCAGCGGCGGTGCTGAGTTGGATTGCCGTGTCGTCCGGACCGGTCATCGCCGGTGATGAGCCGGGTGCGAAGACCAAGCGGCCCGATCCCGGCAGTCCGATGGACGAGGACGCGAAGAAGTATGCGGCGATGGCGGCGCCGGGCGAGCACCACAAGCACCTCGATGCGCTCGTGGGGCGCTGGAACGCCGTGGCGCGATTCTGGATGTCGCCCGATGCGACGCCGGAGGAATCAAAGGCCACGCTGACGCGCAAATGGGTGCTCGGCGGGCGATTCCTCATGCAGGAGTTCGAAGGTACCGCGATGGGCCAGCCGTTCCACGGGATCGGCTACATCGGATACGACAACACGCGGAAGCAGTATCAGACCGTCTGGATGGACACGATGGACACCGGCATGATGCGCGAGGCCGGAACCTGCGACGCGTCCGGGAAGGTCTTTACCTTTCAGAGCAAGTCGATCGATCCGGCGACCGGTCAGGAGTGCGAGATGAAGTCGATCACGCGGATCGTCAGCCCGGACAAGAACGTGTTCGAGATGTACGTCCCCGGCGCGGACGGGAAGCTCTGGCGCAACATGGAGATCGTCTACACGCGATAGACCGATCGAGCCGTCGTCGGCGGATTCGCGTCGAGTGCGAGCCGTCGGCAATGCCGGAAAACGCGGCGGCCGGCGCACGCGCGAGCGGGCGACCGGCCACCTCTTTTTTCTGCGCGGTCACACCGTGGGCGGCGCGAGGCCTTGCAGGATGGGCAGCAGCAGACTTGATACGAGGTTGATGACCTCGGAGACGAGTCCGAGCACCTGATCGAAGAGCGTGCCGAGCTTGAGCAGATTGTCGAGGAACGTCGAGACGGATTGCATCGTGTGGTGCTCCGGCCCGGCGTTTGCGGATCGCCGCCGGGCGACAGGGGTATATCGGTAGAGCGCCCGGCACGAATGCACCCCTCGCTCCGCCGCGCGCGGGCGCGAAGCGTGCGCGTCCGATATCCGCGCGGCGCGGGGTCGAGCGTGGAATGACGTCGGGGGTCAACTCGCCATGGCAGCGAGGAAATCGGGATTGCTCTTGTTCTTTTCGAGTTCTCGCACGAGCGTCTCGATCTGTGCCGTCGGCGGCATCGTCAGTAATCGCCGGCGCAGGCGGTAGACCTTCTGGAGGTTGGCCGGGCCGAGCAGCAATTCCTCCTTGCGAGTGCCGCTCTGCGCCAGGTCCATCGCGGGCCAGATCCGCAGGTTCGCCAGCTCGCGCGTCAGCACCAGCTCCATGTTCCCCGTGCCCTTGAATTCCTGAAAGATGAAGTCGTCCATGCGGCTGCCGGTCTCGATCAGGACTGACGCGATGATCGTCAGGCTCCCGCCGTGCTCAATCTTCCGCGCCGCACCGAACATTGCCTTCGGCTCGATGAGCGCCCGGATGTCGAGCCCGCCGGTCATCGTGCGGCCGCTGCTGCCGATGTTCGTGTTGAATGCGCGTCCGAGCCGCGTCAGTGAATCGAGCAGGATCAGCACGTCGCGTCCGCACTCGACATAGCGCCGGGCCTTTTCGATCATCAGCCGCGCGATGCGGATGTGCCGCGGCGCGTCCTGGTCATTGCTCGAATAGACGACTTCTGGTGCGTTCCGCTCCCAGCCCGACTCCTCGGCGCACAGCGCCCGGCGCATTTCGGTGACCTCCTCCGGCCGCTCATCGACGAGCAGCATCATGAGCAGGATTTCCGGGTGGTTTTTTATGATCGCGTGCGCGATCTGCTTGAGCAGGACGGTCTTGCCCGTCCGCGGTGGCGCGACGATCAGGCCGCGCTGGCCTTTGCCGATCGGCGTCATCAGGTCGATCACGCGCGTGGTCGTGGGACCGCCGTCCGTCTCGAGCCGGATCGGCTCGATCGGATCGATCACCGTCAGCTCCTCGATCGGCGACAATCTTGCGTAGTCGTCCGGCGACAGTCCGTTGATCGAGAGCGCTTGCTCGATCCGTTGCGCTCCCTTGTGCTTCTGCGGCGGTGCGATCCGCGCCTCGATCGACTCCCCACCGCGGAGCCGATGCTGCGCGATCAGGTTGGCCGGGACGACCGGGTCGCCGGGCTGCACGGCGTAGTTCTTCGCCTGCAAGCGGAGCACACCGTCCTGTTTCGGTCCGATCTCAAGCGTGCCGACGAGCGGCACGTTTGCCGGGTGATGTACGGCCGGGGCCGGTTGGAGATGGTGCGGTCGGCCACGATCATGGCGACGCTGGGCTGTAAATCGTCTTCTCATAAGGTAATAGCTGTTGTCCTTTGCGAGTTTTCTGCATATTCCGCAAGGGCGGAAAAATTGTCATAACCGCGCTTGCACGTCATTTGGCGGCGTGGTAGGGTGCCGCCCCTCGATACGAAGATTTCTTCGGCCCGCGCAGGCCGATCACGAGCTCTTTCCCCTCCGGAAAGCACCCGTTCGCTGAATGCGGCGGGTGTTTTCTTTTTTCACGGTGCGTTCCGGACGCGCGTCGCGTCAGAAGCGAATCTCAAATCCGCGAAACTCGCCCGTCGCTGGGGACGCTGTCTCGTGAACGTCTCGGATGGACGCGCCGAACGTATCGCGGAGCCGGCGGACCAGCCGGTCGATCTCGTCCGGCGGACCTTCGACGACGGTTTCGACGCGGCCGTCGGCCAGGTTTCGCACGTATCCGGCGACCGGCAGTGTACGGGCGACGTTGCAGGTCGTATACCGGAAGCCGACGCCCTGCACGCGTCCGGAGAACAGGATCGTCCGGCGGGTGCGGGCGTCTCGATAGTTGTCAGCGGCTGGATGATCGGTCACCGAATATCCGTTTGTGTCATCGTGCTGCGCCGTGCATCGACCGCGGTCCATGCGGCGAAGCGGCTTGAGCGGAACGCCGGCCGCTTCTATTCTACCGTAACGAATTCACCAGGAGAACCGGCGATGTACAAGAAGCGACGACTGGCCGTCCGCAAGCACCGCAAGCGAATGCTCCGTCTGAAGGCCAAGGCCCGGGCACGGCGGACCTCGGCCGCGTCCAAGAAGTAAACGCCGACTCGTTCGGCGGCGGGTCAGATCGCCTCGTCGGGCACGGCGACCTTGACGGTCCGCGGGGCGGCGCCGGACTTCTTCGGAATCTCCACCTCCAGCACTCCGTTTGCGCACTGCGCCGTGATCCGTTCGACGTCGACTGCGTCCGGCAGATCGATTCGCCGCTGGAATGACCCGAAGCGGCATTCGGCGCGGAGGTATCGTCGATCCTCGCCGGGCTTGCGCGTCGCCGGCTTGACGCCCTTGATCGTCAGCACGCGCTCGAGCATCGAGACCTCGACGTCGCGCCCGGTCAGCCCCGGGACCTCGACGCGGACCACGTAGCGCAGCGGCTCATCGACCACGTCGACGTGCGGCGCCCAGTCCTGCCCATCGAGCGGCGGTGTCGACAGGCCGCCGTGCCAGAGCCGCTCGAGGATCTGATCGAACTCGTTCTGGAGATCGCGCAGGCTCAAGGCGCGATCGCGTGAAAACGGATTGACGTTCATGGCACCTCTCCCGAGCGGCCCCACCGCGATCGCGCGGTCGGACCGCTCACGTCGTCGACTTACCAGCGGCGCAGCGAGCGCAGCTTGACCGTTCCGATGGTCGGGATCCGCACGTCTTCTCCGGCGCGCAACTCGTGCCACGCGCCCTGCGGTCCGGCGCGGATCACGTGAAACGTCTGCGCCGGCGACCCTCCCTGGCCGAGCAGCGCGCGAACGCGCCCGGCCGGATCGGTCGCCAGATCGAGCACGAGGATGGCGTGTCCCGGTCGACCGGGCAGCACGAACACGTCGCCGGGTTGTACGGTTTCATCGGCCACCGGCCGCGTGTCGTGCATCAGGCTGTAGACCGACGCGTAGCGGAAAAGCGTCTCAACGTATCCGGCGAACGAGGCCCGCGAGCGATCGGGCGGGTCTCCGGCGGACCACGTGACGTTGCGGCCGCGGACCGTCGGTCGTTCCCCGGCGGCCCAGCGCTGGAACGGAAACAGATCGCCGTTCGTGAAGTGGAAGTTGATCGCGTCAAGATGCTGGAGCGACCAGAGGTATTCCGCCCGCAGGCGCAGGACAATGCACGGCGCAATGAGGAGATTGGCATTCCCCGGTTGCAGGTCGATCACCGCGGCGAGATCGGGCGCATCGGCGGGTTTGACGATGGTTCGATTTCCGGCCCGGACGGGCGTCCCGGCCGGGCGGACTGGCAGGTTCCGAAGCCACTGCCCGAAGCTGGCCGGCTCGAGCGCGACGCGCGCAAAGCCGTCGGGCGGCGGGATGCGCTCGGCCAGCGGGGTGTAGTTTTTCGCCGCGGCGCGCGACAGCCATGCGTAGGCGGCAGCGCCGGACGGTTGCGCGGGTTCCGCGGTCCGTTGCGGGATCGACTGGCGATGCGTGGCCGCGTTGACCGGCGCGGGCGTCGGAACGTGGATGCGCGAGACCAGCGCGAGCACGACGAGGACGGCGACGGCGATCCAGAGTCCGGAGTGCTGCGGAAAGGGATCGCCCGCACGTCGGATTTGCTCGGAACTCAGCACGGCGCACCTTTCGTCAGGATTGTACGCGCCGGCGGCGCAGGCGGCGAGAACCGCCTCAGCGGGCTGCTCCGCCGGGCTCGAACTCCAGTCCGTAGCGCTTCATCTTCTTGTAGAGCGTCGTGCGGTTGATTTCGAGCACCTGCGCCGTGAGCTGGCGGTTCCAGTTGTTCGCCTTCAGTGCGGCTTCGAGGATCCGCTTTTCGGGTCCCTCGAGCGCCTGCTTGAGTGGTTGCGGCGTCCACGGCGCGTCGCCGCGCGATGGCGGCGCCATATCGTCGAGGACGTTGCTGGGCAGGTCCTCCGGCATGATCTCGCGCGACTTCGTCAGCACGACCGCCCGCTCGATCGCGTTTTCCAGCTCGCGGACGTTGCCGGGCCAGTGATATCGCTGCAGCGCCTGGATCGCCTCCGCGCTGATGCCGTGCACGTCCTTGTTCACTTCGGCGCAGATCTTTCGCAGAAAGAACTCCGAGAGTCGCGGGATGTCGCCCAGCCGCTCGACGAGCGGCGGCAGATGAATCGTCACGACGTTGATGCGGTAAAAAAGATCCTGGCGGAATCGTCCCGCTTCGACCTCGCGCTTCAGGTCGAGATTGGTCGCGAGGATGACGCGCGCATCGACCGTCTCGGTCGTGTTGCTGCCGACCGCCTCGAACTGTTTTTCCTGAAGCACCCGCAGCAGCTTGACCTGAAGGGCCGGAGACGCGGACGAGATCTCGTCGAGAAAGATCGTCCCGCCGTCGGCGGCCTTGAACTTGCCGACCTTGTCCCCCACCGCGCCCGTGAACGCGCCTTTCACGTGGCCGAACAACTCGCTCTCCAGCAGGCTCTCCGGAATCGCGCCGCACGACACCTCAATGAACGGCCGGTCGCGCCGCGCGGAGCGGTGATGGATCGTCCGTGCGATGAGGCTCTTGCCCGTACCCGACTCGCCGCTGATGAGCACGGTCGTCCGCGTGTCGGCGACGGTCTCGATGAGGTCGAAGACCTTCAGCATGCGGTAGTCGTTCCCCACGATGTTGTCGAGGCTGAAGCGCATGCCGAGCTGCTGCTTGAGCGAGCGGTTTTCGCGCAGCAGCGCCTGCTGTTGCATGGCCCGCTGCACCACCAGCCGCAGATCGTCGTCGTCGATCGGCTTCGTCAGGTAGTCGTACGCGCCGAGCTTGATCGCCTCGACCGCCGACTCGATCGTGCCGTAGCCGGTGATGACGATGCAGACCGTCTCGGCGAAGCGCTGCCGCACGAGCTGGAGCAGCTCGAAGCCCGTCGACTTCGGCATGTTGATGTCGGTCAGCAGCAGCGCGTACGGCCGCTGTCCCAGCGCTGCCGCCGCCGCCGCGACCGAATCGGCCGTGTCGACCGTGTAGCCCTCCAGCCGGAGGAACTCGCCGAGCGACGACAGGATGATCTTGTCATCATCGACGAGCAGGATGCGGTCCGCGACAGGCTTCGATGACTCGGCGGCCGTCGCCGTCGCGGCGGTCGGCAGCGTCGTTCGAGGTTTCTGCGTGGTTTCGGGCATGACGTATTACTCCTGTTCCGGCGTTCGCGCGGCAGTGCGCGACGCGGGCGCTGGGATTTGCACGGAGAACACCGCGCCGCGGCCGTCGGTTCGGTTCGCGGCGGTGATGCGACCGCCGAGTCGCTCGACCAGTTCGCGGCACACGGCCAGGCCGAGGCCGGTGCCCTGGCCCGGCGGTTTTGTGGTGAAGAACGGTTCGAAGAGTTGCTCGACGTTGTCGGGCAGTCCGGTGCCGGTGTCTTCGAAGCGGATGACGGCGTGATGCGCGTCGAGCGCGGTGGTGATGGTGAGCGTGCCGCCGTCGGCCATGGCGTCGATGGCGTTCTTGATGAGGTTGCAGAAGACCTGGTAGAGACTGTTGCCGCGGATGACCGGCATGTGCGCGGCCTTGAAGTGGCAGAGGATCGAGACGCTGCGTTCCGCGGCGCTGCCCTCGAGTGTGCGCACCGCCTCCTCGACGATCTTGTTGATGTTGCCGTCGGCGACGGCGGGCGGCGCGTTGCGCGAGAACTCGAGCAGCGAGCGGACGACCTGCACCATGCGGAGCGTGCCATCACGGGCGCTGGCGAGGTAGTTCCGCAGCGACTCGCTGTGATCGCGCTCCGCGATGCGCAGCGCGAGATTGAGATACCGCAGGATGCCGTCGAGCGGGTTGTTCAGCTCATGGGCGACCGTCGCGCACAGCTTGCCGACGGCCGCGAGGCGCTCGGACACGGCCAGTCGCTGCTCCATCGTAGTGCGCGCCGTGACGTCCTCGAGGACGATCAGCCCGATGCGCGGCGCTGCGCCGTCGCCCGCGGGCAGCGCGGCGCACAGCACGTTGACGAATCGATCCGGCTGGCCGTCGGCACGGAGCATGACGGCGTCAAACCGCGTGGGCCACGTCGATCGCAGCACCGCGCGTAGCGACGCCGACCAGTCCTGGTAGCGGCTTTCGACGGAGGCCAGCGCGAGCGCCTGCGACACTTCGTCCGCGTCGGGCAGCAAACAGGTTGCGGTGTAATTGCGGGCCAGCACCCGGAGATCGCCGTCGTACAGCAGCAAGCCCAGGCCCAGCGACTCGAAGAGCGTGTTGAGCAGCGGGTCGAGCGTTGGCGCGGCTGCGCCGTCCGCCGGCGCGTCGGATGCGGTCGTGCGGGTCGTCGGCGTGAGCATGGACGAGTCCGTCGGTTGCGCGTTGCGTGTCGGCGACATGCCGCAAGGAATATCGACGTTCGGGCGCATCGATGAAGCTAATTGTGGCGAAAAGGCAACGCGCGACGTTGCCGCATCGCGACAGACGGCGGCAATCGTTGCGCATCGCGGCCGTCTTGCTCCGCGTGATGGTCGGCGAAGTCCGAGAACCGCGCCGCAACTCGCCGCGACCCGGCGCGTTCGCTACACTGCCGCGTCACATGCGCGGATGGAGCGATCGACACGGGCGTGCGGCGTACGGCGGGATCGCGGTGGCGGCGGTCGTCGTGCGTATGCTCCTTTGGATCGAGGCGCGCGGCACACCACTCGACGCCTGGCACACGTGGGACCAGTCGGACATGTCGACCTACGTCGAGCAGGCCCGCCGCCTCGCCGACGGCGACTGGCTGGCCCGCGAGCCGTACCATCCCTACCACCTCTGGCAGACGAAATCGGGCAGCGAGGCCGATTGGCTCCGCTGGTACGGGCCGAAGTCGTTTCATCAGGCGCCGCTTTACAGTTATGCGCTGGCGGCCATCTCGCGCATCACGCCGCGCTACGTAGACGCCGCGAAGGCACTCCAGATTCTGCTCGGCGGCGCGACCTGCGTGCTCATCGGACTCGTGACGCGGCGACTGGCCGGTGAACCTGCCGGGGTCATCGCCGCTGCGCTGACGGCGCTCTACGGGCCGCTGTTCTACCTCGAGATCCAACTGCTGCGCGAAGGCCCGGCGATTCTGGGCTATGCGCTGCTGCTGTTGCTGGTCATGGGATGCCTCGCCACGCCGGCCGCCGGCGTCGCGTCGGTGCGCGAACGCGTACCGCGATTGCTCGTCATCGGCGCGCTGCTCGGCATCTACGCGACGTTTTACGAAACGGCGCCCGTGTTGGTCGTCGCGACCACGCTTGTCATTCTGGCCTGGTCGGTCCGCGCGGGTTGGCGCGGTGCGGCCGTGTCGCTGGGCCTGCTCGCCGGCGGGTATTTCATTGGCATGGCTCCGCTGGTAATGCGGAATCTAGCCGTCGGTGCGTCGCCCTTCGGCGCATCGTCACGACTGGGCGTGAACCTCGCCTACTGCAACATGGCCAGCGCGGCGAGCGGCGGCGTCATCTTTCGGCCGCCGGGGCCGCAGCTCAAACAGATCATGGATGCGTCGGGCGGTTCGATCCCGGGAATCTCGCGTGAAGTCTGGAGAACGTACGACGGCCGATACGGACGGTTCTTCTCGAACTGGCTGCGCCGCATGACGGCCGTTGTGTCGACGCGGGAGCTGCCGGACAACACGTCGTACACGTTTTTCCGCGCCGAGACGCGTACGCTCAAGACGGCGCTGCACTTCGGCGTGGTGTTTCCGATGGGCGCGGCGGTGCTGTGCGGGATCGTCGCCGGCGCCGTACGGCGGACAAAGGCCGAACCATCTCGGGCGGGTCGGCGGAAAAAACCGGAATCAGCGCAGGAAGCGGGCGTTCGCCTGCGCGAGCTATGGCACGCGAGGCGATCGGCGCACATGGCGCTCTGGGTATTCACCGCACTGCTGATCGTCGCGCTGAGCGTCGTGCATCCGCAGGCGCGGTATCGCCTGTTCATCGTCCCGACGGCCATCGCCTACGCCTCGATCTGGCTGGTGGCGGTCGCATCGTGGCTGCGGGCGCGGCGCGGCGTGGCGCTGCTGGGACTGCTGGCCGGCACGATCGTGATTGCGCTCGCCCAGCGGGGCTGGACGCGCTCGCTGCGCGTGACCGACATCCGCTCCGCCGATTACACCTTTGCGGCGCAGACGGCGATGGAACGTAAGGATGACGTGAACGCGGAGCGGTACCTGCGCAACGCGCTGCGGCTCGCTCCGGACAATGTCAACACCCGCTACGCACTCGGCGCGACGTTGGTGCGATTGAATCGCCTGCCCGAGGCGCTGGCCGAATTTGAACGCATCCTGAAGCGGCAGCCGGACTTTGAAAAAGCGAAGCGCGCCGCTGCGACGGTCCGGCAGCGCATGGCGGCGGCGCGACCGGTCACGGCCCCGGGCGGCGGAGGCCCGTAGCGATGGCGCGACGCGGGAATCGACAGCACGTTGCCGGGTCCGCCGCATCGCGCACGCCACCGGCCGCGCCGGGGGTCAACGACCAGCGCCTGCTTCCGTGGCGCGCCGCGAGCGGGAGCGAGCAGGTCGTTCGCCTGGTCGTTCCGATCGTCGTGGCCGTCGCGTCGTTCGGCGTGTTTCTCCCAGCGCTGAACTTCGGGTTCGTCGCGTGGGACGACGACCGGACGTTTCTCAGTCACACGTTCTTCCATTCCTTCTCGGTGGCCAACCTGAAGTGGATGTTCACGACCGGGTTCATGGGGCACTACCAGCCGCTGAGCTGGATGAGCGCTGCGCTCGATTACCAGATGTACGGGCTTGACGGCAAGGGCTATCACCGCACGAGCCTCGTACTGCACGCGGCGACGGCGGTCGCGTTCTACTTTCTGTCGCGCCGGCTGATCGTGCTGGCGATGGGCGCCCGGCCGGGCGAGGGTATCGCTCTTTCGCTCGTCGCCGGGGCCGCGGCGCTTTTCTTCGGCGTGCATCCGCTGCGCGTCGAGTCGGCGGTGTGGGTGACCGAGCGGCGCGACGTGCTGTCGGGCGTGTTCTTCGTGACGGCGCTGAACGCCTACTTCCGCAGCGTTTCGCCCGGTGCGGTTTCGATCGTCCGCAAGCCCTGGCATGTCATCGCGATCATGCTGACGTTGCTCTCGCTGCTCTCGAAGGCCTGGGGCATGGCCCTGCCGGTCGTGATGCTCGTGCTCGACGCCTGGCCGCTGCGTCGTGCGCCGTTGCGACGGGACCGCGCGTCGATCGCGGCGTGGACGCAGCTCGTCTTGCAGAAGGTCCCGTTCTTCGCGCTGGCGGCGCTGGCGGCGCTGATGGCGCTGTTTGCGCAGTCGGAACAGGAACTGGGCGTGCTTCCGCTGGCGCGACACGGCCTCGTCCCGCGGACCGCGCAGGTGTTCTACGGCTCGGCGTTCTACCTTCTGCGGACGCTCGTGCCGCGCGAGCTGTCGCCGCTCTACGAGATCCCGGTGCGGCTCAATCCTCTCGCGCGGCCGTACCTCGACGGCATGATCGTGACGATCGGCGTGACGGCCGCGGTGTGGATCGTGCGGCGGCGGGCTCCCGCGCTGCTGACGGTGTGGGTCTGCTATCTCGTCATCGTCGCGCCCGTGCTCGGCGTGGCGCAGAGCGGGCCGCAGTTCGTCGCCGATCGCTACAGCTACCTGTCGTGCCTCGGCTTCGCGGTGCTGGCGGGCGGAATCCTGTTCGCGCTCGTTCGTCGGATCGGCGCTGTTTCCTGGCGCGGCCGGCTCGTCGCGACAATGCTCCCGGTGCCGATCCTCGCAGTGCTCGGCGTGTTGTCGTGGCGGCAGACGGGCGTCTGGCAGGACACGATGACGCTCTGGCGTCACGTGCTGGCGGTCAGTCCCGATAGCTGGCTCGCGAACGACAACTACGGGACTGAACTGATCAACGCCGGCAAGTCCGAGGAGGCCCTGCCCTACCTTGCGCGGGCGGTCGAGATCAACCCCGAGTTCGGCCACGCGTGGCACCAGTACGGCATTGCGCTGCGCAACCTCGATCGCTATGAGGAGGCGGCGGAGAAGTTCCAGCGCGCCCTTCCGACGACGCCCGATCGCGGGCAGACGCTGCTGGCGCTGGCCGAGTCGTTCCGCGGCGCGGGACAGATCGACGCGGCGGTCGAAGCGTATCTTCAGGCGGCGCAGATCTCGGTGTACGCCGTTCGCGCGTACACGAATCTCGGCTGGATGATGCAGCGCCAGCGCCGGTTCAACGAGGCGATTCAGTACTATCAGGAGGCGCTGAAGCGCGAGCCGACGCTCTACACCGCCCGCAAGGGACTCGAGGAGTCTCGGCGCGGCATCTCGGGCGGCCGCTGAGTCCGCGAAAGGTCCGACCGCGCACGTCGCCTTCGGGCGGGCCTAACCTGCCTTCGGATTCGTAGTCCAAGGGGATAGGCCCGTCGTGCGGCGGGCCGTGACGACGCGGCAGAGATGGCCGAATCGACGGGAGCGTCCTATGCGCCGCGGTATCCTCCTGCTTTCACTCCTCGCGCTCATCGTGGTGGCGTCGGCTTCCGGGTGCCATCGCGATCGGTGTCACCGACGGTTCGCCGAAGTGTATGTCGCCGACTGCGGACCGCCGCGCGTGTTCGCACGACCGGTCGTCGATCGCGGGTTCCGTTGCGACGACCGCCCGCGCCGCGGGGATTGCGACGATGATCGTCGGCACGCGCGACGTCATGACGGACGTCGACATCGGCGATAGACGCGCGATGAAGCGTTGCATCGGTCCGTGCTGATTGCGTAGTCGGGCGCGGACGGTGGGCGGGTCGCGGTCGAGGATGGCGCGATCGATCCTGTCGCGGGTTGAGGGGTCGAGTTTTTCGGGAGGGCGCGGAGCGGGACGTGAGCGGCGTGGTGGGTGAAGCGGGGTTGAGTCTGCCGTTCATGACGGGCCTCGAAGAAAGAGATGCTGAACGAACTGAAATAGGCTGAAAACTCCTCCCGTGCGCTGAGCGCGTCCGCGCGCGGAGTCGTTGGTTGCGAGGCGCGTGGCCTGCGCGAGATGGGGCGTCCGGACGACGACCCCACCCCGGCTCCGGTTTTGAAGGGGCGGAGATGGCGTCTATCGGCGAATGTGGGATCTCGTTTGGTGTGGGGTGGGGCTTCGGGGCCAGCGACGGGCGAGTTTGAAGTCTCGTGAATCAGACGCGACCGTGGATGTACTCGTGCAGGTAGTGGATGGTGGCCTGCTGCTCGCGGACTTCGCGGGCCATCAGGTCGCCGCTGGAGATGATCCCGACCAGCCGGCCGTGCTCTACGATGGGCAGGTGTCGGATGCGGTTGCGCGTCATGACCGTGCGGCACTCGCCGAGCGACGTATCGGGCGTTCCGCACGCCACGGGCGACGTCATCACGTCGCGGACGAGCGTCTTTGACGGGTCCTTGTCCGCCGCGACGACGCGATTGAGCACGTCGCGTTCGGTGAACACGCCGACGACGCGCTCGTTCTCGGTGACGATCACCGAGCCGATGTGGTTCTGATGCATGATCTTTGCTGCCTCGCGAACGCTCATCTCCGGCATCGCACAAACGACCTTGTTGCCCTTGATGCTCAGGACATCCGCGACGGTTGCCATGACGTTGACTCCGGGGCCGTCGGCGTTACGGCGGCGCAGAACAGACTTGCCGTCCGGATTCTAACCCGGCCCGCCGCCGCGGTGCTCGTGAAATTAGGAACGATTTGACGCCGGCGCCCGCGTATGCCACGTCGTCCGGGACTGATAGGCCGCCGCGGCCTGAAGGAGTCGTGCCTCGGCGAAGAGCGGGCCAGCCAGTTGCATGCCGATCGGCAGCCCGTCGGGCGTGAACCCGCAGGGGATCGAGAGCGCGGGGATGCCGGCCAGGTTGGCCGAGACGGTGTAGATGTCGGCGAGGTACATGGCGAGGGGGTCTTCGGTCTTCTCGCCGAGGCGAAAGGCGGCGGTCGGCGTGGTCGGACCGAGGATGAGGTCGCAGGAGCGGAACGCGCCGAGGAAGTCGTTCTTGATCAGCGTTCGGACGCGCAGGGCGCGGAGATAGTACGCATCGTGATAGCCGCTCGAGAGCGCGAACGTACCGAGCATGATGCGGCGCTTGACCTCCGGGCCGAAGCCCTCGGCCCGCGACGCGGCATAGACATCGACGTAGTCCGCCGGGCGCGGCGTGCGGTAGCCGTAGTGGACGCCGTCGTAGCGGGCGAGGTTGCTGGAGGCCTCGGCAGTGCAGATGAGGTAGTAGCAGGCGACGGCGTACGGCGCGTGCGGCAAGGACAGGTCGACGATTTCGGCACCGAGCGAGCGGAAGGTCTCGAAGGCGGCGTCGACCGCGGCGGCGACCGGAGGGTCGAGCCCTTCGGCGAAGTGCTCGCGGACGCGGCCGATGCGGAGCTTGCCCGGCGGCCGGTCGAGTTCGGCAGCGTAGTCGGGGAGCGGCTCATCGACGGCGGTGGAGTCGCGGGCGTCATGACCGGCGATGACGGAGAGCACGAGCGCGAGGTCGTGCACATCGGTCGCGAACGGGCCGACCTGGTCGAGGCTGCTCGCGAACGCGACGAGTCCGTAGCGGGAGACGCGTCCGTAGGTCGGTTTGAGACCGCAGACCCCGCAGAGCGAGGCCGGCTGTCGAATGGATCCGCCGGTGTCGGAGCCGAGCGCGATCGGCACGGCGCGTGCGGCGACGGCGACGGCTGAGCCGCCCGACGAACCGCCCGGGACGCGCTGCGGGTCCCACGGATTGCGAGTCGGTCGCAGCGCGCTGTTCTCGGTCGAGCTGCCCATCGCAAATTCATCGAGGTTGGTCTTGGCGACGATGACCGCCCCGGCGGCGCGCAGCTTCTCAACGACGTGGGCGTCGTACGGCGGGCGGAAACCGTCGAGGATACGCGACGCGCAGGTCGTCGGCAGAAACGACGTGCAGATGTTGTCCTTGATCGCGACGGGCACGCCCGCGAGCGGTCCGATGCGCTGGCCGGCCGCGATGCGACGATCGACGTCCCGCGCGCGGGCCAGCGTCCCGTCGGCGTCGAGGGCGACGAGCAACTGATACGCGTTGTCCGCGGCGTGCAGCCGGTCGAGGGCGTTGGCGACGACTGACTCGGCCGAGCGCTTTCGTGCGGCGACGTCCTGCGCGATCTGGCGTGCGCTCTGCTCGTCGGTCATGCGTCAGGCGCCTTCCTGGTCGAGGACCTTCGGCAATGCGAAGAAGCCTGCGGCCTTCTGCGGGGCGTTGGCCAGCGCCTTCTCCGCGCCCAACGGCTCGCGCGGTTCGTCGGGGCGCAGGACGTTGACGATCGGCAGTGCGTGGGCGGTCGGCTCGACGCCGTCGACGTTCAGGCGGTTGAGCTGCTGTACGTACTCGAGGATGGCGACGAGTTGTTGCGTGTAGCGGTGGACCTCGTCGTCGGAGAGTTTGAGGCGCGCGAGGTGCGCGATGTGTCGAACGGTGGCCTCGTCGATGGGCGCGGGCATGGCCGGTTCCGGATGCGCCGAAAACAAACCGGACCGGCGGCGAGACCGGTCCGGCCTGAACGTCGCGTCCGCGGTCGCGGACGCGTCAGTTGCCGGTGTTGGCCGCTTCGGGCTTCCAGTCGCGCTTCGGCGGCTTGACGACAAGTCCGAGGCGGATGGCCTTGGTCGAGACGAGGATGCGGACGGGCTTGCCATCCACGAGGGCGCGGACGCGCTGCAGATTGGGCTTGAACTTGCGCCGCGTGATGCCAGTGGTTTTTCGGCCGACGCCGCCGAGATACTTGGCCTTTCCGCGGCGGGCGACGGAGTTTCCGAAGCGGGTCTTCTTGCCGGTCATGGCGCATACGCGCGGCATAGGTCACCTCGAATCGAGCCGAACGGACAGTTCGTAGCCGGGTTACTATACCGGACGATCGATCGGAATCAAGGGGCGGCCCCTCGGAGGGAACGGCGGTCGCGAGGCAATATCCCGGATTGACGCACGTTCTGGACCGTAGAGGAAGCATGGATCGCCAGGCGCTGGCCGACCTGATTCGACGGATGCAGCGTCGGGACGAGACGGCGTTCGACGCGCTGGTCGAACATTTCGGCGGCCGGCTCTACGGCTTTCTCTACCGACTGACGGGTTCGCGTGACGACGCCGAGGAACTGGCGCAGGAGACGCTGGTCCGTGTCGTGCGCATGATCGGACGCTACACGGATGACGGGCGGTTCGAGGGCTGGCTGTTCCGGATTGCGGCGAACCTGGCCCGCGACCGGGCGCGCCGGATGCGTCGCGTGCCGGGTCGGGTGGAGTGGTCGGAGACCGATGGGCTGCGCGACGGCGGGCCGGGCTTGACGGGCGATCAGCCGGGGCCGGACGCGCGGATGGAGACGCGCGAGGACGTGGATCGGATGAACGCTGCGCTGGCGAAGTTGCCGGACGGCGAACGCGAGGTGATTCTGATGCGGCACTTCTCGAACATGAGTTTCCGCGAGATCGCGGCAGCGATGCAGACGCCGCTTGGGACGGCGCTTGCGCGGGCGCATCGTGGGTTGCTCCGGCTGCGATCGATGCTGGAGTCGGATGAGACCGGGCCTGGGCGCGCGGTCTTCCAGGAGCGAACGTCGTGAGTGCGCGAGACGATCACCACTCGTATCCGCGAGCCGGAGGCGATCGGAACGGCGATCGGTCGCCGTTCGATCGCGAGTTCGCCGAGGTCCGTGCGCTGGAGACGGCGCTTGGCGGGCAGCTCGACGTGGAGCCGCCGGAGGGCGGGCCGATGCGCTGGCGCTCGGTCGTGCGTTCCGAGTTGGCGGTCGCGGCGGCGCGATCGGTCGCCCGGCCGCGCCGGTGGATCGGTGCGATTGCGGCGGGACTGATGCTCGCGACGTCGACGTCGATCCTGCTGAAGAGCGCCGAGCGTGAGCGAGCGCTTCAGGCACGGATGGCGCCGCTGGAGTGGTTTGCCGACAGCCTCGATGCCGTGGAATACGAGGACGCCGGGATCGCGCTGCTCGGCGTCGAGATGGACGCGGCGCTGTGGGACGATGAATCCGCCCTCGATTCGGAGATCGAGGACCTTTGGATGGACCTGGAACGCGCGGCCGACGAATCCGGGACGTCGCTTTAGGCGGCGGTCGATCGTCGGCGCGACGAGGAAACAGGGGTGACGCGATGAATGCAACGTGGACGATGGGATGGATGTTGGCGGCTGCGGTGTTGCTCGCCGGTGCGAATGGAGCGCGGGCGCTGCATCCGCCGCCCGATCACCGGTCCGGGCCACCGCCGCAGGACGAGGTCGGTCCGGACGATCCGCCGCCGATGGACGACGAAATGCTGCCGGGTCCGGGACCCGGACCGCGCGGTCCGCGACCGAGTGGTCCGGGCGATGGCCCGGAGGCGCGACGGCGGTTCGGCGATCATGACGAGATGCGCCTGCCGTCGAAGGAGGAGATCGAGGAGCTGCTCGCCTTCGCGAAGGAGCACTTTCCGGAGATGGCGGAGCACGCAAGCGAGCTGCGTGAGTCCGATCCGGCGATGTTCCGTCGCCTGATGAGGCGTGTGCTGCCGCGGCTGCGGATGATGAAGGACGTGTACGACCGCGACCCGCAGGGCCTCGGACGGCTCGTGATCGCCGACCACCGGCTGAACGAGAAGATCCGCCGCGCGGCCCGCGATTACCGGCGGGCGGTGGAGGGCGATGCGAAGAAGGCGGCCGGCGATCAGCTTCGTGCGCTGCTGGCCGAGCAGTGGGACGTGCGCATGGAGCGTCGGCGACTGGAGCTGGCGGACTTCGAGAAGCGGCTGGCGGAGCAGAAGCGTCGCCTGGACGAGCGTGCGGCGCGTCGCGACGAGTTGCTGCAACAGCAGTTCGACCGGCTGACGGGGGAAGGGGACCTGGACTGGTAGCGTCCGGCGGGCGGGGCCGGTCGATCCAGCGAGGGATTGGCAGTCGAACCCTCGCGTGGTACATTGCCACGTGAGGGTTCTGCATTTTCGGGCGGGAGGGCGTGACGTCGCACACGTCGGCGTTGCGGTCGTGCGTCGTCGAGAGGATTCTAGATGATCGGGCGGCGTTGGCTGGGCGGAGTGCTGCTTGTCATCGCGTTGGTGGTTGCCGGAGCGGCGGTCCGCGGGGATGAATCACGACCCAAGCCGTCGAAGTCGGCGAAGCCGCTGAAGGTCGGCCAACGGCCCGGGGAATCCGATGAGGCGTTTGCGAAACGCCGTGCGCTGCTGATCCGCAAGGCCCAGAAAGACAAGGACGAGCTGTACACGCTCCGCGCGCGGCCGTTCATCGTGCGCAGCGACATCAGTTCCGAATTCACGACCGACGCGGCGCTCTACATGGAGATGCTGCACCGGGAATACAAGCTGGCCTACCGGAAGATGAGCCTGCCGGCGGGGGACGTAAAGGAGTGGATCGAGGTCATCATCTTCGCGGATCGCGCGACGTACATCCGGAACGGCGGCACCGAGGGCAGTGGCGGTCAGTTCATGCAGTGGATCTTCACCGATCGGCCGCCGACGTGGCCGGCAAGGCACTACCGGCTGATGATGTTCACGAACGGGGTGACGAAGTTTTCGGATTGGCCGAAGGGGGTGCTGAAGCACGAGGCGGCACACATGGAGCTTCAGTTGCGGCTGGGGTTCGGGGTGGATTCGCCGCGGTGGTGGAACGAGGGGCAGGCGTCTTGTTTCGAGGACTGGGACTTCGACAAGTCGGTGGATGAGAATCTCGCGGAGATTCCGAAGCGCGGGCGCTACGCGCCGGTGATTCGCCGCCTGCACGGGACCAAGAAGTTCAAGCCGTTTGCGTACGTGTGGGAGATCAGCCCGCAGTCCTGGCACGCGGCCATGACCGATGAGCAGGGAGGGTTGAACTACGCGCAGGCATGGTCGCTCGCGGCGTTCATGCTGAACGAGGGCGTGAACGGGCGAAAGGCGTTTCAGCAGATCTACGGGCTGTCGAAGCGCGTCGGCGCAGATCGTCAGATCAGCGGGACCGGCACGAAGACGCGGGCCTGGGAAGTGAAGTTCCCGAAAGACGAGCAGAAGAAGATCGAATCGCAGTGGATGGCGTGGATCGAGAAGCAGCTTCCGAAGGATCGGGAGAACCCCGACGAGTGGATGGGGTTGGTCAACATGGGCTACGATCCGCGACTGAAGAAGCTCGTGCGGCTGGGCTCGTATTCGAAGGAGCAGTTGGCCGAGTTCTCCCGCGAGCACAAGAAGCGCACGGGCAAGTCGCTGCGGGGATTGGAAGAGGAGGACGAAAAGAAATCCGAGGCACAGGCGAGCGAGGACTCCGGCGAGGAAAAGGAAGCTGCCGACGACGAGAGACCGAAGCCCAGTCCGAAGCCGAAGAAATCCACCAAGTCCAAGAAGCCGTCCACTCCGGCCGACGACGATTCCGAGAAGAAGAGCGGCGACGGCCCGTCGCCGAGAGAGTATTGAGCGCCGCACGGAGTGGTTTGCATGGTGGGGCAAAAGGTCGTCGCGGTCATCGGGGCATCGTCCGACCCGTCAAAGTACGGCAACAAGGCCGTTCGGGCCTATCTCCGCCAGGGCTGGCGCGTCTATCCTGTGACGCCCAAGCCCGAACCGATCGAGGGCCTCTCGCCGGTCAAGTCGATCCTTGATATCCCCGGACACGTGCATCGCGCGACGCTCTATCTAGCGCCGGCGATCGGCCGTACCGTCCTGCGCGAGATCGCCGAGAAGGGCGTCGATGAGTTCTTCGTCAATCCCGGCGCCGAGAGCGACGAGCTGCTGGCCGAGGCCGAGCGGCTCGGCCTGCGACCCATCCAGGCGTGCAGCATCGTCGAGATCGGGGAGCGGCCGTAGTTCGGTCCGGCGGCGAGGGTTCCATCCGCATTGCCCATCGAGTGATTTGGCGCGACCTAGCGGCCCGGTAGAATCCGGCCCGATTGCGACGCGGAGATCGCCCACCCGCCGGAGAATCGGATGCCCATTCAGTTTCGCTGTCCGTCGTGCCGCCAGCCGATCGAGATCGACGACGCCTTCGGCGGCCAGGCCGTCGGTTGCCCGTTTTGTCAGAAGGTCGTCACCGCCCCAACCGCGAGCGAGCCGGAAGCTGCGGCCTTCATGCCGTCGGCCGCGGCGCCGCCGTCCACGTCGGTCGAACTCGGGTATCCCGCCGCCGTTTCCCAGCCGCGCCCGAACTGGCCCGCGAGCGCCGGGCTCGTGGCGGCCGGGGTCGTCGTCGTGGCGGTGGGGATTCTCTTCGTGCTGAGCGCGTCGCTGGCTTCGCGAATCAAGGGTATTGAGACGTCGGAGGGCCAGTCGGAGTTGATCAAGCAGTTGCAATCGCACCCGGCGGTGCTGCCGCTGTCGATCGTCACGCTGATCGCGGATCTGTCAGGTCTGGTGCTGTCGATCATCGGGCTTCGGCCGGGTTATCAGGGTCGCAAGTGGCAGGCGGCGATCGGGTTGACGATCTGTGGGCTGCTCATCATCGTGCAGTGCCTGGGGGTCGTGCAGGGGCTGTCGCGGCAGGCGGTCGGAGGTTGACGCGGACTCGCGTCTCGACAGCCGTGTCGATGCGGAGAAAGCCCGGGAGTGGGGTTGGTTAGCGCGTGCGCAACGCGATCGCGCGCCCGTCGGCGCGTAGTCCGGTAAGACCTTGACCACGATGGCGACCTGTCGGCGGGACTGCGGGTGGTGCCGGCCGGGATTTCGGCGGGGCGCGGGTCCGCGAAATCGGGTGGCGCGGGCGCGATTTTCGGTGGCGCGGGGTTGCCGTTCGGGGCGGCGGGTGTGGTAGGATGATGCCGGACGTCGCGTGATTTGACACGCAGAGGGCGCGCGGCTACGGTCCGGAGCGTCAACACGGAGCGGGGAAGACCATCGCGAGGTAGTGCCATGGATTCGACGAATCGAACCAAGCGGAATCGGCGGTCGACGCCGGACGCGGCGCGGAAGTGGTTCACGGTGGAGCACGCGAATCGCGCGTTGCCGCTCGTTCGTCGAATCGTTTCAGACATCGTTGCCCAATACAAAGTCGTCTCCGCGCTTCAGGACGCGCTCGTCAACCCGGCGGACGGAACTTCGTCAGAGCGCCTGCGCGAGATGAAGGACGACGCCGACAACGCCCTCGACCACCTGCGCGAGCTCGTCGAGGAACTACGCGAAGTCGGCTGCGAACTGAAGGACTGGCAGCGCGGACTCGTCGACTTTCCGTGTCAGCGCGACGGCCGCGAGATCCTTCTGTGCTGGCAGCTCGGCGAAGATTCGGTCGAGCACTGGCACGAGTCCGACGCCGGATTCTCCGGCCGGCAACTGATCACCGCCGACTTTTAGCCGTCTCGAGATTTCACAGCCCTGACGACTCACCGGTAACGGCGATTTGATGGGGGTTTCCACTGATTCCGCGCACCCGGCGTAGTGGTCGCGTTCAGCCCCGCACCCGGACCTGCCGTTAATCTCCAAGGGCGCGACGCCGCGCCCTCGGGACGACGGGTTTGCGGATCATCTGGCACCTTCCTCAGTTTTCTTTGTACGGTTGCGGCATGTCCGGCCGAGCGCGGCGCATTGCCGCCGCGTGGGCTGCGCGCGGACACCACGTTCGGTTCATTGTGCCGGCCGATGCAGCGCCGCGGGGGATCGACGCGGTCGATGGCGTCGCGCTGGAGCGGGTTGACGTTCCGGCGCGGCGTGAGGCGCACTGGTCGATGCAAGCGCGGGCCCGCATGCGACGCGCGCAGGATGTCGCGACGTCGCACTTCGGCGATAAGGACGCGGACGTTGTCGTGACGTGCCAGCCGGAGTTCGCGGCGGCGCTTCGGAATCGGCGGTCGTGGCAGCCGATCGTGCTCGTTGCCTGTTGTTCGCAGGTGCTCTATCGCGCGCTGCACCGGGAGACGCAGGCTCGGCGCAACTGGTCGAGTCGTCCGTTCTTCGCGCTTAACGCACGGTGGCTGGAGCGCGGCGAGGGGCACGGCATGCGCGCCGCGGACGCAGTCGCGTTCGACAGCGACATGACGCGCCGCGTTGCGGGGCACGTCCATCGCCTCGACCCCACGCGTTGCCACGTGGTGCCGCCGACGTGCGACACGCGGCGGTTCGCGCCGGCGGCCGAGTCTGTCCGCGCCGCGCGGCGATCGGAACTGCGAATCGGTTCGCGCGAGTTCGTCGTCGCGTGGTCCGGCCGAATGACGTACGAGAAAAACGTGGCGCTGCTGCTCGATGCGGCCGCGCGAACGCCTCGCTGTGTGGATCGACTCCTGCTGATCGGGGATGGCCCCGACTGCGTCGCGCTCAAACGCCGCGCGGTTGAGCTGGGCATCGCCGAGCGCGTCATCTTCGCCGGGTTGTGCGAGGAGCCGGTCGATTGGCTCGCGGCGGCCGATGCATTCGTCCTGCCATCGCGGGTCGATTCGTTCGGTGTCGCGGTCATCGAGGCCATGGCCTGCGGACTGCCGTGCGTCGTCACCGGCTGCGTCGATGGGCGGGTCTATTGCGGCGCAGCCGAGTCGGTCGTCGATGGCGAGACTGGATTCGTGTTGCCCGATGCGGTGCCCGAGGTGCTCGCCGACATGCTGAAACGCCTTGCGTCGGATCGGCGGCTTGCACAGCGCTTCGGTATGGCCGGCCGCCGGCGAGTTGAAGATCGCTACGCCCTCGGCCGCGATGGGGCGGAACTTGAACGGATTGTCCAGGCCGTTTTGGGCGGGGAGGCTCCGGTCCTTCCGGTGGAGGAGTGCGCGGCGACGTGATGAACCGCGGCGGCGAACTCGGTTCGAGCGTTTCCGTCGTCATCCCGACGTACCAGAGTGCGTCGGTGATCGGCCGGGCGATCGAATCCGTGCTTGCGCAGTCGCATCCCGCGTTTGAGATCATCGTCATCGATGATGGAAGCACGGACGATACGGAATCGCGCGTGCGCCGAATCGGTCCGCCGGTGCGTTACGTGCGTCAGGCGAACGCGGGGCCGGGCCCGGCCCGGAACCACGGAGCGTCGATCGCGCGCGGCGCGTGGCTGGCGTTTCTCGACGCGGACGATCTTTGGCGGCCGACCAAGCTGGCCGTGCAGTTGGAGTGCGCGTGGCGGCATGCCGCGGATGCGGTTTTTTCCGCGAACGTGAACCACATGACGAGCGGCGGGACGACCGTCTCGTATCAGGGATCGATGGATCGCGGCGTGCTGGTGCGGGCGCTGCTGTGCGGAAACGTGCTGGAGGGTGGTTCGTCCGGCCTGCTCGTGCGGCGCGAGGCGTATTTGGCCGTCGACGGCTTCGACCCCGGATTCACGGTCGCCGAGGACAGAGACCTGTTCATCCGTCTGATCTCCCGGTTCACGGCGGCCTACGTCAATGAGCCGCTCGTCGATCGCTACGAGGGGCCGGTGAGATTCGGTGCCGATCCGCAGCGGAACCTCCGCGGGGGCCTGCGCATCATCCGCCGGCACGGGCACCGGCTGAACGGACTGCCCGGCGGCCGGCTCGTTCTGCGCCGTGCACGGGGCATGGCGCTGCGCCGCTGCGGAATGCAATACCTTGATCGCGGCGAGATCCAGCGCGGCGCCGGCTATCTGCGGGCGTCGTTGCTCATCTGGCCGTTCATGGCCGATCCGTGGCGGGCCGCGATCAACTCGTGGCTCGGTCGACTGCCCGCGCCTCGGGCCGGGATTCGTCCTGCGCGCGTCGTGCGGTAAGATCGCGGCGATGCGGACCCGTATCGACGATGCCGTGCTGGTTGCCTTGCGCGCCGGCGTCCCAACGTCTCTTGAACATCACGGCATTCTGATCGCGGGCGAACGCATCGAGGCCGTCGGTCCGACCGACGCCGTGAAGCAATTCCCCGCGGATCGCGTCATTGACGGCTCGGAGCACCTGGTCGTCCCCGGGTTCATCAATACGCATCATCATCTGTACCAGTCGCTCACGCGCGGACTGCCGGCCGTGCAATCGTGCGGCCTGTTCGACTGGCTGGCGCATCTCTACGAGCGGTGGTCGAGCCTCGACTACGCGTCGGTCAAACTCGCGGCGCAGGTCTGCATCGCCGAACTGCTGCTGAGCGGCTGCACGACGACGAGCGACCATTTCTACCTGTTTCCGGCCGGTTCGGACGTACGGCTGGAGGCCGTGCTCGACGCGGCGGACTCGCTCGGGATGCGGATTCATGCATGCCGCGGCAGCATGAGCGTCGGCCGTTCGCGCGGCGGACTTCCGCCGGATCGGTGCGTGCAGGACGAGGCGGCCATTCTGGCGGATTGCCAGCGCGTCCTCGATCGCTTCCACGACGCGACGATCGGCGCGATGCGGCGGATCGATCTCGCGCCGTGCTCGCCATTCTCCGTCAGCCCCGAGCTGCTGAAGGAAACGGCGATGCTGGCCCGATCGCGCGGCGTGCTGCTGCATACGCACGCGGCGGAGACGCTCGACGAGCAAGCGTATTGCCTGGAGCGTTTCGGCGTCCGGCCGATCGAGTACCTTCGGCAGCATCACTGGCTCGGCCCGGACGTGTACCTCGCGCACTGCGTGCACGTGAGCGATGGGGAGATCGACCTGCTGGCGCGCACGCTCACGAGCGTTGCACACTGCCCCAGCTCGAACATGCGCCTCGGCAGCGGCGTGCCGCCCGTGCGTCGGATGCTGGAGCGCGGCGTCAACGTTTCGATCGGCGTCGATGGCAGCTCGAGCAACGACGGCGGCGACCTGGTCGGCGAAGCGCGGCAGGCGCTGCTGCTGCAGCGCGTCGCGGGCGGCCCAGCGGCCATGACCCCCGCGCAGGCGTTTGAGATCGCCACGCGCGGCGGCGCGCGGGCCCTGAATCGCCAGGAGCTCGGCGACCTGGCCGTGGGCATGGCGGCCGACATCGCGATGTTCCGCGCGGACGACATCGCACTGGCCGGCGCAATCGCGCACGATCCACTCGGCGCGCTGATGCTCTGCCGCGCGCCGCGCGCCGACCGGGTCTTCGTCAACGGTCGGATCGTTGTCGAGGACGGACGACTGGCCGGCGTCGACGCCGGCCGGCTCGCGGCCGAATTCAACGACCTTGTTCGCCGCCGGTTCCGGGCGTAGTCCGGCCGCCCGACACGGCGCACCGCGGGCCGGGACGACGCGGCGCAGTTTTGCTACACTCCCTTCACCGGGCTCGACGCGACGATCGCGTCCAAGCCGGACCATTCCGTAAGGAACGAATGCCATGAGCGCGGACCGATCTCTCGATCCCTTCTCCGCCATCGCGACGCTGAGCGCCGCTGCGGGATCATTGCGAATCTGGCGCCTGGACCGTCTCGACGTGCTCGGCCGGATCGATCGACTGCCGTACTCGATCCGCATCCTGCTTGAGAACGCCCTGCGGAATCTCGATGGATACGTCGTTACGGAGGATCACGTCCGGGCGCTGGCCGGCTGGGACCCGAAGGCCCCTTCCGGAAAGGAGATTCCGTTCCTTCCGGCGCGCGTCGTCTTGCAGGATTTCACCGGCGTTCCGTGCATGGTCGATCTCGCGGCGATGCGATCGGCCGTGGTGCGGCTCGGCGGCGACGCGAAGCAGATCAACCCGCTCGTGCCGGTCGACCTCGTGATCGATCACTCCGTTCAGGTGGATGAGTTCGGAAGGCCTGACGCGCTGGAACTCAACGCCCGCATCGAGTTTGAGCGGAACCGCGAACGCTACGAGTTCCTCCGCTGGGGTCAGCAGGCGCTGGCCAACGTTCGGATCGTTCCGCCCGCGACCGGCATCGTGCACCAGGTCAATCTCGAGTACCTCGCGAAGGTCGTGATGGTCCGGCCCGCGTCCGGAGCGACGCCGGCGATGGCCCTGCCCGACACGCTGGTCGGGACGGACAGTCATACGACGATGATCAACGGACTGGGCGTGCTTGGCTGGGGTGTCGGGGGGATCGAGGCCGAGGCAAACATGCTCGGCCAGCCGATCTACATGCTCATTCCCGAAGTTGTGGGCTTCAAGCTGACCGGGCGTCTTCGCGAGGGCGCAACGGCGACCGACCTCGTGCTGACCGTGACGCAGATGCTGCGGACGAAGGGGGTCGTCGGGAAGTTTGTCGAGTTTTTCGGCCCGGGTCTGTCGGCCATGTCGCTGCCGGACCGGGCGACGATCGCCAACATGGCGCCCGAGTACGGGGCGACGATGGGCTTCTTCCCCGTCGATGACGAGACGCTGGCGTACTTGCGTCGCACGGGCCGCGCGAACGACGAGGTCGATCTGGTCGAGCGTTACTGCAAGGAGCAGGGGCTGTTCCGCACCGCCACGACGCCCGACCCGAGTTTCAATGACACCGTGGAGCTTGATCTCGCGTCGGTCGAGCCATCGCTCGCCGGGCCGAAGCGGCCGCAGGATCGCGTCTCGCTCGGCGAGGTGAAGGCGAACTTCCGCCGCTCGCTGACCGCGCCGACGTCGGAGCGCGGCTTCGCGCTGGCGCCGGATGCGGTCTCGCGGACGGTCGAGGTTCGCCGCAACGGCGATCGCGCGACGATCGGCCACGGCGCGGTCGTCATCGCCGCGATCACGAGTTGCACCAACACGAGCAATCCCTCGGTGATGCTCGCGGCGGGGCTGGTGGCGAAGAAGGCCGTCGAACGCGGACTGAAGGTCAGGCCGTACGTCAAGACGAGTCTCGCGCCCGGGTCGCGCGTCGTCACCGAGTATCTGAGCGCGTCCGGGCTGACACCGTGGCTCGAGAAGCTCGGCTTTCACACGGTCGGTTACGGCTGCACGACGTGCATCGGCAACAGCGGTCCGCTGCCGGACTTCGTCAGCCAGGCGCTCTCGGCGACCGACCTGGTGGTCTCGGCGGTGCTGTCGGGCAATCGCAACTTCGAGGGTCGCGTGCATCCGCAGGTGAAGGCGAACTACCTCGCCTCGCCGCCGCTGGTCGTGGCGTACGCGATCGCCGGGACGGTGGATATCGACCTGACGACCGAGCCGATCGGGACGGATACATCGGGGCGCGCCGTGCTGCTGCGCGAGATCTGGCCCACGACGCAGGAGGTGCAGGCAGCGGCCGAACGGTTCGTGACGCCGGAGATGTTCCGGGCGAAGTACGCCGACGTGCTGACCGGTAATCCGCAGTGGAACTCGATCAAGGTCGGCACGGGCGACGTGTATTCGTGGGACTCGAAGAGCACTTACATCCAGGAGCCGCCGTTCTTTCAAAACCTCGCCCCGCAGCCGCGGCACGTCGAGGAGATCCGCAAGGCCCGCGTGCTGGTCATGGTCGGCGATTCGGTGACGACGGATCACATCTCGCCGGCGGGGTCGATCAAACCCGACAGTCCGGCCGGTCGGTACCTTCAGGAACATGGCGTGCGCCCGGCGGACTTCAACAGCTACGGGGCGCGGCGCGGCAACGATCGCGTGATGACCCGCGGCACGTTCGCGAACATTCGACTGCGCAACCTGCTCGCGCCGGGGACAGAGGGCGGCGTGACGCTGCACCTGCCCGACGGCGCGCCGATGCCGATCTACGACGCGGCGATGAAATACCAGGCGGAGAACGTGCCGCTCATCATCCTTGCCGGGGCAGAGTACGGCACGGGGTCGTCGCGTGACTGGGCCGCGAAGGGCACGATGCTGCTGGGCGTGCGGGCCGTGATCGCCGTCAGCTTCGAGCGCATTCATCGAAGCAACCTCGTGGGCATGGGCGTCCTGCCGCTTGAATTCCAACCGGGCAAGACGCGCGAGTCGATCGGCCTGACGGGCCAGGAGACCTTTGACATCCTCGGACTGTCGGACGATCTGCGGCCCGGCCAGCTTCTGCGCGTGGTCGCGAAGGACGTGCTCGGCCGGCGGAAGGAGTTCTCGGTACACTGCCGCATCGATACGCCGATCGAGGTCGAGTACTACCGGCACGGCGGGATTCTCCCGATGGTGCTGCGGCAGTTGATGCGCAAGGACTGAGCATCGGGAGTCGGCGCGGACCTCGCGGGAATCGGCAACGGGCGCGGCGTGTTTCATGGGCAAGTCGCGGGCAAGCCGACGCGGACGATCGGTCCGCCTGACGCACGTGGATTCGCGCGGTCGCGCGCGCATGGTGGACGTCGGTGAGAAGCCCCTGACACGACGCCGCGCGGTGGCCTGCGCTTCCATCGCGATGCAGCCGGGGACTTTGCGGGCGATCACGCGTGGCTCGATCGGAAAAGGTGACGTGCTGGCGGTGGCGCGGGTGGCCGGGGTGCAGGCGGCGAAGCGCGCGGCCGAACTGATCCCGCTCTGTCATCCGCTGCCGCTCGACGTTGTATCGGTGGAGTTCGACGTGCGTCAACCGCGGACGATCGTCGTTCGGGCCACCGCCGAGGTCTCGGCCCGCACCGGCGTGGAAATGGAGGCACTGACTGCGGCCGCGATCGCCGCGCTGACGATCTACGACATGTGCAAGGCCGTCGATCGGGGTATGACGATCGGGCCGATCCGGCTCGAGGAGAAGTCGGGCGGTCGCAGCGGTGTGTGGCGTCGGCCGGGACGTAAATGAGCGCTCATCGGCGTTGCCCGGCGCAGTGCCGCGTCGCGTCGTGCGGGAGCAGGTGAGATGGGCCCGTTCGGATCGTCGGATGCGTTCTATTTCTTACTGAGTCTTATCTTCGAACTGCTCCGTCCGTTATTGAATCAGATCCTCGTGCTGCTGTCGGACGCGCTCGGCGGCGGCGAGTTCATGCTCTGACGCACGCCCCTCGGGCGCGATTGTTTTCAAAACTTTTGAAACTTCCGGCGCGCGACTGGTGAACGCCTCTTGCGTACGTACAATGTGCCGCTGACTCCGGTGAGGTCTGAATGCACGCCGTCCTTTCCGCACTGGCCGACCCCATCGCCGACGACATGCGCGAGGTCGTGCACGTCTTCGAGGACGAGCTGCGCAGCGATCAGCCGTTCGTCGGCGAGCTGTGCGCCCGCATCGCCCGTTATCGTGGCAAGATGCTCCGTCCGACGCTGCTGCTGCTGACCGGCCGGGCCTGCGGCCGCGTGACGCGCGAGCATCACGTTCTCGGGGCGGTTGTCGAGATGGTCCACATGGCGACGCTCGTGCACGACGACGTGCTCGACGAGGCCGACATCCGCCGCGGCGGACCGACGATCAACCGCCTGCACGGAAACGAGGCGGCCGTGCTGCTGGGCGACTATCTCATCTCGCACGCGTACCACCTCTGCAGCAGCCTCGATTCGCAGATCGCCGCGCGGCGGATCGCGGAGACCACGAACACCGTTTGCGAAGGCGAACTCATGCAGGTTTCGCAGCGCGGCAACTGGTCGCTTCGCGAGGACGAGTATTTCGAGATCATCCGACGCAAGACGGCCGTGCTGACCTCGGTCTGCTGCGAGTTGGGCGCGCGGTTCGCCGACGCCGATGAGGAGACGGCTCAGCACGCCGCGGCGTACGGGCATGATCTCGGCATGGCGTTTCAGATCATCGACGACGTGCTCGATCTCACGTCGACCGAGGAGGAAGCGGGCAAATCGCTGGGCCGCGACGCGGCCCTCGGGAAGCTCACGCTCCCGCTCATTCACGCCCTGCGATCGTCCGGCGAGGACCGCCGCGCGCGGTTGATCGAATCGCTGACGAGCGGCGACGGCAACGGTCGCGGCACTCGACTGTATCCGGTCGAGCTCTCGGCGAGCATCGAACATGCATCGTCCGTCGCGCGTTCGTACGTGCAGTCCGCCATCGAGCACCTGTCGGACTGGCCGCCGAGCGAAGCGCGGGATGCGCTCACCGCCGCGGCCGAGTTCGTCGTTCATCGCCGTGCCTGATCCGGTCGGCCTCGCCGCACACTTCCGATTGCGTATTGCGAAGTTCGCCGCGCGGCCGCACACTTCCGGTGGATGAACCGTCGTGAGGGGACCGCCGCATGCGAAAGCCCGTCGTACTGATCACCGGCGCGAACGGCGAGATCGGCCACGGCCTGATCGCCCATCTGGCCCGCGTGCCGGACGTCAACGTCGTCGCGCTCGATCTCAAGCCGCTGGATGAGCGTTTGCGGCCGAGCTGCGCGGCGGCGCTGGTGGGCGACATCCTCGATGCGAACCTGCTCCAGCGGCTCATCAGCGAGTACGAGGTCCACGCGATCTACCACCTGGCGGCGTTGCTCAGCACGCGCAGCGAATACACGCCCGACACGGCCCATCGCGTCAACGTCGAGGGCACGATCAACCTGCTCCGCCTCGCGCACGAACAGGCCCGCTGGCACGGAAACCCCGTCAAGTTCCTGTTCCCCAGCTCGGTTGCCGTGTATGGACTGCCGAGCGCCGAGACGAAGGTGAAATCCGGCCGCGTCCGCGAGAGCGAGTTCAACTTCCCGACGACGATGTACGGTTGCAACAAGCTCTATTGCGAGCATCTCGGCCGGTACTTCACGCGGCACTACCGCCAGCTTGCGGCGGAGCGATCGGCGAGCGGTGTCGACTTCCGCGCGATTCGGTTTCCCGGCCTGATCAGCGCGGTCACGGTGCCGGCAGGCGGCACGAGCGATTACGCCCCGGAGATGATCCACGCCGGGGCGCAGGGCCAGCCGTACTCCTGCTTCGTCGCGGAACAGGCCCGCCTGCCGTTCATGGCGATGCCGGACGGGATCAAGGCGCTCGTCTCGCTCGCGTCCGCGCCGACCGGGTCGCTGGCGCAGTGCGTCTACAATGTCGGTTCGTTTTCGCTGAGCGCGGCGGAGATCCGCGATCGAGTTGTAAAGGCGTTTCCGGGGGCGAAGATCCGCTTCGAGGTCGATCCGCCGCGCGCGGCGATCGTGGATACCTGGCCCGCCGACGTCGATGACTCCGCGGCGCGACGGGAGTGGAACTGGCGGCCGGACTACGACGCCGACCGCGCGTTCAACGAGTACCTGATCCCGACCATCTCCGACTACTACCGTCGGCGGGCGTAGCGCCGGTCAGGGCGCGAGCAGCGCGTCGACGAATGGTTGCAGATCGAGGGCGTCGTTCGCGCTATCGGAGGTCATGTCCGAGCGGCTCATCGCGCCCGGATCGGTGTTCGTGCCGATCAACACGTCGACAAAGCACGGTACGTCCAGTTCGTCGAGCGCCCCGTCGTTGTTGCAATCGCCGGGATTCCCCGGACATGGCACGACGAGGTTGCAGAATGTCAACTGGTCGAGGAAGGGCAGGATCGTTTCGCTGATCGTCCGCGCGTGCAGCTCCATCCGGACATTCGCGAGGCCGCCCGGGCAGAGGTGACAGTAGCTCATGATCGTGCCGTTCGGCGTGACGCTGCAATCGCCGCCGGCGCAGTTGTCGACGGGCGGCGACATCGAATGCGTGTGCGGCGCGCCGAAGTTGTGCCCCAGTTCGTGCGCCGTCACCATCAGGTCCCAGTTCTGTATGCTGTTGTTCTCGATCGGGTATGGGAAGAATCCGTTCAGGTTGGCCGACAGGCCGTAGTCGTACTCGGGGTAGCACAGCCCGGTGACGTAGGCGACGCCGCCGCCCAGCGCCCGGCCGGACAGGAAGTGCGCCGCGCTTCGCGCGACGGCCGTCATGTTGAGGTTCCAGTAGTCCTGGAACTCGAAGAGCTGGTTCGTGGTGCCGGACTGCGTCCACGGGTCGTCGGCGCTGGTCCAGAGGCGCAGAAACGTGACGGAGAGTGTCGTATTGATGTCGCGCTCGTAGATTTCCGAGACCGCGCCGATGAGCGCGCCGACGTACGCCGTCGCGGCCGAGGTGTCGCCGCCGAAGACGTTGGCGGTGTATTCGTAGTCCGTCTCGACGGCGATCTCGGCGTGCCGGCAGGGCGGTGCATCGCGCGCGGCGGCCGATGCGCGAATCGCGTCGGCAACGGGTGGGCGTTGCGGCGGTACCGCGACCGGTCCGCCGATCGCCTCAGCGTCGCAGCGCCAGTCAACGAGTTCGATTGCCCCGGCGGGGAGCCGCGTCGCGTCGTAGAGCAACGTCGCCCGGCCCGCGTTCGCCGGACCGCTTGACAGGACGTGCAGTCGTCCGTCGAGTTCGATCCACCCGTTCGAGCCGTGTGGTGAGAGCGCAAGATAGACCCGCGCGGCGGGGTCACCCGCGACGTGGCCGCGGAGCAGGACGAGGTCGGGCCGCGGCAGCGGTTGCTCGATGCCGTCGATCATCGTGATGATTCGCGAATCCGGCGCGAAGACGTCGAATCGTCGAACCTCGAGCGTAACAGCGGTCTCGGCCGCGATCGGCACGTCGGCGAGCGTGATGCGCTCGGCGGACTTCAGTTCATCGTAGCGCCCGGGATTCAGCGCGACGCGGACGCCGAATTCGCCGGACAGCGCCGGCTCAATCGCCCAGAGTGACGCAACTCGGACGTGAGGAACTCGTTCGTTCGCGGTGGCGTCGGCCGCGGCCATCGACCCAGCGACGACGCCGATCAGGGCGCGCAAGGTCATCGATCGGATCGGGATCATGGAGGCACCTTTCTGCCGGCTCGCCGAGTTGAATTCACCCGCCGGAGGCTCGCGACGTTCCACCCCCCAAGTATATCGAATCGGCGAGTGACGAAACAAGGCACCGCGCTTCATCGCATCGTGTGCGACGGCCGAGTACCATCCCACCGGCCGGAAACCCCGCGTTTCTCGTATCGGCGGCGCGACCTAATGCTCTCCTCCTATCTTACTCTCCCGCGGACCGTGCACCTGCTGTGCCTCGGCACGTTCATCAACCGCGCTGCGACATTCGTCGTGCTCTTCCTCACGCCGTACCTCACCGCCGAACTCGGCTTTAGCGTGCAGCTCGCAACGCTCACCATGGGCATGGTCGGCCTTGGCTCGGTCATCGGCAATCTGCTCGGCGGCCAGCTCGCCGACACGATCGGGCGAAAACCCGTCATGGTCGCGGCGACGTTCGGCGTGGCGGCTGGTCTCTTCGGCTTCGGCGCGATGCGAACGCCGTGGACGATCCTTCCGGCCGTCTTCGTCTTGTTCTCGATCGGCGAGATGTACCGGCCCGCCGCGCACGCCATGATCGCCGACGTCGTGCGGCCGGACGCGCGTCCGCGGGCGTACGGACTCATGTACGTGGCGATCAACCTCGGCTTCAGCGTGGCGCCGATGCTCGGCGGTGTGCTGGCGGAGCGCTCGTTCTGGCTGCTGTTCATCGCCGACGGGCTGACGTCCGCCGCTTTCGGTTGTCTGGTGCTGCTTTTCATCCCCGAATCGAAGCTGCGCACCCGCCCGGTAAGTCCGGTCGTTGACGCGTCCGCTGCCGATGGGCCGAGTTCCGGCGCGAGGAATGAGGTCCGCGAACCGCACGTGCCGGCGTGGATCGCGGTGCGGCTCATGGCCCGCGATCACTGTCTCGTCGCGTTCTGCGCCGCAACGCTGATGCTCGCGATGGTCATCATGCAGGGTGCGGCCACCCTGCCGCTCTACCTGCGGCAACAGGGTTTCAGCCTGGCCGAGTTCGGCCGCATCATCGCGGTGAACGGCATCATGGTCGTGCTGTTTCAGTTGCCAGCGACGGCGCTGTTCTCGCGTTTCGACCGCGGCCGGGTCATCACCGTCGCGGCGGTGATGTACGCGATCGGCTTCGGTCTGACGGGAGCAGCGCGGAGCGGGCCGGAGTTCGTCGGGACGGTCGTGCTCTGGACGATCGGCGAACTGATGCAGGCCCCGCTCGTGCCATCGATCGTGACGCAGCTCGCGCCGCGGCGATTGCGGGCGCGCTACTTCGGCGCGATCTCGATGTGCTACGCCGGCGCGAACATGATCGGCGCGCCGCTCGGCGGGTGGGTCTTCGCGCAGCACGGCGGGCGATGTGTCTGGCTGGCGACGGCGGGCCTGGCGCTCGTGGCGTCGCTGCTCTACGCCTACGTCGGGCGGCAGTTATCGCTCATACGTCGCGCGACCCACGCCTAGCCGCACGCCGGCCGCCGCGCTTGCCGCAAGCGCCTGAGTGGCCATAAGATGTCAGGAGCCTCCCGGAACTTGAGAGTCGTTCAGTGCGTTCCACGCGTCGACTTCGATCGCTCTTGCTGCTCGCCCTGCTGCTGCCGGCCGGATGCGGCATCGACTATTTCCTCGGCGTCGCGGCCGGGGCGATCGGCAGCATCGCCCGAACGCGGACGATCGACGAGGCGCTCGCCGATCCGGCGGTCGACGAGGCGATCAAGGACAAGCTGCGATTCGTGCTCGAGGTGCGGCAATTCGGGATCGACGAGATCGGCCAGAACGCCGGCGACGCGTTCACGAGGTTCGATGACGACCTGGCCGCGGGCATCACGGGTCCGGTCGGCTACAGCGTCTCGGGTTGCGCGAAGGAGAGTTTCACGCCGTTCACGTGGTACTTCCCGCTCGTCGGCGCGGTGCAGTACAAGGGCTTCTTCTCCGAGTTCGAGGCGCGGCGCGAGGCGCTGCTGCTCGAACTGCTGGGGTTCGACACGTTCATCGGCTCGATCGCCGGCTTCAGCACGCTCGGCATCCTCCCCGATCCGATCCGATCCTCGCAGTTGGCGGCGTTCGACGAGCTGTACCTCGCCGAGCTGATCCTGCACGAGTTGACGCACGGAACGCTGTACAAGGTCGGCGACACGACGTTCAACGAGACGATGTCGCAGTTCGTCGGACGGAACGCCGCGCGGCAGTTCTGGATCATGCGCCGCGGGCCGACCGCGCCGATCACGCTCGACGCCCTCGCGCGCTACGACGACGAGGACCGCATCGACGCCTACATCGGCGAGGTCTACGAGACGCTGTCCGCGTTCTATGCCCAGCCGATCTCGCGCGAGGAAAAGCTCGCCGGCCGTGGCGCGCAGTTCGACGCCGTCGCGGCCACGTTCGACACGCTCGTCCGTCCGATGCTCAACGACCCCGATCGTTACCGCTCCATTGCCGATCTCGGACTCAACAATGCGTTCCTCCTGTCAGCTGCGCAGTATCGCGGTGACCTGCCGATCTACCGGGACGTGCTCGAGCGGCTCGGCGGGCGCTTCCCCGATTTTTTCCGCGTCATGCGCGACGCCGCCGATCGGGCCGATAGCTTTGCGTATCTCGAAGATTGGCTGGACATGCCGCCGTGACGTGCGGCGGCGCGGCGGAAATCGCTCACTTGCGGGGTGTTTGAGACCCGATGTACCTTTATCGCCTCGCGACGGGCCGAGGCGGATCCCACGCATTGCAGGAGTCCGGGACGGTGACGCGATTGAATCGTCGAGGCTGGATGGGCGGCGTGCTGGCGGTCCTGTTCGCGGCGGGCTGCCAGCAGGGCGGGGCGAATCGCGTGGTCGAGGTGCTTCCCGATCCGCTGCTGCGGCCGTCACATCGTCCCGCGCCGCCGAAGCAGCCCCCCACGCCCGAGAAACCGCGCGTCGCGCGCGGCCCGCACGACGGGTGGGTTCCCGCGGGCGGAATCTCGAAGCGCTGGCAGTGCATCGTGATCCACCATTCGGCGAACGATCGGGACACGCCCGACGGCATGGCCGACTGGCACGTGCAGCGCGGCTGGGACGAGCTGGGTTATCACTTCGTGATCGGCAATGGCGTGCGCTACCCGGACGGGCAGGTGCACGTCGGATCGCGCTGGCCAAAGCAGAAGACCGGCGCGCATTGCAAGGTGCCGGGCAACTACTACAACGAGCACGGGATCGGCATCTGCCTCATCGGCAACCTGAACCGCCACGGCCCGTCGGCCAGGCAGATGCAGGCGCTGACCGAGCTGGTTGCATTCCTGATGGTCCGCTGCAACATACCCGCCGAGCGGGTCTACACGCACGGCGGTGTGACGCGCAAGACCGAGTGCCCCGGAAGACACTTCTCTCTCTCGGAGATCCGACGCCGTGTCAGCCGCGAATCGGTGGCGGCCTACGCGAAGTGACGCCGGGCGGCCGGCCTGCGCCGCGCCGTGGATGGCGCTGATCCTGTTGGGCATGTGGATTTCCGGCGCGTGCGCCCCGGCGGTCGATGGCGTGGTGGAGTCGCTTCCGGAGCCGGTCCTGACGTCGCAGCCGTCGCGGCCGCCGGCGGTCGTACCGTTGGATGCGGAGCCGGCGCGGGACGGTGCGTCCCGGACCGGGCGGGCGGCGCGCGCCGGGCGTGTCGCCGCGGGGCGGCGCGTTCATCGGCGTCGGCGGAGGAGCGGTCCGCCGAGGGCGAGGAGCGTTGCACTGGCCGGCATCGCACGTCGTACGGCAGGTTCTTGACGCACGCCGACTGAGATTCCGCCGGACTGCTGAACGACACCGTCGGACGTGCGCTGCGCCGCATGAAGCCGCGACGCGGCGAAGCGATCTACCTGATCCTCGACGATCACCGCATCGCCCAGCGCGGCCGGAAGATGGCCGGCGTCAGCGTGGCCTCCCGGAATCGCTGCCTGCAACGCGCGCCCGGTGTGTGGGAGCCGCTGGCCGACTTGGGGCCAGCGCGGCTGAAGTGCGCCGGCCGGAATGTCCGCATGCCCCGCTCGCGCGGCACGGCCAAGCTGCGGAACGCGGCCGATGACGGTGAATTGGCCCGCATTGGGCGGGTTCGGGTGGTGTTCAGCAAGCGGTCGCGCGATCGCTGGAAGAACGTCGTCGTGTTCGCGACGAATGAAACGGATCTGGATGCCCGCGCGATCGTGTCGATCGATGAGCGGCGTTGGCGGATCGAGGTGTTGTTCAAGGAACTGGAAGGCGACCTGGGACTGGGCGATTACCAGGTCCTGAGCCACCGGGGCATCGTGCATCACCTGCACGTCTGCGGCCGGGTTCATCGGATGCTGACCCACCCCGGCATGGACGCCGTCGGTGCACAAGCCAGGAAGGCGAACATCGAAGTCGCGCTGCCGTCCTTGAGCCATCGCCTCGAATCGCGTCGCGCCGAGATTCGCTACGATCAGTTCGAGAGGATGCTGCGACATGTGGACGATCGCCGCTTACGCCGAAGACTCGAACCCTTTCTGCTCGCGGCGTGAAAAATGCTGAATTTGAGTAATTAGACTAGCGCCCGTGAGCCAGATTTCAAGATATTCGTGCATCGTTGGCAAATCGACTGCTGGAAATAGGTTGTCGTCGACGACGATGGCGGTTGCAGCGGCTCGTGGAAGAGTGCTCGCAACGGCGGGACGGACCCGCGTACAATAGACTTGTCTCCCGCCCGGCCGGATTGGAGTGCGAAACGTCTTGGCGTCTTTTGATCGGCAGCATCGCGCGATCCGAACGGCCGGGCTGCTGGCCTGCGCGCTGTGGCTCTCGGCCGGGTGCCGCATCGTCCCGCCGACGGGCCTGCCGCCGTTGGGCCGCGATCCTCCAACGAGCGGCGGGGGCACCTCGGGCACGACGCCTCCGACGCCCCCCCCTCCGGCGAGCGTCAGCGCGACCGCACTGGAGCAGTTGCTGCTCGAGCGGATCAACCGCGCGCGGCTGCGGCCCGCGTCCGAGGCGGCGCGCTACGGCATCGCGCTGGACGAGGGCATCCCCGGGCAGATTAGCGCGACGAGCAAGCAGCCGTTGGCGATGAACCCCGCGCTGACGAGCGTGGCCCGCGCGCACAGTCAGGACATGCTCGATCGCGACTACTTTGCGCACGAGAATCTGTCTGGCGACTCGCCGTTCGATCGCATGCTGGCGGCGGGGTACCAGTTCTGGACCGCGGGCGAGAACCTGGCGTGGCGCGGGACGACGGGCATCCTGAATCTGAACCAGGCGGTCGAGATGCAGCACGAGGACTTGTTCGTCGATACGGGCATCGACGGCCGCGGTCACCGGGTGACGATGCTCAACCCGAACTTCAAGGAGGTGGGCATCGGTGTGATCCGCGGCTACTTTACGCAGGCGGCGATTACGTACGACAGCGCGATGGTGACGCAGGACTTCGGCGCTCGGGCCGGGTCGACGGTCTACGTGACCGGCGTGGTGTACGACGATGCGAACCACAACGGCGACTACGACGTCGGCGAAGGCCGCGGGGGCGAGTCGGTCGTGCTGGGCACGGTCTCGACGACTACGAATCCGGCGGGGGGCTACGCGATTCCGGTGTCGGCCTCGGGGAGCTACCTGATCCAGTTCAGCGCCGGCTCGCCGCAGACAATCCCGGTCGGCACGATGAATATCAAGGTCGATTTCATCAACGGCAACACGATCTCCGTGAATCGCGGCCTGGGGCCGCTGTAGGCGGATCGAGACGCGCCGCCCCGTTTCGCCTGGCGTCGTATCGATGTCCGGAAGCGGTCCAGCCGCGCGTGAAGGCCGGGCGTGGGCGTCGTTATTCCCCAGGGGATTCTGTACATCGATCGGCCCCGGCGGACGGGCCGTGGCGAGGATTGCCCGCGAGGCAAGGAGTGACGTGTCATGAAGCGCTGGGTTAGGCATCTGATGTATGCCGGATTGGTCCTGCCGCTGTCGGCCGCGCCGGTCCGGGCGGACGAGACGGAGAAGATCGTTCATTTCCGGATCACCGGTCCGGTGCTGGAATCGCCGCCGACACTGGCGCTGGGCGGGTTGTTCGGCGAGGACGAGCCGCTGAACCTGTTTGATCTTTTGAAGACGCTGAACCGCGCGCGGACGGACGAAAGCGTCCGGGCGCTGATCTTCGACGTGGACGAGGCGGCGCTGGGCCTGTCGCAGATTCAGGAACTTCGGCAGCAGTTCAAGCGGCTCCGCGCCGCGGACAAGGACGTGTGGATCTACTCCGAGGCGCCGGGTCTGGGCACGTATTTGCTCGCGTCGTCGGCCACGAAGCTGGTGATGATGCCGCGCGGCGAGCTGGGGCTTGTGGGCCTGTACTCGACGCCGATGTACTTCAAGGGGCTGCTCGACAAGATCGGCGTGGAGTTCGACGTGGTCCACTGTGGCGCCTACAAGGCCGCGGGTGAGCCGTTCACGCGGACCGGTCCGAGCAAGGAAGCCGACGAGGACATGAAGAAGCTCATGGACGGCATCTATGAGTCGATCATCGCCGGGATCGCCGAGTCGCGCAAGCTCAGCGTGGACGAGGTCCGCAAGCTCATCGACAACGGCCCGTACAGCGCGAAGGAAGCGAAGGAGGCGGGTCTGGTCGACGACCTGGCGTATCGCGAGGACTTTCTCAGGAGCATCAAGAAGCGCTACGGCAGCGAGGCGAAGATCGTCCACACCTACGGCAAGAAATCGGGACCGGAGATCGACTTCGCCAATCCGTTCGCGATCTTCAAGATCTTCGGCGAGATGATGAAGGGCACGAAGCCCTCGGACGAGAACGCCATCGCGGTCATCTACGTCGAGTCGATCATCATGACCGGCCGGAGCCAGGACGACTTCTTCGGCAAGTCGGCGGGATCGGACACGATCCGCAAGGCGATCGACGACGCGGCAAAGGATGATCGGGTCAAGGCGGTCGTGCTCCGCGTGGACTCGCCGGGCGGATCGGCGATCGCCAGTGAGGTGATCGCCGAGGCGGCCAAGCGCCTGAAGGGCGAGAAGCCATTCGTCGTTTCGATGGGCGACGTGGCGGCCAGCGGCGGCTACTACGTCTCGTGTCTGGCGGACTGCATCTTTGCGCAGCCCGGGACGATCACCGGGTCGATCGGCGTGATCGGCATGAAGCCCGTCACGACCGAGATGTGGGGCAAGCTGGGCATCTCGCGACATGAGTACAAGCGCGGCGATTCGGCCGACCTGATGAGTTCGGTTCGGCCGTGGAACGAAGATCATCGGGCGCGGATCAACAAGATGATGAACCGCGTCTATAAAGAGTTCAAAGGCCGGGTGACCGAGGGTCGCGGTCGCAAGATCAAGGGAGATCTCGAGGACCTTGCTGGAGGGCGGGTCTATACGGGCGGGCAGGCACTGGACGTCGGGCTGGTCGACAAGCTCGGCGGACTGGACGACGCGATCCGCTACGCGGCCGATCAGGCGGAAATCAGCAAGTACGAGTTGCGGATCCTGCCCAAGCCAAAGACGTTCGCGGACCTACTGGCGAAGAGCATGGGGCTGGAGCCCGAGGACGAGGAAGACGTGTCGATCCGGACTTCGGCGCGCTCGCCGTTCCTGCTGAGCCCGGCGGTGCAGGCCGCGCTGCCGGCGCTGGAAGCGAGTGATCCGCAGGCGGCGGCAGCGCTGAAGGCGGCGCTGCGGCAGATGGAGATGTTCCGAAAAGAAGCGGTGGCGTTGATCGGTCCGCCGATCCCGCGGCCTCGATGACCGCCGGCGGCGGCCGGTGTCCACCGGTTCGCCCGACGTGAGAGATTCGGCAAGAGGCGCGAGGCCCGTCGACGTGGATCGGCGGGCCTCGCGATTTTTTCCGGCGGGCGCGCGGCGCGGCGCGGTAGAATGGTCGACGAGCGGGGGCATGTGCGTCGCGCGGGGACGACGTGCGGAGGGGTCGATCATGCATTCAGCTCGCCGGGAGCGCTTTTGCGCGTCGGCTGTTGGTATTTTCAGTATCGCCGCGCTGTGTCACTTCGCGGCGTCGCGCGCCGTTGCGCAGCCAGCGGGCCATGCAGCAGAGGTCGACACGGCGCTGGACCGGCCGCTCGGGACGGTGCGGTTCGCCGCGACGCCGCTGGATCGTGCCCTGAGGGAGCTGTCCGACCTGGCGGCGCTGGATCTGATGGTGCACTGGGACGCGCTTTACGCGGCCGGCATCGATCGCGACCGGCCGGTGACGCTCGATGCGCGGGCCACGACGGCGCGGCGCGTGCTGGAGTATCTCGTACGGGAGCTGTCGGTTGGCCGCGAGCCGATCGAGTACGCGCTGATCGACGGGACGATTGAGGTCTCGAGCGCGGCGGATTTCGCAGCGCGGCCGATCACGCGGGCGTATGACTGTCGCGACCTGCTGCGCGATGCGCCGCCGGCGGCGGCAAGGCAGGATGATCGCGACGTGTCGGTGCACTTTCGACCGTGGCCGTCCGGTGCGGCGGCGTGGGAGCCGCGCGGATTCTCGATGAGTCGGCACTCGCTCCGCGTACGCCGCGATGATCCGAGCCTGGCGCGGCAGCGCGAGATCATCCGCGCGATCGCGGGGACGGTCGCCCCGGCGTCGTGGATTGAGGCGGGCGGCACGGTCGGGGAGCTGGCGTTCGTCGGCGATCGGCTCGTCGTGCGGCAGACGCGGCCGAACCAGATGCGGATTGCCGCGCTGCTGGCGGAGCTGCGCGGCGGCGCGGCGGTCGCCGTACCGTCGAAGCCGTAGCGGCGACCGTGCCGAAGCCGTCAGTCCGGCGGCATGGCCGCGATGAACGCGTCGAGTTCTGCCGATTCGACCAGCGGCGGGCCGTGGCCGAACAGCACCTTGGCCGGTCGCAACGCGGCGAGCTTGCGGATCGAGCGGCGGTTTTCGGTCTGATCATGCGTGAAGAACCGCGGCGGTTCGTGCAGGCCGGTGACGGTCGTGATCAGGTTCATGTGATTGAGCACGTCGCCGACGATCGCGAGGCGGTCGAACTCGCGGAAGTAGATGACGTGGCCGGGCGTGTGCCCCGGCGCTTCGACGACGTGGAAGTCGCCGACTTCGTCGCCCTCGCGGATCGAGCGCGCGACCGGGTGCGGCGGTCCGGCCCAGATCCACGATGAACAGCGGAGTGCCCGGGAACGCGGGTGCATCGGCTCGCGGCCTTCCATCGCGGCGCGATCCAACTCGTGACAGGCGAGCGGACAGCCGAAGTGCGTGCAGACTTCGTGCGCGGCGCCCTGATGGTCCGGGTGCACGTGCGTCAGCGCGACGAGCGCAACGCGGCGATCGGCCAGCAACTTCACGAAGCGCTTTCGGTCCCAGCGCGTGCCGGCGTCGATCAGCACGTCGCCGGCGAGGTACGCATTGATCGCGTTCGGCGGAAAGCCGTCGATCTGCCAGACATTCTCGGCGACAGGACGCATCGGCCGCACCGCGCCCCGCAGCGTACCCGAACATCGCGCGACGCCAAGTCCGCGACGCCCGCTCGGCCGCAATCGGCAAGCCCGGTACGCGGCGGCTATACTTTGGCCACGGCGACCCCCGAAGGTCGGCGGTCGACCCTCGGCCGGAAATCATACCGCGAGTTCCCGGAGGCGACGGATGCCAGTCCGTATGTCGCGCGCGGCGATGCTGATGGTCATCGCGTGCGCGGTCAATCCAACCGTCTCCTCCGGCGATCCGCGCGCGCGAGCCACGAGCATGAACGCGATCCCCGCGACGAAACCGACTCATACGAACCGGCTGATTCACGCCACCAGTCCGTACCTGTTGCAGCACGCCCACAATCCGGTGGACTGGTACGAGTGGGGACCGGAGGCGTTCGACACGGCGCGGCGCGAGGGCAAGCCGATCTTCCTGTCGATCGGGTACTCGGCCTGCCACTGGTGCCACGTGATGGAGCGCGAGAGTTTCGAGAGCGAGACGATCGCCGCGATCCTCAACGCCGACTTTGTGAGCATCAAGGTCGATCGGGAGGAACGGCCGGACGTCGACGATCTCTACATGAAGGCGACGCTGCTGTTCAACCAGGGACAGGGCGGCTGGCCGATGTCGGTGTTTCTGACACCCGATCGACGGCCGTTCTTCGCGGGCACGTATTTCCCGCCGGAGAGCCGCTGGGGCCGGCCGGGGTTCAGGGAACTGCTGGAACTGATCGCGAGGACGTGGAAGGAGGACCGCGGGCGGGTAATGCAGGGGGCGGAATCGCTGACGGAGGCCGTGCGACGATACGCGACGGTCACGCCGGGTCAGAGCGGCATACCGCACGAGACGCTGGCGCGGACGGTGGCGGCGTTGGCGCAGGCGTTTGATTCGCAGAAGGGCGGCATCTCCGGCGGCGGGACGAACAAGTTTCCGCCGTCGATGGCGATGGACCTGATGCTGCGGGCCTATCACCTGTCGCTGCGCGGTGGACCGGCGGGCAAGCCCGAACCGCGTCGCGAACTGCTGCAACTGGTGGAGACGACGCTCGACCACATGGCGCGCGGCGGCATCTACGATCATCTCGCGGGCGGTATCGCGCGTTACAGCACGGACGTCGATTGGCTCGTGCCGCACTTTGAGAAGATGCTCTACGACCAGGCGCTGGTCGCGGGCATCTACCTTGATGCGTTCCAGCTCACCAAGGACCTGCGCTGGGCGGGCGTCGCGCGCGACATCTGCGACTACGTAATCGCCGACCTGCAATCGCCGCAGGGCGGCTACTACAGCGCCCGCGATGCCGACAGCGAGGGCGTCGAGGGCAAGTACTACGTCTGGTCGAAGGACGAGGTGATGGCGGTCCTCGGCGCGGACGATGGCACACTGTTCTGCAGCTACTACGACGTGAGCGACGCGGGCAACTGGGAGGGGCGCAACATTCTTCACGTGCCGCGCAGCATCGAGGGCTTCGCGAAGCTGCATCGCATCGCACCGGCCGATGCCGAGCGGCGACTGACGGGCGCAAGGGCGAAGCTGCTGGCGCATCGCGCGAGGCGCATTCCGCCACACCTCGATGACAAGGTGCTCGCGGCGTGGAACGGGCTCATGATCGCGAGCATGGCGCGGGCCTATCGCGTGCTCGACGAGCCGCGCTTTCGCGACTCGGCCGTCCGCGCTGCCGACTTCGTGCTCACGAAGATGCGGCATGGCGATCGCCTGCGGCGAAGCTGGCGCGACGCGCGGGCGACGATCGACGGATACCTCGACGACTACGCGTTCATGATCGAGGCGCTGCTTTATCTGTACGAGGCGACGTTCGAGCCGCGGTGGCTCGACGAGGCCGAGCGCCTGACCGACGTGGTGCGCACGCACTTTCGCGACGCGGACGCGGGGGGGTTTTTCTTCACGCCTGCGGATGGCGAGCACGTGCTGATCCGCGCGAAGGAGGCGCAGGACGGCGCGATCCCGTCGGGCAACAGCGTGATGCTGATGAACCTGCTGCGATTGTCCGTGCTGCGCAATCGCAAGGACCTGCGCGACGACGCCGAGGCGCTGATGCGCTGCTTCGCCGATCGCGTCGCCGAGAACCCCACCTCGTCCGAGCGCCTGCTGGCCGCCGTCGATTTCCATCATCGCCGCCCGCGCGAGATCGTGCTGATCGCGCCTCAGGACGGGCCGGAGTTCCAGGCCCTCGTGCGGACCGTCTGGCAGACGTACCTGCCGAACCGCGTCATCGTCGGCGGCGTCGGCGAGGTTTCGGCCGAGTCTGCGAAGCGAGTGCCGTTGCTCGCGGGTCGGCGGCCGAAGGACGGCCGGGCGACGGCCTTCGTGTGCGAGAACTTCACCTGCAAGGCGCCGACGACCGATGCGTTAGAATTGGCGAGGCAGCTGGTCCCTTAGGCGCGTCCGTTTGCCGGCGTCGGCGTGCGCCGTGGGGCGTTGCGTTCACGCGGGCCGGGCTGTCGAGCGGTGAGTGTGGCCATGTTGAACGACCGAAGACGAGAGTTGTGCATCGGGTGTTCGTTCGTGCTGCTGCTCGGCGCGGGCGTCGTGCTGCACGCGCAGCCGGCGGAGCGCGACGTGCCGGCGACGCAGCCGTCCGATGCGCGTGCGCCGCAGCGGCCGGATCGTCCGCCGCTGGTGGAGCCGCGCGATGAGCCGAGCGCATCGGACGTGCTGGAGCGGCTGATGCCGCGCGAGGGCGTGCCGCAGCCGATCGTGCGGCCGGTGGTTCCGGGTCAGCGTCGCCCGATGGCGACGGCGACCGAGGCGTTGCCGAAGAACGCGGTGGTGCCGCTGGAGTCGCGACTGTTGCCGGACGGATATCGGCTGGTCGACCGGCCGGGCCGATTGCAGCGCGAGGGGGATTTCTGGGTTTTCGCGTTCGAGAGCCGCTCGACCCAGGCGGCTGAGCCGCCGATGCGTCTGCTGCCGAACCGCATGCTGGAGGACATGGAGATCGCGTCTGCGGGCGGTACGCGGTCGATCGTGTTTCTGATCAGCGGCGAGGTGACGGAGTACCACGGTGTGAACTACCTGCTGATCCAGAAGATGCTGGTGCGGCCGAATTACGGGAATCTGCGGTAGGCGCCGAGTTGTGTCGCCAGGAAGACGCCGACCGGCGCCGAGGGGGCGGCCGGTCGGTCGTGAATGGACCCAGAGTCGTAGAGCGACGCGCGGGGCGGGGACGGCCTTGATCGTCGTCGCTTTCGTCGATTACACCCAGCCGCGGAGCTTGCAGGCTTCCGCGACTCGCGTCACCGAGACCATGTACGCCGCGAGGCGCATGTGCGTCTTCGTCTGCTGCTGCATCTTGTGCACCGCCTTGAAGGACTCCGTCATGCGCCGATCGAGCTGCGCATAGACGTCCGACAGCGGCCAGTAGTAGTTGTAGGTGTTCTGCACCTGCTCGAAGTAGCTCACCGTTACGCCGCCGGCGTTCGCCAGGAAGTCGGGCAGGACGAGCACGCCCTTGTTGAACAGGATCTCGTCGGCCTCCGGCGTCGTCGGGCCGTTGGCCAGTTCGCACATGATCTTGGCCTTGATTTTCGCGGCGTTCTTGTCGGTGATGACGCCCTCGAGCGCGGCCGGATAGAGCACGTCGACGTCGAGTTCCAGCAGGGCCTCGTTGCTGATCGGTTCGGCGCCGGGGAAGCCCTTCACCTGGCCCGTCTCGAGCTTGTAGGCGACGATCTTCTCGGGGTCGATTCCGGAGCGGTTGATGACGCCGCCGCGCGAATCGGAGACGGCGATGAGTTTCCCGCCGCCGAGGATCTCGCGATGCAGCGTGGCCGCGAACTGCCCGGCGTTGCCGAAGCCCTGGATGGCGTAGGTCGCCTTGGCCGGATCGAGGCCGACCGTCTTGGCCGCCTCGCGCACGACGTAGACACCGCCACGGGCCGTGGCGTCGTTTCGGCCCTGGGATCCGCCGAGGGCCAGCGGCTTGCCGGTGATGACGCCCGGATGGCTGTGTCCGACGATGTGCTCATATTCGTCCATCATCCACGCCATGATCTGCGGCGTGGTGTAGACGTCCGGGGCGGGCACGTCGCGGTGCACGCCGAGTTCCCGCGCGACGACGCGGATCCACGCGCGGGCGAGCCGCTCCTTCTCGCCTTCGGACATCTCCTTCGGATTGCAGGTCACGCCGCCCTTTCCGCCGCCGAGCGGCAGGTCCATGACGGCTGTCTTCCATGTCATCCACGCCGCGAGGGCACGAACGGTGTCGATGGTCTCGTCGGGGTGCCAGCGGATGCCGCCCTTGTTGGGCCCGCGGGCGTCGTTGTACTGCACGCGATAGGCGTGAAAGATGCGAGTCTTGCCGTTGTCCATCTTCACCGGCAGGATGAATCGATACTCGCGCATCGGCCAGCGGAGCAGTTGGTGCGTGGCCTCGTCCAGACCGAGCTTCTTCGCGGCCAGGTCGAGCTGGGTTTGGGCGATCTGGAAGGGGTTCATCTCTGGCATGTCGAAACTCCTCGTGGGAAAGTGCCGGCGGTCGGCAGGGCCGCGACCGGCCGACGGGTGCAATTCATGGATATGATTTGCGCCGCGGGCCGGATCGTCAATCGACGTTTCGGGATGCGAACGTCCGACGAACACCCAAGCTGGGGCGGTCCGGAAGGGGCGTTGGGCGGCGCGAACGGATCTTGGATCGCAGAGTCGCGGTGATGATTACGACCTCAGACATCGAAGCGTGCCGTCGCACGACCGATGCAGCGCGGCGTGCCGGGCGGACGATCGGCTTCGTTCCGACGATGGGTGGTCTGCACGCTGGCCACGCGAGCCTGATCGAGCGCGCGCGGACCGACGGGCGATTCGTTGTGGTCAGCATCTTCGTGAATCCGACGCAGTTCGGCCCGGGCGAGGACTTGCAGAGTTATCCGCGGACGCCGGAGGCGGACGCAGCCCGCGCGAAGGCTTCGGGCGCGGACCTGCTTTTTACGCCCGACGGCGACGCCATGTACGGAGCGGACGCGGGGACGCGCGTCCGGCCGGGACGGCTGGCCGAGGCGTTGTGCGGACCGTTCCGGCCGGGGCATTTCGAGGGCGTGTGCACGGTGGTCGCAAAGTTGTTTCACATCGTGCGTCCGGACGCGGCGTACTTCGGTCAGAAGGATGCGCAGCAGGTGGTCATCGTGCGTGCGATGGTCCGCGATCTGAGGATGCCGATCGAGATTGTGACGTGCCCGATCGTGCGCGAGCCGGACGGACTGGCGATGTCGACGCGGAACGCGTACCTGTCCGCGGACGAGCGGCGTCGCGCGACAGCGCTCTACCGGGCGCTTCAGACGGGCGCTGAGCGGATTGCGTCGGGAGAGCGCCGCAGCGGCAAGGTCATCTCCGCCATGCGTCGCGTGCTGGACGAGGCGAGTCCATGCCGGATCGACTACATCGCGATCGTCGATCCGGGGACGCTGGAGGACCGGCCGGAGTTGGGGGCCGGTCCGGTCATGCTGGCGCTGGCGGTGCGGATTGGAAGCGCGCGGCTGATTGACAACCAAATCGTCGACGTGCCGTAGCGCTCCGCGGGGGCCGCGCGCCGCGGGTCCGATGCTTGATCAGGGTTGGGTGGTGGGTCGGGTCGACGTCGTGCCGCGCCACATCCGCTCGAGGTCGTCCATCGAGGCGACGAACATCCGCGCGGGCAGCTCGGCCGTGATCGAGTTCGCGCGGCAGGCATCGACCAAGTCGGACATGTTCGAACGATCGACGAGGAAGTCCACGAGGGCGAACGCCTCGCCGTAGAAGTCGTTGCGCCCGGCCGGGTGAACTTCGACGAGCGCGAGCAGGTCGCTGATCGGCCGCCGCATGGGTCGGGGCGGTACGAATCGCTGCCACTGCTTCCTGCGGCAGTCCGGCTCGCAGGTGAGCGCGACGCCTTCGCGGATGATTGCGGGGACGGGACGGTAGTCCGTGGCGGCGGCGAACATCGCGTGCGCGAGTTCGTGGGGGATCGTGGAGGCCAGCAGCATCGGATCGCGCTGGAAGAGGTGAATCGCGATCGATTCGAGTTTGCGGTCGCGGGTCTTGAGGACCGTCGATCCGTGCACCTCGCCGGTCGCGTTCAGCGCCGATCGGAAGGATTCCGCGGTCGGATGGATGAAGACATCGCACGGCACGGGCCAGGCGAGGTCGTCGCTGCGACGGCCGAGGTACTTCGCGAGGCGCTCGACGTGGAAGCCGAGCGCGATCTGGACGCGCTGCGCGGCGAAGGCGTTCCGGTGATGGATGCGGAAGCGCTGTGCGTCGATCACCTGCCAGTCCCCGTCCGACGCGTCGCGCCACGGCCCTTCGCGCCGCGCGCTGAGCTCCTCGGCGTACGCGTCGCGGACGATCGTCAGGGCCGCTTCCCGCGCGGCGACGACGTCTCCGGCCAGCGAGTTCTTGTTCGCGGCCTTGGCGTAGAGTCGCACCGCACCGGGCGGGTCTCCCGCCCGCTCTCGCGACAGGCCGTCGAGGATCAGCCGCACGGCGTGCGCAGTCTGTCCGGCGCGGAGGCGGTTGGCGTCGGAGATGTTCCGGCCGGTCGCGACGGCCATGAGGGTTCGCGCGGCGGCGCGGAGGCTGTCCCAGTCTTTCTCGCGGTGGCCAAGGGCGTGAGCGCCGCTCGGCAGTCCGAGGACGAGGCTCTGGAGGGCCTGGACGGCGCAGGCTGCGAGTTGCTCCTCGGACAGCTCGCCTTTCTGCGCGAAGGCGATGACGGGGGCGTAGCGGTCCCACGCGTCGGCGAAGTTCTTGCAGAAGTACTGGTCGTCGCCCGCGCCAATGGACGCGGCGACATAGTCGCTGATCCACTCGCGCTTCCGCTCGGAGGCGAGCCGCGTCGCCTGACGCAGCGTGACGACGGCCGGTTCGAACCACTCGAGGCGGATCCAGGCGCGGCAGTCGCCGAGGCGCTGGTCGATCGCCCTGCGGCCGTCGGCGAGCTTCTGGAGCAGCTTGTGGGCGTAGAATTCGTCGGGCGAGACGCGCAGCGCCTCGCGGATGAGTTCCTCGGCGCGCGGATAGGCCTCGTTGCGGATCATCCACTCGGCGATGGAAAGGTGAAGGTCGACGTAACAGCGCTGCACTCCGATGTCGTCGGGATGTTCCTTCAGTCCGCGCTCGGCGATGCGCAGGGCATCGTCGACGCGCTTGGCACTGAGCGCGGTCTGCACCTCTTGGACGAGTCGTCCGCCGGGCGAATCTCCGGAGAGCGGACGGGTCGTCTGCGCGGGCAGCACAAGCAGCAGCGAAAGCAGCGTGGCGGTCATCGGCATGGCAATGGTTGATTCTCCCCTTCGTCGTCGCCGAGTATAGTAGCCCGACGGAAGGGCCCATGATACTGCTTTACGCCATTCGCGCGTTGTTCGCCCTGGCGATGGTCGCCGCCGGCTGGAGCGTCGTTCAGGCCGGCGACCTGATGCCTGAAAACCGCTCGGCCCTGTTCGTCGGGATCGTGGTCCTCTCGGCGGCCGTCATCGGATTTGACGCCCTGATGCCGCGAAAGTCGCTGGCGGCGATTGCCGGTGTGTTTTTCGGCCTGGTGGTCGGTCTGGCGATCAGCTACGGCCTCGGCCTCGTGCTGGAGTTGCTCGCCGACGTGTTCCTCGCGCCGGCCGATCCGTCGGTGTACGGGCGGCTGGTGGCGCGCGGCAAGATCCTCCTGGACATTATCTGCTGTTTCCTGTGCGTGAGCTTCATCCTCCAGACGAAGGACGACATCCGCTTCGTCATTCCGTACGTGGAGTTCGCGCGCCAGCTCAAAGGCCGGCATCCGCTGATCCTCGACACGAGCGTGATCATCGACGGGCGGATCGCGGACATCGCGGAGACGGGGATTCTCGATCAGCCGCTCGTCGTGCCGCGGTTTGTCCTGAAGGAGTTGCAGGCGGTGGCAGACTCGTCGGACCGGCTGAAGCGCAATCGCGGCCGCCGCGGGCTGGACATTCTGAATCGCATGCAGGCATCGCAGCAGTACGAGCTTCAGATTCTGGAGGGCGGGATTCCGCCGAGCGAATCGGGCGAAGGCGTGGACCAGAAGCTGCTGACGCTGACGAAGTCACTGGGCGGACGACTCGTGACGAACGACTTCAACCTCGCGAAGGTCGCGCGGCTACAGGACGTGCCGATCATCAACATCAACGACCTCGCGAACGCGCTCAAGCCGGTGGCATTGCCGGGCGAGGCGCTGAGCGTGCGGATCGTGCGGGCCGGTGAGGAACCGAACCAGGGCGTCGGATACCTCGACGACGGCACCATGGTCGTCGTGGAGAGCGGGCGGAACCACATCGGCTCGATGGTGGGTCTGTCCGTGACGAGTGTCCTTCAGACGAGCGCGGGGCGGATGATCTTCGGCCGTCTGGACCCGGGTGCGATGGCGAACGCGGCGTCGGACGAAACCGCCCGCGCGAACTCAGCCGCGCATCGCTGAGCGCCACGCGCTGCGCAGGGCGTCGACCGGGATCGAAAGCGGCGCAGCGCTCGGCTCCCAACGAATCATCAGGCGGGCATTCGCATCGGCTTCGGCCGTTCGACCGAGCGCCAGGCGCGGGACGTCGCCGAGCCGGCTCAGGAAGTCGGTCTCGCGGTCGGCGCGAACCTCGACAACGTAAAGCGACGGGAAGGCGTGGAACCCGCCATGACGCGTCAGCGGCGCGGGCGCGTTGAGTCGGATGTCGGCGCCGCAATCGCCGCCGATGCACATTTCGCTGATTGCGACCCAGAGTCCACCATCGCTGACGTCGTGTGCGGCGAGGATCTCGCCGCCCTGGATCGACCGGGCAATGGCGCGATGCGTGGCGAGCGCGACTTTGATCTGGAACGGCGGTGCGAATTCGGGGCCGAACGCGCCGAGTCGTGCCGGCCGGCCGACCAGGTAGATCGGGTTTCCGCGGCGCTTGAACGCGGAGGTCACGCAGACGGCGACGTCCGGGACGATCGCGATGGCGCTGATCAGCAGCGTGCCGGGAATCGCGATCTGGCGCGCATCGCGTGCCAGTCCGAGGCGCGCCAGCCGTTCGACGAGCGCGGGGTCCTCGGACGGATCGACCGAGAATTCGTTATTGAGCGAGTCCTTGCCGCTGATGAACGGAGCGCCCAAGGCGATCGCCGCGTCGTGACATCCCTGGCAGGCGCGGACGAGCGCGCCGAGCGGCTCGGCCGCGTCGGTGCGGCCCCAGCAGAAGTTATCGAGGATCGCGGTCTGCGATGGATCGCCGCCGACGCAGACGACGTTCCGCAGCGCCTCGTCGATGGCGGCGACGGCCATCCAGTACGGGTCGACGTCGCTGAGCGACGGGCAGAGACCGCAACCGATCGCGATGCCGCGATCGCTGCCGAGCCGCGGGCGGAGGACGGCCGCGTCGGAGGGTCCGTCGTCTCGACGGCCGTTCAGCGGTCGGACGACGCTGCGGCCCTGCACTTCGTGGTCGTACTGGCGGACGACCCATTCCTTGCTCGCGATGGAGGGGTCGGCAAGTCGCCCAAGGAGTTCACCGGCGAAATCGGTTGTGGTCGAAGGCGGCGGACGCGGGGCATCGGCACTTCGCAGGCGCCATTCGGCGGCGCGGGTCGTGCGCGGCAGTCCCTCGTGGAGGAACTGCATGTCGAGATCGCCGACGACGCGGCCGTCGTAGCGGACAACGAGTCGCCCGGAGTCGGTGAAGCGACCGATGACGGTTGCCTCGACGTCTTCGGAGCGGCACAACGAATGGAACGTCTCCACGTCAGGCTCGGGCACGGCGAGGACCATGCGTTCCTGCGCCTCGCTGATCCAGATCTCGTCGTAACGCAGGCCTTCGTACTTGAGCGGGACACGTTTCAGGTCGACGTCGGCGCCGATCGCCGCCCCCATCTCGCCGACGGCGGAGGAAAGTCCGCCCGCGCCGCAGTCGGTGATGGCGGAATACAGACAGCGGCGCGTGCCGTCGGCCGCGGGCCAGTCGCGTGCCTGGAGGATCACGTCGAGCAGCTTCTTCTCCTCGATCGCGTTGCCGATCTGCACGGCGTGGGAAAACTCGTCGGCGTGGGTGCCGGTTAGTTCGGCGGATGAAAAGGTCGCGCCGTGGATGCCGTCGCGGCCCGTCCGGCCGCCGATGAGGACGATGGCGTCGCCGGGCCGGGCTGCCTTTTCGATGCGGTCGCGCGGGATGATTCCGGCGCAGCCGCAGAAGACGAGCGGGTTCGCGAGATAGCGCGGGTCGAAGTGGATCGCGCCGTTGACCGTCGGGATGCCCATGCGATTGCCGTAGTCGCGGACGCCGGCGACGACGCCGCACAGCACGCGCCGCGGGTGCAGCACGCCGCGCGGCAAGGCATCGGCGGGCCAGTCGGGCGGCGCGACGCAGAAGACATCGGTATTCGCGATCGGCTTCGCGCCCAGTCCGCAGCCGAGGACGTCGCGGATGCACCCGCCGAGACCGGTGGCGGCACCACCGTACGGCTCGATCGCCGAGGGGTGATTGTGCGTCTCGACCTTGAACGCGATGCCGTCGCGTTCGTCGAAGGCGATGATGCCCGCGTTGTCCTTGAAGACCGAGAGGCACGTCGGACCGATATCGCGCCGAATCAGGTCGTCGGTGGCGCGGGCGATCGTGTCGCGCAGGAGGTTCTCGTAGCGTCGCTCGATAAGGGTCTCGGCGATTGAAGAAGCACCGTCGTCATCGAGACTTGGAAACGGCGCACCACGATAGACGACCGCGCTCTTGAGCGTCTTGTGGACGCAATGCTCGCTCCAGGTCTGTGCGAGCGTTTCGAGTTCGAGATCCGTTGGGTCGCGCCCGAGTCGCGCGAACTCGCGCTCGATCGCGCGCATCTCGTCGAGTGACAGGAAAAGATGGCCATCCCGCGAGAGACGCCGCATCGCGTCGTCGGACAGGCCGCGGATGGCGACGGTCCGCACGTCGCGCTCGCGCTGGATCGGTTTCGGCAGCGCGGCGAGCGGCTTGCGCCCCGGCACGACCTCCTCAATGCAGTCGTTGCCGAGCAGCCGGCCGATCCATCGGAGCGTCGCCCCGTCCGGGGCTGGGTGAAAGACGTAACGGCGGGCCGTGCGGACCGACTCGACCGGGATGCCGAGGTCGGCAATCGCCCGCCGGGTGGATGCCGCGGCCGGATCCATGACGCCCGGCCGGTAGTGGATTTCAATGGCGGCCCTGTCCCCGGAGGGGAACGGCGCATCGTCCGACGCGATTTCGAACGACTCCGAGACCGGGTCGGCGAGAAGTTCGCGGGCGACGCGCTCCGCATTGGCCGTGTCGGCGGCCATCTCGACGATGTATAGCCGGGCGGTCTCGACACGATCGATCCCATCGAGGCCGAACTCTCGAAGCGCAACGAGGGTTGCCTGGCCGGCGGGGTCGGGGTGGTCCGGATTGGGTCGGACCTCGAATCGCCAGAGCGTGCGGTTCATCGGGTTGGGTCTCCCCGTCGCGGTCGGATTCATAAGAGACCGAGAATCAGCGAGTTACGATTGCAGTCCGTTCGTTCGGTTTTACCGGACTTTACGGCTCTGGACTGGAGCCGTCAATTTCGCCTTGCCGACGTAGGTGGAACGCGTTAACGTTCCCCCTTGACGGCGGTCGTCCGAAGCGGACGGCGCGGTTTGGTGAGACCGATTCGGGCATCGCCGTTACAAAGACTGTGGCTCATTGAGGAGTCTATGGCCGAAACGCCAGTCCCTAGAAACGGCGGGCCGTCGCCCGCCGGCCAGTACCTCGAATTCGAAAAACCCCTCGCCCGGATCGAGCAGCAGATCGCCGAGATGGAGGCGATCCAGGCGTCGTCCGGCCGGGATCATTCGGAGTTGATCCGATCGATCCGCGCGCAGCTGATGACGGAGCGGAGGAAGATCTTCGCGAATCTCAGCGCGTGGGAGACCGTTCAGGTCGCCCGACACCCCCGGCGCCCCCTGCTGCCGCACTATATCGATTTGATTGTCAAGGACTTCTGCGAGCTGAAGGGCGACCGCAACTTCCGCGATGACAAGGCGATCGTCGCCGGGTTCGGCCGGATCGGCGGGAACAAGGTGATGCTGATCGGCCACAACAAGGGCCGCGACACGAAGGAACGGATCGACAACTACTTCGGCATGGCGCATCCGGAAGGGTATCGCAAGGCGCTGCTCAAGATGCGCCTCGCAGAGAAGTTCCGTTTGCCGGTGGTGTGCCTGATCGACACGGCGGGGGCCTATCCGGGCATTGGTGCGGAGGAGCGGGGGATCGCCCAGGCGATCGCGGTCAATCTGCTCGAGATGTCGCGTCTGCGGACGCCGATCGTGTGCGTGGTGATCGGCGAAGGCGGGTCGGGCGGCGCGCTGGGGATCGGCGTGGGCGATCGCATCGCGATTCTGGAGCACGCCTATTACTCGGTGATCTCGCCGGAGGGCTGCGCGGCAATCCTCTGGAAGTCGGCCGAACACGCGGCCAAGGCCGCCGAGGCGTTGCGGTTGACGTCGAAGGAGCTGAAGCGGCTGCGTCTGGTGGACGACGTGCTGCGCGAGCCGCTGGGCGGCGCGCACCGCGACCCCGCGGGAATGGCCGCGACAGTCGAGAAGTACATCGTCGAGACGCTGCGCGACCTGAAACGCGTGAAGACAGATACGTTGCTCCGTCGGCGCTACAAGCGCTGGCGCGAGATCGGCTCGTACTTCGAGCATCTGGAATCCGGGGGCGAGGTCCGGCCGCGTGTCCGCGCGGCGGCGCGGGCCGCGCGACCGGTTCCGGCAGTCGTTCCCGCTGCGGCGGTGGAAGCATCTCGCGTGGTCGAGATGGTCAAGTCGACGTAGTCCGGCGGTCGCCTACCTGCGCGTGAGGTGCCAGAAGACCTCGCGGTTTCCGGCGTGACCGGGCAGCGGGCTGTCCGTCTCGCTGCGCCATTGCAACCCGCAATCCCCGAGTTCGCCTCGAACCTGGTCGAGCACATCGCGCAATCGGTCCGCCGGGAGCACGCCGTTCCGGAGCAGCTTCGAATCCGCCTCGTAATGCGGCTTGACGAGCGAAATGACGTCGCCGCCAGACTTCACGAGCCGAACCGCAACGGGGAGGATCCGTCGCTGGCGGGTCCAGCCGGCGTCAATGGTGACGAGATCGACGGGTTCCGGCAGGCGGACGGCGAGCGCGTTCGTTCGCTCCATGACGATGGCGCGCGGGTCGTTCCGCAGCCGCAGATCGATCACGCCGTAGCCGCGCTCGACGGCGTAGACGCGCGATGCGCCGGCCTGAAGCAGGCAATCGACGAAGCCGCCGGTGCTGCTGCCCAGGTCGGCGCAGCATCGCCCGGTCGGGTCGATTCCGAAGGCCGAAAGGGCCGCGGCGAGCTTCTCGCCGGCGCGGCCGACGTATCGCGGACCAGACGAACTCATGGCGCACGGTGGTGCGACCGCCGCCGCGTCGCTTCGTTACTTCCTGGCCGGCTTGAGGGTGTTGACGCGTTTCGCGAGCCGGCTCTTTTTTCGGGAGGCGGCCTTGCGATGAATGACACCGGCGGCGGCGGCCTTGTCGAGCGCCGCGGCGGTGAGTCGGAAGACCTTCTGGGCGGCGTCGGTGCCGCCCTTGGCGATCGTGTCGCGGGCCTTGCGAATCTGCGACTTCAGGGCCGAGCGACGCTCGAGGTTTCGGATGCGGCGCCGTTCATTCTGGCGGACGCGCTTGAGCGACGAAAGTGAACGCTTTGCCACGAGGGGCTCCTTCTTCGGTTCCGGGCGGCGCGTCGGCTACGGGTTTGAGACGTTGAGCCGTTCCAGGCGCTGCCGCGCATCGCGGTAATTGTAATCGAACTGGATAAGTTGGCCATAGACGCGCACGGCCTCGGCGGGTTGGCCGGCGGCTTCGTGGGTCCGTCCGAGCCAGTAGAAGAGCTCCTTCCCGACGGCGTCATCGGGGATTTCGTGGTCGCGCTGGGCGGCGGTGAGGACGTCGGCGGCCTGGGGGTAGAACTTCTTCTCGAAGAAGCAGCGGCCGACGTAGAGCCGGGCCTCGTCGCGTCGCCGGATGTCGGCCTGGGCCTGCTGGAAGACGGGGATGGCGTCGTCGAACTTCCCGCACTCGAAGAACCGGCGTGCGAGTTCGAAGCGCCATCGCTGGTCGGTGGGGTACTGTACGCAGCGTTCGCGGAAGATCGCGGTTTCGATTTCGAGGCGTTGCTGCTGCGCGAGCCGCAGGGTCTCGCGCGCCGCCGCGTCCTGCGGCGCGGCCTCGACGCGGGCGAGGGCGTCGCGCACGGCGCGGCGCAACTGGCGCATGCGGAGGTCGTCGGACTTCATCTTGAGGGCGTAATTTCCGTTCTTCTCGTAGGCGGCCGTGAGCACGGCAATCGCTTCGCGCTCGTCGTCGGAAAGCTCCGTGCGGGCGAGCATGTCGACGAGCGTGGCGAGTCGCGCGGGATCGGCGGGATCGCGCTGGTGTTCATCCCGGGCCTTCTGGATGAGTTGGCGGGCGCGTTCGTCGTTGGTGACGGCGCGGTCGCGGTCGTGAAGTTCGCGCTGCGCCTCGCCGTTCTTGAGCGAGCCGCGAAAGTCCTCGGCGTGGCCGAAGCGGCCCTTGACGATCGTGAGCTTGCTGCTGGCGTCGCTGAGGGCCTTTGCGGCGTCGGCGCTGTTCGGGTAGTGGCGTCGCCACACGTCTCCGACGAGCTGGGCCGATTTGAAGAGATCGCCGGCCGGTACGAACGCCTCGGCGGCGTGAAAGCGTTCGGCGGCCTGATCGAGGGCGGCGACGATCCCGGTGTAGCGCGACTCGGGCAGTTTCTTTTCGGAGATGAGGGCGTCGGCGAGGATCGGCCCGACCCAATGCGCGACGCGCGGCAGGTCGGACTTCACGGCGTTGACCAGGATGGCCTCGAGTGGTCCGATCGACGCCGGGTCGAGCGCGAAGGCGTGCAGGGCGTTGACGAGATTCCGCTTCGGGTCCTTCCCGCCCGTCGGGTACTTGCGCGCGGCAAGAAAGCCGGGCGGCTTTCCGCCGGCCATACGTCGCGCAGTGGCAGCGACGCGAAGCGGCTTGAGCCCGTCGTCGACGGCCTCGGGCCAGATGTCCAGTCCGCGGACGTACAGTTCGATGGCGTAGTCGTAGTTGCGCGAATCGGCGGCCTTTCGTGCGTGATCGAACCAGCGACGGGCCTGCGCGAGGTCGGCGGCGGCCGGAGGGTCGGGCAGCGGCTTGGCGGCAGGGTTATTCATGTCGCGCGCGATCGCCTGTGTCCGCGGGCCCGGCTGTCAATCCTGGAATCGGGTGCGCCGCGGGGCGCCACGTTAATCATATCCTTCGTCGAGGCAAGCCCGTGCGGATTTCCGCCGCGGCGCGGGTCCGCTAGAATGTCGGTGCGTGTCGGAGGCAACCCTGTTGCACCAGTTCGATATCGAGGCGTTGACCATCATCAAGTTTCCGGACCCGCGCCTGCGGAAGCCGACACGGCCGATCGAGGTGATCGACGAGCGCGTGACGCGGCTGGCGCAGCGGATGCTGGCGCTGATGAAGGAGGCCAACGGGATCGGACTTGCGGCGCCGCAGGTGGGCCTGTCGTGGCGGATGTTCGTGTGCAACACAACGGGGGAACCGGGCGATGCTCAGGTCTTCGTGAATCCGCGTCTGACGAACATGGTCGGCTCGATCGAGTCGGAGGAGGGGTGCCTGTCGATTCCGGGCGTGACGGTAAAGGTGCGCCGGGCCGCGCAGGTGACGTTGATTGCGACCGATCTGGAGGGGCGGCTCGTGGAACGGACGGTCGGCGACCTGTTGGCGCGGTGCTGGCAGCACGAAATCGACCATCTCGACGGTCGGCTGATCATCGATCGCATGTCCGAGGCCGATCGAATCGCGACGCGCAAGGCGCTGAAGCAGTTGGAGGCGGGATTCGCGCGCGGCCGCGCCGCTGGTCGGACGTAACGGCGCGTGTTCGCCGTGGCGTTCGTCGCGAGGGAAGTCGATGCGCATTGCCTTCTTCGGCTCGGGCGAATTCGGCATTCCGACGTATCGGTCTCTGAAAGTCGACGGACACGAGATCGTCCTCGTGGTGTCGCAGCCGCCGCGGCCGGCCGGTCGCGGTCGCGAGGTTCAGCCGACGCCGCTGGCGGCGCACGCCATGGGCGACGGGGCGCGTGTGCTGACGCCGGCGGACGTCAACGCGCCCGAGGTCCTTGCCGCGCTGCGCGAGGCGCGGGCGGACCTGGCGTACGTCGTTGCGTTCGGTCAGAAGGTCGGAGCTGCGGTGCGCGAGTCGTTCCCGGTCGGCATCGTGAATCTTCACGGTTCTCTCCTTCCGGCGTATCGCGGCGCGGCGCCCGTGCAGTGGGCCGTGATTCGAGGCGAACCGCGTACGGGCGTGACGGTCTTCCGGCTCGTGGAGGAGATGGACGCCGGGCCGATCCTCGCACAGCGTGAAACCGCGATCGGCGAGGATGAGACGGCCGACGAACTTCACGATCGTCTGGCGAGGATCGGTTGCGACTGCGTCCGCGCTGCGCTGGAACGACTGGCGCGGCGGCCGGACGACGCGGGCGATCCGCAGGATGCGTCGCGGGCGACGCGGGCGCGGAAGCTGACGAAGGCCGACGGTGTGGTGGACTTTGCGCGGCCGGCCGAGGTCGTGGCGCGGCGTGTGAACGGGCTGTGGTCGTGGCCCGGTGCGGGCTGTCGGTTTCGCTCGGCGGACGGCACGCGCGACGAAGCGGTCGTGCTTGCGCGGGCCCGGTTCGATCCGGCCGGGCGACATGCGGGCGCGGCGATGCCCGGGACGATCGGCGAGACGCTTACGGTTGCGACGGGCCGCGGGGCAATCGAATTGCTCGAGATCAAGCCGGCGGGCGGCCGCGTGATGGACTGGCAGAGCTTCGTGAACGGGCGGCACGTCCGACCGGGTGATCGGTTCATCGGCGCGGAGGGTGGCCCGCGTGACTGAGGCGCGGCGGACGGGATCGCGTCGCGGCCGGCCGCGTGTGCTCGGCGCTCGGGACGCGGCGTTGACCGTTCTGACCGACGTGGTCGTGGGCGATGCGCCGGCGAGCGCGGCGCTGGAGACGGCGCTTCGGGCGTCGTCGCTGCGGCCGGCGGACGTCGGGCTGACGCACGAGCTGGTGCTGGGTGTATTGCGTCATCGACTGACGCTTGAAGCGATCGTACGTCACTTCTTTCGCGGCGATGGGTCGAGGCTTCAGAAGGAGCTGCGGCTGATCCTGTGCCTGGCGATCTACCAGCTCTGCTGGCTGGAGCGGGTGCCGGACTTCGCGGCAGTGAACGAAGCGGTCGAGCAGGCGAAGCGGATCATCGGTCGGAACGCGGGCGGGCTGGTCAACGCCGTGCTTCGCGCGATGCTGCGATCGCGCGGTCCGCGCGCGCTGCGCGGCGCGGACAGGTCGCCCCAGCGCTGGCTCGCCATCGACGGCGACACGGGATTCGAGTTTTCTGAACCGCTCTGGCCTGACCCAGAGACGGCGAGGGTCGAGTACCTGTCGACGACGACGTCCCATCCGACGTGGATCGTGAAACGGTGGATGGTCCGATTCGGGCTGGAACGGGCGCGGGAGTTGTGTCAGCTCGGCATGCGCCGACCGCCACTCGTGTTGCGGCCGAACCGGATGCGGATTGACGGCGCCGGGCTTGCGAGGCGACTGGTCGACGCGGGCGTTTCTGCGCGGGTCGATCCGGATTGTGAGGCGGTCGAGGTCGCAGACGGAGGTTCGGTGGCGGAATTGGCGGTGTTCCGTGAAGGACTGTGTCAGCCGCAGGACGCGACAGCGCAATCGGTGTGGGACCTGCGACGGCCGCGGTCCGGCGAGTGCGTCCTCGATCTGTGCGCGGGCGCGGGAACGAAGGCGACGCACGCGGCGGAGTGGATGAACGATGAGGGATGCATGATCGCGTGCGACATCGACGCGGAGCGGCTGCGTCGGCTTTCGGCCAACGCGGAGCGGCTCGGGCTGTCGTGCATCAGGACCGCGCCGGTCGCACGGCTGGAGGAGGCGATCCGCGCGCTGCCGCGGCCGCCGAATGTCATCTTGGTCGACGCGCCGTGCACGAACAGCGGCGTCTTCGCGCGTCGGCCAGATGCGCGGTATCGCATGGACGACGCGGCGCTGTTGCGTCTGGTGAAGTTGCAAGGCGAACTGCTCGATCGCGCGGCGCGGTTCGCGGGGCCGGAGTCGGACATCCTGTACAGCACGTGTTCGATCGAGCCGGAGGAGAACGAAGGTGTTGTGGAGGCGTTTGGTCGGCGGCACGCGGTCTGGACGCTCGCCGAGTCTCGCAGCACGCTTCCGAGCGCAGGCGACGAGGCGCATGTCTGGCGGGACGGGGGATTTGCGGCCCGACTTTCACGCGGGATCAGATGAAGACGATCGCGGCGTAGCCGACCGCGTCGGTCGGCGATTCGTGGCCGATGCGGCTGAGGACCTCGTAGCTCGTCGTATGGCGCAGCAAACGGGCCTGCGTCGCGCCGGCCTGGCGGCAGGCTGCGATCGTCGCGGCGATCGCCCCGGAACCGCAGGCGTTCTGATTCGCGCGGGCCTCGGTCACGACGGCTTCGGCGTCCATCCGCAGGATCGTGTCGATCATTCGGCGGTCGTTGTGGTCCTTGGCCCATTGCAGGCCTGTCGGACCGACGCCCTGCGGCGTGAAGTCGTATCCGGGACCGTAGTGAGTCAGGTCGGTGGAGCCGAGGAAGACGACGTCGGCGTTGCTGTCCATGCACGTCCGCGCGACGATCCGGCCGACGACGTGCGATTGCGCATCGGGGGCGACCATGATCGGGACGATTTGGATGTCGGGCGCGACGTGTCGCAGGAACGGGAGTTGAACCTCGATGCTGTGTTCGTATTCGTGGACGGTGGGGTCGGACTCGATCAGGGCGCTGGATTCGCAGATGCGCTCGGCAAGCCGCTGGTTGACCGGGATGGGTCCGACCGGGGTTTCCCAGATGCCGGACGAAAAGACGGCGGCGTGTTGCACGCCGCGGACGTGGACCGCGCCAAAGATGACGGCGGTTTGCGGCGGGCGGGACCGGGCGACGGCGTCGATCACGAGCCCGGCGACGGAGCCGCTGCAGATCCAGCCGGCGTGCGGGACGATGCCGCCGAATACGCGCTGGTTGGGCGGTAGCGCCTGCGGGTCGGCCGGAAGACACGCGGCGAGTTCATCGCGGCAGCGATCGGGGCTGGCCGGATAGAAGCGTCCGGCGACGACGGGCTCACGGATCAACATACGCGGCTCCGCGACGGGAGTCGCGGGGATTATAGCGTGGGCGCAGAGTCCTTTGTCGCGCGATTTGGTGAGTGGATAACGCGGCGGTTTCGATTGTCTTCGCTGAGGGGGTGCCCGCACTCCGGGCACCGGTCGGCTGTGGATCCGATGAGCTCGTAGGCGCATCGCTCGCATCGCGGCGGGTCAAAGCCGACGGGAATGCGCTCGAGTTGCCACAGCCCCAACTGCGCGACGACGATCGAGGCAACAAAGAAAAGCAAGAACCCACCGGGGAATCCGACGATAAGCAACGCGACCCTCGAGAGCGCTGCCGTAGCAAGCAGGGGAGGCATTCCTCTGATGATCCAAGTGACGTAGCCGACGGCAAGAACGGCGGCGGGAAGCGTCAGCGTCACGGGCGCGAGCAACACGATCCGATTCTCCGCATCCGTTCGATGCGGGGACGGCGGGAAAGGGCGCTCAGGCTTCGGCGCCAGGGATTTGGCAATCGCCCGGACGACGTGGGTCACGACGAATGCGGCGGCGGCGAGAAACACCGCTCCGATTCCGATCCCGGCGGCGAGGCGGGTGACCCCGACGATAATCACCCCCGGTGGATTCAGGCTGACACTGCTGCGAAGTTCGTATGCCACGAGCCCAAGCGCAAGCCACCCGACGGCCGCGGTGCAGTACAGGAGGTAGACCAGTGCGCTGCGGCCGGTTGATGCGGCGGCTGCGACGCGTCCGATCGATCCTGGCGACCACATGAGCGACAGGATGCGGCGGCGATTCCCGGCGGGTGTCATTCTGCGAAATTGTATCACGATGCGCGCGGCGTTAGACACGCGGCGCGACGCTCGGTAGGTTACGCGGCGTGCGGATCGGCTATTTTGACTGCTTTTCGGGCGCCAGCGGCGACATGATCCTGGGGGCGATCGTCGATGCCGGCCTGCCGGCCGACGCGCTCCGCGAGGAGTCAGCGCGGCTGGGCGTCGGCGGCTTCGAGATCGACGTGACAAAGGTCCGCAAGCAGGGCTTCGCCGCCACGCAGGTCTGCGTACGAATGACGCAGCCGGCGGGACACCGGCACCTCACGCACATCGTCAGGATACTGGATGGTTCGACGCTCGAGCCGATCGTTCGCGACCGGGCCAAGCGAGTTTTCACGCGGCTGGCCGAGGTGGAGGCGGCGGCGCATGGAACGACGATCGAGCAGGTGCACTTCCACGAGGTCGGCGCGATCGACGCAATGGTGGACGTGGTCGGGGCGGTGGCGGGATTGCATCGCCTGGGCGTCGAGCGCGTCGAGTGTTCGCCGATCCCGACAGGTCACGGGACGGTGCAGTGCGAGCACGGCGTGATGCCGGTTCCCGCGCCAGCGACGGCGGCGCTGCTGACCGGTGTACCGCTGCTCGCGACGGACGAGCCGGGCGAACTGACGACGCCGACGGGTGCGGCGATCCTGACGACGCTGGCCGAGGCGTACGGGCCGGTGCCGTCAATGACGCTGCGGGCGACGGGCTACGGTGCGGGGCGGCGGGAGGGCGAGACGCGGCCGAACCTGTTGCGTCTGCTGATCGGGGAGCGCACGGGCGAGCGGGACGAGGTGGATGAGATTGTCGTGCTGGAGGCAAACCTCGACGACATGCCGGGCGAGGCGATCGGCTTCGTGATGGAGCGGTTGTTCGGGGCGGGGGCGGTGGACGTCTTCACGACACCGATCCAGATGAAAAAGAACCGGCCGGGTGTGCTGCTGACGGCGCTGGCGGGCGCGGAGCAGGCGGCGGCGGTGGAGGAGGTGATCTTTCGCGAGACGACGACGTTTGGCATCCGGCGAACGTCGTGCGTGCGGCACAAGCTGGAGCGGACCATCGAGCCGATCGCGACGTGTTACGGGCGGATCCGGATGAAAGTGGGTCGGCGCGGGGGTCGCATCGTGATGGTGTCGCCGGAGTACGAGGATTGCGCGGCGGCGGCGCGGGCGCACGACGTGACGCTGCTGGACGTGATGAACGAAGCGCGGCACGTGTGGCGCTGCGGCGTTTCGGGTGACGAGCCATGATGGCGATGCGCGTGGCGGACCTGAGCGGGTCGCCGACGTTCCAGCAGTACTTGCTCGTCGGCGCGATCGTCATCGGCTTCGCGGCGTGGATCGTGCTGTCTCGCCGGCGCGCGGGCGGACCGTCGGCGAAGCAGTATCGTCGCGAGATCGACGCGGCAACGCGCGAGCAGGAATCGGTTCGGCGCGAGTTGGCGGACCTGCTGGCCGAGATCGAGTCATTCACGCGGCGTTCGACAGCCGAACTTGATGCGCGGATGCGCGAGCTTCGGGAACTACTGGCGGAGGCGGAACGAACGATCGCGACATTGCGTGGGACGAGTCCGCAGCGAGAATCGAGCGCGGAGGATTCGCAGTTCGGCAGCGCCGCAGCGGCGCCGCACGATCGACCTGCGGCGGAGCCGATCGTCGCCGCAGTTGTTCCGCCGTCGACCGTCGCGACCGAACGCGCACCGACGATTCGCGAGGTGGTCTACACATTGGCCGACGCGGGGGCGACGCCGGTCGAGATCGCGCAGCGGACGGGCCGTCCGCGCGGCGAGATCGAGCTGATGCTCAATCTGCGCGCCGGCACACCGGCCGCCACGGGCAGCGCGGCCGATCGTCCGATGTGATCAGGCGTCCAGTCCCTTGTAGGCTTCGACGATCTGCGACACGAGCGGGTGCCGGACGATGTCGCTCTGATCGAGACGGACAATCGCAACGCCGGCGACGTTGCGCAATCGCTCGGCGACGTCGATGAGGCCGCTCTTCTCGCGGCGGTCAAGGTCGATCTGGCTGTCGTCGCCGGTGACGATCATCTTGCTGTGATGTCCGAGGCGCGTCAGGAACATGAGCATCTGCCGTACGGTCGTGTTCTGGGCCTCGTCGAGAATGACGGCAGAGTTGTTGAGCGTCCGCCCGCGCATAAAGGCGAGCGGGATGACCTCGATGACGTCGTTGGCGATCATGCGGCGGATCTGATCGAACTCCATCATGTCGTTCATGGCGTCGAAGAGCGGGCGGAGGTAGGGGTTGACCTTGGCCTGCAGGTCACCGGGGAGGTAGCCGAGCTTTTCGCCCGCCTCGACGGCCGGCCGCGCGAGGATGAGTCGCTTGAGCTGTCCGCGTTTGAGCAGGGTCAGCGCAGTCGCAACGGCGAGGTAGGTCTTGCCGGTTCCGGCGGGCCCCATACAGATCGTCAGGTCGTTCTTGAGGACGGAATCGACGTAGGTCTGCTGTCCGTCGGTTCGCGGGCCGATGCGCTGGTCTCGGCGGAAGACCTCGAGTTCGGCGAAGGTCGCATCGGTCGGCGGCGCGGTGAGTTCGCGGAGAAGCTGGTGCACGTCCTCGTCGCGGACGTGGTCGTGCTGCTTGTGGATCTGTTGCAGTCGATCGACGAGCGTCGCGGTGCGTCCGACGGCGATCGCGTCGCCGCTGATCTTGAGATCCGAGTCGCGCGCGACAAGCTTGACGCCGAGCGTATCGCGGATGAGGCGGAGGTGTCGGTCCTGGGGCCCGAAGATGGCGAGGCGCTGGTGGCCGTCCGTAATCGTGATGACGAGGTCCAAACCGGGTCGGTCCTGGGTGTCACTCCGATCCGCGGCGTTGACGTCACGCGGCGGTCGGGAAGCAGTTTCGGGCTGCGGCCTCGTCGGCGTCGCACGCCGGGGCGGCCCGCGCGCCTATTCTAGCAGGAGCCAGTAGGCGACGGGAACGGTGACCAGCAGCGAGTCGATGATGTCCATCACGCCGCCAAAGGCCGGAACGACGGCGCCGCTGTCCTTGGAACCGGCGTCGCGCTTGAAGAGCGATTCGAGCAGGTCGCCGGCCTGGCCGAGGAGCGCCATGATGAGGCCGAAGATCGCGGCGTGGCGGAGGTCGGGCATGAGCGGTGCGAGTCGCGGCGGGCCGTAGTCGGCGATGAGCCGCGCCGCGCCGACGGCGACGAGGACGGACGTCGCGACGCCGCCGATCAGGCCTTCCCACGTCTTCTTCGGGCTGAGCCAGCGGATCAGGCCGTGCCGGCCGATCGCCAGCCCGGTGAAGTAGGCGCCAATGTCGCAGACCTTGGTGACGAAGACGTAGTAGAGCACGAGCCACGGGGAGCCGCTCCACATCCGCAGCCGGGTGAAGTACGCGCCGAGTCCGCCGAGGTACACGATCAGTAGGAGGGTTGTGGCGATGGCCGCGATCGCGCCATCGGTGCGGCGGCGTATTGCGACGCGAACGCCGGCGATCAGGAACCAGAGGATCAGCCAGGTGACCGTGTAGCGGTAATCGGTCATCGGGTCGGATGAGACATCCGCGGTCAGGCCGTTGCGCACGAGCCACGGAATGAGGACGAGGCCGACGTTGGCGATGAGGGCGACCGTGACGGCCGGCGCGTGACCGGCGGCACGGCAGAGCCGGCCGAGTTCGAGCGTGGCCGCGGCGATGATGACGGCGACGACGACCGAGAGGACGAACCCCTCGTGGAAGTAGAGGCCGATGTTGATCAGCCAGGTGGGCGTCCAGTCGTCGGCGATGCGCTGCGCGACGAAGTCATCGAGCCAGCCCAGCCCGAGGAAGATCGCGATCATCAGCGCGCCGAAGAGGACTCGGGTCCGGACCATGGGGCCGCACTATGCGTGAAAGCGCGGGGGTTCGCAATCGGACGGCGGGCGGTTCCGAATTCGCGATCGGCTGACGCCTCAGGCGCGACGCCCCGCGGCGGCTCGCGTCGGAATACCGGTCGATACGCCCGGACCCCCGCGCGGGCCGTTGCGGCGCGTGCCGGGCGCGGATTCAGTCCGTTCTGGGTGTCCGGATTCGCGGCTGGTTCGTCATACGGGTAGACAGGAGGCCGGAGTTATGGCTGCTCCGATCGCGCTACGTCGATGGTCCGGGAGTTTGGTTGCAATCGCGGCTCTGGCGCCGGCGTCGCCGGTGGCGTTCGCCGATCCGCCGGTGTGGGGGCAGGTGTACGGTGAACTGGGATCGTACATGGTCGCCGATGCGTGGGCGAGCTGCACGTGCCCGCCCGGCGGAGGAGGCTCGGTCCCATCGCTTCCCGTGGCGGACACGTACGGTGAGGGCGGACTGGCGGACCAGTTCTGGACCGCATTCCAATGGGCGCAGGTGGGCGCGCCGCCGTGTTGGTGCCGGAGCATCGGTGATGCGCTGATTCGCGTGGATGGCGTGGGCACGACGACGCTTCGGATCCGCTTCGACGCGGTGGCGAACGCGAACCATGACTGCGTCGATCAGTGCCGGCAGGGGCAGTGCAACTGTCCGAGCACTTACGAGACTGGCGCGTACGCGATCATCGACTACGGTCTGCTGCCGAACATCGTTGTCGATGAAGTGACGCTTGTGCGGGTGAATTACCGCTGGTCGCAGATGTCGGCGAACATGTATCGGCCGGAGGCTCCGGGCGGCGGCGACGACATCTCGGACGTGACGGGGACGATGGCGGACATCGACGTGACCGGCACGCCGGACGGCGACATGGGTCTCGGCGGCGGCGAGTTCGACCTTCCGGCGCAGCGCGGCTCGCATCGCGACGGCGGGACCGGGACGTTTGTCGTGTCAGTCGGTCCGAACATCAACGCGTCGTTCCTGATCAGCTACACGGTCGGCCTCATCGTTCAGATCAAACAGGGGGCGCGCGGACAGCAGCATCCGTGCCTCGAATACGACAGCGAATCGGTCGCCTCGGGACTGGAGCTGGTGCTGACTCTGTCGGAAGAGGGCGGTGGCGGCGGCGGAATTCCACCGCCGGAGGGATGCCCGACGCCGGAGCTGCGTTTTTCGCTGCGCACCGGTTCGGACTACGAGTTGAGCGATCCGACACCGGATGGCAACGAGGGTGCGGACCCCGGCGATGCGTACGTCGCGGCGTCGTTTCCGACGCCGCCAGGCGGCGCGGACGGCGTCGCGGACGATGCACCGCTCTTCGGCGGCGATCCGCCGCCCGATCCGCCGGCGGGCGGCAGTGCGCCGACGTGCAGCGGCATTCCGGTCGAATTCGCGCGGACGCCGTACTTTGAGCGCGATGGCATGGACCAGATCGGCACTTCGCTCGTCGCGCTGATGGCGAGTCAACCGCAGCAAGTGAGCGGCGCGCTTCTCTTCCCAATTCCGCGCGATGCCGTCCCGGCCGATTGCTGCATCCCCGAGGCGCGATACCTGGCGCTCTCATTCGCCGACAAGTCGAGCGGGCCGTTCGTCAGTTGCGACGTGCCCGTGACGACCGCGTCGCCGCTGGGCGCGACGTACGGCTCTCCGCCGGAGCGCGACGAGGTCGTCGGGGCGATGGTGGTTCCGGGGATCGTGGGCACGGGCATTCCCCTGGCCGCTTCGACGTATTCACTGCACGACGAGGATGAGCTGGGCCTGGTCCCCAGTCCGCCACCGACGCCGCCGATGGCTCCGCCTCCGCCGCAGGACATGGACGACGACGTGAACGCCCTGAGTGCCGTGCCGATGGGCGGCGGAAGTTGCATCATCGAGCTCGTCTCGGCGAGCCACGAGGCGTGTGGCCCGCCGGACCCGTCGATCCCGTCGGTGCCGCCGACGCCGTTGCTCGATCCGGGAAGCGTGTACGAGTACGACCCGTCGTTCGGCGCGCTGATGCTGGCGGTGGACGAGGTCGTGCATCTCGGGTTGTCGGACACGACGGACCTCGACGCGATCGAGGTCGCCTGGCTCGATCACGCGGTGTACGGCGCATCGCTTGCGCTGCTGTTTTCGGTCGATGACGACGATCCGGCCACGGCCGGGGATGAATCCGGCGGGCTGGACCCGAGCGTGATCTACTATTCGTTCCTCGATGGGTCGTTCGGCGTGTACGTCGAGGGTCTGCATGACAACGTCGATGCGATCACGGCGTACGACGAGCCGCTGCTGCCGCCCGATGCGCAGGTGCCGCAGTGCGCGACGTGCCCCGGGGACCTGACGGGCGACGCGGTGGTGGATTCGCGGGACCTGCCGCCGTTCGTGGCGTGTCTGCTGGCGCCGGGCTGCGACGAGCCGTGCGCAGAGCTGAACGGTTCGCCGGGGATCGATTCGGGGGATGCGTCGGCGTTCGCGACGAAGCTGCTGGGCACGACGGACGGCGACGTGGCGTGCCCGTAGGGCCGCACGGTCCGCGCATGGTCCTCGTGGGGGCCGGTTTTCGGCGGCGTTTCGATCCGAAATGGTGCGAAAAAAAACGCCCCCGACAGGGAGGGCGATTCGGGCAAGCCCATGTGAGCCTACCCTGGGCGCTCCGTTGGAGCGTTGCCTTACGCAGACGAATGTCCACTTACTATGATTTGCGGACAAACGTCGCTCGGATACACTAGCACGGTACTCTAATCGTCGGCGGTCCACATTGCAAGGGGAATCTTCTGTGAATCGCGCACAGGATCCGAGTTCGTATATTCTGGGCTTGGATATTGGAGTTTCGTCGATCGGGTGGGCGCTGATCGGCCTGGACGAACGGGGCAAGCCCCATGGAATCCTCAAGACGGGCGTCCATACGTTCGAGGCCGGCGTCGAAGGCGATGTCGAGAGCGGACGCGACGAGGCCCGCGGCGCGGTACGCCGCCAGGCCCGGATGCCGCGCCGGATGTTCTGGCGGCGGCAACGGCGACGCCGCAAGATTCTGCGACTGCTCCAGCGCGCCGCCCTGTTGCCGCCGGGCGACATCGGCACGCCGCAAGCGATTCACGATTATCTGCTCGCACTCGATGCCGAACTTCGCAGGAAGCATCCGGTCGGCGGCGATCGTGTGGCCGGGCATGTACTGCCCTACCGGCTGCGCGCCGCGGCGCTGGACCGTCCGTTGGAGCCGACCGAACTCGGCCGTGCGTTGTATCACCTTGCCCAGCGACGCGGCTTCCTCTCGAACCGCAAGTCCCTCAAGAAGGATGAGGATGAAGGCGTCGTCAAGCAGGGCATTACCGAGTTGCAGGCGGCCATTGAGAAGGCCGGTGCTCGGACCCTTGGCGAGTACTTCGCCGGTCTGGATCCGGAGGCCGAACGAATCCGCCGACGCTGGACGGCGCGGCAGATGTATGTCGACGAATTCAACCGCATCTGGGACGTCCAAGCGAAGCACCATCCAGGCGTTCTTACCGACGTCCTTCGCAAGCAACTCTACCACGCGATCTTCTTCCAGCGTCCGCTCAAGTCCATGCGCCATCTCATCGGTCGTTGCGAACTCGTGCCCACGGCCCGCCGCGCCGCGATGGCGGATCGTCTCGTGCAACGATTCCGCATCCTCCAGAAGGTCAACGACCTGGAAGTGATCCCGCCGGACGCATCGCCGCGGCCGTTGAAGCCGGATGAGCGTGTGCTGTTGATCGATGCGCTATGCCGAAACGGCGATCTGACGTTCGCCAAGATCAAGAGCAAGGAGGTGTTGGGGGCGTTGACCGCGAAGCCGCAGGCTTTGCCCAAGGGTACGACGTTTAACTTCGAGCAGCGCGACGAGGAGAAGAAACTTCCTGGGCATCGCACCGACGAGAAGATGCGCGAGGTCTTCGGCGGGCGTTGGGACAGCATGCCCGAGTCGGAACGCGACGCGATTGTGCTGGAGGTGCTCAGTTTCCAGAAACCCGATGCATTGCAGCGCCGGGCAATGAAGGCGTGGGGATTGGACTTTGACGAAGCGAAACGCCTGTCGGAGGTACGCTTCGAGCAGGGTTATGCAAGTCACAGCCGCACGGCGCTGCGACAGCTCGTCGCTCGAATGCAGGACGGGACGCGCTATGCAACGGCACGGCGGGAGCTTTTTCCCGACAGTTTCAAGTCCGTCGAACCGGTCGATCGGCTGCCCCCCGTCACGAAATCGCTGGGGCCCATCCGTAATCCTGCGGTCGAGCGCGCGCTCACCGAACTGCGTAAGCTTGTCAACGAGATTGTCCGCGTGTACGGCAAGCCGGTTGGGATTCGCGTGGAGCTGGCGCGCGACTTGAAACGTGCGCGCAAGGAGCGCGAGCGCAAGAGCCGCGAAATCGACGAGCAGACCAAGGCGCGCGAGAAAGCCCGCGCACGAATCCTCGCCGAAGCGGGGATTGCCGAGCCGCGCCGCTCGGACATTGAAAAGGCATTGCTCTGGGAGGAGTGCGGCGGACTTTGCCCCTACACGGGGCGCTCGATCGAGTTTTCCTCGTTGTTCGGCGCGAATCCGCAGTTCGACGTCGAGCACATCATCCCATTCAGCCGGTCGCTCGACAATTCCTTCCTGAACAAGACCCTGTGCTATCACGAGGAAAACCGCGACCGCAAGCGGAACCGGACTCCCTTCGAGGCGTATGAGAGCGATCCGAAGCGGTACAGCGAAATCCTCGCTCGCGTGAGACGATTTCACGGTAAGGCGGCCGCCGCAAAATTGCGCCGTTTCGAGATGCGCGAAATCCCCGAAGACTTCGTCACCCGTCAGTTGAACGATACGCGGTACGCGGCGACGAAGGCCGCGGAGTACCTCGGATTACTTTATGGCGGCCGCACCGACGCCGCCGGAAAACTGCGCATTCAGGCCAGCGCCGGAGGGCTCACCGCCCACGTGCGGAACGAATGGATGCTCAACTCGATTCTCGACGACGGCGGCCAGAAAACCCGCGACGACCACCGCCACCACGCCGTCGACGCACTCGTTGTCGCCCTTACCAGCCCGGCGATGGTCAAACGACTTCAGGAGGCCGCCGAACGCGCCAGCGCCGAAGGCCGCCGCCTCTTCGCCCGTGTCCAGGAGCCGTGGGCCGGCTTCCTCGAACAAGCCCGCGAGAAAATCCTGGCCGTCCATGTCTCCGCCCGAATCAGCAGGAAAATCGCCGGCGACCTGCACGAAGACACCAACTACAGCAAGGAATACTCATGGACGGATGAGAAAGGCAAGATCAAGGCGGTCCGCCACGTACGCAAGCCCATCGACGGCATGACCGAGGCCCAGGTCGAGGACATCGTCGACCCGATCGTCCGTGAAAAGGTCCGCGAATGGGTCCGGGCCCAGGCCGGAAAAAGCAAGAAGGACATCGGCCCTCCCCCGACCATCAAGACCCGCGACGGACGCGAAATCCCCATCAAGACCGTCCGCGTCCGAAAGGTCATCAGCGCCGTCCCCGTCGGCAAGGGTCCGCGGACGCGCTACGTCAAACCCGGGTCCAACCACCACACGGTCATCGTCGCCACGCTCGACAGCAACGGCAATGAGGTTCGCTGGGACGACTACCCCGTCACCCGCCTGGAGGTCCACCGCCGAAAGGCGGACAAGCAGCCGGTCATCCAGAAGGATTGGGGTCCAAACATGTGCTTCAAGTTCTCATTGGCGGCGGACGAGTATCTTCTCGTCAAGAACGATGACGGGGCGGAGCAACTGATTCGGCTGATCAGCATCTCCAAGCGCGCCAACGAGTTCCGGCTCCACACGGACGCGCGGCCGGCCACCGAGGCGCGTAAACCGGGCAGCGGGGCGAGAATTTGGCTTGGGGCTGAGTCCATGCGGCAGCGAGGGGCCCGCAAGGTCCGCGTGACGTACCTCGGCGAGATCGTCCCCGCCAATGATTGACCGCGTCATCGACCTCGCCGAGTCGTCCGCCTACCTGCGCGTCGAGAACCGCCAACTCATCATCGAGCGCGACGGCGCCGAACCCGTCTCCGCCCCCCTGGCCGAGGTCGCCGCCGTTATCGCCGCGCATCCCCAGGTGCGCTGCTCGCAGCCGATGCTGGCCGAACTCATGGCCGCCGGCGGGGCCTTCATCGTCTGCGACCGGCGCAGCCAGCCCGTCGGACTCATGCTGCCGCTGGTCGGCAACGTGCTTCAGACGCAGCGGATCGCGGCCCAGGTCGCTGCGCCGCTGCCGCTGCGAAAGCGGTTGTGGAAACAGATCGTTTCACGAAAGATCGAGGCCCAGGCGGAGTTGCTGCACGAGCTTCACGGCGACGACCACGGTCTGCCCGAACTGGCCCGAACCGTCCGAACCGGCGACGCATCGAATCGCGAGGCCGTCGCCTCGCGCCGGTATTGGCCGGCCTTGTTCGAGGATCCCGGCTTTCGCCGCCGATTCGACGCCCCGGACGCCAACCGCCTGCTCAACTACGGGTACGCGGTACTCCGCGCCATCGTCGGCCGGGCGATTTGCGGCGCGGGGCTGCACCCTTCCATCGGGCTTCACCATCATCATCGCGAGAACGCCTTCTGCCTGGCCGATGACCTGATGGAACCGTACCGCCCGCTGATCGACGCGGCCGTGGTCGAGCATGTCCGCTGCGGGCGGGGAACGGAATTGGACCGGCCCGCAAAGTCGGCCCTGCTCGAAACCGTTCTCGGGCGTTATCGCGCCGACGGTGAGGTGCGGACGTTGTTCGATCTGTGCGCCAAGACGGCCGTCTCGCTTGTCCGCGTTCTCGAAGGGCAAAGCGAGCGGCTGGACTATCCGAAAAGACTGACGGATGCCGCGTGATCGATTCACCCTTTCGGGATATCGCCCGGTGTGGCTGTTCGCGATGTTCGACCTGCCCGTCAAGACGCGAGAGCAGCGGCGGCGGTATGCACGATTCCGAAAGGTCCTTCTGGCCGACGGGTTCTCGCAGCTACAATACTCGGTCTACGCGCGATACTGCGCCAGCGAGGAGGCCGCGACTCCGCATCGCGAGTACGTCCGAGCCGCCCTGCCGGACGAAGGGCAGGTGCGGCTGCTGGCCGTGACGGACCGGCAGTTCGGAAAGATGGAGAACTACGTTGGAAAACTGCGCGGACCGACGGAGGAAAAGCCGATTCAGCTCATGCTTTTTTGAGTCGCGTTGCGTCGTAACTCCATGTCGATCAGCCGGTTACGTCAGGACTAGTGTACCCGAGCGACGTTTCCCGGCAAACCACAGCCATAAGGCGTGCCGCGCCACGTCCCAGGCAAGTGTACCCGAGCGACGTTTCCCGGCAAACCACAGCGAAGTCATACACCGTGTCCGGCACGTAGCCAGTGTACCCGAGCGACGTTTCCCGGCAAACCACAGCCCCAAGACAACGAATACGATTGTTCGCTTAAGTGTACCCGAGCGACGTTTCCCGGCAAACCACAGCGCGGCGTGATGAAGCCAGCAATCTCCAGTAAGTGTACCCGAGCGACGTTTCCCGGCAAACCACAGCCTACGGAATGAGTTTGTCTAACACGTGGGAAGTGTACCCGAGCGACGTTTCCCGGCAAACCACAGCGCTGCGTGGTAACGGAGCCGGGCTGGTTCGAGTGTACCCGAGCGACGTTTCCCGGCAAACCACAGCGCAACGCGAGGCGTGCGCTGCCGCGGGAAAAGTGTACCCGAGCGACGTTTCCCGGCAAACCACAGCGCAACGCATCACCGGCGTAGCACAGCGCGGAGTGTACCCGAGCGACGTTTCCCGGCAAACCACAGCCTTCCGCTTGCACACTGGTTCGTCGCCGTGAGTGTACCCGAGCGACGTTTCCCGGCAAACCACAGCTCACCGGCGTCTTGCCGCCTGCTGTGGGAAAGTGTACCCGAGCGACGTTTCCCGGCAAACCACAGCTCATCGAGGCTCTTGGAGTTGCGGTTCCAAGTGTACCCGAGCGACGTTTCCCGGCAAACCACAGCGCAATCGTGATCGTGGTGCGCGGGCAGCCGAGTGTACCCGAGCGACGTTTCCCGGCAAACCACAGCGAATCGCGACGCCGATGATAAATGCAACGAAGTGTACCCGAGCGACGTTTCCCGGCAAACCACAGCCCCTTTGGAGGTTGACAACTCCGCGCGGACAGTGTACCCGAGCGACGTTTCCCGGCAAACCACAGCTTGCGGCCGGCGGATTACGACCTTTGAGCAAGTGTACCCGAGCGACGTTTCCCGGCAAACCACAGCTGTTGATCTGGTGCGCGCGAGAGCTGCCTTAGTGTACC
>JAKLKO010000008.1 GCA_023150615.1 Phycisphaerae bacterium
GCGGGATTGAGCGGCGATCGTATCCGCGCGACGACGGTACTGCCTGAATGAATCGGCAAACGGCGAACGATGCGGCCGTGATTCGCGCCCCGCCGCGGTTCGACTTTAAGGCTTGACGATATACCCGATTCGCGTTACAATCCGGCGTTATGGGAAACATCGAAAAAGCGCTGCGGAACGCGATGAAACGCTGCGGCTTGTCGGTCTATGCAATCGCAAAAGGCTCCGGCGTGCCGTTGACGTGCGTCCAGCAATTCGCCGCGGGCCGCGGGCTGCGGCTCGCAACCGCGGATCGGCTGGCGGATTACTTCGGTCTGGAACTTCGTCCGAAGCGCGGCCGACAAGCGCGATGATTCCCGCCGCGTGCCGCGGCGTCAAAAAGGCGGTGGCCAATGGGCAGAATTTTTCGCGAATCGTACACGACCAAGCTTCCGGCTGGAGCGGAAATCGTGGTGACGAAATCCGGCGAACGCTTCGCGCGCTGGACCGGCCGCGGCGGCCGAAAGCGAACCGGCAAGTTGACCGACAAGGGGCGCGTGCTTGTCGAAGCACGGACGTTCACGGCCAAGTACCGCGACGGGACCGGGCGCGTGCTCAAGACGGCGACCGGTTGCCGAAGCGCCGATGCGGCGTTGATCGTGCTCGCCGAGCTTGAGAAACGCGCCGAGCGCGTGCGGTGCGGCGCGCTGTCCGTGGGCGACGACGCCGTGGCCGATCATCGGAATACGCCGGTGAACGAGCACGTCGCGGCGTACGTCGAACACCTCGCGGCTCGTCGAGGCCGAGGCGGGAAGCGCACGAGCGCAGCGCATATCCGCAACACGCGATTCCGACTGACGCGGCTCTTTTCAGATTGCGGGTTTGCGGCGCTACGCGACCTGAATCGGCCGGCCGTGGAAAAATGGGCCGACAAGCGCGAAGCCGACGGCGTGCCGGGTAACAGCGTGAACGGCCACTTATCGGTCGTGTGTGCGTTCGGCAATTGGTGCGTGGACACGAAGCGGCTCACCGTCAATCCCTTCGCTCGACCGCCGAAGCGCGACGGCAAGGCGACGCAACGCCGCCCGCGGCGGGCGATGACCGAAACCGAGCTGCGCCGCCTGCTTCACGTTGCGCGGCTCCGCCCGCTGGCCGAATTCGGACGGACACCCGTACGCCGGAGCGACGCCGCGGAGCGGGCCGACCCGCGGAGCCGCCGGACGTGGACTCTCGCACCGCTGGACTTTGAAACGATCGACGCCGCGGCCGAACGGGGTCGGTCCGTTCTGGCGCCGCGGCCGGACTACGCCGCCAAGCTGGACCGCCGCGGACGGGAACGCGCATTGATCTACAAGGCGCTGGTTCTGACCGGGCTTCGGCGCGGCGAGCTTGCGTCGCTCACGATCGGGCAAGTCGACCTCGACGGGCACTTGGCCTATGCCGTGCTGGCCGCGGTCGATGCGAAGAGCGGGCGCGGGGCGGAGATTCCGATAAGGGCCGACCTGGCAGACGAACTACGCGGCTGGCTGGCCGATCGGCTGGCCGAAGCGCAGGCGGCGGCGCGGGCAAAGGGCTTGCCGATTCCCGTCCGGCTGCCGGCCGACGCAAAGCTATTCAACGTCCCGCCGGGGTTGGTGCGGGCGTTCGACCGCGACCTGCGGGCGGCGGGCATTCCGAAGCGTGATGACCGCGGGCGTGTGCTCGACGTTCACGCCTTGCGGCACACGTTCGGGACGCACTTGAGCAAGGGGGGCGTTGCGCCGCGCACCGCTCAAGCCGCGATGCGGCATAGCACGCTTGACCTGACGATGAACACGTACACCGATCCGCGATTGCTGGACGTGCACGGGGCACTCGACGCGCTGCCACGTCTCCCGCCGGTCGATCGGCCCGACGCCGAACGCGGCAAAGCAACGGGTACACACGGTGGGGAATTTCTTGTATCGAATCTTGTACCGACACGCGACAAAACGTGTCCGCGCCCGTCCGATCCTGTCACAATGGCCGATGACGACGCTTCGGACGAAACGGCTGCAAGTGCCAGCGCTGACGCGGGTAGCGTTTCGCTGTCGCACTATGTCACAACGCGCCCGGGGGGATTCGAACCTCCGACCTGCGGTTTAGGAAACCGCTGCTCTGTCCTGCTGAGCTACGGGCGCAGCGACGAACATTCTAACCGCCCGGAGTTCTGCGCGTACGTCCAGGATCGTGCATCCACAACGCTCTGAAAATCCGATGCCCCGCGCCGTCGAGTCTGATTCGCGGACCCTTCGAAACACGAACGCAACGCTCGAAGGCTGAGAACATCGCCCCTCGCGTGTCCGCCGGCCGGTGTGGCGCGGAAAGGACACACGCCCGGACCCGCCGGGGGGATTGTGAAGTCACGTGCCGCGCGCCGGGGACCGAATACGTATCGGGTCCACATGTCTGACCGTCGCCGGCGCGGGCCAGGTCATGCACCACAACCGCGACAGGCGACGCGATCACGTTCGCCAGGTCGAGCTCGCGCGGCACGACGATCGACAACGAAAAAGAGAGGGCGCATACATGGTCAGTCCAGATCCAGCATCGGCAACTTCGCCGAACGGATCGGATGCGCGCGTTCAATGGGCAAACGTCGTTGCGACTTTTGCTGCCGGTTCATCGTGCGTGGTGGGCGCTCTGGTGCTCGCGGAATGGACCACGGGTGCGCCCCTCATCAAGAGCCTTCATCCGCACACCGCCTCCATGAAGGCAAACACCGCACTCTGCTTTGTGCTGGCGGGGATGGCATTGTGGCTCCTACAGAAAGAACGGCCGGTCCCGCGGACACATCTCATCTCTCAAGTTCTTGCTGGAACGGTCACGTTGACGGGGTTATTGACCCTGATCGAATACATCTTCGGGTGCCAACTCGGCATCGATCAACTGATCATTCGCGAAGCGGCCGGAGCCGCACACACATCGCATCCCGGGCGGATGGCTCCCGCCACCGCGATGGGCTTCTTGCTCCTGGGATCCGCGCTCTTGCTATTGGATGTGCGCCGTTGCCGGAGCGTCGCGCAGGGCCTTGCCCTCCTCGCCGCGATGGTCGCGGCCATTGCTCTGGCGGGCTATGCCTACGACGTGCAGTGGTGCTACGCGCCCGGACGCTTCACGAGCATCGCGCTGCACACGGCGGGGACCATGCTGCTCCTGTGCACCGGCATCCTGTTCGCCCGCGGGGAAACCGGCCTGATGACCCGGATCACGCGTCAGTCGACCTACGTCGGGTTCGGTGTTGCGATGGTCGTCCTGGCGACGGTCGCGACCGGAATGTACCGCAACGCGATCCGGATGATCGATACGAACCAGCAGATTCGGCGCACGCATGCCATGAAGGAAGCCCTCGTCCGGTTGCTTTCCGATCTGCTGGATGTTGAGACCGGAGCACGCGGCTTTGTCATTACTGGCGACCCCGACTTCCTGGAGCCCCACCGCCGGGGTGAGAAGGCAACGGAAAACACATTGGGCGAACTACGCTTGCTGCTTGCTGACAACCCGAACCAACTACGGCGGCTTGACCTGGTGCAATCGCTCGCGCGGATGAAGCACGCGATCTCGGCGGCGAGTATCGACACTCGAAAGCGAGAAGGCCTCCAGGTCGCAGCGGCCCAAGTTTCCATGGGTCGCGGCCGGCGGGTCATGGACGAGCTGCGCCGCGAAGTACGGCGGATGCGCGAAGAGGAAGACCAGAGTCTCGCGAAACGGAGCACTCAGGCCGATGCGAGCACAGCGAACGCATTCCTGAGCATTGCCGGCGGCGGCCTGGTCGCTCTCGGCATGCTGGCCGCCATTTTCACCGCGCTGCGTTGCGAAATCTCGAAACGAAAAAGAACGACCGGGGAACTTCTGGAGAGCAAACAGGAGCTGGACCGCTTCTTCACACTGTCGCGCGATCTACTGTGCATCACTGGAAACGACGGACGGTTCAAGCGAATCAGCGCGGCGTGGGAGCGTACGCTGGGTTTCACGCAGGAAGAGCTGTTGAGCCGGCCCTATCTTGACTTCGTCCACCCGGATGATCGGGCGTTGACCGTTGCGGCGGCTACCAAGCTGACCGCCGGCGGCAACGTGGAGAAGTTCGAGAATCGCTACCGATGCAAAGACGGGTCCTATCGCTGGCTGCTCTGGTCGGCCACTCCGGCGCCGGACGGGCGGTCGTGCTATGCAACGGCGCGGGATATCACGGATCGAAAGGACCACGAACACGCCCTGATCGACGCCAAAGAGGCGGCCGACGCCGCCAGTCGCGCAAAAAGTGCATTTCTGGCGCACATGAGCCACGAGCTGCGCACGCCGCTCAACGGCGTCGTCGGAATGACGGAGCTGCTGCTCAACACGCGCCTCGACGCCGAGCAGGAACGCTATGTCCGCGTCGCCAAGGCGTCGGGAGACGCCCTGCTGGCCCTGATCAACGACATCCTCGACTTTTCCAAGATCGAGGCCGGCCGACTCGATCTCGAATCCGTCGAGTTCGATCCGGTAGACGTCGTCGAGAGCGTCGGCGAGGCGATGAGTCACCGCGCCGCGCAGAAACACATCGAGCTGGCCTGCCACGTCGACGAGAACGTCCCGCGGCGGCTGCGCGGCGATCCGGTCCGGCTGCACCAGGTCGTCACGAACCTCGTGGGCAACGCCGTGAAGTTCACAGATGCCGGCGAGGTGCTCATCCGTCTGTGGGCGGCGGAGGCCGGTCCGTGCAGGACGCGTCTGACGTGCTCGGTGAAGGACACTGGCATCGGCATCGCTGAAGATCGGCAGGCGGCGCTGTTTCAGCCGTTCTCGCAGGCGGACACGTCCACGTCGCGCGTCTACGGCGGCACGGGCCTGGGGCTGGCGATCTCGCAGCGGCTGGTCGAGCGGATGGGTGGATCGCTCCGCGTCCGAAGCGCGCCGGGCCGCGGCTCGGAATTCGAGTTCAGCATCGTCTGCGAAACGGTGTCGGCGGCCGCGCCGCGTCGCTCGCGTTCCGCCGATCTGGCGAATCGCCGCATCCTCGTCGTCGACGACAACGCGACGAACCGCGAGATCCTTGAGCGGCAGCTCGAGTCGTGGCGCGCCACGGTCCACAGCGTCAATTCGGCGGCGGCGGCGCTGGCGCTCCTGGACCGGGCGAACGAGGCCGACGCGGCGTTCGACCTCGCGCTGCTCGATCTGCGCATGCCCGGCGTGAACGGCGAGGACCTCGTGCGGGAGATCCGCCGCCGGACGCACCTGCAAGCGCTGCCGATCGCCATTCTGACGTCGTCGCTGGAGCCGTTGACGGCCGAGACAATGCGCACGCTGCGGATCGGCGCGTGCCTGTTCAAGCCCGTGCGACAATCGCGCCTCCTCGACACGATCCTGACGCTGCTCGCGACCAACGACAGGACCCAACCGCGACTTCCGGAGCCGGCCCACGTTGCTCCAACCGGACCGCCGCCTGAGTTGCGTCGCGCAGCGCGGCTCCTCGCCGCGGAGGACAACGACGTGAACCGCGAGGTCGTCGCAAGCGTGCTGCGCCGCGCCGGGTATCGCTGCGATCTCGTGGTGGATGGACGGCAGGCCGTCGAGGCGGTCCGCCGCAGCGCGTACGACATCGTCCTAATGGACTGCCGGATGCCGGTCATGGATGGCTACGACGCCGCGCGAGCCATCCGGCAACTCGAGGCGCAGGGCCAGGTGCACACGCGGACCGGACAGCGGCTGATCGTCCTCGCCCTGACGGCCGAAGCTGTGAAAGGTGATCGAGATCGCTGCCTCGACGCCGGTATGGATGACTACCTGAGCAAGCCGATCCGGCCGGACCATCTGGTGCGGATGGTCGACGCGTACATGGAGAGGTTGACAGGCCGACCGCAGACGGCGCCGCCGACCGCGATGCCCGACGCACCGCCGCAGGCGCCGGTCCCGAGTGCAGTCGGGTCACCGACGATCAACGTGCCGGGTTTGCTCGAGGCATGGGAAGGCAATGTGGGGTTGATTGCGCCGATCCTCGAGAAGTTCTGCGAGACCACGGCAGGAGAGGTGGAGCAGATCCGTCGCGGGATCGATGCCGGCGACTGGGAGGCGGTCTCGCGCCAGGCGCACGGACTGAAGGGAGCGGCGGCGTTCGTCCGCGCCGATCGCGCGCAGGCGCTGGCCGCCGAGATCGAGACGCTCGGTCGCGCGGCGGCCCGGGAGGCGTTGCACGAGGTGTGCGCACGGCTGGAGGCGGAGGTACGGCGCGTGATCGAGGATCTGCCCAACGTGATGAAGGAAATCGAAGCGGGCGCGGCGTCTTCCGCGCCAGATCCCGTCAAGCCAGTCGCAGAAACCGACGCATGACCCATCCGGTCCTTCCCGGGCCGGTGGGGGTGCGAACGGCGCCTGACCCGCCGGCAGGTTCCGAACCCGCGTGGCGGCCAGGTCGATCGGGCCGCGCCCCCGCGCCAGCCGCCGCGGCGTACTGCCGTGGCGGTCGCCACGATTGACGCCGCTGCGACGGCAAGGACATGCAAGAGTTCGTCGACAGCATCATAGAGGGACCGTACAACTCGTGCGCCGAAATGAACGGCGCGGGATCACGGCAAAAAAAGAAGAGAGGCCGCCCGTAGGCAGCCTCTCTCAGAATCTGCATGCGTTGAATCGTCGGGGCGCTTAGCGTCGGCGTCCGCCGCCGATGTAGCCGCCGCGCCCGCCGCCGCCGCCGGAGCGACCGCCGCGATCCTCCTTCGGCCGCGCCTCGTTGACCGTCAGCGCCCGGCCTTCATGCTGATGGCCGTTCAGCGCCGCGATGGCCGCCTGCGCCTCGCCGTCAGAGCCCATCTCGACAAAGCCGAAGCCCTTGCTGCGGCCGCTGTCGCGATCGACGATGACCTGCGCCGACTCGACGGTCCCGTGCGACGCAAACATCTGCTCCAGATCGGAACTCGTGACCGAAAAAGCGAGGTTTCCGACATACAATTTCTTGCCCATAAACCAAACTCCTGTTCAGGACAAATCGACCCTTCGTTCGCTTTCAGGGTCACTTGAAAGGGGTCACACACGACCCAGAGGTTGGAACAGGCGAAACAGGCAGGAAGCAAACGCTCTCAAAGGGAGGCTGCAAGCAACTAGCGCCGATCGTCAGATCCGACCAATCAGCCGGGAGTATAGACGCACCGGGCAGGAATGCAAGTCGAGAATTCGAAACCAGACGAATTAGTCGGGATACCCGCTTCGCGCAGTCGAAAACGCGGATTTTCCGGGCTGGTCGGAACCGGTCCTACGAGTCGCTGCGGGCGGATTGCAATTGGAGCTGGACTTGCACCAGCCCGTTTCGAGGAGCGCCGGGAAGTTCGTGATCGGCCGGCTCGCCGCCGATCCCGCGCATCGGAATGCGACTGCGCGGCGGCGCGAATCGCCGTTCGATCCGGCCGAACATCAGGCGCACGGCCCAGCCGAACGTGCGCCGAATGGTATGCAAGAGGCCGGCCATGCCGATGGCATTCATGATGGCGTCGCCGAGGAACAGCGCACTGCGCGGACGCATGAGGGCCGCGAGGCAGCGAAGCGGATTATAGAAGTACAGGTACGCGGCCATGATGTTGAACTGCTTCCGCCACGGCTGGGGGTGACTCGACGCGACGACGTAGTTGCCGTCGAGCATGTACGGCTCGACGACGCGGCGCCCGACACGGGCGTAGACCATGCCGGACTCGTACGTGCTTTCGTAGAGCTTCGAGCCCGTGGCGGGCGTGATCATGAGGACCTGGAGACTGATCGCGCCGGCCTTGCGGAGGATCCGCGCCTGGTTGATCAGACCGTAGGCCGTGCCGGAGGAGAAGAGCGGCTGCGAGTCGTGATGCATCATCATCGGCATGGGACAGATGCCGTGGCGCGAGAGGAGTTGGAAGGCCTCGACGGTGCGGTCGACACTCTGGCCCTTCTTGACCAGCGTGGCGGTCATGTCCTCGACGCCGATCCACAGGGCGCGGACGCCGGCGGCGCGGACGGTGGAGATGTGGTCGCGGAGCAGCAGGGTGTCGTGGACGGTGACCTCGGTGCCCCAGCGGACGAACTTGCGGAGCGGCACGCCGCCGACGTAGGTGGACGCCAGCGTTTCGACGATGCCGAGGGTGCGTTCCTTCGAGTTGAAGAAGTTGTCATCGGCGCCGAAGAAATGGCGGATGCCGTAGGTTTCGGAGATACGGCGGAACTCCTCGGCGATGCGCGCCCCGCTCTTCATGCGATGCTGGCGCTGGTTGTACGCCGGGATCGGACAGTACGGACAGTTGAACTTGCAGCCGAAGGTCAGCACGAGCGAGGCGATCGGGCTGTAGCGGCGGACGCGCTCGGCCGGCAGGGCGCGGGACTCGAGCGTCGCGGCGCGGCTCGGCGATTCCAGCAGCGCGTAGCCGTGCACGGGATCCGGCAACTCGTCGAGATCGCCGACGAGACGCTGCACGCCGGTGTCCACCAGCTCGATGATCTCGCCGTTCGCATCCATCCGCGGATAGACGAGACCGGGGATGTCGTCGAGCAGCCCGCTGTTGCGGGCGCGGAAGAACGCCTCGCGGATCGAGCCGTGCCGATCGCGCATCGAGAGCAGGACCTCGAGCAGGCTGAGCAGAACGAACTCCTCGCCGGTGACGGCGACGTCGGCAAGGACCTCGCCCAGCGGGTGGTTGTTGTGAAACACATCCCACGGTTCGTACACGACCTTGGGCCCGCCGGCGATGATCAGCGGGCGATGCGCCGGATCGATGCGGCAGGCGTCACGGATCAGACCCAGGCACGCGGCGGTGTGGATCTGCATGCTCGAAACCATGAAGATGTCGGGGATCCGGCCGTCAAGCCGCATCTGCGACGGGCGGAAGTTGCGGTTCCACTGCTGCAGGACGATGCGGGTCTTTTCGAAACCCGCGTCGGCCATGGCGGAACCGATGGCGCGGACGCCGGCCGGCGCCATGCGCAGGTCGGCGAAGACGAACGGGAGCATGCGCGTCCGGTGATCGAACGCGCAGGCGATCACGGTCGTCAGGTCGTGCTGTCTGGCGAGGCGTCTGAGCCGATGTCGCAGGTCCGTCAGTTCTCCGGCCCGGACCAGTTCGTCGCCGCGCCGACGACGGGGCAGTTCCACAGGCAACTCCGCGCGCTCCGCCGCCCACGCAATTGCGAGGCATGAGCGGTTCGGAGAACGCTGTCTTTTAGGCGGAAAGCCGCTCCGCGTCAAACATGTCCCTGATTTCACAATCCCGGAATCGGGGCACCGACCGTGGCCGTGCGATCCGCTCGACGGACCTGTCGCGACCCGAGCCATAACCCGAGGACCGCCCAGACGGCCATGAGCGGCAAGGCAGCGATCGCGGCGGCCCGCCCTCCGTGCGTCAACTGGGTCAGCCCCTGGTAGGCCCAGGCGCCGAGCGCGTCGCCGCCGCGATAGACGAACGTGTCGATCAGGCTCTTGGCCTTGTACTTCTCATCGCGCGTCACGACGGTGAAGAGCGTCTCGCGCGCAGGACGGGCCACGGCAAAGTCCGTTGCGCGGCGCAAGACCTGGAACCAGAACAGCAGCGCGAGCGTCGGCCACGCGGCGAGGCCGACGAATCCGAAGGCGGTGAGCGCGGGCAGGACGACGAGCGATCGACCGATGCCGAGCCGCGTGATGATCCGGCCGCTGAGCGTCGATTGGCTGGCGAGGGCGAAGGCGTTGACGAGCATGTCGATCCGCGCGAAGTACGCGGTTCGCGCGGCCTCGTCGATGCTGCTGTGCTTCACGACGCCGGCCTGTTGGAAGTAGACGAAGGTCGAGCCGACGGTGTAGCAGATCATGCTCACGCAGATCGCGAGGAGGTAGGGCGAGGCGACCGTGTCGCGGATGCCGGCCAGCGTTCCGGCAAGGGTGCTGACGGGTCTGTCGCCGCGAGGCGGGGCGTCCGACGGTGGATCGACACGCGAACCGGCCATCGGCTGCGCCGTCGCGGTCGCGTCGATCGATGCGAGGCGGACCAATCGGCGCACGGCGAGGATCGCCACTTCGAACAGGCCCACCGCCAGCAGCAGGAGGTTCTCTGTCCCCAGCCGGGCAGCCAGCGTCGACGTGAGCAGCGAGCCGAAGATCGCACCGAGCGTTCCGCCCGCGCCGATGAACGCGAAGAGTCGACGACCCTGCTCGGCCGAGTAGATGTCGGCCATGAATCCCCAGAAGAGGCTGACGGCGAAGAGATTGAAGACGCTGACCCAGATGAAGAACGCGGCGGCGACGCGCGGCAACCCGTCTTGCAAGAGCTGCGTCGCGAGGACGAAGAAGACGATCAGCGAGAGCTGGCAGAAGCGATAGACGAACGGGATGAAGCGGCGGCGGCTGTAGTGCGTGACCAGCAGCGAAAAGAGCGGATTGGCGGCGATCGTGAAGACCAGGGTGCCGGTGTACATCCAGGGCAGATTCTCGACGCGGGCGACGCCGAGCGTCTCGCGCGCCGGGCGCAGCACGTAGAGCGCTGCCAGCACGGAGAAGAAATAGACACAGGACCAACTGACGGCGGCAAGCTCGTCCGGTCGGGCGCGCGACAGACGTGCGAGCGACGCGCGAAGCGACACGCTACTTCACCGTCGCGCCCTGCTGTCGCTTCTTGATCGCCCCGATGACGTCGCGCTCGCGCTCGGCCGAGATGCCCGCGCGGAGCTTCTCCTGACGCTCAGCGGGCAGGGTCTTGAACCACGCCAGCGTATCGCGGACCGTCACCGCAACCGGTCGAAAGGACAGCCCGCGGCCGATCGCCTTCGAGCAGTTGATGCGCGACATCCCGGCCGATTCGCCCGTGCCCGGCACCCACACGGGCATGTCGCTCCACGGCGCGACCTTGTGCGACGCGAGGAACTCCGCGTCGGCCCAGACCAGCTTCGCTTCGCTGCCGCTCGCGGACACGCACGTCTCCAGCAATCGGCCGATCGTGAACGAGTCGGCCGGACCGGTCGCGTTGAACACGCCGGTGATCCGGCGCTCCAGCGTGTGGACGATCCACTCGGCCAGATCGCGCGCATCGATGAACTGCACCGGATCGTCCGGCGAGCCGGGCGCGAGCACCTCGCCGCCGCGCGCGACCCGCACCGGCCAGTAGGTGAAGCGGTCGGTCGGATCGCCCGGCCCGACGATCAGGCCGGGGCGGATGGTCGTCACGCGGCCCGGCATGGCCTTCTCGGCGGCCTGTTCGCAGAGCGCCTTGAGCGGGCCGTAGGTCTCGCCGTCGATCTTCTCGATGGATTCATCGTCGAGCTTGCCGACGGGCGCGGACTCGTCCATGCCCGGCTTGCTGAATCCGGCGAAGACCGAGATGGTCGAGATGAAGACGTATTGGCGGACGGCGTCCTTGAGCAACGCGGCCGAGTCGCGGACGTGCCTCGGGACGTAGCCGGACGTGTCGACGATCGCGTCCCACTTGCGCCCTTCGAGCGCCTTCAGATCGCCGTTGCGGTCGCCGCGCAGCTTCTCGACGTTCGGGAACAACTGCGGATTGGTCTTGCCGCGGTTGAAAAGAGTCAGGGAGTGGCCGCGACGCTCGGCGTACTCGACGACGTGCGGACCGAGGAAGCCCGTTCCGCCGAGGATGAGGATCTTCAGCGGCGAGGCGGCTTTTTCGGTCCCGACCGGCGCGGCAAGAACTCGACGCGCGGAGGATCCGAAGATCGCCGCGGCGCCGACAGCGGACGTGTTTCGCAGAAAATCACGGCGACTTGTGCTCATCGATCACTCCCAGTCAAGCACCGAAGGAACGGACGGCCGACGCTGCGGACTCGGGTTGCGGTCCCGCCCTACTCGTCGACAAGACGGTCCGGCGGGCCGGAGCATTCCCGAAAATGGCGATTTTCCGCCGCGTCGCTTACCATTCCCCGTCCGCCGGTCGCTCCGCACCGCCGCGGATCGATACGGGCGCGCAACCCGCCATGGCCGACGCCGTGACGATCATACCGGCACACGAGCCGCGATACCTCGCGGATGTCCGCGCGCTGTTCCTCGAATACGCTGAGGGCCTGGGCTTCGACCTGTGTTTCCAGGGTTTCGAGCAGGAACTGGCCGAGTTGCCGGGCCGCTACGCCCCGCCGGGCGGGCGGCTGTTGATGGCGCGGATCGACGATCGCGCCGCGGGGTGCGTCGCGCTGCGCAGTCTCGGAACGGGCGTGTGCGAAATGAAGCGACTGTACGTGCGTCCGGCGTATCGGGGTATGAAACTGGGCCGCGCGCTGGCCGAGGCGATCGTGTCGGCGGCGCGCGAGATCGGCTACGAGCGCATGGTGCTCGACACGATCGAGCGCATGGCGGAGGCGGTTGCGCTGTATCGCTCGATGGGATTCCAGCCGATCGCGCCGTACGACTACCATCCGATTCCGGGCACGCTCTGCTTCGAGCTGCGATTGCGCTGACGGCGCGGCGCCCTTTACGTCCGGCGCGCGTCGCGCTACGATCCGACGGCATGCGGCCGTTGTGGAACGCCGGCGCGGTCCATCGGTTCCCCGGCCACAAATGACCATCGGATCCGGAGCGAGCGATCCATGGCCGATGCGGCCTCTGCCAATCTTCGCGTCTTCGTGAGCGGATCGAGCGGATTCATCGGCCGTGCGGTGGTGCGCGAGCTGATCGCGCGCGGCTACCAGCCGGTCTGTTTCGCACGAACGCCGCGCAAGCTCCGCGAGGCGCTGGAGGGCGTGAACCCGACGCACTACGTGATCGCGCAGGGATCGCTGTCGGATGAGGACTCGCTGCGACGCGCGATGAGCGGGGCGGGTGCGGCGATCCATCTCGTCGGGATCATCATCGAGCGCCGCTGGGCCGGACAGAGCTTCCGCAACGTCCACGTCGAGGGGACGCGGCGCGTGATCGAGGCCGCGATCTCGGAGGGCGTCCCGCGGCTCGTGCACATGTCAGCGCTGGGAACCCGCCCGGGCGCGACGAGCCAGTACCACCGGACGAAGTGGGAGGCCGAAAACCTCGTCCGCGCCAGCGGCCTGGCCTGGACGATCTTTCGGCCGAGCCTGATCCACGGGCCGGACGGCGAGTTCATGCGACTGATGAAGCAGTTCGTCGCGGGCCTGGTGCCGCCGGTGATTCCATATTTCGGCGCGGGCGAGCAGCGCATCCAGCCGGTTGATGTCCGCGACGTTGCGACGTGCTTCGTCGCGGCCCTGCGTTTGCCCGCAACGGTCGGCAAGACGTACGAGCTGGGCGGACCCAAGGCGTACACCTGGAAGCAGCTCTACGAGGTCTGTCGCACGCTGATCCCGAACGCCAGCCGGCTCAAGCCGAAAGTCGGCGTGCCGCTGCCGATCGCCAGGCTCATCGGCGCGGCGGGCGACGCGGCGGATCGGCTCACCGGGTTGCGCTGGGGCATTCCGTTCAACTTGGCGCAGGTGCAGATGTCGCAGGAGGACAACACCTGCGATCCGCGTCCGATCGAGGAGACGTTCTCCATCCGCCTGCGCGACTTTGAGGAAGAGCTGGCGCGCTACGGCGGCCGGATTCGATAACCTCTTGCACGGGACCCGAACATGAATGAGATCGTCTGGAGCAGCGTCATCGTCCGATGGGTGCATATCGTCGGCGCGGTCATCGCGGTCGGTGGACTCTTCTTTCTGCGCTTCGTCGTCATGCCGTCGGCGAAAACGCTCGCGGACGATGCGCACGAGGCGCTTCGCGCCGCAATCCGGCGGCGCTGGGCGATGGTCTACGGCCTGTGCGTCCTGCTCCTGCTGGGCAGCGGACTGTTCAACTACATGGCCGTCTCGGTGCCACAGCATCGCGGTCAAGGCCTGTACCACGCGCTGTTCGGCGTGAAGTTCGTGCTCGCCGCGATCGTGTTCTTCGTCGGCAGCGTGCTCGTCGGGCGGAGTCCGACGTTCGAGCCGATCCGCCGGGCCGCCGGCACGTGGATGAGTCTTAACCTGCTGCTGGCGCTGATCGTCGTCGCGCTGGCCTGCACGCTGAAGTTCATCCCCGCCGTCACGCCCGGCTGATTCAATCCCACGTAACCGCAACCGGGCGCGGTACAATGGCATCGCCGTGCGCCGGAGATCGGCGCCGCCGTGAGTACCGGGCCGGAGGAACTGCCATGCCGACAACGAGGAGCGCACGCGCGGTGAAACCACGCATGAGCGATGCGGCCGTCGCCGCACGCACCGGCAAGTCGTGGGACGAGTGGTGCCGATTACTCGACCGGGCCGGCGCCGCGCGGATGTCGCACCAGGAGATTGCCGAGTACCTGTCGACGGAGCAGCGCGTCCCCGGCTGGTGGTCGCAGATGATCACGGTCGGCTACGAGCAGCTTCGCGGACGGCGGAAGATCAACGAGACGCCCGATGGTTTTCAGTTGTCCGTGAGCCGTACGATGCCGCTGCCGACCGCGCGGGCGTTCACCGCGTGGACCGACGCGCGCCGCCGCGCGGCGTGGCTCGGCAGGGCAAGGCTCGAGATCCGAAAGGCGACGCCGCACAAGACGATCCGCATCACCTGGAACGGCGGACCGACATCCGTCGAGGTGTACTTCTATCCGAAGGCGGCGGGCAGGACGCAGGTCGTCGTGCAGCACCGCAAGCTCGCCCGCGCCTCCGACGTCCCGAAAATGAAGAAGTTCTGGGCCGCGGCGCTCGACCGGTTGATGAAGCCGGCGACTGCGGGAAAGAACTGACGCGGCGTCCGATACGCGCCGATCGATCGGGCCATCGCCGGGGGCACGTTTCTCGGCCTGGCGCCGGATAACGGCAGGACGACGCTCGCTTCGCGCGTCGACGAATCGCGCGGACTGGACCCTGCGCGCGACCGGGCATAGCATCAGACAGCACCAACACGGGGCGGGGGAATCGTCAGGCGCGATTCACCGGGAAGACATTCGCTGACCTGCACGGCCAGTCGATCGGCCGCAAGCCAGCGACGATGCGCGCCGCGTTATCGCCAATCGACACGGTTTGACCCGCCCGCGAGGAGGAAGGGCCATGTTTCGACGTTGGGGGATGATGTTCGGATTGCTCGCCGCGGTCGCGTCGCAGGGTCGCGCCCAGACGGTGATTCCCAATTCGGAGCGCGTCAATCCGGCGAACGGGCATACGTACGCGCTGTTGACACAGTCGAGCTGGGCGCTGGCCGAGAACACGGCGATGACGCTCGGCGGGCATCTCGCGACGATCAACGACGCGGCCGAGGATCAGTGGGTGTTTAACACGTACGGGATGTTCGGCGGCACGCGGCGGAGCCTGTGGATCGGGCTGAACGACGCGGCGATCGAGGGGCAGTTCGTCTGGGCCAGCGGCGAGATCTCGACCTACCGGCACTTCGCCCCGGGCGAACCGAATAACTTCAACAACGAGGACTTCGTGCACATCTTCGAGCCGGCCGAGCAGTTCGGCCGGTCCGGACTGTGGAACGACAACGTCGTGGGCGGGACGGGCGGCAGCATCGGGACGATCGTTCCGAACGGGCTGGTCGAGATCGTTCCGGAGCCGGCGACGGCGGCGCTGCTGGCACTCGGCGCACTGTTCGCGTGTCGTCGACGCGGCGCGATGTAGATGCCTGCTCGGGCGAATCCGCCTCCGCAGTCTCGTCGACGCCCTCACCGTCATCGCTCTGGCTCGTCGGCGGCGCTGGTTCGATGACGAAGCATTCGATATTCCGGAGGTCGTAGTATCCCGGCCGCGTCTCGCCCGGCAGATCCGAGAGTCGGTGCTGAGACCGGGGATCCAACTCGCGTCCTTGGGCTGCGTGTATGGCTTACACCAGCACTGCTCGCCGATCGTCTCAACTCGACTCCGGACGACGTCGTACGGCCATTCCCACTCAAAGCCCTTGCCGATCTTGATGGCGAACGCACGAGTATGCAGGCATGCGCCCGCTTTCTCGGAAACAGCCGTTCCAACAACCCGCACGCGCTTCGCCCATATCGGAGCCAGTGCATCCGGGGGAGCTGATCGTCGCTGCCTGCATCCGATCCGACGGGGCGGTGTCGAATTCAAGCCGTCGGTGGGACGTCGCAAAACTCGCCCGGGCCATGCGCCAGCTTGACGAGCTGCACCCCCTTCGCCGCACCGCAGAATGGCCGCCAGTCGAACTCCCGCTGCGGCGTCTCGCGCCCACCAATCGTGCAAACCAGGACGGCGACGACGGCCGAAACGAGTGGGCGTCTGGGTGTCATATCGAGTCGTTCAAATCCATGATACACAATCCCGGTCACGACGCGCCCGCGCGGCGGCGATGACACCGACTGCGGATCAGCCGAGTCCCTCCAGGAACCGCCGCAGCACCGACGCAAACGCGTCGGGCCGTTCGACCGGCGGCATGTGCCCCGCCTGCGGAATGACGACCAATCGCGAGCCGCGGACGCCGCGGTGGATCTCGTCCAGCGTCGCCGGCGGCGTGATTGCGTCCTCCTCGCCCGCGACGACCAGCGTCGGACAGTCGATCCGCGGCAGCGTCGGGTACGAGTCGGGCCGGCCGGCCAGCGCCATGGCCGTCGCGGCGACGCCGACCGGCGATTGCTCGCACATGATCCGATGCCACGTTGCGCGAAGCCCGGCCGACGCGGCTGGCGCGAACAACTGTTCGATCATCGCGTCGGCGGCCGCGCGACTTCCGGTCTTGCGCACCGCCCCGGCGAGCGTCTCGCGCCGCTCGACGCCCTCGGGCGACTCGGGATTGGCCCGCGTGTTGCAGAGCACCAGCGCACGGACGCGATCGCGATAGCGACGGTAGAACTCGAACGCGATGATGCCGCCAAGCGACAGGCCGACGAGGACGACCGGTCGCCATTCTCGGAGCCGGTCGAGCAACGCGGCCAGGTCCTCAGCGAAGCGCGCGATGCTGACGGTCTCGCTCGACGAGCTGCGGCCGTGGCCGCGCAGATCAGGGACGATGCAGCGCCAGCGGTCGGCGATCCGCTCGACGGTCGGATGCCACATCGCCCCCGTCAGAGGGAAGCCGTGGATGAACAGGACCGGCTCGCCGTCGCCGGCCGTGTCGACGTGCAGCATCGCGTCGTCGATCGTCACGGTGGTGGAGGTCAGCATGCCGAACTCCCGGGATGATCGCGGCGACCGCACGTGCCGCGCGTCAGCCGTTCGCGATGGGCGTCGGGTCCTCGGCCGGCAAGTCCGGGATCAGGTCGAGCTGCCAGAATCCGACGTCGTGCCACGCGCCGAACTTGCAGCCCACGGCGCGATAGACGCCCACGTACTGAAAGCCCACGGCCTCGTGCAGCCGCACCGACGCCTCGTTGGGTAGCGTAACTCCGGCGATCACGGTACGAAACCGCGCTGCGCGAAGGCGCTCGAACAGCGCTTCGTACAGCCGCCGGGCCACGCCGCGGCGCTGAAGTTCAGGCACGACGTAGATGCCCGATTCGACCGTCCGCGCGTAGGCGTCGCGGTCGCGCCACGTGGCGGCCTTGCAGTAACCCGCGAAGCGCCCGTCGATCTCCGCCGCCAGCCATGGAAAGCAGCGGCGGCCCGCGCGCCAGACCTCGGCGAACTGGGCGTCGGTCGCGGGCGCGAAGGCGAAGTGAATCGCGGTGTGCCGGATGTAGTGGTTCGTCAGCGCGTTGGCCGGCGCAACGTCCGATTCGGCGAAATCACGAACGACCATTCGCGGCGCTCCGACCCGTGGTGCGGATTGTACGGCAATTTGCGCGCAGCGCAGAAACCCGCCCGCCGACGAATGTACGAACGGCGGGCGGCGCGGTTCGGTGGATTGCAACCGACGGTCGGTTATTGGCCGGCCGGCTGGGTCGTCGGCGCGGGCGCTGCGGGCGTGGCCGGCGCATCCTCGGGCAGCGGCGGTACGACCGGATCGAGGTTTTCGCCGCGCTCCATGAGCAGGTCGCGGGCCTTCCGGATGACGGTCTCGTGCTGCACGATCCGCGGATCCGTCGCGGGCGTCCCCTGCGCGAGGAGTTCGGCCCGCGCGGCGATGGCCGCGTCCATTCGCTTGCGGATTTCGGCGTAGATCTCGAGCGTCTTCTGCTCGCGGCGGGCTTCGAGGTCGGCGGCGTTGGCCGGCGCGGTTTCGTCCGTGCGAACGGGCGCGGGTTTCGCGCTGCTGACGGGCGATGCGGGCGGCGGCGTGGCGCCTGCCTCGACTGGCATCGCTGGCGCGGGGGTGGCCTGCGTGCTCCGCCAGCCCTGCGGCCGAGTCACGTTGATCCGCGACACGACGAACTTCTGGTTCGTGCCATCGTCAATCCGCAGGCACTCGGCCTCGATCTGATCGCCCGGCGCGACGTCGGTCAGGGCGGATTTGCGTCCGTTGATCCAGACCTCGGTGTCGGGCGAGACGGAACCTTCGACATCGAGCTTTTTGCCCGTTCGTTCGCTCGTCGTCTCCATCGAGACGCGGTTGTTCGGCAGGTCGATCAGCTTCGCCACGCCCTTGGCGGTGATGGGCTTGGGCTTCTTCTTCGATTCACTGCGGCAGCCGGCCAGCAGCAGTGCCGCGCAGGCAAGCGGTACGATGATGATTCGGTTTCCACGCATCATGGGATTGAACTCCTCCGCGCCCGGCGCGGTCCCGAAGCGGATACTCGACGAGGGTCAACAGCCACAACCGGATCGACGGCAGCCGCGCCGCTGCATCGGTCGACCGGAACGGATCATCCTACGACGCTCGAAAAACGTCGGCAAGTCGCCGGGGCCACGCGGGCGATGCGTCACGGACCGGCTGCGTCGCCGCCCGCCGGGTCAGCGTCGGATGTTGAGGATCTTCGGCAGCTCGAAGATCGACTGCGTGCGCAGGATCTTCCATTCCGCCGGGAACGCGTGATACGTATGAACGTGCAGCTCGCTGTCGCGGGTCTCGAAGTCGATGAACGAGAACGGCTCGAGGCCGTGCACGGTCCACTGCTTGTAGGGAACGAACATGCCCTTTTTCTTGCTGTACCGCACGAGGTCGCGATAGGTCGTGCGGAAGATGTGCTCGCTCATGTCCTCGATCTGGCTGCTGAAGATGTAACGCGAGCCATCGTCGAAGCGCTGCTGGAAGTCGCGCTCGCCGCGGAAGCGGAAGTGCGTCACGAGGTTGCGGTCGGTCAGCAGCTCGCTCGACCCGCCGGTCAGCTCCGTGATCGTGCCGCCCTCGTACTGGAAGCTCACCAGATGGCTCAGTCCGGTGATCCAGAGGTCGGCCTGATACCGACCCCGATCCACGTGCCGATCGAGGAAGATGCGGAAAAGCTCCGGATGTAGCGCGCGCCGGTACAGGAAGTAGTTCAACTCGCTACATTGCAGCTTGGTGAGACCGAGTTCCAACGTCGTTTTCCTCTGCGCCGCGTCCATTCCCTCGAACCTCCGAAGGAATAGTCCATTATATCGAACCGCGGCAGGACCCGACAACGAAGTAATCACGCTTTCCGCGAATTCGTGGTCAGGGTCGTAACTATTTCAGCGACACCTGGTTACGCACGTCCCCTCACGTGCGACGTCCGCCGATCCGACTCGCCCATCGGCGTGCCTCAGAATCTTATAGCCTTCCACCGGCAAAAAGGTTCTGGATTCCGAGATCAGCCGCGTCTGCGATTCGGCCTCGTGTCGTTGCAGGGCCCGATTCGCCCGTAATAATACGCTCGGATGCTCTTTCAACCTCCCCTGCCGCCGGTCTATGGCTCGCTCGATGCCTCCCAGCTCTCCGCACGGATCGCTGAACGCAAGCGGCAGCTTGGCAAGCGGTTAGTCATCCTCGGCCACCACTACCAGCAGGACGAGGTGATCGCCTTCGCCGACTTCACGGGCGACAGCCTGAAACTGTCGCAACTCGCTGCGGCACAAAAAGATGCGGAATTCGTGGTGTTCTGCGGCGTGCACTTCATGGCCGAGTCGGCCGACATCCTGACCGACGAGCGCGTCGTCGTCGTCCTCCCCGACCTCGCGGCCGGATGCAGCATGGCGGACATGGCCGCGATCGAGCAACTCGAAGACGCGTGGTCGCAGATCGCAGACGTGGTCCGCGAGCCTGTTGTTCCCATCACGTACGTCAATTCATCCGCGGCGGTCAAGGCATTCTGCGGAGGGCACGACGGCGCGTGCTGCACCTCGTCGAACGCGCGGACCGTGCTGGAATGGGCACTGAACGGCCGGACGCCGGACGCGCCGGGCGACCGCCGAAAGGTCATGTTCCTGCCCGACCAGCATCTCGGCCGGAACACGGCGAACGCGCTCGGCTGGCCGCTCGATTCGATGGTGGTCTGGGATCCGCGCGAGGAACTGGGCGGGTTGACGCCGGAACAGATCTGCGCGGCGACCTTCATCCTCTGGAAGGGCCATTGCAGCGTCCATCAGCTCTTCACCGCAAAGCAGGCGGACGCGATCCGCGCGGCGTCGCCGGGGACGAAGATCCTTGTCCATCCCGAGTGCGATTGGAGCGTCGTGCAGAAGGCCGACCTCGTGGGCAGCACTGAATTCATCATCAAGACGCTGGAGGCCGCGCCGGCCGGGAGCAAGTGGGCCGTCGGGACCGAGGTTCATCTCGTCAACCGGCTCGCGAACCGCTTCCGCGGCGAAAAGGACATCCGGCTGCTATCGTCGATCCAGTGTCTGTGCACGACGATGTACCGGATCGATCTCAAGCATCTCTGCTGGGTGCTCGACAACCTCGTCGAAGGCCGGGTTGTGAATCAGATCCGCGTCGATCCCGAGACGCGCCGGCTCGCGCGGATTGCGCTGGATCGCATGCTCTGGCTCAAGGCGCAGCCGCTCGTGCCGGTCACGTGCGTCGACTGACGGCGCTGCGCGGCGCGGCGCTGTGAATTCCGGCGACAACTTTTCACATCCGCGCCCGCCGCCCAGGCGCCGCGCGCAAACATCTCTTTGCATCGGCCCGCGTGACTCGGTACCGTCATTGCCGGCCGGGGCGGCGATCCGCGAGCGATCGGCCGCCGACACAGTTCCGGAGGCGAACGATGACTCAACCGCGTCGATGCCCCGTTGCGATCCTGGGGTGGGGCGTGCTGATCCTCACCGGTTGCGGCGCGCCGCAGCCCGTCGTACGTCACGTGCCGCGCGAGGTTCCGGTCTATGACGCCGAGACGCTGTACGAGACGATCACGTACACGCGGGCGTCGTTTTCGCACGACGAGACGCGCATCCTGCTGTCCAGCGACCAGACCGGCGTCTTCAACGTCTACAGCCTGAATCTCGCCGACGGGCGGCTCGAGCCGATGACGCGCTCGGCGCGGCATTCCATGTTTGCGATCGGCTGGTTTCCACATGACGATCGGGCGCTGTACTCGGCCGATCAGGATGGCAACGAGCTGACCCACATCTTTGTCCGCGAGATCACCGGCAAGACGGTCGATCTCACGCCGGGCAAGAAAACGAAGGCCGAGTTTCTCCGCTGGAGCGGCGACCGGCGGTTCTTCTACATCGCCACCAACGAGCGCGATCCGAAGCACTTCGACGTGTACCGGTACTCCGAGAAGGACTACACCCGCGAGCGCATCTTCGAGAACAAGGAGGCCTGGTCGGTCGCCGATATCAGCCGCGACGGCCGCTGGATCGCGCTGGACAGGATTCGCAACAACGTCGACAGCGACATCTACCTCTGGGACGTTTGGTTTCCGGAGAAGCCGGCGCGGCACGTCACGCCGCACCAGGGCCAGGCGGAGTACCGCACGCTGACGTTCACGCCCGACTGCCGGCAGCTCGTCTATGCCACCGATGCGCACGGCGAGTACCGCCAGGGCTGGGCGTTCGACATGATCACCGGCGAGCACCGGGCTCTGCTCGCCGATGCGTGGGACGTCATGTTTGTCGGGTACTCCGAGACCGGGCGCTACCGCGTGCACGCGGTCAACGCCGATGCGCGCACGGCCGTGACGCTGCTCGACAGGGCAGCGAACAAGCCGGTCGAGCTGCCCAAGTTGCCGAGCGCCGACATCACCGGCATGACGATCTCGCGGAGCGAGAACTGGCTCGCGTTTTACGTCGCCGGGGACGCGTCGCCGGCCGACCTGCACCTGTTCAATCTCCAGAACGGCGAATACCGTCAACTGACGCGGGCGCTGAACCCGAAGGTCGATCCGAAGCACCTCGTGACGGCGCAGGTGGTGCGCTATCCAAGCTTCGACGGCCTGCTCATCCCCGCGCTGCTCTACCGGCCGTGGAACTCCTCGCCGCAGAAGAGGGCGCCGGCGCTGGTGTGGGTGCACGGCGGTCCGGGCGGACAATCGCGGCACGGCTACAACGCCACGATCCAGCATCTCGTCAATCACGGCTACGGCGTGCTGGCGGTAAACAACCGCGGTTCGAGCGGCTACGGCAAGCGGTTCTACCACCTCGACGACCGCAACCACGGCGAGGGCGACCTGAAGGACTGCATCTGGGGGCGGCGATACCTCGAGGCGCTCGACTGGGTCGATGGTTCGCGGATCGGCATCATCGGCGGCAGCTACGGCGGCTTCATGGTCGCCGCGGCGCTGACGCGCGAGCCGGAGGCGTTCGACGTCGGCATCAACATCTTCGGCGTCACGAACTGGCTGCGAACGCTCAACAGCATCCCGCCCTGGTGGTCGGACATCCGCGAAGCGCTCTTCGCCGAGATGGGCGATCCGAAGACCGACGAGCCGCGACTCAGGCGGATCTCGCCGCTGGAGAACGCATCGCGGATCACGCGGCCGATGCTCGTCGTCCAGGGCGCGAACGATCCGCGCGTGCTCAAGGTCGAGAGCGATGACCTCGTCGCCGCGGCCCGCAAGAACGGCGTGCCGGTCGAATACCTCGTCTTCCCGGACGAAGGGCACGGGTTCCTGAAGAAGAAGAACCGCATCGCGGCATCGGAGGCGTACGTCAAGTTCCTGCGCGAGTACCTCACGCCCGAGCCGCCCGACTCGGCCAGTCGGCCGACGCGCGCGACGGATTAGCGCGCGGCGCCGGCGGGAGCGTCGTCGCCGCGGAGCTTCTCCAGCACGGCCGGCAGCAGGTGCCCATTCGTCGCGAGCGCTTCGGGCGCGGTGTGCGTCGGTCGTCCGGACCAGTCGGTGAACGTGCCGCCGGCCTCGACCACGATCGGCAGCAGCGCGGCGTTGTCCCACAGGTTCATGATCGGATCGAGCGCGATCTCGGCGCGGCCGGTCGCGACGAGGGCGTAGGCGTAGGCGTCGCTCCAGCCGCGATCGAGTGCGCAGGCGTCGCGGAGTCGCTCGAACGCCGCGCCGCGACCAAGCTGGTACATCCCCTTCGTGCCGGTGCAGACGAGCCGCGCGTCGGCCAGCGTCCGGACCTCCGACACGCGCGCCGGCCGGCCGTTCCACGAACACCCCAGGCCCCGCGCGGCGCACAGCGTCTCGTTGAGCGCGGGAAAGTAGATGACCCCGGCAAGCATCTCGCCGTGCCACTCGAATCCGACGAGCACGCTGAAGAGCGGCACGCCGCTGATGAAGCTCTGCGTGCCGTCGATCGGGTCGAGGATCCACCGCGCCGGCTCGCGACCGGGCTTTTCGCCGAACTCTTCGCCGAGAATGCCGTGCATCGGAAACGCGGCTTCGATGCGGCGCCGGAGCAGCTCCTCCGCGCCGCGATCGGCGGCGGTGACCGGCGAGCGGTCGGCCTTCCGCTCGTGCGGCGTACCGGCATTGAACAGGCCGAGCGTCAGCGCGCCGGCGGCGTGCGCCGAATCGACCGCGAGGTCAAGGATCGGCTTCAGATTCGGCGCCTGCATGACGGGCCTCCGGGCGGCGTCGGCGTCGACGCGCGCTGCGCAGTGTACGCCGCTATCGCCACCACAGCGATACGGACGTCATGCCGAACGCCGCGAGCAGCGCCAGTGCGCTGAGCGCGACGCCGGCGATCATCTGGCGCCGTCGCCGCGACGCATCCCAGCTTCGCCACGCGTTCACGACCGCGATGGCCTGCTCGGGCGCTGGCGACACCGGCGCGATGAAGTGGACGCGGACGCGGTCCATCGGCCAGCGCGAGAGATCCAGTTGCCGGTCCCACGCGCCGCGCCAGAGGTCGTCGGCCCGCTCGAAGACGACGTGCCGCACGCGCTGCTCGCGAACGAGCTCGTCAAGGTCGTCCAGCTCGCCGGCCGCGTGGACCGATTCGAGCGTCAGTCCGAACGACTGCGCCCATTCCTCCGCGCGCGGCCGATCGCGCCCATCGGCCATCACCACGGCCGCGCGCTCGCCCGCCGAATCCCCTTCCGATCGACTCGTCATTGCGTCGCTCCGAACAGCAGCCACAGGTTGTAGGTCAGCAGACTCAGGCCCAGCACGCCGGCCGCCCCGGCGTACGGAAAGATGCTCGCGCCGACCAGCCAGCCGGGCCCGGTGTAGCGCACGAACGGCCGCACGCCCATGATGACGAAGATGCCGCCGGCGTGCACGCCGATGGGCAGCCACAGCGAGTGCGTCGCGGCAAAGCAGGTGCAGAGCAGCACGCCGAGGCCGACGTGACCGGCGAACGTCCAGTAGCGCTTCACGCGCCGCACGTAGTGCGCCGCGGCGAATACGAGCGCGCCGACCGCCACGGCCGGCGCCGGAGACATCGACTCGAGCAGTTCCGCCATGAAGACGGCTCGGAAGAGCAGCTCTTCCATCACCGCGCCGAGCAGCGCCGAGAAGGGCACGGCCGCGAGTCGTCGCGCGACGACCGACCCTGCATGCCGAACGCCGATTCGCACCTGATCGGTCGCGATCCACGCGAGGTAGATCAGCGAGAGGTACGTGACCGTGCCGAAGAAGCCGCCGAGCAATCGAAGCGCGGCGGCGCGCTCGAACGGAAACAGGCTCGCGTAGTAATCGAGCGGCATTCGCCCGCGCAAGAGCGGATAGGCCAGCACGACCGCCGCGAATCCCGCGTTCGTCCACGCGCGACTGAGACGCTGCGATCGTCGCGGGAGGCCGCTCGCCGTGATCTGCCACACCATCGGCAAACCCGAACATCGACGCAGGATCGACAGGCCGAGCCACATCCATACGGGAAGCGCCAGCAAAAGAAGAAACGCTTGCATGGATCAGGTCGCCTCCGCCGCAGGTTGCGCCGGCGTGGCCGACGGGGCGCAGCCATCCGCGGCCAGCATCCGCACGTAGCGCTCGTCGCCCTCGAAGACTCGCGCCCAGCGCCGATCTCCCCACAGGAACCACAAACCGGGCGTCTCGACGAGGAATCGCTCGAACAGCGTCGCGAACCACTGCATCCGCTCGGCGATCGCTGCCCGCCGCGAACCGCGACCCGCCGGCGCATCGGCCGCGCGATACGGACCGTGGAATTGCAGGCGAACGGCGGCGCCATCCGACCGTCCGGTGATGGCGATCAGCGGCGCATCGCCGAGCAGCGAGAGCGCGGCCGGGCCGCTCGGCAGGTAGATCTCGCGGTCGAAGAATCGTACGGCCGTGCCCTCGTCGCGCTTCTGCGGCAGGTCGGGCGTGATGACCATCAGCCGGCCTTCGGCGAGGGCGTCGTGCATGCGAATGGCGCGGCTGGTCGGATCGGTGGCGCTGGCCGGCTCGGCGATGAAGTCGAGGCCGACGGCGTCGCACCAGCGGCGCTTGGCCTCCTGCCGGCGCGGGTCCGTGGAGTGCCGCAGGTAGATCGTGACGGGCGAGACCATGTTGAGCCGCGCGAGGGCGAACAGGTAGTCGGCGATGTGCGGTGCGACGAGCACGACGCCGCGCCCGGATCGAGCCGCGTTCTGCACGATTTGGATCGACTCGTCGAGGATGATGCGGCGCACGGCCAGCGCCGATAGCGGCGGCGCCATTCCGCGTTCGGCCGTGTGCGGCGCGGGCGCTTCGCGGAAGATGTGCAGGGCGCCGGCCAGGTGGTGCGCGCTGCGGCGGAAGTACTCGCGAAAGGCGCGGCGATCGTAGACGCCGACCGATCGCATGTTTCGCGCGACTTGTCGCGCCAGGATCGGCGTCCACGGACCGAGCCGGCCGATCAGGAACTCCGCGCCTGCCAGCAGCGGAGTCGGGCACCACGCCGCATGGCGCAGCGCCGCGTGCGAGAGGGCAGACGTGACACGCCGGCGTAGAGGGCGAAACAAGGCGACGGCTCCAACGCCCGGCGGAACGGACGAGCGCGCACGGCAGTATAAGGCGCCGCTCGCGCGGCGGACGGGATGCGATAGAATGCCGCGCGGACGGGTCCGTCCCGATCCGGGGAGCGTCCGGATACCTGGTGGGTCCCGCGGCCTTCAAAGCCGTTGAGGGGTTGCGACGCAACTCCTGGTGGGTTCGATTCCCATCCGCTCCCGTGCGGCGCGATCGGCGCTACGCGCCGGCGACCTTCATGCTCTCCGTCGTGGGGCGGCCGTCGAAGTCGAGCCAGCGGTGCTCGCGAAAGTCGTAGAGTTTGCAGCGCCGCAGCGTGTCGCGCATGACGCGCGGCGACCAGCGCACGACCATGACGTCGCCGTTGAGCACCTCGCGGACACCGGCCTGCGCGCTTTTCAGCTCGTAGAGCGGCACGCGCGGATTGATGTGGTGCGCTGTGTGCTCGTTGATGTTGTGCAGGAGCATGCGGAGAATCCACGGAAATTCGATGTGCACCGTGCCGCGGACCTGCGTATCGTAGAAGGTCCACTCCGGCTCGTTGTCGAACCAGCGAATCCGCGGGTGCGTGTGCTGCTGGAACGTAATGAACGAGATGAACCCGTTCCAGATCAGGAACGGCAGCACCCACGCCACGGCGAAGTGCCCCAGTCCGGCGATCCACGCCGCCTGCCCCGCCGGGCGCATCAGGATTCCGAGTCCGATCGACAGGCCGATCATCGCCAGCGCGAAGGCCGCGACGATCACGCGGTCGACCTGGAACTGCCGCGGGTTTCGGAACCGCGCGCGGTGCTCGGCGTTCGGGAACATCTCAACCCGAACCCAGTTTTCGATCAGGTAGTAAAGCGTCAGGCCGAACGACGTGCGATAGATCCGCTGGAGCGTCCGGCGCCATGCGGGCAGCCGGTCAAACTCCTCCTTCGAGAGCGGCGAGTAGCCCGGGTCGCGGCCTTTCAGGTTCGTCCAGCCGTGATGCAGTCCGTTGTGTGACAACTCCCACGACGAGTACGGATGAAGGGCGGGCAGAAACGCGATGCGGCCGAGCAGCCGATTCAGCCAGCCCACGGGCGTCAGGCCCATGTGGCATGCGTCGTGGCCGATCAGGAACAGCATGCCGATCGCCAGCCCGTTGGCATACCCGAGGACGATCTTTAGCAGCCAGAACTCGGTGAAGAAGATGGCGGCGTAGGTGGCGGCGTAGATCGCGCCGACGAGGGCGATCAGGGCGCCCCCTTTCGCGATGGAGCGCGCGGCGGTCGCGGCGATGAGGCGCTGCCGCACGACGCGGAGGAGCTCGTCGCGGTCCGCGGTCGAAGGCGGCGGCGAGGCAGATGACGGTTGGATCAGGCCGGGCATTCGGGCCGAAGCATACGCGGAATCAGCGCGGATGGGAACGGAGGAGTTGGCGATTGAGCGCAGGTCCCGCCGGTGTGCGGAGATGCGCGCTGCGCGCAATTCGCAGCGACTGACCGCGCCCGGCCCATCAACTGTTCAGTCGATCCGTTGATGGGCCGGAACGCGATTGAACGCGACGGTGCCGGACACAATCCCGGCGGCCGCGTGCCTCGACTCAACGCCAGCGCCGGACGATCAGCGGTAATCCGACCGCGAGGAACAGCAGCGTCGTCGGCTCCGGAATACCGGTGAGCTGGAACGCCAGATCGAGCGAACTCCAGCCGGGCGCCAGCGGACCGTCATACAGCACCGGGTTTCCACCCGTCGGAGGAATTCCCCAGTTGGCCCACGGCGGATAGCCGAAGTAGTTCGACATGAACGCCGCGTCGTCGCCCCAGTTCGGCACGGTCCTCGAGCGGAAGTTCCAGTAGAAGGCGTCGAAGGCGCCGTCCTGCAGCATGATGCCCTGGATCCCGAGCCAGTAGATGCGCGGGAACGTCGGCGTTCCCTCCTGGAAGAACCACAGCTCGCGCGGCAGGTTGATCTTGAACGTGCCGTCGCCGACGTCCTGCCAGCCCAGCTTCAGCGGGTCCATCGGGTCGGCCGGACTGATCGTCGCGTCGTACAGCAGCGTGCCGGGATGGCTCGCGTCGTTCGGCGTGGCGGGCACGTCGCTCCAGAACGTCACGCGGAAATGGGTGAGGTACTGGGGACCGTAGTACGAGAACCCGGCAAAACGGATATCCGTGATCCAACTGGTCTCCGTGCACAGGAAGTCGTCGGCCGACAACGCATCCGACGGCGTGTCGGTATCGATCCAGCTCCCCGCGCCGAAATCATCCCAGGGCGCGAGCTGGTCCCACTTGATTACGTGGCCGGGCCAATCAGCGACCGCCGGCGCGGTCAGGGCCATGACGAGGACCGCCATCATTCCAAGTCTCATGAACCGCACTCCTCTCCAGGTCCGACGCAGGACCGAACGACACGCCTCGCAGTTCGGATCATCGGCACACCCGACGATCACAGTCAGTCGCCCGATCCTGCAACGGACACGCGACATGCCACGGTGAACGCGCCTCCGACATCCCCTCCCGATGCGGACGCCCCCACAGGCCGCCGTCGCGCTGAGCGAACGGCGCGCGATCACCGTGCAAGCCAGAAATCCGCCGGGGCGCGCGCCCCAGTCCTATTCCAAACACCCCCGCAATGAATGGCCGCACCATGCGTCGAACTCTCCGAGGAACCCGTGCCGGGCTCGTGGGACCCGGCACGGGTCATGCTTCGTTCCCGGACCTCTAGAGTCCGAGCAGGATGTCGACGAACGGATCGACATCGGCGGGCTGCACCGTGCCGTTCTGGTCGATGTCGCACGCGCAGTAGCGCTGCGGATCGACGTCGACGCCGAACAGCACGCCCACGAACCACTGGATGTCCTCGCCGTCGACCGTCCCGCTGAAGTCGGCGTCGCCGGTGCCTCGCGGCCAGACCGTGAGCGTCCCCGACGGACTCGTCGCGTTGCCGGACGCGTTCGTCACGACGACGTCGTAGCCGCCCGCGTCGGTCGTCTGCGCCGACGCGATGGTGTAGGACCACGAGGTCGCACCGCCGATGTTGCCACCGTCCTTCCGCCACTGATACGACAGGGGCGGCGTCCCGCACGCGACGACGTCAAACGTCGCCGGATCGTCCTCGCACACGTCGAGATCGACCGGCCCCTCCAGAATCCACGGCGCCATCGGCGCCGCGGCCACGTTGGTGATCAGCTCGAACGCCATGTGCACCGGCTGTGGCGGAGTCGGACACAGCCACGGCTGCTTCGTCCACGCGCCGTAGTACCAGCACGGCGGCGGATACGGCGTGATGTCGACGATGCTGCCGACGCAGGCCTCCTGGAGCGGACTGCACAGCCCGTTGGCATCCGGCCCCGGACTGCTGTGCCAGCCCCAGAAGTGCGCGCCGCTCTCCGGCGGCAAATGGCCCGTCAACTGCAACTGGCAGTACTCGATCGCGCTCGGCACCCAGAGCGCCCCCGTCACGGCCTGCACGTCGAGCCAATACGGAGTCATCCACAGCTCGGAGAATTGCGTCGGCTCCGCCGGACGCCATTCGTTCCGAGGATCGGTCTCCGAACAGATCAGGCAGCACGCCGCCAGGTCGACCGTGTAGCGATAGACCGGATGGCCGGTGCAGTCGAAGTAGTTGGGCAGCGGTTCAATCTGGACCGCCGCCGCGGGAGCGAAGTAGACGCCGAGCACCGTCGGGTCATTGCCGTTCGGCTGCCGCTCGGGCGGACAGGGCGATCGCGGCCACTGGTGGTGGAAGCTGATCAACCAACCATCGAGCACGTGCAGTGGATCAACGGCAGCGCCGGGGGCGTACCGCGGATCGAAGTAGCTGCCCCACCACCGCACGGTCGTGATCGGTCGACCGTCCGAAACGAACTCGTCCGCGACGACCGTGTTCACCGGCGGCGGCGCGTTGACGGACGTCACGCGAAAGGCCGGCTCGGCCGAACCGATCGAAAGCGGCGTCCAGACGCCGGGGAGCGGCTCCTGCTTGTCGGCACCCGGACAGAGGATCGTCGGTCCGCCGCCGAGCTGCCATTTCCACCGCACCGGATTGGCCGGATCGACGGAGAGAGACGTGATGTCGAACCAGTACCGCTGGCCGGCCTCCTGAAAGAACGGCTCAGGCAGCAGGAACTGGTATTCGTAAATGATCTCGCCCTGCGAGTTGACCATCCCGGTGTTGAAGATCGTGACTTGCCCGATCGGCACGTCGAGCTGCCATAGCGGCGGATCGAGCGGCAGGCAGGACTGCGGATCGTTCGCGTGCACGCTCAGGTGGAACCCCAACTGCTGTCCGGTGCCGACCGGATCCTCGATCGTGCCCCACCAGTGCAGGTCCGTGACCAGCCCGCCCTGGCACCACCAGTCGTTCGCGACGATCAGGCGCGTCCCCGGCGGACCGTCATGCGCGTGAATCGCCGGGAACTGAGCATCCGGAAGCTGTTCCCACTTGCCGTCGGGCGTGACCGTCGGCGTCCACCACAGATCAGACGCCGCGTCGAAGCCCTCGCCCGGTGGATGCGGCTGCTGTGACCACTTCGCTTCCGGCGGCTGGAGGATTGAAACCGTGTAGTCCTCCACCTCGCCGTTCTGGAACGGTCCGGTCGGCGGAAGGATCCCCGGCATCGTATGCAGACGGAATCGCGCGAAGGTCGTGATATTCGGCGTCGCCCCCGGTGGCACGAGGAAGTTAAGCAGGTTCGGCGTCGGGACCGGTCCGCCGTTGACCGGCTGCGGCACGGCAAAGAGCGAATCGCCGGGCGTCAACCAGCTGCCGTCGCCGTTGAAGTCGATGTAAGCGGACAGGAACAGCCCGTTGGCCGGACCCGTGACCATCACCGTGACCTGGGCCATCTGACCCGGAATGAGCGGCGTGTTGAAGATCACGCCATCTTCGTCGGGCAGACCGGCAAGGTCGTCGCCGGTTGCGGTCGGATCGGGCTGCCCGTCGGCCTCGGCGTCGATCGATGCGCCGAGCGAGATGCCCGGCACGATCGTGTGGTGCGCGCCCATATTGGCACTGAGCGTCGGATACGGTGGATCGGGCGCGTCGCCCCAGTCATCGGTCGGCTCGGGCGATTTCGACGTGAGAATGAACGCCGTGTCCCAGGAGTCCTGCGGAGTCGGCCACCAGAGCGGTCCGCCGCCGTTGTACACGGATCCCGGGATCGGCATGAGCGGATCCCAGATCGCGACAGCGTCGTCCGGCGCGAGCGAGTCCACCCTCGGCGTGGTCTTCCAGCCGTAGACGTATTCCGTCGGCTGCGTGGAATACAACGCCGAGATGCTGACCCAGTAGATCGTCTGTGCGCCTTCCTGGTGGAACCACTGCGCTTGCGGAATGTCGCACTCGAAATAGAAGCACGCCTCCGGCGGCATCATCGGATCGCGCGGATCAAAGTCCCAGCCGACGAACTCCCACGAATACGTCGCAGCGTAGTACTCCCAGAGGACCTGTCCGGGATGGCTGAACGGCTCGACGCCGACCGGCACGTCGGTCCAGATCGCGATGTGGAATGCGTCGGGCAGCGCCGGCGGGGTGCGTTCGCCCCAGCCAAGCCACGAGCCCCACCAATGCACGTCGCTCACCGGATCGGTCGTCGTGCAGACCCAGTCGTCCGCCGTGATCTGCGGGCCGCCGAACATGGATGCTTCGTTCCAGCCGTTGAACGCGTCGGGCGGAACCCAGCTCGCCGGCGGCTGCGACCACTTCACCACGGGCTGGCCGGTCGGCCGACCGCGAAGCTCGAACACGAGGTCCCACGAGACGCCGGGCGGGTTCTCGATCGGCTGGCCGTTGTCGAACACCGAATTCACGGTCGGCGCGAGCGGCGAGAAGATCCGCACGCCGTCATCGTTCCAGAAGTGCTCGCGCGTGAGCCAGCCCCACCGGTTCACTGGTGGCACGGTGGTGTAGCGCGCGGCGATGCAGAGCCAATAGACCGTTCCATTTGGACCGGGCTGCTGGTGGAACCAGTCCGCTTCGGGCAACGTGACGTCGTACGCGAACGTCGACTCCGGCTGGATCATCCCCGGTCCGAGGTCCTGGCCGACCCACATCTCGTTGGTCGCGGTTCGCGGGATAACCTTGTGCCACAGGCACGTGCCCGGATGGCTGTAGCCGGCCGGATTGGGCATGGGCACGTCGGTCCAGATCGTCAGGTGGAACTCGAGCGGGGCATTACCCGGCGCGATCGTTCCCAGCCAGTTCTTGTAGGATCCGTGCCAGCGGATGCGGCTGATCGGCGCGGTGTCGAGACACCACCAGTCGTCGGCCACGATCGGCTGGACGCCGCGAACGGACTGATCGTCCCAACCGTAGAACATCCCGTTGCCGGGATTGATGACCGGCGGCTGCAACCACTTCGTCTGCTCGGTCGTCGGCTGCGAGATCAGTTCGAACGCCAGATCGAAGGAATGCTCCGGGTCGGGGAAGTACAGGTCGCCTCCCGAGCCGAAGACCTGCCCGACATGGGCGCCGGTCGGGACCCAGATCGCGACTGCGTCGTCCGGTGCGGGCGAGCTGACGTCGCGCGGACGCGTCTTCCAGCCCCAGGGATTCGGAACGTCACCCGCGGGGTAGACCGCCGCGACGCTCAGCCAGAGGATCTGATTCTCGGCGGGCTGCTGATAGAAGTACGCTGACGCGGGAAGATCGACGACGTACTCGAAGCACGCCTCGTACGTTTGCTGGATAGGATCGAAATCCCAGCCGCGGAAAACCGGGACCGGGACGGTCGTCGCGTCGTACTCCCAGATCACCTGTCCCGGATGACTGAACGGAAACGGCGGCTGCCCGCTGGCCGGCACGTCCGTCCAGATGGCGAAATGAAAACCGATCGGCTGGATCGCCGGCGGCACGGACTGTCGCCAGCCGAGATACGAGCCCCACCATCGGATGCGCGTGACGGGATCGGTCGATGTGCAGAACCAGTCGTCGGCGGCGATCTGCGGGCCCTCGTGCATCGAGAACTCGTTCCAGCCGTAGAAGACGTTGTCCGGCTGGGCGGGCTGCGGACGCTGCTCCCACTTGGTTGTGAAGATCTTCTGGAGCGTCGCCGCGCCGAAACAGTGCGCATCGTCGTCCGCCGGGCGCCGCGGATCGGCCCCGAGGTCGTTCACGTCGATCACGTGCGTCGAGTTCGCGAGGTTCTTGACGATGATCAGCGCGCGGTCGGGCGCGCCCTGCGTGTTCATCCACAGGCGCGCGACCTCGACGCCGTCGACCATCACCTGCGCAATGCCGTCGTTGAGGTCGCCGGGTAGGTGGATCGAGATGATTCGGCCGGCGACCTGCGTGGTCGTCGAGATCGAATGCCCGGCCGAGCGCATCCAGATCTCGCTCGGGTTGCCGTCGATCCCCGGATCGTTGACCGTCCAATCGTCGTACCAGGGCGGCGGGCCGAACGCATAGTCCGCGTCCCGCCACTCCAGCATCTTGTAGCCGTAGACGGTTTCCGTGCCGGCGAGCGGATTCTCAAACTCGAGCGACGTGGCCGGCAGGCCGAGGACGACGTCCGTGTTCGCGGATTGCGAGATGATTTCGATTCCGCTGGCGCTGCCGGCGAGCAGCAATAGCGCCGCGGTGATCAGCACGACGACCCCGAGACGGATGGCTCCCTGACCCGCCGCGCGATCGATTCTTCGAGAGGACTGTGGAACGGGCTTCGGTGCGGAAAGAGAAGTGTCCATCGTGACACCTCCTCTGTTTCCGGCCCGAAGACCTCCTCGCGGAGGCCGATGCCAGCGACTCGACGGTCCGAACCCGTGCCCGGAGCGTGAGGCGATGTAACACGATATGCAGGTCTTATTCTCCTCTATTTTCTGCTCAGTTGTCAAGGCGATCTTGGCGGCGGTGACCGGAATGTCTATAAAGATTTATAAAGAATAAGATTAGGCTTCAGTTCCCGATCCGTCGGCAAGAGCGCGCAAGCGATAGACCTGCTCGCGGAGCAGCTCGACCTCGCGCTCCAGACGCTCGACGCGCTGCACCAGCTCGAGCGCGCGATCCGGCGATTCCGTCCCCGTTTTCACCACCGAATCAGCCCCCGGCGCATGGGCATACTCGCGCGGCTCATCGGCGGGATAGAGTCGATGATCGTAACGTGTGACGCTCTTGCCCGGCTGGCGCGGCAGATCCATGACGAACGGAGGTTCGCGCGACGCGAGCGTCGAGAGCAACTCGGCCACGTAATGGATGTCCTCGAGCGGAGTCATCCGTGACGCATTCGACTTCAACTCCCCCACCGTCTGCGGCCCGCGAAGCAGCAGCTCTGCCATCAGCGCGCGCTCGCGCGTCGACCAGCCGAACCGCGCCTCGACTTCGTGCTGGAACCGGTTTGCGCGTGCCGTGCGCTCCGGCGGCGCCTGCGACACCAACTGAAGCTGCTGAAGCTCGTGGATCGCGCGGGCCACGTCGCCTTCCGAGAGGTGCATCACCGGGTCGCGGCAGGTCAGTTGATTACAGCCCGTGACGACGGCGTTGAGCGTCATCGGATAACCCGCCGGCGTCGTGAGGGACTTCTCGATCAGCACGCCGAGCACCCGCCGCTGCATCGCGTTCAACGTGATGGCCAATCGTGTTCTCCCGATGGCGTTCGGCCGTCGCGGGCGTGAGCCCGATGGGTCATTCCGCCGGCTCGAGCACCGCCGACATGCTCCCCTTGCAGCGTTCGATCCGCCAGTCCGCGCCGTAGGCGTGGATCTGATCGCGCTTCAACTCGGCGTGCTCGAGCGTCGTCGTCGCCACGATCGCGCGGCCCGTGGCATCGACCTCCTTCGCCATCTGGTACGCCTGCTCGACGGGATAGCCGAAGACCGCGCCGAGCATCTCGATCACGTAGCTGTACGTATGGTCGTTGTCATCGAGGAGCACGACGTGGTACGGCGGCTGCGGCCGGGGCTTCTGGACCGGCCTGGCCTGTTGCATCGTCGGCTCGGCGGTTGCGGTCTGACTCATGCGATGCCCGCTCCGGCTGCCTGCGCGATGATTCTATCGAATCCCCCCCACGGCGCGGCAAGTCCCGACCGCAGGGCCCGAAGCGTGACCCGGCGTTGATGCGATCATCCGGGCGCCGGTTCGACCACGGGATTCGGCGGGCGTTGCCCCGCCAGCACCGCGAGCACGTTCTCCACCGCGCCTACCGCGATGCCGATCCGCGTCGCGAGCGTGGCGGACCCAATGTGCGGGAGCAGCACCACATTCTCCAGTTCGGCCAGGCCGGGCGAGAGCCTTGGTTCGTGCTCGTACACGTCGAGGCCGGCGGCGGCGATGACGCCGGTCCTGAGCGCCTCGACGAGGGCGGCCTCGTCGATGATCGCACCGCGGGCCGTGTTGACCAGAACGACCGTTGGCTTCATCCGTCGCAACGCGGCCGCGTCGATGAGATGGCGCGTCTGCGGTGTCAGCGGGGCGTGGATCGAGATGAAATCGCTGACGGCGAGCAGCTCGTCGAGCGGCACCGGCGACGCGCCGTGCCGTCGATCCGGCGCGACCTCGGAACGGTTGACGTAAATCACCCGCATGGCAAAGCCGGCCGCACGTCGAGCAACGCCGCGGCCGATGCGACCGAATCCGATGATCCCGAGCGTCTTGCCGTGCACGTCCTGCCCGAGGAAGCCCTCGAACGTCCAGCCCGACCAGCGGCAGGCGCGGACCTCGCGTTCACCCTCGCCGAGCCGCCGCGCCGCCGCGAGCGTCAGCGCCCAGGCGAGGTCGGCGGTCGTCTCGGTCAGGGCGTCAGGCGAATTGGTGATCCAAAGACCCAGCGATCGGGCTGCATCGAGATCGAAGTTCTCGAAGCCGGCCGCGCAGTTGGCGAAGACCCGGCAGCGGGGACGGCCGGCGCGCAAGATGTCGGCGTCCATCCGGTCGGCGAGCTGGCAGACGACCGCGTCGCGATCTCGGACGGCGCGGCGCAACTCCTCGCGCGACAGCGCGCGATCGGCCGGTCCGACCTCGACCTCGCAGCCCGCCCGGATGAGTCGGTCGATGGCCTCGGCGGGGATCGGCCGGGTGACGAAAACGCGAAAAGGCACGTTGGAGTCTCCTGATCTACGGAAAGGCTGCAACCCGTTGTCTGGGCCGGAGCTAACCGAGGCGGCGCCGTCGGCGGACCGCGGCTTTTCGATCCGGACATCATTCACGAGATGGATTTGCTTGACAATCGCCGCCGATGTGGTATTCAGTTAACGAGGTCTTGTAGCAGGGGCGGAACCGCCGCGACCTTTCCTTCGGAGTCTCCAATCAGTCCTCGGCCGCTCGGCCAAATCGGAAACCCCGTGAAACTTCGCCGGTTGCCCATTCAAAAGGTGTCTCATGTCCAATGGTGACAAGACGCTGGTGTGCGTCGATTGTCAGGCGGAGTTCGTCCATTCCGCGGCCGATCAGCAGCGGTACGCCGAACGCGGCTTCACGAACGAGCCGAAGCGCTGTCCGGACTGCCGGATGAAGCGGAAGGCCTCGGGCGGCGGCGGACCGGGCGGTCGTCCGGGGATGGGCAATCGACCGCGCGCCGGTGCGGCCGGCGGCGCTCCGCGAGCCCCGCGCCAGTTCTATTCGGTGACGTGCGCCGAGTGCGGCAAGCAGACCGAGGTTCCGTTCAAACCAACGGAAGGCCGGCCGGTCTACTGTCGCGACTGCTTCCAGACGCGGCGTCCGCGGTAGCCATCGCGATCCCTCCCGGGTCGAGCGCGATCGTCTGAGTATCCGGGCTTCGCATACCCGATAGACTATTGGGGCGTGCGGTGCGGACGCGGAGGCGTCATCGCCGCAGCGCGGTCGGTCTGCGCTGCGATCGCTCGACGTTTGCGATCGCCCGGAACGGGCGGCACGTCACGGACGGGACGCCATGGAAACCTGGGAATCCATCGTCCGCCGCATCCAGCATCCCGACTGGCGCCTGGTGTCGAGCGCGGTCGAGCTGCTGCTGATCGGCTCGGTCGTGTATGTCGTGCTGCGGCTGCTGCGCGGCACGCGCGGCGAGCGGTTGCTGCGCGGCATGGCGCTGATCGTTCTGATCGCGACGCTGCTGGTGAGCGTCGTGGCGGACGTGCTGAAGCTCGAACGCATCCGCGTGCTCTATCCTCCGTTCGTGATCGGCGTCGTGCTCGCGACCGTCGTCGCGTTTCAGCCCGAGCTGCGGCGGGCGCTGCTGCGACTCGGGGCGGCGCGGCTCTTCGGCAACCTCAGCGGCGAGTTCGACCGCCTGATCGACGAGGTGGTCGATTCGGCCGAGTATCTCTCGCGGAACAAGATCGGCGCGATCATCGCCTTCGAGCGCAGCACCGAGCTCGGACCGCTCGCCGAGAACGGCTGCAAGCTGGACGCCGAGGTTTCAACTTCGCTGCTCAACACGATCTTCTGGCCCGGCTCCGCGCTGCACGACATGGGCGTCGTCATTTCGCAAGGACGCGTTGCCGCGGCGGCCGTGCAGTTTCCGCTGACCGACACCGAGGGCCTCGACCGTTCGTTCGGCAGCCGGCATCGCGCGGCGATCGGACTGACCGAGGAGACCGACGCGGTCGTGCTCGTCGTGAGCGAGGAGACCGGCGTGATCAGCCTGGTGGAGCGCGGCAAGCTCCACCGCTTCCTGACGCCCGAGACGCTCCGCCCGTTGCTGCGGACGCTGCTGACCGGCGAGGCGGGCGAGACCGTTGAGCGTGCAAGCGCCGCGACGTGATGCGCCATGTGGGAACGGATCAAGAGCGCGACGACCGTCTGCATCATCACCGGACTGATCTGGTGGTCGGCCGACCGGCGCGTCACCGACGAGAAGGAGTTCACCGTTCGGCTGACGGTGAGCAGCGCCGACGCGTCGCTGCTGGCCACGATCGAGTCGCCGCGATCCGGCGAAGCGGTCGTCCGGGCCTCCGGGACGCGAGCGCGGCTTGACGCGTTTGAGAATGAGCTGAATCGCAACCCCGCGCTCGCGTTCGAGTACGTACTCTCCGAGAACGACACGGCACTCGGCCCGAAGACGCTTTCGACCGCGCGGATGCTGGCCGAGTCGCGGCGGTTCCGCGACGCCGGGCTGGACGTCGCGGACGTTCGGCCGTCGGAGGTGCAGATCGTCGTCGATCGCTACGAGGACGTGGACCTCCGGATCGAGCCGGACTTCGGCTCGATCGGCGTAGAGGACGTGGTGTGCCAGCCGCAGACGGTCCTCGTCCGAAAGATGCCCGGGACGCTCGCGCGGACGCGCTACGCCGAGCGCGTGCTGCGACCGAGCGCCGAACGGGCCGTGCAGCAATGGCTGGCGGCGCATCCGGACAATCCGCGGTTCGAGGTCGACGTGACGCTGAGCATCCCGGACGCGCCGGTCGTACTCGAGATCAGTCCGTCTCCGCACGTGAAGATCGCCGGCCGCTTCGTCAATCCGGTCGCGTCGGCGCGCGTCGGACCGTGCCAGATCGTCTTCGCCGTGCCGCCCGACGTGCAGAGGGACTACGTCGTCCAGCCCGCCGCGTCGTCGAACCTGCGGCCCGACGTCTTCGTTCGCGGGCCGAAGAACCAGGTCGAGCAGCTCACGCCGCAGCAAATCGTCCTTTACGTGCCGGTCCTCGCCGCCGACACGGCCACGACCGCCAGCGTCCGGACGATTCGGCGCGCGCCGGAAATCGTCCTGCCCGGCGGACTGGAGCTCGATCGCGATCTGCAGGAAGTCGAGTTCGAGCTCGTGCCGCGGACGTCGGTCCCATCGGTCGATGAGCCGCTGACGCCGTAATGAGCAGACGATCTTCGCCGTTCGCCGAAGCGCCGGAGTGCGACGCTATTCGGCGGCGCCGCCCGGATCGCCCGAGACGGCGGGTGGGGCATCAGCCGGCTCGGGTTCCGCGATTTTGGGCAGGAACCGCTCGGCGACGTCGGCGGCGAGCCGCGCCACGGTGGGCAACTCGTCGGCGTGATAGCACAGGCCGGGCGCATCGCGGCCCTTGTTGACGAATTTCCCCACGAGCCACAACCGCTCGCTCCGCTCCCGGGCATCGGACGCGCCGCTGATTTCCGGCCGGGAATCGAACCAGCGGAGCCAGTCGGCCGCGACCGCCGGCTGCGAATCGACGGCGACCGCGTCAGTCTCGGCCCAGCCGGCGATCGAAACGCAGTAGGCACGCACGAGCTGCCGCCGCGCCGAGCGGCTCCTCGGTCCGGCGCGCTGCACGATCAGCCAGCGATACGCGCGGGCATCGTGCAGGTGGCGAAGCTCGTCCCGCGTCGAGAGCGCGTCGGCCCGCTCGATCATGCCTTTGATGAGCGCCGCCCGTTCGAACTCCTGCCGGCCGGCGGCCGCGCGCATCGCAGCGCGGAGCGACTCGATGCGCTCGAAGCGCTTGCCGGCTGCGAAGTCGAGTGCCGCGGCGATCGCGGCGCGGTATCGGTCCATCGGGAATCGGCCATCGCAGGGTGCGGGACAGCGGCCCATGTCGAGGTATTCGCACGGCTGACCGTGCGGAGCACGTCGGAGGATGTCGAACTTGCGGCAGAGATCGAAGACGTCTTCCAGCAGCGTGACCAGCCCGTCCGCGTCGCGGCGCGTCGCGCAGGGCCCGACGTATCGCGCGGCATCGTCCGCGACCACGTTGACGACGGTCAAGCGCGGGATCGGCTCGCCGACGTCACCGCGGATGAACCACAGCGGCGCGAAGCCGAGCAGCTCGCGATAGCCCCCCGGATCGAGTCGACGGATCACGAGGTGGTAGCGCAGCGCCGACTCGAACGCGCTGAACGTCGCGCGCCAACGGACCGAACGCGCCACCTCGCCGAGGTTCGCGCGCTTCGTCCGCTGATTCGGCGGCGGCGCGGCAAGCCGGGCCGAGACGACGCGCCGCAGATCCTCGGCCGTCGCGACGAGGATGGGGCGATCGGCCTCGTCGAGAATCGCGTACACGCCGCCGTGCGCCGGAAGCGCGGTCGTCGCCGCTGATGGTTCAGGAGTCAGCGTCAGGCATTCGGGGAGCAGATCGGTCACGGCCCGACGCCATTAGATACGAACGGGGACGATCGGTCACCGGAAATCCGCGCTACGCGAGACGGCGACTACTCGTCCTTCTCTTCGTCGTCGGATTCCTCTGCTTCCTCTTCCTCGTCCGCCGGAGCGGAGGGCGTCGGCGACGCAGTCCCGTCGCCGTCCCCGGACCGAGCACTTGGCTTTTTGCCGCCGAGCAATCGCACCCCGCTCGAAAGCAGCGAACCCATCCGGCTGCGCTTCTTTCCATCGGACGTCGTCGCGGCAGTCTCGTCGCCGGACTCGCTCGGCGCAGCCGCCGCGTCACCCGCCGCCGCGCCGGCCGCCACGGGGCGCGGCGTCCATTTCTTGACCGTCGCCTCGGCCTGCTCGCGCGGATTGATCGGCGGGAGCGGATCGTATGAGACGGTCACCGGCGGAGCAGTCTTTACCGTCGTCTGGTCGGCGAGCGTCGAGAGATCGCCGCCGGGCCGTCCGACGGGCATGAGCTGCCCCGGCTTGTCACCGAGCGCAACCTGCGGTTCGTCCGGGGCGGCCTCCTGTCGGCATCCGGCCGCCGATAACACGGCCACCCAGAGCAACACCAGTACCGACCGAGTCATTCGCGAATCGCCCGCCACGTGCCGTTACCCCCCGGCTGTACGTAGCTTATTCATCGGGCCGGCGGGCGTCAAACTTGGACATGATCCCGAGTCGGCAGAACGATTGCGCGGAGCCGAGGACGCGGCGGGCAGCGCGCGTCCTCGGTGCAGAAAGCCGACTTAGACCGACGTGTGCGGCCTACGCATCGTTCTCAGCGTCGTCATCCTCGTCCTGGTTTGATTCATCGCCGGGGCGATCCGCCGGACGCTGGGGCCGGTCTGGTTCGACGCGGCGCGGCCGGCGATGGTGGGATTCGCCTGAGTCCATTCGCGGCTGCGGGATCAGCGGGGCGAACTTCTGCACCAGTTCGTTGACGTTCGGCAGTCCGCGCAATCCAACGCGGAGCGAGAACTGGCTCGGCGATTCACCCACCGCGGCCCAGAGCAGCGTCTCCTTCATCGCGCCGGCGGCGAGATTAAGCGGCACGCGCTCGGCCATCGGCGCCAGTCCGGCCGCGACCGATGCGCAGCGACCGGCATGCACGACGCACATGAGGCTGGCGTCGGGCGGCACAAGCTTCAAGGCGGCCGCCATGATCTCGTCGGTCAGGACGCTTTGCTCGCGCTTCCGTGCCTGGATCGCGCTTTTCATGGCGTGCTTCGACAGGCCGACGAGCAGGCAGCCGTCGAGTTGCGAAGTAAACACCGGCCCGACGTCTGGCATTTCGTACTCGGTCGCCGAGACGCCGGCGATCTCGAGCGCCTTTGGCGACGATGGCGCGCGGCCGCCGAACATCGCCGGCAGCGCGAGGAGCTGGCCCCAGAGCGCCGCGGACTTCTTCGGATCGGCGGTGGCGACGACGAAGCCGACGTCGGGCATGCCGTGCTTGCGGCGATCACCACGTGCCGCGCTCAGCAGGCCCCCACCGTCGCCGGGGATGACGAAGACGCTGATTTCCTCGATGTTTCCGAAGATCTCGCGGGCGATGTCGAGCGCGCTGATACCCGAGGGCGTGGCATCGCCGGATGCACTTGCGCTGCGCGGCGCGGTGGCGGGATTGAGGCCCAGTCCGAAGATCGCCGCGGCATCGGCCGGGACGAACGCGAGCGAACGGCGCGACATCGGCGGCGTGCGGATGAGGTTGTAGATCAGGTTGTTGTGCCCCTCGGCCATGCGCACGGCCAGCTCGAGCGAGAGCGTGCGCTGGTGGATCCCGAAGCTGAAATAGGCCGAGCGAAGGTTCTTGAGATCGAAGAGGATCTCGGCCTGCGCGAACTCGCGCATCGCGTGCGCATCGTCGGCCATCTTGGCGCGGGCATGCTTGATCACCTGTTGCACGTCAGCGAACGCAAAGAGCGTCGCCGATCGTCGCTGCGTGGCGATGGCCTCGAGGTCCGGATGAGATGCGAGCGACGCCTTCTCGCGACCCTCGAGCCGAGCGACGACGCCCTCGACGAGCGACCGGTCGGTGCCGAGGATCAGCAGCGACTCGGTCATCACGCCCACGAACCCGGGCGGAGCGGTGAATGTCGGCAGGTCGGCCACCTTCCTGGCCGTCGGCGCGAACTGGAACGCAGTTTCGAAAAGTCCCTTGAGGAGGGTCACATCTCCGAAATGCAATACAAGCACACCCGGCGGCGGACCATCGTGTCCGATTCCCATCGCCGCGAAGCCTGCGCCGCCGAAGCGTCCGAACGACTCCAGCAGCGCCGGACTGAGCGCAATCTCTTTGGGAAGGTGGAAGGGAATCGCGCTGTCCGCGCTCGGCCGCGCAGCGAGCATCGCCCCCATGTCGCTGGTCGTCAGTCCGAGCATGCCCGCGAGCGAGCCGATCAATTCGCCGGGGCGGCGAATCTGGACGTAGCCGAGCGCATCGGGCGGCATCAGCGCTGCGAAGTCGGCTGCGGCGAGATGATCACGGCAGCGAGCTGCGCCCGACCGCGCCTCGCGCAATAGCGACTCGTCGCCGCGAGAACCCGCGGCGAGTTTCTCGTAGATCGCCCGCGCCCCGGTGTAGTCGTGCGCGGCCTTCTCGAGATAGTACGCGCGGTGCAGATCGGGCGAATCGACGGCGAGGAGCGGTTCGCTCGCCGGCACGACAAGACACAAGACGAGCACCCAAACCAGTTTGCGGGAAACGAGCATGAACATGGCGTTTGACTCCGGATCGATGACGGTCGATGACGTCCGCGCCGCACGCTGCGGCTCATCCGGTATTAAGGCCGGCCGGCGGATTATTTCGGGTGTGGCCGATCGCCCGGACCGGCCGGCGGGCGGGTCGGTAGAATCGGCGCCGTGCCCGACCGCCAGAGCCACGATCCGGACCGCCCGCTCGATGGGCCGCCAGCACGTGCAGGCGTTGGTTGGGCGGCCGGTCTACTGCTGCTGGCCGCCGCGGCCCACGTTGGGATGACCCGATGGAGTTGGTCCGAACTTCCGCTTCAGACCGACACCGGCATGTGGTCCTACATCGGCTGGCGGGCGAACGCCGGGGCGCGGCCGTACGCGGACCTGTGGGAGAGCAAGCCGCCGGGGATCTACGCCGTGTTCGCCGCCTGCTCCCGGATTGGCGGGACCGGCTCGGATCGCGCGGCGTTCTGGCTGGACGCCGTCCTGTCCACCGTCGTGCTGGTGGCGTGCTACCGACTGGCGCGGCGGTTCTGCAATCCGATTCCCGCGGCGGCTGCGACACTGCTCGCCAGCCTCGTACTCTGTCACCGCGTGCTGGCCGACTGGGGCGACAACGTCGAGAAGTTCGTGGCGATGTTCGAGGCGGCCGCGCTGCTGTCGCTCGCGGGCGGCGTGCTGAATTCGAGATGCTGGCTTCGGGCGGGCGTATGCATCGGGCTGGGCGGGCTGTTCAAGCAGACGGCGATCGTCCTTCTCGCGGCGGCGATCGTCACGGTGGCGTTTCGCGCGATGCGCGAACCGGCGTCGCGGCGGTCGACCGTTCGCGCGGTTGTGCTGCTCGCAGTCGGCGCGGCGATTCCGTGGCTGATCGCGCTGGCGTGGATGACGCGGATCGGCATTGCGAGCGACTTCTGGCGACTGGCCGTGCTCTATGATCTGCGGCGTGTCGGCGGCGCGGCGGGTGAGTCATTGCGCGTGCTATCGAGCGCGCACTGGCTCGACGTCGGGCGGCAGCTCTGGCTCGCCGCAGCGTTGTTCGCTCCCGCGATCTTCGGCGCGGCGAGTATCGCAGCCGCGCCGCGGCGCAGCGAGTCCAGCACCGATCGAGCGCCGATTCGCGCGATCCTTGCCGTCGAACTCGCGCTCGGACTGCTGCTGTTCGCAATCGCGCCGTACGGCTACGGCCACTACCTGCTGCAGTTCGTCCCGGCCGCGACGGCGCTCGCGGCGACGACGTTTGCGGGCCTGGCGAGGCAACCGACGGCCCCGCGCGGGTCGGTCGGCCTGGCGCGGATCGGCGTCATCGCCGTGTTGATCGGCGCGTGCGCGCTCGGCGATCACGCCGGCTTTACGCTGGATCGGCACAACCGCTACCGTTGCGCGTACGTCGAGCAGGGGCGCACGTACGATGCGCTGGTCGCCTGCGTCCGCGAACGCTCGGGGCCCGATGACGCCGTGCTGGTCTGGCCGCCCGACTACGCGTTGAGCTACTACGCCGCGCGGCGCACGCCGCTGGAAGGCTCCAACGCCGACGTGCTGTTCAAGGGCAAGCACTACCGTCTCGATCCCACCTTCGAAGCGATCGTCGAACGCATCCGCCGCGAGCCGCCGCGGCTCATCATCGACCGTACGCCGCTGCGCATCATCCGCGACCCTGACACGCACGAGCCTTCGATCGCCGTGCCGGCCACGGGCACCAGCCTGCTGGCCGAGCCGAATCCGCGGTACCCGTACGCCGAAGGGCGACTCGTTGCGCCGCTCCAGTCGTGGGTCCGCGCGCACTACGGGCCCGTGGCGCACTGCGGAGACGCGATCGTCTTCGAGCTTGGCCGGCCGTGGCGGGAGGCGACGGAGATCGTCAGCGACCTGTTGCCTTCGGCGAGGCCATGAGTCGGATGGGCGCGCGCCACTCGCCAGACCGAAGAAACGCATCAGCGGTCCGCGCGCCAATCCAGCCGCACGCGCTGCCCGTGAAACGGGTCTGTCGGGGCGATCGCGCGGAACTCGAGTTCCGCACCGTCGTCGCGCCAGCGGGCGAGCATCCAGCCCAGCGTCGCGTCGGGTTTGAAGCGATACCCGGTCGCGGGCAGATTGACGAAATGCAGCCCCTCCTCGACCCACGTGCGATACGCATGCGTGTGCCCGAACAGCACCGCCTTGACGCAGCGCCGCTCGACGAGCACGCGGCGGAATTCCGCGCCATCAAGCAAGCCAAGCATGCCATCGTCCGGGTTGTGGTGCACGAAGACGACTGTCGGCGGCGCCGATTTCTCGTCCAGCGCGGCGCGCAGCCACGCGAGCTGCGCCGAACCCAGGCGGCCGGGAACCCGCATCGACGGCTCCAGTGAATCGAGGAATACGAACCGCCGGCCGTGCGCCAACACTCTTGACACGCACCGGCCGGCGACCGGTCGCGAGACATCGAGTCCGAACGCCGTGGCGGCGTGCGCTCGGTGATCGTGATTACCAAGCGTCAGGTGCAGTGGTGTACCGGCCTCCGAAACCGGGCGCAGCAGTTCGCGAAATGCGGCGTAGTCGCGCGGCTCCCCATCCTCGAAGGCCATGTCGCCGTTGACCACAACCGCGTCGATGGCCACCGTGCGGACGCCATCGACCGCGCGCGCGAGGTTCTTCGCCATGTTCGCACCGCGGACGGCCTTGTCGCGCGCCGAACTGATGTGCGCGTCGGCAAGCAGCGCCCAGACCGGCGCCGGCGGTCCGGATGCTCCGCCCACGAGCACCGACGCACTGACCGCCGCCAATGACTCGATAAACTCGCGCCGCGATGGAGGACGGTGCGACGTGGCGCCGTTCAGGATCGACGCGGAATAGCCGAAGTGCATGGGCACCGACGCGATCTCCGGGGCACCTGCCGCCGGGATTTTCGCGCAATAGCCCGTGGGATGCCAGTTGCCGGCGGGCGCCGCTGGCGAAAAAAGAAGGCCCGCGCGGATTGCGCCGGCGGGCCCTGATCTTGCGAGAAGCCGTTGCGCCGAGTTCGCAACGCCTACCTGATCTTGCCCTCGTAGATCCCCATGATTGTATCCAGCATCTTCAGCGCATCGGCCTTCTTGCGCTGGAACGAGTTCCGCCCGATGATCGAGCCGTTGCCGCCGCCGTCGCGGATCGCGCGGGCCTCGTCGTAGATCGCGTTCTCGTCCTCCTTCTTCGCGCCGCCGGAGAACACCACGATTCGCCGGCCGCCGAACGCGCACTGCATCATGTGCCGTACGCGATCCGTCAGCGTCGTGATCGGAATCTTCTCCTTCTCGTAGACCTTTCGCGCCGCGTCCTGCTCAATGTGCTCGGTTGACAGTTTGATCTTGATGATGTGCGCCCCGAGCTGCGCCGCGATCTGCGCTGCGTACCCGCACACGTCCACGGCCGTCTCGCCCTCCTTGCTGATCGAGCTGCCGCGCGGATAGGACCAGACCACCACGGCCAGGCCGACCGCCTTGGCCTCCTCGGCGTAGACCCGGAGCTTCTCGTACATCTCCATGCGGAGCGACGAGCCGGGATAGATCGTCAGGCCGATCGCGCAGCAGCCAAGGCGCAGCGCATCGCGGACCGACGCGGTCAGGGCCTGCCACGAGTCCTTCTCATCCGACAGCAGGTCGTGGTTGTTGGCCTTGAGGATCAGCGGTATCTCACCGGCGAAGTCGCGGGCCGCCGCCTCGATGAAGCCGAGCGGCGCGGCGTAGGCGTTGCAACCGGCCTCGATCGCCAGGCGGAAGTGATAACGCGGATCGTAGCCGTCCGGGTTCGGCGCGAAGCTCCGCGCCGGACCGTGCTCCCAACCTTGATCGACGGGCAGGATCACCATCCGACCGGTGCCGCCGAGTCGGCCGTGGTTCAGGATGCGGGCCAGGTTCGTCAGCGTGCCGGGATTGTCGCTGCCGTACCAGCTCAGAATCTCGCGCACCTTTTCCGTCATGACGCTCGTCCTCCTGTGCCATCGGGGCGACGGTGCATGATGGCTCGGGGCGTATTTTCCGCGCGGCACGCAGTTTCGGCAAGTCGATCGACGGCGGCATCGCGCCGGACGAGCGGGGCGAACGCAGCGACCTACTCCGCCTGCTGCGACGGCGACGCCGGCGGTGGCGCCGCGGCCGGCGGCGCAGCGGCCGGAGGCGCCGCGTCGGGCCGCGGCAGCGCATGCCAGCGACGGCCGTCCTCGAGCACCTTCCAGATGCCATCCAGCGGTTGATGCGTCAGGCGCAGCCGCAGGATCGCTCCGGCCAGCGGGCCGGTCACGACGAAGACGTCTCCATCGCCGGCGCGCCGCAGCGCCCGCTTCAGCGCGGAATGCAGACGCTCCGACGCATCGACGATCGACTCGCCTTCCGGCGGACAGACGGCCGACGGCTCGTCGTACCACTGGCGATAGACGCGCGGGAAGCGCTCGCGGAACTGCTCGTCGGTCAGGCCCTCCCAGTGCCCGAGGTTTACCTCGCACAGCTCGACCCGCTTGCGGACGCGGAGCCGATGCGGACGCGCAACCGCCGAGGCCGTCTGTCGCGCGGCTTCTTCCATGCCGCTGTAAACCGCGGTGGGCCGGAAGGCCGCCAGCTCGGATGCGTCCACCGCGACCTGCCGCGCGCCGGCGGCGCTGAGCGGCAGATCGGTGTGGCCGACGATCCGCCCCTGGGCATCCCACTCCGTCGCACCCCACCTCAGCAGGATAATCTGGCTCACGCCGGTGCGGCCCTCCGCGCCTCGAGCGCCAGCCGCCGCAACTCGGCGATGGCCGCGCGTCGGTCGGGCGCGCCGAAGACCGACGTGCCGGCCACGAGCGTGTCCGCGCCGGCCGACGCGACCCTCGCCACGGTCTTGCGATTGACGCCGCCGTCCACCTCGAGCCGCTGATCCGGCCGCAGGCGTGTGGAGAGCGCCTCGACCTTCGCGAGCATGTCCGTGAGGAAGGCCTGCCCGCCGAAGCCCGGTTCGACGGTCATGATGTTCACGAGATCGACCTCCGCCAGCACGGCGTCGAGCGACGCGAGCGGCGTTCCGGGATTGAGGCTGACTCCGACCGCGACGCCGAGCGAGCGCAGCGACTCGATCAACCGCCGGGGCTCCGGCGCGACCTCGGTGTGAAACGTGATGCCGTCCGCGCCCGCTTTGCAGAACGCCTCGGCATAGCGCGCCGGCTCGCGGATCATCAAGTGCGTGTCGAAGAACAGATTGCTGACGCCGCGGATCTTCTCGATCACCGGGATGCCGAAGCTGATGTTCGGCACGTAGTGGCCGTCCATGATGTCGAGGTGCAGCAGGTCGGCGCCGCCGGCCTCGATCTCGGCCAGCTCGTCGCGGAGTCGCGCGAAATCGGCGGCCAGCAGCGAAGGCGCGATTCGCAGGCGCGGCTGAGAAGGAAAGTCGCTCGTCAAGCCCATCGTCCGATCCCGGCCTTCGATCGGCCGGTCCGCCGCACGTCCTGCGCCGCGCCGCATCAACCCTCGTCGAGGATGTCGATCGTCGGAAACGACTTGCCCTCGAGAAACTCCAGGCTCGCGCCGCCGCCGGTCGAGATGTGCGTAATGCGCTCGGCCAGTCCGGCCGCCTCCACTGCCGCGGCCGAATCACCGCCGCCGATGATCGTCGTCGCGCCGCGCGCGGTGGCCTCGGCCAGCGCTTCGGCGAGGGCCCGCGTTCCGGCGTCGAACGGCGGCGTCTCGAACGCGCCGAGCGGTCCGTTCCAGAGCACCGTTTTCGCGCCGAGCACGATCTGGCGGTAGCGCTCGACCGTCTGCGGACCCACGTCGAGACCCATCTGATCGGACGGAATGGCCTCACCGACGACCTGCGTCGCGACGCGCGGCGCGAGCTCGGCGGCGCAGACGTTGTCGGACGGCAGCACGAGCTTGTCGCCCGCCTTTTCCATGAGCCGCCGCGCCAGATCGAGCTTGTCGGCCTCGCAGCGGCTCCGGCCGACCTCCTGCCCGCGGGCCTTGAAGAAGCTGTAGGCCATCGCGCCGCCGATCAGGATGCGATCGACTTTCGGCAGCAGGCTCTCGATCACGCCGATCTTGTCGCTGACCTTGGCGCCGCCGAGAATCGCGATGAACGGCCGCCGCGCCGCAAAGAGCGCGTCGCCGAGGAACTTCAACTCCTTCTGGAGCAGGAAGCCGCAGACGCGCCGGCCCGCGCCGATCTTCATCGGCACGTCGTACATGCTGACGTGTCGGCGATGGCACGTCCCGAAGGCGTCGTTGCAATAGAGCGCGCCGAGCGACGCCAGCTTCGATGCGAACGCATCGACCTGCGCCGCCTGCTCGGGCGTCAGGCGCTTGTCCGGGTTCTTCTTTGCCTGGTCGACCAGCGTCTCCTCGGCGTGGAACCGGAGGTTCTCCAGCAGGACGCACTGCTCGTTGCGGAGCGAGGCCACCACCCGCACCGTGTCCGGGCCGACGCAATCAGGCGCGAGCGGGATCTCCATCGACAGCAGCTCGCCGAGACGCCGCGCCACAGGCTCCATCGAAAACTCCTCCTCGAAGCCGCGACCGGACGGCCGGCCGAGATGGCTCATGAGCGTCAGTCGTCCGCCGCGATCGAGCACGCTGCGGATGGACGGCAGCGCCTGGACGATGCGGCGGTCATCGGTGATCCGCCCCTCCTCGATCGGCACGTTGAAGTCGACGCGCATCAGCACCGACTTTCCCGTCACGTCAATCTGATCGATCACGCGCTTGGGCATGGCGAGTTCTCCCGTCCGGCACCGACGTTCCATCATATCCCGTCGCGACCGACTACGCCCGCGGCGAAGCGGATTCACGAAAACCGTCCTTGTCCGGATCGTCGCTCCGCAGGTTGTCGCCCTGATACTGCGGATCGTCGTCCCCGAAGTCGCCGTCGGGTCCGGCGGACTCGAAGATCGGTCGGTTCTCGTTCGTTTCCACGTCCGGCGAGCGCGACGCGCTCGACCGGTAGCGCAGCGGCCGCCCCCACGGATCGAGCAGCGTTCGACGTCCGCGCGTCGACCAGAGCGACTTCGGCACCGCCTCCTTCAGGTCGCGGCTGGTCCGGTGCAGCCACAACGCGTCGGCGATCGGCGTCGGGTCGGATTCAGCGTCGGGACTGACCGGGTAGCGTTTCTCGCTTTCGTAGTAGCGTATCAGCGCGCGGTCCAACTCGACCAGCACGCGCCGCGCGAGCGCGATCTTGGCGCGGGTGCGGATCGCGTTGGTCCAGCCCACCAGCAGGAACAGGCTGGCGCCGATCAGCACCACGGCGATGACCATCTCGACCAGTGTCATCGCCCGCGCCGAACGCCGCGCGCCGCCCCCGGCGCGGCCCTGAAACATCACAGCGGCTCGTTGCCTTCCCACGTCGATCGCCGGATAATCCATGCGGGAGTTTCGATGGTCAACACGACGCAGACCGGATCGTCGACGGGGGCCTGACGGACATGCCCATCGCGGTCTCGTGCAAAGCCTGCGGCGCGTCCTTTCGCGCCAAGGACGACCTGGCGGGCAAGACCGTGCGCTGCCCGAAGTGCAAGGAGCCGCTGCGAATTCCGTCCGCCGCAGCGCCGGCGAAATCCGCCGCACCGCCGGGCGAGAAACCCATGGCGGCGACCCCGTCGAAATCGAGCACGGCGTCGCCGCCGAAATCCGCTCCTTCCCCCGCAGCGCCTCCAACCGGTAGCAAACCTCCGCAGAAGCTGAAGCCCGTCATCACCGCCGAGGCCGAGGCCGAGGCCCGCGCCGAGATGAACAAACTCGTGGCGGCCTACGACCAGTTGTCCGGTCGCGACACGCCCGCGGATGGCAAGAAGGGAAGCGATAAGAAGCGGAAGCTCGGCGAGGCCGGCACGAAGGTGACGGTGCGGACCAAATTGGCCGATCGTCTCGGCATCCTGAAATCAACCCTCTTCATGAAATACGTGCTGCTGGTCCTCCTCATCGGCGGCGGCGGATACGCGAGCACGGTCCTGATCCACCGCGTGATGTCGCATTCGGAGGAGGCCACGACGGTGCGCCCGACCACGGACGCCGACATCGATCGCCTGTACAACGAGGCCGAAGACGCCCTTCAGAAGAAGCGCTTCGACGCGTGCCGCGACCGGCTCGAGGAAATCAAGCGCGGCCAGCCGTATCGCGTGAACAACGTTCGCTACAAGATGATCGAAAAGGCCCTACACGACGCCCTGATGGCCCCGAAGTAGTCGTATCGCCGGCCACCGCAACGACCGATCTCGTTTCGACGTCCGCGCATGAAAAGAGCCGGCCCGAGCGGACCGGCTCCTTGAACATGCAAACCCCAGGAACCCCGGCGCGCCGCGCTTAGCGTTCCTCGGACAGCACCTCGAAGTTCGCCACGTCGTCCAGGTTCCCCCAGATGCCGTCCTTGCCCGGCGAGAGCAGGATGAACCGCTCGCTCTGGACCGGCCGCGGGAACAGGATCTCCGGCGGATTGGTGGACGGCACGTAGCTCGTCGCGCGGAACGAGCGGATGAACTCGGCGAAGTTGTTGTCGAGCGCCGCGAGGCCGCCCGGGTAGTCGTAGCCGTTCGTGTTCGCGTCCGCGATGCGATGATCGAAGTTCGCGGGCCGCGTGCCGGCCGTGTCGCTCGTGAAGACGGCGTTGTCGCGACCGTCATAGACGCCGTCGCCGATGTTGGCGAGCGGCGCGGCGGTGGTCTGGATGATCGGCATACTCTGCGTCGAGCGCGGGTTCGCGCGGTAGTAGAGGATGGGGAATCCGAACTTGTCGACGAAGACCGGGCAGCGGACGTCGGAGGCGTCGATCTCGGGCATGGTGAAGGTCAAATCGCCGTTGGCGATCGTGCCGAAGCCGTCCTGCGGTGGTTTTTCCTGCGTCGAGAATGAGATGCCCTCCGGCGGCACGTACGCGTTCCGCCGTGAGCGCGGGAAGGTCGTCGGCGGTGCGCCCGCCGCGGTCGACCAGCGGCTGTCGACGCCGGCGCCGGGGCCGGTGCCCGGCCGCGGGTCATAGCCGAGGAAGTCTCGACCAACCATCGCATCGACGATCAGGTGCGCGCCGCTGAGGCCGATTACCTCCCAGTTCGTCCGCTCGTCAATCGCGGCCGTTCCCTGATTGTCGAACAGCCACTCGTTCGACTTCGGATACTCGTTCTCGTCGTTGCGGAACATCTCGCAACCGGCCGAGATCGAGTTGATCTGCGCCTTGATGGCCGCGCGCTGCGCCGTCGCCCGCGCTGCCGACAACGACGGGACGAGGATCCCGATCAGCAACGTGATGATGGCAATGACCGTCAACATCTCGACGAGCGTGAACGCCCGCGGCCGCCCGATTGATTCCCTTCGCATCACACATCGACCTCCCGCAGCCCCGGACGCCGCTGCGCCCGCGAATCGCTGCCGTTTTTCTCGCGATCCATTCATTATACACCGGCCGGCGACCCGCGGCGTCATCCCGCCGCATGCCCGGTCCGATCATCAACGCATATCGTCGTAATAGTCCGAATCCCGCCGCGTGACGATCGCCGGGTATACCGGACGTCGCGACGACGCGTCCTCCGTCACGCACGGACTGCGGTCCAGCGTCACCTGCACGCGGCGGTGATACCGCCCGTTCTCGTCGATGATCGCCACGTACGCCGTGAACACGTCCGAGCGCGTGGTCAGCAGGTTCGCCCACCGCGCGAGGAAGATGTCCCGCGCGCGGATGTCGCCCTGCACGTTTGCGTGTTGATCCGACAGCCGGTCGAAGTCCGGCGACGTTCCGTCCACGGCGTGATCGCTCAGCACCGACGTGATGAACCGATCGACCGTGAACCGCGCATCGCCCGACAGCACGCGCGCCAGGCCGCCCGCCGTCTCGAACGGACTGCCCGAACCGCTCACGCCGCTCAGGTCGGCCGCGGCGCCGGGAAACAGGCTCGTCTCGCGCCGCTTCTCGCGGTACGAGACGATCGCCGCCGCGAGGTCCCACTGCGCTGCACCGCTGTCCATCTTCATGAACGGAACGCCGCGCAGCACCGCGGCCGGCGCGGTGAAGACGTTGATCAGGCCGGCCTGGCGGAAGCCGATGTTGAGCATCTCCTCGGCTTCGTCGGTCGTGCCATCGCCGTCATTGTCGATGCCGTCGGCCCGCGCGGCGCTGCACGTCAGCGTGCGGAAGATCCGCGCCGTCCGCGGCTTGGCCGGATCGGTCAGCAGATCGAGGAAGTCCAGCCGGCCGGCCACGCGGCGCCGGGCGGCGTTCGCTCCCGTTCCGCGCGGCGCGGCGTTCGACTGATTCTGCATCCACGCGAGCCGCTCCGAGACGGTCGTGATCGAGAGCGTGTTGATGGTCCGGCTGTTCCCGATCGCCAGGACGCGCGAGAGCTCCGCCCCCGACTCGAACGAACGCGGCACGATCGGGCCGCCGGTCCCCGCGTTACGGATGCTCCAGACCACCGGGTCGAAGTCGCCCGGCGCAAACGGGCCGTACATCTCGTTGTTCGGCCGGCCGAGCGTGTGGCTGCCCGACGAGTGCTTGAGCACGCTGCGGCAGATCGTGAAGTACCAGCTCAGCGACGTTGCATCCGCCAGGTCCGTCAGTTCGCCGCGCTGGAAGATGTTGTAACGCGTGTTCGGGGGCAGGCCGGGATTCGGCCGTGGCGGGGTTTCCCACCCGCCGGCGCTGTCGTCGAAGTAGGGCTGGGCGTTGGTGACGAAGGCGTCGCACGGCCAGTCCACCGGCGCGCCCGCGACGATCGTGTCGGAGCGCAGGAGGTAGATCCGCTGCGGCGAGAGCGACGCGTTGGCGAACGCGAGCGCCGTGCCGACGCTCTCCTGCAAGTTGGCCGGAGCCGGTGGAGTCGGTACGGGGTTGAATCCCATCGCGCCCCACGCATGCGACGTCACGGTCAGCCGACCCGGCACGCCGGCCACCGCGGGCGGGATGTCGTTCAGCGGGATGATCGTGCCGGCGCTTCCGACGCGGAGCTTGAAGCCCGACATCACCCGCGGGTAGGGATTGAGCAGCTCCACCGCGTAGCGGCTGCCGCTCGTGTCGTTCGTGTCGGTGCGATGCAAGTAGGCGTACACCTCGATGATGAACGGCTGCGCCTCGATGCCCGCGATGGGACTCGCGAGCCCGCCGCCTTCGATCACCGTCGGCACGTCGTCGCTGTCGCGGAAGTCCATCACGTTCGCCGCGAGCTGCGCTTCGAGCTGCAACCGCGGAAACGCGCTGGACGGATCGTTCGGATCGCGGAGGATCTGCAAGCCATCCGTCGCCGTGCCCGCGTAGCGGAACGCCCACATGAGCCGGCCGAGGTACTCGGCCCGCGCGGCCGGATCGGCCTCGTTGACCTCCTGATTGAGGTCGACCTTCTCGCCCGGACCCGTGACGCCGCTAGACGGCGGCGCAACGACGACCGCCTGGCCCGCGTACGACAGGTTCGCCGGAGCGCCGGGCGGATTGAAAGATTGCGGCACGCGATCGCACGACAGGCTGATCGTCGTCAGCATCGGCCGCCGGACGGCCCACGGACTCCGCAGCGTGTCCTGATCGAGCAGTGAGAGCCAGCCGCGCGGACCATCGGGCTGCACGTCGGCGCGTTCGTCGAGCTGTGGCGGTGGCTTCGTCGAGAACCGCGCCCAGCGCGGAGAGCCGTTGTACTCCGTCAGCGCGTTGTTCATTTCCGGCGACCACAGCAACGACCAGCGCAACGCGCGGTCGATCGTGCCGTAGTTCAACGGGTCGTTCTCCCGATCGAAGTTCCGCAGGATCGGCGGCACGAGGCAGAAGCGATGCCGAAGCGACATCTCGTCCGCCGTCGAGAACAGGTTGTAGAACGGCGGGCCGCCGTACTTGCCCGAGACCAGCAGTCGCCGCACGATGTTGCGATCGAACGTCACGGGGTCGGGCCCGCTGCGATAGTCCATCAGGCCCGCGACGCGATACTCCGGCGTGTCGTAGTCGCGAGTCATGCACACCGCGTCGAGCAGCACCTCGCCGGCCCGCCGCCCGCGCCGCTGCATGTCCGACGTCGTCTCGTCGAACGTCAGTTGCGCCCCGGCCGCGCCGGGCTTCCAGAAGCTCGACGCCGTATTGACGTTCAGCATCGAGGCGTGATCGATGATCCGCACCGCGGCGTAGAGATACCGCGGTTCGTTCGGTTCGCGATTCGGATTGGGCATCGCGATACTTAGCGGCGAATCCGGAATTCCGTCGCCGTCGGCGTCGTACAGGTCGACCTCGCCATCGAGATTCGCATCGAAGTACGGAAACCTCGCGGCCGGATTCGCAGGTTTCCACGCCACGAGTTGCGCCGCGATCAGGGCCGTACCCGCGTCGGAACTCCCGACGTACAGCCCGGGTTCGTTCCACACGCTTCGACCCTGCGCGACCGTCGTGCCGACGGGCAGTCCGATCGGCGTCGGATCGCCGGCAAGACCTTCGAAATGCGACGTGAGCACCGCCACGTCCCTCAACTGTGCATCGACGTAGCCGGTCGTGCGCCGCGGACTGGCGTACAACGGTTGAACGTTGCCGGGCGGGACCTTTGCAAACAGGTCGCTGCCGACATAACTGACGTGGTCCCATCGCAGATAGTCGTCGTCCTGAGCGCCGGGCGTACCCCCCTCATCCCGGTAGGGCAACGTTGACGCCAGCCAGCGATCGAACGCCCCCGGTGCGTCGAACGGCTCGTTCCGCTCGCGCGCATCGGTCGGCGCGGAACCTGAGTCATCGCTCAGGTACAACGGCGTCGCGTCGCTGCTCCACAGGTCCGCACGAAGCCGCTCGCGGATGCCCTGCACGATCCGGTCGGTTACCGACAACTGCATGACCGCAGCCTGGGTCAACTCCATCCGCTCGCGCTCGCCGCGGACCGTCGCCAGCAGCCCCACGCCGATCAACGCCAGCAGCGTCAGAACCCCCAACGTGAAGATCAGGATCGTCGCGCGACGCGGACGCCGCCGGCCGCCATCGGCCGACCCTCGCCCGGTCAAGATTCGCGGCCCCTGCGTCATTCGCGCACCCATCCCGATCTCATTCTTCGCCCGACCCAGGTGTCGGACAGTCCCGAAATCCCGGCCGAAATCGCCCAGGTTACGGCCCCAGGCTCACCACGAACGAAAACTCCAGCCCGTAGCGCTTCAGCGTCGCATCCGGCGCGCCATCGCCCGGAACGGTCGTATCGACGTTCTCGACGTTCGCAATCCGATCCTGCGAGTCGTAAACCCGGTAGGTCAATCGCAGGGCCGTCGGACGACTCGCCCAGGTCGCCGGCAGCCAGGCCGCGCGGTACGCCTGCGTCGCGGGGTCGAACGTCTCGACGCCTGCCGGCAGCGCCGGCTCGCCGAACGCGAGCCGCCACAAGTCCTGCGTCGTCACGTCGCCGCGATTGCCGGCCGCGCCGGGCGGATCGAGGTAGCCCGGCTGGCCGCTCGTATCGCGCGGCGCGCCGAACCACTGGGTGTTCGCATCGTCCGGTTCGCCGTCGGCCGGGCTGATGTCGTTCGGATCGACCAGCGCGCCGTCGGTCCACTCGATCCGCAGGTCGGCGATCCGCGCCTGGAGATTGAACCCCGCCCGGCCGTAGTAGAAGTAGTTGTCCGTCGCCGAAGTCGGCGGGATCGCGTCCACCTCGCTCGGGCAGAGGTTCAGCTCCCACAGGCCCGGCACGTTCGGCCAGTCGGCGACGACACGGACGAGCAGTTCGTCGGCCGTCTCCGTCACCGCGTCGATCCCGCACGCGTAGAGGCCCTGCGCCGGCGTGACGCCGAGTTGCAGCGTCGGATACGTCAGCGGCGGCACTTCGCCCGTGAAGCTCGTGAACGCCGGGCTGTCCAGCAGAACGACGCGCTCGGCCATGATCCAGTCCTTCGCCGGCAGCAGCGCATCGACCGCGCCGACGCCCGGCTGCGGCGCGACGATCCGCCCTTCCGGCTGGAGCTGCGAGTTGGGATTCCCCGGACCGATGAAGACCAGCGCCTGATGCGTCGAGGCTGGCGTCGCGGCCGCCGCTGCCACGGTCGGCCGATTGCGATCCGTCACCGAGACGAACTCCCCCGCCGCGCCCTCGACGATGAACACCAGCCGATCGTGCCGCAGCGGCAGCACGGCCGGATTGCCGCTTACGTCCGGTCGGTTCGTCAGCGGCTGGGGCGAATCGATGATGAGCAGCGAGTTCGGCCGAAGGTTCGAGAGCGCGTGACGCACCGCCTGCTCGAACGCCGCGCCGGCCTCGATGATCTCCGCATGCGCGGCCGTGCGGCCTGACGCCGTCGACGAGAGCGAGAAGACCTCGGAGACCATGAGCATGACGGCCAGCAGCAGTGCGGTGGCGACGAGCGCTTCCAGCAGCGTGAAGCCGCGTCGAAGGGCCGGGTTGTTCGCACGTCGCGTCATGGCGCTCGTCAAAAGAGGTACCACTCCAGTGCGGGCGATCTCGCCTGATCGCGCACCATCCCACCAGGTCGGCCGTCCGGCGCGAAGGCCGGCGGGAAGATCCAGATGTCAAATGCGACGTTCGTCGGAATGTCGGCGATGTTGTCCGCGCGGATCCACTCGGCGTACCCGTTGCCGTCCGCGTCGATCGCGTCGTTCACGGTGATGACACGGCCGGCGGGATTCGGCAGGCCGGTGCCCGAGTTCGACCAGCCGGCGATCAGGATTTCTCCGCCGACGGGCGCGAGGTTGCCGAGGTTGTCCGTTCCGCCGCAAACAAGGTAGTAGTCGCCCGTCGCGATGTTGAACTGATTCGTGACGGAGACCCGCCACGGAACGGGCAGGCGTCGTCGAATTCCGGCGCTCTGGATCGGGTTGTCTCTCCACGCCGGGAAGCCCGCGGATTGATCCTGCTCCGCGAACTCCTGTCCGCGGACCTGACGGCAGACCGCCACCGCGCGATCAATCACGCCCGCCGCCGTCTCGCGATAGAACCCGTACCACACGTAGCGCGTCGCCGTCAGCTCGGCCACACCGTCGGCCGAGAGCGTCGCGACCGCCACCGGCTGCCGCCCGTCGCTCAGCACGTCCGCCGGGCCGAAGAACAACGAGACGCTCTGCGTCGTGACCGCGCCCAGCGTGTTGAACACGGCGTTTGCGCCCTGCGCGTACGCGATCGCGTAGCCCGTCGTGTCCCACGTCCCCGGCGTTCCCGCGCCGCTGCCATCGGTCACCAGGTTCAGGAACGGCAACATCATCCACGGACCGTCCTCGCCTGCCGGAAGGACGCCCGTCGTCACCGGCCGCCACAGCCTCGATTCATCCACGCGCGTCTCGAACAGCGAGCGGCCGGTGTGCGACATCGTCACGATCGCCGCGGCCTCGGTCGTCTCGCGATGCTGCGACAGCGCGACGGGGAAGACCGCGGCGACCATCACCAGCCCGACGCCCAGCAGGCCGATCGCGATCATCGCCTCCTGAAGCGAGAACGCGCAGGCGCGCGGCCATCGCGTCGCGACGGTTCGGCCGCCGACGAATCCGCGATGTTCCGCGTGCGTGCGCATCGTTATTCCACCGCCGGCACTTCGCGCGCCGACCACAGGCCGAAGAAGACCCGCCGCTTGAACTCGCGGAACTCGATGCCGGGCGTGGTCGTGTTCGGCGTTTCGTCGAGCCAGAGATCGACCAGTTGCTGCGGCGGCGGCTGGCCGTTGAACAGCGCGAAGACCTGCTCGAACGTCTTACGATCCGACACGACGACGCCGCGGGTGGAAAGTATGAGCGAGTCGCCCGCGTCGACCTGATACGCCGTGGGCAAGGTCCGCGCGAGGTCCGGCGTGCCGTCCTCGCGGCGATTCGGATTCGCGACCGCCGCACCGCTGTAGTCCGTCGGCAGGCGCGTCGCGATCCGGCGCACCTGCTGCACCAGCCGTCCCTCCGCCGAGAAGCAGATCGCCACCCAGTTCAGGTTGTCCCGGCTCTGCTGTCCCTCGGTCGTCGCACGCAGCGGCGTTCCGGGCGCGACCTCCTCCGTCGCGTCGATCGGGTGCACGACGACAAGGGAGCGGTGATCCGGGCCGGTCGGCAGTGATGCGGTGCTGTCAAGCACGGGCGCGTACGCGTAACCGTTCGGAAACGCGGTCGACTGCGGGTCCCACGGCCCGCCGCCCGACGGCGGATTCGCGTGCCACAACTCCAGCCGCCCGTTCACCGGGTTGACGACGAGCATCGTCTCGATGCCGTTCTCGATCGCATAAGCCCGCGCGACGCCGGCGTAGGTCGCCAGCGTCCCGACGGCGCTCGCCAGCGCGTTCGAATCGGTGATCCGCTGGAACGCCAGCGTCACGACGCCGAGCATGATGACGATGATCGCGATCGTCACGAGCAGCTCGACGAGCGTGAACGCCCGCCGCGCAGCACCCGCGCGATGCGCCGATCCCGGTCTCGACCGTGCCGTCGTCATGGCTTGACCCAGAGGTTGTCCGTCGCGTCCTCGAGCTGCTGGGCCGTCGGCGTCCGCCGCCAGACGTTTCCGTACCGCCCGTCCGGTCCGGCCGACTCGACCACGATCCCCTGCGCCGGAGCGAAAAACGGATCGTTCGCCGGATCATTTGGTCCCGTCGAATCGGCCGACGTGATGGCCCGCCAGCCCTCCTGCGAGTCGGTGTCGCGGACGACCCAGAAGTACCGCAGCGGGTTGCCCCACGGGTCCTCGAGGATTCGCCGCGGGTTGTTCGCCGGCGACGCGGCGGCCAGCAGCTTCGGATAGACCCGCGGCGGCGTCTCGGACGCCGAATAGGTCCGCACGCCCGTACCCTCGCCGGTGGCCAGCAGCGGCGTGCCGCGATCCGCCGTCGTCAACGCGAACGCGAGGCACTCGGCCGCGGCCTCGACGTCGGTCCGCCCGCCGGAGGCGGGATCGTCGTCGTCCGAGACATCGCGCGTGTTGGAGTCGTTGAAATCCGTCTCGGTCGTGTACGCAGCGACCGGGAAGGCGGCCGCGCCGCACCAGTGCGGCCAGCCGCGGTCCGACGTCTGCGCGCCCGAGCCGGTGATCGTGTCCCGCCACGCCGGCCACGTCTTCGCGTAGCGGTCGATGGCGTCCGCCACCAGTTGCATCTGCTGCTGCGCCCGCGAGCGTCGCAGGGCGTTCCGCACCTGCTGACCGGCCACGACCAGGAGGCTGAAGAGCACGAGGACGATCGCCAGTGACACGAGCAGCTCCACCAGCGTCAGCCCGCGCAGCGTGCGACGGCGCCGCCTCGGCGTCGCGTACGACCGTGCGCGGGCGCGGCCGGTGTCGTGCATCACGCGCCTCCGGTCAGGCTGTTGATCAGCGTCACCAGCGGCAGGAACAGGGCCACGACGATGAAGCCGACGACCAACCCGAGGGTGACGACGAGGATCGGCTCGAGCAGGCTCACGAGGCTGCCGACAAGGTTTTCGACCTCGTCGTCGTAGTTGTCGGCGACCTTGATGAGCATCTTGTCGAGCTCGCCCGTTTCTTCACCGACGTCGACCATGTTCACGACGAGGTTGTCGACGATCTTGGAGGCCCGCAGCGGCGCGGCGAACGATTCGCCCTCGCGGATCGAGTCATGCACTGATTGCAGCGCCCGCGAGAACACGAGGTTGCCCGCCGTGTCGCGGGTGATGTTCAGAGCCTCCAGAATCGGCACGCCCGCGGAGACGAGCGTCCCGAGCGTTCGCGTGAACCGCGCCACGCCCGACTTGCCCGAAATCTGGCCGATGATCGGCAGTTTCAGCACGACCACGTCGCGCATGTAGCGGGTCGCCTCGAACTGGTTGACCACTTTCATGAAGGCGTAGAACACCACCGGCGAGAAAATGATGATCGCCCAACCCGGAATCAGCATGTCGGTTTCCTGCCCCGTCGCCGGATCGGTCGTCTTGCCGACCACGAAGTCGGACAGCACGAGGAGGAACTGCGTTACTTCCGGCAGCTTCGTGCCGAAGTCGGCGAAGATCTCCTTGAACTTCGGCACGACGAATTTCATGATGCCCGTGACGATCAGGAACGCGAAGCCGACCACGCACACGGGGTAGACCATCGCGCCCACGACCTTGCGCTTGAGCTTCTGCGCCTTCTCCATGAACTCCGCGAGTCGCTGGAGAATCACGTCGAGCACGCCGCCCGCCTCGCCGGCCGCGACCATGTTCACGTACAGCCGATCGAACGCCTTCGGAAACTTGCCCATCGCCTCCGATAGCGTCGCGCCGCCCTCCACGTCCTCGGCGATGTTCCGCAGCACGACCCGCAGCGTTCCCGGCTTCTGCTGCAACTCGAGGATCCGCAGCGAACGCAGAATCGGAAGGCCCGCGTCCATCAGCGTCGAAAGCTGCCGCGTGAACGCCGTAAGCTGTTTCTTCGGCACGCGGCCGCCGCCGCCCGAGCGGCGCTTCGGCTGCGCAGCGCCCGGCTTGCCCGCGGCCTTTGCGCCGCCCTTCTGCTTGACCTTTGTCGGGAAGTAGCCCATCGCGCGAATCCGCGCGATGGCGTCCTCGCTCGTCGCCGCGTCGATCTCATCCTTGATCTCCTGCCCCGCGGCATTCATCGCTTCGTACTGAAACGTGGGCATGACGTTCGTCTCCGAATCTCCGATCCAACCCGACCGCACGCCGATCGGCGCGGACGCTCGCCGCGCGCCGGAGCAACGCCGGTCCACTCCTTATTCTTCCGGACCCCAAGGTGTCGGCCAGCCGGGCTTCCGCTCGACTGCCACAGCGAGGCCGCCGACATATCACGTTGATCTATAACAACTTATACGCCCGTTTCGGCCGGACCGCGGTTCACGGCCCCTTCCTTGCACCGCTTCCGACCCCCGGACGATACTATCCTCCAACACATGGACACCGCGCGAGGCTCTCGCTGATGCCCGACCCCACGCAGCGCCGCCGCATCTGCCTCGTCGGAAACCCCGCCAAGCCGCTGGTCCCGCCGGCGTTCGAACGCGTCCGGAACTGGCTCGCGAATCACGACCTCACCGCCGAACTCGACGGCGACCTCCAGCGCGTCCTGAGCAGCCCCTTCGATCTGGTCATCGTCCTCGGCGGCGATGGCACGCTGCTCCGCGTCGCCGGCGCGCTGAAACACCCGCACACCCCCATCGTCGGCGTCAACATGGGAAAGCTCGGCTACCTCGCCGAGTTCTCCGAGGACGACCTCCGCAAGCACTTCGACCGGGTGCTCAATGACCCATCGCTCATCAGCGAACGCATGGCCCTGCGCGTCGAGATTACGACGCCGCGGACCGCCCCGCGGCAACTCCGCGCCGTCAACGATTGCGTCATCCACGCCGGTGCGCCCTTCCGCATGATCCAGCTCCGCATCTCCATCGACGGCCAGCACGTCACCGACATCGCCGGCGACGGACTGATCCTCGCCACCGCCACTGGCTCCACCGCGCACAACATGTCCGGCGGAGGCCCGATCCTTCAGCCGGATGTGCAGGCCATCGCCCTGACGCCGATTTGCCCGCACTCGCTCACGCACCGACCCGTCGTCGTCGGGCCCGATGCGCGGGTCGAGGTCCGCGCCATCGAGACAAACGAGGGCACCACCGCGGTCATCGACGGGCGCGAAAACCTGCCGCTGCCGCGCGAATCGCTCGTCACGGCTCAGCGCGCTGCGGAACCGTTCCGGCTGGTTCGCCATCCCGACCGACCGGCTTGGCTGACGCTCGTCAAGAAGCTGAGCTGGGGCCAGAACATCCGCGGCTAGCCCGTCGCTAATCAATTCACTCCCAATAGGTTGCGCGCGTCGTTGGGACGTTTGCCCATCGACGCGGCGCGGCCGAATGGAGAATGCGATCGCGCGCGACGGCGCCCGTCCCAGAAGAACCCCGACGCCGTGCGACAACCGGCTCTTGCGGCGCGGGACTCTCGGGCGATAAGATTTGTGTGCCTCCACCGCGTGCCGCCGAAGACCTCCCGCGCGGCGCTTGGAAATACTACCCCGGGCTCCGAAATGCGAGGATCTCAGTATGTACGCATCACGCACCCGCGGACTTGCCCTCGTCGCGCTGACGGCCGCCATTGCACTCGCCGGTTGTAACGTGTTTTCGGGCAGGACACCCAACGGTCAGAATGCGCCGGGACTGGGCGGATTCTTCGACGGTCTGTTCGGACCGGCCGCCGCGCCGAACGCCGACGCCGGCGACGAAGTCGCGCGGCTCATCGAGGAGGCCGACATCATCAAGATCATCGCGGACAAGGCCTACGTCCTGAACCGCTACAAGGGACTTGTGATCATCGACGTCGCCGATCCGGATGACCCGCAGATCGACGGCATGCTCGACCTGCGCGGGCGCGGCGTCGAGATGTACGTCGTCGGCAACCGGGCGTACATCCTGCTGAGCGCGGACTACTTCTACGCCCCGCCGGGCGGCGAGCCCGGTCGCCCCGTCCCGCTCCTCGGCGACGGCACCTCCACCATCGCGCCCGACATGCCGCCGCCCGATTTCTCCGGGAGCCAGATCGCGATCATCGACATCTCCGACACGACCGCGCCGGCGCTTTTGAGCAAGCTCAACGTGGTCGGCTACGCGGATGCCAGCCGCCGGGTCGGCGACGTGATCTACGTCGTCGGCAGCAACATCCTGCCCTACTATGCCTACGAAGGAACCGACAACCCGCCCGACAACGAGGGCTTCGTCGCCTCCGTCAACGTCGCCGATCCGAACAACGTCATCCCGGTCGACCGCCAGACGTTCTCCGGCCGCGGGCTGCTGCTGCATGTCTCGCAGCACGCGCTCTTCGCCGCCAGCCAGGAATACGACTACGGCGAGGGCCAGACCTACACCCACGTGCAGTACGTCGACATCTCCGATCCGGCCGGCCAGATCGACCTGCGCGGCACGGTGAACGTCCCGGGCTACATCCGGAACCGCTTCTACATGGGGGATTACGACGGCGTCTTCCGCATTGCGACCGAGACCTGGGGCTTCGGCTTCCGCGACGTGAAGCTGTTTACGTACGACCTGTCGAATCCCGACAGCATCACGCCGCTCGGCCAGACCGACATCATCCGCGGAGAATCGCTCGAGGCCGTGCGCTTCGATGGCCCGCGCGGCTACGTCGTCACGTTTCTCCGCGTCGATCCGCTGTTCGTGCTCGATCTGTCCGATCCGGCGAATCCGATCGTCGCCGGACACCTCGAAGTCCCCGGCTACAGCACGCACATCGAACCGCGCGGCAACCGGCTCATCGCCGTCGGGATCGACGACACGGACGGCACTCGGCCCGCCGTCGCGTACTACGACGTCGAGGACCCGGCCAACCCATCCGAACTCGGCCGGATCGTCCTCGGCCCGCCGGGATCGTTCACCGACTCCAACGCGACGTACGATGAGAAGGCGTTCAAGATCGTCGATGAACTCGGCGTGATCGCGATCCCGTTCCATCACGTCGAATACTCCGACAGCCCCTTCCCGATGCCCCTGATCTTTCCGCCGTTCTTTGCGCCGGCTGGCGCGGGCGATGACTCGCCGGAGCGGCCCGATTGTCTGAACGCCGTGCAGCTCGTCGACTTCAGCGATACGGTCCTGACGCAGCGCGGCTGGTTCGAGCATCGCGGGCGCGTCGAGCGCGTCGGCGTCATCGGCGCACGCGTGTTCGCCCTGTCGCAATCGTCGTTCCAGACCGTCGACATCTCCGACCGTGATGAGCCGGTCATGGCCGGTCACGCCGACTTCTTTCCGCAGAACGAGATGTACATGTACGATGACTGCGGCTACTACGGACCCATCTTCGAGCCGCCGTTTCTGCCCGGTCCGCTGCCCGTGCTGATCCAGATCATCATCAACGGCGATCTGTGCGGATCCGTCGGCGCACTGCCGGCGATGGGGCTTGTCGGCGGAATGGCGCTGCTCACGATTCAGCGCCGCCGACGCCGAGCCTGACCACAGCGGACGCCATTGCAGACCCGCGCGGGCCGTTCGAACACCATCGGACGGCCCGCGAGTTCTTCGCGAATTGCCACCCGCAGAAGCCCGCCGAACGTAAAGAGACCATGAGACGGAATGACCCGCCCGGCGCGTCGCAGGCCACATCCGCCGGATCGGCCTGCGCGTCGGGGCGGCGTCATCTGTACCTTGTCGATCCGCGGCGGACCGGCTATGCTATAAGCCTAGTATTGAAACGTTTTACTTGAGCAAACCCAGATGAAACCCTCACGACTCGCGATCCTCGTCGGAGGCGGTCCGGCGCCTGGCATTAACGCCGTCATCGGCTCGGCAACGATCGAGGCGATCAACAACGGCATGCACGTCACCGGTATCTACGATGGATTCCGCTGGCTGTGCTCGAACCAGTTCTCGCCGCAGCAGCACACGACCGTGCTGAACATTCGCGACGTCGCCCGCATCCACTTCACCGGCGGCTCCATTCTGCGGACCGCCCGCACGAGCTTGCTCGACGACGAGCGCCTCAAGACCTCGCGCGTCGTCTACCCGGACGCCGCCAAGGTGCAGCGCGTCCTCGACAACCTCCGCCAGCTCCAGATCGACTCGCTGATCACCATCGGCGGCGACGACACGGCCCTGTCCGCGCGATTCATCGCCGAGGCCTGCGGCGGCGCGATCCGCATCGTCCACGTCCCGAAGACAATCGACAACGACCTGCCGCTCCCGCACGACGTTTCCACCTTCGGATTCTCCACCGCGCGGCTCATCGGCGTGCAGATCGTCAAGAACCTCATGGAAGACTCGAAGACCACCGGCCGCTGGTACCTCGTTACGGCGATGGGCCGCAACGCGGGCTGGCTCGCGCTCGGAATCACCAAGAGCGCCGGCGCAACGCTCTCTCTGATTCCCGAGGAATTCTCCGAGAATACGACCCTGGCGCGCATCGCCGACGTCCTCGAAGGCGCGATCTTCAAGCGCCGTGCGATGGGCCGGCCCGACGGAGTGGCCGTCATCGCCGAAGGCCTCGCCTACCGGCTCGGCGACCGCGCCGAACTCGAACGATTGCTCGGCAAGGAAGTGCCCGTCGACGCCGCCGGCCACCTGCGGCTGGCCGAGGTGCCGCTGGGCGAGATGCTCAAGAACGAGCTCGTGCGGCGATTCAAGGAGCGCGGCGAGGACTTCACCATGGTCACGCACATGCTCGGCTACGAGCTGCGCTCCGCCGATCCGACGCCCGCCGACATCGCCTACTGCCGCGACCTCGGTTACGGCAGCATCCGCCTCCTGCTCGACTCAGAACGCGCCCTGCCGAGCGGTGTCATGGTGACGTTGGTCAACGGCAATCTCGTGCCCATGGACTTTCACGAGATGATCGACCCGCAGACCAACCGCACGCGAATCCGACTCGTCAACGTCAAGTCGCTCAGTTACCGCGTCGCACGCGCCTACATGATCCGGCTCGAGCGCAGCGACCTCGACAACCCGCAGATGCTCGCCGAGCTGGCCGACGCCGCGAAGATGTCGCCCGAACGCTTCCGCGAGCGATACCTCATGGCCGCCACGCGGCTCGCGAATGGCGACCACCCGTCGCGCTGACGAATCCGCACACGGCGCGCCCGATGAATCGGTCTCGGCCGCATAGTCGACCGAAAAAGTTCGTGATAACATTCACGAATCGACGTGCGGCCGCGTTCCGGTCCGCGCCGCTGCGAGTGTGAGGAATCCATGCCCAAGATCACCATCGATGGGAAGCTCATCGAATGTCGCGACGGGATACCCGTCCTCCAGGCCGCGCTCCAGGCCGGCTGGGACATCCCGCATTATTGCTATCACCCGGGCCTGTCGATCGTCGCGTCCTGCCGACTGTGCCTGATGGAAATGAAGATGCCCGATCCCAAGACCAAGGAGCTGGCCTGGTCTCCGCGATTGCTACCGAGTTGCCAGACGCCGGTGCGCGACGGCATGGAAGTTCGCTTCGACTCCGACAAGATTCGCGACAATCAGCGGCAATGCATGGAGTACTTCCTGCTGAATCACCCGCTCGACTGCCCCGTCTGCGACCAGGCCGGCGAGTGCTACCTGCAGGACTACAGCTACAAGTTCGGCTCGGCCGCCAGCCGCATGGTCGAGGCGAAGCTCAAGAACCCCAAGAAGGACATCGGCAGCAAGACGTTGCTCTACCAAGACCGCTGCGTCATGTGCTCGCGCTGCGTGCGCTTCTGCAACGAGGTCGCCGGAACGAGCGAACTCTGCATCGTCAACCGCGGCAGCCGCGCCGAGATCGACGTCTTCCCCGGCCTGCCGCTCGAAAACGCGCTTCAGGGCAACGTCGTCGATGTCTGCCCGGTCGGCTCGCTGCTCGACAAGGACTTCCTGATGAAGAAGCGCGTCTGGATGCTGCGCGAGACCGACAGCATCTGCCCGCTCTGCGCCACGGGCTGCGCGATCGAGCTGCACTCCGACGACGACCAACTGCACCGCCTCAAACCGCGCTACAACCCCGGCGTCAACGACTGGTGGATGTGTGACGAAGGCCGCTTCGGCTGGAAGTACGTCCACGATTCGCGGCGCATCACGCAACTTGCCGTGCGCCGCGGGGCGGAACTCGAGCGCCCCGATTGGCGCGACCTGCCGACCATCGTGAAGCTGCGACTCGGCGAGTCGCTCCATGCCGAACCGGGCGCGAGGCTCGCGGCCGTGCTCTCGCCGTTCATGAGCTGCGAGGAGGCGTGGCTGCTGACGCGCTTCATACGGTCGCTCCACGCCGACGCCGCGCTCGTGCTCGGACCGGTGCCGCACGTCGGCGAGGACCAGAAGTTCCCGCTCGGCCGCACGAACGGCCAGCCGGCTCGCTTCACCATCCTCGCCGAGAAGTGCCCCAACCGCCTCGGCATCGAGATGATCCTCGCGGACGCCGGCGGCAACACGCTCCCGTGGAACGACTTCCTCGCCCGCGCGAAAAAAGACGAGTTTGCCGCGGCGTGGATCGTGGGCGGTTATCCGCACGCGTGGGTGACGAAGGACCTCGAGGCGGCCCTGCCGCACATCCGCTGCGTCGTCGCGCAGGACCTGCTGCCGAGCGCCCTATCGAACGCGGCCGCCGTTGTTCTGCCCGCCTGCGCGTGGGCCGAGCGCGAAGGCTGTTTTGTCAATCAGGCCGGCCGCATCCAGTCCTTCGACGCCGGGCTCAATCCGCCGGAAGGCGCACAGCGTGACGGCCAGTACCTCTATTCGGTCGCGGGATACGAGGGATTGTATCGTGCCTCGCGGGTGCGGGAGCTGATGTCCGGTCGGATGCCGCAGTTCGCCGCGCTGCACGTGCCCCCGCCCGTCCCGGTGCACGCGCACTGATTGAAGAGCGAGTTCGTCGGAGGACCGGTCATGCCCGCTCGAATCGACTGGTACTACCACCGCAACGGCTGAACGTCCTGCGGAAAGTCGCAGGGGTTCCTTGCGAAGAAGTCCGTGCAGGTCGCCGAGACGGTGAACGCCGGCAGGCAAAAGCTCGGCCGGGACGACGCGCTGCGCCTCGCCCGCGCTGCCGACGTCGTCATCGCCGCACGGGGCAAGAACGTCGTGCGCTTCGACATGTCAAAGGACCGGCCGGGCGACGCCGAACTGCTTGCGGTGATGCTGGGGCCGACGGGCAACCTCCGCGCCCCGACGATCCGGCGCGGCAGGACGCTGATCGTCGGGTTCAACGAAGGTATCTACGACAAGCTCGTGGCCGGCCGATAGAGGCCGCGCCAGAATTCGGCTCAAACCGGTTGGGATCGATGATTGTTCCGTTTCCGACCTGGTGCGTCACGAAGTGACAACCTATGTCACTTTGAGATACTGCGAATAACCGCTTGACACGCCTCAGGGGGGGACTACGCTGAAAACAGGTTTTCAAGGGGATGGAGGTGAGCAGGACCGAGGCGTGGCAGGGCTACATTCGAGCCCGCGAATCGGAGAAGGCATTATCCAGCATTCGCACGAAAGGCCGTCGAATTAGGTGAACGATCACGGAGGCGACGCAATTTTCATAACATACTGTTCAGAATCAGCTTACGAATCTTCGGCACCCTGCCGACGGCCCGTTTACAGTCAACAAAACCTAAAAGGGCGGGTGGAACGGTGTGAACTGAAGGAGCTGACAATGGAACGGTCCAATCGGCGCTCATCGCTTCCCGCCAGGCGAATCAGTTGCAGGTCACGAGCGATGGGCACGGCCCAGCGCCAGCAGCCCTGCGAGTATTCGCCGATGAATGCGCGACAACAGCGAGTTCTCATGATTGGTGTTGTCGCGTTCGGTTTTTTGGTCACGTCATTCGCACTCGCGGTCCCTACCGCGTCAAGCCTCTGCAATGCGGCATTGCGAGTTGTGACGCCGGCAGCGTGCCATCCAGCAATCCCATGCGCCGCGCCCGGATGTGTGCCGATCCCAACATCACTCGTTCCGTGCGACACGTCAGTCATCGTCCAGCAGAACGGATATGAATCACCTGGTGGATACTGCGGAACGAGATCATGGTGTTGGCTCTTTCGTAAGCCTTGCGGTCCTCCGTTATGCGTCCCGACAGCGGACTGTCTCTGATCCCTCGTTGTCGACCATGCAAGAGGAAATGGCCATGACTATTCAGTCGCTACGAACGCGAACCAGCCGTCCGACCACTCGCCTCGTACTTGCCGCATTGTCCTTCGCTTTGTGCCGAGAATCCAAGGCACGTGCCGAAGAACTCTCGGACCTGTTCGCTCAATTTCAATCGCTGTCGTCGATCGCCATGACCGCGGACGTTACCGTCGTGGTCGATTCGTCAGTCAACTGTCTCGAGTACCTCCCCCCCGACGAGCGGCCGTTGACTGGATCGCATCAGGAACAGCAGAACCCGGACACTACGACCGTGACAGGGCGCTACGAGTTTTGGGCGGATGCGGATCGGTATCGTGTGAATTCATACCTGGATCCGGCAAAGCTGCCGGGAATGCAAACAGAAGTTGCCTTCGATGGATTCCGGTTTCAGTTGCTTCTCTCGAACGGAACGCTCTCGTACGCAAGCCGGGATCATTCGACGTTACTCCCGGTCCTTCAGAACCCCCTTCTCGAGCTTCTGCAATTCCGCTATCCGCTGACGGACGAGACTCGCGACACCGAAATACGGCTAAAGGACGTTGTTCGCGATCAGGTCAGCCCCGAGTTCTGGGCGCGCGAATGGACCACCGTTGAGATCGGCGACCGGAAACTCGAACGCGCCGAATTCCCCGGCGGACGATATGAAGGCCATGAGTACGTGCACCACGTGTTTGCCATGCCGGGCCAGCGGAGCCGCCCGATACGCATAGATCGGGTATCGGATCGTAGACTCCATACGGCGTCGGAATTTCTTGATTACCGGCAGGCTGATTCGGCGGCGGGCCCGGCGTGGTGGCCCCATCGGATCATCCTGCGCGCGTTCAGCGACGAAGGCGAAACCGTTGGCTCGATTACATTCGTTATCAACTACTTCCGCGTCGACGGAACCATACCGGACTCGACGTTTCGAATCTCACCTACACACGCGCTGAGGGTCTGGGATGACGATGCTCGCCAATTCGTGCGATCGGCACCTGTCGCAACCAGCCCCTGACGCGCTCGCGTACCGTCGGCTGATCGATCCGGTCGAGCGCCTTCAGCCCCCTTGAGTGGCGTGTATGGAATTGCCTGTGACCCGAACGCGAAATCAGCCGTTCTCGACACGATCAGTCGAGCGTAGACTGTTCCGGTCACGCAAGCCATCCGCCTTCTTTGCAGCGCCGTGTTTGATTGCCGCCCTCGTCAGCGGTTGTTCACGAGACGCAACGCCCACACACGAACCGGGACTGGCAACGCAACCCGAGACCGAGGGACAATCCTCCACGGCGACGGCCACCTCCCCGGCGAGCGGCCCGGCACAGCTAGACATCCAACTCGTCCTGAAGACGTACCAGGCCGGACAGACAGACGAGGCGGTCCGCCTGCTCCTGGTGCTCACCGAGCCGGACGCACCGCCCGAGCGGCTCCGGCTCTACGACCTGTCGGAGGAGCAGTTCGTCAAACTCGTGGATTGGCAGGCGAAACGCGACGAGATGGTCGCGCGATTCCGCGAGCTGGGCCACCTCACGCGCGAGATCGAGCGACGCGCGGCGGCGGCCGGAGACTTTGCGACGGCGGAGCGACTCTATCTGGCGATCCGGCGGCTCGGCGTGGCCAGCACCGGTCCGGCGAACACGAAGTTCGCCGACGCCTTCGGCCATTCCCTCGTGCGACGCGCAGACGCCGCCCTGGCCGGTCTGAAGGAACGCAATCCGTCGAGCGGCGCGCCACCAACGACGCGGTCGGCAGCCAGCCGCTGAAGCCGAACCTCGCCGCGGCGACCTTGCAGCGGCTACACCCGCAGCCTTGAGTCATCCACGCCCAGCACGCGGACGAGGAACGCCCAGATGTCCGACTGCTCCTCGATGATCTTCGCCGTCGGCTTGCCCGCGCCGTGGCCGGCACGCGTCTCCACGCGGATCAGCACCGGCGCATCGCCCGCGTGCGCCTCCTGCAACGCGGCGGCGAACTTGAAGCTGTGCGACGGCACAACGCGGTCGTCGTGGTCCCCCGTCGTGATCAGCGTCGCGGGGTACTTCGTCCCCGGACGCAGATTGTGCAGCGGCGAATACGAATGCAGCACGCGGAACTGCTCCGGATCGTCCGCGCTGCCGTAGTCCGACACCCAGCCCCAGCCGATCGTGAACTTGTGGAAGCGCAGCATGTCCATCACGCCGACCTGCGCCACGATCGCGCCGAACAGGTCCGGCCGCTGCGTCATGCACGCGCCGACGAGCAGTCCGCCGTTCGATCCGCCGTTGATCGCCAGCTTCTCGCGCGACGTGTACTTGTTCGCGATGAGCCACTCGGCCGCCGCGATGAAGTCGTCGAAGCAGTTCTGCTTCTTCGCCAGCCGTCCGGCGTCGTGCCACTCCTGGCCGTACTCGCCGCCCCCGCGGATGTTCGCCAGCGCGAATACGCCGCCCATCTCAAGCCAGACCAGCCGGCTGACCGAAAAACTCGGCGTCATCGGCGCCTTGAAGCCGCCGTAGCCGTAAAGGAGCGTCGGGTTCTTCCCGTTCAGCGTCACGTCGCGGCGATGCGTGATAAACATCGGGATCCGCGTGCCGTCCTTCGACGTGTAGAAGACCTGCCGCACGATGTAATCGTCCGGCCGGATATCCACGTTCGGCCGGCGAAAGACGCTGCTGGCGGCGGTGGCAAAGTCGTAGCGGTAGACCGTCGTCGGCGTCGCGAAGCTCGTGTAGGAATAGAAAGTCTCGGTGTCGCCGCGCTTGCCGGTGAAGCCGCCGACGCTGCCGATGCCCGGCAGTTCGAGGTCGCGCTGGAACGTCCCGTCCAGTCCGAAGAACTTCACGCGGCTGTGCGCATCTTTCAGATAGGTCGCGATGAACCGATCGCCGACGACCCGCACGCCCAAAAGCGTGTCTTCGCTCTGTGGAATCAGCTCGCGCCAGTAGGTGCGGTCCGGCTGACGGGTGTCGATCGCGATCACCCGGCCGCGCGGGGCCTTGAGGTCTGTCTGGAACCAGAAGACCGGCCCGTCGTTGCCGATGAAGTTGTACTCGGCATCGAAGTCGTTCAGCAGCTCGATCACCCGCGCGTCCGTCACCGCAAGGTCTTTGTAATACACACGGTTCTTCTGCTCCGTGCCCTGCCAGACGGTGATGACCAGGTACTTCCCGTCCTCCGTAACCTCGCCGCCGAAGCCCCACTCCTTCTGATCCGGCCGCTCATAGACCAGCGTGTCGGACGACTGCGGATCGCCGAGCCGGTGATAGTAGAGCTTATGGTAGTGATTCAGCGCCTTCAGCTTGTTCTCGCCCTTCGGCTCGTCATAGCGGCTGTAGAAAAAGCCCTTGCCGTCCTTCGTCCACGAGGCGCCCGAAAACTTCACCCAGCAGATCTCGTCCGGCAGATCGTCGCCCGTCTCGATGTCGCGCACACGATAGCGCTGCCAGTCCGAGCCGGCGTCGGCCAGGGCATAGGCGAGATAGCGCGCATCATCCGTCACGGCCAGTCCGGCGAGCGCGACGGTGCCGTCCTTCGACAGCGTGTTCGGATCGATCAGCACGCGCGGCGACTCATCGAGCGACCGTACGGTGTAGAGCACGCTCTGGTTCTGCAGGCCGTCGTTGCGGCGGAAGAAGTACCGCCCGCCCTCCTTGAAGGGCGTATCGTAGCGCTCGAAGTCCCAGAGCTTCGTCAGCCGCGCGCGGATGCGGTCGCGGACCGGAATCTCCGCCAGATAGCCGAACGTGACCTTGTTCTCGGCGTCGATCCACTGCTTCAACTCCGGACTGTCGAGGTCCTCCATCCAGCGGTAGGGATCGGCGAGTTTCGTGCCGTGGTAGTCCTCGACCACGTCGACCGTCTTGGCCTTCGGATAGACCAGCGGCCGGTTCGGATATCGCGCGCCCGTCTGCGAGCACCCGACGCCGAGCGCCAGTGCGATCGCCGCGACCGACCCGAACATCCACGACTTCGTGAGACGATTGATGCGCATTGCTTCCGCCTTCCTGTCCAACGCATGAGGACGGTGTGTGTTTCCCGGCCCGCGAACCGCGCGATTCGACCCTGGCATCGCCCTCGCGCGGCCGAATTCCGTTCGACTGCCGAAGGAGGGACTCGAACCCTCAAGCCCTTGCGGGCGGCGGATTTTGAATCCGCTGCGTCTGCCATTCCGCCACTTCGGCCCGCATCTCGTGAGACCAGAGCGTCGCGTAGCCTAGCCCGCTGCGCGCAGCCTGTCTATTCGCGCGCCGCCGCGCTGCCGATCAACGGACTCCGACCCATCGCGATTGCCCGAGGATGGGGAGCGAATAAGCCGCCGGGTTCAGTCGCCGCAGCACCTCGGCAGCGCGGCCCGGTTCCTGCGCGCGGATGTGCCGCTCGAACTCGTCGCGGAACTTCTCAACGATCGTGCGGATCGGATACGCCGCGCCGTCCGGCAGGCCGCAGATGCTCAATCCACCCATCATCCCCATGTTTTGCGACACTTCGATCAGCAGGTCGAGGTCCTCGATCCGCCCCGCGCCGATCGCGATCCGCGCCGCGATCTTGTACATCCAGCTCGTGCCCTCGCGGCACTGCGTGCATTGGCCGCAACTCTCATGCGCGTAGAACCGCGTCACGTTCATCAGCACCTGCCGGATGTCAGCGTCCGACGGAATCACGATCGCCCCGGCCGTTCCCAGCCCCAGCAGGCCGTACTTCCGCACGTCGTCGAAATCGAGCTTGCAGTCCAGCTCCTGCTCCGTCAGCACGCCCACCGACAGTCCGCCCGGAATGCAGCCCTTCACGCCCTTGCCGTCCGACATGCCCTGCGCGTACGCGTCGCCGAAGATCAGCTCGCGACACGACAGGCCGAGCGGCGCTTCGTAAACGCCAGGCCGCTTCACCGGACCGCTGATCGTGTAAAGCTTCGGCCCGGCCGAGTTCGCCGTGCCGATGGATTTGAACCACTCCGCGCCGCGCTCGATGATGTGCACGACGCACGCCAGCGTCTCGACGTTGTTCACGACGGTCGGCCGCCGGAACAGACCCTCGACCGCCGGAAACGGCGGCTTGATCCGCGGCCAGCCGCGCTTGCCCTCGAGACTTTCGATCAGACCGGTCTCCTCGCCGCAGACGTAGGCCCCCGCGCCGCGATGGATGTAGCAATCCATCGAGAAATTCGTGCCGAGGATGTTCCTGCCGAATAGTCCGGCCGCGTACGCCGCATCGAGCGCCTTCTGCAGGACGTGGAACTGCTCGTGAAACTCGACCCGCATGTAGATATAGGCCGTCGTCGTTCGCGTTGCGTAGCCCGAGATCAGGATGCCCTCGAGCACCTGGTGCGGATCGCCCTCCATCAGCGCGCGGTTGTTGAACGTGCCCGGCTCCGATTCATCCGCGTTCACGCACAAGTAGGTGATCCTGCGGTCTTTCGGGAGAAACGACCACTTCACCCCGGCCGGAAAGCCAGCGCCGCCTCGACCGCGCAGGTTCGCGGCCGTCACGACCTCGACGACCTGCTCAGGCGACATCGACCTGAGCGCCGTTTCGGCCGCCTTGTAGCCGCCCTTCGCCCGATACACGTCGATCGAACGGATATTCTCGACGCCGAAGTTCCGCGTCAGTACGGGTTCAAAACTCGCCATGCCTGTCCACCGACTCCTTCACCGCCCGATCCGCGCTCCCGCCGCTCAAATGTTCGGCACGACCGCCTGAAAGTACAGCAGGCTCCACGCCGTGCACCCCAGCGTCAACCCTGTCCGCCATCCGCCGCGAAGCTGCGGTGCGATGACCACGAGCCACACGGGCAGAAAATCCAGCGCGAAGCGATTGTAACCCACCTGCATGAATCCAGGGCTGTGGTAGCACAGCAGCCCGGCCAGCACCGGCAGCGTCGCCAGCATGAGCAGTCGCCGCCGAGCGTCCCGCCACCACTCCGCCGCGCCCAGCAACACCATCACGACCAGCGGCGTCGTCACGAGCAGGCTCGTGCCCATCGTGCCCGGCCGCACGAGCAACTGCGTCAGCGACCACTCCGCTGACGGTAACGCCGCGAACAGGTAATACGCGTTCTCGCCCGCAAACCGCGGCGAAAACGTCCCGTATCGAAGACAGCGCTCGGCCATCGGCTCATCCGCCGCGCGGCCCTCGTAGATGTACCGGTAGCCGAAGTCGATCGGACTTCCGAACTTCAACTGATTGAGCGTCAGCATCGGTGCGGCGATCACCGTCAACCCGATCACCGCAAGCGCGAACCGACCGCGCTGCCGCGCGATCCACAACAGCGGCAGAACGTACAGCAACGTCATCTGCCGCGACCAGGCGGCGATCGCAAGACCGATCAGGCCCGGCCAGAGCCGCCGCCGACCGAGTACGTCCGCCGCGAAGATGAGCAGGCCGACCTGCGACAGCACATGATTGACCTGCCCCAGGTGCCCGAACCGCGCGAAGCACAGATTCGGCAGCACCGCCGTCCCGCCCAGATAGCTTGCGACCAGCAGCCCCGCCCACGCCGCATCGCCGACCTGCCGACGAAAGACCGCGTACGCCACGATCGGAAGCGGCCAGAAGGCAATCGCAACGTACGTCCACGGCACCCAGACATCGGCTCGGCCCAGCAGCGCGCGATGCAGGGGTCCCAGCGCCGCGGTCAGCATCGACACCAGCGGCGGAAAGACGTTGTAGACCTTGCCGTCGAACAGCGCCGTGTCGTGCGGCCGATCGTGGCGCGGATCGCCGCCGGAAAACGGCAGATCGAGTCGGCCGTCGAGCCATGCGGCGCCCTCCGCCACGCCCGCGTTCTTCTCGCCCGACAGTTCCCACTGCGACAGGCGGACCTTCGGCCCGAGCGCCACCTGCAAGCCAGCCAGGGTCAGGAGGAAGCAGAATACGACCCGCGCGCGCGATTCCCGCCGCGATTCATGGACCGGTTGAACACTGGATTCGGACGCCGACATCACGCCCCCGCGCCCGCGACGGCGATCCGCCGCCCACGGTCGATCAAGCGCCGCCCTTCGACTCGACCGCCGATCCGGCAGGTCGATCGAACAGCTCCGACCGCGGCATCGCGACGCGGTCGTTGTTCGGATCGGCCAGCAACTTCGGCACGTCGCCCGGCTTGACGCATTTGTGCAGACGCTCGTTGATCAGCAGGCAGGGCGCATGATCGCAGGCCGCCAGACACTCCTCGGTCACGAAGCTGTACGCGCCGTCCTCGGTCGTTTCGTGCTCGCCGATCTTCAGTTGCCGCTCGATGGCCTGCCTGACCGCGTCCGCGCCGAGCAACTGGCACGACAGGCTGCGGCACAGCACGACCACCTTGCGCCCCTTCTCGTGCGTCCAGAAGTGGGTGTAGAAACTGATCGTGTCGAGGACCTGAGCGGGCGGAATCTCCAGCACCTCGGCGATCTCCTTCATCGCCTGCCAGCTTACGTGCCCCAGCGCATCCTGCACGACGTGCAGCGCCGGGAGCAGCGCCGCCCGCTTCGTCTCATAGCGGGGAAAGAACGAGCGGATCTTCGCGCGAATCGCCTCTGACAGTACCGGCGGTGCGTTCGGCTCGATCACCGGCGTCCGCCGGTCCAGTGATTCCCAGGCCATCGATCACGACCTCAACAGCGTCGAGAAATACAGGACGCTCCAGACTCCGCAGCACACCGACGCCCGGCGAAGGCCACCCTCGCCCAGCGACCTTGCCCCCACCGCCATCCATACCGGCGCAAAGTCCAGCGCAAAACGGTAGAAGCCCGGCTGGACCCAACCGGTCGAATGGTAACACAAAACGGCGATCATGACCGCGACCCCGGCGGCCATCAGCGCCACCGCGACCGGGTCGCTCTGCCAACGCCGAAACGCCAACCACACGACCGCGAGGACCGGCATCGTCGCCCAGATGCTCGCGCCATCCGTCGACACGCCCCATCGCAGACGCCAGCCGTCGAGCCGCGGCGAAGGCAGTTCCGCGAACATGTAGTACGAGTTCCGCGGCACGAACGATGCGGAGAACAATCCGTGGCGGCGAACCGACTCCGCGATCGGATCATCGCGCCCGGCGTACATCGCGCGATAGCCAGTCTCGAATGGGCTTCCGAACTTCGCCGCGTTCAACGCCATCGGAACCGCAACGATTGCCGCAATCACCGCCACGACCAACGCGATGCGACGCGGCGGACCACCGCCCGATCGTTCGCGCCACGCGGCGACGAGAATCGGAGCGGCGAACATGATCGTCAGTTGCCGGCTCCACGCCGCGATCGCCAGGCCGATCAGCGCGGGCCAGAGCCGCCGCGCGCCGAGCAGGTCCCCGGCGATCAGCAGCAACCCGACCTGAGACAGCAAGTGATTGAGGTAATACACGCCGCCATCGCAGCCCAGATGCAGCATTGCCAGTACCGGCGTGCCCGTCAGCCAGACGATCGTCCAAAACGTCGCCCATACCACGCGCCCGGTCAGCGATAGAAACACGAAGTACCCGACGACCGGTAGCGGCCACGCAAACGCCAGCCACGCCGCGACCGCCGGCACCTCCGACGGGTCCGCGCGGCCCGGAAGCGGCGCGGTCAGCACGAACGCAATCAGCGATTGCAACGGCGGGAAAACGTTGTAGACCCGTCCGCTCGCCGGATCGAGCGCCGTATCGTGCATCCGTTCCGCAAGGTCCAGTCGGCCGTCCCACCACGCGAGCGCCTCGGCCAGCGCCGGGTTGACGGCCTTCGAGACCCGCCACCGCGCCCAGTCGATCTTGGAACCGGCCGCGAGCTGGACTCCCGCGATCACGGCGATGAACCCCGCGACACTCGCAGCGCGACGCAGCGGGTCGGCAGGTCGGCGCGGCGGCGTTGGGGCATGCGAAACGGTGGACTCAGGTTCGCTCATATCACGTCGGAACGGCCGGCGCGGCTTCGAGCGCGCCCCGTCGGCGGAGCAGGAACAGCCCGGAGACGACGTACAGCCCCAGTCCGACGAGGTACAGCGCGCGGAATCCGAGCATCATGCTGGCGTATTCGCAAAACCCGCCGAGGATCGCTCCGAGCAGATTGCTCGCAAACGCGCCCGGCAGCGAGCGGCAGCGCTTCAGCGACGTCGCAAAGATGATCCCGGCAAAATACAGCGGAAGGCAGAGCAGCAGCGCCGACGCGACCCCCGCCGTCAATCGCCCGCGTTCGAGCAGCCACTCGACCGGAATGAAGTACCCGGCGAGCAGGCTTGCGATCAGACTCGCGTACGCGATGTGCAGCCGCTCCGGCCGCAGCGCCGTCACCGTCCAGTTCGCGATGAGGATCAGCACGAGGATCGCGGTGATGACGACGCTGCTGACGATCCACGTCGTGCCAAACACGAGCGCCAGTTCCGTGATGCCCTTCGTCTCGATCAGCAAGAACGCGCCGCCGAGGAAGAAGAAGTGCCCATCGAGCGTCGCGCCGCGCTCCGACGCGCCCAGCACCCAGACGATTGAAACCCCCGCCAGCATCCCGATCAGGTACACGTACGGCCGCGGGAATTCCCTCCAACTCCGCCCGGTCAGAAACGGAAACGGCCAGTCGTCAGTCGCCGGCGGCGGGTTCAACCGCTCGGCCGCGGCGGCGACGGTCGCCGTCGTCTCGGGCACGTCGGACGGCGCATCGCCCGGCACGACGTCCGGCGTCGTACCGACGACCAGCATCGTGTCCTGGCCCTCGAAGCCGAAGGTCCGCGGCGCATGGCCGAACGCCTCGCTCAACATGCGATACGCCCGCCCGCAAAACAGGCTGTCGGGACCCAGGGCAAACGACAGGCAGACGCGTCCGCCCGGACGAAGCACGCGCCGCGCATCCTTCATCGCCTCCAGCGTATAGACGAAGTTGTCCAATCGCAGCGCGGCCATGCCTGACAGCAGCGTGTGCGAATCGAGCAGGCCAAACACGACGAGGTCGTACTGCGCCGGCGGCGAGCGCCGCATGAACGCCCGGGCATCGTCCGTGATCGCGCGGACGCCCGCCGCCTGGTACGGCGACTCCGGATGGCGCTGCTCGCCGACGTGGCGGATGGCCGGATCGATCTCGACCGCGTCGATCCGCTCGGCGCCGTGGCGGACCGCGGCGGCAACGTCATTGCCCGCGCCCGCGCCGACGATCAACACCGACTTCGGCGCTGCCCCGAGCCGGTACGGCAGCGCGTACCAGATCGCCTTGTGTCGCACCGCCTCCAGCCGATCGCGCCAACGCTCCACGAACTCATCCGACAGATCCAGCCCCTGCATGTAGTAGGTCTTGTTCGCCGCGACCCAGACGCCCTGCTTTACGAGCCGTCCATCCGGCAGCCAGGCGTTGTCGACCTTGACCTCCAGACGCTGGTACGGCGAGTAGATGTTCTGCACGTCGACCCGCGGATCGTGTCCGACCCACGCCAGCATGAGCGCCGCCAGGATTCCGCCGGCGGCGAGCGCGCCGCGACGATGTCGACTCAGCCATAGCGCAAGCATCGCCGCCACGCCGAACCACACCACCGGCGGCAGCCACAGCAGGCAAACCGCCGCGAACAACCCGACGCCCGCGATGCTCCCGAGGATGTTCAGCGTGTACGACGCGATCGGCGCGGCCGGGTCCATCAACCGTCCCGTCAACTGCCCGATCGGGATGAAGGTCACGATCGTGCTGACGAACAGCAGCGCGAAGAAGCCGTAGAAGACCGCCGCGTGCAGCATCCGCGTCATGCCGCCCATGCCCCAGTACACCTCGCCCACCATCGGCGCCCGGATCGCCCGGTCCGCGTCCGCCAGGCTCAGCGCATCCATCACGAGCACCTGCAACACGAGCAGCGGCAGCACCAGCGGAAACGACAGCAGGTCGCGCCGCGCGCGGGCGAACCCGAGTCCCAACCCGAGGAAGCATGCCAGCAGCGTGATGTTCTTCAGATAGGCGCAGGCGCGGAACTCCGTCCCGTGCCAGCGGATCAACGCGATCTCGAGAAACAGCCCCAGGATGCTCGCGAGCACCAGGTCGACGCGCCTCGCCGTCGCCGACAGTGAATCCACCGCCCGCGCGAACTCCGCAAATCCCGCGCGAACCGACACGGCGAAGCGCGCGTGAAACGCGAAGAACACGAACGCCCCACCGACGAGCGCCAGCCCCAGTCCGACGGCCGCCGGATGATGATCCACCTCCCCGGCCGCAAGCACGCGCGGCGTCGCCGGCCGCGGATCGCCGATCCAGTACGCCCCCCACGCCAGCGACGTGCTGCCGGCCGCGAGCATCGCCAGCGCGAGCAGCCAGCGAAAGATCGTCCCACGACGCGATGAAGCGTTCACATCCAGCGTCATCGCGCCGCACTCTATCGGAGCGCAGCCCGGCGTGAAATGCCTCGCGCGATCGCCGCACGCGGCAATTCACAATCTCGACACGCCGCGTCGAGCGGACTCATGGAACCGGATCAATCCCGCCGATCGTGCCCGGCCGACAGCGCACGATCCGGCGTACCGCCAGCCATCCGCCGCGCAGAAGGCCGTAGCGCTTCAGTGCCTCAATGGCATACTCGCTGCACGAGGGGTGGAACTTACACGTGCCGATGAGCAGCGGCCGCAGAACGAGCTGGTACGCCTGCACGAACGCGATGCCGATCCACACGCCGATCGTGACGCGACCCGCGCTCCATCCTCTCGGACCGCCCGCCATCACGTGCTCCCGCGCCGTCGCAGCGCCAGCCGGTAGATCGTCCGCCCCTCGCGAACGTACTTCACCTCGAAGTTCGTCTCCGTACGCTCGTCGATCGTGCCATATTCCGGATCATCGAACGGCGCCGGCTCAAAATCCAACCGGCCGTCGATCAATCCGCGGATCACGGCGAAGTACTCCGCGTGATCGGTCTGGATCGCCCACCGCGCGCCGGGCCGAAGCACTCGCGCCGCGGCGTCCACGAATTCCGCGCAGAACAACCGCCGCTTGTGGTGCCGCTTCTTCGGCCAAGGGTCGGGATGATAGACGTGCAATGCCGACAGGCAGGCCGGCGGCAACCGATGCATGACGAAGTGCTTCGCGTCGGTTCGGACGAGGCGCACGTTTTCGACCCCCCAGCGGCACATCCGGTCGGCCGCGTAACGGAAGTATTTGCTCGCCCACTCGATGCCGACGAAATTCCGTTCTGGATGCGCCCGCGCCTGCCGAAGCAGAAACCCGCCCTTTCCGCAGCCGATCTCCAGCTCGATCGGATGCTCGTTTCCGAACCACGCGGATGGAGCCACCACCCCCGTCGACGAATCCACGTCGATCGTGATTTGCTGCACGTCCGGCACGGCGAGATTATACGCCGCGAGATTCGCGCCCCACCAGCCAGCGGACCTCGTCCATTCGCGCGACTCGCGCCGCGACGAGGTACACCGCAATCGCCGCCATCAGCGGAATGAACACGCGCAGCGCCCGGGCGGAAATCGCGGCGCCGCTCATCAGTTCCCACGACGCGCCGAATCGCGCCGCAGCCCAGGCCGCCCCCGTCGCCAATGCCGCCAATGCCGCCGTTCGGAGGAATGCCGCCACGAGCACGTGACCGCCGATTCGACCGCCGGTACGACGCCGCAGGATCCACAGACCGATCCCCACGTGCAGCATCGACGTCATCGACGTGGAGATGCCGAACGCCGATTCGCGGATCGCCGGATGCCACACGAGCGACAGATTGATCGCCTGATTCAGCGCCACCAGCCCGCAGCCGATCCACATCGGCGTCAGCGTGTCCTTCACCGAGTAGAACCCGCGAAGCACGATGTGCTGCGCGCAGAACGCCCACATCCCGATGCCGTACCACCGCAGCACCGCCGCGGCGCGGATCGACTCCTCCGGACCGAATCGACCGTACTGAAACAGCAGCGCGACGATCGGCTCTGCCAGCACCATCATCACCAGCCCCGCCGGAAGCCCCTCGAACACGGCCATCCGCAGCGCGCTGCCCAGCGACGTCCGCAGCGCCGGCATGTCTCCCCGGGCCGCCTGCCGGCTGAGCATCGGAAACGCCGCCGTCGCCAACGAAATCGCCAGCACCCCGAGCGGAAACTGATACAGCCGCGTCGCGTTGTTTACCGCCGACAGCGCCCCGGCCTCCATCGGATATCGCAACGAGTGGCCGGCGATCGACAACGTCTCCGGCTGGTTCGGTCCGCGCGACAGGTACGTGCAAATCTGCGCATCGAGGAACACATTGAACAACAGCACGCCCTGTCCGAGCAGGATCGGCACAAAGGTCCGCAGGATTCCTCGCAGCCGGGGATCGGCCAGGCCCAGCGACCACGGCAACCGTACGCCGTGTTGCCGCAGGATCGGCACGAGAATCGCGAGTTGCAGCACGCCCGCCGCAAGCACGCTGATCGCCACGCCATACACCTGCGACTCCAGCCGGTCGCTCATCGCCGGACCGACGAGCAGCACGCCCGCGATGTTGCACAGGTTCAGCACAATCGGCGACAGCGCCGGCACGGTGAAGTGATTCACGCAGTTCAGGATGCTCGACAGAAGCGCGAGCACGCAGATACTGATCATGAACGGCAGCATCACGGCCGTCAGACCCAGCATCAGCCGCCGCATCGCCTCGCCCGGCGAGTACCACCAGATCACGAGCACCGCCAGCTCCAGCACGATCGTCAGCAGCACCAGCGCCAGCGTCAGCAGCGCCGTGACGCGCCCCAGCAGCCGCCAGGCCTCGTCCCGACCATCGCGATCGAGCACCTCGGTGAACGTCGGCACGAAGACCGCCGACAGCGCCCCCTCGCCGAACAACCGGCGGAACAGGTTCGGCACCTGGAACCCGTAATTGAACGCGTCCTGGATCCATGACTGGCCGTAGGCCGCGTTGAGCACGATCTCCCGCGCCAGTCCCGTGATCCGCGACAGCAGCGTGCAGGCGGCGATCAGCTTCGCCGAGGAAAAGACTCGCGCCTCCGGGCTCATGCGACGCGGTCCCTCCCGCTCGGCAGACCACCGTCATTCGCACCGACCAGCTCGCGGAGCGCCGCCACCACACGCTGCATCGCGCGCGACAGGCCGAGACGCTCCGCGCGGTTCAGGCGACACCACCGGCCGCCGCGGACTCGCGCCGTCCGCTCCACGCGGCAGCGATAGCCCACGAACTCGATCCGACGATGCGACAGCGCGTGCGTCGCCCGCACAAACGGCCGGGACTCGATGCGCGCTCGCGCTAGTTCGCGCCGACGCAGGACCTCCTGAACCGCATCCCGCACGCGCGTCCGCGCGACGGGCAGCGTCGGCAGCTCCCACAACCCGCCCCACAGCCCGTTCCGCGGCCGCCGCACGAACAGCCAGCGCTCGCCATCGCTGACCGCCGCCACGACATGCGTCTCGCGCTGAACCATCGTCCGTCGCGCCGGCCGGGGGATCCGATCCGCCAAGCCGCGCGCAAGCGCCCTGCACCCGCCTCGCAGCGGGCAGACTTCACACTGCGGCGCGATTGGCGTGCAGACCGTCGCCCCCAGCTCCATCAGCGCCTGGTTGAAATCACCGCAGCCGCGCGCCGGGAGCATCGACTCCGCCGCCCGCCACAGCCGCTGCCGCATCGCCGCCGACTTCACATCGCCGCGCATCGCATGCCATCGCGCCAGCACCCGCGCGACGTTGCCATCGACCACCGTCGCCCGCGCGCCGAACGCGATCGACGCCACCGCCCCCGCTGTGTAGCGACCCACGCCCGGCAGCGTCAGCAGCTCCTCCACCGTCGACGGAACGCGACCGTCGAATCGAGCCACCACGTCCCTCGCCGCCGCGTGAAGGTTCCGCGCCCGCGCGTAGTACCCCAGCCCGGCCCAGAACCGCAGCACGTCCCCCAACGGCGCTGCTGCCAGCGCGCGGACCGTCGGAAATCGCCGCATGAAACGCTCGTAGTACGGAATGACCGTCCCGACCTGCGTCTGCTGGAGCATCGTCTCCGACACCCAGATCGCGTACGGATCGCGCGTCTCGCGCCACGGGAGCCGCCGTCGCACACGCCGATACCAGCGCAACAACGGCCGCGCAATCTCCACCGCTCGCCGATCCGACCGCCGCGCCGCCATGCCCGCCGATTGTACGCCCCCCGCGCCCCCGTGCACGCATCCTCGCGCCCGCCGTCCGACCGTTGGCCAGGACCGGCAATCGTCCCGTAGAATCCGCACCGGCCATCGAACCCGTTTGCCGCGATCGAGGGAACTTCACGATGCTTGAGCTCCGGCACCGCTCCGTCCCGCTGTCCGCCGTCCTGCTGATCCTCGCGACGAGCCCCGCGCTGCTCCGCGCCGATGACCCGCCGCGGACGGACTTCGACTGGCCGAAGAACTCCAAGGATGCCGCGAAGTTCGTCGAGTCCCTGCCGAGCACGCAGCCCGCCGACCTCGACGCCGGGCAGAACGTCCGACTCGCCTGGTCGCTCAGCCGCTACGAAGGCCGCTCGGCCGACGCCCTGCGGCATCTCGACGCTGCGCTGAAGCGCGATCCGCATCATTACAAGGCCCACGAGCTCGCCGGGCTGATCCATGCCTCGCGCGGCGATGACGACCGCGCTGCATCGCACTTCCTCGAGCTCATGACCGTCGACCGGCCGGAATCCGCGCTCTACTTCAGCGTGATCGACGACCTCAACACCGGCGTCACCTTCCGCAACGAGTACATCCGCCGCCTCCGCGCCGCCATCGACGACCCCGCCGTCGGCGAGCCGTACCGAGCCGACCTGCGCTGGAACCTCGCGTTCGAGTACGTCGGCGCCGGACGGCTCGACGAGGCGAAGGCGACGTTTGAAGCCGTCGGATTCTGGCGCGACTGGATGGTCATCGGCCCGTTCGACAACGAACGCAACGCGGGCTTTTCGCAGATCTGCGGACCGGAATCCGAAATCGACTACGCGAAGGAGTATCCCGGTCGCGATCGGCCGGTCCGCTGGCAGCGCCTGCGGAACTTCGAGCGCTCCGGGCGGATCAGCTTCTACGAGATCATGTACCCGCAGGAGAACACGCTCGCGTACGCGCTCACGTTCATCCATGCACCGGAGGACGCGAACGTCGTGTTTCGCTTTGGTGCGGCCAATGCCGTCAAGCTCTGGCTGAACGAACGACTCCTGCTCGCGGATGACCTCGACAAGTCCTTCTCCTTCGATCAGTACACCGTCCCGGCCCGACTGCATGCCGGCTGGAACAAGCTTCTCGTCAAGGTCTGCGAGCGCGATGGGTCGTGGCACCTCGGCCTGCGAATCACGAACCCGGATGGATCGCTGTACCGCTCCGCGCCGGACGACGACGCGGCGGCGAAGAACGACGACGGGCCTCTGCCGATCCGCAAGACGCCCGACGACCGCGCGGACAAGAGCGAGCCGGACTTCGAATTCGCCCGTGGCGCGTACGAGACCTTCTCCGAGCGCGCCAAGCGCAATCCGCGCGATCCGCAGACGCTCTATTACCTCGCCCGCGCGGAGCGGGCCACGCAGCGCCACGAGCCGGCCGTCGCCACGCTGGAGAAGCTGACGCGACGCACGCCGCGCTGCGCCGAGCACTTCCGCCTGCTGGCTGACGCGTACGAGGACGATGAGAAGCCCGACAAGCAGCTCGCGGCGCTCAAGCGCGCGCTCGAGATCGAGCCGGACGATGTCGCCGCGCTCGTGCGACTCGGACAGTTCTACCATCACACCGAGAAGCACGAGCAGGCGATCGAAGCCCTCGACCGCGCCATCAAACTCAATCCCCGCTGCATCGACGCCCGCGCCGTACGTCAGATCGTCTATGAAGCGAAGGAGTGGCACGAACACGCCTTCCGCGCCGCCCGGCAGCTTGCCGCCGACTACCCCGATGTCGGTGGACTCGCCCGCAACTACGCCGAGCGCGCCGTCCACATGGGCTATCGCGCGCTGGCCAGGCGACAGTTCGAGCGCGCGGTCGAATGCAAGCACGACGACGTGACCTCGCGCCGGGCACTCGCACGACTCGCCGAGGAACGCGGCGACATCGACGGCGCCGCTGCCCAGATCCGCGAGCTGCTCCGAGGCGAACCGCTCGAGAGCGACGCCCGGCTCGCGCTGGCCCGGCTGCTGGCGCGCAACGAACGCTTTGACGAGGCCCTCGCCGAGTGCGACGTCGTCTCGGATATCTGCCCCGAGAACGCCAACGCCCACCGTCAACGCGGCGCGATCCTGCAGCGAATGAACCGCGACGAGGAGGCGCTCGAATCCTGGAAGCTCGCCCTGCGATACAACCCCGACGATCGCTGGCTCCGCGAGTACGTCGAGTTCCTCGAACCGCAGGCCGCCTCGCTCGTCAGCCGGTACGCCGTCACCGACGTGCAGGCCGCCGACCTGATCCGCCGCCGCGTCGATCCCGCCGACTTCCCCAAGGCCGACGCCTACGAGCTGCTCGATCACCTCGTCACCGAGATCAACGAAGACGGCTCCTACACGTCCCTCGAGCACCGCATCATCCAGATCCTCAACGACAACGGCCGCGAGGCGTTTACGTCGATCCGGCTCCGCGGCAGTGTCTCCAAGATCCTCCGCGCCGTGGTCATCCAGCCCGACGGCAGCGAGGTCGAGGCCACCAACGTCTCGCAGCGCGGCATCGCCTTCGGCAAGCTTCAGGTAGGCAGCATCCTGCGAACCGTCGTGCAGTACCGCGGCTCATCGACCGAGTGGCTCAGCCGCCACTACACCGCGACGTTCTCGTTCAAGGACGCGTACCCCAAGCTCCGCGCGGAGTTCATCCTTCTCGTGCCCAAGTCCCGCCGCATCCGCTACCGCGTGCAGGGCGACTCCATCCGACTCGAAGAACAGGAGCTGGCTCTGCACCGGCTCTATCGCTGGCGCGCCGACGACGTCTCCATGATCGAGCCCGAGCGCAATCGACCGCCCATGGCCGATATCGCCGAACTCGTCAGCGTCAGCACCATCGAGGACTGGGACGAGATCGCCCGCTGGGAGCACGCCCTGACCAAGGAGGCGTTCGTCGCCGACGACGCCGTGCGACGAAAGGCCGCCGAGCTGACGCAGCGCGCGAAGTCGCGAGAAGAGAAGATCCGCGCGCTGGCCAACTTCGTCTCGCAGAAGATCCAGTACCGACAGGACTACGGCCGGCTCATCATGGGCATCGTCCCGCACAAGGCCGGAAACGTCCTCGCCAAGGAGGCCGGCGATTGCAAGGACAAGGCCGCGCTGCTCATCACCATGCTCCGCGAAGTCGGTATCCCCGCGTGCTACGTCACGCTCCGCACCTACGGCTCCGGCCGACTGCACGAGGAACTTCCGTCCAATCAGTGCGATCACGCCATCGTGTTCGTGCCCGATGAGGGCGATCCCTCCCGGGGCATCTACATCGACGGCACGGCCGACGAGAGCGGCATCGACACGCTCCCCTGGCAGGACCAGGGCTGCCGCGCGCTGGTCTTCAGCGATGACGGAAAGATGACGTTCCACGACACGCCCGTCGCGACGGCCGAGGCATCCACCAGTCGACTCGTCCTCGACACGACGCTGAACACCGATGGCTCGGCGAAGATCTCCGCGCGGTGGACCGCCGTCGGCCAGTGGGCCATCCTGCTGCGTTCGAGCTTCAAGGTCACGGGCATGCGCGAGCGCCGGCTCGAACAGTTCGCCAATACGTACTATCCCGGCGCAAAGCTCCTCGGCGCAAAGTTCAGCGACCTGTCCGATCGCGATTCTCCCGTCGAGATCGAGTTTGAGTTCACCGCGCCGAACGTCGCCGAGGTCTCCGGCCGCCGACTCGTCGTCCGCCCGCGGCAGTTCCTCGAGATGACGCGCCGCTACGCGGACCGCACCGAGCGGAACTACGACGTCTGGCTGCCGTACACGAACGCCGTCGTCTACGAGGAGCGATACCGCGTCCCGATCGAATACAAGCCGGTTGAATTGCCGAAGCCCCGCACGATGAAGACCGATTGGATCGACGTGCACTGCGACGTCCGCCGCGCCGGCGCCGACGTCACGCTCACCAAGCGCGTCCGATTCCACCGGCGACTCATCCCGCGCGACGACTACGACGCCCTGCGAAAGCTCTGCGTCGACACCGACCGGCTCGAGCGCGAACCCGTCGAGTTCGAACGCGCCGCCCCCGCCGGGGACGAGAATCCCTGAGCGTTCGCCTGTCGCGGTTCACAGATTCCGGTTATCGTCCGTCGCCGATCGGGCCGGCACGATCGGCGACGGCGACCGCCTCGCGTCGACCCGCGGCAGCCGACCCGGAGCACGACACGATGCGCCCGGCGCGCGATCGCCCGCGCCGATGGACGAACCAGGAGTATGCCACGCTCCGTCGATGCCGATGCGACGCGCCCGCCCCGCTCCGCGCCGCCGCCGAATGACGTGCGATCCAGGGCAATCCGACCGTCCCGCGCGGAGCCATTCCCCTTCCCCGTCACGCTCCAGACCCGCCTTGCCGCCTGGTATGAGAAACACCCGCGGCCGTTCGGCGTGATCGCGCTCGTCGTCCTCGCCCTCTATCTTCCGACGCTCGCGGTGCCCTTCTTCATCGACGACTACCGCTGTCTGCGACTCATGGAGGAGTATCGCGCCGGCGCGCGGCAACGCCTCGACCTCTACCGCTTTTTCACCGGACCCGCCGACAACGCCGCGCAGCGGCTCGCCGGACTCACCCACTGGTGGCTCTCCGACAACCTGCGCTTCGCCTACGTCCGGCCGCTCGCCGAATGGAGCCTCTATCTCGACTACCGTCTTTTCGGCAATCACCCGGCCGGGTACCGCGCCGTGTCGATCGCGCTCTATCTCGTCTCGGTCGCGCTCGTCCTCGCCATCTTTCGCGAGATCCAGCCGAACGAGGCCCGCGCGCGATGGGCCGCGCTGCTTTTCGCCCTCGCATCAAGTCACGCCGTCCCGATCGTTTTCATCGCCGCCCGATGCGACGTGCTCTCGCTCCTCGGGTTGGCCTTCGCCATGTTCGCCGCGCTGCGCTTCGTCCGGTCAGCCCGGATGCGCTGGCTTCCGTCTGCCGCCGTCGGGTACGCCGTTGCCCTGCTGTCGAAAGAATCCGCGGCGACCGGCGGGCTCGGCCTGGTCCTGCTCTGGCTCGCGGCGAGGATGGTGCTGCCCGCAGACGCACGCCCGCGCGCCGACCGCCGCGCCGTGCTCGCCTTCCTCGCGCTGCTCGCGACGGCCGTCGGCTGGAGCCTCTACCGCGCCGCAGAACACGTCGCCATCAACACGCACTACGTCAACAACCCGCTGCGCGATCCAGCCACCTACGTCGCCGAGGCCCCCGTCCGCGCCCTGATGTATCTCTCGACCTGGCTCATCCCGATCAACCCCGCGGTCCTGATGTATCACTCCTCCGGATACCCGAAGCTTGTCGCCTTCCTCATCCTCGGCGCGATCGCGCTCGCCGCGACAACCCGCTATTTTGTCCGCTACCACCGCCGCGACCCCTCCGTGCTCGGCATGGCCGGCTGGGTGCTGATCTTTCTTCCCGTGCTCGTCTGCGCCCTGCCTGACGAGCGGCTCATGACGCTCCCGTCCGTCGGACTCGCCTATCTCGGCGCGGTGTGGATCCGACACGCCCTCGACCCAACGCGGCGATTTTCGCGCTTCTGGCGGCGGCGCATCCCCGTCACGAGCTTTGTAGCGATCCCCATCATCGCCACGCTCATCAGCAGCGGCCTCATCTACGGCCTCGAATACAAGATCGCCAGCGACGTCCGCTACGTCGTCCGCGACACCAACCGCGCTGGCAGCCGCCCCGCCGAAATCTTCTTTGTGAACGCCCCGCAGCCGATCCACGCCATCTGGCACCAGGACCGCGCGCGGACGCTTCTCGGCCGCGATGACCAGACGTTCTACTTCCTCTGCGATCTTCCCGACGTCGAGGCCCGCGTCACCGGACCCGACACCCTGCGGCTCACCTCTGTCGGGGACCCGTTCCTGTCGATGCTGCTGGGACAATTCGGCCTGCCGAGCGATGCCCGCGTCGAGCAGGGGCAGACCTTCGAGATGAAGCCGTTCCGCGTCCGCGTCGTCGAATCGCGCGATGGCCGGCCGACGATCCTCGATCTGATCTTTGCCGAACCGCTGACCAGCCCGCGATATGCCTTCTATCACCTCGCCAACGATGTACCGCCCACGCGCTGGAACCCCGTCGCCGGGGCTTCGGGAACGTTCGGCGCGTTCGCCGAGCGCACCCGCATCCAACCGGTCGTCCCACCGCGTTCACCCGCGCCGCCGTAATCTCCCGCGCTGGCGGCACAAACTCCTCGTTGTGATTTGATCGCACTGTTTCCAGCGCGTACATGGTCGAACCGATGCGCGGCAACGCCCGATGTCGAATGGCGTTACTGGTCAGGTGGAAATCGCCACGCCGTGGATTCAACGCCGCGAACCGGCCGTCTTCCGCCGCGTCGGCTTCCGCGCGGACGGGGATTCCGCCTCGATCACCGCCTGCGCTGCCGCGAGCCGCGCGATCGGCACGCGATAGGGAGAGCAGCTCACGTAGTCCATCCCGACACGATGGCAGAACTTGACGCTTTCGGCGTCGCCGCCGTGCTCGCCGCAGATGCCGATCTTGAGCTTCGGCCGCGATTCGCGGCCGCGCTCGATCGCCCAGCGGATGAGCAGCCCCACGCCCTCCTGGTCGAGCGACTGGAACGGATCATCGCGGAAGATCGCCGCGCGCTTCTCGTCCACGTACTCCGGCAGGAACCGCCCGGCATCGTCGCGCGACAGCGCCATGACCATCTGCGTCAGGTCGTTCGTGCCGAACGAAAAGAAATCCGCCACTTCCGCGATCCGGTCCGCCAGCAGCGCCGCGCGCGGCGTCTCGATCATTGTGCCCAGCTGATAGCCGACCTTCACGCCCGCCCTCGACTGCACCTCGTCCGCGATGCGACGCGCCCGCTCCACCAGCAGGCCCAGTTCCTTTGCGTCGATCGACAGCGGGATCATGATCTCCGGCGAGACCTTCACCGAACGCTGGCGACACGCGACGGCCGCCTCCATCACGGCCCGAACCTGCATCTCCAGGATCTCCGGATACGTGATGCACAGTCGGCAGCCCCGATGCCCCAACATCGGGTTCGACTCGCGCAACTGCTCCACCCGCTGCGCCACCTTCTCCGCCGGAACCCCGATCTTCTTCGCCAGCTCCCGCTGCTGCGCGGCCTCGTGCGGCACAAACTCGTGCAGCGGCGGGTCGATCAGCCGGATCGTCACCGGCCGGCCATCCATCGCCTCAAAGATGCCGATGAAGTCCTGGCGCTGGAACGGCAACAGCTTGTCCAGCGCGCGACGCCGCGCCGCCTCGTCGTCCGCGACGATCATCTCCTGTACCGCCAGCCGCCGCTCGGCCGTGTCGAAGAACATGTGCTCCGTGCGGCACAGGCCGATCCCCTCCGCGCCGAGGCGCACGGCATTCGCCGCGTCGTACGGCGTGTCCGCGTTCGTCCGCACGCGCAGCCGCCGCCGCTTGTCGCACCACGACATCAGCACGGCGAACTCCGGCGGCAACTCCGGCTTGACCAGCGGAAGCTCGCCCTCGTAGACAACCCCGTCCGTGCCGTCGAGCGTCACGAAATCGCTCGTCCGAAGCGTCCGGCCGTTCGCCGAGAGCGTCTCCTTCTCGTAGTCGATCCCCAGCGATCCGCAGCCGACCACGCAGCACTTGCCCCAGCCCCGCGCCACGACGGCCGCGTGCGACGTCTTGCCGCCCGTGGCCGTCAGGATGCCCTGCGCGGCGTGCATGCCGCCGATGTCCTCCGGCGAGGTCTCCTTCCGCACGAGGATCACCTTTTCGCCATCTGCCGCGCGACGCTCCGCCTCCGCCGCCGAAAACACGACTCGGCCCGACGCCGCGCCGGGAACGGCGTTGACGCCCATCGCGAGCTTCCGGCGCTCCAACTCGGTCCGCTCGATCTTCGAGTCGATCACCGGGTAGAACAGCCGCTCAATGTCGGTCGCCGTAATCCGGCGGATCGCCGCCTCCTGCGAGATGATCGGCCGCGTCGCCGGCGCGACGTATCGCGCGGCCAGGTGGCCCTTGCGCACGAGTCGCAGCGCCTCGCCCTTGCTCAGCACCGGCCGCGTCGCCTGGTCGACGGCGATCTTGAACGTCGCCGCCGGCGAGCGCTTGCCCGTGCGGCATTGCAGCATGTAGAGCTTGCCGCGTTCGATCGTGAATTCGAGGTCCTGCATGTCCTTGTAATGCGTCTCGAGGATCACGCGAACGCCGCACAACTGGTCGTACGCATCCGGCATCCGCGATCGCAGCTCCGACAGATGCATCGGCGTGCGAATCCCCGCGACGACGTCCTCGCCCTGCGCGTTGATCAGCAGGTCTCCGTAGAACTCGTTCTCCCCCGTGCTCGGATCGCGCGTGAAGCACACGCCCGTCCCGCTGTCCTCGCCCAGGTTGCCGAACACCATCTGGCAGATGTTGACCGCCGTGCCGCGGAGTCCGCTGATCCGCTCCACGCGACGGTACGTCTCCGCCTTCTCGGCCATCCACGAACCGAACACGGCGCTGATCGCACCGGCAAGCTGCTTCCACGGGTCCTGCGGAAATCCCTGCCCCGTCTCCTGCCGGAAGAACGTCTTGAATTCCTCGCACAGCGCCCGCAACTGCTCGGCCGGTATTTCCACGTCGCTGTCGACGCCGATCCGCTTCTTCAGCGCGTGCAGCTTCTCCTCCAGCGTTTCCTTCGACAGCCCGACCACGACCGTGCTGTACATCTGCACGAACCGACGGTACGAGTCCCACGCGAACCGCGCATTGCCCGTCTGCGCCGCCAGCCCCTCCACGCTCCGATCGTTCAACCCGAGATTGAGCACCGTCTCCATCATGCCCGGCATCGAGCGCGCAGCGCCCGAGCGCACCGACACGAGCAGCGGATCGTGCGGATCGCCGAGCTTCTTTCCGCACACCTTCTCCAACTGCGCCAGATGCGCGCGGACCTGCGACTCCAGCCCTTTCGGCCACTTCCGGCCGGTGCGGTAGTACAGGTCGCATGCCTCCGTCGTGATCGTGAAGCCCGCCGGCACCGGCAGCCCGATCCGCGTCATCTCCGCCAGGCCCGCGCCCTTGCCGCCCAGCAGCTCGCGCTGATCGCCCCGCCCCTCCGCACGGCCGTTCCCGAAGAAATAGACGTATTTCGTTGCCATCGCTCCAACTCGTTATCGCGTGGGTGATTCCATACCGCCCCGCAACGAACCCTCGATTTCGATACGGGGAGAATCGCCGACTCTACGAAACGACGCCGCGGCTGTCAATTCGGCGGCGCACGGCGCACCGTCCCGATGCGCCGCCAAAGCGCGTACCCCGCGGCAATCACCGCCAGCAGCACCAGGCTGTACAGCGTGTCGCGCGGCGACGTCCGCGCCACGTGCGCCGCAAGCCACGCCTCGAACGCGATCAGTCCCGCCGCCAGCAGCGGACCCGCGGGGCATCGAAACGCCGCCGGCGGCGGCGCGCCGAATCGCCTTCGAAAGACGATCAGGCTCGCGTACGTCATCGAGAAGAGGATCGCCGCGGCGAACATGTAGATCGACAGCACTGCGCGGAAGTCGCGGACCAGCGTGAAGGCGATGGTGATCGCGCCCATCAGCAACAGCGCCGGAATCGGCGCCTGCCCGTCCGACACGCGGGCCAGCGCGGCCGGCGCAAAGCCGTCTCGCGCCAACGCGAACGGCACGCGCACAGACGCCAGCGTCGTCGACGCGATGCAGCCCACGCAGATCAGCAGCGTCATGCCCGACAGCAACGCCCGGCCCCACTCCCCCGCGATCCGCGCCATCGCGTCGCTCGCGACGAAGCGCGACTGCCCCATCTCCGCCGGCGTCATCATCACCAGGAACGACCAGTTCACGAGGACGTAGACGAACGTCAGCAGCAGGCACGACGCCACCAGCGCCCGCGGAAGCGCACGCCGGACATCGGTAATCTCCTCCGCCATCTTTGCCGAGTCGGTCGACCCATCGTACGCCCACATCACGTTCAAAAGCGCCGCGATGAACATCGACCCGCCCGGCGTCAGCGTCGCGGCGTCGGCGGCGGGATTGACTTTCACGCCGACGCCGAATCGCACGATCGCCAGAACCCCAATCCCCAACAGCGCGGCCACCTTCGCCAGCGTCAACACGTTTTGCGTCGCCGCGCCGGTCCGCAGACCGGCACAGTGCACCGCCACCACGCCCGCAACGATCGCCGCGCCGATCCACGGCGCCCACCGATCCGGAGCGGCAAACAGCTCGCACGCCGCCTCCCCGCTCGCGGCCGCGATCACCGCCACGCCGCCGCCCGCGATGAACACCGTGTACGCCCAACCGAAGAAGAACGACACAAAGTCGCCGTACGCCGCGCGGAGAAACACGTATTCGCCCCCCGCGCGCGAGAACCGCGTCGCAAGTTCCGCCGTCACGAGGCTCGCCGCCAGCGTGATCGCACCGCCGCAGATCCACGCCACGACGATCCACCGCGCCGATCCCAACTCGGACGCGATGATCCCCGGCGTGCGAAACACCCCCGAGCCAATCGCCACCCCCAGCCCGATGCACAGCGCCGTCGTGCCGCCGATCAATCGACGCAGCGCTCCTGCCGTCGATTCACCCGCCGACGTGGTTGATCCGGTCATCCCTGACTCCGCGCCCGACGCCGCATTCTCTGGACCGCACGCGCCGCACGCAAGCTTGCCGCAATTCCCGTCTTGCGGTATCTCCGCCGGCGGACCGCATCATGCCCACCGCACGCACGCACGCTTCGCACGCCCTCGCCACACGACGCCGAAGGCTCCTCGGCATCCTCCTGCTCGCGCTGCTCGCCGCGATCGTCTATCAACCCGCGCTCGACGCCGACTGGCTCGACTGGGACGATGACAAATACGTCTTCAACAACGACGCCGTCCTCGCCGACGACGGGCTGCGCACGATCTGGACCAGCTTCGAGCTTGACCAGTTCGCCCCGCTGACCTTCACCTCCTTCTGGCTCGAACACCGCATCGCCGGGCTCGACCCGCGCCTGTATCACTTCACCAATCTCCTCCTACACTTCATCAACGCCCTGCTCGTCGCGAAGCTCGTCCGAACCCTCGGCATCGGTGACGTCGCCGCGTGGTTCGCCGCCGCCTTCTATCTCGTCCACCCCACGCAGGTCGCCTCCGTCGCCTGGATCACCGAACGGAAGAACGTCCTCTCGACGGCCTGCTTCCTCGTCAGCCTCATCGCCGGGCTGCGGGCATTCGCCTGCAACTCCCGACGAGATTACGCACTCAGCCTCGCTTGCGTCATCGCTGCGCTGCTCAGCAAGTCCACCACCCTCACACTGCCGCTCTGCCTGCTCATCGGAATCCACTGGCTCTGTCCACCGATCACAGCCCGCCGCGCCCTGCGGCTCACGCCCTACCTCCTGTTCGCCATCACGGCAGGGTTCGTCGCGGCCGCATCAGAGCACGGAAAGACCGGACTGAACCTCCCCAGCGGGCCACCCTCCCTCGTCGTCGCCTCGACCCTGTGGTTCTACGTCGCGAAGACCCTCGCCCCCATCGGCCTCTCGCCGATCTATGAACGCTGGACCATCACCGCCGCCGACGCCCGGCCCTGGCTCGCTGTGGCCGGCTCGATCCTCGTCGTCTGGATGATCCACTCATGGCGGCGGCGCATCGACCCTCGCGCGCTGTGGGCCGGCTCGTTCTTCATCATCGCGCTGCTCCCCATCTCCGGCCTCGTCTACTACCGCGGCCTCGACCTCAGCCTCGTCTGGCATCATCACCTCTACCTGCCGCTCGTCGGCGCGGCGGTGCTCGTCGGACTTCTCGTCGAGAAGCTCGACATCGAGCGCGCGTCGCCACTATACCTCCGCCGGCCGCGCCATCTCATCGCGATGGCCGCCCTCGCCGCGCTCGCCATTGCCGCGAGACTCGAGATCCGCACCTGGCGCGATACCCACGCGCTGTTCACCCGCGCGATCGAGCGCGCGCCGGATTCCCCCGTCGCGCACAACGGATACGGTCTCGTCCTCGCGCAGGCGGGTGACCACGCCGCGGCGATTCGTCACTTTGAAAAGACGCTCGAGATGTGCCCCCAGTACCGCGAACCCTACATCAACCTCGGCAACTCTCTCGCCGCCGCCGGCCGGCCGCACGAGGCAATCCCGCTCTTCGAACGCGTCCTCGGCATCGACGAGAACTACTTCGAAGGGCACTACAACCTCGCCTACACCCTCGCCGAGATCGGCCAGCTCGAGCGCGCCGAGCGCAGCTACCGCCGCGCCGCGGAGCTGCGGCCCGCCCTGCCGGCCGTGCACTTCAACCTCGGTCTGACGCTGCTTCGGCTCGGACGCGTGGACGCGGCCCGCGCTGAATTCGAGCGCACCCTCACGCTCGATCCAACGCATGCCCGCGCCGCCGAGCTGCGGGCGCAATGCTCATCCCGCCCGGCACGCTGAGCCGCCACGCGGCCGATTCCGCGACTCCGGACGTTGTCATCGACGATGCCCCTACCCCCGCGGCCGACGCACCGACGCCGCCGGGAACTTCTCCAGCAGCCGCCCCACCGCCACGTCGAGACGCTGCTCGCGCGTCTCCGGAGCCAGCGTCTTGTCGATCTTCGCCAACGCCACGCCGCGCCAGATCAGCTTCCGCGTCGCAGGATCGATCACCTCGAGGAACAGCGACCCCTTCTCGTACACCTCACCGTGCGGATTCACCGAGAAGTCGGATTGGGCCTCCTTGGACACGTACTGGGCCAGATAGAACTCCGCGCCGCTGCCGGGTTGCACCGAGAACCCGCGTCGGGCCAGATGCCGCTCCACGATGCTCCGTATGAGTTCATCGAGTTCCGGCGGCGGAGCCTCACCCTCCCACACGTGCTCCACCCAGTTGTATGTCTTGCCGATCCCATCGAGCTTCACACCGGGACCGTAGACTGCCGAGACGCGGATGTCCGACGTGCTCGTGCATGCCGCCGCCACCAGCGACACGAGCACGGACGGAATGAGTCGAACGGCCGGATTGCGGGCCAGCATGTGTCAGCCTCCCAGCGCGAGCGCCGGGCGATTGTAACGCGGCCCCGGCGCGCCGCCACCGACCCTCATCGCCCCGACGACGCCCGCTCGGGTAACATGCCCGCCATGACCGACCCCCGAATCTCCAAACTGGCCGACGTCCTCGTCAACTACTCCTGCGCCGTCAAGTCCGGCGAATTCATCCTCATCGAAGCCATCGATGTCCCGCACGAGTTCACCACCGAGTGCGTTCGCGTCGCCGCGAACGCCGGCGCCCGACCGCTCGTCATGCTCAAGAGCAACCAGGTCCAGCGCGCCCTGATGTTGCCCGCCACAACCGAGCAGTGGAACGTCATCGCCGACGTCGAAGAGTTGCAGATGAAAAGCGTGCAGTGCTACATCGGCGCACGCGGCAATCCCAACGTCTCCGAACTCTCCGACGTCCCGGCCGAGCGCCAGCGCATCTACGAATCCACCGTCTGGAAGCGCGTGCACTCGGCCGTGCGGATCAAGAAGACCCGCTGGGTCGTCCTGCGCTGGCCCGGACCGGCCATGGCCCAGCTCGCGCAGATGTCCACCGAGGCCTTCGAAAACTTCTATTTCGACGTCTGCACGATGGACTACGCCCGCATGGGCCGCGCGATGACCGCCCTGCAGCGCCGCATGGAGTCGACCGACGTGGTCCGCATCAAGGGCCCGCGCGACACCGACCTGACATTCTCGATCAAGGGCATTCCGGCCATCCCCTGCGATGGCAAGCTCAACATCCCGGACGGCGAAGTCTTCACGGCGCCCGTCCGCGAGAGCGTCAATGGCGTGATTCACTTTAATGCCCCCACGCTCTACCGCGGTACGACGCACGAGAACGTCCGGCTCGTCTTCCGCAGCGGAAGGATCATCGAGGCCGCAAGCTCCAGCACCGACAAGCTCAACGAGGTCCTCGACGCCGACGCCGGCGCGCGATACACGGGCGAATTCGCGATCGGCGTCAATCCGTGGATCACCCGACCGATGAAGGACATCCTCTTCGATGAAAAAATCGCCGGCAGCATTCACCTGACGCCGGGGCGCTGCTACGACGAAGCCTCGAACGGAAACGAAAGTGAGATCCACTGGGACCTCGTGCTCATCCAGACCCCCGAGTACGGCGGCGGCGAGATCTACTTCGACGGCACGCTGATCCGCAAGGACGGCCGGTTCATCACCCACGACCTGATCCCGCTCAATCCGGAGAACCTGAAGTAGCGCGAACGTGAACCGGACCTCCGCCAAGCCGTCCGATGCCGTCGCATCACGTATCCCGCTCGATGCCGCCGGCCGCGTTGCCGTGTCGATCGGATGCCGGCGCTGCGGCTACGACCAGCGCGGCCTGTCGCCTGACGGCGCCTGCCCCGAGTGCGGCACACCCGTCGGCCGATCACTTCACGGCGACCTTCTTCGATTCAGCGATCCGGTCTGGGTGCGGAGGCTCGCCTCCGGACTGAACTGGATCGCTGCCGCCGTCGTGCTGCGATTCACCATAGGGTGTCTGACCGGCGGGGCGGTGGGAGCGCTTGCCGGAGCCGGCGCCACCGCCGGACTCACGTCGATGCCGCTGCTGCTTCCGCACGGACTCGGAATCCTGATCGGACTCGGCAGCCTCTACGGGTACTGGAAGGCGACGACGCCGGATCCCGGCCGCGTTGAATCCGAGTCCGGACTGACCGCGCGCCGCCTCGTGCGCCTCACGCAGGTGCTCGAATTCTGCGTCGCGCTCCTTGTCGCGCCGGCGTTCGTCGTCGGCAGCATGCTCGTGGGCATCGTCGTGGCGGCGTCGACGTTCGGCACAATCATCAGCGTGGTCGGCATCTTCGCCGCGCTGACGTATGCACGACGACTTGCGATGAGGATCCCGGACGAAAACCTCGCCCGCGCTACGCGAATCGTCATGTGGGGACTGGGGATCACGTTCTCCCTGATCGCGCTTCTCAGCGCGACCGCCGGAATCCTGACCGCCGGCATGCGAACGCCGCCCACTTGGATCGCTCCCGGAACAACATCGGCGCCGGCAAGACCGGGCGCGACAACCATGACGATCCGCGTGAACGTCCGGGGGCAATCCGGGCCAACCACCGTTCCAACCGCTCTCGCGCCACCGCGGCCACCGCCGTGGCTGGCCGCCGCCGGACTCGGCATGGCTGTGTGCGGACTCGCCACAACCGTATTTGGATTCTGGGCGATCTGGTTGCTCTTCCGCTATCGCAGCGCACTGCGCAACGCCGCACAATCGGCCGAACAAACCTGGGCCGCCGCGCCGCCATGACCGCAAGTCAGAGGACAGGGACTTTTGCAGCTCGTCGCGGGAGCGGCTCTCGGGCGCGGTTCTGGGGAGGGCGAGGCCCCTGCCGAGCCGATGACGAAACGCCGATGCCCCCATCGAGCCGACGTCGCGAGCGCGAAACCCCGCGCTGACTCCATCCCCAATCGCCAATCGACACTCCGCAATCCCCCGACCCGGAACGCTGATCGGGATTGTGCTGTAGCCAGACGCCACCGTGCGCACCGGTCACACCTTGCACGTCGGAATCCAAACGGCGTGCCCGCATCGGGGCAGACGTTCTGGCCACAAGCGTTCCGCGCGTCGATCCGCCCCGCGCACCGCCAGGAAGGAATGTTCAGCTTCTTTCAGCTTGTTCAGCATCTTTTTTTGAAGCCGTCATGACCGGCAAGCTCAAACCATCCTCACGCGCGACCCGCGCCGGAAATTCCGTCGGCGCACCACGCGTCGCACTCACTCCGCGCGCCGCACCGCCCTACCTTCGCCGGATCGTCCGCCGCGACCGCGTGCGCCGCCGCCACCACGCCAGGCCCATCATCGCCATCGAGAGGCCCCCCAGGTTCATCGGCGCGCACAGGCCGATGGCGCACGGGTCCATCGGATTGGGGTTCGGCGTCGGAGGATTGTTGTTCGGGATGCCCGGCGTGACGTTCACCGTCGCCGTCGAGCTGATCACCGTGCAGCCGGCCGACGTGACCACCACGTCATAGTTCCCCGCGTGCGTCAGGTCGACCGGCCGGATGAACAGAACATTGGTCGTCGCGCCGTTAATCACCGCGCTGTCGGTCAGGTTGATGCCGTCAAGCCGCCACTGAAACGTCGGCGACGACGCATTCACGAGCACGACCAGCGTCAGATTGTCTCCCGTCGTCGTGATCGTGTTGACCGGATGCTGCGTAATCGTCGGATCGGTCGATACCTCCAGCGTCGCGGGGTCGCTGATGTCCATGCCGCACGGATTGGTCACCACGACGTCGTATTGGCCGTTGTTCGACGTCTGCGCCGTCGCAATCTCATACGTCGCGGCCGTCGCGCCCGGGATGTTCATGCCGTCCTTCCGCCACTGGTACGAGAGCGGCGCGCTGCCCGTCGCCGTTACGCTGAACTGCGCGGTCGCGCCGGGGCAGATCGTCTGCGACGCCGGAGGCTGCGTGATGTCCGGCAGAACGCCGATGGCTGGTCCCCAGCGCGCGAAATAGGCCGACGGACTCCCGCCCGCCATGAGAAACGCCCCACCGGCGATCAGCTCGTCGTCGAACGCCGCCAACGCATCGACCCGGTCGTCCACGCCCGCGCCGAGCGGGTCCCACGTTGCTCCGTTCCACCGTGCCAGCGAGTCCGCGCCGTTCGGCCCGAGCCCGGTGAATCCACCGCCCGCGATCAGCGCGCCATTGAATACCGACAGCGCGCTCACCTCCGCCGGCCGGCCGAGCCCGAACGCCGACCAGAACGAGCCGTTCCACCGCGCGACGTGCGACGTATAGACGCCGCTGGAAAAGTTGAACGCCCCGCCCGCGACGAGGTCCGCGCCGAGCAGCCCCAGCGCGTGCACCGCCTGGTCCATGCCCGATCCGAGCGGCAGCCACGACGTTCCGTTCCACCGCGCGATGTAGTTCACCGGCACGCCGCCGGCGATCGTAAAGCCACCGCCGGCGATCAGCTCGCCGCTGAACGCGGCCAGGGCCCGCACGATCGGCGTCGCGCCAACGCCCATGGCGCTCATGCCGCCGGCCATGTCCGACCACGCCGCGCCATTCCAGCGCGCGACGTAGTTGACGGTGACGCCGCCCGCCGAGGCGAACTCCCCGCCCGCCACAAGCGCGCCGCCGAACGACGCCAGCGCGCGGACCATCGCGCTCGTACCGGTGCTGAGCGCCGAGAATGCCACGCCGTTCCACAGCGCGACGTTGTTGGCCGGAACCATCCCCGCCATCGAGAATTGTCCGCCGACCGCCAGCGCGCCGTTGTGCACGGCCAGCGCGCGGACCACGCCGTTTACGCCGCCGCCGACCGCCGACCAGCTCGTACCGTTCCACTTCGCCAGGTTGGCCGCAGGCGATCCGCCGGCGTTGTCGAAGTCGCCGCCGACGAACAGTGCCTCGCCGGTACCGTCGTTGAAGACCACGGCGGCGTAGATCGGGCCATCGACCTGCGTCATCGCATTGGCGAGGCGCCAGTCGAATCCGCACTGCGCGGCGGCGCGCGGAACGGACGCCGCGCTCAGCACGCAGATCGCCCCCACGATGCATCGCATGAACGATCGCATCCCGATGCTCCCGGTTGCCGTCCGCCGAACCATCCCCGCGAGGTCGGCCGGGCACCCGCCCGCGGACCGCAACGGTCCGTCGATCAGAGCCCGACCCCATCAGGATAATCGTATGCCGCCCGGGTTGAAAGCCGCGAGCGCGATTTCGCCGCGCCCCGCCGATTCGCCCCCTTCGCGCCGATAACCTGCGACCCGGGCGCGCACGGCCACCGCCGACGGCGTCCGGAAACGCGGGTTGCTCCGCGGCCGCCGTCGTCAGTTCAGCAGGCAGGCGATGAAATTGGGGATGTCGCCGACGTCGATCATCCCGTCGGGCAACCCCTCGACGTCGCCGGAGCAGACGTCGCGCCAGTCCGCCCCGCCCAGCAGCAGGAAGTTGACGAAGATCTGCACGTCGTCCCCGTTGTCGAGGCCGTCGTGATTCAGGTCGCAGGCCAGCGGGATGAGCGAGGACTCAACGGCCACGAACTGGCCCGGCACGACCACCGACATGTTGATCCAGCCGATGTTCTCGCCCCAGGCGAAACCGCGGAACCGGCCGTCGCAGTCGATCCGCGCGGCGTCGCCCGACACGAGCGCACCGCCGGCGAAGTTGACCCAGCCGATGTTCTCGCCCCAGGCGTAGCCGGACAGTGCCCCGTCGGGTGCGATGTTGACTCCGAAGTTGGTGTCATCGGTGTTCGCGTACGGTCCGGCGCCATTACCGACGTTGATCCAGCCGACGTTCTCGCACCAGATGTAGCCGCGAAGGAAGAAGCCGCCGACGTTCACGCCGTCGGCCGCCGCGTTGGCGTCGCGCCAGTTCATCCAGCCGACGTTCTCGCCCCAGGAGAACTTGTTGGGCACGACGTTGTCGATGTTCGATGCGCCCGCGGCCACGACGATCGCCGCCGCGAGCATCAGGAGCGTCCGACCGGTGATTCGATTCATGGCTCTGCTCCCCGCGCGACTCTCAGAAGTTGATATTGGCCCACGGACTCGTCGACGCCGAGGCCGGCCCGAACGGACCGGTGTCGTTCGCCGGGTCGATGAAGCCGTAGTCGCTGCCGTTGCCCGACGCCGTGTTGCGAATGATGACGTTGCGCGCTCCTGGCGTGGGCGCCGCGACGCCGTAATCGTTAAACGAGACGTGGTTGTTGTCGATCCGGTTCCGATCGCCCCAGGCGATGATTCCGGCCGCAAACCCGCCGCCGACGATCGTGCCGTTCCGCGTGCAGTGATTGTCCGCCACCGTGCAGAGCAGCGTGACGCGGATGCCATCGCCGAAGTTCTCCGACGCGCTGCACCCGCGGACCGTCGAATCGCTCAGAAACACGTCAATCCCCGCGTCGCTGTTAGAGCGCACCGTACAGTTCAAAACGTCGCCGCTGTTGATGAAGATGCCGCGGATCGAATTGAACGACGCGTTGCAATCGCTGACCAGCGCGTGATCAAACGTCTCGATGCCGTTGGCGAGATTGCCCGCCGCCGATACGCGCGAAACCAGGCAGTACGGGCCGGAATAGACCCCGTTGCCCGAATTAAAGTCCGCAACAGAATCCATGAGGGCGCACCGCGCCGCCAGCTCGAATCCATGCGTGGCGTTGTCGCGTGAGGCGCAGCCCCGCAGCACGATGGCGGAACCACAATTGAATCCCGAACCGGAATTCCCGTTCGCGATGCAGTCCTCGAGCGTGCAGTTGTCTTGGGTGCGGAAGCCGCCGAACCCGTTGAGCGACGCCCCGCACCCTTGAATCGTGCAACGGCTGCGGACGAAAAACCCTTCAAACCCGTTCTCGCTCGCGGTGCAGTCGGCAACCGACCAGCCGTCCAGGACGCTCAGCCCCGTGCCGAGGTTCCGTCGCAGTTGCACGGCTTCCACGCGACCGTCCCACGCCGCGGTTCCGTCGATCCCGTCGCTGTTCCAACCCTCGATCACGCCGTTGCGGATCCGGATGTTGCGCCGGAACCCTCCGGCCGGCGGCGTAATGAAGATGCCTTTCGCGCCGAGACCCCCGCCCTGGAGCGTGAATCCGTTCAGATCGAGCGTGACACCGTCAGCGGCGATCTCGATCCCATTCGCACCCGGCGTCGCGATCAGTTCCCCCATCAGCACATACGACCCCGGAGATGAGATGACGATCGGAAAGGCCGCCGGCGGCTGCGTGTAGAGCCGCACCCGATCGGTCGGCTGGATCGGACCGGCCGGTGGCGTCAGCGGTCCGGCGTGTACCGCGGCAGCCAGCGCGCCGATGCAAACGAGCATCACTCCGATCGACGTGCGCGACACGGATGGGGCCCTTCTCTCCGCTCCCGAGACAACGCCGCGCGCCGCCAGACATGCCCGCGCGGCAGAACGAACCCGGCCTGCGACCCGATATCGATGCATGATACTCCTCCAGAACCCGCCGGATCAAGCGTAACGTGTTATCGCGCCGAGAATTCGAGCATCCACGCGGTTACGGAGATTCACCTACGCTCGCTGAATAAACCAGGACCGCTTCGGACGCCGCAGGTTTGTCACTGAAGGAAGGGATTGAACCGCCGTTCGCGCCCGATCGTAGTGGCGGGGCCGTGCCCGGAATAGACGATCGTCTCGTCCGGCAGCGACAGCAGGTGTTCGCGGATGTTCCGCAGAAACCGGTCGTGGTTTGAGCCTGGAAAGTCCGTGCGCCCGATGCTGCCCTCAAACAGCGCATCGCCGACGATCGCCACGCCCGCCTCGCGGCAGTACAGCGCGCGGCCGGCCGGCGAATGTCCCGCCACGTCGAGGATCGTCCACGACGTGTCGCCGAGCTGCACCGGTCCCGGCGGCTCCAGCGCGCGAACCTCCTTCGGCGAGCAGCGGACCGCCATACCCCCGAGCATCGACAAGTTTCGCGCGGGATCGCCCAGCATCGCACGCTCTCCGTCGGAGACGTACGCCGGCAAGTCCGGCCATCGCGCAAGGACTTCATCGACGCCGGCGATGTGATCGGCGTGCGCGTGCGTCAGGACGATCGCCGCCGGCGAAAGTCCGCGCCGATCGATGTGTTCGATGATCTGCGCGGCAGACGGCGGAAGTCCGGGATCGACGACCCAGCACGGACCGCGCGCGCCAACGTCGACAACGTACGCATTCTCGCCGAACACAGGCTCGGTGAAGCACTCGATGTGGATCGCGCTCATGAGTCCGGCAAGTTACCGCGCGGGCTGCGACGTCGCGCGCCACGGCGACGTCGCCGGCGCGCCCGACATCGAGTCCGCGCTCGATGCCGCGCGATCAACGTAGCCGATGAGCGTCTGGCCGTCGAGCACCAGAACCGCGCCGTCGGCCGCGACGATGTCGCGCAACCGTTCGAAGCGACCGAGCAATAATTCCGGCGGCGCGGCGGACGCCGCCGTCGCCCCCACGAGCGACCAGCGCCCGGCGATCAGCTCGCGTGCGCCGTCGGGATCGTGCGGCGGCCGCGATCCGAAGGCCAGAAGCGAATCAGCCAGCACGAAGCAGGTCTCCGGATCGGCCTGTGGCAGCAATGCGTCGTCGCCGCTCCGCTCGGCGAGCGTTCGGCCATCGGCGGCATCGAGCGCGACGGCGCGTCGCCGCGCGAAGACGTACACCACGCCGTCGGCGAGCATCACGCGCAGGTTTCCGCCCTCCGGCACGGCGAACGGCTCGGTCTGCCACGCCGGTCGCCCGTCGTCGAGCCGGTATGCGATGACGCGGCCGGTCTCGGTCGCCGCGTACAGTCCGTCCGGTCCGAGCTGGATCGACGCCGTCACGTGACGATCGCCGCACGTGCCTCGCCAGCACTCGCGGCCGGTCTCGACGTCAAACGCGCAGACCGTCCGCGCGTTGGCGGCCAGCAGCCGGCCGTCGGGCGCGAAGAGAAGCGTCTGGATCGCCCGGTCGTCGTCGATCTTGAAGATGCGGCGGCGCGAGCCGTCTTTCGCCGAGCGCACGACGACGTGATTCGAGCGGCCCTGCCGGAACGAGTACGCGACCAGCGCCTCGGTCGCGACGAGATGTTCCGCGCCGCGCGGCTTGGTCTCGACGCGCCATCGAATCTGGCCCGTCTCCAGATCGGCGCAGATCAACTCTCCGCGGTCCAGCGCGCTGAACAGCCGACCGCCCGCGATGGCATGCTCCTCCCACGTCGCGATCCACTCCGGATCGACGCCCGGCGCATCGGCCTCGGCCGGGTAGTTTCCGATCGTCCACGCAACGCGACCCGATGACCGATCCACGCCGAAGATCTGATAGCGCGTCGCGAAGATGATCCGCTCACCGTGCAGACCGAGGAAGCTCGGGAGCATTCGACATTCGATGCCCCGCGGCCAGACGGGAATGCCCGTCCGGACGTCGCACGCATCGACGGCCTGATTCGCATACAGTAGAACCATGCCCAGACCGCGCGGCACGACCCGCTGCCCGGCCGGACAGAGCAGCGACGGGGGCTCGTCGAAACTCCGGCGATACGCCGGCCGCAGCAGCGCGCCGATCTCCGGCCGATCGGATGGCACGTGTCGCGGACCGAGCCGCCGCGCGCGATACTCGGCCAGCGAGAGCGACTGTCCCTCGAAAGACACACTGGCGCCCGGAAACTCCCGGATCGCGCGCTCCATCCAGTCCGCCGCCGCATCGGCCTGTCCGGCTCGGGCAAGACAATCCACGAGCATGCGAATGGTCGCGAGGCGATCGACCGTCGAGCGGAACTCCAGCGCTGCGCGCAGCGCCGCCGCCGCCCCCGCATGGTCGCCGCGCGCCGAAAGCACGTCCGCCCGAAGCCCCAGCGCCCGCGGCGCCGCTGGCGAATTCGGAAACGACTCGGCGACCCGCCCGAGGGCGTCGGCGTCATTCGACTCCGCCGCCGCGGCCAGGCGCGCCTCCGCCAGGCGCTGCACGCGCTCATAGACGCCGGGACCGCGCTCCGTGGTCAATCGCTCGATCCGCTCGCGCGCCACGTCGCCCGCGATGCGCGACGCAGGCTCGGTCGAATCGTCCGCCGCCGCTTCGGGCGACATGGACTCGCCGCCCGGCTCCACCGTGATCGCCTGCCGCCGCAGGCTCGGATCGAGCAGGACCTGTTGCAACGTATCGACGGCCTGCGCCGAATCGCCGCGTCGAACGAGCGCCTCGGCCAGAAGCAGCCGGAACTCGACCTGGTCTTGCGCCTCGAGCGAGATCTGCCCCGCGTCGCGCACGACCGCGACCGTCTGGTCGAGGATCTGACCCATCGGCCGACCCTCGCGATACCGCAGGTCGCGCATCAGCGACCGCGCGAGGCGGAGCCCGGTCTCAAACAGCGGCCGACGAAGCAACTCATCGCGGATGCCGGCCAGTCCGCCGGCGCGCTCGACCGCCAGCCGCCAAGCGGCCACGCCGCGTTCGTAGTCGCGCGCGTCGATGGCGCGCTCCGCCAGGACGCGCGGCGCGTTCGCATCCCCCGGCGCTGCGGCGATCGCGCGATCCAGGCGCGCGAACGCGTCGGCCTTCGAGACAATCCCGCGCACGGACAGCGGCGATGCGACGATGATCTGCGCTTCGGTCCAGTCCGGCGGCTGCTCTTCGTTCGTCGGCGCGACCGGCGGTGGCGCCGCCCGATCGACCGCCGCGGCATTCCGACTCGGCGGCACGAGCAGCAGGTTTCCCGCATCGGCGATGCCCCAGCGCAGCGCGTCCACCGGCCCACCGTCGAGTGGATATCGCAGCAGCGCCTTCGACGTCGGGACGAACAGCGCCGTTGACGCGAGCGCGGCACGCCCGAACAGCTCACCCTCGGAAATCGGCCGCTTCCACGCGAGCTTTCCCGCCGCCAGATCGAGGCAGGCGACCTGCGTGCCGGCAAGATAGAGCCGGTCGTTGTGCACGCCGACCATCGTCTCCGCGCCGCCAAGCTCGCTCAGCTTCCACGATGCCACGAGGTCGCCGTTGTGCTGATCGAGCATCATCACCTCATCCGCGTCGAGCGGCGCGACGATAACGCGGTCCCGCCAGATCACCGGCGGCGCGGCATGCCAGCTCCGGATGTGACGGCCGCTGCGCGTCGGCCAGGCCGTCGCGCCGGGATCGATCGCCGGCGCATAGACGCGCAGCCAGCGGACGATCCCCTGCGCTGCGCCGACGGCCGCGACCGTCCCGAGGTTCGATTGCACGAACACGGTGTCGCCGTCGGCGCCGAGATGCGACTGCGTCGCGCGATGATAGCCGTAACCGCCCGTCGGCGCTTCGCCGACGTGCGTCGTCCACAGCGTGCGCCCGCTTGCCGGATCGAACGCCACCAGGAAGCACGCTTCGAAGCCGAACGGCTTGCGCCGCCGGGCGACGGCGATGAGCCGGTCGTCGACGAGGATCGGCGCGCCGTCGAGCCGTACCTCGGTAAACGCGTGCCGCAGCGCCTCGAGGTCATTCTGCCATCGACGCCGACCTGCCCGCGCATCGAGGCACACGAGCGACGAGGTCCGTACCGGCGAATCGGCCGCGCCGAAGCGGTCCGGCGGTGCACGGTCGAGATGCACCAGCACGCATCCTTCGACGGCCGACGTCGTGAACGTCGGCGGCGGCTCATCCTCGGTCACCCATTCGGCATTCGCGTCGGCCTCGCCCGCCAGCTCCACGCGCCATCGCACCTTCGCCGAAAGCCCCGGCTCGATCGCCCAGACGCTGCGGTGATCGTGGAGCACGATGCACCCGTCCGCGAGGACCGGCTCGAACGCCAGCAGTCGGCCGCCCTGGATCGCGCGACGCGTCGAGTCGCGGCGGATCCAGCCCGTCGGCGAGGTCATCTCGTGGTCGAAAAGCGTCGTGCGGCCGAAGCCATCGAACTCCCAGAGCACCGCTTCCGGGCGCACGTCGAGCGGAACCGGCATCGTGCGGATCGACTCGCGTCGCGAGCGCGCCGGCGGCCGATGGTCCGCGCGACCGAACACGTCGATCGCCCCGCGCAGCAGTTCGTCGATCGCGACCTCGCGCCCCGCCCAGTTCGCGCGCGGCCCGGCGCGACCAGCGTCCGCACTGCCGCGCCCTCGGTCGAGCGCCACGCCCAGCTCCCGCGCAACGCGTTCGATCTCAGCACGATCGCCCTCCGCCAGACAGGCGATCGCCCGCAGCGCCGACCAGAGCTCGCGCCGCGCGGTGCGCTGCGGGTGCGATTCGAGCAGCCGCGTCATCCATTGGCGGACGACGGCGAACTCGGCGCGCTCAAACGCGATCTGCGCCGCCGCCTCGACCGCGTCGGCCGCCTGCGGACTCGGGTAGTACGATTCTGCCACACGGAGCAGTTCCTCGACACTTCCCCGCGACCGCGCGGCCTGCAACCGAGCGTTCAACTCCGCGCCGATCCGTCGCGCGTAAACAGCGCGACCCTCCGCCGGCCAGCCCGCGATCCGCTCGAGCACCTCGCGCCGCACGCTGACGTAGCGCTGCCCATCCCGGCGGCAGACGCGGTCGCCCGACGCATCGCACAGCCGCGTCGCCAGCGACACGGCGTCGGACCATTCACCGCGCGCCGCGAAGCCCTCGAAGCGACGCAACGCATCGGAGTCATCAAACGCCTCGTTGACGTAGGTCGAGTCCCCGCGCTCGTCGCGCTCGACTGCCGGCTCGTCCGAGCCGCCGGACGCAGGACGAGACTGCCCGGACGCGAATCCGGCCACCAGCGCGATGGCGAACGGCGCGGCGATCCGTCCGCGACGCGCACTGCCCGGCCGCGGGCATCGCATTCTCCGGCGAAGCCCCATCAACAACCTGATCCTCCATTCAAGCATAGCCGCCCCGATGGACGCTTTCGTCGCCCGGCCTCAGACGGTCGATCGCTAATTCAGGCGGATCCGCACCTCGCCCTCGGTGCGACCGGCCGGTTCGGGGCCTGATCGATCCATCGGCAGGATAACGGTGAAGACCGAACCCTGACCGACCTCGCTCGTGGCCGAGATCGTCCCCCCAAGCAGTTGCACCAGCTCGCGCGTGATCGCCAGACCCAGCCCCGTGCCGCTGTGCTCGCGCGTCATCGAGCTGTCGAGCTGAACGAAGGTCTCGAAGATGTGCTCCAGCTTCTCCGGCGGTATCCCGATCCCGGTGTCGGTCACCGTCAGCTTGACACGGTCCGGCTCGGCACGGCCGATCCGCAACTCCACGCGACCACCCGACTCCGTGAACTTGATAGCGTTCGACAGCAGGTTGTACAGCACCTGCTGCAGGCGGCCGCCGTCGGTCCGAATCGTGCCGATCTCCGGCGAGACGTCCGTCGCAAGCGTCAGGCCCTTCTTGACCGCCAGCGGTTGCATGAAGTCGAGCAGCGACTCGGCCATCTCCGGCAGGTTGACCGGCAGGATGTGCAACTCCAGCTTGCCCGCCTCGATCTTCGCCAAATCGAGCAGGTCGTTGATGATCGCCAGCAGCAGACGGCCGCTGGAGAGGATGTTCTCCGCCCAGCGCAACGGCCGGCCGCCCTCCTTCAGCTCGTGCTCGCGCAGCAGTTCAGCGAACCCGATGATCGACGTCAGCGGCGTGCGAAGCTCGTGGCTGACGTTGGCGAGGAAGTGGTTCTTCATCTTGTCCGCCTCGAACAGCCGAACGTTTAGTTCGGCCAACTCGCCGAGGCGCGTATCGAGGCTGCGGTTGATCGTCTCCAGCTCCTGCCGCGAGTTCTCCAGGTGCGCCAGCATGGCGTTGAAGGCCCGCGCCAAATCTTCAAACTCGTCGCCCGTGGCAATCTGACTGCGAATGTCGTGATTGCCCGCCGAGACCTGCTCCGCCACAACGCGCAACTCGCGGACCGGCCGCAGGATGAGCTTGTCGGTGATCAGGTAGAAGACCAGCACCGCCAGCACGCCCGCCAAGGCGCCGGCCATCACGCCGATCCCCAGATTCGTCAATTGTTCGAACCGCGCCTGCCGCGGAACGTAGTCAACAGAGACGACGCCCAGCAGCGTTCCCTGAGGAACGCGTTCTCCGGAGGAGCGGATCGCGAGCACATATCGGTAACGCGGACGCCCGTCGGGCGTGCGGTCGATCCGCGGCGGGGCCTCCCGCAGGCCCGGACGGACCGCAAGGAGCTGGATGGAGTGGCGGAGGAAGTTGTCCCCGGCAACCGGAGCCGGCAGGACGGTGGAATCGTACGGTATCAACCGGGGCGGTGGGCTGTCATAGCCCAGCGCGGCGGCGTCCATGCCCCATGCGCGGTCGACCACCCGCTGCTTGGCCGACCAGTCCCCGCTGCTCTGCAAATCCCCCATCTGCGCCGCCAGGGCCGCCATTTGCGCAGCCGTGCGCAGATTCGCCTCGTGCACCAGGTCCCGCATCCGCAACCAGGGGATGAAAAGTGCCGATGCAAGAATAAGCAGGACCGCCAGTCCGAACAGCAGCCGGCACTTGGCCGCCAGCGACACGGCGGAGAGCGAGATGCGCGGGATGCGAAGACGCATGAAACGCCCGCATTCTGCCGGGTTCGCGCCCCGCGGCGGAACCCGTCGAATCCAGGTTCGGCGATGACATCGGCACGCCGCGCTGTTGACGCTCGACGCCGCGGCCGATATCATAACATGTTATCTTCTTGGAACTTGGAGAACTAGTCATGAGCGCGCCCGTCCGCAGGACTGTCGCCGCCGCCGTGCTCCTCACCCTCATCCTGTCCGCCGGGGCATCCGCGCAGCGGAACGACCTTTCCGTCGGATACGGCGGGATGCAACTCATCCAGACCAACTCCGGAGTCGGGAATATCAGTTCGCCGGGACAACTAAACCGCGACAGCCCCATCAATACCTTCGGCCGCGTGGGTGGTTCGTACACGTTTACGTTCGGCGGGACCCTTCAATCGGCAAGCGGCGGCGGCGGTGGATTCGACCGTCGCTCGGCCACTCCCCGACTGGGCGGTCTTGCCGGTGGGCTGGACAAACCCCGTCCCGGCGGGGCCGATAACCGTCTCGGCGACGCGCCGGCCTTCGGCACGACGACCGGATTCCGACAAAGCGCTGGATTCGGCGGAATCGAGCGCAATAACGTGCCGCGCTTCGGGACACCCACGTTCGGATTGAACCAGATGCCGCTGGGCGCCCGCCTCGGCCGGGGAACGACCGCCGATCTGGGGCTGGCGAACGCGTTCCGCGCGAACCCCGCGTCGACGCTTCCATCGAACGGGAAGGGCCTTTCGCCGCGGTTCATGCTCGATCGGCAACTGCTCACCTCCGCGCGATCGCCCCTCGCCCGGGCCGCGGTCGGCCCCGCGCGCGATGAGTTCACCATTGCCGCCGATGCGGCCGCAAAGCAGAGCACCGTGCCGGTCGCCGAGACGATCGCGCTACGCCCTCCGGACCCCGTGCTCGAATCCGGCATGGATGAACTGTCGCCCGGGGAGCGCATGCGGGAACGCGTGCGGCGGACCACGGCGTTCGCGATCCAGCGCGGCGACGAACTATTCAAGGCCGGACGCCTCCAGGAGGCGAAGGCGAGCTACGAACTGGCCAAAGGCCTGCGAAGCGACGACCCGACCGCGGACGTGCGCCTCTTTCTCGTCTCGTCGTTCCTGTTCGAGCACAATGAGGCGACGGTCTCGCTGAAGTTCGCGATCGCCAAGGCCGAGTCGCTCCAGCAGCTCCGCGTCGACGTCGAGTCGGTGCTGCCCACGAAGGAAGACCTGAACATCTTCGTCCGCAGCCTCGCCGAGCGCGCCGGCCGAAGTGACGTCGGCACGGCGCTCCAGATCAAGTACGCTTTTCTGGCCTGGCTCGCGGACGATCCGATCTCGGCGCGGCGCGTCACGGCCCTGGCCGCCGAGTCCAAGGACAGCGGCCCGGAGATCCACAAGTTCCTCGCCTGGCTCGACGCGGAGGTGGGCGCCGCAGCGCCTGCGACGAAGTAACTGCGACGGGCCCGCCGACGTCTTGTCCAGGCCGGCGCCGGACCGGAGTCCGTCGAGACCGGGTCGATGACGCGAGAGATTCGTGCGAAACGTCTTTTCATCACTGACACGACTCGATCACCGCTCGCTCCGTCATCGAACGGGCCTGTCCGTGCTGTTGCACGCCGTCCTCTTTGCGATCGCGCTGTTCTCCGCGTTCGGCATCTACTACAACTTCCGTCTCCTTGAGATCTGGTTCTGGCCGACCTTCATCCCCCTCCTGCCGATCGTCCTGACGATCAAGCTCCTGGTCTTCGGCTGGCTGCGGCTCTACCAGGGCTGGTGGCGCTACGTCGGCATCCGCGACCTGCTTACGGTCGTGAAGGGCGCGTACTTCGGCACGTTCGGATTCGTGGTCGCCTTCTTCGTCGCCGTCAACGTCGCCAAGCACACGCGCGACGCGCTGCTCTTCCCCAACTTCCCGCCGTCGGCGTTCCTGCTCGACTTCGGCATGACCATCGCCGTCGTCTGCGGCGCGCGCATCCTCGTGCGGCTCTACCGCGAGGAAATGCGGCCCGTCGCCACGGGCGGTCCCATCCAGTGCCTCATCCTCGGCGCGGGCGACACCGGCGAGGCCCTCCTGCGCGAGATCTTGCGCATGGAGGTCGAGCGCTACCGCGTCGTCGGCTTCCTCGATGACGATCCGGCCAAGCGCAACATCCGCATCCACGGCGTCAACGTGCTCGGACCCATCTCCGACGTGCGGCGCATTGCCGAGGCGCACCAGGTCGACGAGCTCTTCGTCGCCCTGCCGGCCGTCGCGCACAAGCAGCTCCGCAAGGTCGTCGAACAGTGCCAAGGCACCAACCTGCGGTTCCGCACCATCCCGGCAATGGCCGACGTCCTCGGCGGACGCGTCACCGTCTCGCAGATGCGCGACGTCGATATCAACGACCTGCTCGGCCGCGAGCAAGTGCGGCTCGACGAACATGAGATCAAGGACAAGATCGAGGGCAAGGCGGTCCTTGTGACCGGCGCGGGCGGCTCGATCGGATCGGAAATCTGCCGCCAGGTCGCGCGCTTCTCGCCCCGCCGCCTGATCCTCGTCGAGCAGGCCGAGAACAACCTCTTCGAGATCGACCGCGAGTTGGAGCGCACCGCTCCGGCGATCCAGCGCTCCTGCCATGTCGCGGACATCTGCGATCAGTCTCGGATCCGCGCCATCTTCCGCAACGAGAAGCCCGAACTCGTCTTCCACGCCGCGGCCCACAAGCACGTCCCCATGATGGAGGCCAACGTCGGCGAGGCGATCAAGAACAACATCGGCGGGACACGCGTCGTCGCCGACGCGGCCCGGGCCGAGGGTGTCAATCGCTTCGTGATGATCTCGACCGACAAGGCCGTCAATCCGACGAGCGTCATGGGCTGCACCAAGCGCGTCGCCGAGATGTACATCCAGCAGCTCGGCGATGGCGAGACGACGCAGTTCATGACCGTGCGCTTCGGAAACGTCCTCGGATCGTCCGGCAGCGTCGTCCCGATCTTCCGCAGGCAGATCGCCGCCGGCGGACCCGTCACGGTCACCGATCCGCGAATGACGCGCTACTTCATGACCATTCCCGAGGCATCGCAGCTCGTGCTTCAGGCCGGCGTCATGGGCCGGCACGGTGACATCTTCGTGCTCGACATGGGCGAACCGGTCCGCATCCTCGATCTCGCCAAGGAAATGATCACCCTTTCCGGATTCCGGCCGGGTGAGGACATCGAGATCGTCTTCACCGGCATGCGCCCCGGCGAAAAGCTCTTCGAGGAACTCAACATGCACGGGGAGGACATCAGTCCGACGCGGCACGAGCAGATCGGCGTCTACCGCAAGCGCCCGGAGGACTGGAACAAGATCCGCGCCGGGATCGACGACCTTCTCACCCGCGCCGACACCGACGACGGCGATCGACTGCGAGATCGACTGGCCGACCTCGTGCCGGAGTATCAGCCCGAATCCCTCGAACCGGGCGCCGAGTCGGTCCCGCGCGCCGCGAATCTCCGCGAGGCCGCGGAGGCGACCGGCAATATCCTTGCGGCCGGGACCGGTGACGCGACCGTTTCCACCCAACCGGCCTGATCCCCGCGTGCCATGTCCGTCCAGCCGATGACGCACGACCCGCCTTCGACTTCAGTCACGCCGCCGCGCCGCCGGACCTCGCGCCGCAAGCTCGCCGCGGCGCTGCTGCTGAGCGTCGCGCTCTCCCTGGCCGGAGCGGAACTCTTCTTCCGCCTCGCCATGAACGTCACCAACGTGCCCTATTACTTCTGGGATCCCGTCATCGGCATCCGCCGCGCCCCGAATCAGTCAGGCGCGTACACCTGGGGCGGACACGTCAACGGCCGCTTCCGCTTCAACGCGCAGGGCTGGAACCACTCGCGCGACTACGTCGTCGTCAAACCGCCGCACGGCCGGCGCGTTTGCCTCGTCGGCGACTCGTTCGTCGAGTCCCTCCAGGTCCAACCCGACGAGACGATGTACGCGCTTGCCGAGAAGGCGATGTCGCGGCCGGAGCGACCCGTCGAGTGGTATGCGTTCGGCTGCTCCGGATTCGGCGCAGCGCAGAACTACAACGTCATCCGGCACTACGCGCTCGATTATCAACCGGACGTCGTCGTGATGTTTTTCACCGAGAATGACGTGCACGACTGCTCGCCCTACATCACGAAATTGGAACCGTACGTCAGTTCATATGAACTCGACGAACGCGACGAGCTTCGCCCGATTCTCAGCGGCGAGTACCGACCGGCGGCGTGGCGACGCATCGTGTCCCGATCCGCCCTCGTTCGCTTCGCATGGATCCATCTTCAGAACAAGATCGCCCGTTCGCGCGCACCCGCCGCCGAGGCCGCACTGATCTTGCGCGAAGGCGCGCAGACGCTCCCGTCGAGCAGCCGCGAGAAAACCGACGCCCGAGAGCGATCCTGGCGGCTCATCGAAAAGCTCCTGACGGCCGCTCGCGATGAATGCCGGCGCCAAGGCGCGACCTTCGCCGTCGTCTTCCGCGGATGCCGAACGCAACTGCGGGCCGACTTCGAGCACCGGCCCTACGTACCGATGCCGCGGTCGGAAGACCCGTGGTGCCTCGGTGCCCGCGTCGGCGAGATGGGCCGAGAATTCATCGGTCCCATCTGCGGCCGACTCGGCATCCCCTACCTCGACCTGACCGACGCCCTCATGCAGGAGGCCCGCCAGACCGGCCGACGCCACGATTTCGAGGGCGATGCCCACTTTAGTCCGACCGGCCATGCCGCCGCGGCGAAGGCCATGGCGGCGTGGATTGAGCCAATGCTGCGATCGGACGCGGCCGATAGGAATGACGCTGTTCAAGTTCGCGAGAATTCGGGCGCCCCGGAGGCTTCGGAGCCTTCGGCACAGGGCCGCCAGCGTTGACACGGCCCCTGTGAAATCCTAGGATTCCGGCCGTTTTCCGCTCGGGTTGTGCCGATCACGCTGCCGGAACGAGTGACCAGAACGCCATGAACATCCTCGGTATCTCAGCCTTCTACCACGACAGCGCGTGCTGCCTCGTCCGCGATGGCAGGATCGTCGCCGCTGCGCAGGAAGAGCGATTCACGCGAAAGAAGCACGACTATCGCTTCCCGGCCCGCGCGCTGGAGTACTGCCTCAAGGAAGCCGGCATCACGCCCGCGGAACTTGACCACGTCGCGTTCTACGACAAGCCGCTGCTGAAGTTCGAGCGCCTGCTGGAGACGTACATCGCCTACGCCCCGGTCGGCTTCAAGTCCTTCCTCGCCGGCATGCCGCTTTGGCTGCGACAGAAGCTGCACCTGCCGCGCGAGATGGACCGGCATCTCCAGCATCAGTACAAGGGCCGCTACATCTTCTGCGACCACCACGAGTCCCACGCCGCCTCCGCGTTCTATCCCTCCCCGTTCCAGGAGGCCGCGATCCTCACGCTCGACGGCGTCGGCGAGTGGTCCACGACGACGTACGGCGTCGGCCGTGGAAACCGGATCGAGCTGTCGCACGAAATCCGCTTTCCCCACTCGATCGGTCTGCTCTACTCGGCCTTCACCTACTTCACCGGCTTCAAGGTCAACTCGGGCGAATACAAGCTCATGGGCCTGGCGCCCTACGGAGAGCCGCGCTACAAGGACGTCATCCTCAAGCACCTGATCGACGTCAAGGCAGACGGTTCCTTCCGCATGAACATGGACTACTTCAACTACTGCCAGGGCCTGACCATGACGAACACGCGCTTCGACGCACTGTTCGACGGCCCGCCCCGGTCGCCGGAGTCCCGCCTCACACAGCGCGAAATGGACATCGCCGCCTCGATACAGGCCGTGACCGAGGAGGTCATGATCCGCTGCGCCCGCCACGTGCGCAAGGAGACCGGCATGCGCAACCTCGTGCTCGCCGGCGGCGTCGCCCTCAACTGCGTCGGGAACGGCCGCATCCTCTCCGAGGGCATCTTCGACAACCTGTTCATCCAGCCGGCTGCCGGCGACGCGGGCGGATCGCTTGGCGCCGCGCTGTTCGTCTGGCACCAGCTCCTCGACAAGCCGCGGGACGCCGATGGCGTCCGGGACTCGATGGGTGGCGCGCTGCTCGGACCGCGGTACAGCAACTCCGAAATCCGCGCGTTTCTCGACTCGGCCGGCGCCAAGTACCACTACTACGAGAACGAGGACGAGCTTTGCGACGTCGTCGCCCGGCAGGTGGCGTCGGAAAAGGTCATCGGATTGCTTCAGGACCGCATGGAATTCGGACCGCGAGCCTTGGGCTCGCGCTCGATCATCGGCGACGCCCGATCGACCAAGATGCAGTCGGTGATGAACCTCAAGATCAAGTTCCGCGAGTCGTTTCGGCCCTTCGCGCCCATCGTCATGCGCGAGCACGTCTCCGACTGGTTCGAGATGCGCCCCAACGAGGACAGCCCCTACATGCTCCTCGTCGCCGACGTGAAGAAGGAACACTGGATCCCGCTCGACGGCCAGCTCAAAGGCCTCGACGGCGTCGACCGGCTGCTCAAGGTCGTGCGTTCGACCGTCCCGGCCATCACGCACGTGGACTACTCGGCCCGCGTGCAAACGGTCGATCCCTCGCGCCACCCGCGGCTCTACAAGCTGATGCAGAAGTTCAAGGCGCTGACCGGATGTCCGGTCATGATCAACACGAGCTTCAACGTCCGCAGCGAGCCGATCGTCTGCTCACCCGAGCACGCCTACCGCTGCTTCATGAACACCAACATGGACGTGCTCGTCCTCGAAAACTGCGTGCTTTACAAGGAAGAACAACCCAAGGCCAAACAGCACGAGATCGACGAATATCTCGCGCAGTTCGATCTGGACTAACGCCGCATGTCGATGATCCAAGTCAACTGGAATCCGGACCGCAACCAGCTCAAGGGCTTCGGCCTGATCAGCGTCGTCGCGTTCGCCGCCATCGGCGCCTGGATCTGGTTCCGGCATTCCATCTTCAGCATCGACCTCCACCCGATGACGGCCGCCCGCACCGCGTACCTGCTCTGGGGCGTCGCGCTGCTCTGTCTGGTCCTCCGTGCTGCCGCGCCCGTCGCGCTCCGGCCGCTCTACCTCCTGCTGACCGCGATCTCCCTGCCGATCGGCTTCGTGCTCTCGCACGTGCTGATGGCCCTGATCTTCTACGGACTGTTCACGCCGGTCGGCCTGTTCTTCCGCCTGATCGGCCGAGACGCGCTGCACCGGCAGATCGAGCCGACGGCGGCGACCTACTGGGTTCGGCGCGTGCCGATCACCGACGTCAAGCGGTACTTCCGGCAGTTCTGATTCGAGGACGCTCCCATGACGAACGACCCCCGATCCAGCAATGAATTTCAGCAGCACGCGCAGGCGGCGCGGACCGGCCTCGTGGCCGAGTTCATCGACTTCCTCAAGCACAACAAGAAGTGGTGGCTGCTGCCGATCGTCGTCGTCATGCTGCTCGTCGGCGCGCTGGTGATCCTCGGCGGCACGTCCGCCGCGCCGTTCATCTACACCCTGTTCTGATCGAGCACGCGACGACGGCCGAAACGAAAGCGATCGCGCAGGATTCCCGCACATGCACCGCTGGCTGATGCCGATGCTGCGATGTCCGACGCATCGCCGCGGACTGGACCTGTGCGACGAGCGCGTCGAGAACGACGTCATCGTCGCCGGAACGCTGCAGTGCCCCGACGGCTGCCGCTTCCCCATCCGCGACGCGATCCCGGACTTCGTGCCCGGCGACCAGTACGTCGAGAGCTTCTCCACCCAGCGCCGGCTCCTCAAGCGCAGCTTCGATGGTTACGTCGGCGGCCACAGCGGGGACGACCTGGCGCATCGCTCGCGCATCCCGCCGGAGGAATTCGCCCGCGGCGTCACACTCGATGCCGGCTGCGGCTACGGACGGTACTGCCGCTTTGTGCTCAACGCCGGCGGGACGGTCGTCGGCGTCGATCTGAGCATGACATCGCTGCGCCTGGTCCGCGAGCTGCTCGGCGATCATCCCCGGCTTGCGCTCGTGCACGGCAATCTCTACGAACTGCCGTTCGCCGACGGCGCGTTCGACCGCGTCATCTCCATCGGCGTCCTGCACCACACGCCGTCGACGCGCGAGGGCTTCCGCCGAATCAACCGCTTCGTCAAGCCCGGCGGCAAGTGCTGCATTTTCGTCTATGAGCGCTACTCGCTGATGCGCAAGATGGTCGATGTGCATCGCCACTGGACGACGCGAATCCCCGAAGGCCTGCTCATCATCCTGCTCAGCCTCAACCAGATCCTATTCCACTGGCTGAGGAAGATCCCCGGCATCGGACGCGTCGTCTATGCGCTGTTCCCCTGCGACATCGGCAAGCCGCGATGGCGGCAGCGCATCACCATGGACTTCGACGCGTATTCCCCCACCTATGCCTACAGCCACTCGCACGACGAAGTCTACGACTGGTTCGTCGAGGACGGCTTCACCGACGTCCGGCTGGGACGCGCCCCCATCTGGGTGGTCGGAACGCGTGCAACCCCGGCCCCCGCATCAGTCGAACGCTCAACGCCGCAGCGCGAGCCGGCCGCGGTCTGACCCGGACCGTTACGCGACGGCCGTCTGCGCCCCGCGATCCTGCTCGAACTTCACGCTCACGCGCTTGCTGACGCCCGCTTCCTGCATCGTCACGCCGTAGAGCCGGTCCGCGATGCTCATCGTGCGCTTGCTGTGCGTGATGATGATGAACTGCGTGTCGCGCACAAACTCCTGGATGACGTGGTTGAAACGCAGGTTGTTCGCCTCGTCCAGCGCGGCATCGACCTCGTCCAGCAGCGCAAACGGCGACGGACACGTCTTGAAGACCGCCAGCAGCAGCGCGATGGCCGTCATCGTCTTTTCGCCGCCCGACAGCAGCGACATGCTCTGAAGCTCCTTGCCCGGCGGACGGACCATGATCTCGATTCCGGACTCGAGCAGGTCGGCCGGATTCTCCAGCGAGATCTCGGCCTTGCCGCCGCCGAACAGCTTCTTGAACAGCGCGCTGAAGTGCTCGCGGATCGTCGCGAAGGTCCGCTCGAAGCGCTCGACCGACTCGGCGTTCAGCCGCTCGATCAGTTCCTGGAGCTGCTTCTCGCTCTCTCGGAGATCATCACGCTGCTGCACGAGAAAGCCCAGTCGCTTCTCGACGTCATCCTGCTCGCTGATGGCGTCAAGATTCACGTTCCCGAGCCGCTCGATCTTCTCCTTCAACTCGTTGATCCGCGACTGCACCGCGTCCCAGTCGATCTCGTCCGGGACGTAGCCCTCGTACTGCGCCTCCAGATCGACCGACAACTCGTCCCTCACCCGCGCCACGAGGTCGTCGATCCGCACGCGGACCTCGCCCAGTTGCACCTGCTCCGCGTGATGCTGCGCCTCGATCTCCTCCAGCTCGCGCCGCAATCGGCGCAGCTCCGACGCGCATTCGTCCGCCTCGCGCCGCACTTCCTCGCGCCGCTGACGCGCAGCCGCCCCGCGCGCCGATACCTCGTCGCGCACGCGCGTCACGTCCGCCCGCTGTTGCTCCGCCTCGGCCGCCGCGCGACGCGATTGCTCGATCCGCAGCGCCGCCTGTTCCACGTCGTGCCGCGCCGCGCCGCGCTCCGACTCGATCGCCGCCAGCGCCGACTGCGCCTCGCGCCGCGACTCCGACACGCCCGACCGCCGCTGCGTCAACTCGCCCGACTGCACCCGCGCCTGCGTCAGCTCCTCCGCCAGCGCCCCACGGCTCGCACGCAGCGATTCCTCCGCCGCCCGCAGTGCCGCCGCGCGCTGCTCAGCCGCCGAATGCTCCGCCTCCACCGTCGACAGCGACTGCCGCGCCGCCGCCTCGCGCTGCCGAGACTCGGCGACGAGCCGCTCCAGACCGCCCAGGTCCTGTTCAATCAGCGGCTGCTCCTCGGCAAGCTTGCGATCACTCTCGACCGTCGATGCCAGCGTCGCCTGCACCTCCGCACGCTGGGCCTGCGCCTCGGAGATCGACGCCCGGACCTCCGTCAACACATGATCGACGTGCTCCGCCTCGGTCTCCGTCCGACTGAGCCGTGCGCCGACGTCAACGATCCGCTCCGACAGCGCATCGAGTTGTGACCCGATCTCGCGCAGCTCGCTGCGGCGCGTGATCAATCCACCCGCACTACCCGGCGGACCGGCCGCCACGCGACCGTCAGGCTCGATCAGCAGTCCGTCGCGCGTCACAAACCGCGCCTGCGCGCCGAACGTCGCCGCAAGCCGCCGCGCCGCGCCCGCGTCTTCCACCACGTACGTGCGGCCGAGCAGCCCGCGGACCAGCCGTTCGCAATCCTCCGGCACGCGGACCCAGTCCGTCAGCAGCGCAATCACGCCCTCCTGCGATCGCAGGTCCGGCCCGCCCATCACCGGCGGAACCGCGTCGAGGCAGAACGCCAGCATGCGCCCTTCGAGCGTTGCGAGCGCGGCCGTGTCGGCCAGCAGCGCATCGCGCGATGTCACGACGAGGTATTGCTGCAATTCGCCCAGCGCGGCCTCGACCACGGTCGCATGCTCGACGTCGGCCTCGATCAGTTCGCCCAGCGGACCGCGGACGTAGCTGAACTCGCGCCCCGAGGAATCCGCCGCGCGCCGGCGAAGCACGTCGCGCGCCCCGGCCACGAGTCCCTCATGGCTGCGAACCAGCTCCTCCAGCGTCCGCCGACGGGATTCCAGCGCGCTGCGCTGCTCCTTCGCCGTCGCGAGCTGGTCCAGCAAATCGGCACGATGCCGCGCCAGTTCCCCCGCCTGGGCCCGCGCGCCGTCCATCCGCGCCTGCTGCGACGCGAGACGCTCATCCAGCTCGCGCCGCCGCTGCTCGAGCGATTCGACGCGCCGCGCCAGTTCGCCCCGCGCCGCGGCAATCTCCGTCTGTCGCGACGTCAATCGCCGCTGTTGCGCCGCGTGCCCTTCCTGCTGAATCGTCTGCGACTCGATCTCGTTCCGCAGGTGGCTGGTGCGACGCACGAGTTCGAGGATCGCCGCGTTCTCGCGATCCAGCCCCGCCGCCAGCGTCACGGCCTCGCCTGCGCACTGCTGCTCGCGCCGGCTGAGCGATTCGACGCGATCGCGCGCCGCCGCAATGTCCGCCTCGAGCCGCGCCAGTTCGTCATCCAAAGTCCGCACGCGCGCCGCGGCCTCGGCCGCCTGCGCGTCGAGTGCCGCACCCCGCTGCTCCGCCCGGCGCAGCGCCTCGCTCTGCTCGATGATCCGCTGCTGCGCGGCCGCCAGCCGCTCCTCGTACGCCGTGATCTGCGACTGCGCCGTCAGGAGCTGCGCGTCGAATTCCGCGATCCGATCCTCCAGCTCCAGGCTCTCCACGTTCGCCCGGCTGATCCGCGCCTCCTGATCCGAGATCATCGTGCGCCGCTGCGTCGATTGATCGCTCAACTCCGCCACGCGACGCTCGCGCGCATCGCGGTCCGTTCGATAGTTGTGATACTCCGCCAACGCGTACGTGCTTCGAAGCTCGCGCAGCTCCTTCGTCAACGCCTGGTAGCTCCGCGCACGGCCGGCCTGCACCTTGATCGACCGCAGCCGACGCTCCAGCTCGTCAATGATGTCCTGCAACCGCAGCAGGTTCTGGTTGACGCGCTCCAGCCGGCGCTGCGCCTCGCGCTTCCGCGCCTTGTATTTGCTGATCCCCGCCGCCTCTTCAAAGATGATCCGGCGATCGACCGGGTTCGCCCGCAGCAGGCTGTCCACCTTCCCCTGCTCGATGACGCTGTACGCATCGACACCAATGCCCGTGTCGAGCAGCAGTTCGCGGATGTCCTTCAGCCGGCACATCTGCTTGTTCAGCAGGTACTCGCTCTCCCCCGAGCGGAACAACCGCCGCGTGATCGTCACTTCGGTCTGATCCGTCGGCAGCCGGCCGTCGCTGTTGTCGAAGACCAGGTCGACCTGCGACAGGCCCGAGCTCTTCCGCGTCCCCGAGCCGTTGAAGATCACATCGAGCATCTGGCTGCCGCGCAGGCTCTTGGCCGACTGCGAGCCGAGCACCCACTTGATCGCATCGACGATGTTGCTCTTGCCGCAGCCGTTCGGCCCCACGATCCCCGTGATGCCGCGGTCGAATTCGAACTCCGTCCGGTCGGCGAAGCTCTTGAATCCGTGAACGATGAGCTGCTTCAGGATCATGAAAGGTCGGGCCTCCCTGCTCGAACGACTGGCGATTCCCTTCGCCGCACCCCACACGGTCATCACGAAAGGACGTCCGCCCGACGTCGCAATCCGACTCCAACAGTGTACACCCGCCCCCAGGCGTACACCAGTATTTCCGCGCCCGCCCCGCCGGAACGGAACGGGGGGTCTCACTCCGCCCGCGAATAGACCCGCACAACGATTCGCTCGGGCGGGTGGCGATACTGCGGGTCGAGCCGGTCCTTGATCGCCGCGTCCGGATCGGACAGGTGCCGGCTTTCCTTCGGTGCGGCATAGGCCTCCGAAAGCACCGCCTCCAGCTCCCTCCAGTCCCCCTCGTAGCCGCGCGGCTCGCTGGCCTGAATCACGCAGACTCGACGCGGCAGCGCCGCCGGGCCATGACGCGCCGCCGCCGCCACCTGGACCGCTGCCTCGATCGGTGGCAACACCCGCTCGGCCCGTTCCCGCCAATGCTCCGGCGTCACGCGGCCGTACCAGTCGCTCGGGTCCATGCAGCCGTAGTAGTAGCGGACCGATGGATGCGTCGCGACGAACAGGTCCGCGTGGATGTTCTCGCGCACCACCGCCTTGAACGGGTCGAGCCACCGGAGGCTCGACCAGCCCGACTCCATCGCCCAGTTCATTCCGCACGCCGCCCAGCCGAACGTCAGACCGGTCAGGCCCGCCGTCCGCACCTGCCGCCATGCGCCGCGCCGCGGCCTCGCGATGGTCCCCGCCGCCACAAGCAACACCGCGCCGCTGAACAGCATCGTGTACTTGTCGATCATGACCAGCCCGGCCACGGACGAGACCAGCGCCGCCAGCGCGAGCGATCCCGGCGCGGAGTGACGACGGATGTCGGCCAGCGCGAGCACGAGCATCGCGACCGCGAAGACGACCAGCCCGATCCAGCAATACCATGCGCTCGGCGACGCGAGATTGCCCGCCAGCAGCGCCGCGGCCGTCCGGCCCGCGGTCGCCCCGTACTCGGACCACCCGGATGCAAGCCGCGGAAATGTCGTCACGTGCCGCGCGAACGGCGGCGCCCATGCTCCGAACGCGACGATGAGGATGATCAGCGAAGCGAGCCACCGCCGCCGCGTCTGCTCCGCGCGCAGCAGCCCCCACAGCCAAAGCACGGCGACCATGCCGACGGCGAAGTAGTTTGTGTAGCACGCCGCAATGGCAACCAGCGTCCACGCCGCGAGCAGACCGCGCCGCAACGGATAACGCCCCACCCGCGCCGTCAGCCACAGCAACATCGCGGTCCACAGAAACGCCAGCGCGTACCACCGCGCCGCAAAGCCGAAGAACAGATGCAGCGGATGCAGTCCGCAGAGCACCACGGCGATGTTCGCTGCACGCGGGCCGTACCACTCAAACGCCGCCCGCCGCACGATCGGCAGCGCGATCACGAAAAAGACGATCGACGGACCGCGAAGCGCAACCGGCCGGACGCCCGCGAGAGTCACCCAGTAATGCTCGAGCAGGTAGTACAGCGGCGGGTCGGGTTCGACACCGCGCCACAGCGCTCGAATCAACTCGCCCGCCGGCAGCACGTAACGCTGCGTCGAGAACGCCTCGTCATCAAAGACCGTGTAGTACCCCGCCCCCCAGAACATGAACGCCGCCGCACCCGCCATGACCGGCAGCGTCGGCCCGCTCCACCATCCGAGCCGCGACGCCGCGCCGACCTCGTGCCCGCCCGCGCTCATGTTACGCGGCGACGCATCGACCGCAGGCCGGGCCTCGACCGCCGACCGACCGCGCGATCGGCCGTCGCCCGGGGCGGCGGAACCGTCGCTGCCCCCGTCGTGAACTCGACCGTCACACCCGGCCGGACCATCTCCGCCAGCCGCAGCGCATCCCAGTTCGTCAGCCGAAAGCAGCCGTGCGAACCCGTCTTGCCGATCAACTCCGGCTCCGGTGTGCCGTGAATCCCGTACCCCGGCAGCGACAGGCCGATCCAGCAGAGTCCAACCGGGTTCCGCGGCCCCGGCGGAATCACCAGCTTGCGGTTCACGCCCCGGACCTCCGGCCACATCTTCGGATCAAAGATGTAGACCGGGTCGCGCGTCACCACCTTCACGCGACACCGACCCGACGGCCGCTTCGCCTTGTGCTTCGCGATCGAACAGTGAAACAGCCCCAGAACGCGCCCTGATGCATCGACCGGTCGGATCGTCTTCTCCGACAGGTTGACCAGCAGGCGCGTCGCGGTCGGCGCAGCGATCGACGCCGAGACGTTCGGGATCACCAGTTCATCCCCCGCCGACAGCGCATCCAGCCGACGCCCGGGATTCAGCCGCCTCAGAAGCGCCTGCGTGCAGTGCCCGCGCTCCGCCACCAGCGCCGCGAGCGATTTGTAGCCCAGTCGTTTGACCCGCGACTTCTCGACCCACGACTTCGGCCACGGCCCGACCGCCGCCACGTCCGCGCTCGTAATCCGATAGTGCCGCGTGGCGGTCGACAAATCGACGCCCAGCGCCGCCCGAGTCGCCGCGTCGAGTTCACCCGTCACCGCAAGTCCGCGCGACGCCTGAAACCCGCGCAGCGCCATCCGCGTCTTCGGCCCGAGACAGCCGTCGATCACGCCCGGCGAAAACGCCGCCCCCTCCAGTGCGATCTGCGCCGCCACGAACTCCAGCGACCACGCCGACGATGACTTCGCAGGACCGGCCGCGCGCGCGTCAAATGGCGTCGCCGCGCCGATCACCACCGTAAACCACACAACGATCCGCGCTCGCCGCATCGCCGCATCCATGCATCACCCCCGTCGCAATCACCCCGATCCTAACCGATCGACTCGACCGACCGGCCCACTTCTCCTTTATCGGCCGAGCCTCGCGCCGGACTGCGGCCGGGCAGACCCTCCGACCACCACGCCGCCACGAGCACCACGAGAATCGCGAGCCATGCCATCGACGCGACGACCAGCGTCGGCACGCCGAGCCACGCCGGTTGCAGGCTCGCGAGCCGTCGCAGCGCCTCGCCGCCCCATGCGCCGCCGCTGTACGCGCGCACCATCGACCCGAACACGCCGGCCGCCTCCGTCGCCGTGAACAACCACAACAGGTGCCACGGCATTGCGTACTTCACCGTGCGACCCGGCCAGCCCATCGCGCCGCACGTCAGCAGCAGGAAAAACCACGGCATCGCCGCCGCCCCGTACCACGGATTCACCACCGACTCGTTCCACGCCAGCCGGCAGTGCAGCATGTGATACGACAGCGCAACCGTATACGATCCGCACGCCGCGACGCACAGCCCCAGCGCCCGCGCATCGCAGCCGATCGGTTCGATCGATGCCCGCCGCCCGCGCCGTCGCAGCCACGTGATCGCCCAGCCGGCCAGGCACAGCCACGCCGTCAGTTCGTAGCCCTTGCGGAACAACCGCACGGGCGTCAGGAAGCTCCAGCCGCCGACCCACAGGTTCGCCCGGAACCACAGGCGCTGCCACTGCGTCGACCAATCGACCTGCGGGATCGTCGCGATCAGGTCGCGCCACCCGCGACCCTGCTCGCGGTTCAGCACCGCCTCCTGCATCGGTGTCCACGAGCCGAACGTCACGAGATTGAACGAGAAGTACGTCCACGTCACCGACGCAAACCCGATCGCCGCCACGACCGCCGCCCGGATCAGTGCCGCCGACGACCACGCCCCCGTCCAGCGCTGCACGACGAACACGATCGCCACGAACGGCACCAGCGCCAGGTTCAGCGCCTTCGCCAGCACGGCCAATCCGGCCGCAACGCCGATCCCGAACGCCGCCAGTTCCGGATACCGCGCGCCTGGCGACCGCGACGATGCGCCGCTCCCGCCGCCCAGCCGCAGGCACCACACGATCACCCCCGTCGCCAGCAGCACCGAGAGCGCATCATTCGACACGCGCGTCGCGTTGATCAGCCATAGCGGACTCGTCGCGATCATCAGGCCCACAATCGCGGACCGGCGATGATCGGGCATCACGCGCGCCAGCGTCCGCCATGTCAGCCCGAGCGCGACCGTCGCGAACGCGAGATTGAGCAAGCGCAGACCCGCGACGGACGTGCGCAGGTTCGTTTCGGCCCCGAGCATGCGATAGAGCGGCAGCACAAGCCGGTAATACAGCCACGCGTGCTGCGCCTGATAGAGCGGGATCGGACCCGCCGGTGACTTGGACGGCGAAGACGCGACGCGCGACCAGTAATCGTCGTAGTTCACCACGCCGTGCGCGTGAAGCTGCTCGACGGCCGCGTCCGACGAGGGAAATTCGGACAGCCGCGCGAGCAGGCGCGGCGACACGACCGCCCGGCGCAGCACCGGGTCCTCGCCCGTCTCGAGCAGGTGCTGAACGTACGCGACGTGCTGGTATTCGTCCCACCCCTCGAACGGCGGCATCACGCACAGCAGCGCCACGCCCCGCGCCACGAACAGCGCGATGAGCAGCGCGCCGAACCGGCCGCCCGACGACGACGGAGCGCACCGACGAAGCGCGCCGACCACGCTCATCCGACGAACCGCCGATCGCGCATCGCGTCCGGCCGATGTCCGCGGCGCGGCGCCCGACTCAGGCCGATGCCGACGCAACCGCGAGCAAGACGCCTTCGTGCTCGAGCAACCACTGCTTGCGCTCCAGCCCGGCGGCGTAGCCGGTCAGCTTCATCCCCGTGCCGACCACGCGATGACACGGAATGAACAGTCCAATCGGGTTGTCGTGGTTTGCCGCGCCCACCGCCCGCGACGCCTTTGGTCGACCCACCGCGCGCGCGATCTGCCCGTACGTCCGCGTCCGCCCGTACGGAATCCGACGCAGCGCCCGCCACACGGCCCGCTGAAACGGCGTCCCCGACGGCGCGACCGGCATCATCGCCAGGGCCCGGCCGTCACCCTTCCAGTACATGGCCAGCGCCGCCACCGCGCGGCGCAGCATCTCCCGCGCCACGGCGGATTCGTCCGACCCGCGTGTCGCGCTGCCTGCCGTCGCGACGGACCACGCCGCTCGCTCATCAAGAAACGACGCCGCGACCAGCCCGCGCGGACCGGCGATCAACCGCATGGCCCCGAGCGGGGTCTCGACGTCGCGCGCCGCAACAATCGCATCCACGACACGCCCTCCCGATGGACCGCCCCCGCATTCTGCGTTCGATCCGAACGCGCGGCAAGCAACGTTGGCGCGAAATCGGCCCGCGCAAAAAAAGAACCCGCTCCGCGGTTGGCGAATCGGGTTCAAGTAACAAGAGTGAGCCGCCGTAATGCCGTCCGGAGGCGGATTCATGAACCCTTCCAAATAGGTGGGAGAAGCCTTGGGGCCCGGAAACCTCCCGCTCAAGACGGGTTCGTTTCACAAGACCCGGTTTACCAGCCTCCCAGGGTTCAATGGCATCGGTTCAAAAAATCGTAGCCTCCGTTATCGAACATGGCAGACAACAACTCCTGCCATCTCCCTTATAGCAACTTCGCGCGGCCGGATCAATCGGATTTCGTCGAATCCGCCGGCGCGGTCGCGGGTGCAGTGCTCGACGCCCCTTGCCCCTGTGCCGCGCGACGCGCCGCGTGGAGCACGTCGAGCACGTCGTCGATGCGAATCGCCGCCGGCAGATCTCCGATCGTACTCAGCACGAACGTCGTCGAGTTCATCCGCTCCAGCGCGCCGTGCGTGCTCGCGACGCGACCTATGCCCAGCTCGAACAAGCGCGAGCCATGGCAAGCATCCGGGCGCAGCGACACGTATACGTCCGGCGGCGACTGCATCAACCCGTGCAGGCTCTCCCACAACCGGTGCAGCGCATCCGGATACACATGCTCCGCCGTCGCCTCGAACAACGGCCGGTCCTCGATCGTCCCGTCCGCCGAGATCTGCCCCTCGCTCTGCAACCGCGCCACAATCTCCGCCAATTGGAGGGGATCCCCCTGCACTGCGCGGTACGAATACCCGCGCTCGCGACGTCCGATCTCCGCCTCGCCGTCCTTCGATCGCACGACGATCACGTCGCCCCGCCGATACGCCGCCAGCTCCACCGCCGGGTCGTTGACCAGCGCCGTCGCGACCTCCGCCGGCCGCCGCGTATAGACCGACGCGTACGTGACCAGCCCGTACTCCGGAATTACCACGTCGCGATCATCATCGATCCGTTTCGCCCGGCGGAAGCCCGCCTGTTCCAGCGCCGGCTCGAACCGTACCCGCCGCGCCCGCGTCAGGTGATGCCCGTGATCGGCCATGAGCGAGATCTTCACCCGCCCCCGGTGGTCGAACAGCACGCGCTCGCACAGCCGCTCCACCTCCAGCAGGTACCGCCGGATCGCGTCGCGACCGCCGCGCGTGCCGAGGCCGGCCGTCCCGATCGAGTACGCGCTCGCCAGGCCGCTCTTCGCGCCGCGAAAAGTGGCCAGCGTGCCGCGCATCTCGCGGTCGAACACCGACTGCGGGGTCAGGTATGCCCACGCGCCGATGTCCTGCGGCGCATGGTACGTCACCGCCGGCAGCCACGGCGCGTTCCTGCCACGAAGGTACGCCATGCTCCCGCCCATCAGTTGGTTCGACTTCGCGTCGAAATAAAGCGCCTGATCCGCGACGCACGACGGCGTTCCGAAGATCTTCGTCAACGCCAGATCCGTCATCGCCGGAAACACGCTGATCATCCGCGACGGCGGCGGAAAGATGCGGAAACGACCCTCGCGCCACATCTCATCCACCGTCGTGAACGGCACGCCGTCCAGCACGAGCACGCAGTGTGGCCACGCCGGATCGTCCGCCGACAGCTCGATCGTCTGCTCGTACTGGCCGTCGCCGTTGTCGTCGAAGTGCAGCGCCGTCACGCGGCCGTCGCGCACACGCTGAAAGTAATTCGGCCGCTTCGCCCCGTCGATCCGATACGCCAGCAGCGTGTCGCCGTGATGCTCCCGCGTCTCGGACGGCCCGCTCGGCCAGCGCGGATCGAACCCGCAGCCGGCCGCGAGCAGCCCGATCAGGAGCCACGGCCCGCGAATCGCCGGCCGCCGCCGCCGGTGCCTGAGGTGGATTGCCATGACGGAAGGATCGGCGGGCGGGGCGGCGGAGGTCAAACGGTCCTGTAAAAAAGCGCGAAGCCGGTCGCTCCCGAATCCGGGTCGGACCGGCCCGTCGCGCTCCCCACCGAAAAGCACCCGCCGCCAGCCATCACCGCGCCCGCACGCCGCAGACGGCGCCCGGCGTCGGCGGCGCGGTCGCGCATCGACGACCAACGGCGAGTACAGCGTACGATATAACTGCGGCGGGCAAGCGGACCCTGCATCGATCGCGCGGTCGGGCGCTCCGAGAACGGACGCCCGCGAAGACCGATCGCGGCAACGTCCGCAACCGCTTTGGAACGTGAAACGCGTCCGCTACCATTCGCCGCGAGGCCCTGGCATGGCGTCGCGCATCGAACAGGAAATCGAGTCCCTCCGCGCGGCAATCCGCGAGCATGACCACCATTACTTCGTCGAAGGCAAGTCCGTCATCTCCGACCGCGAGTACGACCGACTCTTCGAGCGACTCAAGCAGCTCGAGGCCGAACACCCGGAACTGATCACTGCCGACTCGCCCACGCAGCGCGTCGCCGGCGCGCCCATCGAGGGATTCGAGCACGTCACCCACCGTGTCCCGATGCTCTCCATCGACAACACCTACAACGAGGCCGACCTCCGCGCGTTCGACGATCGCGTCCGCAGGGGGCTCGACGGTGAACCCGTCGAATACCTCGTCGATCCCAAGATCGACGGCGTCTCGGCCTCGCTGCGATTCGAGCACGGCCGGCTCGTCCTCGGCGCAACCCGCGGTGATGGCCAGACCGGCGACGACGTCACCGCCAACGTCCGCACGATCCGCAGCATCCCCCTGCGCCTGCACGGCACGGGCTGGCCCGACGTGCTCGAAGTCCGCGGCGAGATCTACTGGCCGCGGGCCGAGTTCGACCGCTTCAACGCCGCGCGCGAACAGCGCGGCGAGGAGCCTTTCGCCAACCCGCGCAACGCGACGGCCGGCACGCTCAAGTCGCTCGACCCGCGCGAGGTCGCCGGCCGCGGACTGGCCTTTTGCGCGCATGGGCACGGCGAAGTCCGTCCGCTGAAGTTCGATCGCGCCTCGCAGCTCTTCGACCGCCTCGAACGTTGGGGCATCCCAACCAACCCCCATCGCCGTCTGCTCCGCACCATCGACGCCGTCATCGAGTTCCTGCACGACTGGGATGCGCGGCGACGCACCCTGCCCTACGAGACCGACGGTCTCGTCATCAAGGTTGACCGCTTCGATCAGCGCGACGCCCTCGGCGCGACCAGCCGCTTCCCGCGCTGGTGCGTGGCGTACAAGTACGCCGCGGAGCAGGCCGAGAGCGTCATCGAGGCCGTTGACGTACAGGTCGGCAAGCTCGGCACGCTGACGCCGCGCGCGGTCATGCGCCCGGTGCAGCTCTCCGGCACAACCGTGCGGCACGCCAGCCTGCACAACTTCGACCAGGTCGAGCGCCTCGACGTGCGCATCGGCGACACCGTCGTGGTCGAAAAGGCGGGTGAGATCATCCCGCAGGTCGTCCGCGTCGTGAAGGAAAAACGACCACGCAGCGCGCGAAAGGTCGAGCCGCCGAAGATGTGCCCCGTCTGCGCCGGACCGGTCGAGAAGGACGAAGGCGGCGTCTATCTCCGCTGCATCAACCCCGCCTGCGACGCACAGATCAAGGAGCGCGTCCGCTACTTCTGCGGCCGCGACCAGATGGACATCGAGGGCGCCGGCGACGCGCTCATCGAGCAGCTCGTCGACAGCGGCCTCGTGCACAACTTCGCCGACCTCTATCGCCTCGCCGGGCAGCGAGACCGCCTGCTGAAGCTCGAACGCGTCGGAGAAAAATCCGCCGACAACCTCCTGGCGGCCATCGAGGAGAGCAAGTCGCGACCGCTCGCCCGCGTCATCGCCGCGCTCAACATCCGCCACGTCGGCCGCGCCTCGGCCGAGTTGCTCGCCGCGCACTTCGAATCCATGGATCGCCTCGCCGACGCCGACGATGCCGACTTGCAGCAGGTCGACGGCATCGGCCCGGAGATCGCCCGTTCGATCCGCCACTTCTTCCGCAGCGCCGTCGGCCGCAAGACCTGGCAGGACCTCCGCGACGTCGGCGTCAACATGAAGCAGCCGCGCCGACGCGCCGATGCCACGCAGCCCCTGGCCGGCAAGACCGTGGTCGTCACCGGCTCCCTGCGGAACTTCACCCGCCAGGAAATCCAGGACCTCATCCGCGAACTCGGCGGAACCGCCGCCGGAAGCGTCAGCCGCAAGACCGACTTCCTCGTCGTCGGCGACGAGGCCGGCAGCAAGCTGGACAAGGCCCGCGCCCTGGGCGTCAAATCGCTGACCGAGGCGGAGTTCCTCGCACTCGTCGGTCGCCGGCCGTCCAAGTCCTGACGCCGCGCGTGGCACGGACCGCGCCGCGACTCTACGATACCCCGCGATGAGCCCCCACTTCGTCCAGCGACGCTACCTCATCAACTTCGACGTGCAGCGACTCGGGCAGGTCTTCTCCGACGTCATTGTCGTCGGCACCGGCATCGCCGGACTCCGCGCCGCCATCGAGGCGGCGCGCTTCGGCACCGTCCTCATCGTCGCCAAGGACGCCGCCACGGAGTCCAACACCTTCTACGCGCAGGGCGGCATCGCCGGCGTCCTCAACCCGCCCGACACCCCGGACGCCCACGCCGCCGACACGCTCGACGTCGCCTGCGGACTCGGTCATCGCGACGTCGTCGATCGCATGGTCCGCGAAGGACCGGCGCGGATCCGCGAACTGCGAGACTGGGGCGCTGACTTCGATCTCGACGGCGCCCAGGTCGCCTGCGGCCTGGAGGGCGGACACTCCGCGCCCCGGATCGTCCACGCCCACGGCGACGCCACCGGCCGCGAGATCGTCCGCACCCTGCTCGACCGCGCCCGCAGCATCGAAAACATCCGCATCTTCGAGCACTGCTACGTCATTGACATCGTCACCGTCAACGACGCCTGCGTCGGCGTCATCACCCATCACGACAAGTACGGCTACCAGGTCTTCTGGGCCGGCCAGACGATCCTCGCGTCCGGCGGAACCGGCGCGCTCTTCCGCGAATCGACCAATCCCCCCGGCGCAACCGGCGACGGTCACGCGATCGCGCTCCGCGCCGGCGCGGTCCTCCGCGACATGGAGTTCATGCAGTTCCACCCCACGACGCTCTACGTCGCCGGCGCTACCCGCGCCCTGATCAGCGAGGCCGTCCGTGGCGAGGGCGCCTGGCTCGTCGACCGCGCCGGCCACCGCTTCATGCCCGACTACCACGCCGACGCCGAACTCGCGCCCCGCGACGTCGTCTCGCGCGCCATGGTCGACCATATGGCTCGAAGCGAAACCACCTGCGTCTATCTCGACGTGCGGCACCTGCCGCGCGGACGATTCGCCGAGCGTTTTCCCAACATCCACGCCCTCTGCCGCCAGTTCGACATCGACCCCGAGCACGACCTCATCCCCGTCCGGCCCGCCGCGCACTACTACATCGGCGGCGTCGCCGTCGACCCGCACGGGCAAACGTCGATCCCCGGACTCCGCGCCTGCGGCGAGGCCGCCTCCAGCGGCGTCCACGGCGCGAACCGGCTCGCCAGCAATTCGCTGCTCGAAGGTCTCGTCTTCGGCACGATCGTCGGCGAGGCCGCCGGCCGCGCGGCCCCGAAGTCGCGAACGGAGGCGTCGGCGTCGCGCCTGCGCTACGGCATCGGCGCCAGCGCCCGCACCGAACTCGATCTCGCCGACGTCCGCAACAGCCTCCGGTCGGTCATGTGGCGCAACGCCGGCATCGAACGCGCCGCACCGCGCCTCGAAGAGACAAACGAGATCATCGACTTCTGGGCGCGCTACGTCATGGACAAGGTCTTCGACGACCGCTTCGGCTGGGAAACACAGAACATGCTCACCGTCGCGCGCTGCCTGACACACGCGGCCCTGGCGCGGAAGGAATCGCGCGGCGTTCACTACCGCAGCGATTACCCGACCGCCGACCCCGAGCGCTTCCTCGGGCACATCGCGCTGTGCGTCCGCGACCAGTCGCTGGTGCAGACCTTCGAGCCGCGCCGCGACGCCGCCCCGGTTTCCGTAAGCTGACAACAGCGTCAGGATGTCCTGAACCCGCGTTTTTGTCGCAAAAACGGCGTCTTTTGCCCCGCGGCCGCACCGCAGGATCAGGCCGAAATCCGCCCAATTGTCCGCCTGCGGATTGAATCGGACACGCCGGTTCGATTATGATCGCCGCAACGCCCGACACACACGGGCCGAGAGAGAACGCCATGTCTGCGAATCGCGAAATCGTACCCGCCCCGAAGAATGTCGCCCCCGTCGAGACCACCCGACAGGGTGACGCGTGTCCGCGCGACCCGAACAGCGCATCACGTCGAGAGTTCCTGACCATTGCCGGTGGATTGGCATCCGCGGCGATTGCCTCGAACGCCGTACACGCAATGCCCCCGGCGCCGCCGGCACCGCCGATCGGCGATGTCCCACCGCCGCCCGGCTGCGAGCTTGGGCCGCTGAACGGCGTGCAGCGGATGCGCAAGTCGATCTCGGTCCGCAGCACCGCCGCCGGTTTGCAGAAGTTCGTCCCGATCCCGCCGCATCCTTGCAACGGTGACGAAGCGCTCTACCCAAATCGAATCGGAAACTACTCGAAGGGCCTGCCGCACGATGCCCTCGGCGAGGTCAACCCCGCCGCCTACGACAGCTTGCTCGACGCGCTTGCCGACGGCAGCCCCCCGATGTTCGAAGCGATCACCATGGGAAGCCCGCCCGCGCTGCGCCGCAGGCTCGTCAATCCGCAGTCCGGACTGGCGTTTGACCTCGAAGGCACAGACAGCCACCAGTTCGCCATACCGCCCGCGCCGACCTTCAGCAGTGCGGAGGAAGCCGGCGAGATCGTCGAGAACTACTGGATGGCCCTGACGCGCGACGTCCCCTTCGCCGACTACGCGACTCACCCGCTCGCGCTCGCGGCGTGCGCCGATCTCTCCGCGCTCTCCGACTTCCGCGGACCCAAGCAGGGCGGGCTCGTCACGCCGCAGACCCTCTTCCGCGACAGCCCTCCCGGCGTCCTCGACGGGCCGTACATCTCGCAATTCCTCTGGCTTCCCGCCCCGTTCGGCGCGAATTTCATCGAGCAGCGGATGCGAACACATCTCGCCGGCGTCAACTTCATGACCAGCTACGCCGACTGGCTCTCCGTCCAGAACGGCATCGTCCCGTCCGCCTCCGAATCCTTCGAAGCCGTCCGCCGCCATATCATCAACGGCCGCGACATGGGTCAGTGGGTGCACGTCGACGTACTCTTCCAGGCCTACTTCCACGCCCTGCTCATCCTCCTCACGCCGCCCAGCGCGACCCCAAACGCCGGCGGAATCGGCGCGCCGCCCAACGCCGGCAATCCGTACAACCTCTCCGCCACGCAGGACGGCTTCGGCACGTTCGGCGGACCGCACTACGCGACGGTCGTCTGCGAGGTCGCCACGCGCGCCCTCAAGGCCATCTGGTTCCAGAAGTGGTTCGTCCACCGCCGACTGCGCCCCGAGGCGTTCGCCGGGCGCATTCACAACCACGTCACCGGCGCGGCGAGCTACCCGATTCATGCCGACGCGCTCAACTCCGCCGCACTTGGCCAGGTCTTCTCGCAGTACGGCACTTACCTGCTGCCGATGGAGTTCCCCGAGGGCTCGCCACTGCACCCGGCCTACGGCGCCGGGCATGCCACCGTCGCCGGAGCCTGCGTGACGATCCTCAAGGCGCTCTTCGACGAGAACTACGTGATTCCGAATCCGGTCGTCCCGAATCCGGCCGATCCCACGCAGCTCATCCCGTACGTCGGCTCGCCGCTGACCGTCGGCGGCGAACTGAACAAGCTCGCCGTCAATGTCGCGTTCGGGCGGAACATCGCCGGCGTGCACTGGCGGACCGACGGCACCGAGTCGATGAGGCTCGGCGAGCAGGTGGCAATCGCACTGCTGAAGGACCAGCGCGGCTGCTTCAACGAGACGTTTTCGGGATTCACATTTACGAAGTTCGATGGAACGCAGCTAACCGTCTGATCGACGCCGCGTTCGATCCACAGCGACGATCACAACCGCACCACGCGCCGTCGATCGCCCGCTCGGCGACGCACGCCCAGCGCCCACGCGCGATCAGTCGCCCGCGACCACGCGGAACAGCGTCGCGTACGTCCGGCCTTCGAAGCGAAACACCTCCTCCGCTTCCAGGCCCGCCGCACGCCAATCATCCCCGCGCAGGCCCAACAACTGCGGCCAGAACCCGTACCGCGAGCGCGCCAGACGCACCATCTCCGACCAATCCACATAGACGTGCGTGTAGCCCTCGGCGTTGAGCCACGAGCGAAGTGATACCGGCCCGCCGCCCGCTGCTTCCGCCATCGGGTTTCGATTGAACACGACCCAATAGCTCGGTCGACCATCGACGTAGAACGCCCGCGCATCGCCGACCATCGCGATCCGACCGCCGTCGGCCATGACCCGGTTGAGCACCGCCACATGCCCCAGGCCCGGCCACGCCCCCGCCCGCATCAGCGCCGTGCGCCCGAACGCCTCCAGTTCGAACACGCCGTGCGCTCTGACGACGGCGTAGACCGCCCGCGCGTTCCACGCCGAACCCATCACAATCGCCGTGATCAGCAACGCTCGCAACCAGCCCCGTGCCGCAAACCGGCCCGCCATCGCCGAGAGAACCGCCAGCGGCGCGAGCATCGGCAGCGCGAAGCGACCCACCAGGTGCGTCGCGAACATCCACACGCCGGCCACAACGATGATCCACACGACGCCCGCGCCGAACACGTCGCCCACCCCGCCGTTGCAGCGATGACGCATCCGTTGCAGCATCGCTCCGACGCCCCCGATTCCGGCCAGCACGAACACCATCGGCCCGTATCTCCAATCCGCGACGATCTCGCGACCGGCCCGCGCGATCCGACGCCCGAGCGGCCGGTCCGGCGGATCCGGCCGATGCCCCTCCTCCCAGCGGGCCGCGGCCTCGTCCGACCAGACACCCGGTCGCTCATGAAACACGGTTCGCACGAGCGGAAAGACCGGATTACCCGTATTCACAAAGTTCCGCGCCAACCACGGCGCGAACGCCGCTGCGCACGCCGCGCCACTCACGACGAGCGGAACGATGCCGTGGCGACCGAGCCATGTCCACGCAGCAACGACCGGGACGCCTACCATCGCCGCCGCCGAGTACTTGAACCCGCACGCGAGTCCGGCAAACAGGCCCGCGGCCATCGCCCAGCGCGCCGCGGACGGCCCCGATCCGCGCAATCCACGCACGACGCACGCCGCGGCAAGCATCGTCATCGCCAGCAGCCCGTTCTCGCTGTACGCGACGCCGCACAGGTACGTCATGAACGGGCAGGTCGCAACCACGACCCCCGCGACCACGCCCGCCCGACGCCCAAACTCCCGGCCCGCCAACCACGCCCCTGCAACCGCGAGAAACGCCAGTCCGCAGTTGACGAGCTGTGCCGTGTAAACGCCGTCCCACGGCGATCCGTGCAGCACGAACGCCAGCAGGTAGAGCATCTCCGCGGACAGCGGCATGTTGCTGTAGATGTTGTGCGGCAGGTGTTCGATCCGCCCGGCGATGAAGTACTCCTTCGGCGCGCCGAAGTGATACTCCAGCACGTCGTACCCGTTCCCCTCGTCGCTCCACAGGTATCCCGGCGGAAATGTCGCCACCGACAGCGCGATCGCCGCGAACGGAATCGCCAGCAGCCACAACCCCGCCCAACCTCGGCCGTCCGGTGCATCGTCCGCGCCATCGACGCACCCGGCCGCGCCCGACCGGAACAGCCGTACAACGTCATCGAGTCTCGGCCAGCCCAGCAAACACAGCAGGCCGAGCAGGCCCATCCACACCGTGCGCTGCAACGCACCGCAGACGCCCAGTCCGAGCACGCCAAGCGACAGCGCGCCGGCCCCCAGTCCGCCGCCGATCAGCAACTGGAATCGCGCCGGCTCGCGATGCAGCCCGATGGCGCGGACGAACCACAGGCCCAGCGACAGCGCCGCCGCGCCGATCCAGACCGCAAGGCCTCCATCCAGAACCAGGATCGAGAGAATGTTCCACGCCGCGCTGACGGTCATGCGACGCGATTGTAATACGCACGACCCGACCCGGCGTCAGCCGTATCGCCCCTTCTCAGCTCCCAGCCGCTCCGTCATCATCTTGACGTAGCTGGCGTAGCGTTCCGGGTCAATCTCCTCCGCCTCAGTCGCCGCGATGATCGCGCAGCCCGGCTCGTGCAGATGCGTGCAGCCGGGGATCCGGCACCGAGGCACGCGCTCCACAAACTCGATGAAATACGCCTCCAACTCGCTCGACGCGATGTGCGCCAGCTCGAACTGCCGTATCCCCGGAGTGTCCACGACGTACCCGCCGAACGACAAGCGAAGCAACTCCGCCGTCGTCGTCGTATGCCGGCCGCGACCCGTCGTGTCGCTGATGTCGCCGATCCGCAATCTCAACCCCGGCTCCATCGCGTTGAGCAGCGAGCTTTTTCCCACGCCGCTCATGCCGGCAATCACGCTCGTCTTCCCCGCCAGCACCGCCCGCAACTCGTCGATCCCGGCGCCCCGCGGCACGCTTGCGCCCACCGCCGTGTAGCCGATCGCGCGGTACCGCGCCAGCACCTGCCCGGCGAAACCGCCGCGGTCCAGATCCAGCTTGTTGACCACGACGACCGGCCGCAGGTCGCCCTTGTGCGCCGCCACGATGAAGCGGTCGATCAGGTGCGGCCGCAACGGGGGATCGTCCGCCGATGCCACAATCACGGCCTGATCGACGTTGGCGGCGATGACCTGCACGCGGTCCTCGTACTGCCGCGTCAGCGCCCCCTGTCGCGGCAGGACCTGCTCGATCACGCCTTCGCGCGAGCCGCTCGCGCGCGCCGGAAGGAACATCACCCGGTCGCCCACCGTGATCGCCTGGCGCTCCTGCGTCAGACGCGACCGCAGCACGCGCCGCACCGTGCACGGCCAGACCGCCGCGCCATCGTCGACCTCGACTACCAGCCCGCGCACTGCAAGCACCGTGCCGCGCCGAAGCAACTCCGAGTCGATCGGCGTCTGCGCGTCATCGGACAAGAAGACGGTGCGCTTGCGGGATAGCTCGCCTTTGGCGCGCACCGACTCGACCGAGGCCGCGTCGCGCGTCGCGTCCTCATCCGCCCGAAATCCATGTGTCCAGGAACGCTTGTCCCGCGCCGGTTTCCCCCGGTTGCGCCGCAGGTCCACCCGCACCTGCCGGCCGCGCTTCCGCGGCTTGCCGCCGTCACCGCCCATCCGGACGGCTCCCCGCCGGCGCGGCGCCCTGCGCCGGGGAGCGAAGCGTAATCACCAACGTCATCGTCGCCTCCGGCTCGGCACCCCCGACGGTCATCGCGCCCTCGGCACTACGCGGGAACGCCGCCTCGCGCGGCACGACGCTCCGCCGATCGGCCCGACCGCCCGCCGCGTCCACGGCCCGCGCGCGTCCGTCCGCGGACGCATCCGACGCGCGATGGAACCGCGCGAACACGTCGTCGACCGTGTTCAGCGACGATACCAGATCCCGACATACCGGCCAACGCTCCGACCGCTGCAAGTTGCCCGAGACAAGCTCAACCTCCGCCCGGTCCGACGCCGGCTCGCGGTGCAGATCATCCACCAGCCGGCAGAGCGCCGTCGGCCGACCGCAGATCACGTACTCGTCGTGCCGCCCCGTGCCGCGGTAGTCCGTCACGCGGATCGGCGACCGGATGACCGTCTGCGAACCCGACGTGTCGTCCACCGGCTCGTAGGCCGAGCACGACACGTGCTCGTTCAACCGCGACACCATGCGATGCTGCGTCGATGCCGAATCGCAGATCACCGTCAGCCGCGGAGGAAGCGCACCCGGCATGACGCCCGCTTCATCCACGATCATCCGCCGATCCGATACGTCCGACGGCGCCGCGGCTGTCAGCGTGTCCTCGGCCACCGGCGCTGTATCGGCCGACCCCGCGGCGTTCATCGCGGGCGCGATCGGTGCATCGACCTTCGCCAGCGCTTCAGGCCCCGCGGACGGCGTCACGGGCGCGACCACTTCCGCCATCTCGCTCGACGCGGGCTTGCCGGATAATCCGCCGCTGAGATACCACCACCCGCCGCCGACGGCGATGAACAGCATCGCCGCCGCCGCAAGCCGCCGGCCGATCCGCCAGACCGTGCCCGCGCCGCGCGGCGACGCATCCTCCGACCCGAGCAGCGCCACGCGCTCCATCCGCGCGACCACCTCGCTCGCCAGGTAGGACGGCGCGCGCTCCCGCGGCAGCGCCCGCAGCGCCTCCATCGCCTCGCGCAGCTCGTCGCGGACCCGCTGCGCATCGGCGTCGCACGCCAGGCGCGACTCGACTGCCGCACGCTCCTGCGGCGTCAACTCGTCATCGAGGTACGCGCTGATCTCCTCAAACGCTCGTTCGGGCCGATCCGTCATCGCTCTCTTCACCCATCGCGCGTCGCAACCGCTTCCGCAGCGCGATCCGCCCGCGATACAACCGCGACTTCACCGTGCCGACCGGGATCTCCAGCACCTCACCAATCTCGCGATAGTCCAGTCCCTCGAGGTCCCGAAGCACGATCACCGTGCGATACTCGTCTTCGATCGCCGCCAGCGCCGCCTCCACCGCCCGCTGGCGCTCCCGCGACAGCTCCGCCGAATCCGGCGAAGGCTCGTCCGACTCCAGCCGCGAGAGGATGCTCTCCCGCGATCCCTCCGTCGCCGATCCTCCGTCCAGCGATCGCGTCGGACGCCGGAACGCCCGCCGTCGGTGATCCAGCGCCAGGTTGACCGCGATCCGGTAAAGCCACGTGTAAAAGTTCGACTTCTGGTCGAACCGCTCCAGCGCTGTCAGCGCCCGTACGAACGCCTCCTGCGCCAGGTCGGCCGCGTCGTCGCGATTCCCGCACAGGCGCCGGCACAGCGCATACAGCCGGTCCTGGTAGCGCTGAACCAACTCCCCAAACGCCGACCGATCGCCCTGCCGGCAGCGCGCCACCACGGCGGCGTCCTCGAACATACCTCTCCCGCCGGCCGGACTCCGATCCTCGCGTTCCATCGGGTTGGACGACCGCGCCGGCATCGCCGTTCCTGGCCCCTCCCAACATTCTTACGCTCGAAGCGGCCGCGAAACGCCCGCGGACCCCTCGACGCCCGCCGCGTTGCCCGGCGGCCGTCTTCCTATAAAATACCGCAATGTCGACGGTTGCACTCCCCCTCGCCTTCGAGCCGCCCGTTCCCGCCCGGCGACTCGATCCGGCCATCGCCGGCCCGCGCGACATCCGCGCCGTGCGGACGCTCCGCATCAGCGTCACCGACCGTTGCAACTTCCGCTGCGTCTACTGCATGCCCGAAGACAAGCTCGACTGGCTGCCGCGCGACGAGATCCTGACCTTCGAGGAAATCGCCGACGTCGTCCGCGTCGCCACGACGCTCGGCATCCGTGGCTTCAAGATCACCGGCGGCGAGCCGCTCGTCCGCCACCGACTGCCCGATCTCGTCCGCACGCTCCGCCCCATCGGCGGCGTCGAAGACCTCTCCATGACCACCAACGGCGCGCTGCTGGTCGACCACGCCGCCGAGCTGCGCCGCGCCGGGCTTGATCGAATCACGATCAGCCTCGACACCCTCAACCCTGACCGCTTCCGGTCGATCACCCGCGGCGCCGACCTCCGCGCCGTGCTCGCCGGCATCGCCGCCGCGCAGCACGCCGGGTTCACTCGCGTCAAAATCAACTGCGTCGTCATGCGCGGCATCAACGACGACGAGCTGGATCGCTTCGCCGCCCTGACCCTCGAACACGACTGGACCGTCCGCTTCATCGAGTACATGCCCCTCGGCCGAACCGCGCTCGGCGGCGAATACGAACGTCGATTCATCCCCCGCCGCGAGATCCAGGCCGCCATCGAACGCATCGCGACACTCGAGCCGGTCGGACCCGACGTCGGCCACGGACCGGCCGTCATTGCGAGATTGCCCGGCGCGAAGGGCCGCGTGGGATTCATCAGCGCCATGAGCCAGCCGTTCTGCTCGACGTGCAACCGCCTGCGCCTTACCGCCGCCGGACAGCTCCGAAGCTGCCTGTTCGACGGCGGCGAGATCGAGCTGCGCCCGATGCTCCGCAGCGCCGCCGCTGCATCCGCGCGCAACGCAGCCTTGCGCGACGCCTTCGTGCGCTGCGTCGCGTACAAACCGGACGTGCACGACTACCACGGAAACCGCCAGATGAGTCAGATCGGCGGATAACGCGCAATCGACGCTGCCGGACCGCAAGTCGCGCCGGCGCAACTCCGATAAATCCCGAGGCGAACGAACCGATGAGCCCCATGAGACGACACCCGACCGACCCGCTCGATCGCAATTCCGACGATGACGCGCTCGACGGAAACGGCGACCTCGTGGAGGAAGGACAGGCCGTGCTCGACTCGCTGGGCGAACCCCCGGCCGGCGACGCGGCGGCCGGACCCGCCGAAGACATGAACGACGAGACACCCACGCCCGGCGAGTTCGACGCCGACCCGACGGCCGAGGCCGATCGCGTCGAGACGAACGAATGGTGCGAATCGCTCGACGAGGTCGTCGAGCGCCGCGGCGTCGACCGCGCTCGCGATCTGCTCGCGCAGCTCTCCACGCACGCGCATCAGTCCGGCGTCGACCTGCCGTTCAGCGCCAACACGCCCTACGTCAACACGATCCACGTCTCGGCCCAGCCGAAGTACCCCGGCGACCGCGCCATCGAACGGCGCATCAAGAGCATTATCCGCTGGAACGCCATGGCCATGGTCGTCCGCGCCAACAAACAGTTTCCCGGCCTCGGCGGACACATCTCCACCTACGCCTCCGTCGCCACGCTCTTCGAGGTCGGCTTCAACCACTTCTTCCGCGGAAAGCTGCAGGACTTCGCCGGCGACCAAATCTACTTCCAGGGCCATGCCTCGCCCGGCGTCTATGCCCGCGCGTTCCTCGAAGGCCGCATCCCCGTCGAGGCCCTCAAGCACTTCCGCCGCGAGTGCGGCGAGGCCGACGGACTCTCCAGCTATCCGCACCCCTGGCTCATGCCTGACTTCTGGGAGTTTCCGACCGTCTCCATGGGCCTCGGACCGCTCACCGCCATCTACCAGGCCCGCTTCAACCGCTACCTCACCGACCGCGGACTCAAGAACACCGCCGGCTCGCGAGTCTGGGCCTTTCTCGGCGACGGCGAGATGGACGAGCCCGAGTCCCTCGGCGCGATCACCCTCGCCGCACGCGAAGGCCTCGACAATCTCATCTTCGTCATTAACTGCAACCTCCAGCGCCTCGACGGTCCCGTCCGCGGGAACGGGAAGATCATCCAGGAACTCGAGGCCGCCTTCCGCGGCGCGGGCTGGAACTGCATCAAGGTCATCTGGGGCAGCGAGTGGGACCCGCTGATCGCCGCCGATCGCGACGGCCGGCTCGTGCAGCGCATGAACGACGTCGTCGATGGACAGTACCAGAAATACACCGTCGAGACCGGCGCCTACATCCGCGAGCACTTCTTCGGCGCACACCCCGACCTCCTCGCACTCGTCGAGCACCTTTCCGACGACGAGATCTACAAGCTCAAGCGCGGCGGCCACGACCCCGCCAAGGTCTACGCCGCCTATCACGCCGCCTCGCAGCCCAACGGCCGGCCCACCGTCATCCTCGCCAAGACCATCAAGGGCTACGGACTCGGCGAGGCCGGCGAAGGCCGCAACGTCAGCCATCAGCAGAAGAGGCTCAACGAGGAAGAGCTGAAGGAGTTCCGCGATCGCTTCGAGATCCCGATCTCCGACCGGCAGATCTCGAGCATGCCCTTCTATCGCCCCGATCCCGGCAGCGCCGAGCTCGAATACCTCCTCGAGCGCCGCCGCGCGCTCGGCGGATTCGTCCCCCAGCGCCGCGCGCAGGTGGTCAATCTCAAGCCGCAGTCCGACGACATCTACGATGAATTCGCCGCCGGCTCCGGAGAGCGCGAGGCCTCCACCACCATGATCTTCGTCCGAATCCTCTCCAAGCTCCTCCGCGACAAGAACCTCGGACGGCTCATCGTCCCCATCGTCCCCGACGAGGCCCGCACCTTCGGCATGGAAGCCCTCTTCCGCCAGTACGGCATCTACGCCCACAAGGGTCAACTCTACGAACCCGTCGACTCCAAAACGCTTCTTTACTACCGCGAGGCGAAGGACGGCCAGCTCCTCGAAGAAGGCATCACCGAGGCCGGCTCCCTCGCGTCATTCACCGCCGCCGGAACGGCCTACGCCACGCACGGCGTCCCCACGATCCCCTTCTTCATCTTCTATTCGATGTTCGGCTTCCAGCGCATCGGCGATCTCATCTGGGCCGCCGGAGACATGCGCTGCAAGGGCTTCCTCCTCGGCGCTACCGCCGGACGGACTACGCTCATGGGCGAGGGCCTGCAACACCAGGACGGGCACAGCCATGTCCTCGCCGCCACCGTCCCGAACTGCGTCTGCTACGACCCCGCGTTCGCCTTCGAACTCGCCACGATCATCCAGGACGGCATCCGCCGCATGTATCACAACGACGAGTCGATCTTCTACTACCTCACGCTCTACAACGAGAACTACGCGCAGCCCCCGATGCCCGAAAACGCGCGCGACGGAATCCTGAAGGGCCTCTACAAGCTCCGCCCGGCCGAAGACCCCGCGGACGACCAGCCGCGCATCCATCTCTTCGGCAGCGGACCGATCGTCCGATGCGCCCTCCGCGCGCAGGAGATCCTCGCCGAGCGCTACGGCGTCGCGGCCGATGTCTGGTCCGCCACCAGCTACAAGCAGCTCCATCGCGACGCGATGATCTGCGAACGCTGGAACCTCCTCCATCCCGCCGAACAGCCGCGCCGCCCCTACGTCACCCTGGCCCTCGAGGGCGAACCCTGGCCCGTCGTCGCCGCCTCCGACTACATCAAGGTGCTCCCCGGCCAGATCGCCCGCTGGCTGCCGGCCGGCATGCGCGTCCTCGGAACCGACGGCTTTGGTCGCAGCGACGCGCGCGAAACCCTGCGCACGTTTTTCGAGATCAGCCCCGAGTACCTCGTGCTCGCCGCGCTCTACGAGTTGGCACGCCGCGGGAACTACGACCCAGATCGCGTGCAGGCCGCAATTGACGATCTCGGGATCGATCCGGAAAAACCCGACCCGCTCTTCCGTTGACGCACCCGACCGCCCTTCACGAATCCCCGCAAGTCACAGAAGCGTCGACCTTTCGGGCCGCACACCTCCGAACAGGTGCACCCCGCTTTTCGGATCGAGTTTCGTGTTTTCAGGTATTCACGAGAACTTCCGATAAAGACCCGCGTCGTCGGAAGCTACCCTTCTTTCAGAACTGCCCTTGAAACCGCCATAACTCCTCCGTTAAACTGAAACGGTTGAAAGGGGGCACGGGGCATCCAAGTTGATCGCCGTGGTTTTTGTCTGGGAGGGCTTTCGATCGTGAAAATTCGCACAGGGCTCAGCATCGCCGCCGTCGTCGCACTTGCCGTGTGCAGTGCCTCGAACGCCGCGCTGCTCAATCTCACACAGCAGTTTCCCGATATCACCGCCGGCTTCATCGACGTGGACTACACGTACAACGGCGGCCTGTCGGAAGGCATGTTCAACGTCACGGGCTTCGCCATCGCCATCTCGAATGGCGGACCGCTCATCAACGTTGACAATGGCTCCCTCGCGATGAACTCGACCATCGGTCCCGCCGGGAATCTCATCGGCGGCGTCCCCGGCGATGATCTCGTCATCACCGGCTCCTTCGATGAAAACGGCGACACCATCTACGACTACACCGGTGTCCTGCTCACCGGCGAAGTGAACAACTTCGGTTTCATCAACGGTGGCGGCGACATCTTCGAGTGGACGTTCACCGTCACCGGCGGCGCGTTGGCCATTCCGGCCTGGTACGGCGCGCCCGGCGGTGCCGGCGGCGTCATCCTCGATGCGAATTTTCCCCAGGTCGGGGGCTTTACGGGCTCGTTCACGTCCGATTTCAGCACCGGGTTCGCCGGTGCGGGGAACGCCGACATCTTCTACGTTCCCGAGCCCGCGTCGTTGCTCTTGATGATCAGTGCCGCCGGGCTCTGGGCCCGACGGCGCCTTTCGTAAGCATCTGAGCTGAACCTCGCACAGCCAGGCGCAGGCCCTTTTTAGGAACGGCGCATCGCAACCAACTCGACGACCGATATTCCGACTAATCTGTCGCTTGTACGTATAGTACGACTCACGCGTCGGCGTCTCAGTTGCGTGGCGCGCCAGGAGGATCGCACATGACAAGACATTCTCTGTCCGCACTGGCCGCCAGCGCGGCCCTGTTCGCCTGCACCGCCGGCACGCTCGCCGCCCTGCTCGGAATCCTCCCCGGATTCCCGCTCCTGACCTACGACAGCAACGGCGCGACCTCGTACAACGCCGGGTCGGCGATCTTTACCATCACCGCCTCGCCGATCGCGATTCGCTTCTCCAACGTCTCACCGCCCCGGTTCGTCAACCCCACGGGCTTTCCGCCCTCCGAAACCTTGTCCATCAACGTCGAACTCGACGCGGCCGGCAACCTCGTCGGCGGCATCCCCGGCGATGACTTGCTCATCGTCGGTCAGGTCGACGCCGACGGAAACGGCTCCATCGACTACAGCGGCACGCTCCTCACCGGCGAGGTCGACGCCTTCGGGTTCCGCGATTCCGGGCTGACCACCGACGAGTACGACTTTCGCTTCCGCGTCACAGGCGGCTCGCTCGCGTCGCTCTATGGAAACAACGACATCGGCGTCGTTGTCACCAGCGAAAACTCCAACTTCACCGGAGACTTCACCGTCAGTTTCAACGGCGGCGCCAAGGGCAGCGTCGGTCCTGTTCCGCCGCCCAACCGGCCGCCCGTCTGCGATGCCAACGGCCCGTATGACGCCGAATGCGCCGGTGGAATCACGAGCGTCTCGCTCGACGGCACGCTCTCCAGCGACGCCAACGGCGATCCGCTCACCTACAGCTGGTCCACCGATTGTCCGGGCGCGACCTTCGACGATGCATCCAGCCCGACCCCGACGCTCTCGATCGACACCTCGAGCGGCTGCGACATCACCTGCTCGGCCACGCTGACCGTCAGCGACGGCATCCATCCGCCGGTCGCGTGCGAGGCGCATGTGCACATCGCCGATCGAAACGCCCCCGGCATCACGTGTCCGGGCATGATCGACGTGGCGTGCGATGGCTCGACCGATCCCGCCCACACCGGTTCGCCGACCGCGACCGATGACTGCGACCCCGCGCCGCAGGTCAACTACGCCGACGAGATCACTCCGGGTAGCTGTCCCCAGAGCTGGACCGTTACGCGAACCTGGACCGCCACCGATCGTTGCGACCTTTCGGCATCCTGCACGCAGATCATCAACGTGACCGACACCGCGGCTCCGACGGCCGTGACATGCCCGCCGGACATCACCGTCACTTGCACGCAGGGCACCGACCCGTCCGTCACCGGCGCCCCCAGCGTTCAGGACAACTGCGACCCCGCGCCCACGGTCAACTACACCGATGAGTCGAACCCCGGAAATTGCCCCACGTTCGCCATCATTACCCGAACCTGGACCGCCGCCGACGCCTGCGGAAACGAGGCCGTCGTCTGCGTCCAGACGATTCAAGTCAACGACAACAGCAGGCCGGTCATCTGTTGTCCGCCGAACAAGACGATCCAGTGTGATGAATCGAAGCACCCCGACCACACCGGTTGGGCCACGGCGACCGACAACTGCGGCACGACGCCCACGATCACGTACTGCGACTCAGTCTGCGGCACCTGCCCGAAGATCATCGAACGCCGCTGGAAGGCCACCGACGCCTGCGGCAATCAGTCCTATTGCACCCAGCGCATCACGATCGTCGATACCGTGCCGCCGGTCATTACCTGCCCGCCCAACATCCAGCTCGAGTGCGGCGGTTGCGTCGACACGAGTCCGGCCGTCACCGGCCGGCCGCAGGTACAGGACAACTGCGATCCGTGTCCCGACGTAACCTATTGCGATTCGCGCGAGGGCAACTGCCCGGCGACGATCACGCGCGTCTGGCGCGCCCGCGACCGATGCGGGAACTCCGCCACCTGCACGCAGATCATCACGCTCGTGGCCAATCCGCCGTGCCCGCGGACGCCCGGCTACTGGAAGACGCATCGAAACCGCTGGCCGGTCGACTCGCTGCAGGTCGGCGCCATCGTCTACAACGACACGAAGTTGATGAACCTGCTTCGTGGCTACAAGCCCAACGGCGCGCCCGCGAACAGCGACGTGTCGGTCGTGCTCGCGAAATTCGTCGTCGCGACGAAGTTCAATCTGCTGAACGGCTCCGATCCGCAGGACATCGAAGCCGTCGTGGAGGCCGCCGATCAACTCCTGTCGACCTATCCGCCCGGCAGCAATCCGCGCGGAGCGATCCGGCAGGAGATGAACATGCTCAAGGATCTGCTGGACGCGTACGCGAATTCGTCGCCGGCCGGTTGCTCGGGTGACTAAGTTTCGTCGCCCGCTATGGACGGCGGCGATCCTCCGCCGCCGTCAGAAAACGTCGAGCCTTCATCGGAACGCACCGTGCACGACGCCGGTGCGTTCCGTTCTCTTTAATGGGGACCGAATTCTGGCGAATTCGCGCGGCGGATCGCGAAATCTGAAATACTCGGCCCCCGCCGACGGTCTATCGAATAGCGGCCCCATCCAGTGGAAGGGAGACTCCCCATGCGGTCCTCGACATCGCCCGCCGGCGCACGCCGGATCCTCTGCGGACTCGTCGTCGCCGGATTCGCCCCGTTTGCGCATGCCGCGCCGCCGATTCGACCGCACATCTCGGCATACCTGGCCCGGCCCGCAACGCCCCGCGATGCGAAACAGCACGTTGAAACCCCCGATCAGCCCCGCCGCGCCAGCCCCGCGCCGACCCACCTGACGGTCCCCCGGACCACCCCGCGGGCCATCGTCACGCGCGGCCCGTTCCAGAGCGTCCAGGTCAACACCGACGGCGACGGCAACAACATCGTCGGCGACGCCGCCAACGAACCCGGCATCGCCGTCGACCCCACCGATCCGGCCCGCATCGCCATCGGCTGGCGACAGTTTGACACCATCACCTCCAACTTCCGTCAGGCCGGAAACGCCTTCACGCTCGACGCCGGCCGGACATGGTCGCCCGCGCCCGTCATCCAACCCGGCGTCTTTCGTAGCGACCCCGTCCTCGACTATGACCGGAACGGCAACATCTTCTACTACAGCCTCAGCAGCCTTGGGGGCGTTTTCTTCTGCGACATGTTCAAGTCCGCGCCGGGCGACACGTGCTGGAGCGCGCCGGTCTACGGCTTCGGCGGGGACAAGCAGTGGTTCACCGTCGATCGCACGAACGGCATCGGCAGCGGCCACATCTACGCCGAGTGGACCGTCTTCTTCAGTTGCTGCCCGGAGGGCCACTTCACGCGCTCGACTGACGGCGGCGCATCATTCGAGACCCCCATTGACGTCCCGCTCTTCCCCTTCTGGGGAACCCTCACCGTCGGGCCGGATGGCGAGTTGTACGTCGCAGGCCGCGAGGCCATCAACGGCACGATGTTCGCCTGCGTCCGCTCGACGAACGCCGAAAACTCCGCCGTCACCCCGACGTTTGACGTCGCGACCATCGTCGACCTCGGCGGCGGACCGGTCGGAAACGTCGGACCGAATCCCGGCGGTCTGCTCGGACAGACCTGGATCGCCACCGATCACACCAACGGTCCCAACCGCGGCAACGTCTACATGCTCTGCTCCGTCGATCCGCCAGGACCCGACCCGCTCGACGTCATGTTCGTCCGCAGCATCGACGGCGGACTGACCTTCAGCACGCCCGTCCGCGTCAACGACGACCCGGCCGCCGCCACCAACTGGAACTGGTTCGGCACGATGTCCGTCGCTCCCAACGGCCGCATCGACGTCGTCTGGAACGACACCCGCAACGACCCCACCGTCAACACGTCCGAACTCCGGTACACATCGTCCTCCGACGGCGGCCAGACCTGGGCCGCCAGCGTGCCGCTCAGTCCGCCCTTCAATCACTTCGTCGGGTATCCGCAGCAGAACAAGATCGGCGACTACTACGACATGGAGTCCGACAACCTCGGTGCGCACCTCGCCTGGGCCGCGACCTTCAACGGCGAGCAGGATGTTTATTACCTCCGCATCGGCCCGGCCGATTGCAACGGCAACGGCATCGCCGACGCCGACGACATCCTCGGTGGAACCAGCGCCGACACCAACGCCGACGACGTTCCTGACGAGTGCGAGGACTGCAACGGCAATACGATCCCCGACGGCCTCGACATCGCCGGCGGCACCAGCCTCGACTGCAACGCCAATCGCGTCCCCGATGAGTGCGACTGCGTCATCGACTGCAACGGAAACGCGATCGCCGATGACTGCGACATCGCCGCCGGAACGAGCGGCGATTGCAACGCAAACCGCGTCCCCGACGACTGCGACATCGCCGCCGGAACTTCGTTCGACACCAACAACTCCGCCGTCCCCGACGAGTGCGAAACGCAGATCAGCTTCGTCGACCGCGACGCAACCGGCCTCAACAACGGCGCGAACTGGACCGACGCCTACGCCGATCTGCAAACCGGCCTCACCGCCGCGGCCAACTCCGTCTTCGGCCGCGTCGAAATCTGGGTCGCCGCCGGGACCTATCGCCCCGACGGCGGAACCCTGAACCGCTCGCTCGCCTTCCAGCTCGTCAACAACACCGAAGTCTACGGCGGGTTTAACGGAACCGAGACGATGCGCAACCAGCGCGATCCGGCCGTCAACGTCACGACGCTGTCCGGCGACCTCGCCGGCAACGACGCGCCCAACTTCGCCAACAACGCCGACAACAGCATCCACGTCGTCACGTCCGATGGCACGGACGCCTCGGCCGTGCTCGACGGCTTCACCATCTCCGGCGGGAACGCCAACGGCGCAGACCCCGTCACGCGACGCGGCGCAGGCCTGTACAACGGGACCGGCGCGCCGGCGATCGTGAACTGCATCTTCACTTCCAACTCCGCCAACGACTCCGGCGGCGCGGCCTACAACGGCGGCGCAGCGCAGTACCGCGATTGCTCCTTCATCCGCAACCGCGCGACCAATAACGCCGGCGCGCTCGCCGTCGACAGCGCCAATCCCGTTATGACGCGATGTCTCTTCTCCGCCAATACCTCAGCCTCCGGCGGCGCGATCCGCACCACCAGCGGCGCGATGGCCCTCGACCGCTGCACCTTCGTCGGAAACGCCGCCACCGCCAACGCCGGCGCGATCCTCATCTCCTCCGCCGCCCCCACAATCACCGGCTGCGTCTTCTCCGGAAATACCGCCGGCGGAAACGGCGGCGCCGCGTCCGCCCTCAGCTCCAGCAACCCGCGCTTCTCGCAATCCACTTTCAGCCGCAACGCAGCCGGCAACACCGGCGGCGGAATCATCAACAACACGTCGAGCAACTCCGACTTCCGCGGCTGTATCCTCTGGGGCAATTCCGACAGCGGCGGCAGCGGCGAATCCGCCCAGATCCGGCTCGTCACCGGAACCGTCGCCGTCAACTACTGCGACGTACAGGGTCTCACCGGCAGCCTCGGCGGAACCGGCAATCTCGGCCTCGACCCGCTCTTCATCGACAGCGATGGGCCCGACAACACGCCCGGCACGCCCGATGACAACCTGCGCCTGCAAGCTGCCTCGCCCTGCATCGACACCGGCGATCCGGCCGCCGCGCCGCCGCCGAACGCCGTCGACATCGACGGCCAGCCGCGGATCATGGCCTGCGCGATCGACATCGGCGCGGACGAGCGGTTGGCCGGCGCGCCGAACTCCGGCGACCTCGGCGCCGACGGCTCGGTCGACCCGACCGACGTTCCCCTGTTCGTCAACGTGCTGCTCTTCGGCGGGACCCCGGCCGACATCTGCGTGGCCGACATGAACTTCGACGCGACCGTCGGCGGCTCCGACATCCAGCCGTTCGTCACCGCGCTGCTGCCGTAAGCCTTCCGTGCCCGTCGTCAATCGACGACCGTCACGGCCGGCCCGCCGCCTTGACCCAGTCGTTCACGTTCGCGGCCAGCACGGCCGGATCGCGCCGCGTCAGGATGTGCTCCATCAGGGCCGGCTTGACTTTCAAACGCCGCATCGCCTGCGCGACGCGCTGCCACAGCCGCTCGCGCTTCTTCTCCGTGTCGGCGAGGTACAGCTCGCCCGCCAGTTCCTGCAAGCGCGTCAGCGCGATCGAGTCGAGGTTCTCGTAGTAGCGCTCGATGATCTTCTTCTGGTAGTCGCTGTATTCGGGCATCGCCCCGCGCCTCCCGCTCGAACCCCGCGAAGCATGACCTTCGTCCCGCGCGGCCGTCGCAGAACGCCGGCCCGCGATGTCACGGCGCCGGGTGCTTCGAAGCCGGACGCCGCGCCGGCGGCCACATCGTGCGGATCGCCGTCAGGATCGTCCGCGTCGCGGCCGACTTGTTCAGCGTGTAGAAGTGGATGCCCGGCGCGCCGCGCTGCAGCAGCTCCAGGCACTGCGCCGTCGCGTACGCCACGCCCAGCGACAGCACCGCGTCCTCGTCGTCCTTCAGGCGGTCCAGCTCATCGAGCAGCAGTTGCGGAATCGTCGCCCCGCACATCGACGTGAAGCGCCGCACCTGCTCGACGTTCGTGATCGGCATGATGCCCGGCAGGATCGGCACGCCGATGCCCGCCGCGCGGGCCCGCGCGACGAAGTCCCAGTAGGCGTTGTTGTCGAAGAAGAGCTGCGTGATGAGAAACTCGCAGCCCGCGTCGACCTTGCGACGCAGGTTCTCCAGATCGCGGACCGCATCGCGCCGGCCGCCCCCATCGACGCACTCCGGATGCACCTCGGGATAGCACGCTCCGCCCAGACAGAACGGGTACCTCGAGCGGATGAACGCCGCCAGCTCGCTCGCGTGCGAAAAGCCGTCGGCCGCCGGCACAAACGTCGCGCTGCCGCGCGGCGGATCGCCCCGCAGCGCCAGCACGTTCTCGATCCCCCCCGCCGCCAGCCGGTCCAGCACCGCCGCCAGCTCAGTCCGCGATGCGCCGACGCACGTCACGTGCGCCATGGCCTCGAAGCACTGCTCACGCTGGATCTCGCTCACCAGCTCGATCGTGCGATCGCGCGTGCTCCCCCCCGCGCCGTACGTCACCGACACGTACGTCGGCGAGAGCTCGCGCAGCGACAGGATCGTCTGCCGCAGCGAGTGCAACCCCTCCTCCGTCTTCGGCGGAAAGAACTCGAACGAAAAACTCGGCCGACCCGTGCCCAGCAGCTCGCGTATCCGCATACCGTGCTCATCGGCCGACCGCAGGTCGCCGCCCGATCCCCATCTCGTCCCGAAGCACCCCGGACCGCTCCGCCGCTACGACTTCTTGCCCGGTTCCGGCGACGCGGACGGCGACGGCGTCGCCGCCAGCGCCTTCTTCACCGCGTCGTTCATCTTCTCGCTGCGGTCGGGCGCCTCGTTCGGCTCGAATCGCGCGATGATCTTGCCCTCGCGATCGACGAGGAACTTGGTGAAGTTCCAGCGGATGTCTCCGCCGAACGTCGGGTTCGTCTCCTTCGACGTCAGGTACTTGTAGAGATCGCAGATCCCGTCGCCCTTCACGCACACCTTCGAAAACATCGGAAACTTCACGCCGTAGTGCTTCTCGCAGAACGCCTTGATCTCCGGGTTGTCCCCCGGCTCCTGGCGCCCGAACTCGTTCGCCGGGAAACCCAGCACGAGGAACCCGCGGTCCCTGTGCTTTTCGTACATCTGCTCCAGGCCGGCGTACTGCGGCGTATATCCGCACTTCGACGCGGTGTTGACGATCAGCAGCACCTTGCCCTTGTAGTCCGCCAGCGAGACCTCCTTGCCGTCGATGTCCTTCACCCGAAAGTCGTAGATGCACTGGCCCTTCATTTCCTTGTCCTTCGCCGCCTCGTCTTTCGGCTTCTCACCCTCGCCGCCCGCCGAGACGGTTCCCGCCACAAGCGCCGCCACCAACACGGCGCCGCGCACGCTGCTGCGAATCATGTTCAGTCCTCCTGTCCACCGGCCCGCGTCCCCGATTCGGCTCGTCTCCGACGGTATCTTGGTCCGTCCCGGCGCGAGGGTCAACCGACCCCTTTGACAGCGACGCCGCACGCCAACTAGGCTCTCTCCGCCGCGCCACGTCGCGCGCACGGAGTCTCGCGTGAACGCCGTCGTCCTCATCCCCGCCCGATACGCCGCGCAGCGCCTGCCCGGAAAGCCCCTGCTCCGCGAAACCGGCCGGCCGCTGCTCCAGCACGTCGTGGAACAAGCGCAGAAGGCCCGCCTCGTCGCGAGGATCATCGTCGCCACCGACGACGAACGGATCGCCGCGGCCGTGCAATCGTTCGGCGGCGACGTCGAGATGACCCGCGCCGATCACGTCAGCGGCACGGACCGCGTCGCCGAAGTCGCCTCGCGCATCGACGCCGGATTGTTCATCAACCTGCAGGGCGACGAGGCCGAAATGAACCCCGAGAATATCGATCGGCTCGTGCAGCTCATGCGCGACCGGCCGGACTGCCGCATCGGCACGGTCGCATGCCGCTTCCCGTCCGATCGACCCGCCAGCGGGCCAGGCTCGCCGCTCGATCCGAACGGGGTGAAGGTCGTCATCGATCGCAACGGCCGGGCGCTGTACTTCTCCCGCGCGCTCATCCCCTTCCCGCGCGAGCTGGCCCGCGCGAACATGCTCGATGCGCTGCCCATCGGCGACTACCTCCTGCATCTCGGCCTCTACGGCTTCCGCCGCGAGACGCTTCGCGAGCTGGGAGGCCTCGCCCCCACGCCGGCCGAACGCGCCGAATGCCTGGAGCAACTCCGCTGGCTCGAAAACGGATACGACATCCACGTCGCAATCGGCGACCGGCCGTCGCAGGGCATCGACACGCCCGAGGACTACGCCGCGTTCGTCGCGCGCTGGCGAGCGCAGCACGGGACGCGCACGACATGACCCGCTCCGTGCGAGAGACCCTCCGCGGCGCTGTCGCGCTGGCCCTGTGCGCGAACGTGGTCGGCTGCGCAGCGCCCGGTCGGATCGAAAGCACGCGGCCCGCGCACGTCATCGTCCTGCCGGGCATCGGCGGCTGGGACCCGTTCATCGACGCCATCGCCCGCCGCATCGCCCGCGAAGTCCCGAACACCTCGGCGCAGCTCTGGGACTGGACGCGCATCGAGCCGCAGTTCAGCTTCGACAACCTGCACAACCTCACCAACCTCGAGCGGAATCTCCGCCGCGCAAAGCAACTGGCCGGGCAGCTCGAGACCTGGCGCGTCAATCATCCGACGACGCGCATCTCGATCCTCGCCTTCTCCGGCGGTGCGGGCATCGCCGCGTTCACGTGCGAGGCCCTGCCGGCCGACTTCCGCTTCGACCGCATCGTGCTGGTTTCCGGCGGACTCTCGCCCGGCTACGACCTGACGCCCGTCCTGCGGCGCACCGAGCGCGGACTTTTCAATTACTACAGCAGCGAGGATCGCTACGTCCTCCGCGACCTGACACGCCTGCACGGCACCATGGACCGCAAGAACTCCGACTCGTGCGGGCTCACGCCCTTCAAGAGGCCCGCCGACACGCAGCTCGCGGCAAAGCTCCGCCAGCTCGAATGGCGGCCGGAGATGAAGAAACTCGGCAACGACGGCGGCCACGTCGGCGGACTGGCGACGCCCTTTCTCCGCGACTACGTCTTCCCGCTCCTCGACCCGACGCACGACCGCATCCCCGCCGGCTGGCGCTGACGCACGGATACTCAGCCACCATCCCCGCGAACGCGAATCGCCCCCGTTCGTCATTCAAGCGCAAGCGGGAATCCAAACGCCCCGCGTATTGGCGGCAGGCGTCTCGCCGGCCGAGAGATTGCGAACTGTCGATTACCGTCCGGTCTGATCACGTAGAGTGACGGCCATCTGCCAGTGAAGCGCGATCGTTGCATCATGGGTCTGTTCGCGCCGCCTCCACGCCCATCCCGCCCGGCTGACCCGCGCCTATCGCTCGATCACCCTCGCCGACGCCGCCCGCCGATGCCTCGCCCTCGAATCGACGCCCGGAAAGATCGACCTCCGCAACGTCTCCGTCGATCCGCTCTCCCAGTTCATGCACGCCGATGCCGCGTTGCTCCGATCCGGAGCACGCAGAAACGGACCGCATCAGAGGCCCCACCACGCCCCCGGCGAGAACCCGGCCCCGCACGGATCGGATCAGCCATCCGAACCCCCGCCGGATGCAGCTTGACTTCTCCGCGCCGCTTCGGGGATACTGATCACGGCGGCCGGAGCACATTTCTCTTCCCGCTTGTACGACCCGGCAACTGGGGGACCGGGGCCCGTCAGTCTTTAATTTCGCGAGAACCCGGTGTCCGATGACCCGGATTTCGCGTCTTCTCGTGGACGGCCGCCGCGATCCGGCCGACACAACCCGTCGCGGTGCGTCGCCGCCCGGGGGAAGGAACAGAACTCGTCAGTGAACGGAGAGAAGAAAGGTATGTTGACACGAACAGCGTCTGCGCTGCTGGGGATCCTGGCGGCCGTGCCGGCCCTCGGCGGAACCATCAGCGGCGATCCGAACGACATCTACGCCCTGGACGACGCGTGGAGCAACGTCTACCAGTACGACCGCACGTCGCTCAGCTACGTGCCCGGCAGCTACTCGCCCAGCGGGCTTTCGTCGCCCTACGACTACGTCTTTTCGAACAACTCGCAACTCCAGACCAACGCCCCGTTCCTCGGCGCGGTGGCGGGACCGAACCAGAACTTCTTCATCGGCGGACTGGTCAACGGCCTCGTCGAGATCGACTCGGCGACCGGCGCGTACGTCCAGACCATCGCGCCCGGGCAGCGCGCCGGCCCGGCCAAGGCCCCGAACGGCAACATCGTCGTCGGCGGGCCGACGGGCGTCGAGGAATACAACTCGGCGACCGGCGCATTCGTGCGTACCGTGACCGCGTACGGCAGCGGCGTAAACATCCACACCTTCAAGGGCAACGAGATGTTCGTCGGCCAGTGGACCTACTCGCCGGGACTTCCGATCAAGCGCTATAACTTCATCACCGGCCTGCCGTCGGGCGCCGACATCATCGCGCCGTTCGGCATGCAGGAGATCGGCATCGGACCGGACGGCAACCTCTACGGCTCGGCCCTGCTGAACGGCGAGGAAGGGCTGTGGAAGTACGACTTCGGCACGTCGCTCTGGAGCCACTACATCGACACGACGCCCGAGGCCGGCGGCGGTCCGCACGGCTTTACGTTCGATCCGACGAACTACGACATCTACTTCGCCTTCTACACGGGCGAGATTCACCGCTACAGCTTCGGCGGCTCGTACCTCGGACTCGTCGATGCCCTGCCGACCAAACTCACCGACATCCTCTTCAAGCAGGTCGTGCCCGAACCGGGGACGATCGGCCTGCTGGCGATGGGCGGCCTGGCCCTGGTGCGTCGGCGACGCGCGCGGGCGTAACCATCTCGATTGCAAACTTGTCGCGGCGACCTTCGGGCCGACGCGATCTTGAAACCAACGAGCCACCGCACGATGCGGTGGCTCGTTTTATTTTGGTGCGGTAGTCGCCGCCGCCAGGACTCGGCACGACTCGACGAGCTGCGCTTCGGCCTCCGGCAGTCGGTCCAGCGCCATGAGCGCTCGGCCGTAATTTCCGGCGACGATGCCCGCGGCGAATCGGGCGGACGACAGGTGCGCGGCGGCGATCCAACGGCTGATGAGCCTCGCCTTTCGGGTCGATGATCCGGCGGTGAGGCTTCATCGCGCGCGGCGCCATCAATCGATCGGGCTTGAGGGAATTCGACGCTCGGCTATCGCTTCCGGGAATCGCGAAAGAGCGGCGCCTGGGCCAGGGTGAAGACGACGACCTCTTCACCGGCGACGGTGCTGATGTCGTGGTGCATGCTCACGACGGCGACGCCGGTGGCCTCGTGGACGATGGACTCCATCACTGGTCGTGCGGTCTCGATCAGGTGCGTTCGGACCTGCTTCAGCAGATCGCGCCCTTTCTCGGCCGGGAGCGACTTGACAAGCTGCTGCTCGGCGGCCGTGAGAACGCCACGCAATCGCACGACGATCAGGTCATCGACGACATAGGCGTAGATGTCCTTGGGACCCCGACCCATGTATTCCTGCTCGAATTGGCTGATCGCCTGGCAAATCGCGGCTTCGATCTCACCCTGTGTTCGCATGGCGATCCCTGATGGGGTCCGGATCTCGGTTCGTCGGTCTGCCCGCATCACGCAGCCGGAGCCAACGGCGGATGATCTCAATTCTAACCCCCGCTTGCGAGGCCGGAAACGCGCGCTATAATGCCCACAACGACGGGGGGCGTCATGGAAACGCCTCGTCGGTCGGATGACTGATTAAAGGGCAGACCGGCAACGGCCGGGCGGCCCGTTACAAGTAAGCCGACGCCGCTGTAATTCCCATCGAATTCCAGCGGCGTCGTTTTTTTTTCGCGCCGATGCGAGAGGTAAACCGCCCGTGGACGACGGCACGACCGGCAAGGCGAGGCAGATCGCACGGGTGGCAGAGGAGTTCGAGAAACAGCGGACCGGCCACGGCCCGCGGTCCGTCACCGTGGTTCTGACCGGAGACCTCCTCGTCGTCGCGCTGCACGGTGCCTTGTCGCCGGCGGAGCAGGCGCTGGCCAGGGACCCGGAGGGCTCGGCGCAATTCCACGAGTTTCATCGCCAACTCTTCGCCAGTGCCGCGGGCGTTCTGCGGAAAGAGATCGAGCGCGTGATCGGCGTGGAAGTTCGGGAAGCGTCGGCGGAATTCGAGCCGGCGACCGGCGCGTTGGTCAAGGTCTTCACGACCGGGACGGTCGTGCAGTTGTTCCTGCTGGCAGGCACCGTAGAGACGGATGCGTGGAGCACGGACTCGTCGGCGCGTGAGGTCGGCGGACCACCGTGGAGTCACGGCATCCGCAACGGGTCGGAGCGATCGGACGTGTGACGTCGAGCCCCGGAGGTTCGCCCGGCTTGATGCGCTCGACCCCGTAGACGCACGTGAGAGTCGGCGCGCTCGCCGCCGGGATGCGTGTTCCCACGCGGACGGGCCCGCCGTAGCCGGTCAAGCCCGATCCACCGGGCGCACGGAGCGACCCGGGCCCGGTTCCGAGGCGGGATGTTCGGATGGAGTGCAGATGAGTACCAAACGACCTTCGTACCAGAAGCGAGAACGGGAACTGAAGAAGAAAGAACGTCGGCTGCGGAAGGCCGCTCGGGCGGCGGAGAAGCGGGCCGCACAGCGTCGTGAGGACGGACCGACGGCCGCGACAGAGAAGCCACCGCTTCCGGAGGACGGGCCATGCTCACCGTAACCCCCGCGGCGCTGGAGCGCCTGTCACGGAAACTCGTTTACAAGAAAGCGGCGGAGGGCGCGGCGCTGCGATTCGTGCGCGCGCGCAAGTGTTGGCGGCTGAAGCTGGACCGGCCGCGGCCGGACGATGCGACATTCACGCACGAAGGCCGACGCGTGCTGGTGCTCGACCAGGCGGTGGCCGAGGCGATGGCCGCGATGACGCTGTCGGTCCATTCGACCGAGGCCGGGCCGCGTCTGCGGCTGCTGAAGAACCAGGACACCGAGGGCTGATGGATGGAGCTTCCACGGCGCGCGCGCGACGACGTTTTTCTTTCCGACGGGTCCTTTCGGGCGTGCGTCGCGGCACTCCGTCGGATCCCCGAAGTTCGCGACCTGGCGATTGGGATCGTCTATGCGTTCGATCCCCGGACGCACATGCTGCCGTTCTGGTACGCGGACAAGCGCATGGCGCCATGTTCCGTCCGATTGCTCGGCGACGTGCTGCACGACGCGGGCTTCGCGAACGTGCGAATCGTCCTGCAGCAGTGGTCACCGAACGTGCGGCCGAGCGAGATGCGGCTCGGGGGCCGGCGGCTCGACATGCTGCTCGTTTCGTCCATGCAGGTCCACGCGGAGCGGGCCTATGAGCTGATTCGCGACGCGCACCGGATGGGCGCGGACCGACCGTTGATCCTCGCGGGCGGCCCGAAGTCGATTTACGAGCCGACGGACTTCTTCGAGCTTGGGCCGGAACCGGGTGTCGGCGCGGACTGCGCCATCACCGGCGAGGCGTTCGTACTGCTCGACCTGCTGCGCACGATGTTCAGCCGACGCCGGTCCGGGGAGTCGCCGCGCGAGACCTTTCATCGAGCGCGCCGGGCGGGCGAACTGGCGGACGTGCCCGGTCTGGTTTACCTGTCGCCGGATTCCACCGCGGGGCAACCGATCGCGATCAATACCGGCGTGCAGCGCCTGCTTCGCGACCTGGACGAGCTGCCGATGCCGGACGCGGGATACCGGATGATCGAACCACCGCATCGCCGGCGCGGGCTCGCGGCCGTGCCGTGTTCAGCGACTCGCGTCGGCCGGCTCGCGTCGATTGCGTCCGTCATCTCCACCCAGGGCTGCCGCTTCAACTGCTCCTACTGCCCGATCCCCGCGGTGAACCAGCGCACCTGGCGCCACAAGAGCCCGCGCCGGCTCGCGGCCGAGATCGCGCACATCCACGAGCACTTCGGCATCAGCGATTTCTTCAGCACGGACGATAACTTCTTCAACGATCGCCAGACGGTTATCGATCTGATGACCGAACTGGCGGGAACCACGGTTGATGGCCGGCCGCTGGCGCAGCGCATCCGCTTCTTCACCGAGGCGACCGAGTTCGACGTGTATCGGAACCGCGACCTGCTTCCGCTGGCGCGCCGCGGCGGTCTGGCCGCCATCTGGTTCGGGCTGGAGGATCTGACGGCCGAACTCGTCAACAAAGGCCAGACTGCGAGCAAGACGACGGAGCTTTTCGCCCTGCTCCGCCGGCTCGAAATCGAGCCGATGACGATGATGATCCACAGCGATGCCCAGCCGCTTCGCTCGCGGGGCCGCGACCTGTCCGGCCTGCTCGACCAGGCGCGGTATCTCTTCGATCGCGGGGCCATCACCTATCAATGCACGTATCTCGGTCCGGCGGTCGGCACGCGGGACTTTGAGCCGGCCGCGCGCGCCCGGACCATTTTCCGTCGCGTCGGGCGGCGCGAGGTACCGCAGGCGTTTCAGGACGGCAATCATGTCGCCGCATCGCGTCACCCGCGCCCCTGGCAGAGGCAGCTCAACATCCTCCGCGCGTACATGGCGTTCTACAACCCGCTCAACATGCTGCGGGCGTTGCGCGACATCCGCCGGGACGCGCTGGCGCGAAAGCGTCTGTTCTTTCAGGTCGTGGGCCAGATCGGGCTGTTGCTGACACTGCCGAAGCTGCTCGCGTGGGCGTGGCGTCTGAAGCGCGGACCGATCGAGATGTACGAGGGACTGGAGCCTGCTCGCATCCCCATGGTCGATGCCGCGAGCGGCCGGGAGATCCAATGGGCGATCGAGCATCTGCCGTCACTTCCGCAAGCCGCGCCGCCGCGCCGCCGTGACGGCACGGCCCGAGCTCCGCAGCGCGGCGACGATCCCATCCCGATTTGGACGCGCCTCCACGGCGCGCCGGCCCTGGGGATCGGCCAGTCGGCCTGATCGTCGCCGCACGATTCCGAATGCGCGCATGCGTCAATTGCCGGTTTCCGCCGCGAGTGAGTCATCACCGGGTTCCATGCGGACGGGGGTTGCATGACTTCGATGGGTGAGCCGGCCGATGCATCCGTGGAAGCGCGCGACTTGGACTCGATACGACGAGGATGGTCGCCGCTGAAGTTCGAGCGTGGGGGCGGATTTCAGCAGACGCTACGCGGCCGCGTCGCCGAGCATTTCGAACGGTCGGGAGGCAGGCCTCGCGACTGTACCGAGATGTACGTCAAGTCGGCCATCCTTCTGGGCGGCTGCGTCATTCTATATGTCACGCTCGTCTTTTTCGCCGGCGCGTTGTGGGTTGCCGCACCGCTGGCGATTCTGCTCGGCCTTTCACTCGCCGCGGTCGCCTTCAATGTTCAGCATGACGGCGGACACGGCGCTTACTCGGACTCACCGCGGATCAACAAACTGGCGTCCCTGACGCTCGACCTGCTGGGCGGCAGCTCCTACGTCTGGGCTCGCAAGCACAACGCCATTCACCACAGCTATACCAACGTCACCGGCCACGACGATGACATCAACATCGGACTGCTCGGCCGGCTGTCGCCGCACCAAAGGCGACGGTGGTTCCATTGTTTCCAGCAATTCTACCTGTGGGTGGCCTACGGGTTCCTTCCGATCAAGTGGCACCTCTTCGACGACTTTCGTGACGTCCTCCGCGGCCGGATCGGCGGGCATCGATTCCCGCGGCCGCGTGGACGAGCGTTGCTGGTCTTTGCGGGCGGCAAGACGTGCTTTTTCGCGCTGGCGTTCGGACTTCCATCGCTGGTGCACTCCTTCTGGATCGTCGTCGCGTTCTACCTGATCGCATCGTTCGCACAGGGCGTCACGATGAGCGTCGTGTTTCAGATCGCACACTGCGTGGAAGAAGCCTCCTTTCCGATGCCGCAGCCGGGTTCCGGACGGATCGCGTCCGGTTGGGCCGCGCACCAAGTTGAGACCACGGTCGATTTCGCGCGCAGCAACCGCTGGGTTTCATGGCTCGTCGGCGGCCTGAATTTCCAGATTGAGCACCATCTTTTTCCGCAGATATGCCACGTCCACTATCCTGCGCTCGCGCCGATCGTGGAATCGACCTGCCGGGAGTTCGGACTGCCATACCGAAGTCACCGATCGATCCTCGGCGGCGTCATCTCGCACTTTCGCTGGCTTCGGCGCATGGGCACGGCCGAATCGCCGTGAACCCGCGCGTCCCGGCGGCGATACCGGGCCGCGCAAAGCGAAACGCAGGAGAGCCAGCGCGCTACGAGGCGCAGAACAGCCAGGCCATCCCGAGCGAGAGCGCCGCGAGGAAGACCCACTGGCCCAGGCCCACGAGGATCGGCCGGACGCCCGACGCGCGCAGATCCGAAAAGCCGCTCTGGAGTCCGACCCCGGCCATTCCGATGCACAGCAACCACAAGTCCACGACCTGGATGCGATGAAGGAGGTGTTTTGCGCCCGGGTCTTGCTGCAGGCCCGGAATCGAGTTGACGGCGGAGCACAGCACGAAGACCACGAGAAACCAGGGGACGGGCGCGACGGCGGCGTGACCGGCCTCTCGTCCGGCCCGCCGGAGCGACCATCCGAGGAAGATCACGATTGGCGCGAGCAGCGCGATGCGGGCGAGCTTTACGACTGTGGCGGTCCGCGCGGCGCTTTCGCTGACACCGTAGCCGGCCGCGACGACCTGCGCCATCTCGTGCAGGCTCGCGCCGTCCCAGACTGCGTAGACCTGCTCGTTCATGCCAATCGCGCGGGCGAGCGCCGGATAGACCACGATCCCGATCGTGCCGAGCAGCGTGATGATGCCCAGCGCGCAGGCGGCGTCCGACTTCTCGCCTTGCACGACCGTGTCGGCCGCCACGACCGCCGATGCTCCGCAGACGGAACCTCCGACGCCCAGCAGCAGCCCGAGCTTGCGCCCGATCCCGGCGGTCCGCGCCAACCACCAGCCGAACCACAGCGAGGCAAACGTACACACGACGACAACCGCCAGCGCCGGCGCGCCGATCCGGACCAACTCGAGGAGGCTCAGCTTGAATCCGAGTCCGGCGACCGCCCAGCGCAGCACCGGCCGCTGCGCCATCCGCAATCCCGCGTTCAGCGCGGCGGGCAATGGCACGCACGATCGGATTGCCATACCGAGCAGGATGACGAGCAGCAGGGGACTGATGCGCAGCGTGTTCTTGAAAAGCGGCTGCTCGGCCGACCACATCGCAACCAGCGCCACAGCGGACGCGATCATCAGGCCCGGCAACGATCCGAGTATCGCCATCAGGGTCAGCAGTAAGGGAATCGAGAACGCCGTCGAGTCGTTGCGCTTTCAGGCGCCGAGAGGATCGGATTCGGCGTCATCGCCGGTCCGCGCCGCGACAACGCTACGCCGTGTAGTGCAGGCGGCGCCGCTCCCGCCGGTAGCCGCCGGGCACGGGGACGAAGGCATGACACCACGACATTTCCCCGCCATAGACGTGAATCGTCACCGATGGATCGGGGTTGGCGTTGTGGATCGTGTGATACTCGAACGGCGGAATCAAGGCCCCCGCCTCGCCGACACCGGCGAGCACTTCGGTCTTGCGCGTGAATTGCAGCGGCTCGGCCGCGAGCGAGTCGACGAGATCGTACGACGTGACGCGGATGCGACCGCGGTAGACGCATTCGACGCACCACATCCCGGCATGATCGTGCAGCGGCGTCCCCTGATCGACACCCCAGACCATGGCGAGCACAGTGTACCGGCCGGCCGGATCGCGGTGGATCAGTCGGCGGGCATAGTCGGCCGGAGCCGGTTTCAACAGCTCGGGCGAAAGGAAGTCGTCGCGGCTGGAGACGGCGCCCATGAGCGCTGCCGTGACGCGGCGGCAGATTCCGGCGGTGTCCGGCGCTGAGACGGCGTCGTCGAGTCTGGCCAGCAAATCGGCGAGTCGTTCGTTCATCGTGACTGTGGACATGTCGAATTCGCATCAAGGGGTCGTGCGAGTCGTCGCCCGGATTGCCTCGTCGACGGCCGATCCGAGGCCGGTTCGACTGCGCCCGGAGCGAGTCGTGCCGTTCCCAGCCGGCGGACCGATCGCACGGCAGCGCCGCCGATCGAACCCGTTCAGTTTACCGCGCGAGCCTCGTCGCGGCAACGCGTCGGCAGCGGCCGCGCGTCGCGTTTCGCCGTCGGCCGGCGGTCATTCGATGTATCCCAATTCCTGGAGCCGCTGGCGAACGATGCGCTCCTGTTCGTCGCTGAGCGCACCGGCCTTCGGGGGCGGACCGGCGGCCCGCGCCGGCTGGCGCGCGGGCGGGTGGCGGGCGATGTATTGCTCGTCGAACACATGCGCGGGGAAGGCCGCGTCGAAGTCATCCGGGACCGCGATACCGAGCGCATGCAGAATGATCTGCGGCAGGCCGTGGATGTCGACGTCGCCGGTGGTCTGGCCGCGGCGGAAGGCCGGCCCGTCGGCGATGTAGAGGCCGAACTGGGAATGCCCACCCTCCATGACGTTTCGCAGGTTGCGCGTGAAATACTCATTGATCCGGCCGCGCGGGCTGATGAAGTGCGTAAGCGAGATGGCGAACTTCTCCCAGCTCGGGACGGCCAGCAGGTCCGGCGCGAGCTCGCGATAGGGACCGGCGAAGACCTCTTCGCCGAAGCGCACGTCGGTGAAATAGGGCTCGCCGTTATCGGGAGAGCCAATGCCGCGGAGGCGCTGGGCCAGCCGGTCGCGGGCGTCGCGCCACTCCGTGTCCGAAGCGAACGCCGCACGATTGAAGTAGATCGCGCCGTTGATGGTGGCGACGGCCTTGGAGTCGCCGGCTTCGTTCCCCGCGAAGGCGAGGTAAGGCGTGCGACGCGACGCCAGCCAGCGGCAGAAGGACTCGTACGCGCGCGTCGGGGCGCGCGTCAGCAGTTCGTAGACCGCGCGAATCGCGGCGCGTTCGATGAGACCGAGTCCGCCACCGAGCGGCGCGAGCAGTCGGCGCGCGATTTGGTAGCACGCCGATCCGCCCGTCGGCAACTCGCGGTAGCGCACGAGTCCCAACTCATCCAGGACGCGGCTCAGCGCGAACGC
>JAKLKO010000009.1 GCA_023150615.1 Phycisphaerae bacterium
CTGGCCGACGTTCCCGGCGACGCCGACGCGCTTCGTCTGGAGACCAATCCCAAGACCAACAACGGCGTGATGAAGGCAGAGGCGGGCGCCGCGCTCGATGTTTACGGCAGCACGATCACACAAGCTCCCACCGCGGAGATCGCAGCGGACGGCGCCGCCAGCATGGTGCGTCTGCGCGGCGGAGCCAGCATCAGCGGTGGTTCATTCGCGAGCCGCAACGGCGGCGCTCTTATCTGCAACGACGGCAGCAACTCGCTGGCAGGCGTCGTGCTGCCCGCCGGCACGTGGCTCGGGGTACGCGGCTACGGTCGCCAGCTCCATCTGTCGGGCCCGACCATCACCAACGAGGGCCAGATCGTCGTCAACTACGAGAATGCCTGGGAAAGCCGTGTGATCGTGGATAACACCCTGACACTGCTGGGCGCCGGCATGGTCATCCTGAACAGGAGCGGCTCCGATGCCCAACTCAGTACCGTCGCCGGGGCCACCCTGACGCAGGCGGCCGGCCACACCGTTCGCGGATTCGGCGAAATGAACGCGGCGATGATCAACCATGGAGCCGTGGTGGCCGACGTCGTCGGGCAGTCGCTCGTCGTTAATCCGCAGGAGTCCGGCGTCACGAACCAGGGCACGTTCGAGGCCCGACTCGGCTGCACGCTGCAACTCAACAACGCCGCGCTGTTCACTCAGCCGGGCGGCCGAATCGTCGCAAGCGGCATCCTGAACGTCAGCGGCGCACCGCTGAGTCTCCAGGGTGGTCGACTCCTCGGCGCCGGCACCGTCAACGGCAGCGTGCAGAACACCGCCGCCGTCGTGGAGCCGGGCGAGTCCATCGGCACGTTGACCGTCAATGGCTCGTACGCTCAGGGCGCCAGCGGGCGGCTGGAGCTGGAGATGGCCGGCGTCATTCCGGGCGCAGACTACGATCGCCTCGCCGTCGGCGGATCGGTGACGCTCGGCGGGGAACTCTGCGTCCTGCCGGTGGCCGGTTACAGTCCCCCGCCGGACCAGGAGTTTGTGATCCTCACGGCATCGTCGGTCAGCGGAGAGTTCGAGCGCCAGGCCGGTCCGGCACGGTTTGCGGTCACGTACAACCCGACGAATGTCACGATTCGCTGCATTGCCGCGCCCGGCGACGTGAATTGCGACTCGGCCGTCGATTCGCTCGACGTCGGCGCGTTCGTGATCGCGCTCGTCAACCCGCCCGCGTTTCAGGCCGCATATCCGGGCTGCGACATGTTCAAGGCGGACATGAACGGCGACGGCCAGGTGGATGGCCGCGACATCGCACTATTCCTGTCGTTGCTCTTCGGCGGATAGCCACAGATTCGCCAGGCCTCCGGGCGGGGCGGCATTTCAGAGTAATGCCCCAGCATTTGCCGGCTCATCAAGAGCACCCGATTCCGACTGATCCATCCTTGCTCACCCGAACGCCAATCCGGCAACCCGAGATTGTATTAGCCGTCATGACCATTCCACCGATCTTCAACGGCTCCTTGGCCAGGAGCCAATCCTTCGCCGCGCCCCTCGCCTTCAAAAACCTGCCGTCCGGCGTGAAAAGCTCGGCTTCGGTCTTGAGCGCCGCCGCTTCCTTCCTCGTCACCTCGAATAGGACTTGATTACCCAGCTTGCACACCGTCATCAGATTGGGAAACTCCAAGCTGATCCTCGCCTTTTTTCCATAATTTGTCGCAAATAGCCGGGATCCGACGACCTTCGCCAGGTAGACGCCGTCCTTGTTGAATAGGGTGAACTGCGTGGTAAATCCGGCCGGTTGCTGTTGGACGACCTCTATCAGCGGCTGATTGTGGTACTGCAGGATCACCGGGACATTGCGAAGGTAGTTCGTGGCGAACTCCACCGTCGGCGATTGATGGAAGATCAAGATGTCTTGGTTGTCCGCCATGTCGTTCCGCTCCTCCCTGATACCGTTATGAGTCGCGATTGTCCAACCCCTTAATCAGCCCGCTGAGCATCTTGGCGATTTCCTCCAGGTCGGTCTTCAGCATCGCGTGCTGGTCCTGCTGGATGAGCGACCGACGTGCGGCGAGTTCGAGCAGCGGCACGCATTCCTGCACCGAACCGCGAGCGATCCCGAAGAAGTTGCGGCGATCGGGCTTGGTGAACCGACCGTTGCCCTCGGCGATGTTGGCGGCGATGGAAAGCGACGCGCGGTTCAATTGATCGCCGAGGAACCCGTAACCGCGCGGAAATCTCTCGACGGCAGTTGCGATTGCGTCGGCGAAGCCAACCGCCTTTTGGTAGACGATGAGCTTTTCGAATGCGAAGGCCATGAGAGGAGAGAGTAGAAAGGCGACCGCAGGAGAGGGCTTCTTGGCCAATCAGGACAACTCGCCGACGAACGTCTTTCTGCCTGCTCTACTTTCTCCTTTCTCCCTTCTCCTGCTCTATTGCCGCCTGCGGCGGCAATCGGGGCGACTGGATTCGAACCAGCGACCTCCTGGACCCAAACCAGGCGCTCTGATCCGGGCTGAGCTACGCCCCGCTTTGCGTCATTTCAGTCGGCCGCGGCCGCCGCGTCAACACGACGCATCGCCCGCGCAGCGCCACCGGACCGCTCCGCGAGCGCGGACCGGAGCCGTGTTCGCCGACAACTTGCGGCTTCTCGCGTACGCGCGCGAGCGTCCGCGCGATGCGGGGCCGCTTCGCGAGATCTACGGCGAAGGGCGTGCATCCGCGCGAGCGCCGGCCCGATCGCGCGTGCGTCAGAACGTGTTCTCGCTGATGCCCTTCGTGTTGGAATTGGCCCAGACATTGCCCGTCGTCGGGTCGTAGCACCAGCCCTTGCTCGAGCCCGAGATGGTCCCCTTCGAGACGCCGGTCGCATCGACGACGTTGTTCGGCGTGCCGTCGGTGTCGTACGGGTTGGGCGGGATCGCTTCGTTCATCACCGTGCCGATCGTCGTGAACTCGGCGTACGTGGGATAGCGCGGCGTCCCGCCGCCGGCGTCCGTCGCCGCGAAGGCGTAGAAGTTCCGCACCGCGGCCCGCATGCCGCCCAGCGCGCCCTTGCAGGTCGAGCTTTTCGCGTCGCGGGAATAGTCGAGATACACCGGGATCGCCACCACCGACAGGATGCCGATGATGACGATGACCGTCACCAGCTCGATCAGCGTAAACGCGGCCGCACGCCGCGAAAGATGATTCATGGCAAGTCTCCAGCAATGATCGGAACCAGCCCGGCCGCTCGCGGGCGATCGCTTGCGTACAGCCCTCGCGCGATCCGGTTCGGGCAATCCCCGTCGGGCGGACTCAGGCCGGCGTCGATCAGTCGATCGCGGGCCCACGTAGCGCAGTTCCTCCCGCCGCGCCAGCTTCCGACCTGATAGAGGTCGTCGCCGTGCACGATCAGCGATTCCTCCAGCCGCTCGATCGTCTGCGGACACGCCCGGTAGCAGACGGCGAAGTCGTAGTCGTGCGTCGTGTCGTCCTGCACGCGCCCGGCCTGGAACGGCGCCCACGGCCAGAGGTAGTCGATCAGTCCGACGTTCGGTTCGTCGGTGCGAAAGCCGAGCGACATCCGCGGCGTGTGGATGTAGGCGTGGCCCGAATAGTCCCGCGGATCGGTCTGAATCCGCAGTTCGACGGACGCCAGTTCCTGCATCGCGCACGGGCAGCCGGCGTCGTCCAGTGTCGTGCCGTCGGACAAGAGCGTCGGCCGATCGGCGTCGATGACGTAGCAGTGCCGCGTGTCGGCGCGGGCGCCGGCCGGTGGTGCGTACAGGATCAGGAACAGGTGATACGTCACGGCCAGCGCGGCGGGCAGGCTCACGAGCACGCCGACGGCGATTCGCAACGCGCGCGCCGCGGCGATTTTTCGGATCTGGCGCAGACGCGTGGACATCATCCCGCATCATCGGTCGCCTTCGTTGCGGCGATTAGCTTCCGCCCGGGAATATGGGACCAACGCGGCGTTCGGACATGCGGCGCGGCTCAGACGGCCGGTCCGGCGAGGTCTTCGAAGGCCTGCCCGCGGCGGCGCACGCGGTCGATCAGGAGCATCAGTGCGCCGGCGAGGACGTACATCGCAGCGATCCGATATCCGCGATGCAGAAAAGTCCCGTCGGGCACGTCGAGAAAGAACGGCGTTCCGCGGAACCACTCCTCGCACCGCTGCCAGATCAGCAGCTCGCGCGGCGAGAGGCTGAATCGCCCCGGCTCGATGCGGAATGCGTGCTGAAAACCGAGCAGCGTCAGCCCGCCGGCGATCATGCACCACACGCCGGCCGCGCGGAAGCGGCGGTCGATGAGGAACGCCGAGATCGCCGAGATCATCATCGTCGTGATGACGAAGCCGCTGTTCGCGCCGATGAGCGCATAAACGCCGATCGGCCACCACGCGTCGGTGCGAACCTGTTGAAGCGTCTCGAGGTGCGTGTTGATGAGCGGCAGGATGCCATTCGCGGCGCCGGCGGCGGACAGGACGTTCGGCAGCAGGAACATGGCCATGGCCGCGACGGCGGGGAACATGCCGATCGCGACGGCGGAGTAGTGCCGATTCGGCGTCACGTCGTAGGACTGCGCCGTGATGACGACGCCGATCCACATGACGATGGCCATACCGGCCTCCATCGGGATGGTCGATGTGATGAGTCCGCCCGCGCCGAGCAGGAACGCCGCAGTGAAAAACGCGCCGTTGAGGATCGAGTAGCCCGCCCGCGCGCCGATCGCCTTCCAGCCCGGATGGCCGATGTAGATCGTCGTCGGAAAGCAGCTTCCAAACAGTGCCGCGGCGATGCTGCCGATGCCGTTGACGGCCATACACGGCCCGGTGGCGAAGCGGTCGCCGCCGGCCTCGGCCGATTCGATGTTCTGGAGCGAGCCGAGGACGTTGACCACGCCCATCGGGAAGACGACGCTGAGAAAGCGAATGAGCAGGTCGGGCTGCTCTCGCAGGATCACCAGGACGTCGCTCCCGTAGAAGTGCGGCGCGTGCCAGCCGAGGCGTCGGGTCGTCTCTGCGACGGCGGCCGCGCTCATCAGCGGGCGATCGCCCCAGATCGGGCACGCCCAGGCGAGCACGGACCCGGCGAGGACGGCGACCAGTCCGCCCGGCACGCCGTAGGGGAAGCGCACGTGCGCAAAGTACACGACAAGGACGATGAACATCGGCAGCATCGCGACGAGGGGGCGTTCGAAGATCTGGAACGCGAACGGGCTGGCGATGAAGACGATGCCGATCGCCGCCAGCGCCGAGAGCAGCGCGGCGCGCGGCGTCACGCGGCGGATCCACGAGCCGATGAACGAGCCGGCGAATTCGATCAGGCCGCTGCCGAGGCAGGCGAGCAGGCCGGCCTTCCAGGCCAGTTCGGCGGCCCGCGCATCGCCGAGCGTCGGGCGGAATTCGTGATAGACGGGTGAGATGATGAAGAAGATGAAGGCGAACACGGTGGGCGTGTTGATTCCGTACGGCAGCGCGGTGCAGTTCGGGTTGTGGTCGCGGCGCGCGACGCGCACCGCGTGCGCGGCGTAGAAGAGGTTTCCCACGAGCAGGCTGACGGCGACGCCCGGCAGGATGCGGGTGAAGATCAGGTCGTCGCTCATGCCGCAGAGCGTCTTGCACAGGGCGGTGATGACGAGGACCTGCACGAGGTTATCGACGGCGAGGCCGAAGAAACCGTCGAGGTCGCCCTTGACGAACCAGCGATAGCGCGTCGTCGCGGCCGTGTTCATGCCGCGCGCCTTTATACCGGCGGCGAAGTGTGGGAGATATGGCGGGCCGGCACCGAACGAACGGGGCCGATCGGCTTCGGACGCGAAGGGAAGACTCTCGCTTGCAATCCGTGCCCGCTTCGCGGTACCCTCGGTCTGGGTTGGTTGCCCAACCAAGCGACCGAGGACCCGTTCGTGCCGCCGACGCCACCGTCCACCCCCGATCGCATCATCGATGCCGCCATGGAACTGTTCGCCCACCAGGGCTACGGCCCGACGGGCCTATCGGAAATCGCGCGCAAGGCCAATGCCCAGCCCGGAAGCCTTTATCACTTCTTCCCGACGAAGGAGGACCTGCTCGCCGCCGTGCTCGAGCGCCGTAAGGAACTGCTCTGGCCCGTCGTGCTGCGGCCGATCTGGGACCGGGTCGACGATCCCATCGAGCGTGTTTTCGCGCTGATGGATGGCTACCGGAAGATGTTGCGGAGGACCGAGTTCGCGCACGGCTGCCCGATCGGAAACCTCGCCCTCGAACTGACCGAGAGCCATCCGAACTCCCGCCCGCTGCTGGCGGAGAACTTCGATGGCTGGCTCCGCGCGGTGGCTGAGTGCTTTCGCGAGGCGGCAAACCGGCTGCCGGCGGACACGGATCCGGACCGGCTGGCGATCTTCGTGCTGACGACGATGGAGGGCGCGGTGATGCTGGCCCGGACGTATCGGAACTTCAAGGCGTATGACGCGGCGATCGCGTCGCTGCGCGATTACATCGAACGATTGATCGAGTCCGAGACCGAGTGGGGTTCGTCGCATCGGCGGCGAACCGGCTCGCGCGCTCGTTGAACGAACCCGGGATTGGAACGAAAGGAGAAACGTCATGGGCTGTCCCATTGTGCACTTCGAGATCGGCTGCCGGAACAGCGCGAAGACCGTCGCGTTCTATCGCGATCTGTTCGGCTGGAAGTTCGAGGCCTACGGCCCCGCGAACATGATCGACACGGGCGGCGGAACGGGCATCAGCGGGCACATCTCGTCGTTGGGCCACGAGCCGCACAACTACGTCGTGACCTACGCGCAGGTCGAGAACCTCGAGGCGTCGATTCAGAAGGCCAACCAGCTCGGCGGCAAGACGATGGTCCCGCCGACCGAGGTGCCCGGCATGGGCCACTTCGCGTGGATCACCGATCCCGAGGGCACGATCTTCGGACTCTGGAAGCCCGCGCAGGCGTAGCCCGGCCGTCCGCGGCCGACGAAAGGACAATTCGGATATTCGATTTGTGGAGGGTCGGTGCGGCGATGCTCTCGGCGTGTGTCGTCGCGATCGCGCCGGCCGGTGGTGCGTACAGGATCAGGAACCGGTGATACGTCACGGCCAGCGCGGCGGGCAGGCTCACGAGCACGCCGACGGCGATTCGCAACGCGCGCGCCGCGGCGATTATTCGGATCTGGCGCGGACGCGTGGACATCATCCCGCATCATCGGTCGCCTTCGTTGCGGCGATTAGCGTCCGCCCGGGAATACGGGACCAACGCGGCGTTCGGACATGCGGCGCGGCTCTTTGACTTCCGCGCGCGAATCGTCGCGCCGATACTCGACTCACGCGGAGAACAGAATATCCGTTTGCAGGCACTATGGACCGATGAGATTCGCGATGAATCCCTGGATATCTCCACCGTTCGCGGCATCGTCCAAGTTGATGTCCGCGACGCAGACCTGCCACTGCGTCCCGCCGGTGAGGAGCACCGAAACGAACGGGGCAATGTCCGATTCCGTGACGTCGCCATCGGCCGTCAAGTCTCCGGAATGGGGAAAACCAAACGCTAATTCGTCAATGCCCATGTCTACATAGCAACCCTGCAGGCGCGGTTGACCATCGACGTCGACGTCCCAGCCGATTATTACCGAGTAGTTGGGATTTCCCGCATCGATGCATGGCGAACCGGCGGTGAGATGGAGATCGTCATCGAGCGTGCCGGGATCCGCATCGGCCCCCGCGGCGTTTGCGAAGAGCGGATCCGCCGAGATGTTACCTGTGCCTGGCGCGAGCCCGCCCTCAAGATTGCAATAATTGACAGACACCGAACCGCCTCCGCCGGCGCCGTATTGGGTCGCGAGCGAAATGCCGCCGAGGTGGGAGTTGCCCCAGAGAATGGAGTCTACCAGGAAAATATTACCGGCGGTGTTTGCATACACAGCGGTGTGATCCTTGCCGTTGACGATCGTGCTGTGTCGGATCAGTGCCGTGGCGCCCTGTACGTAGAGGGCGTTGCCACTGTGATTGGGCGTTTCGTTTCCGGAGAAGAGGCAATTCGTGATCTGCGCCGTGGTCGTATCAAAAACGAACATCGCGCCGCCCTGACTACCGGTTCGATTGTTGTAAAACGAGCAGTAATCATAAAGCGAAAAAGCATTTCCGTATTCGGTGAAGACCGCGCCGCCGAATCCGCCGGCTTCATTGTCGAGGAAGACACACTGTCGCAGGCTCAAGGGGCTTGAGGCCGCGTAGATGCCGCCACCGTAGGCCGTCGCCTTGTTCTGGCGCAGCGTGCAGTTGCGAATAATCGGACTGGAATCCGTGACGTACAGGCCGCCGCCCCGGTCATGCGGCGCGGCGTCATCGGCGTTTCCATTCAGGATCGTGAAGCCGTCCAGAATGGTGTCGGCGCTCACATCGTGGGCTTGAACCACGTGATAGGAATTGTCCGTATCGAGGCCGACTGCCCCGATGTCTCCGCTGAGCAGCGTGGGATTCAAGGCGATGTTGCGTTGGGAGGGCGACGTTTCAGAACCGGCGAAACTGCCGTAAAGGGCGACGCCGCTTTGAAGCAGGAAGGACTCCTCCGGGTCGAGGCCACCGGTGGGCTTGTAGAGCCCCTGGGCGACCCAGATTTCGGTCACGGTCGGCGCTGCCGTCCGTGCAAGGGACGCGGCGTATTGCAGATCGCGGATGGCGTCGGCCCAAGTCGCGCCCGATTCATAGCCGGAAGCGTCAGCATCAACATAAAGTCTCGAACCGAGCGAGGCCTGTCCGTATTCGTAGGGGCCGAGATCAATAAGGGGCGTCGAGCCGGTTCCCGTGTCTGGCGCGAGGACATCATTCAGGCGGCGGAGGTATCCGTCATAGTCGTAGAGGAAGGTCGCGGCCAGGCTGTCATTTCGTCCGGCGTCGTTGCAGGGCGAGCCGGCTGCAAGACGGTAGTTGTCATCCATCGTGCCGAGGATGTTGTCGACGCCGTCTGGATCAATAAAAATCGGGTCGGCGGAGAGGTTCCCGACGCCGGGCGGGACGATGCCTTCGACGTTGCAGTGGTCGAAAGTAATGGTGGCGTCGGGACTGACGCCGTACTGGGCGGCTGCGCCGCCGACGCCGCCGTGGCTGTTGCCCCAGACGATGGAGTTGCGCAGGTTGATGGATCCATTCGCGTTGGCGAAGAGAGCGGTGTTTTCCCGTCCGGAGGCGATGGTGCAGTTGGTGCACTCTGTGGAGGCGTTATGCGAGTAGATCGCATTGCCGTTGTGGTTGGGGGTTTCGTTGCGTGAAAAAAGGCAGCCGAACAACTGTGCGGAGCTGTTTTCAAAAATAAACAGCGCGCCGCCCTGGGAGTTGGTGGTGTTTTTCAGGAAGGTGCAATGCGTGAACCGCGAGGAGGTGCCGCCGCCTTCGGTGAAGACCGCGCCGCCGAAACCGCCGGCGGCGTTATCTCGCAGCAAACACTTCGTAAGGTCCAAGGTTGACGAGGTCGCGTAGAGGCCGCCGCCGTAGGCCGTCGCGTAGTTGTTGCGGAAGACGCAATTACGCAGGACGGGCGAGGCGTTGACGCAATACATGCCCGCGCCGCGGTCGTCTACTCCCGTGCCGTTGGCGTAACCTTCGAGGAATGTGAGTCCGTCGAGCACGGCGGTCGTGTTGACGCCGTTGGCCGTGACGACGTGATAGCAGTTGTCGGTCGGATCGTTCGGGTTTCCAATGTTGCCGCTAAGCAGTACGGGATACACGGTCGGATTTCGCTGGGCGAAGGTGGGGTTGCCCGTGGCCGAAAAACCGCCATAGAGGATGAGGTCGTTCGTCAGCAGATAGGTCGAGGCGCGGTCGGCGCCGGGCGAATAAAGACCGCCGGCGATCCAGATTTCGCGGATTGCACCGCGCGCGATGCGTTTCGCGGTGAGCGCGTCCTGGAGGTTGTTGTAAGCGTTGGCCCAACTCGCGCCGCCGTTGGCGCAGGAACCGGTGGGGCGAACATAGCGGATGCCCCCGTCGCAGGCGGGATCGCCGTTGCCATTGCTCAGAAGAATGTCCATGCGATATGGTCCGCCGGGGCCGGCATCCCATCGACGGATATTGATCACATACGTTCCCGGAGGCAATGTCACCCATGTGTACTCCGCACCGCTCGGCGAATTGCTGGACGCCTTCACGCAGCCGCCTGTCGTGAGGATTTTCAATTCAAGGTCCATGTGGATGCTGTATTCCAAAGACACGAAGAGGGTGGCGGTCTGACAGAGCGTGATGCCGTAGTAGTCCTCTGCGTCAAGCTGCATGAGCCAGCGGCTGCCGGTCGTGATCGGCGCTGCATCGTCCCTTGAGTTATTGGGTTCAAAGGCGTCATCGGAAGGCGAGACGGGATAAGTCAGGCAGTTGCGCGAGTTGCGGAAATTGATGATTTCATTGCGATTGCAGCCCGTAAATGTATGGGACGAATTGCTGATTGAATACATGATCGAATTCGGGCAGTCCGGCACACCTACGCAGGGTCCATCACCATTATCGCAGTGCGTCGCGTTCCAGTTGTGCCCTAATTCATGAGATGTTAATGAGGCTCGAATGGGCATCCACTCCGAAGAACGCGACCGGGAAAACGCATAGGCGTCTCCGTCCCAGTCACAGACAGTGCCTGTGCTTGCTCTGCCATCTATAGACGACATATTAGGACAACAATTGCAGACGAGATTCGTCAATCCGGTCATGAGGTGAGCGACATCTCGGGGGACCCATTCAAAATCATCGTTCCACTTGTTTCCGAACGCATCGAGCAAAGAGCATCCATTGTTTCCCGTGTTATACGGATCGGGTTCTCCGTTCCAGACGTGGACGAACGTGATCGAGTAACTGATACCCAGTTCGTAATTGTAAATCGTGTCGACGAAGTTCATCACGTTCTCAATGTCGGCGACGGTGGCGGTGATGTTGCTGCCGTTGAGGACATAGAACTCCGTGTCCGCGTCGAAGGCGATCTGGCATTCGAAGTAGGAACCGACGCGCGGTTCAAGCGTGGGTGCGGGATCAAACTTCCCCTGTGGCGCGACGTCTCGACCGACGGCCGATGCCGCATGTTTGTCCTTGGGATCGATCACCCCGCATTGCAATTCAGGCGATGCGCTCAGGTCGTTCGATCGATATACGACGTGGTCACCCGCGGCCGCACGGACCGCATCCGGATGCGGCTGCACCCACCACCGTTCCGCATCAGTCAATACCACTTCCGCCGTCAATCTCCCGTCAATGATCGAAGCCGTGACTCGGCTGTCGGGCAGTCCTTCGACCTCACCGCGATAGGTCGTCACCGGCGGGGTCGGCGCCTCGATCAACCGACCGGCGGTGTCACTGACCATCACCTTGAAGTCTGCGCTGCGCAGCGAATGCGGGCGCAGCTTCAGACGGCGCGGGGCTCCCGCGAGGGACACATCCACGGACACGTTCGATTCCAGGTCATGTACGACGTGGATTGTCTCCATCCATGCGGCATGAAGGCCGGCGGGCAGATCAGCCCGTGAAGCGATTTCACCGGCATGGCTTGCATTGAGGGTCAGAAAGGAAACAACAATACAAATCGCGGCGAGAGGATGGCCCGAGGTCATGGAAGACTCCGTGTAATGGTTCGGCCTGAATTGGAGAGTAAGGTCACGCACCTTACAGAACCTCCGCCGTTCGAGGCTTGCGTTCGTTGAGGCATGGGGGAATGCTCCGAATCGTGAGGGTATGGGGCAGCGTTGCGGCCGCCCCGGGGCCATTCGTCGCACACCCGGCCGACTATCCCTGGCGAGTTAGACGCCTCCGGAGCCCGCTTCCGTTTCACCGGCTGAATGCCATTATCCCGCTCCGATATCCTGGATACAAGCGTATTCCTTGCGACGGCCGGCCGCCGGTCAAGGGTCGCAAGCTGCCCTCGCCAGGGACCCGGGCCATGCGGAAGAATCAGGACTGGCGGGGGACGACCGTGGACTGGTACGGCGGCGGACGTCGCCGCGTCTGTCTGCTGAGCGACACCGGGCGGCGGTACAACAAGGGCCGGGCCGTGCCGATCCGCTGGGTGATGGTCTTGGACGTGGACGAAACGCATCGCGACGACTGCGTCTTCACCACCGACGTGTCGTTGTCACCCGAGCAGATCGTGAGCTTGTACACGCGTCGCTGGTCCATCGAGGTCACGTTCCAGGAGGTTCGCGCCCACCTGGGCTTCGAGACCACGCGGCAATGGGCCAAGCCGTCGGTGCTGCGAATGGCTCCGTGCCTGCCGGGGCTGTTCACGGTGATCAGTCTGGCGTTCGACATTCATCTGCGTCGTCACAAAGTTCGCCCGGCCGCGGCCGCGTGGTACGAGAAGCAGGCCCTGACGTTCAGCGACGCCATCCGCCATCCATCAGCAATTGTGGCGCGAAACGATTTTCGGGAACGCCACATTCGATCGGCATATCACAAAACCCTCGCGCCCGATGCGGACGCTGTCTTTCGACACCCTTGCCCGCGCCGCTTGACGCCCGCAGAATGGCAAGAGTCGAGGATAGGACGTGGATTCAACCTGCACGAGAGCCGTGCACGTGGTGAGACGCAGATCATCGCTGTAGGACGAGGACTCTCCTTGTCCACTCACGATTTGTGCGCACGCCGATCGACGACTCCGCTCAGCCGAAGGTCACGAGGTACGCCGCGGTCGCAAGCGACGCGGCCGTCGCGATCGCGGCGAACCATGCGAACACGCGATCGCGCGCGCTGCGCATCGCCGAGACAGTAGCCCACAGCGAGGCCGGGACTCCGATAAGAAAGATGCTCGGCCCGAGCATCGCAAGGGGATGGCCTCAGCAGAAGACCTTCACCAATGCGGCACCGACCGCCGGCGCGGGCGCGATGAGCGTGGCGAGCTTTCCGGTCATGTCGAACTCCCCTGGTGATTGCGCTCCAGAGAATGGTACGCCCGGCGGCGGTCGTGGTGGGATCGAATCGGTCAACGCGCCTGGCGCGTCGTCCGGGTTTTGCCTTGAAACCGCCCGATGGCGGTGCGCCGGCCCGCCAGCAGGACGGCGCGCGGACTAGCGCGGCGGCGTCGCGCCGGCCTCCGGCGCCTGTTCGGGATGCGTCGCGTCCTCATGCTCCTCGTACAGCGTGCGGGCGCGCGACAGGTCGTTGTAATCGGGCGGTTCGTCCGTCGGCCGCGCATACCGCGCATCGTGATCGTAGCCGAGCAGGCCCTTGTCGAGCCGGCCATTGCTCGCCATCAGGCAACCCGGCGGCTGCGCGACGGCCGAGAACGGCAGGCCGAACAGGTTCAGCATCCAGCGGCCCGGCCCGTAGCCGATGTGCAGGTAGTCCGCGCCGTTCCACGCGAACTCGTTGTCGGGCGCGTCGCGGTCGGCCGGATCGGTGACGCCGTTGCCCTTGTCGACGAACGGGTCTTCGAACCAGATGGGCCAGTGCGTCACGGTCCCGTTCTCGTGGCGGACGTCGCTGGCGCGCCAGTGGCGTTGGGCCATCGCCGGCGCGCGGGTGTCGGACGAGAGATACGCGTCCGCCGACGGCGTGGTCATCAGCGGTCGCGAGTACGCCGCCGAGTCCTTGAACGGGTTGTTGAGTTGTGCGCAGCCGGCGGCGACGCCCGCGATGGCCGCAAAGATCAGACTAGACTTCGCTCGAAGCTTCGATGGCATAATTCGGAGATTCCCTCGTAATGGCGATGTCGTGCGGGTGCGACTCGACGACGCTGGCCGGGGAGACCCGGATGAATCGCGCATCGCGCCGCAGGTCTTCGATGGTCCGCGCGCCGCAGTAGCCCATGCCCGATCGCAGTCCGCCCACGAACTGGTACGCCAGTTCCGACAGCCGACCGCGATAGGGCACGCGGCCCTCGACGCCCTCCGGCACCAGCTTGTCCCGCTGGTTTTCGAGACCTTTCTGTCCATATCGGTCGGCGTTGCCGCCGAACATTGCCCCAAGTGAGCCCATGCCGCGATATTCCTTGAAACGGCGGCCCTTCCAGATAATCACGTGCCCGGGCGATTCATCCAGCCCGGCAAAGAGCGAGCCGATCATGACGCTGCTCGCGCCGGCCGCCAGGGCCTTGGTGATGTCGCCCGACAGGCGGATGCCGCCGTCCGCGATGACCGGCACGTCGGCGGGCATGGCCGCGGCGACGGCGTTGAGAATGGCCGTGATCTGCGGCACGCCGACGCCGGAAACGACGCGCGTCGTGCAGATCGACCCCGGTCCGATGCCGACCTTCACTGCGTCCGCGCCGGCGTCGATCAAGTCGGCCGCGCCCTCGGTCGTGCCGACGTTTCCGGCGATGATGTCGATGTCGTAGCGCTTGCGGACGTTGCGGACCGTTTCGAGTACGTTTTCGGAATGCCCGTGTGCCGAGTCGACCACGATGCAATCCACGTCGCTGCGGATCAGGGCGTCGACGCGCTCATAGTCCAGCGCGCCGGCGGCCGCGCCGACGCGGAGTCGTCCGCGGTGGTCCTTGCAACGACTCGGGTACTGCCGGCTCTTGTCGATGTCGCGCATGGTGATCAGGCCGCACAGCTTTCCGTAGCCGTCGACGAGCAGGAGCTTTTCGACCTTGTGCTTCTGCAGGATCGTCTCGGCCTCGTCGAGCGTCGTGTGGGGTCGCGCCGTCACCAGGTTTTCGCGAGTCATGACCTCGCGCACCGGTTTCGATTGGGATTCGAGGAACTTGAGGTCGCGGCGAGTGATAATGCCGACGAGCGTGCCCTCCGGCGTCGTCACCGGAACGCCGGAGATGTTCTGAAGCGCCATCAGCTCGGCCACGCGGCCGACCGGCTCGTCCGGCCGTACGGTGATGGGATCGAGGATGACGCCGTTCTCGCTGCGCTTGACCTTCTCCACCTCGCGGCACTGGGCCTCGATCGTCAGGTTGCGATGGATGATGCCGATGCCGCCTTCCTGCGCGAGGGCGATGGCGAGGCTGGCTTCCGTGACCGTGTCCATCGGCGCCGAGATGAGCGGGATGTTGAGCTGAATGTTGCGCGTGAGTCGCGTGCGGACGTCGACGTCGCGCGGCGTGACCGCGCTGCGTGCCGGAAGGAGCAGGACGTCATCGAAGGTGATGCCGTCGCCGACGATCTTGGAATCCATGGGGCGACCCTCGTGGGTACGAGAATCGCGGCGATTATCCGCATCGCGGCGGGCGCGGTCAAGGGCGGCCGTCGCGTCGGTCGCGGGTGGTGGACTAGAATGTCGATCGGCGCGCCATCCCGCGATGCACGGCGCATGGTGCGCCGCGAGGCGTCGAGAGGAGGGTGATCAAGATGTCGCGCAGCCTGTGCGCCTTGTGCGCTGCCGGACTTGCCGTCGCGCGGTTCGCCGGACCGGCGTTCGCACAGACCGTTCCGGCCGGCTACGTGGTCTCGAACTTCTCGTTCAACTTCTCCTCGCCGACGACCATGGCGTTTCTCGGCCCGAACGACTTCCTCGTGCTCGAGAAGAACACCGGTCAGGTGAAGCGGGTGCAGTCGCCCGGGCCGGTCATCACGACGGTCCTGACGCTCACGGTCGAGACCGCCAGCGAACGCGGCCTGCTCGGCATCGCGCGGCATCCGGACTTCTCGAGCAACGGCTACGTCTATCTGTATTACACAAACCCCTCGCCGCTCGAAAACCGCATCGAGCGTTACGTCTGGAACGGCTCCACGCTGGTCTTCAACGCCAGCATTGCGACGCTGCCCGCCACGCCCGGCCCGAATCACAACGGCGGCATCATCCTCTTCGGCCCGGACGGAAAGCTCTACGCCGTCATCGGCGATCTGAATCGCAACGATCTGACGGAGAACTTCGAGGCAACCGTCCTGTCCGACACGGCGGTGATCTTGCGGCTCAATGACGACGGAACCGCGCCCGGCGACAACCCGTTGACCGATCCGGGTTGGGAGCGATTCTACGCCTACGGCATTCGCAACTCGTTCGGTCTCGGATTCGATCACAAGACCAACGTGCTCTGGGATACGGAGAACGGTCCGACGAGCTTCGACGAAATCAACCGGGTGCTGCCGGGGTTGAACAGCGGCTGGGAAGACCTCATGGGGCCGGACAGCCTCGATCCGCAGGGCGTCGGCGACCTGGTCATGGTCACGGGCGCGCACTACTCCGACCCCGAGTTCAGTTGGCAGACGCCCGTCGCCCCCACCGCCATCCGCTTCCTCGACAGTTGCCGCTGGCCGGCGTCGCTGCGGGATGATTGCTTCGCGGCGGATGCCCTGAACGGCCGCCTCTATCGCTTCGAGCTGAACGCCAACCGCGATGCATTCGTCCTCAGCGCGCCGCTGAACGACCTGGTGGCCAACACCGGCGACGACCAGTCCTCCATCATCTGGGGTTCCGGCTTCGGCCGCCTGACCGACATCCAGATCGGCCCCGACGGATACCTCTACCTCGTCTCGAACGGATTCAACACGATCTACAAGGTCCGACCGCAGTTCCCGATGGGTGACATCAACCGCGATGGAATCGTGAACGACACCGACCGGCTGCGGTTCATCAATCTGCTGCTCGCGCTGTCGACCGATCCCATGGAGATTGCTCAGGGCGACTTCGACGGAAACGGCGTCGTGAACGGGCAGGATACGCCGTGCTTCCTGGAGTCGCTGTTCCTCGCGCCGTAGCGGCGCACGCCCGCGGCCGGGAGTCCATCCGCCGCGACGACGGCGGTCCTCCGCGCCACGGAGCGCATCCCCTATATTCCCCGGCTCGACATCGCCGGAGAAAGTTCATGAAGGCCCGACACCTGAAGCTGCTGCGCGAGTTCATCAGCCTGCCGACGGCACCGTTCGCCGAGGCCGCGCCGCTGAACTACATCCGCCGGTTCGTCGCGGCGCGACCGGCGCTCCGCTGCCGCGCCGATCGATTCGGTAACCTGCACGTCCGCTACGTCGGCCGGTCGACCGCGGCGCGGCGCCCGCCGATCGTCTTCGCCGGGCATCTCGATCATCCGGGGTTCGTTACGCGACGCTCGTCGCAGTCCGGACGGGTCGAGGCCGAGTGGCGCGGTTGGGTCGAGCGTCGCTACTTTCCGAATGCGCGGGTGCGATTGTTCGTCGGCCGGCGCGAGGTTCGGGGCCGGATTATTGCGGTCGATGACCGCGGACGCGGCGGACAGGCGCGTCGCGCGGCGGAGTCATTCGGCGCGGATTCGCCGCCGCATCGCGTATGGATCCGCGTGCCGCGAGGTGTCGTCGTTCCGCCCGGGACGATCGGCATGTGGGACCTGCCCGTCGCGAGGATCACCGGCACGCGGCTCTGGGCGCGGGCGTGCGACGACGTCGCGGGCGTCGCCGCCATCCTCTGCGCGCTCGACGAGTTGTGTCGATCGCGCGCGGCGGGATCCTGTGCGGCGTTGTTCACCCGCGCCGAAGAAGTCGGGTTTGGCGGCGCGCTCGCCGCCGTGAGTGCCCGCGAACTCTCGCGTCGCTCGATCGTCGTCGCCGTCGAGTGCAGCCGGGCGATCACCGGTGTTGCGGTCGGCGGCGGACCGGTGCTGCGCGTCGGCGACAAGGCGAGCGTCTTCACGCCGGCCGCGACTGCCTTCTGCCAGGTCGTCGCCGAACGGCTCGCGTCGGATGACAAGTCGTTCGCGTTCCAACGGAAGTTGATGGACGGAGGCACGTGCGAGAGCACGGTCTATTGCCACTGGGGCTACGACGCGACCGGGCTTTGCCTGCCCCTCGTGAACTACCACAATCGCGACCTGGAGCGCGGTCGCATCGCCCCCGAGTCGATCGACCTCCGCGATTTTGAGAACCTCGTGAAGTGGTTCGTGGCCCTGGCGACGACGCGCGTCCGCTACACGTGCGATCATCCGGGCCTCGACCGTCGCCTGACGACGCTGCTCCGCAAGCACCGGCCGCGATTGCTCAAGACGCGCCGGAACACGGTCTGATGCAGCGGCAGTCCGCGCGTTGCGGCCCGCCGCCTCGGCGCGCAGAATGGGCGTCGGGATTGTCCTCGGACGAGAACGTCGATGAAGGTGCATGAGTATCAGGCGAGGCAGTTGTTGCAGGCGGCGGGCGTGCCGGTGCCGAAATTCCGCGTTGTTTCATCGGCGAGCGAGGCGCGCACGGCGTTCGCCGAGCTGAACGAGCCGGAGGTCGTGGTCAAGGCGCAGGTCCACGCCGGCGGACGCGGCAAGGCGGGCTACGTCGTGCTGTGCAGGGATGCGTCGGACGTGGAGCGGAACGCCGAGCGGATGCTCCGCGAGCCGATGGTCAGCAAGCAGACCGGTCCGTCAGGCGTGAAGGTCAAGAAGCTGCTGATCGCCCCGGCGGTCCAGATCGCGCGGGAATTCTACATCGGCATGGTGATCGACCGCGCGCGGCGCTGTCCGGTGATGATGGTCAGCCGCGAGGGCGGCGTCGAAATCGAGGAGGTCGCGGCGAAGAACCCGTCGGCCATCGTGAAGGAGTGGCTCGATCCGCACCTCGGACTGCTGCCGTTCCAGGTCCGCCGGCTCGTGTCGGCGCTCGGGCTGGCCGATGCGGCGGCCCACGCCGCGGGCAGGACGATGACCGCGCTCGCGAAGATCTTCGTCGAGAAGGACTGCTCGCTCGCCGAGATCAACCCGCTCGTGCAGACCAGATCGGGCGAGATCCTCGCCATCGACGCGAAGATCAGCTTCGACGACAACGCGCTCTTCCGGCATCCCGACGTCGAGGCCATGTTCGATCCCGCGGAGGAAAACCCCAACGAGCTGCGCGCCAAGGCCGCGAACCTCTCCTACATCGCCCTCGACGGCAACATCGGCTGCCTCGTCAACGGCGCGGGCCTGGCGATGTCCACGATGGACATCATCAAGCTGCACGGCGGCACGCCGGCGAACTTCCTTGACGTCGGCGGAAGCGTCACGACGGCGGGCGCGGTCGAGGCGTTCCGCATCATTCTGTCCGACGGGAAGGTCCGCGGTGTGCTGGTGAACATCTTCGGCGGCATCGCGAAATGCGACGTGATCGCCGAGGCACTGATCACCGCCGCGCGCGAAGTCGGCTTCAAGGTGCCCGTGGTCGTGCGCCTGGAGGGCACCAACGTCGACAAGGCGCGGCAGATGCTCAAGGACGCGGCGATCCCGCAGCTCGTCGCCGCGACCGACCTGACCGACGCGGCGAAGAAGGTCTGCGCGGCGGTGTGACATCGGCTCGACGAACCCTAGTCGCGCGACGGGCCCAGCGTCGATGATGCCGCCGGCGCCGTCCGCATCCAGTACAACATCAGCGCCACGACGGCCAGCCCGATCGCCAGCGCAACAACGAACGCCAGCATCGGTCCTGATTGCACGCGGACGTCCGCCGACGTGAACAGCGCGCCAGGATAGCGGGCGAGCATCCGCAGGCGGACGACCTCGCGGCCGGCCGACATGCCCACCAAAACGAACGCCGTCACGCCGGCCGATGCGACGACCCAACGCGCATCGTCGGGCGCCTCCGACCCTCTCCAGAACAGAAACAGCAGTCCGAACCCGCCCAGCACCGCGAGCATCCAGAGGACGGCCCGCGGATCGGAAAAGGCGAACATCGACCGCTGTACATCCGGGTCCAGCGAGACGTAGAACCACAGGCCGGACACGACCTGCAGCACGGTCGCGACGAGGGCGGTCCGCAGCCCGTAGCGCACCGCGATCCGCCGCGCATCGTCCGCGTACGGCCGCCACCCGCGTGCGAGGACCGCGACCCACACGCCCGTCACGGCCACCGCGCCGATGATGCTGTGGAACATCCGCGGGTTCCACATCGCGTGCGGTGCGTGCCGCCGAAGTTCGCCGTCGTGGATGCCGCGCCACAACTCGGGCATCAGCATCAGCACGCTGTTGTTGTTGAACTCATGGCCGACGAGCAGGAACGCCAGGGCGATCAGGACGATGACGCCCATACCGGCACCGAACCGATCGCGCACGATCAGCCGGTCGAGCGCGTAGATCAGGTAGAACCCGATCAGGAGGTAGCCGAGGATCGCCAGCCAGCGCCAGCCGATGAGGATGTTCGCGGTGTAGAACATGTGCCCATAGAGCACCTGCACGAACAGCAGCGCGGCGACGCCGGACGTGATCGTGAACGACACCGCGATCGGCCAGGCCCGCACGAGGCGCCGTGCGGCGTCGAGTAGGGCCGGTTCGCGACGCCGGCCGACACCCCAAAAGACCGGAACGATGAATGCCGCGCCGAGCGCGAAGTTCATGAAGACGGCGTGCAGCGCAAACGTCAGCGGCACGAGCATGTGCAGGAACCAGAGCGGCCCGGGCAGCCCGAATTCATCGCGCGGCGGCACGAGCTCCGCCCCCGCCTGCGCCAGAATGATCCATGCACTCATCGCCGCTGGCCCTCCACTCCGCTCGCCAGCGGCGACGCCGTCGGCTCATGATGCACCGGGTTCAGTCGGAATAGCCAATCGGCAAGGTCGTCCTTCTCCTGCGGCGTCCCGACGACCGGCGGCATGAAGCCCTTGAGCTTGTCGAGATGGTCGAGGTTGTACCGGATCAGGTCCCGCGGCCATCCTGCGATCAGCGGCGCGACGCCGTTGAGCCCGTCGATCGTGTGGCACTTCGCGCACTGCACGTCGAACATCCACCGGCCGCGCGTCAGACGGTCGGCCCGCGCACGTCGGTCCGCCGGCGCGATCCACGGCGCGTGCGCGAGGACGCCCTCGGCGTTCAGCCGCGCGAGTTCCGCCGGCTGGTTGGCGATCTCGTTCGACCACAGGTAACCGCGCACGACGTACGGCTTGCGGATGCCCTCGCGGACGTACTCCATCGACCCGGTGGCGATGAAGGCCATCGCCGCCAGCAGCAGCGACGTCTCCAGGCTGACGTAGCCGCGCTTCCGCACGAGCGCGACGTAGGCATACACGGCCAGCAGCACGCTGCACGTCAGGCCGAAGATGAAGAACAGGCTCATCGCCGCCGCGCCGCCGAAGGCCAGTCCCCGGGCGGACGCGGGCACCTGCCCGAGGTACCACATCGCCGCCGGGACCATCAGCACGAGCGGCACGAGGAAGTGCGACGCCGTGTGGATGATGGTCGTGCGCTCCTCGCGGCTGTAGCGCGGGACCACGTTGACGACCACGCAGACGAAGATGCCCGCCAGCGCCAAGCACGACACGCTCCGCAGCAGCAGGCTCGGCAGGAAGGTCGGATTGAACAGCCCGGTCCAGAACGCGCCGCTGTAATCGCCTGCGGCGCGGCGGTCGGACCAGTCACCCGGCGTCAGCATGAACGTGATGATCCCGTTGATGACGAACAGGCTCATCCACGCGGCGACGGCGTAGATCCAGCCGACGGCGGCGTGCCGCCGCGGCGAGAGTCGGTCCCACGAGTAGTAATAGACGTACCCGGCCGCGATCTCGACGAGGAAGCAGACCCACTCGATCGCCCACGCCCAGACAAAGTTGTGGATGAGCAGCGAGGTCGCCCGCGGCGCGACGAGCGCGATGCTGAACCAGATGCCGACGCCCGTCACCGCGCCGAGGATGAACGGCAGCAGGACGATGACGCGACTGTAGTCGTGGAGGAACTGACGCAGCAGCGGCCGGTCGCGGCGCAGGGCGTGCGTCTCGACGATGGCGTTGAAGAGGCCCGCGCCGACCGCGAAATGCGCGATGAAGACGTGCGTGATCGCGATGACGGCGATGAGCGTCGGGCCGCCGACGAAGGGCACTTCGAACGCCGGATAGTACATCGGGAACGACTCCCCGGTTCGACCGCGCGGCCGACGTGCGCGATTATAGGTGCCCTATCGCGCGGCGCCACGCGTCGACGCCCCCAACGCATGGCGAAGTGCCGCGGCGACCTTCCGGTGTCCGGCCGGATTCCAGTGTCCGTCAAACTCCCAGAAATCCGACCGGCTCATCGCGTCAACCGGGTCGACGAACGCCACTTGAAGCGCGCGAGCCGTTTCCCGGAGGACGTCGGCCGCGCGCCGATCTCTTCCGCCCGCGGGCGGGTATTCGCGCTTCGTCGGAACGGCGAGCAGAATCAACTCGACACCCGCGGCGCGGAGCCGGTCGCGGATTTCGGCCAGCAGCGCCTGATTGACCGCGTTTGCCGTGTCGCGGAGCCTGCGCTCCTCGGCGCTCAGGGTCGATGGATCGCGGTAGATCAGTTCATCCTCGAAGCCGATCAGGCCGGCCTGCACGTCGCCGCCGCCCGGCGCCCTCGCCGCCCGTGCGAGGCATCGCCGTGCCAGCGCCGAGTGATCGTAGAGGAAACGCTCGAGCGGCGAGGCGACGAAGCTCACCTGCTCGGGCATCTCCTTGACGTTCGGAAGCGGATAGCCGTCGATCACAATGCGACCATCGCCATCGAGCCGCGCATACGGCTTGCAATACCCGTACCGCTCGCGGAGCACGTTGTCGCCGAAGTCGTTGTTGAGGCAGACGCCGACGATCACCATGTGTGGACGAAACGCCAGGATTCGATCGAGGAGCAACCAGTACTGCACCGGCGCGTAGCCCGATACGCCGAAGTTGAGCACGTCCCGGCCGGTCGATTCGCGCAGCAGGTCGGTGAACCGCTCCTCGTCGGCGACGCCGATCCCCCACACGAAGGAATCGCCGAGCACGGCCACGCGCGGCCGACCCGGGCTTGGCGCGGGCGAAGGATCGCGGTCGCGCATTCCGTGAGCGTTGATCCGCAGGGGAAAGGAGAACTCGCCGCGGCGAAACGTCCCGTGTGCATTGGGCGTGTTGCTCCAGCCGAGGACGGGGTCGAACTGGTAGAACGCGTACTGATCGCCGGTGGGTTCCGCAACCGAGTAGATGTGCTGCCGCGGGGTGTCGATCAGTCGGCAGACGACTTCGCACGCCACCAGCGCGAGCGACGCACTCAGCGGCGCGGCCGCGATGCGAAACGCCCACGCTCTCCCGCCCCGCATTCGCGTCTGCGGGTCCGACGATGCCGGCCGGGGTATCACGCCTTGACGATCTTGTCCCGCCCGCCGCGGACATGCGCCGTGGCGTTTCGCGTGTCGATGATGAGCTTCGAGCTGCGCACAATCATCTTGTAGTCGTACGCCGAGTGGTCGGTCGCGATCAGCACGGCGTCGTACGACCGCAGCCGCTTCGGCGAGAGTTTCACCGACGTCATCCGCAGGTCGTGTTCGCGTCCCTTGTGCGTCCGCGGGATATGCGGGTCGTTGTAATCCACCTTCGCGCCGCGCTCGCGCAAGAGCTCGATCAGCTCGATGCTCGGGCTTTCGCGCAGGTCATCCACGTCCTTCTTGTACGCCAGACCGAGCACCAGGATGCGCGAGCCGCGCAACGCCCTGCCGCGCTCGTTCAGCGCCTCGATCAGGCGATGAATGACGTACTCCGGCATGGCCGTGTTGATTTCGCCCGCCAACTCGATGAACCGCGTCGGCTGGCCGTACTGCCGCGCCTTCCAGGTCAGGTAGAACGGATCGATCGGGATGCAGTGACCGCCGAGACCCGGCCCCGGATAGAACGCCTGGTAGCCGAAGGGCTTGGTCCTCGCGGCATTGATGACGTCCCAGACGTCGATCTTCATCTTGTCGAACAGGACTTTCAGCTCGTTCACCATCGCGATGTTGACGCAGCGATAGACGTTCTCGACGATCTTCGCCGCCTCCGCGACTTCGCAGTTCGACACCGGCACGACCTTCGCGATGGCCTTCGTATAGAGCGCGGTCGCTAGACGCCCGCTCTTGCGCCCGATGCCGCCGACGACCTTCGGAATCGTCGCCGTGGAGAAGTCCTTCCGGCCGGGGTCCTCGCGCTCGGGTGAGAACGCGAGGAAAAAGTCTCGCTCCGCGCGCAGCCCGCGTGCCTCCAGGATCGGCTTGACCAGCTCGCGTGTCGTCCCCGGATACGTCGTCGATTCCAAAACGATGAGCTGCCCCCTGCGCAGCCGCTGCGCGATCGCGCGGGCCGTGCTTTCCACGTACGTCATGTCCGGATCGCGCGTCGGGCTCAGCGGCGTCGGGACGCAGATCAGGGTGCAGTCGGGCTTGCGCAGCTCATTCATGTCGGCCGTCGCGTGGAACCGCTTCGACTGCACGAGCTCCGCGATCATCGACGATGGGATATGCTGGATGTAGGACCGCCCGGTGTTCAGCATGCCGACCTTCCGCGGGTCCACGTCGAAGCCGATGCAGCGAAACCCCGCCCGACAGAACGTGCCGACCAGCGGCAGTCCCACGTAGCCCATCCCCATGATGCCGACGACCGCCGACTTCTTTTCGATCCGCTTCAGCAAGGGGGCGATATCCACCAGGAACTCCTTTACGGGACCGTCCGCGGCCTTCCTCGTCGAGACCGAAGCGGAGATTAGACCCCAAATCCCAGACCCGCTGCAAGCCGAAACCCGGTGTGCCAGAACGAGTTGCGATTGACTTGCCGGGCCGAGTCCGGGTAAGGTATGGAGGAGCCGGCGAGAGCGGAACCGTTCGACGGGCCATCACATCTCGCAGTGATCCCACGTCCGCTCCGATCTTTCTGACGTCCAGTCCTTTGGAGGTACTGTCATGACCACGCTCGCCCTATTGGTCAGCGCATCGTTGTTCGCGCAGCAGGCAGCCCCGGTTCCGACCGGCGCGCGGCCCGTCCGGCCGATCGAACAACTCCTCTTCGACAGCGGCAACCCGATGGTCCACCAGGACTCGGAAGATCCGGACTATCATTTCATCCAGTTCATCGACACGTGGCATGTGATCGACGTCCTCGACGACCTCGGTCCGCAATTCGTCGCACCGATCGCCTTCGACTACCCCGTCGAGATCACGCGCTTCGAGTTCTACCTCCACACGCCGCGCCTTTACGGGACCAAGCGGCTCGATCTCTACACCGGCACCAGCGAAAACACCGTCGGCACGCACGCCTACCGCTTCGATTTCGTCAATCACCCCCGCGGCGAGACCGGCTGGCAGTCCTTCACGCTCCCGACCCCCGTCGCCGTTCCGTCGGGGACGATCGGCGTCTCGATCCACTCGGAGATGGAGTTCAACGTGTACTGGGCGCCCGACGCCGAGCACGGTGCCGCCTACGCCTGGGGCCGACGAACGCACGACTACGCATGGGACCGAATCGATGTCCAGCCGGGCAGCGCCCTGTCCGGAAGCATGACCATCCGCGTCTATGGCCGGCCCGTCGCGAGCCCGGGCCGAAGCAGTGCGGTCGGTCAGACCGCGGGTCGCCCGGTCCGACCGACCGGTCCCGTGTCGGTGACGGTCGATTGCGGGAATCAGCCCGCGGTCATGGAGGCCGCGCCGATGGTGTATCGCTATCAGGGTGATCCCTCCGACCGGGAGATGATCCACGTCGTTCGGCAGCCGGTGGTCGGCTCGCCGCCATCGACCGCGAGAACCGCGGCGACGTCGGACGTCGCGCAGACGAATCCGTAAGGCCCCGCGCGGTTGTCGCGGTGCACTGGTTTGGGGGCGAGCCGGAATCGTAAAGTCCGTGGAATTCGGAGTGGGAGGATTACGTGTCCGCACCGACATGTCCGCAGCGTCTTATCCGTAGCCTGCTATGCGTCGCGGCTCTGTTCGCCGCAGGAACCGTCCGCGCGGTCGAGCTGACCGACGAGCCGGACGTCGTCACTGCGCTCACGCGCGGAACGACGTCGGCCGTTTCCGTCTCGCCGAGCGACCTTTTGCCCGCGAAAGAGGGCGAGAGCAGTTCCACGCTTCTGCCGCAGCGCATGTCGCCGGGCGCGGATTGGCAGCAGGCCATGGACACGCTCCACCGGCTGCGCCGCGGTCCGATCGCCGAGGCGCCGATCGGCCAGGCGAACCTCCTGCCTCGGGCGACGCTCGACAGCGGCTTCGGCGGCATCACGCAGACCGGCGCCATCCCGCCCGATCCCTACATCGGCGTCGGCCCCAGCCACGTCGTGACGGTCGTGAACACGGTCTATCGCGTCTACGATCGAAACGGCGCAGCGCTCACGCCGACGATTCCGCTGACCGGCGCCGTGGGCGGCCTCTTCAACGGAACCGGTGCGACCAGCAGCGTGACCGACCCGAAGTGCCTTTACGATCAGCACAGCGGCCGCTTCGTCATCATGATCCTCGAGATCGTCAATGGTTCGCAGCGCGCCTACGTGCTGCTGGCCGTGTCGAAGACGGCGAATCCGGTGACGGGTGGATGGTGGACGTATCGCTCCGAGATCACGACGAGCATCAGCGGCTCGAATCACTGGGGCGATTACCCGGGACTTGGCGTCGACGCCGACGCGATCTACGTGACGGCGAACATGTTCTCGTTCACGACGGGCCTGTTCGGCGGGTCGAAACTGCGCTACTTTGCGAAGGCGCCGTTGCTCATCGGCAGCCCTGCGACGTTCTTTGACGACCTGACAAACACTTCGCTGTTCACCGTGCAACCCGCCCACACGCACGGAACCGCGATCGCCGAGTACTTCGCCACCCATCTGTCCCCGGGCTCCGTACGTCTCAGCGCCGTACGGAACTCGACCACCGCGCCCGTTCGAACCAACACGACCGTCGTCGTCGGCGGCTCCTACTCCGATCCGGCGACCGACGTTCCCAACCTCGGCGGATCCAACCTCGACGGTTTCGACGGTCGGATGCACAATGCCTTCTGGCGGAACAACCGGCTCCTCTGCACCCATATCCAGAGCACCGGCGGCAAGGACATCGTCCGCTGGTACGAGTTCGACACCGGCAACTGGCCGATCAGCGGCTTGCCGACGCTCGTTCAGTCCGGCGTGATCGACGCCGGCGGCGACATCCACACCTGGTTCCCGTCCATCGCCAGCAACAACTGCGGGCAGATCGCCATGGTCTTCGGCCGATCGGCCTCGACCGAGCGCGCCAGCGTCCAGTTCACCGGTCGCGAGTCCACCGATGCGCCCGGCTCCATGCAGGCCATGACACAGGCCATCGTGGGCACGAGCGGCTACAACCAGTTCCGCTGGGGCGACTATTTCCACGTCGTCGTCGATCCGGTCGATGATCAGGCGTTCTGGGGGATCGGCGAGTACGCCACCGGCACGAACTTCTGGCGAACGTTCATCTTCAAGTTCACCGTCGCGTCGTGCTGTCAGGCCCCGGTCATCAACGCGATCGCCGACGCTGGCGCCTTCTGCGGCGTGAACTACGATTCCCCGCCGCCGACCGCGTCTGGTTCGACGCCCATCACCTGGTCGCTCGGCGGATCGCCACCGGCCGGCATGGTGATCGACGCCGGCTCGGGAATTGTCTCGTGGCCGAATCCGATCCCGTCGCCGACTCCCTACACCGTCACCGTCAACGCCACAAACTCCTGCGGCATGGATTCCGAGATCTACATGCTCTCGATCCATCCGGGCGACTTCACCGGCGACGGCCAGGTCATGACGGACGACATCCCCTCGTTCGTCGATCACCTGTTGCGGCTGGACACGACGCTCGATTGCGCCGCCGATGTCAATCTCGACACCGACATCGACGGCCTCGACATCGAGGAGTTCCTGATCTACCTGCTCTGATCACAGGGCGCGGGATTCCGCCGGCCGGGCCGCCGCGCGCCCGCCGCCCTCGGGGCGGCTTGGCGATCGACGCGGGGCGGAATATCATCTCCCTGCACACCCCCTCGGCGCGATGGCGCGCGCGATCCGGGATCGCGGTTCGCGCGACGTCGCGCGATCGCCGGCAGGCGGGGGGCGGTTTCGGCATTCGCCTGCGCGCGGCGAACCGGGTGTACGGGAATCACGATGGCGCATCGCGTGATCGGATTGCAGGACGTCGAGGCGTTCCATGACCACGACGGTCACGGACACGCGCACCATCATCATCACGACCACGGCGCGGCCTCCGCCGCCAGCCGTGCCAGCGCCGGCGTCATCCTGACGCTCATGGGCGGGCTGCTCGTCCTCACGAGCTACTACATCCAGTGGTACAGCCCGTGGACGCTGGAGGACCAGCTCGTCGACGGCGTGCTCCGCAAGGTCCGCGTCTATCAGTACCAGTTCCAGATGGACCTCGTAGCCGCCGTCGGCGCGGGACTGCTCGGCGCGCGGATCATCTGGCACGCGTTGCGAACGCTCTTCAGCGGCCACATGCACATGGATGAGTTGGTCGCCCTCGCGATTCTCGCCGCCTTCGCCATGGGGGACTATCGCGCCGCGGGCGTCATCGGCTTCTTCCTGCTCCTGTCCGAACTCGTCGAGACGCGTACCGCCATCGGTGCCCGCGCCGCGATCGAGTCGCTCATCCGCCTGACACCCACCAAGGCGCGATTGATCACCGACTCCGGCGAGGTCGACGTCGACGTCCGCGACCTGAGGGTCGGTCAGCACGTCCGCGTCCGCCCCGGCGACAACATCCCCGTCGACGGCGTCGTCGCGCAGGGCGAGTCGATCGTCAACCAGGCCAACATCACCGGCGAATCGCTGCCCATCGACAAGCGGCCCGGCGACCAGGTCTTCTCCGGCACGAGCAACCTGACCGGCGCGCTGGACGTCGAGGTGACGAAGGTCGGCGCGGACACCACCCTCGGCCGGGTGCAGAGCCTCATCCTCCAGGCCGAGCGCACGCGCATCCCCATCATGCGACTGATCGATCGCTACGCCGTCTGGTACACGCCGGTCGTGCTGATGCTTGCCGGCCTTGTGCTCTACTTCAACCGCGCGTCGGGCGACGGGCTTCAGAAGGCGATCTCGATGCTCGTCGCAAGCTGTCCGTGCGCGCTGATCATGGCGACGCCGACGGCCGTCGTCGCCGGACTGTCGTGCGCGGCGCGGCTTGGAATCCTCATCAAGAACGTTGCTCATCTGGAAAGCGCCGGTCGCATGACCGCCGTGGTGCTTGACAAGACCGGCACGCTCACCACCGGCGAACTGCACGTCACGCGCCTCACGCCCATGGACCAGGTCGACCCGGCCCTGCTCCTCGAATCCGCCGGCAGCGCCGAGCAACTCAGCAACCACCCCGCCGCACGCGCCCTCGTGCAACTGGCCCGCGAGGCCAACGTCGAGCTGGTCCGGCCGAGCAAGTTCGAGGAGGTGCCCGGCCAGGGCGTTGTCGCGCAGGTGAACGGCGACGTCGTCATGGTCGGACGCGACACGTTCCTTCGGCAGCGCGGTGTGGACGTCACGGCCGCGTCCGCCTCGGCGGCGAAGGTTGAAGGTGCCGGACTTCTGTTTGTGGCCCGCGGGGGCAAGTGCCTCGGCTATGTCGCGGTCGAGGATCGCACGCGGCCCGCGGCGCGCGAGGCCGTGCAGCAACTGCTCGCCTGCGGCATCCGTCGCCTCGCCATGCTCACCGGCGACCGGCAGGCCGTGGCCCGCAAGGTCGCGCGCGAGATGGGCTGCTCGGAGTTCAAGGCCGAGTGCCTGCCGCACGAGAAGCTCGAGCTCGTCGAGCAACTGCGGCGCGAGGGCCATCGCGTCACGGTCGTCGGCGACGGCGTCAACGATGCGCCGGCACTGGCCGCGGGCGACCTCGGCATCGCCATGGGCGCGGCCGGCTCCGACGTGGCGATCAACTCGGCCTCGATCGCCCTGCTGAACAACGACCTGCTGCGTCTGCCGTTCCTGATCCGGCTCTCGCGCGAGACGCGCAAAGTCATCTTCCAGAACCTGGTCTTCGGCGTCGCCTTCGTCGTGACGATCGTCACCCTCGGCGCGTTCGGTATCGTCACGCCGGTCATGGCCGCTGTGCTGCACACCGTTTCGAGCATCGTCGTCGTCTTCAACAGCGCGCGACTCGTCCGCTTTGGCGAGGAGCACGCCACGCACGAGCAGGTCCTGGCCGGCGATCAGCGACCCGCGCCGCCCGCGCCGGCGGATTCGGCCGTTGCCGCCGCCTGACCGATCCGCAACGAAGTTCCATCGCCGTCACGAAACGCCCGCGGTCATCGCGGCAGTCGCTCCAGCGCCTGCGCCGCCTTCGTCCGCATCGCGGGCGCGTCCGGACTGTCGCGATCATCAGAGACCTGAAGATAGGTGGCGTAGGCGCGCCGCGCATCGGCCGGTCGCTGGATCGCTTCGTAGAGTTCGCCGAGCAGGTACCACACGCGGCGATAGTAGCGGTCCGGGTAGTCCCTCGCCGCCGCGGAGATCGATTCGAGTTCCGCCAGCGCGCGATCATGCATCTTCGCCGGGCCTGCCACCATCGCGATGTTGAACGTGTACTTGAACCGCAGGTGCGGGAGCCGTCGCTGCGCCTCTTCAAAGACCGCGATCGCCTCGGCGGCCCGTCCGGCCGACTGGTAGCACAAACCGAGCTGATCGATCGCGGCCTCATGATCGGGCGCGGCCTCGATCACCGCCTTGATGTATCGCTCGGCCGTCGCGAAGTCCCCGCTCTGCATCGCGATGTTCCCGACTCCCAGCAACGACGCAACGTGGCCCGGCTCGCCGGCCAGCGACCGCTCGTAGTAACGCAGCGCCTCGTCGAAGCGCCCCGACGTGCGCAGCAGGTTCGCGACCCGCGCATTCGGTTCGACCGCCTCCGGATACGTGTCCGCGGCCCAGCGCCACAATTCCATGTTGGAGCGGAACGCGAGGTTGTATCGTGCCGTGAATACTCCCAGAACGAGCGAAAAGGCCGCCGCGATTAACGGAACGGCGCGCTCGGCCGCGGTCGTGCCGCGGGCGCGCGTGATCCATCGCTGCAACTGGTCCGTCAGCACGAGCAGGAAGCCGAGCAGCGGCAGATACAGGTAGCGATCGTGCACAAGTTCCTCCGGCTGGAAGACGCGGATATTGAACGCTGGCAACAGGCCCAGCGCGAAGATCGCAACCGCCAACGCTCCGAGCGTGCTTCGCCGCCAGACGCGCCACGCGTACCATGCGATCGCCGCCAGGCCGATCGCGTAGGGAACGACGCCGAGAATCCACGTCCCCTCGAGCCGTACTGCACGAATCCCGTGAAGCGGCGAGAGCCAGATCGGAAGCAACGACTGACGCAGGTAGAAGATCATCAGCCTTGGCGCGGTCAGCACGGCCTCCAGAACAGTGGGCGCGTTCGGCGTCGCCTCGCCGAACGCCTGCCCGAGCGCGGCCCGCACCGCGAGATAGATACCCAATCCCGCGAGATACGGCGCCGCCATCGCCGCGGCGCGCCCGAGCGCCGCCGGCGGTCGCCGGCCTTCAGCCGTGGCGAGCCGCCACTCGGCGATCGCGGTAATCCCCGGCAGGACCATCGCGACCTCCTTCGCGAGAATTGCGGCGACGAACGCAATCACCGACGCGGCCAGACCGATCGGCCGGACCGGACTGCGGCTGCGAAGAAAGAGCAGCAGTCCGCCGAGCAGGAAGCCCGCCATGAGTAGGTCGGGCGAGCCGGAGATCCACGTTACCGACTCGACGTGCACCGGATGCACCGCGAACAGCCACGTCGCAGCCGCCGAAACCGCAACTCCCGCCCCCAGTCGCCGCGCAACCGCAAAACCAAGCAGCGTGACGCCGAGATGCAGCACCACATTCGTCACGTGCCAGCCGACGGGGTGTAATCCGAACAGCCGGTAGTTCGCGATCAGCCACGCAATGAAGACCGGCCGCCAGTAGTTGCTCCGCGGGCGATCCGGGCTGTCGGTAAACGACCACACGTCGGACGTAAGCGCCCGGTAATAGAGCGTGCTATCCTGGATGAGGTGGTTTTCGGCGATCTGCCGCCCGTCATCCCAGACCAGCTCGCCGGTCACGCCGTTTGCGTACGCCGCCGCCCCGAGGAGGAGCGCGACGACGCACGCCCGCCGCGGCGTCAGGAACCGCGCGGGAGTGGCATCGGGGATCTCGGGCCGTCTTGGTTTCGACCGCGACTTGGACACGTCGTCCGCCGTTCGATGCCGCTTCAACCGCGCGTGTCGACCGGCGCCCCGCGCGAGGCTCCGGTCGGCGTCGCGGTACGGCTTGCCGGGCGCTCGCCGCGCGGCGCCGGAACGAGGTTTCTCGCGGCGGCGACGATGTCCGACTCCTGCGGCAGAACGGTGTTCGCGGCCGGCCCGAGCGGAATGTACGTGTCGTGCGCCGCGACGCGCGCGATCTGAATCGACGACCCGCAGCGGGCCACGATCGCCGTGATGATCGCCTCGCTCGGCCCGCCGCTCCGGCGGCACTCATCGACGACGAGCACGCGCCCGGTCGCGCGCGACTCACTCTCGATGAAATCCTCGTTCAGCGGCGCAAGCCACCGCAGATCGGCCACGCGGGCGCGGATCCCGTACTGCTCCTCGAGCGTCCGCGCCGCGCGGAGCGACATGTACAACCCGTTTCCGTACGTGATGATCGACAGGTCGCGCGCATCCTCGAAGTACGTCCGCCCGGAGCCGAGCGGCGCGGCGCGATCGAGCGCGGGATACTCGAACTGCCACTGCCCGTCGCCCGTCGAATGCAGGTCCTTCGTCATGTACAGCGCGATCGGCTCGATGAACACGCACACCCGGCCATCCACTTTCGCCAGCGCCAGACAGGTCCGAAGCATCTCGACGGCATCGTCGCCGCGCGACGGAATCGCGATGACCAGCCCCGGAACGTCCCGAAGCGCCGCGATGCTGTTGTCGTTGTGGAAGTGTCCGCCGAATCCCTTCTGGTACGCCAAACCGGCGATCCGCACCACCATCGGGTTGCGGAACTGCCCGCGCGAGAAGAACTGCTGCGAGCACGCCTCGCCGCGGATCTGGTCCTCCGCGTTGTGATAGTACGCCAGGTATTGAATCTCCGGCATCGGCAGAAAGCCCATATGACCGAAGCCGATCGCCAGCCCGAGAATCGTCGTCTCGTCCAGGAGCGTGTTAAAACACCGCGAGACGCCGAACGTCCGCGTCAGCCCGGTCGTGACGTTGTACACGCCGCCCTTCTTCGCCACGTCCTCGCCGAACAGAACGCACTGTGGATACTTGATCATCGCATCGTGCAGCGCCCAGTTGATCAGCACCTTCAGATGCCGCGGCCGCTGGCTCTCGGGCAGCTTCGACGCCTCGCCGAAGATCCGCAGCCGCGCCGCCGCGTCCGGCGCGCGGACCGCCTCCGCCATGACCGCGTCCGGCGTATACGGCGCCAGCGGTTCCATCACCTCTCGCGCCGAGGAGAGCTTCGGCCGACGCACGACTTCCGCCGCCGCCCCGCGGACCCGCGCCCGGATCGACTCGTACATCTCCAGCAACTGTTCGGCCGTCCCCATCCCGGCCTCCAGCAGCGTCCGGGCCGAGTAGAGCAGCGGGTCGTGCGCTTCGACGGCCGCGATCTCGTCCAGCGTGTGGTATTCCAGCCCGTTGCAGGCGACGTACCGCAGTCCCTCGCGAAAGCCGAAGGTCGACTCGATCCATCCGTTCGGCGTGTGGACCGAGATGCCGATGCCGTTGTCCTCGCAGACAAAGAGGATCGGCAGCGGAAGCCGCTGGTGTCGCACCCATGCCGCCGTATTGAACGCCCCGGCCGCGACGCTGTGGTTTGCGCTCGCATCGCCGAACGTGCAAAGCACGATGCTGTCGTCCGGGATCGGCAGCGGCAGGTGCAGGTGATTGGCCCGCTCGATGGCGATCGCCGTGCCCACGGCCTTCGGCAGGTGGCTCGCGATCGTGCTCGTCTGCGGCAGAACCCACAGCGGCACGCTCCCCCAGACCTTGTGCCGGCCGCCGGCAATCGGGTCCTCCCGCGATGCGGCCTGCGAGAGCAGCGTATTCCACACCGGCGTTTCGCCGCGCAAGTGCTTGGCCCGCTGGATCATCAGCGCCCCGCTGCGATAGTGAAGAAACGCCGGGTCGGTGTGCCGCACCAGCCGGCCGAGGACCGCGTTGCCCTCGTGTCCGGCCGAGCCGATCGTGTAATAGCCCGCGTCCCGTCCCCGCAGTTCCCGGGCGATCAGGTCCAGGTGGCGGGAGATCATCTGTGCATCGAACAGCGCGAGCATCTCGCGTCCGGTCAGGATGTGCCCGTCACGCACCGGACTGTCGAGCGAGCGCGTCGGCGTCGCGCCGGGATGCTGTGCGGCCCAGTCGCGCAGGTAGCCGACCAGATTGGCGTCGATGACCTGGGCCCGATTGAGGTTCATTCACCAGAGGATAGCCGAAACGGACCGGGCTTCCAAAAAGCCGGGCCCCTCGGCGCGGCACGGCTTTCCGCTTGCCAGCACCGGTCGCGCGCTGCGATGATGTTCGCTGGGGACGGGCGATTAGCTCAGTTGGCCAGAGCGCCTCGCTTACACCGAGGAGGTCACAGGTTCGAGCCCTGTATCGCCCAATCGGGAGCGTTCGGATCGCGCCCCGTTATTCGTCGGATTGAGCCGGCTCATCGTCCGGCAGGCGCGCCGTTCGCGGCCGCTTTCTCGCCGCGGCCGCCGCCGGTTCCGGTTCGCCGTTGAGGATGGCGTTGAGCTTGTCGAGCGCCTCGATCGCGATCTGCCGCACGCGTTCCTTCGTCAGTCCGATCCGCTTGCCGATCTCCTTGAGCGTCATCGGTTCGTGATCGTCCAGCCCGAAGCGCAACCGGAGGATCGTCGCCTCGCGCTCCGTAATGCGGTCGAGCAGCTCCTCGATCGTGTCGGACTCGGTGTCGTTGAAGATCGCCCCGTGCGGCGTCGGCGTCCGCTCATCGGGCAGCATGTCCGCCAGGGCCGAGTTCCCGTCGGCCATCTGCGACAGCGAGCCGGACGATATCGCTCGAACGGCGCGCTTGATGATCCGCACCTTCCGCTCGGGCAACTGCATGTGCTCGGCCATCTCCTGGATGCTCGGCTGGTGCCCGAGCGTCTCGCGCAGCGCCGATTGCGCATCCTTCCACCGCGCGATCATCTCGACCATGTAGGCCGGAATGTGGATCGGCTGCACCGCGTTGATCAGCGCCCGCTTGATCGCCTGCTTGATCCACCAGCTCGCATACGTGCTGAATCGCGCGCCGGCGTCGGGGTCAAACCCCTCGACCGCCCGCAGCAGGCCGAGATTGCCCTCCTCGATCAGGTCCGCCAGCGGCATGCCGCGCTTCGCGTACGCCTTCGCGATGTTCACCACCAAGCGCAGGTTCGCGCGGATCATCCGGTCGCGCGCCCGCGATCCTTCCTCCTCCAGTCGCTCGCGCTCGTCCAGCGTGATCTCCCGCCGCGCGAACCGCTCCGCCGCAGCGGCCGCCGCGTGGATCTGACGCGCTAGCTGCCGCTCCTCTTCCGCGGTCAGCAGCCGCACCTCGTTGATCTGGCGTAGATAGTGTTGAAGCCCTGACTCGAATTGGATGAGCGTCCCTCCACGCGGCATGACGGCAGGTTCTCCAGGAACGACGGACCGGTTTCACGGCTTTCATCGGTCGGCGCGTCCGTCGATTCTTGAAAAACCCTCCGTAAATTCCCGACCAGCCGCTGACGGCTTATAGCGGACGTTTCCGGGCGTTTCAATTCACAGGCCGTCGCCTCCTCGCGCTTGTCGACCGCCGGCCACGCCTCTACCATGCGGCCCGTTCTCGATCCGCACGGAGGGCCGCACGACATGCCCAAGGAGTGGGTCATCTCGCCGCCGTGGCCCGGACGCCGGTCCGTGTCCGAGCGCCTCGACGTCGCGCCTGCCGTCGCCCAGGTCCTTTTCAATCGCGGGTTAGCGGACGCCGACGCCATTGCCCGATTCCTTGAACCCCGTATGACGGACCTCTACCCGCCCGAGTCCGTCGCCGGTGTGGTCCCCGCCGCCGAGCGACTCGTCGACGCCGCCCGCGCCGCGCGGCGGATCGTCCTCTACGGCGATTACGACGTTGATGGCGTTACCGGCGTGGCCATCCTCTGGCACGCGCTGCGAATGATCGGCGCGAACGCGGAATGGTATGTCCCCCATCGCATCGAAGAAGGCTACGGCCTAAGTCCGGCGGCCATCGGTACCCTCGCCGACGAAGGCGCCGACGTGATTGTCAGCGTCGACTGCGGAGTTACCGCCATCGAGTCGGCCGCGCTCGCACGCCGGCGCGGCGTCGAGCTCATCATCACGGATCACCACGCGCCGCATCGCGATGCCGACGGCCGAACGATCCTGCCGCCCGAGACGCTCATTGTTCACCCGAATCTGCCGGAGGCCGGACCGGGCCCCGTCGAACCGTGCAACCGCGATCTGTCCGGCGCGGGCGTCGCCTTCAAGCTGGCCTGGGCGATCGCTCAACGCGCCTCGGGAAGCGCGAAGGTCCGTCCGGACTTCCGGGACTTTCTTGTCAACGCCATGTCCCTGGCGGCGCTGGGGACGATTGCCGACGTCGTGCCGCTGCTCGGCGAGAACCGAGTCATTTCGTTCCACGGCCTGCGCGGTCTGCCCGCCGCGCGCCTCCCCGGTCTGGTGGCGTTGATGGAGGCGGCGGAGCTGACCGGTGCGCGCCTCACGGGCTACGACATCGGCTTCAAGCTCGCGCCGCGCCTGAACGCCGTCGGCCGCATGGGACACGCGCGGCTCGCGGTGCAACTGCTGACCCGCGCCGACGACACCGAAGCGCGGCAGATCGCCCATCACCTCGAAGACCTGAACCGCAAGCGCCGCACCGTCGATCGACGCATCGCCGCCGAAGCGCGCGAGATGGCGCATCGCAGCGGACAGGATGCGCCCGAGTGCCGCGCCATCGTTCTCGCCGCCGACGGCTGGCACGCCGGCGTCATCGGCATCGCCGCCGCCCGACTCGTCGACGAATTCCATAAACCCGTCGTACTGATCGCCCTCGACGGCGAGGCGGGCCAGGGCTCCGCCCGCAGCGTCCCCGGCTTTGCCCTGAACGAGGCGCTGGCCGCGTGCGGTGAGCATCTGTCCGGTCACGGCGGCCACGCCATGGCGGCCGGTTTGCGGATCGAAGCGTCGAGGGTGCCGGCGTTTCGCGACGCCTTTCACGCGTACGCAACCGCGCGCCTCAACCGTGCGGCGATGACGCCGCGCTTGATGATCGACGCCGAGGTCGAGCTGGCCGCGCTCGACGAGAAGCTCGTCGACGACTTCGCGCGGCTGGAGCCCTTCGGCAGCGGCAACCCCGAGCCGTGTCTGTCGACCGACTGGGTCAGCGTGGTCGGCGAGCCGCGCGTCGTCGGCGCGAACGGCGAGCACCTGCAATTCGTGCTGGTGCAGAACGGGCTTCAGCGCCGCGCGATCGCGTTCGGCCATGCGAAGTACCGCGCGCCGCTGTGTGACGCTCGGCGATGCCGCGTCGCGTTCGCCCCGATCATCAACGAATTCGGAGGTCGCCGCGCCGTGGAAATACAGGTGCGAGACCTCCAGTTCCCGGCCGCCTGAGCGCCCGATCGCATGACGCCGGTCGAATCACCACCGTCCATCGCCGCTGCAGCGGAGAAACTACCGCCCGGGTTCGACCGCATGGCCCGCGTCGTGATCGTCGCCGCAGTCGCCGGGCTCGGACTGAGGGGAATCACCGCCGGCGGCCTCGGCTGGTCCGACGGCCCGCTGCACGCCCTTGACGGCGCACTGCTGCTCGATTTTCTACGCGAGCTTCCGCTCGATCGTATCCGCGCGTGGGCCGACGAGTTCTATTTGCGGCATCCTTCGATCGGGTTCATCGTCTACTACCCGCCCGGCTACGCGGCCGTCGAAGCGCTGTTCTACGCCCTCGGCGGCGTGAGCATCGTCACCGCGCGCGTGTGCATTCTCGCGCACGCCGCCGGCGCGAGCCTGCTGCTCTACGACGTGTCGCGGCGATTGATCGACCGCCGCGCCGCCCTGGCCGCCGCACTTCTGCTCCTGACGTCGCCGCACGGCGCGCAGTGGCTCTTCGACATCATGCTTGAATGGCCCGCGACGCTCTGGATCCTCGCTACGGTCTGCGCCGCGCTGCGTTTCCGCGAAGATCCGCGCGGGCGCTGGGCAGTCCTCGGCACAATCGCGTTCATCGCCGCGTTTCTGACGAAGCAGACGGCCGGTTTCATCGGACCGGTCCTCGCAATCCTGCTGCTTGCGGAGCGCCCGGCGCGCGCCGCGATCCGACAACCAGCCGTCTGGAGCAGCCTGCTCGTCGCCGCGACGTTTCCGCTGATTTACTTGCTCGCCGTGCGCCCATTCACCGCGCTGCCTTCACAACTCCTGCAACTCGAGCGCTCCGATGCATTCTTCTACGTCCGGCATTTCGGCGAGACGGCCGGCTGGCCGATGACCGCGCTGGCAATCGTCGGCCTGTTCGCCCTCGTGCGCGAACGCAATCTCCGCGCGGGCGCGTGGCTCCTCATCTGGTTCATCGCCTGGACGGCGTTTTCGTCCGTCATCGCCGCCAAGGAGCCGCGCTACTTCTTCTTCGCGCTTCCACCGATGGCCGTCCTGGCCGGCGCGTGCAGCGGCATCATGCTCCGCGACCGTCGCATTGGCGCCTTCGTCGTTGCCTGGGTTGTCGGGCTGCAGGCGCTCTCGGCCGTTCGTGAGCACCCGCGCTACCTGCCGCGCTACGACATGGCCGTCCGGGCGCTGCTCGCGTGCGACGATGCCGATCTCGTCCTGGTCGACGCGGTTCGCGACGGCCAGTTCATCTTCGACGCCTACTGCGACCCGACGGCGCGGAATCGCCTCATTCCCCTGCGGGCGAGCAAGCTGCTTTACGCCCGCGCGGCGCGCGAGAAATACGGCTACCAGCAGTTCGTGAATTCGCCGCAGGACTGTGTGGACCTGCTCGCGCGCTACGGCGTTCGATACGTGCTCATCGAGTCGGCGCTGCCGCGGACCGACTACCGCGATGCCGATCCGCCGCCGCGCGCCATGCTGCGTCAGGCGCTGGCCGACGCCGATCGCTTCGAGCCGTTGCACGCTTGGCCGCTCCGCTGCGACGATCCGGCCTGGAACGACGTGGAGCTGCGGCTGTATCGCGTTCGAGTCGCCCCCACGACGCGCCCGGCCACGATCACGCTGCCCATGCCGAGCATGGGCCGCGCGATCACGCTCCCGCTTCCGCCGCGCGACCGGCAATAGCGCGTTCGCGTCGTAGCGCCGGCCGACCTTATCGGCATCGATCGTCGGTGCGGGTTCTCGAATCCCGATTTGCCCGCGCAGCGCGCATATCGTAGGTTTTGTTCGCTCGCGGATGTCGAGCACGACTCGAACGGAGGGGACCTCAAACCGCACGAGTCGTTCTGTAGGCGGCAAAAAACTTCGAACGGGTTTCCTCAAGGGCTCCCTGACTTCGAGCGGGGCCCCGGTCTGGCTGCCTCCTACAGACCGCGGGCCCCCAACTTTTTTGAGAGATCGCCCGCACGTCACGTGGATTCACTCGCGCGCTGCGAGTCACCGCATCGCCGCGCTTTGCATGCACCGCCCTCGCCCGGTACGTTTCCCGTCTCATGGCCCGCCCCGCCGGACACGTCGCCTACATCGCGCTCGGCGCCAATCTGGGACCCCGCGAAAAAAACATCGCCGCCGCCCTCAACGCCCTCGAACACACCCGCGGCATTACCGTCGAGCGCGTATCCAACCTCTACGAAACCGAGGCGGTCGGCGGTCCGCCCGGCCAGCCCGCGTACGTCAACGCCGCGGCGCGATTGCGCGTCACGCTCACGCCCGAGCGACTGCTCGCCGTGCTCCAGCAGATCGAGACCTCGCTCGGCCGTGAACGCCGCGAGCGCTGGGCGCCCCGGACGATCGACCTCGACATCCTGTTCTTCGATGACCGGGTGATGAGCGACGACAACCTGTCGATCCCGCACCCGCTGATGCACGAGCGCCGTTTCGTGCTCGAACCGCTCGCCGAGATCGCCCCCAACGTCCGCCATCCCACGCTCGGCCTCACGCCGCGAGAGCTGCTCGATTCCTTCGGCGAACTCTCCTTCGACTGACGATGGGCGCGGCGCTACGGCGCGGGCATCGGTCGCAGCCGGCGCAGGTTGCGCGATGACAACTCGCGACCCAGCACGCCGCGGATGTATGCCGATGCCTCGATCAGCTTGTCGAGATCGACGCCCGTCGCGATGCCCATGCGCTCCAGAAGATAGACCAGGTCCTCGGTCGCAAGGTTGCCCGCCGCGCCGGGGGCGAACGGACATCCGCCCAATCCGCCCGCCGACGCATCAAACGTCGCGATCCCCAGCTCCAGCCCGGCGCAGACGTTCGCCAGCGCCGTTCCGTAGGTGTCGTGTAAATGCAGCGCGATGCGATCGGGCGTGACGTTTTGGAGCAGCGCCCCGACCGTTCGACTCACGTCGGTCGGAACGGCCGCGCCGATCGTGTCGCTGATGGCGACTTCGTCGACGCCCATCGCGAGCAGCGCTTCGGTCACCTCGCACACGCGCTGCGGCGCGACCGGCCCTTCGTACGGACACACAAAGCACGCCGAGACGTAACCGCGCACGGTCAGTCCACCGCTCGTCGCGCGTCGCACGACGTCACGGAACACCTCGAGCGATTGCGCGATCGTCATCCCGATGTTGCGCTGTGTGAACGTCTCCGACGCGGCCGTGAAAACGGCGATCCGTGAGATGCCGCTCTCAACCGCGCGCTCGAGCCCTTTTTCGTTCGGCACGAGCGCGGAGTAGCGGATTGCGCCCAGCCGCGGAAGCGACGCGATCAGTTCCGAGGCATCGGCAAGCTGCGGCACGCGCGATGGATGCACGAACGACGTGACTTCGATGTCCGTCAGTCCCGCCGCAACGAGCATTTCGATGAAGCGACGCTTGTGTTCGGTTGCGATCGGCTCGCGCTCGTTCTGCAGCCCGTCGCGCGGACCGACCTCCACGATCGTCGCACGCCGCGGCGGTTCAGCCGCCATCGGCCGGCTCCTTCAACGTCACGAGCAGCGCGCCCATCTCGACCAACCGCCCGGCACGACACTCGACCGCCGTCACCGTCGACGCAAATGGCGCCGAAAGCGTCATCTCCATCTTCATCGAGATCATGACCACCAGCGCATCGCCCGCCGCGACGCGATCGCCCGGCCCGACGAGGATCTTCTGGATCGTCCCCGGCATCGGCGCGGTGATCTCGCCCGACGCGGCGATGTGCGCCGGCCGGCTCGCCGATCGACGGGATCGCGTTGCCGCCGCGGATTCGAAGCGATAGGTGCACCCGTCGACCCAGACTTCGATCTGTTCATCGACGGTCGCGTAGTAGAACGGGACCACCCGGCCATCGAGCGCCAGCCGGCCCTCGCCCTCGCCGGAGCCGATGATCTCGATCGCGCATTCGTCCCGGCCCGCGCGGAAGCGAAACGCGTTTTCGCCGCTCGCACGGTCGGGTTGCAGCTCGACCTCGACCGGCACCGTCGTGCCGGCCGGCGTCAACACCAGCCGCGCCATCAGTATGCCCTCCAGCCGCGCGTCGATCGCCACGGCGAGACGGCCTCGTCACTTTCGCCATCACCGGACCCGGCCAGGTGCAGCCCGCCATCGCCGCGGGACGCCCATGCGGCGACGGCCAGCGCCTCGCGCGAAACGTCCGCCGACGCGATCGAGATCGGATGTTCATCGAGAAAGTGCGTGTGGATCCGCCCGGCGACGAACTCGGGATGCGCGAGGATGTGCTGCAGGTACTCGATGTTCGTCCGCACGCCGAGCACGACAAAGTGCCGCAGCGCCCAGCGCATCCGCGCGAGACACTCGTGCCGCGATCCGGCCCAGACGATCAGCTTCGCCAGCATCGCGTCATAGTGAACGCTGACCTGCGTGCCGGTCGTGACGCCGGTGTCGACGCGAATGCCTGGTCCGGCCGGCGGTAGGAACCGACGCAGCGTGCCGATCGATGGCAGAAACTGGTTCTCGGGGTCCTCGGCGTAGATGCGGCACTCCATCGCGTGTCCGTCCTGCGAGAGCGCGTCCTGCGTGAACGGCAGCGGCTCGCCCGCCGCGACGCGAACCTGCGCCGCGACCAGATCGCGATGCGTCGTCAACTCGGTGACCGGGTGTTCGACCTGCAGGCGCGTGTTCACCTCGAGGAAATAGAATGCCCCCGATTCATCGAGGATGAACTCGACCGTCCCCGCATTCGTGTAGCCGATGGCCCGCGCCGCCGCGACGGCCGCCTCGCCCATCGCGGCCCGCCGCTCGGGGAAGAGCGCGACGCACGGCGTTTCCTCGATGATCTTCTGGTAGCGGCGCTGGATCGAACACTCGCGCTCGAACAGGTGCACCGCGCGCCCGTGATGGTCGCCGAAGATCTGGAACTCGACGTGCCGCGGCCGGTCGATGTATTTCTCGAGGAACACCCGATGATCGGAGAACGCCGCCTTCGACTCGCGCGACGCCGCCTCGAACGCCGCGGCAAGTTCCGACTCGCCGCGCACGAGACGCATCCCCTTGCCCCCGCCGCCTGCCGCCGCCTTCACCAGAATCGGATAACCGATCCGCTGCGCCTCGCGCCGCAGCGTCGACGCGTCCGCATCGCCGTCGGTCGACCAGCCCGGCACGACCGGCACGCCGGCCTTCTGCATGAGACGCTTCGCGGAGATCTTGTCGCCCATCGCGCGGATCGCCGCCGGCGTCGGGCCGATGAACACGAGGCCCGCGTCGCCGCACGCCTGCGCGAACTCGGCGTTCTCGGAGAGGAATCCGTAGCCCGGGTGGATCGCCTCCGCCCCGCACGATCGCGCGATCTCGATCAGCCGGTCGCCGCGCAGGTAGGTCTCGGCGGCCGTCACGCCCACCAGCCGATACGCTTCGTCGGCCCGCGCGACGTGCAGTGCCGTCCGATCGGCGTCCGAATAGACGACCGCCGCGCGAATTCCCATCTCTTGGAGCGTCTGTGCGATCCGCACGGCGATTTCGCCGCGATTGGCGATCAGCACCTTGCGAAACATCAGCCGCCGTCCTTCGCGAGCCACGAGGCCGCGCGCTTTTCCAGGAACGACTTCAGCCCTTCCTGGCCTTCGGCCGAGACGCGCCGCTCGGCGATCCGTTCCGCGGTCAGCGCCTGCACGCACGGCCAGTCAATCGGCATCACCTCGTCGATGATCCGTTTCGCGGCCCGCACCGCCTCAGGACCGTTCTTCAGAATCTCCGAGGTGCGTTCCGCGATGCGACGATCCAGATCGTCGGCCGTCGCGACAACCTCGCTGATCAGCCCGATCCGCCGCGCTTCGTCGGCGCTGAATCGCTCCGCCGTGACGAAGTACCGCCGCGCGTGCCCGGGACCGATCTTCCGCAGCACGAACGGCGAGATGACGGCCGGCAGGATGCCCAGTCGCGCCTCGGTCAGGCCGAAGGTCGCCGATTCGACGGCGACGGCCATGTCGCACGCGGCGATCAGTCCGACGCCGCCGCCGAGCGCGGTGCCGTGCACGCGGGCAATGACCGGCACCGGGCAATCGTAGATCGACTTCAGCATCGACGACAGCGCCATCGCGTCGGCGACGTTTTCGTCGAACGAGTAGCCCACCATGCGCTTCATCCAGTTCACGTCGGCTCCGGCGCAAAAGCTCCGGCCCTCGCCGCGAAGCACGACGACGCGCACGTCGCATCGCGCCGCGATCTGCGCGAACGCATCGGTCAGCTCGCGGATCATCTCGTCGTTGAAGGCGTTGTGCAGGTCGGCGCGATCGAGCACGATCCTCGCGATCCCTGCCTCCACCGCCTCGCGAATGTATTCCGCCATGAAATCGTCGTCCGATCGCCCGTGAACGATGACTACGGTCTCGAGCGCTTGACCGTACTGCGGGCCCTTGCGGCGTTACGAGGGGTGACGGACGCTCGAGCGATCGCGCTCGTCTGGCCTTGCCCGTTCATCGACCTCGTTTGCAATGCCCTGACCGCCTGAAGCAGGCCATTCAGCCTTGATTCTATGATATCCCCGACGGTCTCGGACTGAAGGTCGGAATAACCGTGAACGAGGATATGGCGAATCGCGATGATCCGCCGGTCGTCCGGCCCCCTGGCGGCAATCTCCGGCGCGACGCGAGGGAGTTGCAGGAGCCATTCGCCGATGACCTGGACGTCTTCGCTCGATTGCAGACCGAAATGGCCGGATTGTCCGAAAGTCCGCAACCGTTCTCGATCGTGTGAATCGAATCAGAAACTCACAACGCTCGCGCATGTCGGCGATGTACTTCGCGGGATCATGCGCCATAGAGATCCTCTCAAGACTCGTTCAGGCGTCGAAGAACATTCGGGGTTCGCGAAGCGCCGGCTTCAACGAGGTCGACCGGCCGGCCGCCGAGTTCAGACAGCGCTTCCCTCAGCTCGAAGTACGTGTCGAAGCGTCGTCCGCGGGGAATCTCGCCGAATTCAACGAGAAAATCGACATCGCTCCGCGCCCGGTCGAATCCTCCGCTGGACGCCGATCCGAACACCTCCAATCGCTTCACGTGACACCGACGACACACGTCGGCGATCGCGTGACGTTTGCTTTCGAGCAGGTCGATCCTGGCAGCAGTTCCGTGTGGTTCATCCGCCCTTCTACATCCGATATACACCGTGCTCGCGCGGCGCCGGCGGCGCGTTCAGTGACGCCGAAATCGCCAGTGCCAGCACCATCCGCGTGTCCGCCGGGTCGATCACCCCATCGTCCCACAATCGCGCCGTGCTGTAGGTCGCGCTGCCTTCCCGCTCGTACTTCTCCAGCGTCGGCCGTTTGAACTCCTCCTCCTCCGATGCCGACATCGGCGGCGCGCCCTTCGCTGCCAACTGGTCCTTCTTCACCGTCAGCAGCACGTTCGCCGCCTGCTCGCCGCCCATCACCGAGATCCGCGCGTTCGGCCACATCCACAGGAACCGCGGACCGTACGCCCGCCCGCACATGCCGTAGTTCCCCGCACCGTACGAGCCGCCGATGATGACCGTGAACTTCGGCACGCGCGCGGTGGCCACGGCCGTGACCATCTTCGCGCCGTCCTTGGCGATGCCCCCGGCCTCGTACTTCTTTCCGACCATGAAGCCGGTGATGTTCTGGAGAAAGACGAGCGGGATGTTGCGCTGGTCGCACACCTCGATGAAGTGCGCAGCCTTCAGCGCACTCTCGGAGAACAGTACGCCGTTGTTGCCGATGATCCCGACCGGGTACCCGTGCAGGTGCGCGAAGCCGCAGACCAGCGTCGTGCCGTAGAGCGCCTTGAATTCGTGGAATCGACTCCCGTCCACCATCCGCGCGATGATCTCCCGCACGTCGTACGGCTTGCGGATGTCCTTCTGGACGATGCCGTAGATCTCGGTCGCGTCGTAGCGCGGCTCCTCGACCGGCCGCACGTCGAGGTTCACCAACTTGCGGCGATTCAGGTGCCCCACGATGCTCCGCGCGATCAGCAGCGCATCCTCGTCGTTGGCCGCGTAATGGTCCGCCACCCCCGACGTGCGGCAGTGCACGTCGGCCCCGCCGAGCTCCTCGGCCGTGACGTCCTCGCCCGTCGCGGCCTTCACCAGCGGCGGACCGCCGAGGAAGATCGTGCCCTGCTGTCGCACGATCACCGTCTCGTCGCTCATGGCAGGGACGTACGCGCCTCCGGCCGTGCACGAGCCCATGACGACGGCGATCTGCGGGATGCCCTTGGCCGAGAGTCGCGCCTGGTTGTAGAAGATCCGCCCGAAGTGCAGCTTGTCCGGGAAGACCTCGTCTTGCATCGGCAAGAACGCCCCGCCCGAATCGACGAGGTAGATGCACGGCAGTTGGTTCTCGTCGGCGATCTCCTGCGCCCGCACGTGCTTCTTCACCGTGATCGGAAGATACGTGCCGCCCTTGACCGTCGCGTCGTTCGCGACGATCACGCATTCGCGCCCTACCACGCGGCCGATGCCGCACACGACGCCTGCGGCCGGCGCTTCGTCATCGTAGAGGCCGCTGGCGGCCAGCGGGCTGAACTCGAGGAACGGCGCGCCGGGGTCGAGCAGCCGGTCGATCCGGTCGCGCACGAAGAGCTTGCCGCGCTTCGTGTGCTTCTCGACTGCCTCGGGTCCGCCGCCCTTCTTCACGCGTTCGATCCGCGCGCGAAGTTCCGCGACCTGCGCCTGAAGGTGCGCCTGGTTCTCGCGAAACGTCGGGTCCGACGTGTTGATCTTTGAGACAATCTCGTCCATGACCCGCCCGGCCGATCGGCGCCGCGCGCCGCGCTCCGCTCGAACCACTCCGGGTCGGCGGCCGTCCGCCGGCGCTCGAAAGCGCAGTATACGGAGGATTGGCGCGCGTCGGTAGGGCCGCGCCGCCGCGAGTGTCGCGCCGCCTGATTGCCCGCGCCGCGACCGCGCCGTACCATTGGCCGAACGGCCGGCCATGATCGTTCTGATCGACAACTACGACTCGTTCACCTACAACCTCGTGCAGCGGATCGGGGAGCTGTACCTGGCGGCCGGACGATCCGACCCCTCGATCCGCGTCTATCGAAACGACCAGGTCGACGTCGCGACGATCGAGGCCGATCGGCCCGCGCACCTCATCATCTCGCCCGGCCCGTGCACGCCGCGAGAGGCGGGCGTCAGCAACGACATCATCCGCGCGTTCGCCGGTCGCGTGCCGATCCTCGGCGTCTGCCTCGGGCACCAGTGCATCGGCCACGTCTTCGGCGCGACGGTGGCCCGCGCGCCGCGGATCATGCACGGCAAGACGAGCGAGATTCACCACGACGGGCGGACGATCTTCGCCGGGCTGCCGAATCCGTTCACGGCGACGCGCTATCACTCGCTGGCGATCGTACGCGACACGCTGCCGGACGAGTTCGACGTCTCGGCCTGGACCGACCAGGACGAGATCATGGCAATCCGGCACCAGCGGCTGCCGCTCGAAGGCGTGCAGTTCCACCCCGAGAGCTTTTTGACGACCGACGGTCCGAGGCTGCTGGCGAACTTTCTGGGCGTTGCCGTTCCGCAGCCGGCATGACGGAGGATCGGGCGGAGGAGCCGTTGGCGCAGGTTGCGATATACTCGCTGCTGGCGATTGCAGTGCTGGCCGGGTTGCTGCTGGCCGTGTTGCAGTTGCCCGGGACGTGGCTGATCCTCGCGGCGGCCGTTGCGTTCGATGCGTCGTACGGCTGGCAGCGGATCGGCGTCGGGTGGCTCGTCGGACTGGCGGTCGTGGCGTCGGCGGCGGAGGTGTTCGAGTTGCTCTCGTCGGCCGCAATGGCCCGCCGTGCGGGGGCCGGCCATCGCGCATCGCTCGGCGCGGTCATCGGCGGGTTCGTCGGCATGTTCGTGTTCTCGCTGCCGCTGCCGATCGTCGGGACGATCGCGGGCGGGTTGATCGGCTGCTTCGCCGGCGCGTGTGCGGCACAGTGGACCGCACCGGGCGAGCCTGGCGACGCGGTGACGCGACTGGCGGGCGGGGCGCGGGTGGGCGTCTTCGCGGCGATCGGCCGGTTGTTCGGGTTGATCGCCAAGACGTCGGCGGCGGTCGTGATGGCCGGGACGGTGGTCGCCCTGGCGTTGTTCTGATCGGGGGTCCGTTCTTTTTGAAAGGGCCGGGCATGTTCGGGCATACGAGTCGGGTGCCTGCCGCGGGGCGCGGCCGATGGGTCGCGGTGGGGACGGCGGCGGCGATGGTGGCAGTGCTGGCCGCAGCGTCGGCAGCGCGCGAGCGGGGATCGGCGAAGCCGTCGATCGAGGTGTTGTTCTCGCCGGACGGCGGCTGCGCCGAGCGGATCTGTGACGAGATCAAGCGGGCGCGAAAGCACGTTCGCGTGCAGATGCACGTCTTCACGTCGCGGACGATCACGTCGGCGCTGACCGCGGCGCGGAAGCGCGGCGTGAAGGTCGAAGTGATCCTCGACGGTTCGCAGGAGAAGCAGCGGTACGCGCAGGGCGGCGCGCTGAAGCGCGGCGGCGTGACGCTGCGCTACGACCGCGAGCACGAGGTGGCGAACAACAAGGTCCTGCTCATCGACGACACGACGATCATCACCGGGTCGTACAATTTCTCGCGGGCGGCGGAGGAGAAGAACGCCGAGAACGTTCTGATCCTGCGGCACCATCCGGAGCTGATGCAGAAGTACTTCGACAACTTCGCGAAGCACTTCGAGCACAGCTCGGGCGCGTGACCGTCCGCCCTGCCGGCGCGATCGGCCCGTGGGTCGGCGAGTGGCCTACTGCGCCGGCACGGTCCGGCCGAGCCGGCCCGCGAGCTCCGAGTAGACGTCGCGCTCCAGCGTCGTGTCGAAGCCGGTGACCCATCCGAAGGGTTCGTCTTCGAGCCACTGGGCCTCGGTCTTGACCTCGACCTTCGTGGGCTGGCTGACATCCGGGAACTTGATCGTGACGCGTCCGCGGTAGCGCCGATACTCTCCGCCGCCGATCCCGTATCGCCACGCGGTCCGCAGATAGCCGCTCGCACGGTCGGACATCTCGATGTCCCAGTGTTTGGCGATCGTGTCGAAGCTGGTCATCCACGCCTGGTCGTAGCTCTTGCGGAGATCCTCGCGCAGCTCGATCTCCTTCCAGCCCGGCGGATTCCGCAGGAAGCTCTTTGGCGCGCCGCAGCCGCCGATCGGGACGGAGAGACCGGCGAGCGCCAGGGCGATCCACTTCGAACGCGTTGCGTGCATCATGTGCGACAACCTCCTTCCGATTCGGACGTGTGGACCCGCGATTCGATCGGGATTGTGTCCCAAATCTCTCCCGTGTCCATGGCCGCCGCGACGGACGATGCGACGTGTGGTTCGCGGAACCCGGGCTGCGTTTCCGGATGGTACGGGGGTTTCGGCGAGGGTGAGATTCTCGCCACGTGAAATTCTCCGGAATTCGGCGAAATCTCGCGGCGCGTCGGGCGTGAGACGCACGGCTCGATCCGGTCGCGGGTCGGGAGGCGAGTTTTCCGAGGAGCGTGAAGCGGGGTTGAGTTTGTCGCTCATGGCGCGGATTGAAAATAACAAAAAAGCTGAACAACCTGAAAAAAGCTGAGATTCCATTCTGCGATCTCGCTCTCGTGGCGCGGCGTCTCCGGGTCCGCGCGGCGTGCGGGGACAAAAGCGTGAGCTTTGTCCTACCGAGGCGTCGGCGCGCGGAGGCGCTATTTCCGAGGCGCGTGGCCCGCTCGACCGCTCGCGTCTGGATGCCTGCTTCCGCAGGCATGACGGAGTGGCGGGTGCGCCTCGACCGACGGCAGTCCCGATCAGCGTTCCGGTCGGAGATGGTCAGCGCGGACAAAGTGGATCTTTGTCCTACCAAAATGCGGAGGATCGGGGCATTGCGGCTGCGGTGCGCGGCGGAGCTTATCCGCTCAGCGCCTTCATGAATGCCGTCGGGCCGGCGCCGGTTTCGACCTTGTAGCCCTGAGCGCGGAGCGTCATCTCCATGGCCGCGATGGCGCCCAGCGTGTCGATCTCGTCCACATAGCCCATGTGGCTGATGCGGACCATCTTGCCCTTGAGTTGGCCCTGCCCATCGGCAAGCTGCACGCCGAACTTGCCCTTCATTTCCTTGCGCCATTTGTCGTTGTCGATGCCGGCGGGCGTGTTGATGCCGGTGACGCTGTCGGACGGATGCTTTGCGAAGATGGTCAGGCCCATGGCCTGCGCCGCCGAGCGCGTGGCCTTGGCGAGCCGCGCGGTGCGGGCCCAGATGTTTTCGAGGCCTTCCTTGCGGATGAGGCTGAGCGAGAGCCGCAGGGCGCGGACGAGGGTGTTGGCGGGCGTCCAGGGCGCATCCCAGTCGGCGAGGCTTTTGCGGAACGCCTTGAGGTTGTTGTAGAAGATCGGAGCTTCGAACGAATCGATGACCTTCCAGGCGCGGTCATTGACGGCGACGAAGCCGAGTCCGGGTGGGAGCATCAGGGCCTTCTGCGACCCGGTGATGGCGATGTCGATGCCCCACTCATCCATCTTGAACGGCAGGCAGCCGACGCTGGTGATGCAGTCGGTCATGAGCAGGCAGTCGCGCTCGCGCGTGAGCCGTGCGATCGCGGCGACGTCGGTCAGCGCGCAGGTCGACGTTTCGGAATGCACGGTGATGACCGCGCCGATCTTCGGGTCCTTCTTGAGGAACTCCTCGACGCGGTTGGGGTCGGCAGCGCTGCCGTATTCGAACTCGTACTCGACGTGATCGATGCGATAGCGCTTGCAGACGTCCCGCCATCGCTCGCCGAACTTGCCGCCGTGGCAGACGAGGGCCTTGCGCCCGGGCGGGACGATGCTGACGATCGCGCCCTCGGCCGCGGCCGTGCCGCTGCCGGTCAGCGTCAGGCAGGTGCCCTTGGACTGGAAGAGGTATTGCAGGTCCTCGGTGGCGGCCTTGAGCCAGTCGCGGTAGAGCTGCGTTCGGTGATGTTCGATGGGCCGCGCCATTTCGAGGAGGACGTCCTCGGGGACCATCGTGGGGCCGGGTGTGAAGAGTCGTAGTTTCGGCATGGGGATCGTCTCCGCTGAATCGAGTCGCGCGCGGGCGGATTCGCTGCACGCGGAACACGGGGCAAAGTCGCTTCAGTATAGGTGCCGAGGCGCATTGTCACAAGGAACGCGCGGGCGATGGTTGCGGCGGGGGCGCGAGGCGATGCAGGCGGATCCGGCGCCCCCCGCGCGCATCGATCGAGTAGTCGGGCGGCCGACCGTTGAGCCGCTCGCGTACGCGTTCGAGGAATCGTCTCTCGTCGGGCGTCGGCGGTTGCGAGGGTTCGGTCGGCGCATCGAAGTCGGCGAACCACGTGGGGCGGCGCGCGTCGAACTCGGCGATGGCGCGGTCGGCGGGAAGACCTTCGGGCCAGTAGCGCGCGCGATCGGCATAGAAGACGAGCGGCGAGAGCTGCGGACGGGTGAGAACGACATCGGCGGGATCGCTGTGCGCTCGGAGCCAGAGGCCGGCGTCGTAGAGGTGGAGCTTGCCGCGGTTGGGTGCGTATCGCAGTGGCGCGAGCAATGGAATGATGCAGATAAGCGCGGCGACGACGACGGGGGCGCGCGTGCGGGATCGGGCGCGGAGCACGGCCGCGAGTTGTTTGAATGCCGCCGCGGACCAGGGAAGGCACAGCGCCGCGGGGACGATCATGTAGCGGATGCTGATGACGCCGAAGCTGCGTCCGCGCAGGAGGACGGCGGCGACGTGCAGGGCGGCGAGCACGGCGACGAGCCGGAGCGCGGAGCGCTCGGCCCGCGGTACGCGGTGCCACAAGACGCCCATGAACGCGAGGGTCGAGAAGACGTAGCGGCCGGAGCGCGCCCAGCCTTCGGCGGCCGAGAGCGGAGCGGACCAGAGGGTCACCGCGCCGGCGAGTCGGGGCGTCGCGGTGCTTCGGATGTCGTGCGGGACCCTTATCGCTGCGTTCTCGTCCTGCGGACCTTGGAGCAGCTCGTGCAGGCCTTTCTTGTGCAGCAGTGAGCCCGTCGCGGCGACGTACGGCGCGACCGCGAGGGAGAATGTGAGCGCAACGGCGGCCATGCCGGCGATGCGACGGCGCACGGGCTGCGCGGCCGTTGCGAACCACCACGCGGCAGCGATGCCGATCGGCAGGGCGAGCGCTTCCTGTCGAACGAGATACGCCGCGCCGGCGATGAGGCCGGCGGCCGCGATGGGCCGGAAACGTCCGGTTCGCATGGCGCGGATCGCCAGCAGCATGGCGAGCAGGTAGAGCGCGAGATGCGGCATGTCGGTAAGCACGTCGGCGGAGCATTCGATGGCGTGGGGCCAGAGCGCGGCGAACGCCGCGGCGATCAGCGCGCACGATCGGTCGAAGAGTGCGGCGGCGAGCGCGAAAACGAGCGGTACGACAGCAACGCCGGCGGCGATCGCCAGGAGCTGGCCGCAGCGCTGCCACGCGAGCACGGGATCGGCCGCGACGAATGTCCCGATGATGCGGTGCGTTCCGAGCAGCGCAAGCGAGTATCCGGGCTGCGAGCGGTGTGCGCGGAGGTAGAAGATCGGATCGTCGGCAAGCTGTTTCGCGAACTCGACGTAGTGCACGCCGTCGCGGCTGACGCACTCGAGCCGCGCGGCCTGCGTGATGCGCAGCACCGCGGCCAGCAGGCTGAGCGCGATCAGCGCCGCGCGGACGCTGCCGACGGAGTCGGCGTGCAGGTCAGGCAACGGCGGCGTGCCGGTTCTGGCGGACATGGCGGCATTATGCGAGTGCGATTCGCGGTCGGCCACGCGCCCGCGCGATCAATCGGCGGGGTCGGCAGCGCGGCCCCAGCGCTTCCGCGCGGCCTGCGTGACTTGGTGATGCGCGAGCCGCGTCGGTTCGGGCACGCGGAAGTTCGTACAGCAGGCGAGTGCGATGCGGACCGCACCGTGGAGGTCGATGCGATGGCCGACGCTGACGTAGATCGGCGCGGTATCCGGTTGCGTGCGGACGGCGCGGCCGATCGTCTCGCCGCGGTCGAGGAGCGGCTTGCTCGCACCGGCCGTGTTGGCAGGCGTGTCGTGCGCGCCGCAGAGGCGCGACTTGCCGCAACCGATCGTGACGCGGTCGAGCAGGACGCCGACGTGGCACGCGAGCCCGAAGCGCCGCGGGTGGGCGAGGCCCTGGCCGTCGAGCATGAAGGCGTCGGGTTCGCAGCGGAGCTTTCGCGCGGCGGCGAGCATCGCGGGCGCCTCGCGAAACGAGAGCAGGCCGGGGATGTAGGGCATGCGGACGGGTCGCTCGGCGAGAACGGCTTCGACGATTCTGCGCTCGCGCGCGTCCCAGACGACCCACGCGGCGAGGAGGCGGTCGCCGTTGGGAGAAAAGGAGATGTCGCCGCCGGCGACGAGTCGTGGCGGGCGTACGAGCGGCGTCTGGATGACGCGTGTTGCGAGTCGTTGCTGCAGTCGCATGGCCGCGGCGGGCGGGAGACTCCAGCGATGAGGGACGCGCGGGAATTTCACGGCGTCATCGCGTCGCAGGCGGAAGCCAGTCGACCGGCGCGGCGGCGGCGCGCTGCTGCTCGGCCCAGCGTCGAAGCTCGTTGTCGAGCGAGGCGTCGGCGAGCGCGGCGTCGAACCAGCCGCGTGCGGCGTCGTCGTCGCCGAGGCGGCGGCAGAGTTCGCCGAGGAGATAGCGGGCCGGGCCGCGGTTGTCGGGCTTGATCTCGTCCCGCTTCAGGGCGAGTTCGAACGAGTCTCGAGCCAGAGCGAGCAGGCGCCGTTCTTCGCGGATCGAATCGAGCATGCGCTGGGCGGCGCGCTGCAGTTTCGGCTCCAGCCCCCCCTGATCGAGCAGTCCGCGGAGCAGCGGTTCGGCCTGTCGGTTCTCGCCGTGGCGGCGGAGGATCATGGCCATCGTCAGACGCAGGCAGGGTTTCTGCTGCGGCGGACCGCGGCCCTCGAGCAGGTCGGCGAGCAGCAGGGTGACTGCCTGAAGTTCGCGATCGGCCTGGTTCCCACGCTTGTTTTGGGGGAGGCGGGGCTGGATCTCGCGCATGGCCTCCATGAGGTCGAGGCTCGGGGGCAGGTAGGAGCCGTCATCGCGGACGACCCAGGCCCAGCGGAGATAAAGCCAGGCCATGGCCTGGGGCGGGGCGTTTCGCCAGCGGTAAACGCGCTCGGCGAGCGCGTAGCGCGTTGTGGCAGGGATGTCGCGCTGGTCCATATCGGGCTTGATCGGGCTGGGTGGTTTCAGGCGCGGTCGGCGCAAGATCTTCTCTTTCAGCGCGGGCGTGACGCGGTCCGGATCTTGGAAGTCGTCGACATAGCCGCTGTAGTAGCAGCGCGTGCAGGTGGCGATCAGGTAGTGCACGGGCTGTGCGCCGACGGCGCGGGCGAAGAGGTCTCGAGAGATGCCGCCGCCGTTGTCGGTGCTGTGGATGACGACGGCCTCGAAGGCGTGATCGCAGACCGGGCAGACGACTGCCGTTCGTGCGAGCGTGGTCGCGCTCGCGGGCGCGGTGACGGCGAGGGCCAGGCCCGCGGCGGCAGCGAGCATCGTGAGTCGACGAGGCACGGCGGCATGTTAACTCGGGCGACCGCGGTCGACCAAGCGGCCGATCGGCGATTGCCGCAGGTGCGTGATGCGAATACGATTCGGCGGGATCGGTAATCCATCGGCGGCGTTCGTAGCGGACGCCGCGCCAGCCCGCGAAGGATCGGTCCATGCCCTCCCACGCACGCTGTTCGTTCGTGCTCCTCGTGCTCTGCTCAACGGCGGCGCTGCGCGCGGACCTGATCGAACTGAGCGATGGCCGGCGGGACGTTGGCTTGGCCCGTGAGCAGCGCGGCCAGGTGCAGGTTTTTGATGCGCAGAATCCGGCAGCGCCGCGGGTGACGTATCGCGCGACGGAGGTCGCGCGGATCGTGCGGGCGGACGATGAGATCACGGCGATCGACGCGATCCGCACGTCGATGGAGCTGGGAGACTTGGCGGAACGGTACTACGCGTCGGGGCTGGAGCTGCTGGCGGGGCGGTGCCTGACGCGGGCGCTGACGCTGGATCCGGAGTTGGGGAACATGGTCCGCGTCACGGGCGGGCCGGGGCTGCGACAGTTCTGGAATCGCACGGTGCTGGTGCATCGGGAGGCGAAGGTCGACAAGCGCGAGCTTGGGTCGCTCGTGGCGCTGGCGCGCTGGTCGCGCGAGGCGGGGTTGAACGAGGACGCGGCACGGCTGCTGCGGCGGGCGGGCGAGATCGATGCGAACAACGCCGAATTGATCGCGTTGGCGAAGGAATGGAAGGTCTCGCTCGAGCCGTTCGCGACGATCGACCTGACGCCGGCGCTGCACCAGAACCTCTTTCTCGACTCGCTGAATGACGAACGTGTGACGATCCGCCCCGCCGCAGACTGCCGTTTTGTCATCGTGCCGTTCCGGTTCGCGTGTTCGAGTGAGGGGGAAGTGCGGCGCGCGACGTTCGAGGTGAAGGCGGTCCCGTCGGTGCGGTGTCGGATGCTGGGGTTCCTGGTGCTCGAGCATCGCGGTGAGCGCGTCGAGCTGCCGTCGGGTGCGTCGACGACGATCTTCGAGCGGTTGTCCGTGACGATCGAGCCGGGCGGGCGCAGTCGGCTGACGGGCGTGAACACGGTCGGCCCGGCGCGTGGCGAGGGCGACGCGAACAAGTCGGAGATCCGGCGCGAGCGGCTGGGGTGCAGCGGTTGGGCGGCGCTGGTGCTGGAGGTGGACCGCGGGGCGAAGTCGCTGCGGATCGCGGCGGAGTCGTCGGAGCCGCAGTCGATCGGGCTGTCGTTTTTTGAGGACATTGCGGCGGAGATTGCGGATCCGGGCGATCCGGGGTCGCCGGGCGTGGCGCGGCTGATGCGTCTGGTGACGGACGCGTCGCCGGCCGTCGCGATGCTGGCGATCCAACGATTGTCGCAGGTGCGGCGCGAGTTGGTGCCCGAGGCGTTGGAGCGCTGGGCGCCGCGGGTGGACCGCGTGCTGCGCGAGGCGATGGCGTCACCGCACCGAACGGTGCAGCGTGCGGCGTGGGACGGCATGGTTCGTCTGCGGCGAATGACGGAGTCGAGCCGCCGCCGGCTGTGGTCGCTGGACGACGCGGTCCGGGCGCGGCTGCTGCCGTGGATCGGGGGCACACTCAACGACCCGCTGGCGTCGGAGGACGCCCGTGCGAACGCGATTGATGTGCTGGACGCGGTCCTGCGGTCGTCGGACGAGAGGCTCTGCGCGGCCGCGATCGAACTGCTGGCGGACGGCGCGCCGGCCGGCGCGTACGACGTGCTCGGGCGGGCCTCGCCGACGGCGCGGCGGATGGCGCGTGAGCGCTTCGATTCGCTGACGTCGCCGACGGTCCGCGAGTCGTTCGCGCGGGCGCTCGTGCTGGGGTCAACGCCGGCCGAGGCGGACCGCACCGCGTCGCTCGTGCGCCAGGCGGAGGTCGTCGTCCGCGATCCGGCCGACCCGCTGCTGCGGGGCGTGGAGGAGGCGCAATCGGACGAGGAACGAGCGCACCGGCTGCTGAGCCTGACGTCGGTGTCGCTCGTGCCGGTGCTGCGGAGCAACGCGGTCGCGGCGATCTTCACGTCGGCGCTGAGCGCGGAGGTGAACTCGCCGGTGCGGGCGGCGGCAGCGCGGCTCGCGCTGGATCAGTCGGTACGGCGCGTTTGCGACGCTTCGGGTTCGTTTCCGCTGCGCTGGCCGAAGGACGACGCCGATCCGCTGCTCGGGTTCCTGAAAGACGTCACGCGGCGCGGGCCGGCGGCGCTCCGCGCGGCGGCGGTCCTGTCGATCGTGCGCGAGGGCGACGTGCTGGGCGCGGACGAGTGCGTCCGCGGCCTGTTCAAGAAACCGGCCGACGCGATCACGTTTGTGAACACGCTCTGCGAACAGCCGCTGGCGGCCTCGTGCGACGGGCTGGCGGCGCTGCTGGCACGGATGGCGGCGCTGGCCGACGAGCAGACGGCCGCGGCGCTGTTCTCTCAGCTCGACGCGCTGGCGGCGCGTCCCGCGGCGGTGGGCGAGCGGTTGAATCTCGCGATCAAGGCGGGGGTCGACTGGTCGAGCCTCGCGGCGTTGAGCGTCAGCGCGAACCCGGATCTGGCGCGCTCGGCGGGGCGCTGGGCGGAGCGGCTGGGTCACTTTTCGCCGCAGGACGCGACGCAGTTCCGCGCGGCGAGCGAGCTGACCGAGCGGGACAACGTGCTGCGCGAGATCGGTTTTCGGCGCGGGCGCCTCGTCGATGGGACGTACGCGGCGTTTGTCGTTGTCGGCTGGACTGCGCCGGTCTCCGATCCGAACGACGCGGCGCGGCCGATCTGGCGCCCGCCCATCCGCACATTGCTGCCGGCGGGCGAGGTGGAGCTTCGCGCCGACGCCACAGGGCGGACGTTCCGCGTGCTCCGCGGGTCGAATCGGATCGGCCACGGGACGGCGCAGTTCTTTCTTCAGCCGCCGCAGACACCGGAGGAGTGGCTGCCGGAGCTGGAGCTGGCGCCGCCGCCGTTCATCATCGGCGGCCGAATCCAGGCCGACACCGGGTCGATGTCGACGCCGATCCTGCGCTCGCGGACGGCGGGAGCGGGCGACCAGAGCGGGATGATGCGGCTGGACGCGGCGGAGCTGATCCGTGCCGCCCTTCTGAATGCGGACCCACCGCTGTCGATCGCGCCGACGCCGGAGACGGCGCCGGTCGGGCTGCAGCACGTCGGTTTCGGCACGTGGGCAGGGACGGCCGCGCGGTTCGTCGGCGCGCCGCCGATGCCGACGACCGCGCCGGAGTCTGCGCCGCCGGTGATCACAAACTGCGCGGTGCTGCTGGAGCGCCGGATCGAGACACCGACGCGCGTCGCTAGTCCCGAACCTCGACCGTCGACTCCCCGCTAACGAACATCCAATAGACCTGCTCGATGTCGGCCGGTGCGAGTCGGATGCAGCCGAGCGACATCTCACGGCCGATGCTCGACGGGTCGATCGTCCCGTGGATGCCGAAGCCGCGCTTGCCGACGGCGGCGCCGTCGATGCCTTCGAGCCCGAGCCAGTACTCGCCGATGGGGTTGTCCGGATCGTCGGCGTTGTAGTGTTCGCGCGTGTAGGGGTGCGTCCAAGCGGGATTGGCGAGCTTGTCGCGGATCAGCCAGCGGCCGGTGGGCGTCTTGTTGTTCTCGCCAAGCCCAACGGGGAAGCTGCGGACGATGACACCGTCGAGCAGGACGTCGAGCCGGAAGGCCTTCTTTTCGATCGCGCCGTGGAGCGGTCCGCGGATTACCTTGAGCGTCTGTCCGATCGAGATGCGGTTCTTGCTCGGCAGGTCATTGATCTCGGCGAGCAGGTTGTCGGTGATGTGAAAGCGCCGCGCGATGCTGAGCAGCGTCTCGCCGCGGCCGACAACGTGCATTGCGACGAGCGGATCGTCGGTCAGCAGGGCGGGGCAGAAGATCGTGGCGTCGGCCAGGCGCGCCAGCTCGCCCAGAATGGTCGATCGGATCGGATCGGCGTGGCGTCGGGCCGCATCGTTGAGCATGCGGCGGGCGGTCACGAGATCGCCGGAGACGAGGGCTCGCCGCGCGCGGAGGACGTCGTCGGGTTCGGGCGTCGTCGGTGGCGTTCCGACGGCGCGGCGCGTCAGTTCGGCGACAGGGTCGGACCGTCCGGGCGGCGCGAACGCCGCGTCGTGGGGCGAAACGTCACTGAGGGGTGGATTTGCATCGCCGGTGTCCGCCGGGGCCGGTTGCGTGAGGTCGATCGGCGTCATTGCGCTGGCGCCCATCGATGGGATCGCCGAGCCTGCCGGCGCCGCGGCCGAGGTTTCCCACGCGGCGGACGGCTCGGCCCGCAGCGCGGTGGGCTGCATGGGCGGATCAGCGGTCGTCATCGGAGCGCCGGCGCCGGACGCGTCGGCCGACCCGGTGGGCACGGCGCGCGCCTTGTACCAGCGAACGTACCCGACGAGCGCGCCGACGGCGACGAGCATCAGCAGCGCGACCAGAAGACGCGTTCGCGGATTCGATGTCTGGACGATGGCCAACGTCCGGTCCTTTCGGTTCCATGGGGCCTGGGCATCCGGCACGTCCGCCGCACCGTTCCGGACGTCGTCATCGCACCGGGGACGCAGAATGGTACAGAGCGTCCGGCGGAATTCAACGCGCCATTCGATCGGTTTTTCGTTGTGGCGGTGCGCGGCACGGCGTTACGGAGTCCGGAATCGGCGGACCTGCTTATCGGTCACGACGAGATGCATGGCGACGTCGGTCGGTCCGGCGGGTATCGAGGGCGTGATCTGTTCTTCGAAGGCGACGCCGCAGGCGACGCCGCGGAATTCGCGTCGGCCGAGGAATCGGTCGTAGAAGCCGCGGCCGCGTCCGAGTCGATTGCCGGACGTATCGAACCCGATGCCGGGGACGATGACGAGGTCGATCGTTTCGATCGGCGCGGGTTCGCCGCGGATCGGCTGCCGGATTCCCATGGCGCTGATCTCGATGTCGTCTTCGAGCGATTGAATCTCGATCGGGATCATCTGCCGGCTGTCCCATAATACCTGCGGGACGACGACGCGTTTTCCATCCTGCCAGGCGCGGAGGACGATGGGCGTGGTGTCGACCTCGGTCGGCAGCGACAGGTAGACCAACATGGTCCCGGCGCGGGCGTACTCCGGTTGCTCGACGAGCCGCGCCGCGACTTGCGCGGAGCGACGCTGGATCTCGTCCGGGCCGATCTTCTCGAGGATCGCCCGAAGTGTCGTCCGCAACTCCTTTTTCACAGTCGCCCCTTCCTGACGCGGCTTACGTTAATCTATCGCCGCGCGCCCGACAATGCCGCGCGGTGCGGCGGGGCGGACTCGTTCGGAGGAAGCCGCGGTCATGCTTCGAAATCCTCGCGCCGTCGCGCTGACGGCGGCGCTGCTGATGCTCCTGGCGGCGGTCGGATCGAGTCCGGCCGGCGACGCCGACGTTCCGCCGAGCGTGCGCACGGCGCGCGATCGCGTATTTCCGTCCGTGGTGCGGATCGACGTGCATACGCAGACGTTTGCCGAAGGCGAGGAGGAGATCGTTCGCGGGACCGGTTCGGGGTTCGTCATCAACGGCGAGGGGCACATCCTGACGAACTACCACGTCGCCGGCCGTGCGCAGCGCCTGATTGTGACGCTGGTGAACAAGGAGCGCGTGCACGCGCGGCTGATCTTCGCGGATCACTGGACCGACCTCGCGGTGATCCAGGTCGAGCCGCAGCAGCTTCTGCGCCAGCGCGCGGCGGTGACGGCCGCGCCGCTGGGCGACTCGTCGATGGTCGTGATCGGCGAGCCGGTGTTGGCGATGGGCACGCCGTACGGCCTGTCGCGGACGATGACGCAGGGGATCATCACGAACAACGAGCGGTATTTCTCGGGCGAGACGATCGACGGGTACGAGACCGGGGATTTCAACAACTGGTTGCAGACCGACGCGGCGATCAACCCCGGGAACTCGGGCGGACCGCTGGTCAATCTGCGCGGCGAGGTGATCGGCGTGAACACGCGCGGTGCGGAGATGGCCGAAGGGCTGGGTTTTGCGGTGCCGATCAACGTGGCGAAGGAGGTCGTGGGGCGGATCCTCGGAACGGGCAAGGTGGAGCGGAGCTACGTCGGGCTGCGCTTCCGGGAGCTGCAGGACCTGGAGACGCATTTCGGATTGACGGCGAACAAGGGCGTGCTGATCGAGTCGGTCGATCCACGTTCGCCGGCGGAGCAGGCCGGCCTGCGGGCCGAGGACGTTCTGCTGCGGATCGATTCAACGGAGGTGAGCGCCCGGTTTCCGGAGGAGCTTCCGGAGATTCGCAAGCGCATCGCGGAGACGCCGATCGGCGGGTCGATCCGCGTGCAGGTGAAGCGCGGGGAGACGCAGCAGGAGTTCGACGTGACGACGACCCGCCTCGAGAGCGAAATCGCCGACGATGAGCGCGAGTACGTGGCGTGGGGGCTAACGCTGCGCTCGGTGACGCGGATGTACGCGGCGATGGAGAAGCTGCCGGACTCGAACGGCGTGCTGATCACCGGAGTGAAGAACGCCTCGCCGGCGGAGCGCGCCGGGCTGGAGGTGGGCGACATCATCCGCGCGGTGGAGCGCCAGGCGGTGACCGACCTGGCGGCGTTCGACGCGCTGTACCGACGGACGCGCGAGCGCCGGGATGCGCGGATCCTGGTCGAGGTGCTCCGAGGCGTCGCGGTGCAGATCGTCGTGCTGAAGCCGCTGGATACGGAGTGACCGGGGCGCGGCCGGCAACCTTGAGCGAATCAGAGGAGACCGCGTTCGCGCTGCCAGGCGATGGCTCGGGGCAGTCCGGCCGAGAGCGGGACCTGCGGCTGATAGCCGAGCAGTTCGCGGGCCTTGGAGATGTCGGCGACGTAGCGCGTGACTTCGCCGGCGCGGGAGGGTTCGTACCGGACGCGCGGCGCCTTTCCGAGCGCCAGTCCGACGATGTTGACGAGGTCGACGAGCGAGTTGCCCTGGCCGTAGGCGAGGTTGATCGTCTGGTTCGTAACGCGGCGCTTCGCGAGCGCGTCGATGCCGAGCAGGATGCCGGCGATGCAGTCATCGACGTAAGTGAAGTCGAGGACCTTCTCGCGGCCGAAGACGACGATCGGCTCGTCGCGGGCGATGCAGCGGATGAAGAGCGGAATCACGCGTTCCATCCGCTCGAGATCGGTGTCGTAGCGGCCGTAGACGTTGCTGAAGCGGAAGACGAGGTAGGGCAGGCCGTAGCACTCGGCGTAGGAGTAGATGAACGCCTCGCCGGAGATCTTGGACGCGGAGTACGGGCTTTCGGCGACGACGAAGTCGGCGGCCGACTCGTCGGTGACATGACGGTGGATGTCGCCGTAGACCTCACGCGAACTGCCGAACATGAAGGGGACGTTGCGTCGCCGCGCGAGATCGAGCGCCGAAAAGAGCATCTGCACGTTCTGCAGGGCGCGGTCCGGATGCTCGACCAGCTCGAAGACCTTGGCATGCGCCGCGAGGTGAACGATGACGTCGCAGGTGCCGAGTGCGTCGAGGTCATCCGGCCGGGCACGGGCCAGGTCAAGGGTCCGCGTGGGGATCTCCTTTGTCCATGGATTCGGGCGGATATCGATCCCTTCAACCGCATCGCCGCGCGCCATCAGCGCCAGGCCCAGGTTGGTCCCGATCTGCCCGCTTGAGCCGGTGATAAGCACCTTCATCGAACGCGGTCTCCGGCGGCGATTTCCCGCTCGATCGGACTATACCCCTGCCGGGCGGCATGCTCAAACGAGTCGCGGGGCGGGCGGCGCGTGAGACCCGGTTGCGGAATGCGATATTCCGAGTGAACTTGTCCCGCGAGCCGCGCCCGCGCTATCGGCGTCTCGGCCGCGGGGGTCCGAGAGTCGGGCAGGAGCTGTTCATGATTCGAGTCTGCGGACTGCGGAAGCGCTACGGGTCGCTCGTGGCAGTGGACGGCGTGGACTTCGAGGTCGCGCGCGGAGAGACGTTCGGTTTGCTCGGGCCGAACGGTGCCGGCAAAACGACGACGATCCACATGCTCGTGGGCGTGCTTGCGCCCGATGGCGGAACGGTCCGCATCGACGGCGACGGTGATCCGATGCGGGCCGCGGTTCGGCGGCGGATCGGGGTCGCACCGCAGGCGCTGGCGCTGTACGACGATTTCTCGGCGAACGAGAACCTCCGGTTCTTCGGCCAGCTCTACGGTTTGACCGGCGCCTCGCTGCGCGACGCGATCAGCCACGCGCTGCATATCACCGGACTGGAGGCGCGCCGCCACGACTACGTAAAGACGTATTCCGGCGGAATGAAGCGGCGGCTGAATCTCGCGGTGGCGGTGATGCACCGGCCGGACATTCTGCTGCTCGACGAGCCGACGGTCGGCGTCGATCCGCAGTCGCGAAACCACCTTTTCGAGAACATCGAGGCGCTGTCGGCTGAGGGCTGCACGGTCCTTTACACGACGCACTACATGGAAGAGGCCGAGCGGCTGTGCGATCGCGTGGCGATCATGGATCACGGCCGCATCCTCGCGCTCGATACGGTGGATGCGCTGATCGATGCGCATGGCGGGTCGTCTGTGGTTGAGGCCGAGCTGGAGCGGCCGCCGTCCGAGGGCGTGGCGGTGCCGGGTCGCCTGAACGGGACATCGCTGCGAGTGGACACGGCACGGCCGTTCGAGACGGTCGCACAACTCGCGGGGAGCGGTCTGCAACTGCGGACTTGCGTGGTCCGCCGGCCAGACCTGGAGTCTGTATTTCTGAACCTGACGGGAAGGAGTCTGCGCGACGCATGAGGACGGTGTGGACGCTGGCGAAGAAGGACTTGCTTTTGCTCGTGCGGGACCGCTTCGGCATGTTCTGGGTGCTGGTGTTCCCGCTGCTTCAGGCGACGTTTTTCGGTGCGATCTTCTCCGGACAGGGGCGTGGCGCGGGGCAGATCTCGATTGCGGTGGTGGACGAGGACCGGTCGGAGGAGAGCCGCGGCCTGATCGAGCGGCTGAAGAAGTCGAAGTCGCTGACGGTCTTTGAGAGCAACCGGGAGTCGGCCGCGACCGACGTGCGTCGCGGCAAGCGTGTGGCGTACGTCGCGATCCGGAAGGGCTTCGGTGAATCGAGCCGCATCTTCATGCCGGCCAGCGCCGAGCTCGAGGTCGGCATCGATCCCTCGCGTCAGGCCGAGGCGGGTTATCTGCAGGGATTGCTGATGGAGGCGAGCTTCGGCGGGATACAGCAGACGTTTGCCAATCCCCAGAAGATGCAGGCGCAGATTCGCAAGTCGGCGGAGGAGGTGGCGGCGGCCGACGACATTCCCGCGAGCCAGAAGGCGATCTTCCAGTTTTTCTTTGGTGCGATGGAGCAGTTCGTCACGAAGCTGGATCCGGAGCTGTTCAAGCAGGGCGCGGCGATCGCGCCGGCGAAGATCGAATCGGTCGCCGTACGGCGCGAAGGGCGTTCGCCGCGGTCGAGCTTCGAGATCACCTTTCCGGCCGCGATGTTGTGGGGCGTGATCGGCTGTACGGCAGGTTTCGCGGTGTCGCTGGTGACTGAGCGGAAGTCGGGGACGCTGCTGCGGCTGCGGGTGGCGCCGCTGACGCGGCGGGACGTGCTGGCGGGCAAGGCGGTCGCGTGCTGCGCGGCGTGCGTGGGGATCATCGTACTGCTGATTGTGCTCGGGCGGCTGGTGTTCGGCGTTCGGGTCGATCGTCCCGGGATGCTGGCGATTGCCGCGATGTGCACGGCGCTCTGTTTTGTCGGACTCTCGATGTTCATCTCGGTGCTCGGGCGGAGCGAACAGGGGGTCGCGGGCGCGAGCTGGGCGCTCCTGCTGATCTGCGCCATGCTCGGCGGCGGCATGGTCCCGCTGATCGCGATGCCCGGCTGGATGCTCCGCATGAGCAGCGTCAGCCCGGTGAAGTGGGGCGTCTATGCGCTGGAGGGCGCGATCTGGCGGGACTTCTCGCCGGCCGAGATGGCGATGCCGTGCGCAATCCTGCTCGCGGTGGGAGCGGTGCTCTTCTCTCTCGGCGTGGCGATCAACCGTCGGATCGATCGCTAGCGCGGCCGGGCGCAAACCGCGCGTGCGGCGTTGGCTGGACCGTGAGGCGGGAATATCGATCGCGCGGTCGGCAGATTCTGCGCCCGCAGGCGGCATCTCAAATCGATGAGCCGCATCCTGTGCACAATTCGCAGTACTGGCAGAGCCGTTACAGGCGATTCAGCACGAATATTCGGGACGTGCCGGGAGCCACTACCGATTGGGGTCGTGATTCGTAAGCCGCGATATTTCGGGGAGGTGTGAACGATTTCACGGTCCACGCTGGCGCCGCTGCAAATGCGGACGTCCGCGCGAAAAGTGCGCGTTTCAGCGTTGTGCGGGCTGCGTCCCGTAATCCACTGTGGGTTTGAACGGCCCCAAGATGTTGTGGAGGGCGCGGAATTCCTGAAGGTGCTCGTGCAGGGGCGTCGATCAATACGGAGTCGGTCGGATTCGCGCTCGTGCGGCAACTGCGCAGTTGTTGCCGATTCGGTCGCGGGATACGCCGGACGACGCCGCGTTGCCCGTTGGACGCGACGCGTCCGCTCGGATGGTCGACGCTGCGTGGTGCGGTGTTCGACGTCGCAAGCGAACGGCCGAACCGCGTCGCTTGCACCGCCGTAGCACATGCAAGTCGCAGCGGATGCGACGTGGGTCGATCGACAGAGGTGTGCGCCATGATGTACGACATTTCAGCCCTTGCGCGTTTCCCCGTCCTCGGTTTCATTCGCGCTTACCCGGCCGATAGCCCGCGGACGCCGGCGGCAGCAGACACCATAGCGACTGACCGCGTGGATCTTTCCGATTTCGCGAGAATCTCCCGCGACGCATCGGCGCTCGCCGAAGACCGTGCGGAGCTCATCGCGCGTGTGCGGGCGGCCATCGCCCGCAGCGACTACGACACGGACGAGAAGCTCAGCATCGCGATTGAAAGCCTGTTGCGAGAGATCTGAATCCACGTCGCGGCACGATTCCGACACCGGGGAGCGGATTCCGCACAGCGGTGGTTCCGCGCGCCCGCCGGCGTGGCCGGTGCGTGTGCGCATCAGCAGGCGGCGGCATCGGCTTTCCGCGGTCGTCGAAGCGGGATATGATCCGGGGTCCTGCCGCCGTAGCTCAGCCGGTAGAGCAGCGGTTTTGTAAATCGCAGGTCATCGGTTCGAATCCGATCGGCGGCTGTCATCCGAACCGTTCAATCCACCGATCTTCGCCCAAGCGTCAGCGTGTCGATCACGCGGCCGCGGTCGTCTAGCTGCGTAAGCGACAGCTTCTCCGGACCGACGTCGACCCGTGTGAATGAGAATGCCGAGTCGTTGTACGCCGCGATGTACACGAGCGGCGGCAGCGCTTCCGGATAGCGGCTGACGCCACCGGCGCCGGTCACGATGTAGACCGTTCCGTCGCCGGGAGGCACGACGCGATCATCGCGGATCGGCTTCGTGCGCTCGTAAAGGTGGTTGTGCCCGCAGAAGACGACGTCCACGCGGCACGCGTCGAACACCGGGACGAAGATGTCCTTGACGAACTGCTGATCTTCCGGTCGGTGCGTGGCGTTCGTGTACGGCGGATGATGGAAATAAACGAACTTCCAGCGCCCGCCGGCCGCGGTCAGGACCCGTCGCAGCCACGGCGCGACGACCTCGCGCATCTGCGATTCGCTGATCGCGCCGCGCTGCGTGTCGCGGTTGGTATCGAGCGCGACGAATCGCGCATCGCCGACGTCGAACCAGTAGTTCCGCTCGGGGGGGAGACCCGGCGGACCATTCTCCGGCAGGACGAACGTGTCGAGATACGGCCGGCCTTGCTCGGTGGCGACGTCGTGGTTTCCGAGCGAGGGCATGAACGGCGCGCGGGCGATGAGCTCGCGGTTCGGAATGAAGAAGTTGGCGGGATAGTCGGCGGCCTCGCCCTTGGGATAGACGAGATCGCCCGTATGGATGACGAGGTCGGGCCTGCTTAGGAGCATCTGCTCGACGAGGGCCCGCTGGGTGTTGCTGCCGTTGCCGGAGTCGCCGAAGGCGAGGAAGCGGAAGGTCCGGCCCGCCTCGGCCGGGCGGCGGACGCCGTCCTCGCGCGAGAGCACGAGGGACTGGCCGAGTAGTCCGCGGGCGCGCAGCTCGTACCAGAACGAGTCGGGCAGAGTCGCGCCGTCGATCGCTGCCGCGAGGAAGTTCATGGTCGTCGCGTCGGCCGACGCGACGCGGGTGCGCGTCGGGTTGCCGCGGTCGGGCCAGCGTACCTCGCCGGTTCGCACGGGTCCGCTCGGCCCTGCGGCTTGCCAGACGACGCGGAGCTGCCCGGATTCGCCGATCTGGAGCAGCGGTCCATGAACGAGGGCCGGCCGATAGACCTGGTTGAGCTTGTAGGATCCGGCCGCGGCGGCGAGGGCGAAGAGGGCGGCCAGCGTGAGGCGGCGCGTGCGAGGGCTCGGCGATTGGGAAGTCGTTGGTTGAGCCTCGCGCATCACGATCGTAAACTATAGTCGGAGCTTCCGTTCGGAGAAACCGCATGAGCACCCTCGACGAGCTTCCCAGCGTTTCGGAACTGGCGGCCCGGATCCATACGATCCGGGACACGCTTTGACCTGCCATCGAAGAAGGAGCGCCGCCGCGTTGTCGAGGAGATGATGTCGCGCCCGGGCTTCTGGGACGACCCGGAGTCTGCGCAGGGGCTGGTGGCTGAGCTGAAGGCGCTGAAGGCGATCATCGATCCGGTCGAGTCGATCGTCCGCGCGGTGGATGATCTCGGGGTTCTGTACGAGCTGGCCGAGTCGGAGAACGACCGCGCCGCGCTGGGCGAGGCGGAAGCGGAGCGCGCGGCGCTGGCGGCAAAGGTCGAGCAGGTCTCGCTGATGGCGCTTCTGTCGGGACCGAACGATCCGCGCGACTGCTATTTTTCCATCCAGGCCGGCGCGGGCGGGACCGAGGCCTGCGACTGGGCGGCGATGATGCTGCGGATGTACCTGCGGTACTTCGAGCGTGCGGGGTTTCAGGTCGAGGAGCTGAGCCGCAAGGACGGCGAGGAGGCGGGCATCCAGTCGATCAACCTGCTCGTTTCCGGGCCGTACGCGTACGGCTGCCTGTCGTGCGAGAACGGTGTGCACCGGCTGGTCCGCATCAGCCCGTTCAACGCGCAGGGCAAGCGGCAGACGAGCTTCGCAGCGGTGGACGTGCTGCCGGTGTTCGAGGAGACGAAGATCGAGCTGAACGAGAACGAGCTGGAGATCGTGTTCTTCCGCCGATCGAGCGGCGCGGGCGGACAGAACGTCAACAAGCTGTCGACCGCGGTGCGCGTAAAGCACCTGCCAACGGGCATCACGGTTGAGTGCGTCAACGAGCGCAGCCAGGCGCAGAACAAGCGCGTGGCGTTGTCGATGCTCCAGTCGCGCCTCGAGCAGATGGAGCAGGCCAAGCGCGACGCGGAGCTGGCGAAGATCTACGGCGCGAAGGGCGAGATCGCCTGGGGCAACCAGATCCGCAACTACGTCCTCGATGATCCGCGCGTCAAGGACCTGCGAACGGGCGTCGAGGTCGGCAATCCGCAGCGCGTGCTCGACGGCGATCTCCAGCCGTTCATCGATGCCGAGCTGCGCCGCCGGGCCGAGAAGCGGACGAAGTCGTCGTGACGTTGCACCGCGCACAGTTCGGAAGCGTCGCGCTCGCGGCGGGCCTTGCGCTGCTCTCGAGGTGCGCCGAGGACGCGCGGACGAGTCGCGCGCCGGAGCCGCGGTCCGGCGCGACGACCGCGCTGGCCGAGCCGTTGCCGCCGGCGCTGGCGGAATTCCGACAGCGCCTGCTGGAGGCGGACGAGGACCGCTGGCGGATGCTGGACATGGCGTACCTGCAGATTGCGGCGGCGCTCGCGCAGATCCGCGTGGAGGGGCTGGACTACCAGGACTTTCTTCAGCAGGCCGAGAGTCGGGACGCCGACATCCGCGCCAACGGCATCTGCGGACTGGCAGCGTCGCGGCGGGCGTCGGCGATCGATCACCTCTCGCGGGTGCTTAAGAGCGAGCCGGACCCGTACAACCGCACGATCATCGTCTGGGGCCTGCGGACGTTCGACGACAAGCGGCGGGTCTCGCGCTGCCTGATCGACTTCATCGACACCTGCCGTGACATCGACCTCGGGCGCTGTCTCGGTCCGGACGGGCGCGTGCAGGACTTCTCATCGCCGTTTCCGCTCGCGGCGTTCGAGGCCTTCAAGGGACTGGTGCAGATCGAGGGCAAGGCGGAGATGCTGACGGGCGGCGGCTGGACGCGATTCGTCGAGCGGACGCGGCGCAGCGTGCATCCCGAGCCGCTGACGGCGGTCGACTTTTCGCGGCTCCGCGGCGAGTCGAACCCGCGGACCGATCCCGAGTCGCGGATGCGGCGCTGGATCGAAGAAATGCGTGAGCCGTGACGCCGGCCATCGCGCTCATCGCCGCGATGGGGACGGCGCTCGCACAATCGCCGACGTCCGCGCCCGCGCGGGCACGGCCACTGCCGCGCTGGAACGTCCTGCTGCTGACGCTCGACACGACGCGGGCCGACGCGATCTCCTGCTACGGCGCCGATCCCGGCTTGACGCCGAATCTCGACCGCATCGCCCGCAGCGGCACGCGCTTCGCGACGGCCTACAGCGCCGTCAATTCCACGAATCCATCGCACGTCAGTCTGCTGACCGGCCTACCGGCGATCCGCCACGGCGTGCACACAAACGTCCAGCCGATCGCGCCCGACCTGCAGACACTGCCGCGGGTGTTCCGGTCGGCGGGCTACTTCACCGCGGCCATTCCGGCCATCGCGCACGTGGGTCCGGAGCTGGGCTGGACCGACTTCGACGAAATGGCGGGTGTGCCCGTGGAGCTGCTCGCGGAGGACAATACGGCGCGGGCGATCGGCTGGCTGCGGGCGCGGCGCTTCGGCAACAAGCCGTTCTTTCTGTGGGTGCATTATTTCGATCCGCACGTGCTCTATCAGCCGCCGAGGCGGATCGCCGAACAGTTCTATCGAGGGGACAAGACGACCGGCCCGTCGCTCCTGACGGATCTTCCGATGCTGCGGGCGTGGGATTTTCCGCGGCTGAAGCGCTGGTTGGAGGGTGTGCGCGATCCGGAGTATCCGCGGGCGATGTACCGCGGCGAGGTGCACTTTGTCGACCAGGAGATCGGCAAGCTGTTCGATTACGTGCGATCGCAGGGCCTGATGAACCGCACGGTGATCATCGTGATCGCCGACCACGGCGAGGGTCTCGGCGAGCACGGCATTTACTACGACCATCGCGGCCTCTACGAGCACCAGGTGCGCATTCCGTTCCTCGTGCGGATCCCCGGCTTTCCGCGGAATCACGTGGTTCGCGAGATGGTCGGGCACGTCGATCTGGTGCCCACGCTCGCCGAGCTGTTTCAACTGAAGGTCGAGGACCCCGGACCGGGGCTCAGCCTCGCGCGGGTGCTTCGCGGCGAGCCGGATCCGGCGGTCGCCGGGCGCGATCACCTCGTCATCGAGGCGGTCTCGAACACGCAGGTGGCGGTGCGTCGCGGAGGATGGAAGCTCATCTGGCCGATCATGCCGCAGCCGGCGCTGCCGCGTGAACCGGAGTTGTTCGATCTTGAGAGCGATCCGCAGGAGTTGCGGAATCTCGCGAAGGAGCGGCCGGAGACGGTCGCGTCGCTGCGGTCGCTGATCGAGCCGTGGATTCAGCGCGGTCCGGCGCAGCTCGACACGTCGAATATGACGAAGGAGCGGATCGAGCAGCTCCGGTCGCTGGGATATATCCCTTAGTCGGGCGGCCCTCGGACCGCGATGCGTTCACGTCGTCAGCGGCGGGCGGAGGCGATGCAGGTCAGCGAGATGAGCTGAAAGGCGATTGCGGCCAGCAGGCGCGTCACGGCGTTCTCGGCGGCGGTGGGGTCGCTGCCGGCATCGACCGCGGCGAACAACCCCCATCCGAGCAGACAAATGGCAAAGGCGGCGGTGATTGCGCCGGCGAGCCGCGCAACCGAGAACTCCTCGCGGACGGCGTCGCGGCGTGCGCCGCGGAGTTCGTCGAGGATCTGTTCCAGCAGACGCCGTGTGTCGGCGTCGCTCGGCAACGGCGCTGCCGCGGGCGGCGGCGACGATGCGACGGGCGTCGCCGGCTCGACAGCAGGCGCGGAGTTTGGGGGGGTTGCGGATGCCGCGGGTGAATGGACCGCGCCGACGTGCGCGACGGTCGCCGCGTGCGCTGATGGTGCGTGCGAATCGTGCGCGGCGTGCGGTCGCGTGACGACGGCCGGCGGCGGCGTCCAGACGCGCGAATCGGCGGCAAGGTTGGCCGGGCGATGCGAATCCGCCGGAGCCACGACGGTCGTTGCTGCGGCCAGGACGGGCTCGGCGGCGTGCACGCGATTCAGGACGATGTCGACGGCTTCATCAAGCGTCTCGGCGCGATGGTCCGCGCTCGTCTCCTCACCGGGCGGCAGGCGCAGCCGGATCGTGCGACAGCCGGCGGCGCGGCCGGCCTGCACGTCGCGTTCGGCGTCGCCGATCATCCAGGACCTGGCGAGATCGATGCCGAGGTCGTTGGCGGCGAGGAAGAGCATGCCGGGTCGCGGCTTCCGCAGATGGCTGTCCATGCGGTATTCCGGGACGACGGCCTCGTCGGTCTCGAGGTACGGACAGTAGTACAGCGCGTCGATGCCCGTACCTTCGGCGTGGAGCAGGTCCTGCATCCGCTGGTGCACGGCCACGAGTTGGTCCTCGGTGAAATAGCCGCGTGCGACGCCCGATTGATTCGTGACGACGACGACGTGATAGCCCGCTTCGCGGAAGCGGCGTACCGCCTGCGCTGCGCCGGGCACGAGGCGGACGTCGTCGGGGTCGGCAAGGAAGCCGCTGTTGTCGATGAGCGTGTCGTCGCGATCGAGGAAGACGGCGCGATTCATCGGGATCTGCCTCGCGGGCGTTGGTGCATCGCGCGGCCGCGGGATTGCGAATCCAGCAGCGCCTGCCGCAGGAGCGGCAGCATCAACTCGTGATGGCCGACGATCTCGTGGCCGTGCCCGGGTCGGACCGGCCGGCCGATCACGTTTTGCCGCGGCCGGTAGTGCCGGATCATATCAAAGTTCGCGGTGTGGATGGCGTCGAGGTTGTGGCCGAGGTTCCGCGCGACGGCGACGGCCTTAAGAAAGACCTCGGGCAGCAGGACGGCCGAGCCGACATTGCACCAGACACCGCCGGCCGCGTTGCGTCGCGTGGCCGCCATGTCGGCGACGACGGCGCAAATGAGCCGGAAGTCGGTCGCGCTCGCTGCGCCGAGCTGTGCCGCGTCGACCTGCGGGTGCATGTGCACGGTGTCGGTCCCCAGCGCGACGTGCACGGTGGCGGGGATTCCAGCGGCGTGGGCGGCGGCGAGGATGCTGCGGCCCGGGGCGGATCGGTCGCGGGCGCGGAGGAGTTCGCCGATGGCTGCGCCGAGGCCGAGATTCGGAGTTGCGCCGCGGGCGGCGGCCTGAGCGAAGAAGCCGGCCGTTTCGCGGACCATGCCGAAGCGGCCGCTGTGGATCGTGTCGCCGACCTCCTCGCTGGTCTCGCCGAAGAGCGTCAGCTCGGCGTCGTGGAGGGCGGTCGCCCCGTTCACGGCGACGGCGGTGGCGAGTCCGCGCTGGATCAGATCGACGATGATCGGAGAGCAACCCGCCTTGACGACATGCGCACCGAGCGCGAAGACGACGGGACGATCGGCGCGACGGGCGGCGAGGATGGCATCGACCACCGCCCGCAACTCGCGCGTCGCCAGCAGGTCCGGCAAGGACTTCCACCATTCGGCGAAGCGGGCGTCGGGCGGCGGCAGTCCGGCGACGGCGTCGCGCGCGACCTTGTGCGCGCGGCGCGCAATCGAGAAGGTCCGCAGGCGGCGCAGATCGACGGGCTGTGTCGTGCGTTTCTTCATCGTTCGGCCGATGGACGTCCGCGCGGCGGAGCAGCGGCCGCGCGACGGACGGCGTCGTCGAGCATCTTACCGTGTGCGTCGTCGAATTCGACCGTCAGCCGCGCGACCAGCAGCGGCAGCGGGGACTCAGGCCAGCGGCCGACGAGCTTGACGGCGTCCTTTTCGGTCGTGACGACGGCGTTGGCTTCGAGCTGCGTCGCGACGTCGAGGAGCTGCGCCATCTCGTCACGCGAGTAGTCGTGGTGATCGGGATAGTCGTAGGCGGCGGCCATGTCGACGCCGAGGTGCGTCAGCGAGGAGCGGAACGAGTCGAACCGACCGATGCCCGCGAAGACGAGGGCGCGCATGGCGCGGACGTCGATCGGTTCGACCGGCCGGCCCTTGAGATCGACGAAGCGATGCACGCGGTGGCGGCTCTGAAGGACGGGCTTATCGCCGCTGAGCCGGCGGAGCAGGTCGACGAGGCGCGCGCGATCGGCGTCGGCGATCTCGTCGGAGTGCGTGACGACGATGAGGTCCGCGCGGCGCACGGCCCCGGCCGGCTCGCGCAGGAGTCCGCGCGGCAGCAGATGGCCATGCCCGAAGGGACAAACGGCGTCGATGAGCACGATGTCGAGGTCGCGCGCGAGCCGGCGGTGCTGGAATCCATCGTCGAGCACGAGCACGTCCGCGCCGCGGCGCGTGGCTTCCTGCGCGCCGGCGATGCGGTTCGCGTCCACCACGATGATCGCCTCCGGGCTGAGCCGCTGCAGGACCATCGCCTCGTCGCTTTCGACGCGCCATCTGCCGGCGGCCTCCTGGCGCCGGTCGTCGGAATACTCGACGGGCCGGCCGCGATAGCCGCGCGTGAGGATGCCCGGGCGTCGTCCGTGGTCGACGAGCCGCCGGGCGATGTAGGCGACGAGCGGCGTCTTTCCGGTGCCGCCGGTGGTGATGTTCCCGACCGAAATCACCGAACATTCAGCGCGGCGGACGGTCCGCGGGACCGCGCCGTAGTAGAGGTTCCGGAGCCCGACCGCACCGAGGTAGCCCATCGACAGCAGCGACAGCGCGGCGCGCGACAGATCGGCCACCGCGCCGACGCGGCGGCCTTCCACGAGATCGAGATAGCCGCTGCGAAGCGACGCCATCGATCGGAAGTCTAGCAGAATCGCGATACGCCCGGGCCGCGCGGATGCGGATGATTGACGGACGGCGCGGCCGAGTCTAGTCTGCGGAGCCGGGTGGGGAGGGCGTTGCGATGTCGGCGCGACACGGACTGGCCACGGCGATCCTGGCGGGCATTCTGTCGGTCGGCTGCGATCCTGCCGATCGGCGGGCGGACATCCCACGCGCGGGCTGGACGTCGCAGCGCATCGAGGCGGGATCGGAGGCCGACGTGTTCGAGGCGGCACGGTTTGCCGTCTCGCAGTGGTTCCGCATCAACGAGGCGCGGCCGTCGGAGGGGATGATCACGACCTATCCGAACGAGACTGAGGAGCGTGGCGGCACGGGCCGCATCCGCGATGACGCGATCGGCTATCGCAACCGGATCCGGCGGCTTGCGACGGTCCGCGTGCGCAAGACCGGCGCGGGCGTTGCGACCGAGTGCGTCGTCGTCCGAGAGCGGCTGGATACGTCCGACATGCGCGTCTTCGAGACGAACCGGCAGTTCAACGACGTGCCGAACCAGACGCAAATCAGCGGCGAGGGAGCAACTTCGGCGCGGCAGAACGAGGTCTGGACCGAGGTCGGGCGGGACCGCGCGCTGGAGCGCGACATCCTCCGCGCAATCCGCGATCGACTGGCGCAGCCGCAACGGTCGGCCGCGCCGACGGCCGGGTAGCTCGCGCAGCAGCATTTCCTACAAGGACGTGGGCGGTTTCAACTGCACGGGACGCCGGTTCTCATCGACGGCGACATAGACGACTTCGGCATCGGTGACGTGGATCGTTTCGCGCGGAGGGGCCCAGCGATCGGCCCAGACGCGGACACGCACGCGGACCGACGTCCGGCCGACCGAAAGCGTTTCGGTACAGAAGCTCAGGACGTCGCCGACGTAGACGGGCTGTTTGAATTCGACGCGGTCCATGGCGACCGTCACGAACCCGAACCACCCGTGGCGCCGGGCCTCGACCGCGCCCGCCTGGTCGATGTGACTGAGGATGACGCCGCCGAAGATGGTCCCGTGCGCGTTGGTGTCGCGCGGCATCATCATGACGCGCAGGGCCGGCTCGCCCTTCGGATGCGGATTCGGCGGCGGCGTGTTTTCAGGTGTCTGCATGTCCGGGATGATAGCGGCCTGGCGCCGCGCGGTCTCGGAGTTCCGGGGGACGCCGTCGCCCGCGAGCGGTCCATGACGAGCGTCGGTCCTCCCCAGTGCCTGGGTTGTGGTTACTTGCTCGAGCACCTGTCCGCGCGGCGCTGCCCGGAGTGCGGCCGGCCATTTGATCCGGCCGATCCATCGACGTTTCATCGCGCTGCGCGCGGCGCCGATGCGGCGATGGCGATGGGACTGCTTGCGGCCGTCGGGATGCTGCTGTTGCCATTGCCGGTTCGCTTGCTGGCATGGGTGCTGGCGGGCGCGCCGTGGAGCGGCTGGTGCGCGGCGGCGTACGCGGGCGCGGTGGGAGCGGCGCTGGCGGCCTGCGGCACGTGGATCCTCGGTCCGCGGCGCGCGGCGGCGGTCGGAGGCGCGATGGTCCCGGCCGTGGCGCTGACGGCGGCATTATCGGGCGCGGATGGACCGGCGGCGTTGTGGATCGGGCTGGTCGCCGGGCCGGCGACGGGGGTCGGGATCACCCTTCTGCTGCGCCGGTCCTGAGCGGATCCGCGGGCTGGACGAGGTGCCGCGCGGAGTTATGATGCATCCAGATCGGAAATCCTGATCGGCCGTCGCGGCGCTGGCACGACAACGCGCGGGCGGGCAGGATGTCGGATCGATCGGGACTGGCGCGATGAAGCTACCGAATTTTCGGCTGTACCAGACGCAGGCGGTCGCCGGACTGCTGTTGGGGATCGTCGGCATCGGGTTCGTGGTGGCGATGTCGTTCGTGACGTTTCGCACGTTCGACTCGCAGCAGAAGGTGATCTGGTACAACCCGAACGCCAGCGGCCTGGCCGGCGCGCGCGAGGAACCGTGGCTCGGGCTGGCGCTGGGTGCGTTTTCGTTCACGGCGGCGTTGGTGGTGCTGTTCGCCTGGCAGCGGCTGAAGGAAGAGATCATCAAGTAGGGCCGGCGAGGGCGGCGCATCGGGGCAATTCCGCATTCTCGGCGAAACGCGCCGTGCACACGATCCGTTTCGATTGAACGAGCCGCCGGGGCGGTGCGGACGTTCGGACCGTTCACGATGGAACAGCGCACGCGATGGGCGCGGGGATTGAATCTGCTCCTTCCGGGGACGGGGCACATCCTGCTGCAGCGCGAGTGGCTCGGCCTGATGACGGCGATTCTGTACGGGATCGCGATGCAGATCGCGCTGGCCGGCGCGTTGATCGCGCCAGGGTCGATTCCGCGAGCGGTCTGGTGGACGTCCGCGGGACTGGCGGCGTTCGTGTGGTTGGCGGCGCAGTGGACGCTTCGGCGCCAGGCGCGCTGGGTGCGGAGCGAGGCGCGGCGGCGCGAGCTGGAGCGTCTGCGACGCGAGGCGTCCGAGGCGCTGGCGCACGACGATCCGGAATCGGCGTGGTCGAGCCTGTGCAGCGCGGCCGAACTCGACGACGAGGATCCGCAGATCGTCTCGATGATGGCCGCGGTGCTGGAACGGCGCGGCGACGCGGCGCAAGCGGCGCGATTGCGGCGGAGCCTGCGGTCCGGTTGACGTGCCGGCGGATGCCGGTAGACTCCGTCCCGTGAGTCCATTCATTGGCGCCAGCATTCGAACTCGCACGGAATGATCCGGACCCGGACGCTCTTTCGCTATTTCCTGCGGGAGCTGCTGAAGGCGTTCCTGCTCACGACGATCGCCCTGACGCTGCTGGTCACGATGGGCGGCGGCGTTGCGAACGTTTTCCGCAACCAGGGCGTCGACGCGGTGCGCGTGGCGAAGATCTTCGCGCTGCTCGTGCCGATCGCGGTGACGCTCGTGCTGCCGGTTGCGGCGCTGTTCAGTGCGACGCTCACGTACGGACGGTTCAGCGCCGACAACGAGATCAACGCCTGCCGCGCCGCGGGCATCAACGTGCACGCGCTGCTCGTGCCCGCCGCGGCGCTTAGCCTGGCGGTGACGGCGTTCACGTTCTACTCGTGGAACTACATGATTCCCGGCCTGACGGCGCGGGTGTACGAGTATGGGCGGCAGGACATCGCCAGCGTGATTCTCAGCAATCTGCGGCGCAACCGCGGAGTCATGTTCCGCAACTACGTGCTCTATGCCGACGAGGCCGGCGAACTGGATCCGGACCAGCTTCCCCCCGAGGCGCCGCCCGGGCGGTCCTACATCGTGCTCCGGTCGGTGGCGTTTCTCGAGATGGCCGACACGACGCCGATCCGCTGCGGAACGACGGAGCGGGCGGTGGTCGAGCTGGACCTGTCGGGTCGCACGCCGGAGACGCGGATCGACCTTCAGGCGGTGCACAGCTACGACATCGCGCGCGGACAGTATCTTGAGCTGACGCACCAGCTCATGGGACCGTTCACGATCCCGCTGCCGCTCGACAAGAAGCTGCGGTTCGAGACGCTGCCGGTGTTGCAACGCTACGCCGAAGCGCCGGAAGAGATTCCGGAGATGAATGACCGCATCCACGGCATTCGCGCGCGGCTGATGCAGGTCTTCACGTACCAGGAGGCGATCAAGGCGTTCGATCCGGAGCAGGGCGGCCGCGGCGTGCTGACGCTGGTGAGCGCGGACGGGACGATCGAGATCCGCGCTGAGCAGTTCACGGCGTCGGAGGAGGACCAGCAGCCATACCTGCGGAACGTGGTCGTGCTCGATCGCAGCTCGGCGGGTACGCGCGAGCTGCGCGCTCCCAACGCGACGCTCCGGCTGGTCGAGAGCCTCGACCGCGACCAGCCCCGGGTGCAGGTGGAGCTGACGGGCGGCGTCGAGATCCGTCCCGTGCCGTCGCGGCCGAACGACCGCGTCGTCAAGCGACCGACCGAGCGGCTGCGCTACGTGCCGATGCAGGAGTCGGCGCGGACGCGTCTGCGCGAGCTGACGTTCGCGCAAATCCTCAATCCCGAGGTCTTGATTCCCCTGCCGGCGAAGGTCGCGAAGGCGCGCGAGAAGCTGATGGACGTGCGCGAGTCGCTGCGCTGCGAGGTCCGCAGCGTGATCCACTTTCGCGCCAGCTACGCGCTCAGCACCGTGCCGGTCATCGTGCTCGGCGCAGTGCTCGGCGTCGTTCTGCGCGGCGGACAGGTCCTGACGGCTTTCGGGATCAGTTGCATTCCGTCGCTCGTGGTCGTGGTGGGCACGATCCTGGGGCGCAACCTGGCGGACCATCCGGTGACGCACGAGGCGGGCGTCGTGGCGATGTGGGCCGCCGACCTGGTGCTGGCGGCCGGGACCGCGGCGGTGATGTGGAAGTTCATGCGGCGATAGGCGGCGATGAAGCGCGTCGATCGATACATCCTGCGGGCCTTTCTGACGAACTACGTCATCGCGCTGTCGGTGATGATCGGCCTGTACGTCGTGCTCGACCTGTTCGTCAATCTCGACGAGTTCACGAAGGCCGCGCCGACGGCTACGCAGACGCTGCGGAACATCATCAGCTTCTACGGCTGGAACATGTTCATGTACTTCGGACAGCTCGCCGGGGTGATCGTCCTCGTCGCGGGCTGCTTCACGCTCGGACGGTTTCTGCGCACGAACGAGTTGACGGCGATCCTCGCCTCGGGCACGTCGTTCTTCCGCGTCGCGACGCCGCTGCTGCTGGCGGGCATCGGGCTGAACGGGCTCTGGCTGCTCAACCAGGAGCTGGTGATCCCGCGGATCGCGGACAAGCTCGCGCGGCGGCACGACGACGCCGAGGGCCGCCGCACCTACGCCATCTGGTTCCTGCGTGACCGCGGCAACGCCCTGCTGTCGGCGTCCAAGTTCGATCCGCACACGTCGCTCATGGAAAACGTGATGATCGTAAAGCGCGATGCGGCGGGCCGGATGACCGATGTGATCCGCGCCGATCGCGCCCGCTGGGACACGGAACGCGGCGTCTGGCATCTCGAGCTGGCCAAGCAGGCCGTCGGGCTCGGACGCGACTCGACCGGAGGCGTCGAAGGGCCGGTCGCGGCGACGATGCTGACGGAGTATGCGTCCGACCTGACGCCGTATGAATTGAAGCTGCGGCAGGCGTCGCAATGGACCTCGTTCCTCAGCCTCCGCGATCTGACGCGCCTCCAGCAGCGCTACGCCAGCACGCAGGAGTTCATCAAGGTCAAGCACGCCCGGCTGACCACGCCGTTCATCAACGTGCTCATGCTGCTGCTGGGTATCCCGTTCTTCCTCAACCGCGAGCGGCCGACGGTGATCATGGCCGGTGGGCGATGCCTGCTCGTCTGCGGCGCGTGCTTCGTGCTGACGTTCATCTGTCAGAACGTGGACGTGGCGAAGCTTGCGATCAATCCGGCGCTGCCGCCCTGGCTGCCGCTGCTCATCTTCGCCCCGGTCATGGTGCTCCTCGTGGATTCGATCAAGACCTGACGCCGACAGGAGGCCGCGGTCGGTTGAGGCCGCGGCGAGCGGCATGCCCGCCCGCGACGCACTCGAGACGCTGGAGGCGATCCGATCGGAGTTCGGTCCGCGCGCGGCGCGGCGCAGGCGGGCGCTGCTGCGAAGGCTGGGCCGCGAGCCGCCGGACGACGCGTCGCGCGTGCGTCGTCTGCACGACCTGTGCCTGTTCCACGCCGCGTTTCCCGATGACTCGCAAACATTCGCGCTCGTCAGCGCCCACCTTCGTCGGATCGCCGACGCCGTTCGGCGCGCGCCGAGGCTGCGCCGCGCGCTGGAGGACTCGGGCATCGCCGGCACCCGCGTCGATCTCGCGCCATCGCGGGCGCTGGCGGCGTGGCTGACGCGGCGATTCGGCAGGCACGTGCGGCTGGCGTGGGAGAGCGAGGATGACGAAGAGATGGAGCGCGTGCTCCCGCTCCTCACGCGGCGCGTCGAGCGCGACGGACTGATCGAGGAGTCGCTGACGACGCGAGAGTGGATCCGGCGGGCGTCGGGCGGCGCTTCTGACGCGGCGTGGCTTGTCCGTGCGGCGGGTTCGATCGGCGGCGATGAGGAGGTCCTCGATTACGTCTTCCAATCGCTCGATCGGCGAGTCTGGTGGGACCTCCCGCCGCGTGGCCCATCGCGGACGTTTCTCCGCGGACCGGCCCGCGCGATCCACTTCCAGCGTCGTCCGCCGCCACGGCCCGAGTCGATCGAGGCCGAGATACACCGCCCGATCGAGCGCGTCGCCCGGCTGCGCGGTTCACCCGCGCGACGACTGATCGACACGGCCCGCGCGACGCTCGCCGTGCGACTGCGCGAGACCGATCCGTTCACGTACGCGAATCCGGACGAGGTCGTGCTCTACCGCCTCGACCGCGGGATCGACGTGGCGATGTTCGGCATGTCGCCCGGCCGGCGCCTGCCGATCGAGAGCTTCTTCGGTTTCCTGCTGCTGAAGAACCGCGTGCCGATTGGATACGGCGGCGGCTGGCCGTTCGGAGCGCGGTGCGAGATCGGCGTGAACATCTTCGAGTCGTTTCGCGGCGGCGATTCGCTGTTCGCGTTCGCGCAGGTGCTGCGTGTGTACCGGCACGCGTTTGCCGCCGAACGCTTCTACGTGGATCCGTTCCAGTTCGGCGCGGGCAACACCGAGGCGATTCGCTCCGGGGCGTTCTGGTTTTACTGGCGGCTGGGCTTTCGGCCGGTCGAGCCGCGCCTGGCGGCGCTGGCCTCGCAGGAGGCGGCGCGGGTGGCGTCGCGTCGCGGAGATCGCTCGCCGCCGAGCGTGCTTCGGCGATTGGCCGGCGCGCGGCTGGTGCTGCACCTGGCGCCGGCGCCGCGCGAGCCGGACATCGACCTTCGCCGCGTCGGCCTCGCCGCGACGGATGTTCTTGCACGGCGCTTCGGCGGAGACCATCGACGCGCGCTCGATCGCTGCGCTGCGACGGTTGCACGACGGCTGGGTGCGGCGGGCTGGATGCGTTGGCCGGTCCGGCAGCGCGAGGCCTTTGCCGAGCTGGCCGTGCTGGTGGCGATGATCCCCGACCTGCCGCGCTGGTCTGCGGCTGAGCGACGGGCGTTGCTGAAGCTGATGCGCGCGAAGGGCGGTCCGCGCGAGACGGCTTACGTCCGCGCGGTGCAGATGCGCGGGCGATTCCTGCAAGCGCTGCGCGACATCTCGGCGCGATAGCCGCCCGGACGGCGTTACGGCTTCCAATCCGTGCCCGGGGCGGGCAGGACCTTGACCTTTTTTGTCCGGTTCGTCTTGCCGCAGGTTGCGATGACGGTGTAGTCGCCCGGCGGCACGAACTGCGTCTGTCCGAGCGACTCGTCGCTGCTGTAGATCCGCTGGTGCTTTTCGGCCTGCAAGTCCCACACGACGCGGTTGATTCCCGGTCGGCCCGGCCCCGTCAGCGATCGGACCATGACGCCCTTCGCGTTGTGGATCGACAGTTTCACGCCGTCGGGGACGTAGTCGCGCAGCCAGTAGGCGATCTTCGCGCCCAGCGGCGGGTTCTTGGCGCGAAAGATCCGCTCGCTCCAGATGCCGCCGTAGTCGAGGTAGATCACCGGCTTGCCGGGCCGCACGTCGAAGAGGTGGAACTCGCTCGCGATCACGTCGGGCGTCAGTTGCGACAACGGCGACGCGTCGTCGAGGATGTAGATGGATCGGCCGTGCGTGCCGGCGACGAGATCGGTCTCGCGCGGGTGTTGCACGATGTCATCGACCGCGACGGTCGGGAGCGTGTCGCCGTTGAGGCGGACCCAGTGCGCGCCGCGGTCGATCGACACATACGCGGCCCGCTCCGTTCCGCAGTACAGCACGTTGCGATTGGCGATGTCCTCGCGAACGACCTTGACGTGCGCGCCGGCGGGAAGGTCGCCGGTGATCGTCGTCCAGTTCTTTCCTCCGTCAGTCGTCATGACGATGTGCGGGTCCATGTCGTCGCTGCGGTGGCCGTCGAGGGCGACGTAGGCTGTGTCGCGCTCGTGGTGCGAGGGTTCGATCTTGCTGATGTACCGGCCGCCGGTCTGCGGGGGCGTGACGTCGGTCCAGTGTTTGCCGTCGTCGCGCGTCACGTGCACGCGGCCGTCGTCGGTGCCGGCCCAGAGCAGGCCGGCGGCGAGCGGCGATTCGGCGAGCGAGACGACGGTGCCGTGGGTCTCGGCGTCGGTGCCGACGGTCTCGATCTTCTCGACGTCGCGGGTGGAGAGGTCCTCGCTGATCCGCTCGGCGTGATCGCCGCGCTGCGTGAGCTTGAAGACGTAGTTGCCGCCGACGTAGAGGGTCTTCGGATCGTGCGGGGAGATGAAGAACGGCGTGTTCCAGTTGAACCGGTAGCGCGGCTGGCCTTCCTTGGGCGCGGGCTTGATGCGCTTGCGCCGGCCGGTGTCGAGGTGCGCGCGGACGAGCTCGCCGCCCTGCGATTCGCAGTAGATGATGTTGGGGTCAAGCGGGTCGAAGGCAACGTGGAAGCCGTCGCCGCCGTAGATGAACTTCCAATCGGCGTTCGTGATACCGCCCGGTCCGCCGGGCTCCTCGTCGCCCATGAGGGAGCTGGTCTGCCAGATGGTGGCGCTGGGTCCGATCCAGGTGCAATTGTCCTGGAGCCCACCGCCGACGCGGTAGGGATCGGACAGGTCGACGGCGACGTTGTAGAACTCGCCGGCGGCGAGGTTGTTGAGGAAGTCCCACGTCGCGCCGCGGTCGTGCGAAAGATAGACGCCGCCGTCGGTGCCGAGCAGCATGTGATCGCGGTCGGCGGGGTCGATGACGAGAACGTGCAGGTCGCCGTGCGGCGTGCGTGCGCCGTCGGCGCGGAAGTGCCTTCCGCCGTCGTCGGAGACTGACAGCCCGAAGCCGAGCAGGTAGATCCGCTGGTCATCCGTCGGATCGATGACGACCTTGGAGAAGTAGAACGGGCGGAAGTTGAGGTCGCTGACGCGCGTCCAGGTATCGCCGCCGTCGTCGGTGCGGAACAGCCCGCCGGCCTTCAGCCGCGGCTCGAACAGGTCTGGGCCCCAGCCGCCGATGTCCGACTCGATGACGGCGTAGAGCACCTTCGGGTTCTTCGCGTAGATGCCGAGGCCGATCCGGCCGGTCTGTGCGGGCAGTCCGCGGGTGAGCTCGGTCCAGGTCCTTCCGGCGTCGGTGGAGCGGTAGATGCCGCCGACCGGTCCGCCGCTGCGAAAGCTGTAGGCGGTGCGGCGGCGCATGTAGATCGCGGCGTAAACGATGTCGGGATTGTCGTGGTTGAGCCGGACGTCTATCGCGCCGGTGTCGGCGTCGAGCCGAAGGACGTGCGTCCAGTTCTTGCCGCCGTCGGTCGTCTTGTAGATGCCGCGCTGCGGATTCGGTCCCCACAGGTGCCCGAGCGCGGCGACGTAGCAGACGTCGGGATTGCGCGGATCAACCGCGAGCGCGGGGATGTCGTGCGTCTCGGCCAGGCCGAGGTGGGTCCAGCTCCCGCCGCCGTCGGTCGAACGATAGACGCCGTTGCCGTAGGAGGAACTGTTGCGGCCGTTGCCTTCGCCCGTGCCGACCCAGACGATCTTGGCCTTGCCGCGTTCTTTCGGATCCGCTGGTTTGGCTTCGGCCGCCGGATCGGGTTTCTCATCCTTCCAGCCGGGCCAGTCGTCGGGCGCATCGCAGACGACGATGGAGCCGATCGACGCGGTGGCTTCCTTGTCAAAGACGGGCGTAAACGTCGTCCCGCGGTTGGTGGTCTTGAAGATCCCGCCCGTGCCGTGTGCGACGAAGAACGTCTTGGGGTTGCCCGGTGCGACGGCGATGTCGGCGACGCGTCCGCCCATATTCGCCGGGCCGATGCTGCGCCAGGCGAGCGCCTTCAAGTCGTCGGGCGTGAGCGTGCGCGGCGCAGCGGGCCGGGTCGACGTTGCCTCGGTCGACGCGGCGGCAACCGATTCCGGCCTTGCGGATTCCGGTGCGCGTTCCTCGGCGACGCCGGTCTCGGGGATGCAGCCGGTGGCGGCGATGGTGCAGGTCAGCAGCGCGAAGAGGAAGCGGGACAGCGGTCGGTTCATTTCAGCCTCCAAAGGGCAGACGGTCTCCAGGCTCGGTGGGTCGATGGTAGTCGCTCGATTGATGCGACGGTAGGGCCGCCGGCGTCGGCGCGCAACGACGGCCGAGCGGAGTCGCCCGGCCGTCGGTCGAGGCGTCGTGGTATGCGTCGCCGCGCGTTACGGGATGACGAGATCGACGAACGGATCAACGTCGAGGCCGTTGGTGTTCCCATCGCCATTGACGTTGGCGCGGGCGAGGCGGCCTGGATCGAGGTCGAGTCCGGTCAACACGTTGACGAAAATCGGCACGTCGTTGAGGTCGACGTCGCAGTCGGCGTCCATGTCGCCCGGCCCGGGAAGGTTGACGGTCAGCGCGGCGGCGGTGGTGAAGACCGTGTTGCACGTATCCTGGATGACGCAGCGGTAGTTCCCGGCATCGGCGGGCTGGACGTTGTTGAGCGTGAGCGTCGGGCTGTTGGGAGCGCCGATGGAGACGTTGTTCCTCTGCCAGGTGTAAGTGGTTGAGCCGACGTTGCCGGTGACGGCGCAGGAGAACATGGCCGTGCCGCCCTGACAGACGGACTGCGGCGAGGGGTTGCTGCTGACGGCGATGGTGCAGTTGGGGATGATCTTAAAGACTTCGCCGCAGGTCGTTCCGCACTGCTCGACGATGTAAAGCTCGCCCGCGCCGTCCTCGCCGAAGGAGACGATGTTCGAGATCGTGGTCGCGCCGGGCGGATCGAGCTCGGTCGTGCGGTTGATGACGTTGGTGACGTTGACGCCGTCGTAATAGAACGACGTGATCTGGGCGCTGCAGTAGTCGGCGTAGAAATAGGTGCCTTGCAGGTCGGGGATCGCGTTACCGCGATAGACGTAGCCGCCGGTGATCGAGCAGGGGCTCGGCACGCCGTTGGCGTATTCGTGGATCGGATTGGTGAACCCCGCGCCGGCGCAGGAGCAGCCGACGGTGGCGCAGGTCGAGCAGTGATTGCCCTCACGGCAGTCCCAGCCGTAGTTCCGGGCGGTCGTGACCGAGGCGGGCTGGAAGTTGATTTCCTCCCATGAGTCCTGGCCGACGTCGGCGATGTAGAGATCGCCCGTGAGGCGGTCGAAGGCGTTGCGCCACGGGTTGCGTACGCCGTAGGCCCAGATCTCGTCGTCGCCGGTGACGCCGACGAAGGGATTGGTCGGCGGAATGGCGTAGAAGCGCGTCGCGTCACCGGGGAAGTCGTCGCTGTTGATGTCGATGCGCAGTATCTTGCCGAGCAGTTGGTTCGTGATGTCCTGAGCGCGTTCGCCCGTGTCGCAGGCATCTCCGCCGTCGCCGAACGCAAGGTAGAGGTATCCGTCGTTCGGGCCGAAAGCCAACCAGCCGCCGTTGTGGTTTCCAAACGGCTGGACGATGGTCAGGATCTGCAGGGCACTGGCACTGTCGGCAATGTCCGGGTTGCCCGAGACGGTGTAACGCGCGACCACGCTGTTGCCCGAGTTGTTGATGTAGTTCACGTAGAAAAAGCCGTTCGCGGCGTAGTTGGGATGAAACGCCAGCCCGAGCATGCCGCGCTCGTCGTTGTTGCTTGTCGGCGTCCAGACGATGGCGTCGATGTCGAGGAAGGCGGTCGCGTTCACGATGTCCGTCGCGAGATTGAGGATGCGGATGGCGCCGCGCTTTTCGACGATGAACAGACGGCTCGTGTCGCCCGGCGGCGCGCAGACGAACAGCGGCCGATTGAGCGTGGCGCCCGCGGCGACCTCAACGGTCGCCAGTGGCGTGGCCGCCCGAACCGGCAGGCATGTGAGTCCCAGAACCAGGCTGACCAGACAAGTCGCGGCGACGGGCCGACAAGGCATGACAAAACTCCTCCTCCCGGTGTTCCCGGGTTGATGCGGCGCGTACGGGGCAGGTCCCCTCCGAATACGAGCCGCGATGAAGGCCGGCTCCTGGATTCGCGTCGTAAACGGTTCGGCACCGCGCAGCCCAATGCCGCCGGTCGCGGCCGCGGTGGGTCGGGAAACGCAACGACCGTTCCATTTTACAACGGTCGGGCGTTCGAGACAATGCGTTCGAGGGTCCGAGATTCGTGGCGCAACTGACTGAATACCTCCGCCCGGACGTGATCGCCAAGGTCCGCCGCCTGGATCTGCGGGCGCGGTTCATCGTCGACGGGTTCTACGCCGGTCTGCACGCCTCGCCGTATCACGGGTTCAGCGTCGAGTTTTCGGAGCACCGCAAGTACGAACCGGGCGACGAGTTGCGGACGATCGACTGGAACGTGTACGGCAAGACCGACCGCTTGTACGTGAAGAAGTACCGCGCGGAGACGAACCTGACGGCGCACCTGCTGCTCGATACGTCGGGCAGCATGGCGTATCCCGTCGAGGCCGATCTGGAGCCGGGGGCGTCGCCGCGGATGACGAAGTTCGACTATGCGGCCTGTCTGGCCGCGGCGCTGGCGTATCTGATGCTCGATCAGCAGGACGCCGTGGGCCTGGCTCTGGTAGGCGGGGACGACCGCGCGATGATCCCGGCGCGGAGCCGTCGGACGCAGCTCACGCACGTGCTGGCGCGGTTGGCGCGGGCGAAGGCGGGAGGGGTGACGACGCTGGCGGACGATCTCGAGGCCTTCGCGCGGCGACTGCGGCGGCGCGGACTCGTCATCGTCTTCAGCGACCTGCTGTGCGATCCCGTGCCGGTGCAGCGGGCACTGCGGCGGCTGCGCTTCGCCGGGCAGGACGCCATCGTCTTCTGCGTGCTGGACGCGGCTGAGGCGCACTTCCCGTTCCGCGGGCCAACGCGTTTCGAAGATCCGGAGACCGGCGGGTCGGTGACGGCGGATGCCGAGGCGTTTCGCGAGGGCTACCTGCGCGCGGTCGAGGAGTTTCATCAGTCGTATCGGGACGCACTGGCGGGCTTCCGCGCGGAGCTGGTTTGCGTCGACACGTCGATGTCGTTCGACCAGGCGTTGGCACGGTTCCTGACGGCGCGGAAGCGGCGGTTCTAGCGGCGCGACGATGATACGATCGCGCCGGTGGGGTCACGCGGCGCGGGTGTATGGACGTGGCGGCAGGCGGACTAGAGAAGGCGCGGCGCGGTCACGATGCCGTAGTTCTTGACCTCGGCATCCGACAGCGGGCTGAGCCCGATCTCGCGGAGTTCGCGGTCGATCCACGCCCGCTGGGTGAGCCGCGCCCCCGTCTCCTCCCAGCTGATCTTCGCGCGGGTAATGATCTCGTGGCGAGATTTGCCTTCCGTTGCAAGCTCCCGAAACATGAATGGTCCCCATCGTGGCCCGCCGCGACGCCTGCCCCCGGACAATCCGGAATCTCTACATGTCAGGCGGTGCGGACGATCGACGTCGATCGACTCCAGGTCAGGTCACGATACTGTGGTTGATGAGCAGTCTCAGACCGCGGCCGTCGAAAGGGAGCCGGGTCCTGATTATCAATTCGGTACTTTAGCATACTCGATTCAAGAAAAAACTCAAGTCCCCCCGCGCGGATTTCCCCGAATCGCAAGCCCGCTTGTGAAAAGTACGGGATTCGATCGCCCCGCCGCAGCCGGTCGTCGTTTCGCCGCCGGCGGCAACGACCTACAATCGCCGCCCGCATGTCGAACATCCGACGACTCGATCCCGACCTGGTGAACAAGATCGCGGCCGGCGAGGTCATTGAACGTCCCGCCTCGGTCGTCAAGGAGTTGATCGAGAATTCGCTCGACGCCGGGGCGCGGCGGATCGAGATCGAGCTGGTTGACGGCGGTGCGTCGCTGATCCGCGTTACGGACGACGGCGCGGGCATTGCGGCCGACGAGCTACCGCTGGCCGTCGCGCCGCATGCGACGAGCAAGATCGCGACGGTCGAGGACCTGATGCGCGTGGAGACGATGGGCTTTCGCGGCGAGGCGCTGGCGAGCATCGCATCGGTGTCGCACGTGCGGGTCGTCTCGCGCCCGAACGGCGTCGAGGCCGGCGCGGAGCTGTCGGTGGTCGACGGGCGCGTCGAGGGTCCGCACCCGTGCGCGGCACCGGTGGGCACGACGGTGGACGTCCGCAATCTGTTCTACAACGTGCCTGCACGGCGGAAGTTTCTTCGCGGCGCGGGGACGGAGGCGGCGCACGTCACCGAGCAGATCGCGCGCGTCGCGCTGGCGTGTCCGAACGTGGCGTTGCGGCAATCGCATCAGGGGCGCGTGCTGCGGCACCTGCCGGCCAGCGCCGATCGCCGCGCGCGGATCGCCGACTTCTACGGCCCCGAGCTGGCGGCCGACCTGATCCCGCTGCGCCGCCAGGAGCGCGGGCTGCTGCTGGAAGGCTGGCTTGCGCCGCCGGCGTCGGCGCGCGTCACGCCGAAGTGGCAGTACGTCTTCCTGAACGGCCGGTACATCGCGGATCGCTTCGTGCGTTACGCGGTGCGCGAGGCGTTCCGCGGGCTGATCGAGCCGAGCCGGCACCCGGTCGTGTTCCTGTTCCTCGCGACGGATCCGCAGGCCTTCGACGTCAACGTGCATCCGACGAAGATCGAGGTCCGCTGGCGCGACGCCGGCCTCGTGCAATCGCAGGTCCTGGCCGTGCTGCGAGAGACGCTGCTGTCGCGCGACCTGACCCCGGCGCTGCGGCCTTCCATGCCGGCGCCGCAGGCGCTTCCGCCGCGGCAGGAAGCGGTGCGCGAGGCGATTGCCGACTATTTGCGTCGTGCAACGCCGACGCTCCGCGGCGCGGCGTCGCTCGACGTGGCGACGGGTCCGGGCGCTGCGGGCGAATCGGGTTTGCCACCAGCGGCCGTGTCGGGCGATCGGTCGTCCGTGCCGGCGACGGCCCCGTCGCCGGACGTTTCAGCGCCGGCGCAACCGGTTGATTCTGCGCCGGCGGCGCCGGCCGGCGACGGGCGCTGGATCGACGCCGGCCCATCGGCGGCGCTTCAGTTTCACAACACCTATCTCGTCGCCGAGTCGTCGGACGGGTTGATCATCATCGATCAGCATGCGCTGCACGAGCGCGTTCTGTACGAGCAATTCCGCGAGCGGCTCGTGTCCGGGCCGCTGGAATCGCAGCGATTGCTCATTCCGGAGACAGTCGAGGTCTCCTCAGAACAGATGTCGGCCGCCGAGCAGCATCGCGGGCTGTTCGCGCGGCTCGGCGTCGAGCTGGACGCCTTCGGACCAAACGTGCTGGCCGTGCAGGCGTTTCCCGTGGCGCTGTCGCGGATGAACGTGGCGGAGTTCGTGCGCGATGCGCTGGACCGTCTCGTCGAGCCCGGCCAGCAGGAGCATCCGGAGACGCTCATTCACGCGCTTCTCGACATGATGGCTTGCAAGGCGGCGGTGAAGGCGGGCGATCCGCTGAGCGCCGAGGAAATCCAGTCGCTCCTGGCGCAGCGGCACCTCGTGGATCGCAGCAGCAATTGTCCGCACGGGCGGCCGACGACGCTCCGCCTGACGATTCACGATCTCGAGCGCCAGTTCAAGCGGAGCACGTGACCCACGCACGATCGCGGCGCGGAGCGCATCGCGCTCGCGTCGGGGTCATCGCGTCATTTCGCACCACGAATGCGGCGCGCCGCACGCCGGCGGAGCACGGACACGAATCCGCCGGCCAGAATCAGGCCCGTCGCCGGCTCGGGCATGTGGGGTTCGCTCAGGCTCGTTCCGTACTGGAAGACCGGTCCGGTGATGCGCGATGAAGGATCAAACCCCTCCGGTAGTCCGGAGAGCGTGAACACCACCGTGTTTCTGACGAGGGCATTGCTGCCGGTCACGGGCGTGTTCCCGGTTGCCGGATCGTCGCCGAACGACGTGATGCCGTACTGGAGGCCGTTGACCGAGGCGGGGCCCTGGAGGTTGTTTCCCGGGAACAGGTCGGACGGCCCGAAGAGACCGAATCCGGCCGAGCCGATGCCATAGACCTGCCCCGCCGGAGCACCGACGAGGCCGGCCCGGTACGCCCATTCCCCGCCGACCGAGTTGCCCGGGTCGGTCGGACCGAAGAGCACGCTTGAGTCGGCCGACACGACGGCGCTGACCGGTGTCAGCGCCAACGCCGGCTCGGCGACGTCGAAAAAGACGGCGGTAAGTACGTCGCTCGGGACGAGGACGTCGTAGACGGACGTGTTGGAAAGCGTCACGACGAGGTTCGTGCCGACGGCGTCGAATTCGACGGAGGCGGCCAGATTGCCACTGGAATCGGTGAAGAGCAGCGGCGCGGCGTTCGCGCGATTCGCGCCGAGGAATCCGCACAACGCGAACAGCGAACAGACGACACAGCCCTTGCGAGCGAGCGACGACATGCACCATCCCCCTGAACTGGACAAACACCCCTCGCCCCGCGGATCGTCCGCGGGCCGAGTAGCTGCCTTCCCCAGAATTGGCTTCCTGTTTCCCCGATCGCCCGGCCTGCGAGATACCGGGAGATTCAACCTGAGACGCTTGACCCCGGCGCCTCGTGTCTGCTTCTTTCCCCCGCGAATGGGGACCCTTCGCGTATGATGGAAGGGTACTAAGTATTTAACTTCTGATCGGCCGGAATCAAGTCGGAAAATCGGATTCCGAGCACTTCGCAAGCGTCCCAGTAGCGTTTCGCCGGTCGGAAATCCCGGTTCCGGCGATTATCGCCGCCGGTCCGACTGCGGCGTCGTGCCGCGGGTGCGGACCTCCGATTCGCCGGGCCGAATCAGGGACGGTGCCATTCCTCGCATTTCGAGCACAGTGGCTGTACGTCGACCACCCCGCGACGATGCTCGTCGCGGAGCCGTCTGATTTGCGGACCGCTCCAGATTTCGCGAAACGACGCTCTGCCGAGATGGCCGACCGGCTGCCGCGCGGCGTAGTCCTGATCGCAAGTGACCACGGTGCCGTCGGCGAGGATCATCGCGCGGCGAAAGAGCTGGCGGCACGGCGTTCGCCGCGGTGGGGTGACGCGCGTGACACGGAGGTCCGGGCGCTGTCCTGAAAAATGGCTCGGCCCGACGATCACCGCCGTGCCGACGCGCTGCAGCCACTCGTCGAAGAACCGCTCCATCTCGTCGAGATTCTCCGTGGTTTTCATGAATTCGGGCACGAGCAGCGGACGGACCGCTCGGGCGGCCGACCGCCGCTCCGTCCAGTGGTGCAGTCGTTGCAGCGCGCGGTCGTAGACGTCGAGGCCGTGGATGCGGCGGTAGGTCTCGGCGCTGTGGGCGTCGAGCGGGACGATCACGACGTCGATCGGCGCGTCGAAGAGCAAGGCGTCGAACGACTCGTTGCCGGCCAGCGCGCTCGTGCGGACCGCAATCGCGCGCACGGCCGACGCGCGCAGCAGCGCGACGATCTCGGCAAGCTGCGGATGCAAGGCCGGCTCGCCGAACCCGCCGAGCACGATCCGCACGTCGTCGAATTCGCCGAGGTCGTCGACGAGGCGCTTCACGCACGTGACCGAAAGCGGTCCGCGCTTCGGGACTCCGGCCAACGTGCCGCGCGGTCGCAGCGTCGTTCGATCGGCGAGCGCGTCGTCGGTCGTCAGTTCGATCTCGATCTCCTCGGGCCACGACGCGGGGTCGTCCCAGCGCCGCGCGATCAGCGCATCCGCGAGCCGCTCGGCCGACCAGTCCGCCGCGCCGGCCGCGAGCAGCGCTTCCAGTCGTGCGAACGCGCGGTCGTTGTCGGCAATCAATCGGCCGCGCGACTCGATCACGACCGAGGCAGGCCGATAGCACGAGGTCTTGCCGGTCAGGTCGGGATGCGGATTCTCCGGTCGATAGAGCAGCGCTGCGCCCGGCGGCTGGCGCGTCGCGACGAGGTCGCGGAGCAGATCGCGATGGAAGAGAACGGGCGCAACTCCCGGCGGCGCCTGGCAAAAGACGAATCGCACCAGCTCGCGGTGACGCCGGTCGTGCGCGATCATCGCGTCGGACAGCGCGGGATCGATCAACGCCGCCCCGGCCGGAACGACGGCGACGCCGTCGGCCGCGTGCTGTTCGGCCAGTCGGGCGCAGGCCTCCAGGTGCGTGTCCTCGTCGAAGGCGCACAGGCCGGCGATCCCGCCGCGCCAGGACTCCAGGCCCCAGCATCGCGCGGCGCGGACCAGCGCCTCGTACGGAGGCGGCGGGAGCGGATTGGCCTCCACTTGGGCCGGCGTGCCGCGCAGGATCGCCTCCACGGCGTCGCACTGCGCGCGCGGGCAGAGGACGTGGATCGAGGCGAGTTCGCGGCTCCGCGCCAGTCGCTCGACCGTTCGCCGCAGCACGGGGGTTCGCGCGAGCGGATCGGCGAGTCGCGAACGCGTGCCGATCGGGCTGACGGCGAGATCCGCATGCAGGACGGCGATGTGCTTCATCGCGCGGCCTCCGAGGGCTCGGACGCTGACGCGATCTCGGCGTCGAAGCGTTGCTGCGCATGGGCGCGGATCCGCTCCAGATCTGCGCACGCGGCGAGCAATGCATCGATGAAGCGCCGATCCCGCTCCAGTTGCCGCGCAGATCGTTCGCGGCCCTTCGCGCCGGACGCGGCCAGCCGCCGGTCGGCGGAGTACTTTTGGAGTTCGGCGAGCTGCGAGACATCGCAGACCATGCGGAAGACGCGATCGTGGCGTCGGACGCGCGTGCGAAGCTCGTCCACTCGGATGATGAGCTGGTTGAAGCGCGGCGGGTCGTCGAGGCAACCCGCCAGTTGCCGCAGCACGTCGCGCGTCTGTTCGCACAGGCGGCGGAAATCCTCTAGCTCCGTCCTCCGCTCGACGATGGCGCGTCGCCCGGCCTCCAGCCGCTCGGCGTGATAGGCCCGTGCGGCACGCCGCGCCGCGGTCAGCGATTCGGGCAGCGGCCGCGTGCAGTAACGTTCAATCACCTCGCGCAGCGTCATCGACCGCGCGCCCGCCTTGCGCACGCCGCCTTCAGTCGCATCGATGATTTCGGCCGATGCCCCGGCGAAGTCGCGCTCGAACTGCTCGAGGTAGGTGCACATCTGCTCGTCGGTGTAGATCGGCCGCCCGTGAACGTCGGTCATGCGCCGCAGAATGGGGCGATGGCGGGCGATCCGTTCCCACTCCTTCTGCTCGAGCGAGCAGAAGCGATCCAGTTCGGCCTGCCACGCGTCGTGAATCGTCACGCCGGGGGTGTAGTACACGTGGCCGGAGAAACCGAGGTCCTGCCCGACGAAGATGATCGGGTCGCACCCGAGGTGCTCCGCGAGGTAGAGCGACAGGTGCGCGACGGTACTGCCGGCGCGAAGTCCGCTCCGTGCCGCAAGCTCGGCACCAACGCAGCGGTGCGCGAAATCGTTGTTGAGCAGGAGGACGGGCCGCGCGCGAGGTCCGCGCCGGCCGCGGAACATGTCGAGGATTGCGGGCGAGGCCTTCGGCTCCGCGACGAGCACGGCGTCGCCGAAGTCGTCGATGCCTTCGAAAAAGCGCTTCGACAGGTCGCTGAAGTCGAGCGTGGTGGCGAAGTCCGGCGTGATCCCGACCGCGCGGAGCGGCTTGAGCGTGGTCTGGACGGCGATGATCACGGCGCGGCCGGCCGCCTCGCGCAGCCGATCGATGTTCCGCGCAAGGGATGGTCCGGCCGAGACGACGATGGCGGGCCAGCCCCGCGCCGCGTCGCGCAGGACGTCGATTGTCGGCGTAGCGAGGTACGCGGGGAGATTTCCGGCGATGTTTTCGCAGGTGATGCGGCTGTTGGCGACGAGCGTCAACAGCGACATGCGCGAGAAAGCGGCGAAGTCGTTGATGGCCTGGCGGATGGCGGCGTGGAAATCGGCGTGAAGGGTCCGCGCGGCGGGCGGCACGGCAAATCGCGCGCCGAGCATGAGCATCGCTCCAAGCGGCGTCAGCTTGTCGTGCAGTTCGCCCTTGTCCGCCGAGGTCAGGAAAATGAGGTGCTGCTCGGCGATGGCCTCGTGCAGCTCCGTCTGTTCGAGCGCAGCGCGAATCGTTCCCACGTTCGGTTCGCTGACGATGACGACGCCCTCGCCGCCGGTTGCGTCGAGCAACGGAGGGACGTGATGGCCGAGCCCCAGACCGCAGAGAACGGTGACCATCGCATCGTCGCCGCCGAGCGCGTCGCAGAACGTGCGGGCCTCGGCGAGCGGATCGTGTCGGCTGTGCAGGTAGAGGCGGCGTCCGTCCGGCGACTGGACGCTTGCGGTCGGTGGACCGCTGCGCGAGGGTTCGACGGACGGCTGCGCGTCGTCGGAGCAATGTTCGACCGCGTGCGCCAGGCGCGGGTCGCGCCGGTAGAGGGCCGTCATGTTGCGAACGAAGGTCTCGCAACTCGCGACGTGCGGCGCCATGGGCGGTGATTGTATCGTGCGGCGCGAGCACCGCCGGGTTCAATTACCCGCGTTCGCGCCGCGCAAAAACAAAGCCGCTCCCCTCACGGGGAGCGGCTTGTCGAAGCACGCTTCAATGAGATTCGCGCGCCGGGACCGGACGGTCCGACGAGCGCGGTTGACGACGGCCTAGAGTCCGGCGCCCTGAAGGGCCGAAATGATGGCCTCGCAGACCTGCGAGATCAGCGAGACGAGGCCCTCACCCACGAAGGGGAGCTGGCCGAACAGGCTCGTCAACTGCGAACACACTTCGGAAACGATGGAACTGATCATTCGACTTCTCCTTTTCGAACGGACGGATGGGGTGATCCTGTGGCGTGCGAGATCGGCTCGACGCCGCCCGGCTCCCCGAACAAATTACGGTCCGGACCGACTCCGGTCCACCCTGTTATTTTCGGCCACAACCCGGGGCGCCGCCGACCGGTCGAAGGACGGCCTACCCGGACGCGGTCGAAGTTCTGCGAGGTTCACGGTCTGAAGATCGTCCAGGATTCGCCCCCACCAAGAGGTAGAATTCTGGGCAAGACTCCACAACCATCGGACGATCGGGCAATCGCTGTGCCAGAGGGCCCCATCGGCATCAGGACCGATCGAGGCCCGTAATCGCACCGAATCGGCGAACATGACATGATCGGTCAGTGGCTCGGACGGGTAAAGTTCCCCGTCAGGAATCGAGAGAACTGGGTACGTTCGCGCACTTTTCCTCAACAGAAGTTGGGCGATCGTTATTAACGGACCGGCCGGTCGGAACGGCAGGTGAGCTTTCCAAACGCGATCCCGTCTTCCGATAATAACTTGGAATCCCGCCGTGCCGTCGCACCTTGGAATCGGGTTTCAGGAGACGTTGGCGGTGCTTGATAACCTCCCCCATTGGATGGGCGATCTCTCTCGCACTTACCCAGCCAACCTGGTCGGGCTGGTCTCCGCAGTGGCGTCCATCGTCTGCGGCGCGGCCATCGGCCTCGAACGCGAGCAGCGCGAGAAACCCGCCGGGATCCGAACGATGGTACTGGTTTGCCTCGGTTCGACCATCTTCACGCAGGCCGGAACGCTCGTGGCGGGCTCCACCGGGGATCCGTCGCGGATCGCGGCTCAGGTCGTGACCGGCGTGGGGTTTCTCGGCGCGGGAGCGATCATTCGCGAGCGCGGCATGCTCATCGGCGTGACGACCGGCGCGGCGATCTGGGCCGTGGCGGCGATCGGTGTCGTCGTCGGCTCGGGTCACGTCTTTGCCGGTCTGGTGTTCACCGCGCTGGCCATCGTAACGCTCGTGGCGCAGGGCGGACTGGCGAGGCTCTTCGCGGGGACGTGCGAGTTCGTGATCGCCGAGATCGAGTTCGACGTCGAATCGGGCCGCACCCGGCCGCGGATTCAGGAGATTCTGGATCGATTCCAGATGCCCGATGCCTTCACGCGGTTCGAGCCGGGCGGCACGAATACCGGCCGGGTCCACGTTCGATACTGCCGTAGCCATCGGCATCATCGAGAGTTCCTCGCGGCGCTGGCCGAATTGCCGGCGGTCCGGGCGATCCGCGAATCGACGTGATCGCCCCGACCGGATAAAACGGCCGCTATCAGTCCTGTCGTCGCGGGTGCGCCGGACGGCCCGGCGCACTTGAGAAAGAAATCTGAAAAAAAATTCTGCTTCTCTTACCCGGTCGGCGGTGCGCCGCCGATCGAACCTCTCGCCCGGTTGATCGCCGTCAGCCGCTTCAGGCCGGGAGTTCGATGCCATGTGGATCACGCAACGCTCCGAACGGTTGGGGGTGTCGGGTCCTCGATGGATCCGAGTGAGCATGGCGACTGCGACGGGGTGCGCGTTCGTCGCACTCTCGTTGATGGAAACGAGCGCCCGTCGTCCGTCCACAGCATCCGACGGGCGTTCGGGCCTGTCCCTTACCCGAGGGGACACGGTTGAATTCGCCGCGCGCGATCGCGACGCCACGGAGGGCCGAGCGATCGTCCGCGACGGCGAACCCGATGACGCCTGGAGAGCGTGGACGCCCGAGCGGCGAAGCGCCGGCCGGGTCGCGCCCCTGCTCATGCAGGTCGGTCGCGCATCCGCCCTCGGGCGTCGCGTGCCTTTCGGTGATCCTGCCTCGCCGGCCCGAACGAGCGGATGGGCGTGGCCCCTCGTCACGCAAAGTCCGCACTCGCGCGGTCCGCCGACCTGGACCTAGCGGGGGGGCCTCCCGGGCGACGGGCGCTCCGGTCCCGCCACCGTCGCCTCGATCTGCATGATCTCCTCGTCGCGCATCGCGGCCACGCGCCGACCGGCCTCTTCCAATCCCGCCTCCGGCACGCCCAGCATCTCGCGAACGAACTCCCGCCTCAAGCGGATGACGCAGGACTTCTTGCTCGTCTCATCGGTGAAGCGCGTCCGCATGCGGTCGGGCGGCGCGGTCGTCTGCCGGACGGCCGGCGCTGCCCGCGCTGGTCCGAGCGCGGCGCGGATGCCGTCGGCGACGCACGAATAGGGCGCGTCGGCGGGCGACTCGTGCACGGCGCGAAGCCGCTCGGGTGTCGCGTCGCGACCAAGCTCGCGCAGCGCGCGGCGCGTCATGCGGTATCCGGCCACGGCCCAGGGGCCGACCCGGTCGTGCGCGGCGGCGACACGTTTCAGGATCGTGGCCGGATCGTCCGGGTCCTCAGTCGGCGGACTCGGCGCTGCGGCGGCCGGCTGCGTCGATGCGGGCGCCGGCCGATCGGTCGCCTGCGCCGATGCGGGCACGGGCGTCGGGCGGAGGTCCGGCTCTCCGACGCGGATCGTCAGCGTCGCCCACCAGCTTTCCCACTCGTGATCAGGCTTGCCGTGGACGCGCTCGATGTGCTGCGCCCGCATGAACCACCGCCCGGGGCGCAGGAGCTGGAACTTCGCCTCGCCCTTCTCATCGCTCAGAACGGTCTCGGCGAACGCATGCTCGGGGAGGCCATCGTAGCCGCTCGAGGAATACAGACCGGGCAGCGGCTGTCCGCGGAAGAGCAACCGCACGGCCACGGTCTGGCCGGCGCGCCAGCTCATCGGATCGCTGAGCGGCACCAGTTCGAGGAGATGGCCGACGGGCTGGTCGAATCCGGGACCGGAGTGCTCGACGGCGACGAACGTCTTGGCGAACTTGGTGTAGATCTCGCGAACCTTCTCGGGCTTTGGTTTGGATGCGGCGAAGTCGTTCAGCGCGGCGACGGCGTGCTCGGACTTGAGGTACTCCTCGAACTCCGCGGCCGTCATCTCGATCGGTTGCGGCTTGAGTGCGACGGCCAGCACGTGCAGGCCGGGCGCTTCGAACCGCGTCCGCGCGACGAGCTCATGGCCCATCGGCGCGTACGGCGCGATCGGTCGGCGCTGGCCGGCGTGCAGGGCGACCCACTCGGCGATGCGCTCAACGGCCACGGCGGCGACGCTCTCGGGGTAGCGTTCGACGGTGATGAAGGCCAGTTTCCGCAGTTCACCGATGCGCGCATCGTAGCGGTCGGCGACGAGAAACGAGTCGTGCCCGCGCGCGGCGCTGCCGGACAGAAACGCGGACATCAGGACCGCGGCACACGCGACCCAACGGCGCGCGGGGCTGTGGTGCTGTCGGACCGACATCGTCATCGCTCCTGAATCACGCCGACCGTGCCGGCCGGCGAGCCCATCATCTTACGCGATCCGGGACTCCTCGCGAATCGCCTCGGCGTCGGTGAATTCCGCACCGCCCGACGCTATGATCGCAGTCGACTTCGGAGCGGCGTACAGTGGATCCGGCGACGATCGGAATGCTCTGCGGCACGGCCGCCTTCATCGGCCTGATTCACACGCTGTTGGGGCCGGACCATTACGTACCGTTCGTGGTGATGGCGCAGGCCGGGCGCTGGTCGCTGGCGCGGACGCTGGCGATCACGATCGTCTGCGGCGCGGGGCACGTGCTGGGCAGCGTCGTACTCGGCGGCGCGGGGATCGCGCTGGGCGCGGCGATGTACCGGCTTGCGTGGATCGAGTCGATCCGCGGCGACGTGGCGGGCTGGCTGCTGCTGGGGTTCGGACTGGCGTACATGGCGTGGGGCGTTCGTCGCGCGGTCCGTAACCGGCCGCACTCTCACGTACACAGCCACGCGGACGGCACAGTGCACGCGCACGAGCATACGCATCATCGCGAGCACGCGCACGCGCACGCCGACGAGGCCGCGCCGTCGATGACGCCGTGGATCCTGTTTACGATCTTCGTCTTCGGTCCGTGCGAACCGCTCATTCCGCTGCTGATGTACCCGGCCGCCAGGCACAGCCCTCTCGGCGTCGCAGCGGTGACGCTGGTCTTCGGCGTGGTGACGATCGCGACGATGACGGCGGTGGTTTGGGCGGCGTATTGCGGGCTGATGCGATTGCACGCGGCGCGGATGGCAAGGTATTCCCACGCGGCGGCGGGTTTCGCGCTCGCCGCCTGCGGACTGGCGGTCACGCTGGGGCTGTAGATGGCGGCGAGATGGCTGCTCCGGTGAGAGGGTTTTCCGTCCTCCGCCGGTTTGCAGGCGATTCCTCCGCCCGGCTGACGTCGAGGAGCGTGCGAGAGATATTCGAGAGCGGCAGCGCCCGGCCGGCACAATGCAGCACGTCGGATCCGAGCATCATCGACAGCGCGCTCGCGCGGCTCGTCGTTCCGGTCGGACAGCGGTTGAGCTCGAGGAGAAGCACGTCCTGTGACGGCGCGTATGCCGACTTTGGGCGGGCGCGCCACGTCGGCGGCGGCCCGCCGGTCTCGATGAGCTTGCGAAGCTGCTGCCTGCCCGGACCGTGCGGACTGCCCATCCATCGGGTTCGTCCCTGCGGATTGACCAGGAACGCCTCCCGCGCTGCAACAACGGAGGACGACCGACGCGATTTCGAGTCGGGATCGAACGCGGCGGCTTCGGGTTTCTCGAGAATGGTCGGATGATGCTGGGCATCGATCGGTCGAAGCGCGAGGCGATCATCCTCGGCGTGGATGACAAGGACGGCATGGCACTGATGCAGATGTGGGGCGAGAAGGATGGCACGGCCGAGCGGGCCGGCTTCGCCCTGACGCGGGACGGCGCGACGCTGATGAAGGTGTCGAACGAGTCGGGGTTCGAGCGGTTCGTGCTGAGGACGCAGGGGGCCGACTCGGCCGCGTATCTGATCGGCGATCCGAAGGCGGGGGCGTTCAAGGATGTGCTGCCCAAGCTGGCCGGTGCGGCCTGACGACGGCCGATCCGGCGGACGGGGGCCCCTACGGATAGATCTTCCCCATCATCCGCGGGTACGGGATCGTCTCGCGGATGTGCTTCAGGCCGCAGAGCCACGCCAGCGTCCGCTCCACGCCCAGGCCGAAGCCGCCGTGCGGCACCGTGCCGTAGCGCCGCAGGTCGAGGTACCACTCGTAGTCCGCCTCGTTCAGCCCGTCCTCGTGGATTCGATCCCGCAGCGTCGTCAGGTCCTCCTCGCGCTGGCTGCCGCCAATGATCTCGCCGTAGCCGTCCGGGGCGAGCAGGTCAACGTTGTTGACGCGCGTGCGGTCCTCCGCGTTCAACTTCATGTAGAACGCCTTGCAGCCCTTCGGATAGTGCGTCACGAAGACGGGGCGGTCGTGCAGTCGGCTGATGATCGTCTCGTCGCTGCCGCCGAGGTCACCGTTCGGGTCGAAGTTCGCCGCGAGCTGCATGTGGTGCGGGATGTTCTGCACCTCCACCTCCAGATCCGCGAGCTCCTCGCGCAGGTCCGCCGCGTCGGCCGCGAGCTTTTCCTTCTGCCATTCCTTCACGCCGCCGGCCTTGGCCTGCGTTTCCTTTTCAGCGATGAGCTTCTGCACCTCCGCGATCCGCGCCGACTTCTGCGCGAGATCGCGCTCCAGCAGCTCCCGCGCCTTCGGTCCGCGCAGGATCTCGGCCGCCTGCCGGTGCGTGATGCGGTAGAACGGCGCCCGGATCCGCTCGAGCGCGGCGACGTCGCGCCCGAGGAACTCCAGGTCGGCGCGATGGTCGCTGAGAACGCGCTGCACGATGGAGCAGATGAAGTCCTCGGCCACCGCGATCACCGCGTCAAGATCGGCGTAGGCGATCTCGGGCTCGACCATCCAGAATTCGGTGAGGTGTCGCCGCGTCTTGCTCTTTTCGGCGCGGAACGTCGGGCCGAAGCAATAGACCTTGCCGAAGGCCATGCAGGCGGCCTCGACGTAGAGCTGACCGGTCTGCGCGAGGAAGACCGGCTCGCCGAAGTAGTCGACGGAAAAGAGCGTCTGGCTGCCTTCGCCGGCGGAGGGGGCGAAGATGGGCGTGTCGATGAGCGTGTAGCCGTTGCGGTTGAAGTAGCCGCGGATCTCATCGACGAGCGTGTGTCGCACGCGGAGGATGTGCCACTGCCGCCGGGAGCGGAAGTGCAGGTGTCGGTGGCGAAAAAGGAAGTCGATGCCGTGCGGCTTGGGCGTGATGGGGTAGTTCTCGGCGTTCTGTACGATCTCAACGTGCGTGACGGTCAGCTCGTGCCCGCCGACCTGCTTCGGGTCCGCCCGGACGACGCCGGTAACGCGAAGCGAAGACTCCTGCCCGAGGCGGCGGCAGTCCTCGAAGAACGAGTCCGTGTCCGGGCCCCGGGCGACGACGCACTGGCAGAGGCCGGTGCCGTCGCGCACGACGAGAAACACGAGCTTGCCCGAGTCGCGCCTGTGGTAGAGCCAGCCCTGGAGCGTGACGGTCTGGCCGACGTGACGAGACAGGTCGACGATGGATACGATCACGCGTTGATGACCTCCGCTTTCGGTTGGTGAATGCCCGGTCGCGCGCGACGCCGACCGGATCGGCCGGGACCGGATTCGATCCGGCACGGCCGAGGCATTCTAACGGCTTGCGAGCGGAGTCGTTATCGGGAGGACGGAGCCATGCGCGTCGCGTTCCGCATCTTCAAGAGTTCGACGAAGAGCTGGGAAAAGCTCTTTGCCGAGGTTGCCGAGTTTGCCTCCAACGTCGGCCGGGAAAACCTGATCACCATTTCGCACTCGGAGGACCAGAACTCGGGAGTCGTGACCGTGTGGTATTGGTCAAGAACCTAGCGGGGCCGATCCGGTACGGCCCGCCGCACGGTACGAGCGGCGTCGGGTGCTTGCCGCCCCGCGGTCGCGCGCCCATCATGCTCGCATGTACACGCTGCTGGTGATCTTCCTGGGCAGCGGCGTCGGCGGCGTTTGTCGTTATGCGCTCGGTGGCTGGGTGCAGCGCGCGACGGGGAGTCTCTTTCCGGTCGGAACGCTCGCCGTCAATCTGCTGGGCTGCCTGGTGATCGGCGCGCTTGCAGCGCGCTTCGCCGGGCCTCAGCTTGTGCGGCCGGAGATTCGCCTCGGACTTCTCATCGGCGTCCTCGGCGGATTTACGACGTTTTCGTCGTTCGCGTTCGAGACGCTCTCGCTCGTCAATGACCGCGAGTTCGGTCGCGCGGCGCTCAATCTCCTCCTCACCAACGCACTTTGTCTCACCGCCGTCTGGTTCGGCTACCGGGCCGGCGTGCGCTGGTTCGGGGCCTGACCATGACCATTCCGCAGGACGGATGCCTGTTGCGAGTCTTTCTGGGCGAGAGCGATCGCTGGCAAGGCCGTCCGCTGTACGAGGCGATCGTTCTCAAGGCCCGGGAGCAGCATCTCGCCGGCGCGACCGTCCTGCGCGGACCGATGGGCTTCGGCAAGCGGAGTCGCCTGCACACGGCAAAGGTGCTGCGGCTCAGCGAGGACCTGCCGATCGTCATCGAGATCGTCGATTCGCAGGAGAAGATCGATGCATTTCTGCCGCTGCTGGATGAGATGATCGGCGACGGCCTGGTGACGGTCGAGCGCGTGAAGGTGTTGCGTTACCGGGCGGCGCCGCAATGAGCCGCGCGCTGTTCGGCTGCCGCCCGATGATTGCCGGCCTGCTCATCGCGACGGTGCCGCTCATGTCCGGATCGGCTTTCGCACAGAACCGGGCGCACGAGGCCCAGCGACGCGCCGCGTCCGCGCCCGCCCTGCCCGAGGGCTTCGTCGCCAAGGAACTGAAGACGTCCGACGGCCAGGTGCGCCGCTACGCGCTGTTTCTCCCGCGGAACTACGACGCGAAGAAGAAGTGGCCGGTCATCCTGTTTCTGCACGGCAGCGCTGAGAGCGGCACGGACGGCATCCGCCACACGCAGGTCGGACTCGGCCCGTTTCTCTGGCGGCATCGCAAGACGTGTCCGATGATCGGGATCTTCCCGCAGGGCCGCACGTGGTTTCGCGGAGCGGAAGCCCGCGCCGTCTTCGAGATCCTCGACGCCACGATGCAGGAATACTCGGCCGATCCCGATCGCGTCTATCTGACCGGCCTGTCGATGGGCGGCTTCGGCACGTGGGAACTGGCGATGATCCGCCCGGACCTCTTTGCGGCCATCGTGCCGATCTGCGGCGGAGCGCAGCTCGATGCGCTGCACAATCTGGTCAAGATGCCGATCTGGTGCTTCCACGGCGCGCTGGATGATCGCGTGCCCGTACAGCTCTCCGGCGACCTGATCGCCAAGCTCAAGAAGCTCGGCGCCAAGCCCAAGTTCACCGTCTTTCCGAAGACCGGCCACGTCTGCTGGGACGAGGCGTACGAGACGAAGGACCTGTTCCGCTGGCTGCTCAAGCAGCGCCGTCCGCGCCCGCCGAGCCGACTCGTCATCAGCATGGACCTCGAGTGGTGTCCGGTCCCGACGACGCTGTGGTGGGTCCGCGTCGAGCAGGCCGAGCCGGGGGCGAAGTCCATCCGCGTGTCGGCCGAGGTCCAGCCGCAGGGCACGGTCGAGCTGAACACCGAAGGCGTGCAGGCCTGCTCGCTCGTCTTTGACGAGAGCGTCGAGAGAACCGAAACCCCGGCCCGCGTGGTGTGGAACGGCCGGCCAGCGTATGAGGGGCCGTGGAAGGCGCGGATTCCGCTGACGCGCGCGGATTCGGACGCGCCGCGTTAGAATGGATGGGTCGCCCCGCGAAGAAAGGGAGTACGGCCCATGGCGAAATCGACCCTCAAGCGTCGCCGCAGCACCGCGACATCACGGAAGAAGCACTCGGTTTCGCCCCTGCTGGCGTCACAGGTTCCCGCGGCCGTCCGCGCGTTTTGCGCGCCATCGGGGACGGCGCGGTTTGCGGCCGGCAAGCGGCTCTGCGCGACGGCCGAGCGACATCCGGCGCGCGTCTATCCGCATTTCGACGCGATCGCCGCACGGCTCGACAGCGACAATCAGATCGTGCAGTGGAACGCGATGCAGATCCTCTCGCGGCTCGCACCGGTCGACAAGGCACGGAAGCTCGATGCGCTCGTCGGTGCATTCGCCGCGTTCGTTCGCGGACGCAGCCTCGTCAGCGCCGTGAACTCGATTGCGGGACTGTGTCGCATCGCCGCCGCGCGGCCGGACCTGATGGATCGCGTCATCCCGGGCGTGCTCGCCGTCGAGCGCGCGACCTATCGAACGTCCGAGTGCCGGAACGTGGCGATCGGTCGGGCGCTGGCCGGGCTGCGGACGATTGCGTCGATGGTCTTGCATCGGGCGGATGTGGCCGCGTTCGTGCGCCGGCAAGCGCGCAATTCGCGCCCGGGCGTGGCGCGGGAGGCCCATTCGCTCATCAACGGCTGGCAGAGCGACTCCGGCTTTGCGAAGGTGGACAGGTCCGCGCCGGCCTGAACCGGCGACCGGCAATACGCGCGGCCGGGGGACGTTTGGCGCGCTGGGTCGTGCTGCAGCGGAAGCGCGAACGAAGCATGCATCCGTTTCATGCGGCCGCGGGGCGGACGATGCGACGACGATCGATTCGGACGATCGGCCTGCTCGCAGCAATCGCCACAATCGCCGTGGCGGCCCCCTGCTTCGCGCAGCTCCTCGGCCGGGTCGAGGCACACAGCTTCATCGGCCCGGTGCTTGGCAACGTCGTCTATTTCAACATCTACCTGCCCGAAGGCTACGACACCAGCGCCGAGCGTTACCCGGTCATCTACTACCTGCACGGCCTGAACGGCACTCAGGGCGGGCCGTCCAACGTCGTCATTCCCGACTCGTTCGAGGATGCCCGCGCCGCCGGCCTCATCGGCCCGGTCATCATCGTCTTCGCGAACGGCTACCTCGACAGCCTCTGGGCCGACAGCATCGACGGTTCGAAGCCGGCCGAGACCGACGTGATGCAGCAGCTCATTCCGCACGTGGATGCGAACTTTCGCACGCGCGCGTGTCGCAGCTTCCGCGCGGTCATGGGCTTCTCGATGGGCGGATTTGGCGCGCCCAAGTTCTACACCAAGTTCCCCGATCGCTTCGCCGCCTGCATCGCCTACGATGGCTCGCTCGCCGACTGGGACACGCTCGTGCAGGTCCGGCCGGACTGGGCCGCGCAGACCTTCGGCAACGATCCGGACTATTTCGATCAGTACTCGCCGTGGTACTGGGCCGACGTGCATGCGCCGGTGCTTGCGCCGCGCAGCGACCTGCGACTGGTCGTGGCCATGAACGTGCCGAGCAATCGCGAGTACCGCGACTACCTTGCGGCGCTGGGGATCGTGGCGAACTACGTCGAGACCGGATGTCCGCACGACATGGTCTGCATGCTCGCGGCGCAGGGGATGAACTCGGCCGCGTTTCTGGCGGCGCGGCTGGTGGCGGGTCTGTCGGGGGACCTCAACGGCGATCGCGTGCTTAGCTCGCTGGACGTGCCGCCGATGATTGCGGCGTTGCTCGACCCGGCGGCGATCGATGAATGTGCCAGCGCGGACCTGAACGGCGACGGGAACGTCGACGGCGCAGACCTGTCTGCGTTCATCGCGGCGCTTCTTTGAACGTGGAGAATCAACCGTCGCCGCTGGCCGCTTGCCGAGTCAGGGCCTCCGGGGCCTTCTCTGGTTCGACGCCACAACCGCGTTCCGCCGATCGTTTGACTGCGATGCGCGCTACGGCGGCGCGAATTCGGCGTACCGCCGGTCGAGCTGCGCCGCGGCGAGGAAGTGCCGCTTGGCCCGGGCGGCGTCGCCGCGGGCCGTGTACCAGCGCGCGAGGTTGAAGTGCGCGTTCGCGTTTGTCGGATCGAACCGGAGCGCCTGCTCGAAGTGCATCCGCGCCCGGGACGCGTCGCCCGACTCCAGTCGCGCCAGACCGAGGTTGTTCTGAAGGTCCGAATCGGGCGGCATCGTCGCGGCGGCCCGCTCGAGATGCGACAGCGCCTCGCCCGCGCGGCCCGTCCGCAGCAGAAGCGTCCCGAGGTTGTAATGCGCCATGCCCAGTCCGGCGTCGATTTCTACGGCGCGGCGCAGGCTGGCGACGGCCTCGTCCAGCCGGCCCTGCTCGGCCAGAATGCTGCCGAGTTCCGCGTGCGCGCGGGCGGCGCCGGGTTGGAGACGGACGACGCGGCGAAGCTCCTCGCCGGCCGCGTCAAAACGCCCTTCGCGCGCGAACAGGCCGCCCAGCGCTTCGTGCGCGGCGGCGACGATGTGGGTCGCGCCGGACGGATCGGGGCTCCAGTGCGTGATGGTGCGGAGCTCGCGCTCGGCGTCGGCGATGTGGCCCTGCGCGGCGAGCGCCTGCCCGAGGTGCAGCCGCGTGAGGCCGTCCTCCGGCATCCGTTCGAGCAGGCGGCGCGCGTGCGACTCGGCCGATTCGTACTCCCCGAGCATCGACGTCAGATCCACGAGGCTTCGCAGGACGCGTTCGTTCGTGAGCAGTCCCCAGCGATCGGCGATGCGCAGGTGCTCGATCGCATCGGCCGCGACGCGGTCGCGATCGCCGGCCGCCCCCGGCTGCGAAAGGTCCATCGCGGCGCGCAGCCCCGTGTACTCGTGGTAGCGCACGAACGCGCTGTGTCCAACGAACAGCGCGAGCATGGCGGCGAAGGCGACGTACACGCGTCCGGAGCCGGTCAGACGTGACTGCCTGCGGAGCGTCAGCGATCCGAGCAGCACATTCGGATGCGTCGCGAGCCGCAAGGCCGTCACGGTCAGGTACGCGACGATGCCGCCGAGCGCCAGGGAAAGCAGGAACGGCACGCGGCTGTAGAGTCCGCGGAACGTGCACGCGCAGAGGAGAAAGACGCCCGCCATGAGCAGTTCTTCACGGATGGAGAAGTCGTAGGGCAGCCGTCCGAAGCGTCCGCCCGTGCGGACCGACTTGAAGAGCGCGGGTTTGGCGAAGCCGTAGTGCAGCGCATCGTGCGGACAGGCCGAGACGCAGTCGAGGCACTTCATGCAGGCCGAGCTGGCGACGACGCCGTGGACCTTGAGCTCCTCGTGCACGCGGACGCCGCTGGTGCAGGCGGCGGTACAGGTCCCGCACTGGCGGCACTTGTCGCTGCCGCGGAGGCGTCCGGGTGAGAAGCGATCGGCGAGAGCGAAGATCGCGCCGTACGGGCAGACGTAGGTGCAGAAGGTCCGCGAGCCGAGGAGGTAGACGATGAGGAAGCCGCAGACAAGGAACGTCAGGATGATGATCGGCGGCGAGGGCAGGTTGCGCCAGAAGTTGGCGGTAACGAACGATGACCAGCCCTCCGCGTCGCTGCGGAAGTGGAACTCGGGAAACGACCCCGAGCGCCACGCGCGGAGGATCTGCGGCAGCACGAACATGTAGAACGCCGTCGCCGGCGGAACAAGCAGCAGCAGGCGCGATCGCACCGGCTTGCGCCGAATGCCCAGCTTGCGCAGCAACCAGGCGCACAGCTCCTGCAACACCATGATGTGGCACGCCCACGAGCAGAAGAACCGGCCGAAGATCAGCGTGCCCAGCACGAGCGCGCACATGAACAGAAAGCCGGCCGTGATCACGCCGAGCTCGAGCGTGTACATGACCTCGTTCAGCTCGAGCGGCGCGAGCGTCCGGCCGGTCAGCTTCCAGTGAAGGATGTGCGCTGCGAAGATCAGGTAGACGAGCGAGAGGGAGATCGCGCGCCAGCGGCCGTAACCGCGGCGCGGCGTCGGTCGCGCGGCGCTTTCATCGAACGGCGCCGGCGGCGAGGTTGTCGCATCGGTCGGTGACGACGCCTGGCGCGGGTCGGGCCGGGTCGATGCTGTATTCGGTGCCATCAGCGGCAACGTCCTCCCCGGTCCGAGTGGCGGCGGCGGCATCGCTCCGCTGCTCCGTCGGGAGCATGGTCCGCACGTCGGCGTGCCCGCGGCGGACGGCGTCCTCTATCAGGATTGTCGAATTCCGCGGAAACGTCGCTTAGCTAATTATACCCGATCGTCCGCTGATTCGGAAACCGGGCCGACGGGACCGGTCGCCGCGTTGTACTGCGCCATTGGTCGCCGCCGTGCGTCGCACTGCGGCGCGACACGCGCCGGCCCCATTGATGCACAACCCGGTATAATCACGACCAACTGGGAGGAGGCGTCATATGCCCTACGTCGATGGGTTCGTTGTGGCCGTCCCGAAAAAGAAGTTGCGGGCCTATCTCCACATGTCGCGGGCGGCGGGAAAGGTCTGGCGCGAGCATGGCGCCGTCGAGTACCGCGAATGCGTCGGCGACGACATGAACGTCCGGTTCGGAGTCCCATTCCCGCGAATCGCCAAGACCCGACCGGGCGAGACGGTGTTCTTCTCGTGGATCGTCTTCAAGTCCCGTGCGCATCGCGACCGTGTCAACGCCAGGGTCATGAAGGACAAGCGGCTGCTGGCGATGTGTAACTCGACGTCGATGCCCTTCGACTGCAAGCGGATGGCCTACGGCGGATTTAAGGTCCTGGTCGACATGTAAAGTCGCGGCGCGTGTCGATATCCGTCGCTCCCCCTCTCCCACGGGGAGAGGGGGGTACCATGTCGGCCTCGAATAGCCGCGCGATGTTCGGATGGTGCACACGGGCGAGGGCCTCGGTCTCGCACTTGAACCGCCGCTGGCCGATGAGCGGCTCCGTAGATTCGCGGCCGTTCCCGCTTCACCGGTCGTGGCGGCTTGTGACGCCGAACGTAAAGCGATATACTGGAGTCGTTGTATTCTCTCCAGACTTATTCACCTTCTGTGGAGGGTCTGTCGTGTTCCCGCGCATCACGCCGGTCGTGGTCAGCGTCGTTCTGTCCGCTTTCTCGCCGTCGGCCCGGGCGCAGGCGGGGCGCGTTCCCGAAGGGCTGTCGGAGTCGGACTGGTCGGGCATTCGTGCGGCGTATCAGGCCCATCGTCACGCCGTCATTGCCGTCGATCGCGGCTGGTCCGCCCGTAACCCCGGCCAGCAATGGCGGACGCGCTTCGACGGCCGCGGCTTTCTGACCACGCCCGATGCGGGCGGCTGGGCCTGGGGATTGGAACTGGTCGGCTACGGCCGCGAGGGCACAGAGCGCGTGATCGCCCATCCGAGCCGCGACCGCGAGGGAGCGGGTTCGCACCCGCCATGCGTGGATTCGCAAGGCGGGCGCGTGGCGTATCAATGGGACGACACGCTGACGGAATGGTACGTCAATGATGCGCGCGGGCTGGAGCACGGCTACACGGTGCAGGAACGGCCCGAGGCGCGTCATTCCCGCGGAAGCGGGAATCCAGCAGATCGCGCGGGCTTGCTCCAATTCACCCTCGCCGTCCGCGGCGACCTGCGTCCGCGGGTCAGCGGCGACGGGCGCGACGTCACGTTCGTCAACGACGCCGGCGCGGCGGTGGTGAACTATGCCGGGCTGAAGGTGTTCGACGCGACGGGCGCGGCGGTGCCGGCGTGGTTCGAGGTGGACAGCGGCCCGGAGTCGGCCGCCGCGCGAGTGGTCCGCCCAGTGGACCCCACGCCATTCGTCCGCATCGTCGTGGATGATTCGGACGCCGTCTATCCGCTGACCGTAGATCCCATCGCCCAGCAGGCCTACCTCAAGGCCTCGAACACCAATGTGAACGACCAGTTCGGCTGGTCGGTGGCCGTCAGCGGCGACACGGTGGTGGTCGGCGCGCCTTTTGAGGACAGCAGCGCCACGGGCGTGAACGGCGACGGGGCCGACAATAGCGTCCTCGATTCCGGCGCGGCCTACGTCTTCGTCCGCAGCGGCACGACGTGGAGCCAGCAGGCGTATCTGAAGGCCTCGAACACCGATGCGAACGACCAGTTCGGCTACTCAGTGGCCGTCTCGGGCGACACGGCGGTGGTCGGGGCGTATTTCGAGGACAGCAGCGCCACGGGGGTGAACGGTAACGAGGCCGACAACAGCGCCACCGATTCCGGCGCGGCCTACGTCTTCGTCCGCGGCGGCGGAGTCTGGACCCAGCAGGCCTACCTCAAGGCCTCGAACACCGGGGCGAGTGACCTGTTCGGCAACTCGGTGGCCGTCTCGGGCAACACGCTAGTGGTCGCGGCGTTCGCTGAGGACAGCAGCGCCACGGGCATCGACGGCAACCAGGCCGACGACAGCACCGGCAACTCCGGCGCGGCCTATGTCTTCGTTCGCAGCGGCGGGGTGTGGAGCCAGCAGGCCTACCTCAAGGCCTCGAACACCGGGGCGAGCGACCAGTTCGGCTGGTGGGTGGCCGTCAGCAACGATACGGTGGTGGTCGGGGTGCCATTAGAGGACAGCAACGCCACGGGCATCGACGGCAACCAGGCCGACAACAGCGCCACCGATTCCGGCGCGGCCTACGTCTTTACCGGCCTCGGGCTGACCGACTCGGAGGGCGACGGCGTGCCCGACGAATCGGACAACTGCCCGCTCATTGCCAACCCCGATCAGGCCGATGCCGACGGCGACGGCGTAGGCGACGCCTGCGACGCATGCCCCAATACGCTCGCCGGCCTGCCGGTCGGCTGCACCGGTCGACCGCTGCGCGACTGCAACGGCGACTGCCTGGTGGACGGTGCGGACGTTCAGTGCATCGTCAACGAACTGCTTGGACAGTGAACCCAGGTAACTGGCTGCGACGGTATGGGGTCGGAACCAGAGCGGTGCCGCCACCATCGTGCTGTTTCCGGGCGTATAAGTCTCGGCAAAACACTCGGCTTGCTCGCGTGAATCCGCGCGGTGTCGGTCGCAACGCCCGTGTACGCGACGCTGCGCACCCACCTGCCGAGCCAGACCCCCTGGAGCGCGCGAGCGCTTGAAGGTCTCCACGCTATGCGGCTGAAGGCCGTGCGCCTTCCAGATGCGCTGCACGCTCATGCGCGACAGCCCCGGGGCGCGGGCATCTTGACGCCAGCAGCGTCGGCCGGTTGAGTCCAAGTTCCTTGGCGATCACCTGATTGGCCTCGGTGGTGTTCAGGTCGACGATCCCGCGATCCTCGATGGGGTTGATCCAGTCGATGCGCGACTGGCAGGCGTGCTGGGCGTAGGAGCCGCGGACCACGCCCTCGGTGACTCCGTTGACGAGGAGTTCGACGGCGACGTCGTGATCGTGCACGGCCGCGTTCGCCGACGTTATGCGGCCTAGCCGCGGCCAGAGCGTCGAATTGAACGACTCGCACGGGGGGTCACGCGCGGGGCGGGAGGGTCAGATTCTCAGTTCCGTCCCATCCGGTTCGCGGTAATAGACGTGGTAAAGGTCCTTGCGGCGATCGTACCAGGTGGTGACGGTTCCGGTGTGGCGCTGGCGGCGCAGCACCTCCAGATCGACGTCGTGCACGACGAGCGTTTCATCGTTCTCGCCGCTTTCGGCCGCGATGGCGTCCCGCGCGAAGGGGAAGTCGGCGGGCGTGTAAATGCCGGACTGGGCGTAGTGCACGTCGGCGTTCTCGACGAAGGGCAGGTTGCCCGTGCAGCCGGCGGTGGCGACGTAGATTTCGTTCTCGATGGCGCGGGCCTGGGCGCAGTGGCGGATGCGCAGGTAGCCGTGTCGCTCGTTGGTGTTGTAGGGCACAAAAAGGATTCGCGCGCCCTTGGCGACGGCGACGCGCGCCAGCTCGGGGAACTCGATGTCGTAGCAGATTAGGATGGCGATCTTGCCGCGGTCGGTATCGAAGATTTCTACCTTGCCGCCGGGCATGACGCCCCACCACTTGCGCTCGCTGGGGGTGATGTGGAGCTTGTACTGCTTGCCGACGCTGCCGTCGCGACGGAAGAGGAAGGAGACGTTGAAAAGGCAGTCGCCCTCGAGCACGAACTGGGAGCCGCCGATGATGTTGATGCTGTGGCCCATCGCGAGCTTTGAGAACATTTCGAGGTAGCGGGGCGTGTACTCGGCGAGGTCGCGCGCGGCCAGGCCGGGGCGCTTGTCGGGGACCAGGGAGAGCAACTGCGTGGTGAACAACTCGGGAAAGAGCACGAAGTCAGCCTTGAAGTCCGAGGCGGTGTCGACGAAAAACTCGCATTGCTTGGCGAACTCGTCAAAGTCGCGGACGGCGCGCATTTCGTACTGGACGAGGCTGATGCGCGCCAGCGAGACGGCGCGAAAGCGGCGCTGCGACGCGCCGGTATGGTCGAGGTTGGTCCATTCGAGAAAGGTGGCGTAGCCGCGCGAGTCCTGGTCCGAGGGCAGGTAGTCCGGAATGAGGCCCTTAAGCGTGAAGCCGTTGGCCAGTTGAACGGTCAGGACGGGGTCGACCAGTTCCTTGTGAATGACGCGCTCGACGTATTCCCGCGCGGACATCTTGTCGGCGTGCGCCCCGTATCCCGGGATGCGCCCGGCGATGATGATGCGGCGGAGGTTCTTGTCGCGGCAGAGTTCTTTCCGCACCTCGTACAGCCGCCGGGCGAGCTTCATGCCGCGGAACGATGGATCGACCATGATCTCGATGCCGTACAGCGTGTCGCCCTCCGGATTGTGGTTGCGGATGTAGCCCGACTCGGAAATCTCCTTCCAGTTGTGCCAGTCGTCGTAGTCGTCGAAGTCCACGATCAGGTTGCACGTGGAGGCGACGATTTGGCCATCCAGCTCGATGCAGAGCTGGCCGTCGGGGAAGAGATTGAGCTGGCTTTCGATCTGCTCCTTTTTCCAGGGCTGCATGCCGGGGAAGCAGCGCGTGGCCATGTCGCGGATGACCTCGTAATCCTCGACGCGGATGGGGCGTATGACGATCCGCTGCGGGGAAATCTCGTGTTCGTCGGTCATCGGGCACCTCGTGAGGGCGGGCCGTCCCTGGACCCGCGGTCCTTGTGGGCATGATAATGGCGCATGGACGGACCGGGCCAGCGGCGCGGGGCGTTACCGGGAGCAAGACATGGCGGCATTTCAAGGATTGCTCGTGCCGACGGATTTCTCGGAGTTGTCGGCCCACGCATCCATCGGCCGGACGGACGAGCGTGCCGTAGAGCAGGCAGTTGCCACCGCCTCCTCCACGACCAGCGCCGCCAGACCCGCCGCCTGAGCCTCCGCCTCCGCCTCCACCCGACCCACCGCCGCCGCAACCACCGCCCGACCCACCGCCGGAACCGCCCGAACCGCCGCCGCTTCCAGAGGCAACGCGACCATCCTCGAAACCGTGTCTCGCGCGCGACAGAGACTTTTTTCGATGTCTCGTTCGCTCGGGCGAACGGAACCCTGCGATATAACCCGCGGGTCGGAACAGGCGAGAGACTCAGAGACTTCCGCCCGCGGAGCGCCGCCGAGCTGCGGGAAGCGTACCTCCGTGAGCGCGCGTGCCTGCTCAGGCGAGGCCCCCGGCGGCCGTGGGCCGTTGCGAACTCCTTGCGAATTCTTGCGATAGAAACGACAACGCCCAGGCGTCTCTGCCTGGGCGTCGTGCGTTAACCAGCAGGTCGCATCATTTCGACGCGACTTTTCAACTAGCGGGGGCAGGCGTCGCAAACAACCCGCGACCGCAAAAGGCCGCCACAAACGCCGCCAGGGCCGATGTCGGCGGCTCGATCTTGGTCTTTCCATTCCGCTGGGGGCCGCAGGGGGTGGAAGATGCCGCGTAATGGTTAACCAGCTGGCTCCAAGTTGGGCTGAGGCAACCAGCCCCCGATCAAATGACCACCACGCCGTTCTCATGTTCGGGCAGAGTCGGCCCGAGCGTCGTGGCGGCCTCGCGGGCGGCCTCCTCGTTGGAGCCCAGGTCGACGATCAGCACCTGGTCCACCTTGAGGTTGACGACTTCGCGCAGAGCATTCTCCATCCGAACCCGGTCGATGGCCTTTAGAGTGCAGTAAAACACCGAGTACTGCCAAGCCTCTCCGTAGGCCTTCATAGTCTTATACGTGCGGCGGAGGCGCTTTGGGTCGCGGATGTCGTAGCAGACCAGGTAGCAGCGGCGCATCACAAATCTCTGTAGTATCTTCGCGTCAATTCGCCGAACGTCGTTCCTTCTTTGCCCCCGAGCGGCACCCGCTCCCTCGCGTTCGCGGCTCTGACTACCGTGTCGTTAGGAAGGCGAGCGTCGGCACCTCGCCGAGCAGCCAGGCGGCGATCAGCCGCGCGTGTAGCATGATCATTCGGCGGTAGCTCAGGCGGTACTCGAAGACCGGATGCGTCACCTCCGTGTCCATCCGCCGGCCGTAGGTGGAGAAGAACGCCTTGCGGCCGGCGTCGGTCAGGGCACATCCCGCCGCGGTGCTCAGGAAATGCCCATCGACCAGTTCTCCCCGATTGAACGCCGAGACGGCAACCGAATCCGCGATTAAGGGGCGGAACGGCTCCATCAAATCCAGTGCCATCGCCGGCCGCCCGGGGCGTGTGGAGTGCAGGGCCGCCAGCGTCGGTTCGAGGCTGGCCAATCGGCAGGCCGCGGTGCACTCGTGCGTGAGCATCGAGTACGCGAAGGACAGTACGGCGTTGATCGGATCGGGCGGCGGGCGGCGCCGGCGGCCGTTAGCTTCGAAGCGATCAGCGATCTCCTTAACGCCCTCCTTAAACATGCCCGCGAAGTGCCTGAAGTAGATGGCGGCCGCGTTGCCTTCATGGCCGCGCAGCTCGTCGATGGTTGCGGCGTTTTCGCTGGCGCTGACGCATTCCTGGAGGTCTGCGGCGGTTCGCGTCGGCAGATCGGCATGGTTCCGCATCAAGAGTGTGCGTTGATTGGCGATCTTCGCCACGGTGACAGCGCGAGCAAGTTCCAGCGCACTTTCGGGTCGATCCAGCACGCGGGCCTGCGCGGCACGAACGGCGGCGCTGGTTGGGCCCAGCGGGTCCATCATGGCGGTCAGTCTGCCGGCGGCGGTGAGGAAGGCGACCGGCACCTCCTGCTCGGCGAAGACGGTCAGCGCCTGCGTGGAGAGCTGCACGCCGCCGACGACCGCAAGCGATTCGATGTTCGCGAGCGGCAGCTCCTTCACGACCTCGCCATCCTTGTCAGTGACCCGCACGGACTGGCCACGCACGCCGACGCGGACGCCCTCACGTTGAAGCACGACGTGGATGCCGTCATCACGCGGCGGCCAGAGTTTGCGGGGCGTCAGTTGTTCATCGACCGGCTGGCCGGCTACGGTCAGCGTGGTAAGGCGCTGGTGATTGATCTCGTCGGGCAGGCAGATCGGCTGGAGCGAGCAGCGCGGGCAGCGCGGATCGTTGACCAGCGGCGGCGGTCGCGGACCGGCTGCATCGCGCTTGGCCGCTTCGAGTTCGGCCAGGGCATCGCGTCGCAGGCCGTCGTCGACCGGCACGCGCAGCCGGAGCCTCTCCGCCGCGTAATAGAGATAGGCCTCGGGCACTGCGTACCCGGCCTCCTCCAGGAGTAGCACCTGGAGGCCGAGTTGCACGCGGTCCGTCGGCCACGGTTCGGGGCCGGGCAGCAGCCGCGGCTCTTCCATCAACTCGTCGACTGGTTCATCGACCTGGCCGCCGCCATCACGTCGAGGCCTGCCCTTGCGGTATTCGACCGGAACCGCGACGTTGCCGTTGACCTCGGCGAGGTCGAGCGTCGCAGTCAGCCCGAGCCGCTCGCTGGTTAGCGCCAGGCTGCGAACCGAGCGGGGGCGGTCGGGGTCGCTTTCGCACGCTTCAAGCTTCTCCGTCGTTTTGCACCCGTCGCCCTTGTCCTTCGGACACGGTTCGGGGCTCGCGGCGCTGGGCCGATCCACACGCTGGTGTGTGCCTTTGCCTTGTTCGGTATCAGCGCTGGGCGCGAAGACCCCCTCCACCGTCATGTAATAGAAGAGCCGAGGGCAGTAGGCGTGCTCGGCGACCCCCCGGGCTGGCCAGAGTTCCTTATCCACATATTGATCATCGGTCCCACTTCGGACCTGCGTTATGGGCAGGATGCCCCGCGAGGCGGCAGGGCGGTAATTCCGAGTCCATCACCCGATAACAGCGGGGTCGAGACCCAGGCCGAGGCGCGGTAATCTGATGGGCCATGACGACGAACCGGCATACAGTCTCTTTCGCGATATGCTTCGAGGCGCTGACCGGCTACGCCCCGCTGTGCTGGCAGAAGCGCCTGTTCGACCGGCTCGCGAACGGAAGCGTCCCGCCCGTCGTCGATCTCCCCACGGGGCTGGGCAAGACCTCCGTAATCCCGATCTGGCTGATCGCGTTGGCGCAGCCGGCGCCACGCAATAACCGCTGGCCGCGTCTGCCGCGCCGGCTGGTGTACATCGTGAATCGACGGACAGTCGTGGACCAGGCGACAGACGACGCGAAGCGCCTGCTCGGGTGCATTTACAGGTCCGGTCAGCTTGAACCCCTGTCCTGGGCGACGGCAAAAGCGATTACCGCTCTCGGGCTGAATGCTGAGCCCGCGATCCCGAAACAGCAGGCGCCCATCGTGGCCACGCTCCGGAAGGCTCTGGCCGATTTGAGCGCCGACGACACCGCCGCGCCGCTGGCCGTCAGCACGCTCCGTGGCGAGTTGGCCGACAACGGCGAGTGGAAAGTCAACCCCGCCCGGCCGGCGATCATCATCGGCACGATCGACATGATCGGCAGCAAGTTGCTCTTCTCCGGGTACGGCGACGAGCGTTACGGCCGCGCCCACCACGCCGGGCTGATCGGCCAGGACGCGCTGATCGTGCATGACGAAGCACACCTGTCGCCGGCGTTCGACGCGCTCCTGGCGTCGACAGAAGTCGAGCAGAAACGAACGAAAGAGGCGCGACCCGTGCACGTCATGAGGCTGTCAGCGACCACGCGCGCGGACGGAAATGCTGGGAAATCGAGAGAACAGCACTTAACGATCGAAGGTGATGACTACGCCGATGGAATCGTGTCACAGCGTTTGAACGCAAAGAAGACGCTTCGGTTCACCGATGCGGAAAAGGACAAGGATGTCCACTGCATCGTTGGCGTGGCCGTCAAGCTGGGAGAAGAGCGCCAACGAGTCCTTGTCTACGTTCGGTCGCCGGAAACGGCGCAAGAGGTCGTGAAGGGGCTCCGGAAAAAGCTAGGTGATGGGAGCGACGGCCGCGTCGGGCTGCTCACCGGCACGATCCGCGGCTACGAGCGCGACCAATTGGCCGAGAGCGACCTGTTCAGAGCATTTCGGTCCGACCCGAATCGTCCGAGGCAGCTTGCGCAGACGCTCTATCTGGTCTCGACATCAGCCGGCGAGGTCGGCGCGGACTGGGACGCCGACCAACTGGTGTGCGACTTATCGACCCTCGACAGCATGGCCCAACGCTTCGGGCGCGTGAATCGGCTGGGCGGTGATGGCCGGTCTGCGCAAATTGTCGTTGTCATGGAGAAGTCGGCGGCGAAGCGGGCGAAATCCGGCGACGACACCGAGGACGGTGGGAAGGATGAGGCAGCCCGGCAAGGCAATAAGAAGGCCCCCAACGCGTATGAGGCGGCAGTGCTCAAGACGGGCGAGATCCTGCGTCGCGTCGTGGCCGACGGCGGCGACGTCTCCCCTGCGAGGCTCCGCAAAGTCATGGACAGCCTCTCGAACGAGGACAGGCAGGCCGCATTCTCGCCGACGCCGAAGATCCTCCCCGCCACGGACATCCTGTTCGACCACTGGTCGCTCACGTCGATCGCCGGTGAGTTGCCCGGTCGCCCCGAGGTAGGGCCCTACCTACACGGCGTGGCGGAGTGGGAGCCGCCGGAAACGCACGTCGCCTGGCGGGCGGATATCGCTCTGCTGGCGAGGGCCGGTGGCAAGGACGAACAAGGAGCCGACCTGCCCTGCTCAGCGGCGGAACTGGAACAGGTCTTCGACGTGTTCCCGCTGCGCGCCGTCGAGCAACTGCGTGATCGGACAGACCGCGTGCTGGATGAGTTGAGCAAGATTGCCAAGCGACAACCCGGCCAGCGCGTGGTCGTCATGAAGGCTGGCATGGTGAGATGGGCGACGCTCGAAGAACTCATCGCCGCGACTGACACGAAACGTCTCGCCTCATCCCCGCTGGCGTTCGCTACGCTGGTCATGCCAACGGAAGTTGGCGGGTTGTCGAGCAACGGCACGCTCCGGGGCGATCAGGCAGCGCCGAGCAACCCCGACGATCCGAATGCGCACCGTCGGCTGGATGTCGCCGAGTCGGCTTCCCCCAGCGGGAGCGACGGCCGCGATCGCCAGCGCGTGCAGGTCGGGGCCATCGGCCCAGAGTCGGTGGCGGAGGTCGGCGAGGATGAATCTGAACCGGAGACGGAGGACGGCGCGACTGGCACGAATGAGCGCGCCCTGGTCGGCGCGCCTGTTGTGCCCGGCTTCGTGCGGCGACTGGCCGTACCGCTGAGCAAGGACGAAAGCGACGACGGCGTCGAGCCGGCAACCATCGAGTACCGTCTTGCCAGGGGTCAGGCGCGAGAGCCGGGCAAGTGTGTGCAGCTGCGCACGCACAACGACGCTGTCGCCGCGGCCGCGGAGCGAATGGCCTCCGCGCTTGGACTGCCCGATGACATTAAGAAGGCAGTCTCGCTCGCCGGGCGCATGCACGACTTGGGCAAGGGCCGCGAGGTTTGGCAGCGATATGCCAACAACCCGCCGCCCCGACCCGTGTCCGACGAATGGCTGGCCGCGCGGATCGCCAAGAGCGACAAGTACGGGCACTGGAAGGCGCTCCGCGGCTATCGTCACGAGTTCGGCTCGCTCCACGACGCCGCGGCGGATGATGAAATCCGGTCTCTCGATTCCGACACGCGCGACCTGGCGCTCCATCTCATCGCCGCGCACCACGGGTGGGCCCGTCCGCACTTCGAGCCGCGCCACTTCGACCCCGGCGACTCGGACGCGCCCCGCCCGACCACCGAGAACGAGAAGGCGGCCGTCGAGTCCATGCAGCGCTTTGGCCGTCTCCAGCAGCGTTACGGCCGCTGGGGTCTGGCGTGGCTGGAGTCGATCCTGCGCTGCGCGGACGCGGCGGCGTCGGAGAGTAGCACGGGTGGCGCGGGCGTCCCGCCCGCGGCGTCCGCCACCAGCGACGGCGCCGTGCCGGCGCACGATGGCGCTGGTGGGCCGAAAGCGGGAGGCGCCGCATGAGCCACACCATCCGCATCCCCGTCGATGTCACCAACCCCGGCCAGTTCTTCGCCTGCTGCGGGCTGTTGGAGTTGGCGGCGCGGCCCTGGGCAGGCGCAACAGCGTCATTCGATCCCGATGAATTCATCATTGAGATATCGAATGAGAACACAACCCTCCGCACACTCTTGGAGACATTTCAGCGCTCCGAACTTCGTGTCGGCGACGAGGCGGGCGCGAAACCGAATGACGATGACGACGAGGACAGGCTCGCCAGCCCGATGTCGCTCGGCGCACCGTTCAACCTGACACTCGACTGGTGGACAGACAAGGCGCTCAAACCCTGGGCAGGGTCGATGAACGCCCAATTGATCTTCAGAGCGATGCGCGAGGCGATCGATCCCGGGAGCGCTGACCCGCTCAACCACCTCCGGGTCGTCAGTGATCCGCCTGATCCTTCAAAACCGAAACAGAGGACAAAGAAGCGCGAGCCGTTTTACTTCGATTCGCGTCGGGGCGGGAATGCAAAGTCGCTCGATGTGGGATTCGCGCCCGATGCGTTCAGCATGACTTCCGCCGCGTGCCCGGCGGTTGAGTCGCTCTGCGTCATCGGCCTCCAGCGCTTCCGTCCGATGCCGACCGATCAGCCGCGCGTATTCGCGTACCGGGCCTGGACGATCCCGCTGACGCCATGCGCCGCCGCCGCGGCTGCGTGTGGCCTCCTTCCGGGCGCCGGCGGCGATCTGTACCGCTTCGAGAACGCGTTCCGCACTGACCAGCGCAAGCACAAGGGCTTTCTGCCCGCAATCCGAATCAATGAAGGAGACACGCCATGAGCGAATCGTTGACCAAATACGACGCCTGGCTCGAAGACGATGGCCCCGCTGCCCTCGTCATCCGCGAGCACCTCATGCCCGTCGAGGGCCGCGACGGCGTCATCTTTCCCGCGACCTATGCCGCCGGTGACGGCTTTCCCGGCGGTTACAACATCGACGGGCCATTCAACGGCCAACCCGATGGAGAGAACGTCTGCCTCATCGACTCCGTCGGCTCGCAGGCCAACCGCGTCGAGCCGGAGTTCGCCAAGGCGAAATACTGCGCTCTGGTGCCGCAGATCACGATCAAGGCGGGCGAGGGCGAGAACGCCAAGCAGGTCAGTATCCTCGAGGCCGGGCACCGGGCCGCCGACGCGCTCCTGCGATGCACGGGTCTCGCGACGGAAATCAAAGAGGCCTTCAAGCGCGTCGGCAAGGGAGATGCACAAGCACTAGCGAGGATCGCACCGACTTCCCTGGTCTTCGGCGTGTGGGACTCGCGCGACACTCAAGCCAAGCTCCCTCGCATCTTGGGCTCCACCATCCGCGCGTTGAACGTCCGAAAGCTCACCCGGGGCGCGGTTTACATCCCACCCTTGGATTACTCGGCCCTGGAGGTCTTCAGCGAAGAGGATAAGACCAAGGCCGAGGGCAACAAGAAGAGCCCGCTGGCCCAGCGAGGCTTCGTCCACAACCCCGCGTCCGGCTCGCACGGCGGCGTCATCGCCACGGGCGGTATTCGTCGCGAAGCTACGCTCAATCTCGCCGCACTCCGTCTGCTGAAGGCCGGCAGCGACGAGGCCAGGACGCTCCCGCTCCGGCGCTACATCCTCGGCCTGTCCCTGGTCGCCTTCACGCACCCCAGCGCCTTCGTCGGCTATCTCCGCCAGGGATGCACGCTCGTCCTCGACCCGGATGCAAAGCCAGCACCGCGCGGGTGCTCGCTCGTTCACCCCGACGGCCGGCGCGAACCCCAGACCATCACCCATGAGGACGCTCTCGACTACGCCAACGCCGCAGCGCAGAAGTTCGGCGTCGGCGAGTCCAAGTCCGTCAAATTCGACAAGAACCGCGCCCAGGATGACGTCACCGAAGCCAAGAGAGACAAGAAGCCGGGCAAGGGAAAGAAAGAGAAAGCAGCGTCAGAGGCCAAGGAGTAGCGCCCCCATGCCCTCTCACCTCCTTATCTCCATCACTTTCCTCCAGCCCACCTGCCACGCGCGCCGGGGCAAGGAAGACGCCGCGCCCAACGAGTGGCCGCCGTCGCCGCTGCGTCTTTTCCAGGCGATGGTCGCCGCCGCCGCAGCACGCTGGGCCGGCGATGACGGCTCAACCCGCGCCGCGCTCACCGCCGAGGCTCCGGTCGCCGCGCTGAGATGGCTGGAGGATCTATGCGCCGCGACGCCTCCGACGATCCTGGCTCCGCGCGCCGTCACGGGCCAGGCCGTGCCACGCTACGTCCCCAACAACTCCGCCGACCTCGTCGCCGCGAAGTGGGCCAGGGGCAACGCGCTCGCCACGTTTGAGGACCGTACGAAGAAGGTCTTCCGCCCGACGCACCTGCTCGACGGCGACACGGTCCACTATCTCTGGCCGCTTAACGAAACGAGCCAGCGCGAGGCCCGCCAGCAAGCGCCCACTCTTTCTGCCGTGGCACGCTGCATCGTTGCGCTCGGCTGGGGCATTGACGCCGCCATCGGAGACGCGCGCGTCATCGACGCGTCGCATGCAGACTCACTGCGCGGCGAGCGCTGGGAGCCGGGCCGCATCGGAGCGCCCGGCCTGCGCCTTCCCGTCTCCGGCACGTTCGACGCCCTCGTGCGGCGACACGCCGCGTTCCTCGACCGTCTCAAGGATGGCGTCTTCCAGCCCGTGCCGCCGGTGCGCGAGTTCACAACCACCGCCTATCGCCGCGCGACGGATCTGCCAGACCGCCCCTTCGCCGCCTTCATCCTCCGTCCACTTGACAGGGACACCGGTTACACCGCCTTCCCCGCGACGCGCGCCGTCTGCATCGCCGCCATGCTCCGTCATGCCGCGTGCAAGGCCGCCCAGGGCGACCTCGATCCGAGCGGCTGGCGCACCGAGGAATGGTCCCTGCGTTTCGTTGCCGGGCACGGGCCGGCCGGATCAGCCAAGCGCCGCGACAAGGCCGATGCCCATCCACGCTTTTCGTACTTCGCGATTCCCTCGATCGGCCACGCCCATGCCGACGGCTGCATCCGCCGCGTCATCATCGCCGAGCCCTTTGGCGGCGACGGCCGGTCCGCACGCTGGGCCGCGCAGCGCCTCGCTGGCACGGTGTTAATGGATGAGGAGCGCGGCCCCGTCGCCCGACTCGAATTCGTCGAGCCGGTCGAGCCGGAGTTCGCCAAGGTCTTCCGCTTGTACGCTGCTCGCGCTCCTTCTAAGGCCGAATTCGTTTGGACCTCCGTCACGCCCGTCATCCTGCCCGGCTACGACGACGCCAAGCCCGCCAAGCGCGAGCAGTTGCTGAACGACTGCCTGGCGCATGCCGGCTTTCACGCCGACGCGGTCGAATCGCTGGAGGCTCGTCCCGCCGCGTGGCTGGCCGGCTGTGCGCCGACGCAGACATTCCGCCGGCCGGCATACCTGCGGCATCTGCCGGCGCTCCACGTGCGAATTCGCTTCCGCGCGCCAACGGCCGGACCGGTCGCGTTGGGCGCAGGTCGCCATTGCGGCTTGGGCGTTTTCGCGGCATGTCGGGAGGGCAAGTAATGACGGACCAGGAGGAGCAATCGTCTCACTGGGATGAGGTCCTGCTGGCGTGGCTCCATGATCCACCGGACAAGGCGCTGTCGATCCGTGGTCATGTTCCGCGCGCCCGGGACAATGCCAAGTGTTGCGCTCGGCGACGACGACGCGAGCAGAAGACGGATCGAGGAGAATGTGACGGAAGCCGATACGCTGGCGGCCGTAGGCTCGCGGGTGAGTTCTCCATCGTGTTCCCTCAACCCGTCGCCGGTCCCATCGCCCTGGGCCATTCGTCGCGCTTCGGTATGGGTTCGTTCGTGCCTCAGACCGACGACGCAGCGATAGGAGGTGACTCATGTTGATCCTCGCCTCGCTCTCCGGCATTCAGGACTTTCTCTTCGACATCCGCGAGTCCGGCGGCGGGCAGGCCCGGTCGCTGCGGAATCGCTCATTCCGCATCCAACTTATCGCCGAGTGCGTCGCCCTGCGCCTGCTCGAAGCCGCCAAGCTCCCCTACGAGCGCCTCGTGTTCACCGCGGCGGGCAAGGTCTGCATAAACGCGGAGGGCCTGTCCGCCGAAAGCTTCAAAGCGGTGCGCGAGGCTGCGGCGGACATGGAGCGGCGCTTGCTCAGCAATATCCACGGGCGGGTACGCCTCTCTGTTGCGCTGGATGAACTACCCGGGAGCTTTGCCGAGCAGTTCGAGCGCGCCAGCCGCGCCCTGGTTGTCAACAAGCTGCGCTCCTATGCAGCGACCGCCCCCGGTGCCGAAACGTGGCGTGACAGGATGCTCGTTGTGCGCGAGCTCTGGGACGCGAACGCGGAAGCCGAGCGCGACGCCGAGCTCGGGCGCCGTCTCGTCAACGCCCGATGGTTGACGATTCGAAGCTCAGATGGCACACGGAATGGCATGAGCACGGACACACTGGGATTTCGCGTGAGTCTCGACGCAAACGAACCGGTCGCGACCGGCGACCTCGCCTCGTGCAGCAATCTGGCCGATCCCGAGAGGGCCCCGCGCAACATCGACCACCGGTTTTTCCATCCCCGCCGGCTGGCACGGCACGTGCCGCGCGACGCGCACGGCCAGCCCATTGAATTCGTCGATCTCGCGGCTCGAGCGCGCGGCGCACCCATGCTCGGCGTCCTCAAGGCCGATGCCGACTCGCTCGGCGACGCGGTATCCGCGGCGCTGCGGCAATCCACCGGCGACGGCCCCGCAGCGATCCGAGCGTTGAGCCAATCGCTCGACCGCTTCTTCGCAGAAACGCTCGATGCGGAGAAAACCCGGGCCGGTTCGCGCTGGAACAGCATCTACACCGTCTTCTCCGGCGGCGACGACATGCTGGCCGTCGGTCCCTGGGACGTCATGCTCGATTTCGCCGCCCAGGCGCGAACGCTCTTCAACAAGCAATTCGGCCAAGACGCGACAAACTCCCCTTCGCCCACACCGCTGACCATCAGCGCCGGCGTCGCGGTCATCAAGCCGAAGTACCCAATCCACCTCGGCGCCCAGCAGGCAGAGGAACTGCTCGAACAGGCCAAGGGCGAGAAGGCCCCGCGCGCCCCTCAGCCGAAGGACCAGTGCGCCGCCCTCGGTAGCCTCTGGAAATGGCAGGACCACGACGTCATCATTGGCGCCGGCAAGCAACTGGCCGACTGGGTGGATGAAGGGATCATCCAGCGCGGCTGGCTGCACACACTGCTCGAATTGGCCCTGCTGCGCCGCGGCCAGGCTGGGCCCGAGTACGCCGGCGTCCACCCCGCGACGGCCACGTCGCGCCTGACGTATCACGTCGCCCGCAACTGGCCGAAGCCCAGGCGTGGCGATGATCCGCCGCCGCCCGCGAGGCAATGGATCGACGCCATTCTGCGAGAGTTCGACCAATTTGACTCAACCGCTCACGTGGAGACCATACACCTGCCGGCCATCGTGCGGTACGCTATCTTGGCCACGCGGTCCGGCGGATCGGAGGACAGGGCATGAATCAGTACGGCAGAGGAGGTGGTTCGTACGGCGGTGGTCGTAGAGACGATCGCGGTGGCCGGCAAGGAACTCAGCCTGGCGCAACGGTTGCTGAGCACTGGCGTGACTATCTCAAGGACGGCTACTTCGACGCCGACGGTTGCCTGAGGGTCGAATACGTCAGCCGCGAACGGGTCGAGCCGCTCGCCCAGAAAATGGCGAGCCTGACCATTCACCAGATCCGGCGCTACTTCGGCCATTGCCGCGCGATTGAAACCCGCCTGAAGTCCAGTGGCGCGGCCTGGGCCAGCGTCTGGCCCGAGGTCAAGAAACTGGACATCGCCGCGGCCGACGGCGCGGCCAAACACCCGCCCAAGATTCCAGCGCTATTCCACGATTTCATCAAGCGAAACGTGGACAAGATCAAGACCAACGATGATTTTCTGAAGGGCTTCCTGCCGCACTTCGAGGCCCTCATCGGCTTCGGCCAGGCGCATTTCAAGAAGGATAGGAGCTGATGCCATGAAGAAACTCAACCACTACGTGATCCGCGGCGAGATCGAACTGCTCTCCGGCACCCGAATCGGCGGCTCAGACGACGTGCTCCAGATCGGCGGCACCGACCTCACCTGCATCAAGGATCCGACGACGGGCAAACCCTACATCCCCGGTTCCTCGCTCAAGGGCAAGATGCGGTCAAGTCTCGAAAAGCATCTTGGCAAGGTCAACGGCCGTGAACCCTGCGGCTGCGCGAAAGTAGACTGCCCCGTCTGCCGCGTCTTCGGGCCGCACAAGAACACCAACCACACTCTCGGCCCCACGCGGATCATCGTCCGCGACGCCCCGCTGATCAGCGGCGAATTCGCCATCGAGAACAAGACCGAGTCCGTCAACCGCCGGGATACCGGCGCAGCCGAACACCCCCGCACCGTGGAGCGCGTGGCCGCCGGCGCGAAGTTCGCCCTCGAAATCGGCGTCCAGGAGTTCGACATGGACAGGGATTTCGCCTACACGAATCACAAGGAAGAGAAGGTGACCGGCCACGATGCCCTGTTGGAGGTCGTCTGCCACTGCCTCGATCTCGTCGAGGACACCGGCGTCGGCGCCGGCACCGGTAAGGGCTATGGCAAGGTCAAGATCGAGATTCAACCCGAGACGAAGACCACCCGCCGAAATCGTCGAGGCGCCGGCGCGCCCGCAGCGACTGCCCGATGACCCTGTACCGCCTATATCTCCGCCCGCGCTCCCCCTGGCGAACCTCCTGGCAGGCCGACACGCTCACCGGCGCGCTCTGCGCGACCTGCGCACGCACGCATGGTCCCGACTTCCTCCGTGCGCGCCTCATCGACCCCATGCTCGACGCGCGGCCCCCCTTCGTTCTCGCAGACGCCTTTCCCGGCGACCTGCTCCCGCTGCCGATCGCCGCCCGACTCACGCCGTCGCCGCCGGACGCCGACCGCAAGACGATCAAACGAGGACGCTGGCTCACGCGCCACGACTTCATCGCCGTCCGCTCCGCCGGCGGCAATGGCGCGATCCCGTGGGACCGCCTCCTGCCCGATTCCACTGTCTTTCTCCACGAAACCACGCGCCACAACACCCTCGCCCGCGACTCCGACGCCTCTCTCGAAGACGGCGGCCTCTTCGCACGACCAGACACGCTCTTGCGCGCGGACCAGAATGGCGATCCCCGCCTCACGCTCTATTTCCGCGCCGCCGACGACAACGCCCTCGACCTGCTCGTTGACTTGCTCCACGAACTATCCCTCACCGGCTTCGGCGCCGACATCGCCACCGGCCGCGGCCAGTTCGACATCGCCGGTGACCCCGAACCCGACGCCGACCTCGACGCGCCGCCAAACGAAGCAAACGCCGTCGTCGTCCTGTCCACGTTTCAGCCCGCCCCCCGCGATCCGGCCGACGGCCTCTGGGAGGCCTTCCCCAAGTTCGCCAAGCTCGGCCCCGACCTCGGCCTCTCCGACGTCCGCAAGCACACGCTCATCATGTTCCGCCCCGGCGCCTGCTTCCACGCCGATCCCGCGCTGCCGTTCCTCGGCCGTGCGTTACCCATGGATGACGTGCTGCCCGGGAGCGCGGCGACCGACCTGCGCGGACGGGGCATCGAGATCATCCACCCCGCCTTTGGTTTGGCGATTCCCGCCAGACTTCGGCGGCCGGAGGAACCTCCATCATGACGGACGCTCCTCACGAAGCCGAAAAGAATGTCCTGCTCATCTGCTCCGTCGGTGGCACGCCGGAGCCCGTCGCCGCCGCCATCCGCCACTGGCGGCCCGCGCGCATCATGTTCCTCTGCTCCGACCAGACCCGCGCATCAATCAACACCGCCCTCGACGGCGCCGCGACCGCCGGCAGCTCTGTAACTCCGCCCGGTTGCACCGACCAGATCATTCTGCGCGATCCCCAGGACCTCCAGCAGACGCTTCGCGACCTACGCGCCCTCGATCAGCATGTGCATTCCTGGCAGCAGCGCGGCGACGACTACGCCGTCGTCGTCGATTTCACCGGCGGCACCAAGGTCATGTCCGCCGCCCTCGCCCTCGTCGCACGCCGCTGGAGGTGCACCTTCGCCTACGTCGGCGGCCAGGAGCGGAACAAGAACGGCGTCGGCGTGGTCGTCTCCGGGCGCGAGACACAGTTCAGCCAGTTCAACCCCTGGGATACCCTCGGCTATCAAGCCGTCGAAGACGCCATCGCCGTCTTCAACCACGGCGGCTATGCCGCGGCCGCCGCGCTGCTCGACAGCGCAGTGAAGAACGCCGACAAGCCGGAGGTCAAGCGCGAGTTGTCCACGCTCAAATCCCTCATCGACGCCTACGCCGCCTGGGACCGCTTCGATCACAAGTCGGCCGCGAAGCGCTTCGACGACGCGTTGAAGAACCGCAACGATCTCGCCGCCATTTTCCCGCACGACGCGCCCTCGCTTATCGCGCGCCTCGAGCGTCACCGCGACCGCGTCGCCCAATTGGCCGACCACAACGAGCCGAGCGCGAAATGGTTCGAGGACCTGCTGCACAACGCCCGCCGCCGCGCTGCCGAATGCCGCTTTGACGACGCCGTCGCCCGCCTTTACCGCGCCTGCGAAGCGCTCGCCCAGGTTCGGCTGCGCGAGCATCACGACATCGCCGACACCAAGGCGGTACCGCTCCAGTACCTGCCCGAGGCGTTGCGCGCGGAATGGGCCGGGCGTGCCCGGAACGGCCGCATCATGCTTGCGCTCAAAGACGCCTACGCGCTGCTGACGGCACTTGGCGACGACCTCGGCCGGCGTTTCGGAGAACTCGAACTCGGCCACGATCAAAAGTCACCGCTCGTGGCCCGCAACCAGTCCATCCTGGCTCACGGGTTTGAGCCGGTCGGCGAGAACGTGTATAATCAACTTCATGCGAAGCTGTGTTCGCTGGCGCAACCTGTTGACGGCGATTCGCCTACCCCCGATTCTGATCGGGCGTCGGATTGGCGACTGCCCGCCCTTGACAGCCTTCGCGGTCAAGGCCCGGTTCCCGGCGATTCGTCGCCCAGGCAGGGACCGGCGCCGCGCTGAGCGGTCGAGGGCACCGGACCGTTCTTTGACAAGTTCATACGCGAGTGCGACGGTGCTGAAGGGGGGTCCAGGGCACGCTCGCGGCGCGCAAGTCCTTGTCGGACGGAGAGAAAGGAGGAACGCCGACGTTTGACGACGCCTGCGGCAACCAAGAAACGCCTCACGCTCGCGTTGCCCATCGCAAGTCCGCTGCATTCCATGCTTTGCGAGGCGGGCGGTTTCCGCGGCTGATCAGCCGCGGCCCCATTGAAGCGGAATCGCGGCGGCGGGCGGTTATAACCATCACTAGTTTCCGCGGCTGATCAGCCGCGGCCCCATTGAAGCCATATCTTCGATCCCAAGGACAGACCACCGCACGCCGTTTCCGCGGCTGATCAGCCGCGGCCCCATTGAAGCGGCGAGGCACTCCCCGCCGACTTGCGGCAGGAGTGGTTTCCGCGGCTGATCAGCCGCGGCCCCATTGAAGCGCTGCGACGAGGTGCGTACGATGTTTCGAGTTCTTAAGTTAAGGAGCTGTCTTGCTCCGTTGAAAACCTCAAGCGACGCGTCTGAGGATGCTCAAGTCATTGGTCAAAACCTTCCAGAGCACTCCTCGGTCCGGCCGGCAGCGCTCGTGGCGCGAAGCTCGCAGCCCAGGCAGCGATTCATTTGCGAGATCGCGCTCTCGACATGCCAGCGTCGCCCGTACACACGACGCGGAAACGGCCGTTTCATCTGACGCCGATAAAGGGCCGTCGGCCACTGGCGCGTGTCTCGCTTATTCAGCGCGATGATCGTCGAGCGAATGCCCAGTTCTTCCCGGGCCAGTCGGTGGTTGTGTTCGCCATCTTACCCGGCGTCGGCCAGCAGACGGTCGATCGCAAGGTTGTCGCAGGCCAGTCGCATCGCCGGTGGAAACTGCGGCGAGTCCTGGCTCGGCCCCGGACTGACTACGGCCGCGGCGTCGGCTTGGCGTCCGTTTCGAACAGAACCGCGCCTTGGATCGACGCCGCGACGGCGCAGCCGACGAGGCAATCGAGCCAGTGGTTCTGCCGCCGCACGCGCTCCCATTGAACGACGACGCCACGACCGGCCACGAACGTCTCCCCCCCTCGCTCAGCCCCCAGATGCCGCGTCAACGACACCTTCACCGCCGACGGCGCTGCGTAGAACGTCATCGCCCGGCGCGATGTCGTTACCGCGAGGGTCTCGATGATCAGCGCGGACGATCGCAGGGATGCATCACTCGTCGCCCACGGCGCACGTGCGGGATGAGGAGATCCGCCCAATCGAACCAGAACATGCGTTGACTCGCCGGCGCGACCCGAAGACAAACGCCGAGACTCTCGCGCGACTTGGACCTTTCTGCGAGAACGCCGCGGTGCGCGGCTTCTCCAGCGGGAGGCGCCGTCGCCGCGATACCAGCGGATCTTCGTGCCACGATTGGCGTAAAAACGCAAACGCCAGCACGTCTCCATGCCGGCGTTCGCCGTTAACCCGCAGGTCGCCGCGGTTTGCGGCGTCCTATTCACTAGAGGAGACGCGACCGTGCTCGAAACCCTATCTCGCGCGCGAAAGAGACTTTTTTCGATGTCTCGTTCGCTCGGTCGACCGCAACCCTCGTGGTTATGAACAGGCGCGCCGGCAATACGCGATGGCCGGATGGGCGGTCCCTGAACATAACCGTTTTTCGCCGCGGAGTAAGGGGCGGCCAGGGTGCCGATCTTGCACGTTCTGGCAAAGCCCGGTCGGCCAGCCTCTTGGCAACCGATCGCCGGGGACGATCAACCCCCCGATCGGCACCGACCCAGTGACGCACCGGTCATGGAACAATCATGCCTTCGAACACCGCTCGGATCAGACCAAAGAAGAAGCTCAGGAACTGAGCCCAGAAGATCGTAAACAGATCGAAAAACTGCATGGCTATCCTCGCATTCGGCGACATGGGCAAGGGCCGGCGACGCGCCCGCCGGACGGGTGGCACAGTCTCGCCCTGGATGTAGTCACCCACAAGGGGTGACGCTACGGTCGCGCGATCAACGCGTTCGTTCGCACCCCGCGGCGCATAGACTCACGTCGGCCAGTAGTTCGCTCCCTCGCGCCTCATATCGGTGAATCGCTTATAGACGAAGAAGACCGCGGGGAAGACCAGCAGCTCGCCGAAGAAGCTGGTGGCCAGGCCGCCGATCATCGGCGCCGCCAGGCGGCGCATGGTGTCCGCGCCGGTGCCCTCGGCCCACATCAGGGGAAGGAGGCCCATGAAAGTCGTGGCGACGGTCATGGTCTTGGGGCGGATGCGCATGACGGCGCCCTCGTGGATGGCCTCCCAGAGGTCGCGGAGGTGGCGCATCATGCCCTGCGACTTGCGCGTGTCGTAGACGTTATCCAGGTACAACAGCATGACGAGGTTGGTTTCGGCGTCCAGGCCCGCTAGCGCGATCAGGCCGACCACGACGGCGAGAGACACGTCGTATCCCAGAAAGTACAGGAACCAGAAGGAGCCCGCCAGGGTGTAGGTGAACGTCACCATCGTCAGGACGGTGCGGAACCAAGACCGCGTGCCGATGTAAAGCAGGAAGATGATCGCGCCAAGTGCGGCGGGGACGGCGGCGGCCAGTCGGCGGTTGGTCGCCTCGATGTACTCGAATTGGCCCGACCAGATGATGTTGTAGCCGGCGGGCAGCGCCACCGTCTCGCGGATCAGCTCCTTGGCCCGGTTGATCCATCCGACGATGTCCGTCGTAGTCAGGTCGACGTATATCCAGGCCGTTTTTCGCGAGTTCTCGCTCTTGATCATCGGAGGGCCCGGCCGCACGTTGACCTCCGCTAGTTGCGCGACAGGGACCTGGGCGCCGGCGGGAGTGCCGACGAGCGTACGACGCAGCGCCGGCAAATTGTCCCGCAGCTCTCGCTTGTAACGCAGGTTGACGGGGTACCGTTCCAAGCCCTCAACGGTCCAGGTGATGTTCATTCCGCCCATCGCCGATAGGATCACTTCCTGAACGTCTGCGATGGTGAGGCCGTAGCGGGCCACCTCGTCGCGGTCGATGTCGAAATCGACATAAAGCCCGCCGACCGTCTTCTCCGGGTACGCGCTGAGCGTTCCGGGCAGCGTGCGTACCTGGGCCGCGATCTGGTCGGCAAGCCCGCTCAGCACGGACAGGTCGTCCCCCATGATCTTGATGCCTACGGGCGTCTTGATGCCCGTCGAAAGCATATCGATGCGAGTCTTGATCGGCATGGTCCAGGCGTTGGTCACACCCGGAAAGGACACTGCTTCATTGAGGCCCGGGAAGTGTTCAACGCCCTCTCCGTAACCGTAGCTCAGTTCCTCGATGGTAATGGGGCGCTCCTCCGGCCAGAAGGTGGTCAGGCCGCTCCAATCCTTCACCCAGGACGGAAGAAAGCCAAACCAGCGGTCGAAGCGGCGCTTGCGCCACTTGCTGCGATCGGGCTCCAGCATGATGGTGGTCTCCACCATGCTCAGAGGTGCCGGGTCCGTGGCCGTCTCGGCGCGCCCGATCTTACCGAATACGTGGTGAACCTCGGGAAAGCTGGCGATGATCGCATCGGTCTGCTGGAGCAGCTCGCGGGCCTTCGTCACGCTGATCGCCGGATCGGTCGTCGGCATGTAGAGCAGGTCCCCTTCGTCGAGCGGCGGCATGAACTCGCGGCCCAGCCCCGGAAAGGCCGAGTCAAGACGCGGCGACCATGCCGCCAGCGCTTTTCCAACGACGGGGACATTCTGTGTTCCAACCAGGGGAAAGAGACCGCTGAATGCAAAGAGCATCGCCAGTAGGATCAGCTTCTTGCGATGCTGCATGGCAAACGCAAAAAACGGGTTGTAGGTTGCCTGGAGCACTTTGCTGATGGGGTTGACGCGCTCGTGGAAGATCTTCTGCGGAACGAGCAGCATTCCCGCCAAGACCACCCACGCAAGCATGATCCATTGCTTGTGCCGCTCGTAAGCGCCGAGCGGGACGGCCCACAGCATGGCGGCGGGGAGGAACATGACCGCCATCGTGATCGACAGGTTCTTCCGCCAACCCCACTCGCGGGGCAGCACGCGCGACGTAATCAGCGAAAGCATGAGCACCGGAATGATGGTGACGGCCAGGACCGACGCCGCGGCCATAGCGAACGTCTTGGTGTAGGCCAACGGCTTGAACATTCGTCCGCTTTGCTCGCCGAGCACGAAAATGGGCAGGAAGCTGACGGTGATGATCAGCAGCGAGAAGAACAGCGTGGGGCCGACTTCCTTGGCCGCCTCGATGATCAGTTCGGCGCGCGGGCGATGGACGGGGGTGCGGCCGGCGGCGAGCTCTTCCTTGATTCGATCCTCCTCGCGGTCCAGGTGTTTGTGCGAGTTCTCCACCATGACGATCGAGCTGTCGACCATGACGCCGATGGAGATGGCGATCCCGCCCAGACTCATGATGTTGGCGTTGATCCCCAGCCAGTGCATGAGGATCAGCGCGCACAGAACGCCGGTCGGCAGCACGAAGATGGCCACGAGCTCGCTTCGGGCGTGCAGCAGGAAGAGGATGCACACCAACCCGACGACGATCATTTCCTTGATGAGCGTGTCGGTGAGCGTGGCCACGGCGCGCTCGATCAGTCCGGAGCGGTCGTATTCGGCAACCACGTCCACGCCCGGCGGCAGGCCCTGCTTGAGCTCGTCGATCTTGTGCTTGACGTTGCGGATGACCGCCAGGGCGTTCTCGCCGAAGCGCATAACAACGATGCCGCCAACGACCTCTCCCTCGCCCGCCGATTCGGCGAGCCCGCGGCGCATCTCGGGGCCGAGGCGCACTTCCGCAATATCCCGGAGGTAGACCGGCGTACCCGTTTCCGCGGCGCGAATCACCACTCGCTGGAGGTCACGGATGCCCTGCTGAGCCCGCGCTCGATCAATGGGAACACCCTGCTCACGCGCCGCCTCGACCTGTTCCGGAGCCAGCGAGGCGATGTAGCCGCGGCCCCGGACCATATACTCCGTCTCCGACATTTCCAGGACGCGGCCGCCCACGTCGTTGTTGGAGCGCTGGATGGCCATGCGCACTTCATTGAGCGGGATGTTGTAGGCCAGCAGGCGGTCGGGATCGACGACCACCTGGTACTGCCGGACAAACCCCCCGACGGCGGCTACCTCCGAAACACCTTCCAGGGCGGTCAGTTCGTACCGCAGGTACCAGTCCTGAAGGCTGCGCAGTTCCGATAGGTCGAACTCCGCCAGGACCAGGTCGGTTTCGCCGTCCCAAGGGCATTTGCCGCCGTGCTCGAACATTCGGACTCGCTCAAGCCGGTCGCGCGTCTCCTCCGGCGCCTCCTCGCGTGTGGCGTACCACCGGCCTGGTTGTTCCGGGTCTCGGTACATTCCGTTGGGGTGCTTGGGACAGTAGTAGCCGTTGCGTAACGAGTACTCATACACCCAGCCGACGCCCGTGGCGTCCGGACCCAGCTGTGGCGTCACTCCCTTCGGCAGACGGCCGGCCACGTAGTTCAGGTACTCCAGCACTCGGGACCGCGCCCAGTAGATATCAGTCCCATCCTCGAAGATGATGTAGACGAACGAATAGCCGAACATCGAGTAACCGCGCACCACTTTGGCGTACGGCACCGCGAGCATCGCCGTGGTAAGCGGATAGGTGACCTGATCCTCAACGACCTGCGGCGCCTGGCCGGGGTACTCCGTGAAGACGATCACCTGAACGTCCGAGAGGTCCGGGATGGCGTCGAGGCGGATGTTGTAAATCGTCCAGATTCCGCCCGCGATGATGAACGACGTGAGGATGAGCGTCAGGAGTCGGTTGCGGCAGCAGTATTCAATGATTCGCGCGATCATGACGAGGCTCGCCCCTACTTTGTTTCGACCAAGTTGCCGCAGTCGAGCATCTTGAAGCCGTAATAGGGGTTGGCCTTTCTCTCCGCCCCTTGTATCCAGTCCCCCTTACTCATCGGGCAGTGGTAAATGAACAACTTCGGCCATCGCTTTCGGTCGGGCCGATGACGCGCGATGATGAGGCGCATCGCGTCACTTAACTGCGCAAGATGCGAGCGATCGGTCGTCAGGTCTTCGCCACGGAACTTGAGCGCCGTCGAGTGTAGAGACATCACGGCGCGCACGAGATTGGTGTCAACTTGTGGGCCCCCGCTTTGCAGGAGGCCCCGTAGCTTTTCGCTCGCATCGACGAGTCCGAGTGCGTGACGTGCCACTTCGGCGGTGCTGTCACGGGCGAACCGTTCTTGGATGGCCAGATAATGCTCCATGATGTAGTCGACCTGCCGTTCGAGGTATGCGCCGCCGGTGTCCAATCCGACGATGTTTTCCCTCAGGACAAGCTGCATTGCGCAAATGGGGCACACGCCGGGCTCATCGCTCGTAGCCTGCTCCGGATGCATGGGACATACGAAACGGCCAGTCCCTTCGGCGTGCTTGGCGAGTCTTGCCGCCCAGTCGACCTTCTCAATCGGCCTGAGCTTCATCCCGCACGTCGGACAACGTCTTTCGGATGCCGAAAACTGCCAACACTCCTGCATGGGACAAACGAATCGAGCGTCTGGGGGAACAGGCCGATCGGCTATCGCCGTCGCGCCGGAAGCCGTAGGCTGAGTTGAGGGCGATTCAGCTGGGGGGTTCATTTTCGCCATCGCGTCACCGAGCCAGGGACCGCGGAAGACAGCCATCGGTTCGCCGCACCGGGGACAATCGGCCGGCCGGTCGCTCGTCTGCCGCGAATGTTTCGGATCGCGGCACGTGTAGAGCGCCTTGAATGGCTCGAGCTTGGTGCCGCACACCGGGCAGGCGCCCGGCGACTCCGAAAGCACGTGTGGATGCTTCGGACAGGTATAGGCCACGTTTCCCCCGGCGGCGGCCATCAGCGCCTTGGCCCAGTCTAGCTCGTCGATGGGAACCAACTTCATTCCGCAGAGGGGACACTCGCCCGGCTCACCGGAGAAATAAGGCCCCTGCTTTGACGGGTCTTTCTGGTCGGGGTGCTTGTCCATCGGGCAGGCGTACTTCGCCTCGGGCGGAATCGTCGAGGGTTGAGAGCTGCTCGGTGCGCCGTGTGCGGCGGCATGAACGTGTGCACCCGGCTCCACTGGCTGTGAAGCCGGTGCATGCTGGTCGTGCGCTTCATGAGACCCCGCCGAAACCACTCCTTCCATCCCCCGCTTTTTCGGCGCGGCCTTGGATGGCTCCATCATCTTGGCGACGGCTTCCTTGAGCTTGCTTTCCGAATCGAGCAGGAACTGCCCTGACGTGACGATGACGTCGCCGGCTTCCAGGCCCACCAGCGCCTCGACTATTCCTCCCTCGCCCTCGACGCCGACCTGGATGTCACGAGGCTCGTATTTTCCACCGCCGCGATCGACAAAGGCGACCTTGCGAACGCCGGAATCGATGAACCCCTCCCGCGGAACGAGAACGGTGTCCTCCTTGAGTAACCCTTCAAGCACAACGTTTGCATACATGTCCGGCTTGAGCTCGAGTGTCGGATTCTCGAACTCCAACCGGACCTTGACGACGCGCGTCTGCTTCTGTAGATAAGGATAGATGTACGTTACTTCGCCGCGAAAGACCTTGCTCGGGATGTAGGGCAGCGTCATCGTCGCGACTTGGCCGACGTGGACCCATGGAAGCTCGTATTCGTAGATGTCCACATAGACCCAGACGCGCGACAGGTCGGCAATCGTGAACATCCTCATGCCCGGCATGACGCGCATGCCTTCCAGGGCCATCTTCTCGGCCACGATCCCGTCTGCGGGGGAATGGATTTGCAGCGTCTTTTCGGGCTGAAGTGCCTCCCTCAGTTTTTCGATTTGCTGTGACGGCACGTCAAAGTACTCGAGCTTCAGTCGCGCCGCATCGACCATGCGGCGAGCATCCTCGGCGGCCTCGGGGAACGTGCTGCGTTCCAGCGTGGGCAGCTTGCGCACGGCCGATATGTATTCGACCTGCGCCGAGTACAAGTCGGGTGAGTACACGTCGAACAGTGGGTCGCCGGCCTTGACCTTCTGCCCTGTCTCGTTGACATAGAGCTTCTCGATCCAGCCAGCGAATTTCGTGTCCACAAAGACCAGGCCCTGCTCGTCGTAGTCGATTCGCCCAACGGTTCGGATGGTCTTCACCAGCGGGCCGCGGCGCACACGCGCCGTCCGGATTCCCATGTTCTGAATCGTCACCGGGTCAATCCGGATCACCTGGCCGCCGACCGTCTCGCCTTCGTCGGAGTAGACTGGAACGAGATCGTGCCCCATGAAATCCTTGCCGGGGCGGTCTGACACGAAGTCCGGGTGCATCGGGGAGCGCCAATACAGTACTTTTCGTTCCTGGGGCCCGGACGGTGCGTCTTTGTCGGCAGCCGCATCCTGCTTCATGGGCGTCAGCGTCATGTTGCAGATGGGACAAATGCCGGGCTCACGCTGAAGCACCTGTGGGTGCATGCCGCAGGTGTACCAGACGTCTCCGGCATTGGACTCGGCGGGTTGACCTTGAACCGCGTTCTCTGGCAATCGGCCCGACCCGGAAAGGACGTATCCGCCGCCGACGCCCGCCATGAGCACGATGGTCAGCAGTCCGAGGACGCGGAGCCAACCTCTGAAACCAATGATGGTGATATTCCGCAATGGATCAGCCTCCGTTCGGGCGCGCGTTCCGAGCGACCTGTGCTTCGAGGACGGTGACGCCGACCGTCTGCTCCAGGTCGGCGACGCTCCGCTCCAGGTCGCCGAGCGTGCGGTAGTATTGCAGCCTAAAAAAGAGCCGCTTCTGCCAGTTGTCGATCACGAATTGAAAGTCCGATGTGCCGGTGATGTAGCCCTGTCGCGATACCTGATAGGCTTGCTCCGCCTGCGGAATAATCGCCGTTGAAAACAAACCGGCAATGTCGCGCTGCGAACGTATCCGCGCCAAGGCATCCTCAACCTGGTACGTGATCCGGTTCTTGGCGGAGTGCAATTGCCGGCGCGAGGCGGAAAGCCGCTCGCGAGCTTCGCGGATACCGCCTTCGATCCGCTCGAACCAGATCGGAAGATTGACTCCGGCCATGATCGCCCAGCTATCGGTGCCTTCCTCGCTCATTCGGGAATAGGGCGGCCGCATGCCCGTATCGGGATTGACCGGAGGTATGAACGGCGTGCGCGGGTTCATCGCCATCCATTCGAAGCCGACGGTGAAATCGGGCCAGTATTCGAGCTTTGCCAGATCCAGGCTCTGTTGGTCGCGTTCTATCTGACGCTCAAGCTCTCGAAGTTCAGGATTCCGGCGATAGGATTGGGCCAGCAATTCGTTCAAGCGTGGGTCCAGCCTGCGGATGTCGTATTCGCCAAGCGGCGGCACTTCGGTTGAGGGCGGTCGATCCAGTATTGAGTTGATAAGTGCCACCGTCGTCACACGTCGCTGGTGGAGTTCGACAAGCTGACTTTCGAGATTCGACAACTCGACCTGAGCTCGCAGAACGTCTTCCTGTTGCCGCCGGCCCGCGATCATTTGTCCTCGTGCAACCTCGATCAGATCGCGCAGCAGCGTCTGGTTCTCCTTCGTGATTCCAATGGCCTGGTCGATCGCAAAAAGCCCAAAATACGAGCGCTTCACGTCCGCGACGACCCGTAACCGCGTCTGCTCCAGCTTCTCGACTGCCATGCGCGTCTCGGCGAGGGCGACGCGGCCGCGATGGTCCAGCTTTTGCGGAATCGGGAAAACCTGTTGGACACTCAACACAAAGACCATGTCGCCATCGGCGGTCCGTGTTGGCTCAGGCAGCGTCTTCGTCATCAGCATCGGATCCATCAGCGCCGTTGCCTGCGGAATGCGACTCGCGATGCTCCGAGCGGTATCGATGGAGCCCAGGATGTCCGGGTTTCGCTCCAGGGCCGTTGCAATCAAGCCAGCCAGAGTCGTATCCTCAATCAATGGCTGGAACGTACGACCTGCCGGCGCGCTCGTCGTCGCCGGAACCGCATGGGGCACGCCGGCGTATTCCGAAACGGTCGCTGAGTGCCTTCGCTCATACTCGGCCAGAACATCGGCGATCTCGCGATGTCCCTGTCGATTCAGCGTGCAACCCGTCGTTGCGCCTCCCATGGATGCCAAGAGTAACCAGCACAGGGCTGCGACCGCCTCGGAACGCCAATCCCCTGCAAGTTTCCAGCTGTGATTCGTGGCGCTGAAGCCGATCCTGAAAGACACGCGATTCGTTCGTCTCTTGAGCTGCATGCATGGCCTCTAGCCGAGATTCACCTTCTTGAACCTGACGCGACCATGTTTGTGCGCGTCAACGAAACCGTACGCTCAGTATTCGATGATTTTCTCGGCCGACATGACGGCCTTGGCTATTTCGTCGATCGTCGCGGAATCGACTCCCTTTCGAAGCCGAGCCTGGTCGATGCCGCTGTGCTCGGCACAGTGGTGACACACCAGGCCTCGCCCACCACTTCTTTTGAAGGCCTCGAAGGTGTCGGCGAATGATCTCTTGCCTGGGCCGCGGATGTCGACAAGGCTCGGACTGCCATCGGCGAATCGGGCGCCTTCCAAATCCAGCAACAAGGTCACCTGCGAGCCAAGCGATTGCAATCGTTCTGCCAACTCCAGGGCCATGTACGCCGAGTGGATGTCGTCGGTATAGTGTTTCATATGTACGATGATGTGGGGCTTGTCCTCAGGGCGAGTTGTTTGTTTCGCATCGCGACCCTGCCACGCGCCGATCGTCGAGGCAACCAATAACGGGAGCAGGTATCGCGTCATACAGGCTTACTCCTCAAAGTCCTTTGCGCCAACCGAACCTGCATCTGCGGCCAGTGCGCGTCTTTGGGCCTCTACCCCTTCTTGAAACGTCTGCGGATTCGCAATGAATTTCTCGATGCAGTGTTCGCAACAAAAGTACACGGTGCCGGCATCGGTATCGATCAACAAGTCTCGATTGATTGGCATTCCGCCGACAGGGCATCGTACGTCGCCGATCGCGCTGAGGGGTATCGTATCGGGTCGTACATCACTACCAAAACCCCGCCACATCAGAACACTCGCGAGGCCCGCCGAGGCGACTCCCAACCCGACAAGAGGCAGCCACGGTCGCGACTTGCGTGCCGGCCAGACACGTCTGCGTTGAATGGGACGAACACGCCTTCGTTTTCGGCGGCCGCCCATGCTCACATCCCGGTAGCGTGCCGATTGATTCGTCGCTGCCAAGCGAGAGACGAAACCGTGGGCCCGTCCCGATTGTTACGCTGGTCTCTATGCTCAACAGCGCGCCGAAGTGCCGCTTCGTACTCAATGATCGTGGTCGTGGTGATCATGCCCGCCATGTTGTTCGTGTTCATGTTCCTCCTCGTCGTGCGTGTCCTTGTTCCCGGGCCCTGAGAGGACCTCCACTTTCTTGGGGTCAATGTAGATACCCTGCAACTCAAGCTTCGGCGCGTATTTGCCGGGGTCCTTGAGGAACTTCTCGTCACACTTATCGCAACAGAAATAGACGGTTTGCCCGCCTTTCAACTTGATGAACGCAGTGGGATCGATCGGAGCGCCCGTTACGGGGCATCTCGCTTGATAGGTATAGCTGCCCGCCAGCGGTGCGACGTACCTGCCTGGCTCTTTCTCATACTTGGCGATGCAATCCTTGCAGCAGAAGTAAACCTTCTGGCCGTCCTTTTCAACGAAGGCTTTCTTGTCGACCGCCTTGCCCGAAACGGGACAGGTCACCTGCACCTTCGGCAGGTTGGCGAGCATCTTACGCTGCTCGGCGACTTGCTTGTCATACTTTGTGGGATCGGTCTCGAACTTCTTGATGCAATCCGCGCAGCAGAAGTAAATCGGGCCCTTCGTGGTCATGGTTTTGACGGAGAAGTCTACCGGGTCGCCCATCACCGGGCATTTCGGAAGCTGGGACTTCGGCGCAGGTTCCTTTTTGGGGGGCTCGGAATGCCGGTGGCCCTCATGTTGCTGTGCGTAGGCGTCCGTCGTCACGAGAACGCCGATCGCCGCCGCCAGCACCAGAGCAACGACTCTGAGACGATGGTGAAACATTTGATGGACCTCCAGGTTGGTTGGCGGTAATGTATACCGCGCGAGCGCCGCGCTAGCGGCACCCGTTATCATCGTTGGATGCGCGAGCAGGGACTTCCCTTCCCAGGGTTCGTCGCCAGTCCCGGCCTGCCCGCTTGTCGGCCGTGCTCGACGTCTTCACCTTTGGCCGCTCCTTCGAGCGCCAACCGCCATTTATCAAGCCGTGCGGCGACCTCGAATGCACCCACTCCTGCGGCCCGGAAGATCATGTCTCGCCGTATGTTATGGTCGCCAGACAGAAAGCAGCGGAAGAGCTCCGCCCCCACGCGGCCCCACAGGCAGGACCAGGACTCCTGATCCTCGACGGCAAGGTTCCCTGCCGAGGGGGTAGCCAATAGCCGAGGCCAGATTGCCCAATGCCAGGCACGATACAGGCAGGCACACTGATGCCGTTTCGACTTGTGCTCGTTTGCGTTATCCGGGCAGCCCGGTCGGGCCGGGGGCGCCCGCCTCCCGCTAACTCTGTAACCGTCTGCTGACATGATGCTCCTCGTCAACTTCCGGGCCCGCCCGCACAATCGGCCCGATTACCAGCGGCACAGGAGCGATCAGCGGTGCTCCTGGGCGCTGCGTTTTGGGTCACCGTTTTGCGTGGGCTGATTCATAATCATTTCCTCGGCCTTGTCGAGCAGGGGTCGCGCGAGGCGGATCGGGATGCCAAAGTTCGATCCTTGAAAGCCGCGAAGCATGGCAAAGTTCACGCCAATCACCGAGCCATCGGGGCCGAATACGGGGCCGCCGGACCCGCCCGAAGTTGTGACGGCGTCATAAACAAGTTTGGAGTCTGTCACCTCGTTCAGCGTTCCGTGCGTGGGCAATGGTCGAATGGCGTCGCGGGCGCTCAACTCGCGGATCAGGCCTTCGGTATCTTTCGCCGCTGACAGCGCGTCCTCCACAACGTCAGGCTCGGCTCGCGCTAGAATCGCGCCAAGTCCGGTCGGATATCCCAGCAGCATGATTCCCTGACCCGCAAGCTCGCGCACATGGTCCTGCCGTAACGGAAGGACTGGAACCGAATCGACTCTGACAACGAAGACGGCGAGATCGACGCCGTCACGACTCGTCCGAATCGTGCTGGGATCAACTTCCGCCGGCCCGTGACCGGGAAAAGTTGCGGTCAGGGTGGTGAACTCTGGCGTCAATCCGCGTGCAAGCAACGGGGCTACTGCATCATCGTTCCACCACGGCTCCGCCACGTGACGATTGGTAAGGATTAGGCCACGAGCATCGACCTGGAACCCGGAGCCGAAGTACTCAATCTCAAAGGGAGTTCCGTCTTTGTCCTCGACGGGGACCCTTCGACCGTCGCGCATTTCCTTCAGAGTAAAGCCGCCGTGGATGAGGCACACACCTTTGCTGAACGTGTCCATCGCGCGTTGCATCGCCGCCCGGCGGCGCCGTTGCTCATTCGCAAAGCGCTGGGCCTCGCCGGCACTTCCGACGGGTGCCCCAGTCTCTCTCCGGGACAGGTCGGACTGGTGTTGTCGGCGGCATTCTTCGAGCTGGCTCTTGAGATCATCTCGCGGCGTTCCCGACAAGCATCCTGATGTAGAGAATGCCGCAATCGCCGCAAGCATGACAACGTGAAATGGCGCCGCCATCGACGAAAGATCCCGCTCGCTCACATTACCTTTCACTCGGCACCTCCTACGGGGCGCGCACGCACACAAAATGATGCGCTCTAAAATGCATAGTGATTCAGACCATAAATGAGCGATCCACCGAAAAACCCTGTAGTGGCCACCAAGCCCGCACCGATGTACAGCATCGCGCGGTAGCGCGCGCGACTGGCGCCCGCGTGGCGAAGTGTGCGCTCGGCGACGACCAGCGCCAGCGTCGACCATACGGCGGTCGTTGTGCCCAACCATCGATGCGTCGTCAGAATCCAGGAGTCATCTACCAGATGGAAACCGCCGAAGAACCATCCGAGCACCGCCGCCAAGATGGCCCCGAGGCTGCCCACCCACAGGCAGAACCGACCGGCGTTCACGAAGGATGACCGCCCGGTTGCGATTAGCAACAGTTCCGCCAAGGTTGCGCCCAGGGTCATCGCGATCGGGAAACTGACCATCGCAGGATGGAACTTGCCGAACCAACCGATCACATTCGCCATGAATCCCGCACCCTGCGCATGCCCATGCTCATGACGGTGGACGTCGTTGGCGCCGACAGAACGCTCCCCCTCATCATGGTCATGGTCGTGAGATTCCCCACGCGTGACGTCGTGCCCCGTGTTGCCGGCGTGAACATGGTCACCGTGGACTAAATTATCCGGCGAGCCGGCGCGCTGATTCGCGGCCGCTTCCCCATGAGGATGATCAGGACTGATCGGCGGCGACTTCGATTCAAGCTCACGCAGCCGCTCGGCGTACCGCCTTGGGTTCGCTTCGAACTTGGCCAGACACTTCTCGCAGCAAAACCCGATGACCCGGCCTTTGAATATCGTCGTGAATTCCGGATTGACCTCCTCCTGAGTCATGACGGGGCACGATGCATTGACAGGGTTCTGTTGACTGGCAGCGACGATCCGCGGCGCACAAACAACACCAAGTAATGCGACGACCGCAACGCGATATGCGGCGGGGGCCGTGCCGTCACCCTTTGCCTTCCACGATCCCAAGACGATTTCGTTTCCTCTAGTCAATTCGTCTCTTGCGAACGCCGCACCCGCACTCGAAGAATGCCCCGATTTGCCGAGCGTCTACTCACGCGGGTGATGACGCATTTCGGCTTCCGGTTGAACCCCAAGCGCATCCATCACGCGGTTCGCGTAATTGAAGTATCCGACGGTGTGGACAGCATCGAGAACGTCGGTGTCACTGAAGCCTGCCTCACGCAGCGCCGCCACGTCCCCACGGCACATCTCGGTTGGCCGGGTAGTCAGCTTCACCGCAAAGTCGAGCAGGGTCCGCGTGGCCGACCCGAGGTCGACTTGCCGGTAATCGTTCTGGATTGCCCGTACCATCGCCTCGTCCTTGATCTCCGACCGGAGATCGCCTTCATGACTTTCCATTCAGTAGAGACACCCATTGGCCTTGGAGACGACGGTTGCGAGCAATACGCGCTGGAGGCGCGACAAGCCGCCGGGCGCGTCCATTAAATGTCGATAGAACTCGCGCCCAAGAGCCATCGTCTCGGGTCGTAGACTTTGAATCTTCACGAGATTGATCACGCGCCCGAACTTGGCTCGGCTCTCGTTGTAGATGTTCGCAAGCACGCCGGTCGCTTCTGACTCCGGAACAGTATCTATCCAACTCATAGGGATTGCCTCCGTTTCATGCGAGCGAGGACTCCGATATCGTCACTCTGTTTCCCGGACCCAGCGACTCGGCTCCACTTCGAATCGCCGCTGACATTCGTCAATGCAAAAGTAATACCTCTTGCCGCCGTACTCGGCAGTTGCCGCCGCCCAGTTTCGATTGACCGGCATCCCGCAAACCGGGTCGGTCTCCATGTTTTCGTCCTGGTATGCTTTTGCCGTTTCCAACCGCAGGTAGGCCTCGACGAAGTCGGCGATTCGGTCCTCCACCCATTGCCCGGCAGCCGTCTCGTCAATTCCACCAAGCGGCAAAGCGAGTTGATCATGGCCCTTGAATTCGATGAATACCGGGAGAAGCTCCAGATGGTAGGAAATGATGATCTCATCGATTCGGTCGTTGGGAATTACTGCGAACTCAAGCGAAGTCGAGGCCGGGAAACGCGTATTCCGTTCGAAAGTGCATACGCACCGGTGGCCTCCGCCCCCGGGTGTGTCGAGAATCCTGGCGCCTTCGAACTTGCCGGCGAGGAGCTCCATTCGTGGACGAATGACCGTCGCGAGAAGCACGGCCGCGGCCTTGTTGAATTGGTCTGAGCGTCGGGCGATCTCTTTCATACGCTGGCGCATGTGGGCATCGTGCTGTGACCGTTGCTCGTCGGATTGACGCAGGGCCCTTTCCAGCCGTTGCCTGAAGTCATACAGCGCGTCCATTTCTTAGCTCCCGGGAGGCTTTGGCGGTAAGCACTTCGTACATGGAACGCCTTCAGGGGCGCATCCGCTGCATCGGATCATCACTTCGCCCCCTGGTCCTTCGTAGATGACTGCCTCACTGGCACAATCGGGACAAGCGTGGCGCTCGACGGTCTTGTATCGGCGGTGCCTGGGCGGCCCGGTTACGACGCGAACTGCATGGTCATAACACCGTTGGCAGGAGATCGTCACGCCTTCGGGGGGCTCGGTCATGTTGTGAATCGGCCTTCGATATGTCGAATTACACGCGCCGACAACGACGACGAAGGCTAAAAGCACCAGCCCGAAGCACGATGGTCGCCGTCGAATTGAAGAAGAACGCCTCACGTCTAGCCCTCCCGATTGTTCGGTTTGACGGCATGGATCGAGAGAATGATGTCGAGGTAAACGCTTTCGATCGCAACAATCCTGAAGCCGGCTGTTAACACGTTGGCGACGGTGTCGCGGTTCATCGAAGTTCCCAGAAGTCGGGTCCACAAGGTCATGACATCAAGCGCCAGACCCAAGGACCAGCTCCGGCTTCGAACGTGCTCAAACAGGAGCAGGCGACCGCCGGGACGAAGTACTCGGTACAGCTCTCGCAACGCCTCAACGGGCCGTGGCACCGAACACATGGTGCATGAACTGACAACGGTGTCGAAGCTCGCGTCATGGAAAGCCAGGCGCTCGACATCGGCACGAACGAAGGCCAACTCGCCTGGATACGTTCGGCGCCTTCTTTCTGCTCGGCGGAGCATATCAGGGTTGATGTCGATGCCTAGAATGCGGCGGCCGCTTGGGAACCGGGTGATATCCACACCAGTTCCAACCGCCACAAAGAGGACTTGCCCCTGCATTTGGGAAAACAAGCGAGCCTTTGCGGCCCCCCTGCGGAGTTGAGACCCTTCGCAAACGTCATAGAGTCTGGCTCTGAACGACCAAATGTTTGTCATTGCGGCTTTGCTCCCATCGACCAGATGAGCGCCAACCGACGCTGAAAGGCGGCCCCATACCACTGCAAGTACAGGAAATAGAGAAGCGCAAACGTCGCACCGAGCAGCGCCGCGTCCGAGCGGCGAATCATCCAGCCGGCCATTTCGCCGCCGTCCAACAGCACGGGGACGGCCATCGCCACCACCATCGAGGGAGCCATCGTTTCGATGGAACCGAGCAGTGGCGACAAACCGAAAGCCAGGAGCATCTGAACTCCCATGGCGACCGCCATACCGATGACAGAGGCCACCCAAAAGTTCCATTCCAGTTCGTGGAGCCATTGCATCACCGCGCCGGATTCCGCTCCAACAGCCGCAAGAAACACAGCGTCGCCGCAGCGGAATAGAAAGCCGCCGATTCCCTTCTTCTCAGACGCGCGCCTGGGCGGCGGAACGCTCTGGCGGGGCGTCGACGCGATCAGGCGATCACGGGCTGAGTGAGGCACAATCAAATTCACTGGACCTCGATCACCCGGTTCATCGTGCCAAAGGAGTTCGGAACACGGTCCGGCCCTCCGCAACACGCGTCCCGCTCGCCGGGCTCGCAACACCACTGGCCGTCGACCACAAACTTGTACTCGTACCGTCCTGGCGTGAGCGGCACCGTCGCGATCCACCTGCCGTCGTCGCTGCGCTTCATCGGATGTGCGATGATGCTCCATTGATTGAAGTCTCCGACGAGCAGAACGCTCTGCGCCGAAGCTGCCTCACATGTGAATTCGATGGGGCGCGTGGGAACGGATCTGTTCGAGCTTGTCATCGTGTTCCTCCGTTTCGCAGATTCCCTGCTCACGCTTCTATGCCGGCGCGTCATGAGGGATCCGTCTCCAAGGTGACCGTCTGCTCAATATCAGTAGCCGATTGATTGGTACTCCTGTGAAAGCTCCCTGGCTCGCCGCTCGGAGATCTGGGCGGCACTGTCACGCAGGTGCTTGCGGAGGTCGTTCAGGTCGTTGTAGGAGGCGGCGAATGCCACCCGGTGATCCGGTCCTATGACGAACACGCGATCTGCATCCGCCAGTCCGTAAAGGCGTCGGACCGCGCCGGTCGCGTCGCAGATGCTCAGAAGGTCTCGCTCGTCGGCTACGAGATGACACTGGGTATGGTCACAGCGACCTTCAAACCAATGAACATCGACACCGACGACTTTCACCAGGGGTGTGCTACGGTTCTCGGCAACGATCTCGCGGAGGGTCCCACTCACAGGAGCGTGCGTGTCGCGGTCGCACCGCGTGAACGCCAACACGGTGAAATCGGCGAGCTGGTTCCCGAGCGATCGCTGGATCCCCTGATCGTCGATATAGATGAAATCGGCGAAGGGCTTTCCGACTTCCGGTCGGGACATCCAACCGCGGGATGACTTCGTCGCGGTGCAGCCGAAGAGAGGCAAGGCCAGCGCGCACACTACGATGAGCCATGCTCGATCGGCTCCGCATCGACTGTCAATCATCCGTCGAGGCTTGTCGTTCTGCAGGCTACACAAGGTGATTGGGTCGGTTCGGTTCATCGCTCGGTCTCCTTGAGGCCTCCTGCGTCGTTCCGCTCTTGCTTCTTTGCGTGGTGTCCTTTCGCGTGCTCGTCGTCCGGCTGCGTCGTTGGCCTTCCGTCATTCATGCCGCACATCCCCTGGTGCGATTGGCGCGACGGTGACATCCGATCGATGAGATTGCCAGCCCCGATGCACATGCAACCCGTTGCTGAGACGAGGGCCAATGACATGACGATTCGCCACGAAACTCTGATGCCTTGATCTTTCATTGTCTTCCTGACGCAGGCCTGGCTCCCGCGTTACGCCCTTGCCCAACCGACCCCTTCAACGATCACGTTTCTCGCTGCATCACCGTCGTTTCACACGTCGCTCGACCGTAAGGTGGCTTACTCGCCCCAGCACCTTTCCTATCAGCATTCGCCGAGGCCATGGCGCGAGCGATGGCATGCAACAGGCGCATCACCGGACCGGGCCACCGCACCACATCCTTCGCACCGTGGCGTCGGGCGGCCGTTGCACCGTGCGAAGCGTCAGACTTCGACAACGCGACCATGGGTGTCTGGCTATGCCAAAGTCGCCAGCGCGCTATTGAATCGCTGGGGGTTCCGTCGTGTCCGTCCAGACCTACGAGCACCACGTCAGGCTTCCTCTTGCGCAGCAACCGTTGCGCAGCCGTCGCGCTGTGCGCTGCGACCACTTCGTATCGCTCCAACAGAACCAGGCGAAGATGGCGGCGAATCCGCCGGCAGTGATGGATCAGGAGAATGGTGATCATGGATGCGCCTCTTGGGCCCCGCAACGATCAATCTGCCTCGGCTCGGTTCAGCCCGCCGCTGCGCCACGTCGCGGGGTTTTCTTAACCATTGGATGCGCGAGGCCGCCATTTCCTTCCCGGTTGCGGTCTGGCCACTCGATCGGTCGCCGGGGGGGGACTGGTGCCTGCAGCCCGAAACAAGGCAGATGCACGATCAAGGACGGCTCGGCGACGGGCATCCCAACCTTCTATCAGGCCAGTAGTTTCGGGTGTGCTTCGCCACGCAGCCTCAAGCCGTTCCCGTCCTGTCGACCGCGCATCGCAGCATTCGGGAAGGAACTGCGTCACCCGCGCATCAAACCTCGGGGCTGTTTTCTAGGCACGGGGCCGTTCGCCGCCCTGCCCCAAAGGCTAAAGGGAAGCAATGCCCGACGGAGACGACCTCAGCAGCCCGGCGGAACCCCCGGCGCGGGTCCCGCGATGGTGGAACACGCTCGCGTTCCGAATGGCACTGCTGATCAACGCGACCGTCGTCGTTGTGTTCGGAGCTGCCGAGGCGATCGACTTCACGAGGGAGCGGGCGAGCCTCCTTTCCCAGCAGCTTGAAAAACTCAAGGAAGAGGCGAACGTGCTCGCCGTCGCTCGAAGGCGGCTCGATCGGCGGGACGAATACCAACGGTTCCTGGACGATTTTTGCCGGCAGATGAGTGCTGTCGCGTCGCCGGGCCATCACATCCTTGCACTCGACCCCGACGGTTCCGTCTTCTTACGAGCGCATGCCCGCGGAAATCCAAAGCTGGAAGCCCAGATGATTGCTGCCGTCCGCACAGCGGCACCGGCGACCGAATTGATCCATCAAGGCGCGGTGTATCTTGTCGCCTCCGCCAAGACTGATCAGGGCCGTCCTATCGTGGTCGCCCAGTCCCTGGAGCCCATGCTTCGATTGATTCAATCGCGCGCCATCGCCCGACTCGCCGGAGTCGGCGTGCTCGCACTTCTGATTTTTCTTGTGACCGGCGTCGGCCTTTGGTTTTGGGTCCGTCGGCCCTTGAGGCAACTGGTTCACGTCGTGGATCAGGTCGGTCAAGGACGCTTCCAGGCCAGGGCTCCGGCGATGGGCAGCGCGGAGGTCCGGTTCCTTGCGGGCGGCATTAACGCTATGGCCAGCTCGCTCGGCATGGTTGAGCGCGAGCGACGGGCCGAGATGGAGCGCGCCCGAATGATCCAGCAGCGTCTTCTCCCGTCACGCGAGACGAGATTCCAGGGCCTGAGTGTGTTCTCGGCCTTTGTACCCACGACCAGCGTCGCCGGCGACTTGTTCGATCTCGTGGAATTCGCCGACGGGTCGGTCATGCTCTTTGTGATCGACGTTGCGGGACATGGTGTGCCAGCCGCCCTCTACACGGCCCTTCTTCGCACGGTATTGCGCTACGAAATGAACGGCACCACCGAACCGCATGAAGTGCTCTCGAAGACGAATCGACAGCTTCATGCTGTTTCGGATGGGTGTGACTTCGCCACCTGTTTTGTTGCGCGCTTCGAGCCACGCCAGGATCGAATCCAGTACGCCAAGGCGGGACACGAGCCGGCAATCCTTCTACACCCAGACGGTGCAGTGGACCTTTTGGAAACCTCTGGCCTGCCGCTCGGCGTTTCGCTCGGCGCCGACTACAGATCTGGCACGGTTCCGATACGGACCGGAGATAGGCTGATCCTTTACACAGACGGACTCCATGAGATTTTTGATCCCCGAGGCGTTCCCTTTGGCCGCGAGCGCCTGATAAAGCTGGCGGCGGAGACCAGGCGCTGCCCTGCGGGTGAACAGGTGAACGGCATGATTGATGCGGCCCGAGCGTTTCAGGGGTCGCAAGCCTTCAGCGACGACGTAACGCTTGTGTGTGTCGAGCGAGATTGAACATCACCATGATGATCACCATGACGGCGGGCGCATCGCGAAGCTGCCGAAGGTTTCCAACGCCGTCGCTCCTGCCCTTGCGCGCTGCCCTACCATCCGCCTGCGGAATCAAGTATGCTGGGGAGCGGGCGGTTCGACGGCGCGGCCCGACTCGAGATGGCAATGCGATGGTGGTGGACGAGCAAAGACTGATCTCGGCCTGTCAAGCGGGCGACCGCGATGCCTGGCGGGAGGTTCATGATTGCACCGTGCATCGCGTTTACCGCCTTGTCTTCCGCATGGTCCGCAATGCGGACGACGCGTTCGATCTGACACAGAACGTCTATGTCCGAGTCTTTTCCGGCATCGGCGGGTTTCGCCGGAATTGCTTGCTCTCAACCTGGGTCTACCGCATCGCCGTGAACGAGGCACTGGCCTTCCTTCGACGTAAACGCGTTGAAAAGGGCCATCTGCATGAGGACAGGATCGGTGCTCCTGGCCAATCAGTCAATCCCCCGGAGCCGGCCGATTGCTTGGACGTGAGGACAGCTCTTGCAGCCCTCGACGATGAAGACCGAACAGTACTTCTTCTGCGATACGACCAAGGGCTGGATTACCAGGCCATCGCACAAGTCCTCGACTGCGCCGAAGGGACGGTCGGTTCTCGTTTGAACCGGGCACGCCAGCGGCTGCGGACCATGCTTCGATGCGACGACGTCGATCGGGAAGGCGACGAGCCGTCCGCGCATCTAAGGATTGGAGGGACAGGAGTCAGGCTGATGGGCGGGACGAACGCGAACCCGGAAGCTCGGGAGCCCAAGCGGGACCGTTGGGCCTCGGGGGACGGTCGAAGATGACGAATTGCTGGGACATGCGAGAGAGGCTTGGGCCTTATGTCGACGACGAGTTGTCGCCGATAGAGGCGGAGCGCATTCGGTCGCATCTTGCAGAGTGCGGGAGATGCCGGGGAGACGTCGCCGCAATCCGCGAGCTTGGCGCCACGATCGCTCAGGAATCTACGCCCGACGTGCCCCCTACGCTTTGGTCGTCGATTGAACAGCGATTGTTAAAGACACCGACGAGTCCCAGCCTGGCCGTTCCCCGTCACCACTGGTATCGGCCGTGGAGCATTGCAGCGATCCTCGCGATCGCCGTGGGCTTTGGAGGCGTGATGACGTTTACACGCATGAACGAAAACGCCGCCCAAGCGTCAACAATTGACTTTGGCGTGATCCTCGACGCCTTGCCCCTCGACCCGCAGAAGGCTTTCTCCCGGTTCTTGACGCTTTATGGAGGTGTTGAGATGCCGCCGGAACAGGCACGCTCCTTCGCCCGCACGTTGGACTTCGAGATTCCGGCTATGCTGCCGGGCGGCTTTCAACGGATGAATGTGTACGGGCTCCGCTTCGGTTCCAGCCCTGGCGTGGCCGTGCGCTACGAGAGATCGGGTGAGTTCCTGGCGGCCATTTTTCACCCGACCGTTCACCCCGAGCAGTTCGGCACTCACCAAGACTACCCGTGCGTTATCGGCGACCATCACGGTCACGCAGTCGAAGTTGGCGAATGGCGCCTGGTGCATGTGACGGATCCCACTACGTGCCATTGCATCCTGAGCCGACTCGATGAGACAGAATTGCCGGCCGTGCTTATCGCCGTCGCTCCGGCCAAGTCATCGGAACGAACCAGCCAACATCACAGACATTGAAGCTTCACAACAGCATCGAGTTGGTCTTGTCAGAATCGCTTGCGCTGCGGCTCCACGAGACCAATCGCCGCCTGGCGCTGCTCGGGACGAATTGCGAGGCCGAGGAAGGCGATGATACCGTCGACGTGCGGAGCGGGGTTGGCCAGGAGGTCATGGTAGTGGATTGTCAGCAGCGCAGCGGCCGGCGCGCCTGAGGAATGCGCCGCGGCGGCGAGGGATTCGATCTTCGCCAAGCCGGCGCGTTTGGCGGCGTGGAGGGCGCGCTGGAGACGCTCGCACTGCTCGGGCGTAGCGCGGAGCCAGCCGCGGGCCTTGGCGGAGCGGTCGGTCAGGGAGCGGATCGATTCGTCCAGCGGTCGGTCGATCTGGATGAAGCGGCTCTCCGGCTCAAGCTCCAGCAGCATGTCTACAAGGAAGCACAGGTGCGGGTACTTGCCCCCCGCGATGGTGCCGCGATGCGCGGCCTCGCG